>NZ_JAPJDO010000008.1 GCF_026242045.1 Mycobacterium pinniadriaticum
CGTCGAGGTCTTTCGGATGGCTGGCGTAGGAACCTCCATCCTCGGAAGACCTCGACCCCTATCCCGGCAACGACGCGCCGACCACCGCTACACCCTCAACTGCGAAGAGCCCGTTTACGTAGGGCATGTACTTCCACATCGTCCTCCCATGTGAGCATGAGAAAGCGGGCCTCCTTCGACTGGAGCTGTTGGCGTCAGACACCAGCAGCAGCATCGAGGGAGGCCCGCCCTTCTCGGCGGAGCCACACGGGTGGGGAATTTCGATGAGCGTCAGTGGGGAATTTCAGTGAGCGCGGTCAGTCCCGCGTAACTTGCGAAGCAATCCACTGCCTCGTCTTCCGTCATTTCGCCAACCTCAATGATTGGCGTGTTTGGCCACCAGTTCAAGCTGTTGTTAGAAGTGACGAGAACCGAACCATTACCCATGGATGGGATGTACTCGTCAATATCTTCGCGATTCTGAATTCCGTCGAAGACGAGCAGCCACGGACCGCTGCGGCGGCCAAGTACGCCAGCGAATATCGCCCCAGCGGCTGCATCACGCTCGACTTCAATTTCCCCTCGGGACAGTTGCGCAATGAGGTTGCGGACTTGGGCATCGATAAAACCGATGTCCCGACAATCTATCCAGCAAATGAACTCGTAAGAAACCGCTTCGACGTGGCAATAGTCGGACGCCAGGACCGTCTTGCCGTTTCCGGTTTGGCCAACCATCACAACTCTGGATGGCGTGCTCGCTTCTTCATTCGGGGCAAGGTGCTCTTGAATTTGTTCCAGGTAGTCGAGTCGAGGCACGGTCGACATGTAGTTAGGGATGTTGGTGATCGGGACACCCCAATCGAACGCACCAGCAACGTGGGCGATGCGTGCATCCGGCATAGCCAGCATTTCAAGCAGGTCGAGGGCGCTGATCCTGCTCGGCTGTTGCCCCGCAGCAGCAGAGAATATGTGGTCGAGCAGTATGGGAACGAGAAGCCGGGCAGAGACCACGCCTTGGCGTAGTTTCCGTTGGCCGCGAAAGAATCTAACGAGTTCGGCGATCGAGTTGCGGATGTCGACTAGCTGTCGAGAGTCGACGACGATGCTCGGCTGCGCCCCTGCTCATCGGGTTGCCTTTGCGGCCCTTTCGCCCAGGTGTAGGCGGTCGTTGAATCTGCGCTTTCCTCGGCGACTTCGACCTCGTCGAGTAAGCCCGGCGAAATCGGCTTATTAGTCAAGAGGAGTGTGTTCGAGGCCGGGTAGGCGACCAACCTCTCCAAAGCATCGCGTGCCGGAGCAGGTTGGAGCGGATAATCGTCAGGCTGCGACGAGGACTTCACCTGAACGCTGTACATCACCTCGCTGTCAACCTCAATTGCGAAATCGACTACGTCGTCGTCCTTGCCATCAGCTTTCTTGTGAAGAGGCTCGACCACTAGCGTCGCGCGAGAGATCAGCTCGGGGTTCTCACGCAGCAACTTGAGAAGAACGTCAGCGGTCTGCAGGTACTGATAGCTGAATCCGAAAGCCGCAACACCCCCGCCGCCGAGATCAGTCACGACGCGCTGCTTTTCGCAGGAAAAGACAGCAATGCCGCGCGCGCTCCGACAAGAAAATCCCCCGTGTTGTTGGCCAGGTAGCTAGACCGTTTCATCCCCGGGTCGGGTTGTCTACGGCTCCTACGCCGTCAATTTTCTTTTCGACGGTCGCGGGCCCGTGTCGCACCGCTGGCGATCAGCGCCAGCTGTGGGCTGCGGGGTCTCCCGCCTTCGGTGACGCCGAGGGCGGCCAAGCGGCCAAGACGTCGGCGTGACCGATCTCGTTGCCGGCGAACATCTGTGCCGCGAGCGCGGTGATCGGGCGCCAGCACCAAGTACGATCGGCAGAGTGGCGGCCAGCTTCTGCTAGTAATTCTCGGGGCTGTGGAACGTGGCCAGTCGAAGCTCCTCGCCATCGGCGTCGCCCGAGGTGTGCCTCGAGCCGGTGCATCGACGGCATATCGCCGTGGGAGAAGATCGCCGAGGGCACTGGCTCGGCAGCGGCGACCAGGGCGCGGTGGAGGCGCGTCGCGAACGACAGCGATGGGCTCACGGGTTGGGTTGGAGTCTCCGCCGACGCGACCAGCGCCTTGGGACGCTCTTGGGACACTAGCCCCCGATCGGGCTTCCGACCGGCACCCCGTCGCCGCACAAAATTGCCTTGAACTGGCCCAACGTTGGTGGGCGCGGACGGTATCGAACCGCCGACCGCTGGTGTGTAAAACCAGAGCTCTACCACTGAGCTACGCGCCCGTGCCCGGGCAGGTTACACGGCTGGCGCCGGTGCAGGGAAATCCTGGTCAGGCGCCCAGCGCGGCCAACGCCTGGGTCCACAGCGACTGATCGCGCGCCTCGCCAGGCTGCTTGCACTCGGCGAACCGGACGATGCCGGCGCGGTCGATCACGAAGGTGCCGCGGTTCGCAACGCCGGCGTCGGCGTTGAACACCCCGTACGCCTGTGCCACCGCGCCGTGCGGCCAGAAGTCGGAGAGCACCGGGAACAGGAATCCGCTCTGCGTCGCCCAGACCTTGTGCGTCGGCGGCGGGCCGACGGAGATCGCCAGCGTGGCGGTGTCGTCGTTTTCATAGACCAGCAGATGATCGCGAATCGCGTCGAGCTCGCCCTGACAGATCCCGGTGAACGCCAGCGGGAAGAACACCAGCAGCACGTTCTTGGCGCCGCGGAAGGCACCGAGCGTGACGGGCTGACCGTTCTGGTCCTTCAGCGTGAAGTCAGGGGCAACTGAACCGACCCCCATCGTCACGAGTGCCTCCCGGCCGCCTTCGATTTCGGCTGCACCAATCGGCTCGCACTCCAGTCCCCCAGATTGGCCGACGAGGTCTGCATCAAGCCCGCGGTAGGCGCCGACTCGGCGATCTCCGCGGGCAGCACGTGGCCGGGCTTTCCGGTCTTGGGTGTGAGCACCCAGATGATGCCGTCGTCGGCCAGCGGCGCGATCGCGTCCATCAGCCGGTCCACCAGGTCACCGTCACCGTCACGCCACCACAGCAGCACCACATCGACGACGTCGTCGGCATCCTCGTCGAGCATTTCCGAACCGCTGGCATCCTCGACGTCGGCACGGATGTCGTCGTCGGTGTCCTCGTCCCAGCCCAGTTCCTGCACGACCTGATCTTTATCGATACCCAGCTTCTGGGCGTAGCTCGGGGGTCCACCCTCCGCGACCACCGTCGGAACCTCCTTCAATCAGGGTCGGCTGTCAGGCCTATCGTCGCACGACAGCGACGATTACTCGCCGTGCGGTGGGAATCAGTACGTCGCGTCGCACAAGCTCAGCGCATTCGACCTGGTGTCGTTGAGGCTTTCGATGGTGTTGTTGAACTCGCCGGGCCCGGCATGTCCGGTGATCGCCTCGGCCGTGGCGTGGGCGCCGTCGACCCAGTCCCGGAACGCGGACTTCAACTCGTCGGGGATGGCTTCGGTGATGCTGGCGGCGACGGCGTCGGCGCTCTGGTTCAGGGAATCCACCGCCGGCCCCTCGGTGGCCGCCAAGTCGGCGGAGCCCTGGTTGAAGGCACTCACATAGGCGTTGACGGCGTCGATCGCGTCGGCGCTGGTGGTGGACAGGGTCTCGCAGGTGTCGTGCATGGCCTGCGTGGTCAGCAACGCCTGCCGCTCGGACTCCCGCGCGCTCGACGAGGCCGCCGACTCCGAGAGCGACACCGACACCGAGGTCCGATATGCGGGTGCGTCGCCGGCGTTGACCCCGGGCTTGCCCCCGGTGACGGTGGTGCAGCCGACCACGCCGGCGATCACCGCCGCGGCTCCGCCGACCAGCAGACCGCCGATCCGCAGCCCGCGGGCAGTTCTGATCAGCACAGCCCGGAAGATTACCGGGTGACGGCCCCGCTCGGCGCAGTGCAAGAAATTCACCGGTCCCCCGACTTTCTCTACTCGTCGGTATCGCCCCAAGTGCGGCACGATAGGAGGCAGAGGGCGCAAAACCTGCGCCAGCTACTAAGGAGCTGAAGTTGACCACCGAGTTCGCGCGCCACGATCTGGCTCAAAACTCAAGCAGCCCAAATGAATCCGATCGAGTCCGGGTGATCCGCGACGGCGTCGCGTCGTATCTGCCCGACATCGACGCCGAGGAAACCGGGGAGTGGCTGGAGTCGTTCGACCAACTTCTGGCCCGCTCGGGGCCCGCCCGCGCGCGCTATCTGATGCTGCGCCTGCTGGAGCGCGCCGGCGAACAGCGCGTCGCGATCCCCGCGCTGACCTCGACCGACTACGTCAACACCATCCCGACCGAGTTGGAACCGTGGTTCCCCGGTGACGAGGACGTCGAGCGCCGCTTCCGGCGCTGGATCCGGTGGAACGCCGCGATCATGGTGCACCGCGCGCAACGCCCGGGCGTCGGAGTGGGCGGGCACATCTCGACCTACGCCTCCTCAGCGTCGCTCTACGAGGTCGGCTTCAACCACTTCTTCCGCGGCAAGGCGCACCCGGGCGGTGGCGACCAGGTGTTCATCCAGGGCCACGCCTCTCCCGGTATCTACGCCCGCGCCTTCCTCGAGGGCCGGCTCACCGCCGATCAACTCGACGGCTTCCGCCAGGAGCACAGCCATCCCGGCGGTGGGCTGCCGTCCTACCCGCACCCGCGACTGATGCCCGACTTCTGGGAGTTCCCGACGGTGTCGATGGGGCTGGGTCCGATGAACGCGATCTACCAGGCCCGGTTCAACCACTATCTGCACGATCGCGGGATCAAAGACACCTCCGACCAGCACGTGTGGGCGTTCCTCGGCGACGGCGAGATGGACGAGCCGGAAAGCCGCGGGCTCATCCAGGTGGCCGCCAACGAGGCGCTGGACAACCTCACCTTCGTGGTGAACTGCAACCTGCAGCGCCTGGACGGGCCGGTGCGCGGCAACGGCAAGATCATTCAGGAGCTGGAGTCGTTCTTCCGCGGCGCCGGCTGGAATGTCATCAAGGTGGTCTGGGGCCGCGAGTGGGATGCCCTGCTGCACGCCGACAAGGACGGCGCGCTGGTGAACCTGATGAACACCACACCCGATGGTGACTACCAGACCTACAAGGCCAACGACGGCGCCTACGTGCGCGACCACTTCTTCGGCCGCGACCCGCGCACCAAGGCCCTCGTCGCCGACATGACCGACAACGAGATCTGGAACCTCAAGCGCGGCGGGCACGACTACCGCAAGGTCTACGCCGCCTACCGGGCTGCCATGGAGCACAAGGGCCAGCCGACGGTCATCCTGGCCAAGACCATCAAGGGTTACCAGCTCGGGTCACACTTCGAGGGCCGCAACGCCACCCACCAGATGAAGAAACTCGCACTGGCCGACCTCAAGGACTTCCGCGACGCCATCCGGATCCCGGTCAGCGACGCCCAGCTCGAGGAGGACCCCTACCTGCCGCCGTACTTCCATCCCGGTCCGGAGGCGCCCGAGATCCGCTACCTGCTCGACCGGCGCCGCGCCCTGGGCGGCTTCCTGCCCGAGCGGCGCACCAAGTCCAAGGTGTTGACGCTGCCGTCGCGGGATATCTACAAGCCGCTGAAGAAGGGGTCCGGCGCCCAGCATGTGGCCACCACGATGGCGACGGTGCGCACCTTCAAGGAACTGTTGCGCGACAAAAACATTGGCCCGCGGATCGTGCCCATCATTCCCGACGAGGCGCGCACCTTCGGCATGGACTCGTGGTTCCCGAGCCTGAAGATCTACAACCGCAACGGCCAGCTCTACACCGCCGTCGACGCCGAGCTGATGCTGGCCTACAAGGAGAGTGAAGTCGGCCAGATCCTGCACGAGGGCATCAACGAGGCCGGGTCGACGGCGTCGTTCGCCGCCGTGGGCACCTCCTACTCGACGCACAACGAGCCGATGATCCCGATCTACATCTTCTATTCGATGTTCGGGTTCCAGCGCACCGGAGACGGATTCTGGGCGGCCGGTGACCAGATGGCCCGCGGGTTCGTGCTCGGCGCGACCGCCGGGCGCACCACGCTGACCGGCGAGGGACTGCAGCACGCCGACGGCCACTCGCTGCTGCTGGCCTCGACCAACCCGGCGGTCGTCGCCTATGACCCGGCGTTCGCCTACGAGATCGCCTACATCGTGGAAAGCGGGTTGTCGCGGATGTACGGCGAGAACCCGGAGAACATCTTCTTCTACGTCACCATCTACAACGAGCCGTACGCGCAACCGGCCGAACCGGCCGATTTCGACCCCGAGGGGCTGTTGCGGGGTATCTACCGTTATCGGGCGGCCGAGCAGAAGCGCACGAACGTCGCGCAGATCCTGTCCTCCGGGGTGGCGATGCCCGAGGCGCTGCGGGCGGCCGATCTGCTGGCCGAGCGCTGGGACGTCGCCGCCGACGTCTGGTCGGTGACCAGCTGGGGCGAGCTCAACCGCGACGGGGTGTCCGTGGAGAAGGAGCTGCTGCGCCACCCCGACCATCCGGCCCGGGTCCCCTACGTGACGCAGGTGCTCGGCGAGACCGCCGGCCCGGCCGTCGCGGTGTCGGACTGGATGCGCGCGGTACCCGAGCAGATCCGGCCGTGGGTGCCCAACACGTACGTCACGCTGGGCACCGACGGGTTCGGCTTCTCCGACACCCGGCCGGCAGCGCGCCGCTACTTCAACACCGACGCCGAGTCGGTGGTGGTGGCCGTACTCGAGGCGCTGGCCCGCGACGGGGAGATCGACCCGTCGGTGGCGATCGCCGCGGCCCGGGAGTACCAGATCGACGATGTGATGGCGGCGCAGATCTCCTACGCCGACACCGGCAGCGCCTGAGCCGACGGCCTTCGCCGACCGTGGGGGCTATCGGTGCGATCCGAGGGGCGGATCCACCGACAAGGCCCACGGTCGATGCGCCGTGCCGGCACCGGCAGCGCCTGAGCCTGCACATTTGGCGGAACATCCAGAAAACCGGCGTAGATTTTAGGAGTGAGCGACAACCCGCTTCTTGATTCGCCGCGTTCTCCCCTGGAACTGCTCGAGAACGTGCCGGAGTCCACGCTGCGCCGGCTCAAGCAGTATTCCGGCCAGCTGGCCACCCAGGCGGTGCAGGCCATGCACGAGCACCTGCCGTTCTTCGGCGAGCTGGAGGCCTCCCAGCGGGCCAGCGTGCAATTGGTGCTGCAGACCGCGGTGGTCAACTTCGCCGAGTGGATGCGCAACCCGCTCAGCAACGTCGGGTACACCGCGGAAGCGTTCGCACTGGTACCGCAGGAGCTCACCCGTCACATCGCGCTGGCCCAGACCGTCGACATGGTGCGGGTCAGCATGGAGTACTTCGAAGCCGCCGTGCCCGCACTGGCCCGCAACGAGCAGCAGCGGGTCGCCCTGTCCGTCGGCATCCTGCGCTACAGCCGAGACCTGGCCTTCGCCGCGGCGTCCTCCTATGCCGACGCGGCCGAGGCCCGCGGCTCCTGGGACAGCCGGATCGAGGCCAGCGTCGTCGACGCCGTCGTCCGCGGTGACACCGGACCCGAACTGCTGTCCCGGGCCGCCGCGCTGAACTGGGACACCACCGCCCCGGCCACCGTGGTCGTCGGCACCCCGCCGCCCGGCCGGGAGGAACTCGCCGGCGAGGACGTTCGCGAGATCGCCGCACGGCACGGCCGGGCCGCCCTGGCCGACGTGCACGGCACCTGGCTGATCGGGATCATCTCCGGCCCATTGGCACCCACCGACCGGTTCTTCAACGACCTGCTGGCTGCCTTCGCCGATCAACCGGTGGTGATCGGGCCGACCGCCCCGATGCTCACCGCGGCCTATCACAGTGCCAGTGAGGCGATATCGGGGATGAACGCCGTCGTCGGCTGGACCGGCGCACCGCGGCCGGTCTTGGCCCGCGAACTGTTGCCCGAGCGCGCACTGCTGGGCGACACCTCGGCGGTCACCGCGCTGCACACCGAGATCATGCGGCCGCTGGCCGATGCCGGGCCGGCGCTGACCGAAACTTTGGACGCCTACCTCGACAGCGGCGGGGCGATCGAAGCTTGCGCACGAAAACTGTTCGTTCATCCAAATACGGTCCGCTACCGGCTGAAGCGGATCGCCGATTTCACCGGCCGCGATCCCACGCTGCCGCGAGATGCCTATGTGCTGCGAGTGGCGTCGACCGTGGGTCGCCTCGGTTACCCGGCGCCCTTCCACACCACGGCAAACAGTTCTGTTGCACAGCTCACACCCCCGCTGGTCGGCTCCACTGGGGCCAATTAAGGCCGTAGGTAGATCGCGGCACGATATCGGTGGAGTCGCATCACATGCACTTTTGTGGAGTCTCCACAAAAACATAAGACCAGGTTCATAATCTCTTACACCGCGCAAATCCGGTTTCACAATGTTTTCTTAATGAGTGCCTCAAGAACCCGTGATCGCACTGCTGGCTCCTGGCCAGGGGTCGCAGACGCCCGGAATGCTCGCCGAATGGCTCGAGCTTCCCGGCGCCGCCGATCAGATCAAAACCTGGTCGGAGATCGCCGGCCTGGACCTGGCCGGGCTGGGCACCACGGCGACCGCCGACGAAATCACCGACACCGCGGTCACCCAGCCCCTGGTCGTCGCGGCCACGCTGCTCGCCAACGCCGAGTTGGTCCAGCGCGGTCTGCTTTCCGGCGGGCAGGAGCGCAGCGACTCGGGGATTGGCTCGAGTAAGAAGACCGTGGTCGCCGGCCACTCCGTCGGCGAGATCGCGGCCTACGCGATCGCCGGCGTCATCTCCGCTGACGACGCGGTGAAGCTGGCCGCCGTGCGCGGCGCCGAGATGGCCAAGGCCTGCGCTGTCGAACCGACCGGCATGTCCGCGATCCTGGGCGGCGACGAGGCCGACGTACTGGAAGCGCTGGCACGTCTCGACCTGGTTCCCGCCAATCGCAACGCCGCAGGCCAGATCGTCGCCGCCGGAGCGGTGGCCGCGCTGGAGAAACTGGCCGAGGATCCGCCGGCGAAGGCCCGGGTGCGCCAGCTGGCCACCGCCGGAGCCTTCCACACCCATTACATGGCCTCCGCGCTCGACGGGTATGCCGCCGCGGCCGCCGAGGTCGCCACCAGCGAGCCGACCACCACCCTGCTCAGCAATGCCGACGGTCAGCCGGTGGCTTCCGCGGCCGACGCGATGGAGAAGCTGGTCGCGCAGTTGACCCGTCCGGTGCGCTGGGATCTGTGCACCGAAACCATGCGGCAGCTCTTTGAGAACACAGAGGGCTGCGCGATCGTGGAGTTCCCGCCCGCGGGAACTCTGGCCGGAATCGCCAAACGAGAACTTCGGGGGGTCCCGACGCGCGCCGTCAAGACACCCGCAGACCTGGACGGACTCACCGAGCTCTAACCCAGCCGGCGTACGTCCAGGACAACCACATAAAAAGCGTTTCACCCAAGTAACACAACCAATTACGAAGGAGCCACTGTGCCCGCCTCTCAGGAAGAAATCATCGCCGGTCTCGCCGAGATCATCGAAGAGGTCACCGGTATCGAGCCCTCCGAGGTGACCCCGGAGAAGTCGTTCGTCGATGACCTCGACATCGACTCGCTGTCGATGGTGGAGATCGCCGTGCAGACCGAGGACAAGTACGGCGTGAAGATCCCGGACGAGGATCTCGCCGGTCTGCGCACCGTGGGTGACGTCGTCTCCTACATCCAGAAGCTCGAGGAAGAGAACCCCGAGGCTGCTGCCGCCCTGCGCGAGAAGTTCGCAGCGGAATGACCAGGCCTTCCACTGCTAACGGCGGTTTCCCTAGCGTTGTCGTGACCGCCGTCGAGGCCACCACGGCTCTGGCCGCTGACGTCGAGAGCACGTGGAAGGGCCTGCTGGCCGGCGAGAGCGGCATCCGCGAGCTCACCGACGACTTCGTCACCAAATGGGACCTGCCGGTCCGCATCGGTGGTCACCTCGTCGAGGACATCGACAGCCACCTCACCCGCATCGAGCTGCGCCGCAATTCCTACGTGCAACGCATGTCACTGGTGCTGGCCCGACGGCTGTGGGAGAACTCGGGTGCGCCCGAGGTCGACC
Source organism: Mycobacterium pinniadriaticum (assembly GCF_026242045.1). Taxonomy (GTDB): domain Bacteria; phylum Actinomycetota; class Actinomycetes; order Mycobacteriales; family Mycobacteriaceae; genus Mycobacterium; species Mycobacterium pinniadriaticum. Next base: position 10,027 of record NZ_JAPJDO010000008.1, read on the forward strand.
CGGACCGCTTCGCGGTCGTGATCGGCACGGGTCTGGGTGGCGGCGAGAAGATCGTCGAGACCTACGACGCAATGAACGAGGGCGGGATCCGCAAGGTGTCCCCACTTGCCGTTCAGATGGTGATGCCCAACGGTGCGGCCGCGGTCGCCGGTCTGGAACTGGGCGCCCGCGCCGGGGTCATCACCCCGGTGTCGGCGTGCTCGTCCGGGTCGGAGGCCATCGCCCACGGTTGGCGCCATATCGTCATGGGTGACGCGGACTTCGCCGTTGTCGGCGGTGTCGAAGGCATGATCGAGGCCTTGCCGATCGCGGCGTTCTCGATGATGCGTGCCATGTCGACCCGCAACGATGATCCGGCAGGTGCCTCGCGCCCGTTCGACAAGGATCGGGACGGCTTCGTGTTCGGTGAGGCCGGCGCCATGATGATCATCGAGACCGAGGAACACGCCAAGGCCCGTGGCGCTAAACCGCTGGCCCGGCTGTTGGGTGCCGGGATCACCTCCGACGCATTCCACATGGTGGCTCCGGCACCGGACGGCCTGCGGGCCGGCCAGGCGATGAAGCGGGCGATGGAGACTGCTGGCTTGTCCCCCAAGGACATTCAGCACGTCAATGCGCACGGAACGGCCACTCCGATCGGTGATACCGCCGAGGCCAACGCGCTTCGGGTCGCCGGATGCGAGCAGGCCGCGGTCTACGCGCCGAAGTCGGCGCTGGGCCACTCCATCGGCGCCGTCGGCGCCCTGGAATCGGCACTCACGGTGCTCGCGCTGCGTGACGGGGTCATCCCGCCGACACTGAACTACGAGACGCCCGATCCGGAAATCGATCTGGACGTCGTTGCGGGTGAACCGCGCTACGGGGATTACCAGTACGCGATCAACAACTCATTCGGATTCGGAGGGCACAACGTGGCGCTCGCGTTCGGGCGTTACTGAGGGCACTCCCAGGGGGGAAAGGACCAGCAAGAACCAATGGCAGGGTTGACTCAATTGTCAACGGGGAATGGCTTCCCCAACGTGGTCGTCACCGGTATCGCGATGACGACCGCCCTGGCAACGGATGCCGAGAGCACCTGGAAGAGGCTTCTCGACGGGCAATCCGGGATCCGTAAGCTCGAAGATCCGTTCGTCGAGGAGTACGACCTGCCGGTGCGTATCGGTGGGCACCTCCTCGAGGATTTCGACGGCGAGCTGAACAAGGTCGAGCTTCGCCGGATGTCCTATCTGCAGAAGATGGCGACCGTGATCGGCCGACGGGTGTGGCAGAACGCCGGGTCCCCGGAGGTCGACACCCGCCGCCTGATGGTTTCCATCGGCACCGGCATGGGCTCCTCCGAGGAGTTGGTGTTCGCCTATGACGGCATGCGGGCACGGGGTCTGCGGGCAGTATCGCCACTGGTGGTGCAGATGTACATGCCCAACGGCGCCGCCGCGGTCGTCGGACTCGAACGCGGCGCCAAAGCCGGGGTGTGCACCTCGGTCTCGGCATGTGCGTCCGGTTCTGAGGCAATCGCGAACGCCTGGCGGCAGATCGTACTCGGCGAAGCCGACATGGCCATCTGCGGTGGTGTCGAGACCCGGATCGAGGCGGTGCCGATCGCCGGCTTCGCCCAGATGAGAATCGTGCTGTCCAACACCAACGACGACCCGGCCGGTGCCTGCCGCCCGTTCGACAAGGACCGCAACGGATTCGTCTTCGGCGAGGGTGGTGCACTGCTGGTCATCGAGACCGAGGAACACGCCAAAGCCCGCGGAGCCGACATCCTGGCCCGCATCATGGGCGCTTCGGTGACGTCCGACGGGTACCACATGGTGGCACCCGACCCCAACGGTGAACAGGCGGGTCATGCGATCACCCGGGCGATCCAGCTCGCGGGTTTGCAGCCCTCCGACATCGATCACATCAATGCCCACGCGACGGGCACCCAGGTGGGCGACGTCGCCGAGGGTAAGGCGATCAACAATGCGCTCGGCAGCCACCGACCGGCGGTCTACGCGCCCAAATCGGCGTTGGGCCACTCGGTGGGTGCCGTCGGCGCCGTGGAGTCGATCCTCACCGTGCAGGCGCTGCGGGACGGCATCGTGCCGCCCACGCTCAACCTGCGCAACCTCGATCCGGAGATCGATCTGGACGTGGTGGCCGGCGAACCCCGGCCAGGCAACTACCAGTATGCGATCAACAACTCATTCGGATTCGGTGGTCACAACGTCGCGATCGCCTTCGGAAAGTACTGAAACACAAGCGTGTTGACGTATCGACTGATATCCAGTGCGCACCTAGGAGGTTTAGATGACGACCATCGCCCCTGAGACGGTCGGCGAATCACTCGACCCTCGCGACCCGCTGCTGCGGTTGACCACGTTCTTCGACGACGGCAGTGTCGAACTGCTGCACGAACGTGACCGCTCCGGTGTGCTGGCCGCCTCCGGCACCGTCAACGGGGTGCGCACCGTCGCCTTCTGCACCGACGGCACCGTCATGGGCGGCGCGATGGGAGTCGAGGGCTGCCAGCACATCGTCGACGCCTATGACACCGCCATCGCCGAGCAGAGCCCGATCGTGGGCATCTGGCACTCCGGCGGCGCCCGGCTGGCCGAGGGCGTGAAGGCGCTGCACGCCGTTGGTCTGGTCTTCGAGGCCATGATCCGGGCATCGGGCTACATTCCGCAGATCTCCGTCGTGGTCGGCTTCGCAGCCGGCGGTGCGGCCTATGGCCCCGCCCTCACCGACATCGTCATCATGGCGACCGAGGGACGCGTTTTCGTCACCGGCCCCGACGTGGTGCGCAGCGTGACCGGCGAGGACGTCGACATGGCCTCCCTCGGCGGTCCCGACACCCACCACAAGAAGTCCGGTGTATGCCACATCGTGGCAACCGACGAACTCGACGCCTACGCCCGGGGTCGCCGACTGGTCGGATTGTTCTCCCAGCAGGGGCATTTCGACCGCGACAAGGCCGAGGCCGGTGACTCCGACCTGCATGCACTGCTGCCGGCGTCGGCTCGCCGCGCTTACGATGTGCACCCGCTGGTGGAGGCGCTCCTGGATGCGGACACGCCGTTCGAGGAGTTCCAGGCCAAGTGGGCGCCCTCGATCGTGGTCGGCCTGGGCCGGCTTTCCGGCCGCACCGTCGGCGTCATCGCCAACAACCCGTTGCGCCTGGGCGGCTGCCTGAACTCCGAAAGCGCCGAGAAGTCGGCACGTTTCGTGCGGCTGTGCAATGCCTTCGGCATCCCGCTGGTGGTCGTCGTCGACGTGCCGGGTTACCTGCCCGGCGTGGACCAGGAATGGGGCGGGGTGGTGCGCCGCGGCGCCAAGCTGTTGCACGCCTTCGGCGAGGCGACGGTTCCCCGGGTGACGCTGGTGACCCGAAAGATCTACGGCGGGGCCTACATTGCGATGAACTCGCGGTCTCTGGGAGCCACCAAGGTGTTCGCCTGGCCGGACGCCGAGGTCGCGGTGATGGGCGCCAAGGCCGCCGTCGGCATCCTGCACAAGAAGAAGCTCGCGGCCGCCGAAGATCACGAGCGCGAGGCACTGCACGAGGAGCTGGCCGCCGAGCACGAGCGGATCGCCGGCGGTGTGGACAGTGCGGTCGAGATCGGCGTGGTCGACGAGAAGATCGACCCGGCGCACACCCGCAGCAAGCTGACCCAGGCGCTCGCCGAGGCCCCGGCCCGGCGCGGGCGGCACAAGAACATCCCGCTGTAACTTCTCCTGCGCGAGCAGTCGTAAAAGTCCCCGAACACACAGCGTGTCGGGGACTTTTACGACTGCTCGGCGGGTTAGATCACCGCGTGCTGCGGACCTTGCGCGTGGCCACGGATGCGCATGGCGTCCTGCCCTGGCGGCGCGCCGAACAGCCGGCGGTATTCGCGGGTGAATTGCGACGGGCTGTCATAGCCAACCCGATGTCCGACGCCCGCGATGTCGCCGGGCTCCGCGACGAGCATTGAGCGCGCTTCCTGAAGCCGAATGCGTTTCTGGAACTGCAAGGGGCTCATAGCGGTAACGGCGCGGAAGTGCCGGTGAAAGGTCGACGGGCTCATCCCGGCCAGCTGAGCCAGCTCCTCGATGCGCATCGGCGCGGCGTAGTTCTGCCGAATCCAGCCGATGGCCCGGCTGACATAGGACAGGTTGCTGTCGGCCAGGCCGATCTGGCGCACGGTCTCCCCCTGCGGCCCGGTCAACAGCCGCCAGACGATCTCACGCTCGATCAGCGGCGCCAGAATCGGTGCGTCCGAGGGCTTGTCGAGCAGGCGCAGCAGCCGGATCACCGCGTCGAGCAGCTCGGCGCCGGCATCGGCGGTCGAGATCGCCGGGGGCGGCGGAGTCCCCCGGGCCCAGCGCGCCGCGGGAGCCTGCAACACCAGTGCGGCCACCACCGTTGGCCGCAGGACCAGTGCCATCCCCAACGACGGTGCGCCGTCGCCGGCGTCGATGAAGTGGCCGGTGACGGGTAGGTCAGCCGTCACGACCAGGCACTGCCCCGCGCGATATTCATAGACCTCGTCGCCGAGCAACAGGCGCTTTCCGCCCTGAGCCATCACCACGACCAGCGGTTCGGTCAGTGAGTAGTCCGGCGAGGCGGTGGCCGTCACCTCCGACAGCAGCAGCCCATCGATCGACGTCTGCAGGTCCGCTCTGGCGTGGGCGGAGATCAACGCACGGAGCTCGGCCAGCCGGCTCGCGCAGATGGTCATGTCCGGATTTCAGCAAAGATGATCGGATTGTGCAAGAGCTTGCTTCCGTTGATCTACCAATTAACTGGTATTTCACGTTCGATGGAGATGTCAGACAGGACCATCAAGGAGCGATTCATGCCACTCGATCACTACGTCACCCTGGGTCGGTCCGGCCTGCGGGTCAGCCCGTTCGCACTAGGCGCCATGACGTTCGGTGAGGATGCCGGCGGCGCCGGCTGCAGCGTCGAGGAATCCGAGCGGATCCTCGACACCTATCTCGACAAGGGCGGGAATTTCGTCGACACCGCCAACTTCTACACCAACGGCCACTCCGAAAAGATCCTCGGCGACTGGTTCGCCGCCCGCCCGGGCCGTCGCGACCGGGTGGTGCTGGCCTCGAAGTTCTTCGCCAATCTGCACCCCGGCGATCCCAACGGGGGCGGCGCGGGTCGTACCGCGATCCTCACCCAGCTGCGAGAAACGTTGCGCCGCTTACAGACCGACTACCTCGACCTATACTGGCTGCACAACTGGGACCGCAACACACCCATCGAGGAGACCTTGCGCACCCTCGACGACCTGGTGCGCGCCGGGACCATCCGCTATATCGGGTTCTCCAACACACCGGGATGGGTGACCGCGCAGGCCCAGACGACGGCGGTGTTGCGTGGCTGGACGCCGTTGGTGGCGCTGCAGGTGGAGTACTCGCTGCTGGCGCGCACCGTGGAGGGCGAGTTGGCGCCGTTGGCGCTGGATCAGGGCATGGCACTGGTGCCGTGGAGTCCGCTCAGGAACGGATTCCTGTCCGGCAAATACCGGCGTGGAGCCGCCGTCGGCGACTCGCTGCGCGCCGGGTACGTCGGCCAGCCCAGCGATGACGAGTTCGTCGTCATCGACGCGGTCACCGCTGTCGCCGACGAGATCGGCACCTCCCCGGCCGCGGTGGCGCTGGCCTGGTTGCGCGCCCGGCAGGGCACCGTCGTGCCGATCCTGGGGGCGCGGCGGCTGTCTCATCTCGAGGACAACCTGGCCGCCGCCGACGTCACGCTCACAGCAGAACAGCTGTGCCGGCTCGACACGGTGTCGACGCCGACATTGAACTACCCGGCCGACGTGAACGGGACGACACGCTCGATGCTGCAGTTCGCCGGAACCACCGTCGATGGTGAGCCGTCCACCGTCTATCCCCCGCTACTGCACAGTGCGGCTCGGTACTGAATTCAGGCGCGGGCCAACAGATCCTCGGCGACGTCCAGTGCCCGGCTCCGGTCGGCGTCGACCAGCCCGATGCGGGTGCGCCGATCGACGATGTCGCCGACGGTCAGCGCACCCTCGTGGGTCACGGCGAATTCGAACTCCGCGCGAGTGACGTCGATACCCTCGGCCACCGGGTCGGTCGGCCGATCGCATCGCGCCGAGGCGATGACGTTCGGGGCCTCGGCACCGTATCGGGCGACCAGCGAACTGGGCAGATGGGTGGTAGTGCGCAGGGTGGCAACAGGATTGGCCGCCGCACCCACCAGAGGAAGATTGCGGGTGCGGCACGGCTGGGCGCTGATGGACCGGGCCGTCAGCGCCCGGTCGAGGGCGTCCTCGGCCATGTACCGATATTCGGTGAGCTTGCCGCCGACGACGCTGAAGACCCCGGACGCCGATTCGATGACGGCGTGTTCTCTGGAGAGGTCCGACGTCCTCGGCTTCTCCCCGGGTCGCTTCGCTCCTGCCCGCCGATCCTCCCCCGTCTCGATCAGGGGCCGCAGTCCCGCGTAGGCGCCCTTGACATCCGTGACCGACAGCGCGGTTCCCAGCGCGGTGTTGACGGTGTCGAGCAGGAAGCGGGTCTCGGCAGGGGTCGGTTCGGGCACATCGGGAATCGGCCCCGGGGCGTCTTCGTCGGTCAGCCCGAGGTAGACGCGGCCGAGCTGTTCGGGCATCGCGAACACGAAGCGGTTGATCTCGCCAGGGATCGGAATGGTCAGTGCGGCAGTCGGATTGCCGAAGGCCGCGGCGTCGAACACCAGATGCGTTCCCCGGCTCGGCCGCAGTCTGATCGCCGGATCCACCGCGCCGGCCCAGACCCCCGTCGCGTTGATCACCGCGCGCGCCGCGACCTCCAGCGACTCGCCGGTGAGTTCGTCGACCAACCGCACCGACGTCCCGGTGGCAGCCACCGCCGAAACCCGGGTCAGGATCCGCGCGCCGTGCTGTGCCGCGGTGCGGGCAACGGCGACAACCAATCTGGCGTCGTCGATCAGCTGCCCGTCATAGGCCAGCAGGCCGCCGTCGAGCCCATCGCGGCGCACGGTGGACACCATCGCCAGGGTCTGCGGAACACCGATGCGCCGGGACCGCGGCAGCGTCGACGACGGGGTGCCCGCGAGCATCCGCAGCGCGTCGCCTGCCAGGAAACCGGTCCGCACCAAGGCCCGTTGGGCGCGGCTCATCGATCCCAACAGCGGAACCAGCTGGGGCATCGCACTCACCAGATGCGGGGCGTTGCGGGTCATCAGGATGCCGCGTTCGACCGCGCTGCGCCGGGCGATGCCGACATTGCCGGAGGCCAGATAGCGCAGGCCGCCGTGGACCAGCTTGGAACTCCACCGGCTGGTGCCGAAGGCCAGGTCGTGCTTCTCGACCAGCAGCACCGACAGGCCGCGGCTGGCCGCATCCAGGGCGATACCGGTCCCGGTGATACCGCCGCCGATGACGACGACGTCGACACGACCGTCGTCACCGAGCTCGGCGAGGTCGGCGGCCCGCCGGGCGGCGGTGAGGGCGGTGAGATCACTCATGGGGCGAGGTATCCGTTCAGGGCGCGGGACAGCTCGGCGCTCAGCGCCTCGCCGTCGAGGATGGGTTCGACGATCTGGGCGGACTGAATCGCGGACTGGCCGATCAGCAGCACCATCGCCGACATCTGGCGGGCATCACCGGGCCGGACGGTGCCGTCGGCCTGCGCGGCCCGCAGTGCGTCGACGAACAGGTCGATCAGGATCTGCTGGCTGGTGCCCAGGCGTCCGGCGATGTACACCATCGCCAGGTCGGGGGCCGACCGCAATACCGAGGTGATGAGGTCGTCGTCGCGCAGCCGGCGGGCAACCTCGACGATCCGCTCGACCAGCGCGGTGCGGCCGGAACCGGTTACGCCGACGGCGCGCCAGGCGCCGGTGATCCGCTCGGTGAGCAGCGCGGCCACGATGGTGCGGGTGTCTGGCCAGCGGCGATACACCGTCGGGCGGCTCACGCCGGCGCGCCGCGCGATCTCGGCCAGGGTGACCCGTTCGACGCCGAAATCGCGGACGCAGCTGGCGGCGGCGGCCATGATCCGGTCGCCGATGTCCACCGATTCGTCGTTACTGATTGACAGCATCTGTAATACTGTAACGCATGAGCGATGACACCGGCACCCTGCTTCCTCCGATGGCCTGGAACGCGTGGGGCGATCCGGATGCCGCCAAACCCCTCTCCGACGGGATCCAGGCACTGCTCGAACAGGCGCTCGGCGTGACGGTCAGCGATATCCCGGCACCGGCTATCGACGAGGTGCAGGTGCGGCCGTCGACACTGGACGGGGTACACCGGGACGCGCTCGCCGAATTCGTGGGCGCCGACTACATCCGGACCGACGATCGCGACCGGTTGTTGTACGCGGGGGGTAAGTCCACCTTGGACCTGTTGCGCCGCAAGCAAACCCACCAGGATGCGCCGGACGCGGTGTTACTTCCCGGCAACGAGGACGAGATCGCGACCGTACTGCGCTACTGCTCACAGCACGGCATCGCGGTGGTGCCCTTCGGCGGGGGCACCAGCGTGGTCGGCGGCCTGGACCCCATCCGCGGCGAATTCGCCGCCGTCATCTCAGTGGACCTGCGCAGGCTCGACGCACTGCACTCGCTCGACGAGATCTCGATGCAGGCTGAGCTGGGCGCCGGCGTCACCGGCCCGGACGCCGAGCGATTGCTGGGTGAGCGCGGCTTCTCACTGGGGCATTTCCCGCAGAGCTTCCGGTTCGCCACCATCGGCGGGTACGCGGCCACCCGCTCGTCCGGGCAGGACTCCGCCGGGTATGGCCGGTTCAACGACATGATCCGGGGTCTGACCGTGGTGACCCCGGTCGGGGTCCTGGACCTCGGCCGAGCCCCAGAGACCGCGGCCGGACCCGACCTGCGCGAGCTGTTCTCCGGGTCCGAAGGCGTCTTCGGTGTCATCACCCGGGTCCGTCTGCGGGTGCACCCGGTTCCGGAGACCACACGCTACGAAGCCTGGTCGTTCCCCGACTTCGCCACCGGCGCTGCCGCACTGCGCGCCGTTACCCAGATCGGCACCGGGCCTACCGTGCTGCGGCTGTCCGACGAGGCCGAGACCGGCGTGAACCTGGCGACCACCGGAAGCATCGGCGAGCAGAGCATCACCGGCGGATGCCTGGCGATCACCCTGTTCGAGGGCAGCGCCGCGCACACCGAGAGCCGGCACGCCGAGACCCGCGCGGTCATGGCGGCCCAGGGCGGTACGTCGCTGGGCGACGCCCCCGCGCGGGCCTGGGAGCACGGTCGTTTCGACGCACCGTATCTGCGGGATTCGCTGCTGGCGGCGGGTGCCTTGTGCGAGACGCTGGAGACGGCAACGACCTGGGCCAATCTGGCCCCACTGAAAACCGCGGTCACCGAGGCGCTGACCAATTCGCTCTCCGAAAGCGGTACACCGGCGTTGGTGATGTGCCACATTTCGCATGTGTATCCCACTGGCGCGTCGCTGTACTTCACCGTTGTCGCGGGACAGCGCGGAGACGTCAGCGCGCAGTGGCGAGCAGCCAAAGTAGCGGCATCCGAAGCAATTTCGCGTACCGGCGGTACCATCACCCACCACCACGCGGTCGGGGCCGATCACCGGCCATGGATGCACGCGGAGGTCGGCGACCTGGGCGTCAGGGTGTTGGCGGCCGTCAAACAGGCGGTGGACCCGGCGGGAATTCTGAACCCCGGCAAGCTGATTCCATGATTTCCCATGTCACGGTCCTGACGAACCCGATGTCGGGTCACGGAAACGCGCCGCATGCCGCGGAGCGGGCGGTGGCGCGGTTCCAGGAGCTCGGGATCGACGTGACCGGGATCGTCGGCCGTGACGCCGCCCATGCCCGCGAGCTGGTCGATGAGGCGCTCACCCGCGAGACCGATGCGCTGGTCGTGGTGGGCGGCGACGGAGTGATTCGCCTGGCCCTGCAGGCGCTGGCAGGCAAAGACATTCCGCTGGGCATCGTGCCCGCGGGCACGGGTAACGACCATGCCCGCGAGTACCGCCTGCCGACATCCGATCCGGCCGCGGCCGTCGACGTGATCGCCGCCGGACACACCGACACCGTCGACCTCGGGCACATACAGGGTGCCGACGGCACCAGCACCTGGTTCGGGACGGTGGCCGCGACGGGATTCGACTCACTGGTCAGCGACCGCGTGAACCGGATGAGCTGGCCACACGGCCGGATGCGCTACAACGTCGCGATGGTCGCGGAGATCTATCAATTGCGGCCGTTGCCGTTTCGGATGGTGCTCGACGGGCAACGGGAGATCGTCACCGACCTCACCCTCGCGGCGTTCGGCAACACCCGCAGCTACGGCGGTGGAATGTTGATCTGTCCCGGGGCCGATCACTCCGACGGACTGCTGGACATCACGATGGTGGGTGCGTCGTCGCGCACCAGGCTGATCCGGTTGTTCCCGACGGTCTTCAACGGCACCCACGTGAACCTCCCCCAGGTCAGCACCGCCAGGGCCCGAACAGTCACCGTCGAGTCCCCCGGCATCAACGCCTACGCCGACGGCGACTTCGCGTGCCCGCTACCGGCCGAGATATCCGCGGTTTCCGGTGCGTTGAAAATCATTGTCCCGGAGGCTACCTAGGGCTCCAGTTCCTTCGCGCAAGCGTTCAGAATTGCGCGGAAGCTCCACGGCAGCAGCCGTCCGGTGAGCGCCTCCATCGCTTTGCCGCCGCCGCGAATCGGGTGGGTGTAGGCGCTGACCCAGTCCACATGGGTGCCGTCTCCATCCGGGGTGAACGTCAGAGTTCCGCCCTCGTGGTCGAATGCCGGTACCGATTTGACGATCAGATACGTATAGCTGTGCGGCGGGTCGTAGGCGGTGATCTCCTCACGGAACCACAGGCCGATCGCCAATCCGGTTCGGACCGCGCCCAGGCCGCTGGGTGCCGGCGAATCCTCCGCCCAGCCCGCCCTGAGAATCAGCGGAGCCGCCTCGAGGTTCGTCGGGTCGGCCAGCCAGGTGAAGACATCGTTGGGTGGTGCGAGGATCGTCTTCTCGACGTGGATGCGGACCATGGCCTCAGGCTAGGCGATCACGACCGCAAGCCGGTGATCATCAGCCCCACCAATCGGCGGGCGTCGTAGTCGGGATCCGCCTCGGCGCCGATGCAGAGATTGCCGATGCCGCGCATCAATTCGTATGCCTCGACGCCGGGGGCGATCTCACCCGCGGCGACCGCGGCTTCGAGCAGCTGCGCACACACGGGCATCAGGCGATCCAGGAAGTAGGCGTGCAAGGTTGTGAACGTCGGCGCATCGGATCGCAGCGCGGCGGCAAGCCCGTGTTTGGTGACCAGGAAGTCGATGAAGAGGTCGATCCAATCCGTCAGCGCCGCAACGGGCGAACTCTTCTGCTCGAGCAATGCCGGGCCGGCCTCGGCGCACGCTTCGACCTGGTGCCGGTACACCGCGACCAGGAGGTCAGCCCGGGTCGGGAAGTGCCGGTAGATGGTCCCCACCCCGACTCCTGCGCGGGCCGCGATCTCGCGCACCGGCACGTCGACGCCGGAAGCGACGAAGCTCGCGGCCGCCGCCGCGAGCAGGTTCTCCTCGTTGCGGCGCGCGTCCGAACGCTTGCGAGGCGGCGCGGCCTCGGATTCGGGCAAAGTCGACACCTCCCGCGTTGCAAAGCGGAACACTGTTCCGTAACGTTTACACGGAACAGTGTTCCGCTTCAGTGAAGTGTAAGGCCAGGGGTTTCGATGTCACATACAACATCACCGCGATTCGGGATCATGACCGCGCCGTCGCAGGTCACCTATGCCGACGTCCTCGACGTTTGGCGGGACGCCGATGCCATTGCCGAGATCGAGCACGCGTGGCTCTTCGATCACCTGCTACCGATCTTCGGGGACCCCGACGGGCCGATCTTCGAAGGTTGGACATTGTTGTCGGCATTGGCCGCCCAGACCGATCGCCTGCGGATCGGTCTTCTCGTCACGAGCAATCGCTTTCGACCGCCGGCGATTCTCGCCAAGATCGCCACCACCGTCGACATCGTTGCCAATGGCCGACTCGACTTCGGCATCGGCGCGGGCTCTCGTCCCGGTCACCCGATCGCCCGGCGAGAATACGAAGCCCACGGCGTGCCCTACGACGGCTTCGCGGACTCCATGGAAGCCCTCGACGAAGCGCTGACCGTGATCCGCCGGCTGTGGATCGAGGACGAATCGTTCGACTTCGCGGGCAATCATGTCCGGGTCACCGGTGCGTTCGGCAACCCGAAGCCTGTCCAGAATCCGCACCCGCCCATCATCACCGGCGGCCGTTCCGCCCGGTTGTTGCGCATCACCGCGCGCCACGCCGACCTGTGGAACATCCCGGGCGGCGATATCGAGGACGCCAGATCCCGCAGCGCCCTACTGGACCGCTACTGCGACGAACTCGGCCGGGCCCCCGGCAGCATCGTGCGCTCGATGCACATCCAGGTCGACTACGACCGACCCGCATCCACTCGCGAGGCGATCGACCGGGCGATCGGCGCCGGCTTCGAACACCTCGTGCTCGGACTGCCCGATCCCTACCCGACCGGCATAGCCCACTGGGTCGCTGAGGAACTCATCGCACCCAGCCGCTGAACAATCCTGGCGGCCAGCGCCGGGAGCCGGCCATGGTCACGGAACGAACAGCTTGAAGATTTGGTCGACCGCATAGAGCCCGCGCGGCAGATAGCCGATGTCCAGGAAGCCGGACGTGTAGGCGCCGATGTTGGCGATACCCGACAACTGGGTACCGAGGTTCAACACCCCGGAGTTGTCGACACCGAAGTCCAGCAACCCGGATACTCCGGCACCGATGTTGAGCAGCCCCGTATTCCCCAATCCGAGAAGCAGCAGGCCGGAGTTCCCCGCCCCCATCAGGAGCAGGCCGGCATTTCCCGGGCCGGGGTCGAGCAGGCCCGAGTTACCGAGGCCGAAGGTCAGATATCCGGAGTTACCCGCAAAGATGTTGAAGAAGCCCGAGTTACCGGCGCCGGAATTCAGGTTGCCCGAGTTACCGGCGCCCGGGTTGAGCGTGCCGGAGTTACCGAGCCCGACGTTGTAGCGCCCCGAGCTGCCCGCGCCGGGGTTCGTGGTGCCGGAGCTGCCGGCCCCGATGTTGCCACTGCCGGAGTTACCCGCCCCGGGGTTGTCCGCGCCGGAGCTGCCGGCGCCACCGTTGCGGTCACCGGAACTCCCGAAGCCGACATTGCCGACACCGGCGTTGCCGCCGCCGATGTTGGCGTCGCCCGAGCTGCCCGCGGTGCCGACGTTGTTGGTGCCCGAGCTCCCGCCGCTGGCGGCGTTGCCGGAACCCGAACCGCCCCCGTTGGCGGAGTTATTGCTGCCCGAACTGCCGCTGGCCGCATTGTTGTTCGTCCCCGACGTACCGGCCCCGCCGTTGTTCCCGGTCCCGGACTGGCCGGCGCTGCCGTTGTTGTTGGAGCCCGAGTTCCCGGCGGTGCCGTTGTTGTTCTCCCCGGAGGTCCCGCCTCCACCGTTGTTCCCGGTCCCGGACTGGCCGGCGCTGCCCTTGTTGCCGGAGCCGGAGTTCCCCGCGGCCCCGTTGTTGCCGGAGCCCGAACTCCCGGCCCCGCCTTGGTTGTTGGAGCCCGACTGCCCAGCCGCGCCTGCGTTGTCGGACCCGGAGTTGCCGCCACTGCCCGCATTGCCGGAGCCCGAGTTCCCAAGCGCGCCGCTGTTGCCGGTACCGGAATTTCCTGCGCCACCGCTATTTCCGGTGCCGGACTGCCCAACACTGCCACTGTTGCCGTAGCCCGAGTTGCCGCCGCTGCCGCCGTTGCCGATACCAGTGCTGCCCTGGCTTCCGGTGTTCGAGCTGCCCGCGTTTCCACCGCCGACACCACCGTTGTGGTCGCCCGAATTTCCGGCACCCAGACCGCTGTTGGACGATCCGGAGTTGCCGCCGAGGGCGCCGCTGTTGTTATCTCCCGAATTTCCGCCACCGACAACATTGTTGAAGGACCCGGAGTTTCCGCCGCCCGGACTGTTGTTGTGGTCACCGGAGTTCCCACCGTTGGCGACACCGCCATTGTCAGAACCCGAGTTTCCGCCGTTGCCGAAACCACCGTTGTTCGAGCCCGAGTTTCCGCCACCGACACCGTTGTTGCCATAGCCGGAGTTTCCGCCACCGACACCACCGTTGTTGTAGCCGGAAGTTCCACCCCCGAGACCGCCGTTGTTGTAGCCGGATGTGCCGATGCTGGGGAAGTTGTCGTATCCGGAGCTGGCAACCGGGAAGCCGTCGCCGGTGTTGTTGTCGCCGACGTTGAAGTTGCCCGAGTTGTTGTTCCCGGTGTTCAGGTTGCCTGAGTTGTCGTTGCCGGTGTTGGTGTCACCGGTGTTGCGGTCACCGGTGTTGGTACTACCCGAGTTGTCGTTGCCGGTGTTCGTGTTACCCGAGTTGCGGTCACCGGTGTTGGTACTACCCGAGTTGTCGTTGCCGGTGTTCGTGTTACCCGAGTTGCGGTCACCGGTGTTGGTGTTACCCGAGTTACCGTTGCCGGTGTTGGTGTCACCCGAGTTGCCGTTGCCCGTGTTGGTGTCACCCGAGTTGTCGTCACCGGTATTGGTCTTGCCGGAGTTGTAGTCGCCGGTGTTGGTGAAGCCCGAGTTGTAACTGCCGGTATTGGTATTGCCTGAGTTGTAGTCGCCGGCAGCGGTGTTTCTCAGGCTGTTGGTGTCACCGGAGTTGCCGTTGCCGGTGTTGGTGAAGCCCGAATTCTGGTTTCCGGTGTTGGTGCTACCCGAGTTGTAATCGCCAGTATTCGTGAATCCCGAGTTCCCGTCACCGGTGTTCGTGTCACCTGAGTTATAGCTGCCGGTGTTGGTTTTTCCCGAGTTGGCGTCACCGGTGTTGGTTGCGCCCGAGTTCTGGCTTCCGGTGTTGGTTGCGCCCGAGTTCTCGTCACCGGTGTTGGTATTACCGGAGTTTCGGTCTCCGGTGTTGGTATTGCCCGAGTTCGCGTCGCCGGTGTTGGTTGCGCCCGAGTTCCCGTCGCCGGTGTTGGTGCCACCCGAGTTGTAACTGCCCGTGTTGGTGCCGCCGGAGTTGAAGTCACCGGTATTCGTACCGCCCGAGTTATAGCTGCCGGTATTCGTGCCACCGGAGTTGTACCGACCGGTGTTCGTGCCGCCCGAGTTGTAGGCACCCGTGTTCGTGCCACCGGAGTTGTAGGCACCGGTATTCGTGCCACCGGAGTTGTAGGCACCGCTGTTGGTGCTGCCCGAGTTGTAGGCACCCGCATTCGTGCTACCCGCGTTGTACCGGCCGGTGTTCGTGCCGCCGGCGTTGAAGTCGCCGGTATTCGTACCGCCCGCGTTGTAACTGCCCGTGTTGGTACCACCGGCGTTATAGCTACCGGTATTCGTACCACCGGCGTTATAGCTACCGGTATTCGTGCCACCGGCGTTGTAACTGCCCGTATTGGTACCACCGGCGTTGTAGTCACCGGTATTCGTGCCCCCGGCATTGAACCAACCCGTGTTCGTGCCGCCGGCGTTGAAGTTTCCGGTGTTGGTACTGCCCGAGTTGAAGCTGCCGGTATTCGTACTGCCCGAGTTGAAGTTGCCGAAGTTGGTACTGCCCGAGTTGTAGTCGCCGAAGTTGGCACTGCCCGAGTTATAGATCCCGGTGTTGGTGGATCCCGAGTTGCCCAGACCCGTGTTGTACCCGCCGGAATTCCAGAAGCCGGCGTTGAGACTCCCCGAGTTCCAGAACCCCGTGTTTCCCAGGCCGGCATTGAAGAAGCCGACGTTTCCATCACCGGAGTTGCCGAAGCCGATGTTGTAGTTGCCCGAGTTGCCGAAACCGATGTTCCCGACGCCGGAGTTGCCGAAGCCGATGTTGAAGTTGCCGGCGTTCCCGAGACCCAGGTTGAACCAGCCCGAGTTCAGGCCGCCGATGCCGACCAGGTTGTCGCCGACCAGGCCGATACCGACGTTGTTGTTCCCGGTGTTGCCGAACCCGACATTGTTGTTGCCGACGTTGCCCCAGCCGATGTTGTCGTTGCCGATGTTCCCCCAGCCGCTGTTGGTGTCACCGGTGTTGCCGTTGCCGGAGTTGCTGTCACCGGTGTTGCCCCCGCCGGTGTTGCCGTCACCGGCGTTGCCCCCACCGGAGTTGCCGTCACCGGCGTTGCCCCCACCGGAGTTGTCGTCGCCGGTGTTGCCGTGGCCCTGATTTGAATTGCCGGTGTTACCGCTACCGGTGTTGGCGTCGCCGGTGTTACCGCTGGCGGTGTTCCCGTTGCCGGTGTTGCCACGACTCTCGTTGTCGTTGCCGGTGTTACCGCTACCGGTGTTGGCGTTTCCGTTATTGCCGCTGGCCTCGTTGGCGTTTCCGATGTTGCCGCTACCGGTGTTGCCGTCCCCGACATTGCCCGAACCCTCGTTGTTGTCACCGAAGTTCCCGCTGCCGGTGTTGTCGTCGCCGACATTCCCGCTGCCGGTATTCGTCGAGCCGACATTGCCCGAACCCTCGTTGTTGTCACCGAAGTTCCCGTTGCCCGCGTTGAGATCTCCGAGATTGCCGCTGCCGGAGTTGATGTCGCCGAAGTTGCCGTCGCCCGAGTTGTTGTCACCGAGGTTGCCGTCCCCGGTATTGCCGTCCCCGAAATTCCCGTCACCCTCGTTACCGCTACCCAGGTTGCCGCTCCCGGAGTTGTCATCGCCGTTGTTCCCGTCCCCGGTGTTGGCGTTGCCCAGGTTTCCCGAGCCCGAATTACCGTCGCCGAGATTCCCATCGCCGGAGTTGTTGTCACCGAGGTTGCCGTCCCCGGTATTGCCGCCGCCGAGATTCCCGTCACCCTCGTTACCGCTACCCAGGTTGCCGCTCCCGGAGTTGTCATCGCCGTTGTTCCCGTCCCCGGTGTTGGCGTTGCCCAGGTTTCCCGAGCCCGAATTACCGTCGCCGAGATTCCCATCGCCGGAGTTGTTGTCACCGAGGTTGCCGTCCCCGGTATTGCCGCCGCCGAGATTCCCGTCACCCTCGTTACCGCTACCCAGGTTGCCCGAGCCCGAGTTTCCGGTGCCGGTGTTCCCGTCGCCGACGTTGGAGTTACCGTGGTTTCCGTTGCCCTCGTTGGCATTGCCGGTGTTCCCGCTGCCGGGATTGCTGCCCCCGCGGTTGCCGTCACCGTCGTTTCCACTGCCCCGATTGCCGTTGCCCCGGTTGCTGTTTCCGGTGTTCCCACTGCCGGGGTTGTAGTTCCCGTGGTTGCCACTACCCGAGTTACCGGTCCCGGTGTTGCCGCTACCCGACCCGGTGTTGTTGTTCCCGGTGTTGTCGTTGCCCCCGTTGTCGTTGCCGCGGCTACCGTTGCCGGTGTTCCCGGTGCCCTGATTGCCGCCGTTGAGGGTCGCCGCCGCGGATCGCACCACACCCTGAGCCGCCACTGCCGACGCCGGCGTCCGGCGAGCCGGCGCGGCGTGGCCCCCGGCACTGCCGCGCCCACTGGCGCCGGCGGCCGACCCGGCCGGCCCGGCCGGCCCGGTCGATACCGCCGCTGTTGCAGTGCCGCTGGCATCACCGTCGGGTGCGGCGGTGGCGATTCCGTAGCCGACGGTCAGCGCGGCACCCATGCCGGCAACCGCCGCCCCCGCACGCAACCAGGCCACCACCGGCAACGGGCGCGCCGCCCGGTTCCTCCCCTGTCGTGCCGGCTGTCCTTGGCGGGAGCGTCCTCCGGCAGACATTCGAATACCTCGTTCCAGGCACAGCGCCGGCATCGTGCGCGGGGCACCGGCTATTCGCGAGAATTATTGACGCTCGCAAACAATATCGGCATCAGCCGTAGTCCGCGCGGTCTTGGCCTAACGGTTCGCCGAATAGCCGGCAAACTTCCGGGCGGTCGGCCCCACGCGCGTGATTGTTGCCCCGGGCTAATTGGACTGGCCCCGGTTACCGGTAGCCCGAGCGGACCGGCCGGTGCCGGATTTGGCAGTTCCGCTGCCCTTCACCTCGTGCGCGGCGCTCGCACCGTCACCATGTCCCCGCCTTGCGGCGGCACGGTTTCCGGTGGCGCTTTGCGCACCACCGGCAATCGTCACATCGGCCGTGGCCAGGGCGCGAACGCTGGCGGCGCTGGCGCGCCGCGAACCCGCGACGCCGGGATGTTTGTCAGCGCGCGAGTGATCCCCCACCGACGGGTCCGTCGAATGACGCCGGGGTGACTGGTCCGCGGCCGGTGCGGAGGCAGCCGGCAACAGCTGTACAACGCTGGCGTAGACAGCAAATATCGGCACCCCGGCGAAAATCACGATGCTGGTGACGAGCGGGTTCAGCGTGGGGCTCCCGTACTCGTACAAGATGCCCGCGACAAAGATGCTCAGCGGCAGCGTCACCGGGAATCCCACGTACCAGAGCGGGGTCAACCCGATGGCCAGTGCGGCTCTGACCCATTTGTCCGCCAAGAGGGCGCTGCCGACCTCCCAGGGAGTCGGTACCGAGGCGGCGTCGGCGGTTGCCGGCCGCAACGCTGCGGCTGGCCTGTCCACCGCGACACCGGTGCGGATGTCCACGCTGCTGACGGCGGCGAGTTGGACCGCGCGCACCTCGGGACGGGCGACGACGACGCCTGCCTCGGGTGGCGGGGCAGTCACCAGCCCCAGCGTGAGGATGACCGCGCCAGCGACTGCCGAACCAGCGGTACCCGAACACATCCACCCGTACATGACCTACCCCCAACAGCGTGACGCACCCCGAGTTCGGCCACGCGGACAGCGGAAATCATCGCACGCGTCACCGATCAGGCGATCGCGAAACGCGCCGAATCGATCGTGAACGGGCCTAGCCGACTCCCCGGCTCAGCCAGCTGACCTCGCCACCGTCACCGCCGTCGCGGTAGGGCTCGAGCGCCTCGTCCCACGCGGTGCCCAGCACAGAGTCCAGTTCGGCGGCCAGGGTATCGGCGCCGGAGGCCATCAGGGAGCGCAGCCGCATCTCACCGACCATGATGTCGCCGTTGGCGCTCATCGCCCCGTTCCACAGTCCCAGCTGCGGCGTATGGCAGAACCGCTGACCGTCCACGCCGGCGCTGGGATCCTCGGTGACCTCGAACCGCAGGACCGACCACGAGCGCAACGCATTCGCCAGGCGGGCGCCGGTGCCGACCGGACCAATCCAGTTGGTCACCGCGCGCAGCTGCCCCGGCATGGCCGGTTGTGGGGTCCATTTCAGATTCGCCCTGGCGTTCAGGGTCGACGACAGGGCCCATTCGACATGCGGGCACACCGCTGCGGGAGAGGCGTGGATGTACACCACGCCAGTCGTCGCATCGGCGAACTGGTTCGAAGCACGCATCACCTACTCCTTCGGCTCCACGAGGGACGTCTTCCCCAACGACCTGGTGTTTCCGAGGATGCAGTTGTGTCGTGCGTGTTTATTGTGCCTTGTGGGGCCCCTGTTGCGCTAGTGGGCTCCGTACACTCTCAGAACTTCATCAGAGAGCGCGGGCCACAGCGGCTTGGCCCACTCGTCGAAATCCCGATCGGTCAGCACGACCAGCGACAATGCCCGGTCCGGATCCACCCAGAGGAACGTGCCCGTCTGGCCGAAATGACCGAATGTCCGCGGTGAGTTGGCCGAGCCGGTCCAGTGCGGCGACTTCCCGTCACGGATCTCGAAGCCGAGACCCCAGTCGTTGGGCCGCTGCACGCCGAAACCCGGCAGCACCCCGCTCAGGCCCGGGAACTGCACAGTGATCGCGTCATCGTGCAGTTGCGTCGACACCGTCCGCGGCGCCAACAAGTCGGATGCGAATACCGCCAGGTCAGCGACGGTGGAAACGGCGCCGTAGCCGGCCGCCGTGGCACCGCCGTCCAGCCGCGAGGCGGCCATGCCCAGCGGTTCGAAGACGGCCTCGGCCAGATACCGGCCGAATTCGATGCCCGCTGCTGTTTCGATCGCCTCGGCCAGCACCTGGAAACCGTAGTTCGAATAGACCCGCCGCTTGCCGGGCTCGGCCATCACCTCTGCCGAGTGCATCGACAGCCCCGAGGCGTGCGCCAGCAGATGCCGGACCGTGCTGCCCGGTGGTCCCGCCGGGGTGTCGAGCTCCACGACACCCTCTTCGATGGCCACCTGGGCCGCGCGTGCCGCCAGCGGCTTGGTCACCGACGCCAGCCGGAAACGACGAGCCGTGTCCCCGTACTCGGCGACCACCCCCGCGCTGCCCACCACAGCTGCGGCCGCGGCGGGAACCGGCCAGTCGGCGATCAGGTCGAGTGGCGTCGGCACATCGCAAGCCTAGTGGCAGCCCACCCGGCCGCGGCCCGTCACTTCCGCGCGATGTAGTACAGGTTGATCGGGTCGGACTCGACCTCGGCGACGGCGACCTCGGGGAATCCCGCATCAGCCAGCATCGATATCGCCAGCTGCCGGCCCCACGCCGTACCCAGTCCGGCACCGTCGTAGGCCAGCGACACCGACATGCAGTGCATGGTCGACACCGCGAAGATGTACGGACTCAGCGGCACGCCGATGTTCTCCTCCAGCTTGCTGGATGCCTTGATGTCCACCATCAACAGCACGCCTCCCGGCCGCAGAGCGCGATGGATATTGGCCAGCACGCGCGCCGGCTGCGCCTGATCGTGGATTGCGTCGAACACCGTGATGACGTCGTAGGCGTCGGCAACGTCGACAGCCGCGAGATCGCCGCGCACGAATGTCGCGTTCGTCAGCCCGAGCCGGGCGGCCTCCGCGGTTCCCGTCGCGACGCCCTCCTCCGAGAAGTCGATACCGGTGAACCGGCTGTTCGGGAAGGCCTGCGCCATCACATTGATGGCGTGGCCGCTGCCGCAGCCCCAATCGGACACGTCGGCACCGGCGCGCAGTCGCTCGGGCAGCCCCTCGGCCAGCGGCAGGATTCCGTCGACCAACGCCGCGTCGAACACCTCACCGCTCTCTTCGGCCATCAGCGCATGGAACCGCGGGTAATCGGTGTACGGCAGGCCACCGCCGGTGTGGAAGCACCCGACGATCTTCTGTTCGATCTCGCCGAGCAGGGGGATGAACTGCGCCAGCCGGGACAGATTGTCCGGACCGGCCGCCCGGGTCAACACAGCGGCACGATGTTCCGGAAGGCGATACGTCGCCGAGTCGGCGTCGTAATCCACGATGCCTCCAGTCACCATGCCGCCCAACCATTCTCGGACGTAACGTTCGTTGAGTCCAGCCGCATCCGCGATCTGGGTGCTGGTCGCCGCGGGCAGCTGTGACATCGCGTCGAACAAGCCGGTCTGGTGTCCGATGCTGGCCAGGATCGTCACGCTGGCCGCATCGATGGCCCCGACCATCCGGCCGGCGAACTCTTCGGTTGTCTCGCCCTCGAAAATCGGCTTCGTCGATGTGGATTCATTCGTCGTCGTCATGTCCACGAGCCTAGGGAGGCGGCGATGGCACGGGCATCGGCCAAATTATGCAGATTCGCCGTGTCAGCGATGGCACAACCTGCACAACCTACGCAGAAACGATCAGGCGGGGCCCGAGCCGAACTGGTCGTGCGCCCAGGCCGCCGCGGCGGTGCGCGACGAGACCCCCAGCTTGGCGTAGATATTGGCCAGGTGGCGGGCGACGGTTCGCTCGCTGATGAACAACGTCGACGCCACCTGCTTGTTGGTGTCACCGCCCGCGATGGCCTTGACGATTTCGATTTCCCGTTTGGTCAACCCGCCCGGCGATGGGGTACCACAGGTCGGCGCCGGCTCCACCGACAGTTGGCGATAGATGCTCGCCGCCGTCGCCTCATCCGCGGCGGCCGCCTCGTCGGCGCCCATGCCCCGGTGGGCCAGGGCCATCCATTCGTATGTCTCGGCGATCTCGTATCGCGACTCCTGCACGCGGTACTCCCGTAGCGCCGTTTCCAGCGACACCAGCGCATCGGCATACCGACCGCGCCGGACCAGCAGAACGCCTTGCGCGTGGGCGGCCCATGCCTTGAAACCGGGCGTGCCGAAGCGATCCGCCCCGGCCGTCAGATCCTGGCAGTGCCGTTCCGCCTCGTCGAGATCGCCTCGTGCCAGCGCGATCTCGACGGCGGCACGCAACAGGCGCATACGACCGAACCGGTCCGCGGCGGCCAGGGCGAGGCGGAGTTCGGTCCAGGCCGTCTCGGTGTCGCCCTGACTGCACCGCAACAGGGCCTCGCCCGGCTGCGGGTCGATACCGGACTCCCGGGCCAGCGCAAAAGCCTGGAAGGCGCCGTCGACGTCGCCACGCAGCCTGCGCACCTCGCCGAGCTGGTAGTAGCCCTCCCCGCCGGCCCAGGTATTCACGTCCCGCAGCGACCGGCTGGCCGTGGCCAGCCGATCCTCCAGCAGCCGGAAGTCCTCGCTGGCGGCCAGGATCTGCAACCGGTGCACCTCACAGACCCCGCCGTAGGTGGCCGTGCCGACGCCGTCGCACCACTGCTCCATCGACAGCGTCCACGCCCGCATCTGCCGGAGGTCGGCGATCCGATGGCAGTAGTGCAGCACGATGCAGTAGATCTCGCCCGCCCATTCCACCGGGACCTGGTCGGCCAACAGCGGCAGCATCGCTTCGTCGAACATGCCATAGGCCTCGCCGGTCCGACCCTCGAACAATGCGGACATGCCCTCGGCCACCAGGCTGAGCGAGTCCAGGGCCGGCACCTCCGTGCGGTCGGCCAACTCGCGCAATGCCGCCGCCCGGTCGACCAGAACGCCGACATTCTCGGTCAGCACCGCCACCACGGTGTCCAGGTACATCAGGTACCCGTGCGCGGGAGTTTCCGGCGCCCCGGCCAACAGGCGGCGCGCGCGACTCGCCCAGCCCTCACCGATGGTGATGTGGCCCCGCATCAACCATGCCAAGGCGAGTTCGACGGCCTTCATCGCCGCGGCATTGGGGTCGGTTCTGGCCAGTTGGGCGAACACCAATTCCGCAACCCGCACGGCTTCCCTGCCGTGACCGACGCGCCACGCGGCAGTCGCCATCGCATCGAGGTCGTCGACGACGAGCGGACCGACGCCGCTGGCTCGCTCGAAAGCTCGGTAACTGGCGGACCAATCCCCCCTGCGGTATGCCGCACGTGCGGACACCAACAGGTCACCAATGGGTTCGGCTCTTACGCTCACAGACCTCAACGGTATCCCGCAGACGCCCTGTTCGGGACGGAGATCGGCCAGTAAGACACCGTGGCCTATCGGTAATGCCGTCGCGCTAGTGTTTGGCCCATGAGCCAGACAGCGCGCGGTGTGATCTCCCGGTCCAAGAAGCAGCCCGTCGAATTGGTCGACATCGTCATCCCCGACCCCGGCCCCGGCGAGGTGGTCGTCAAGGTCATCGCGTGCGGCGTCTGCCATACCGACCTGACCTACCGGGAAGGCGGTATCAACGACGAGTACCCCTTCCTTCTCGGCCACGAGGCGGCCGGCACCGTCGAGTCGGTCGGTGCGGGTGTCACCAACGTCGAGCCGGGTGACTTCGTCATCCTGAACTGGCGCGCGGTGTGCGGTCAGTGCCGGGCCTGCAAGCGCGGCCGTCCGTGGTATTGCTTCGACACCCACAACGCCACTCAGAAGATGACGCTGACCGACGGCACCGAGCTGACCCCAGCGCTGGGCATCGGCGCCTTCGCCGACAAGACGTTGGTCCACGAAGGACAGTGCACCAAGGTCGATCCCGAAGCCGACCCCTCGGTGGCCGGTCTGCTGGGCTGCGGTGTGATGGCCGGCCTGGGGGCCGCGGTCAACACCGGTGCCGTCGGCCGCGACGACACCGTCGCCGTGATCGGTTGCGGCGGTGTGGGAGACGCCGCGATCGCCGGAGCCGCCCTGGTCGGCGCCAAGAAGATCATCGCCGTCGACACCGACAACAAGAAGCTGGAGTGGGCCCGCGGGTTCGGCGCCACCCACACCATCAACGCCAAGGAACTCGACGCCGTCGAGACCATCCAGGACCTGACCGACGGCTTCGGTGCCGACGTGGTGATCGACGCCGTCGGACGCCCGGAGACCTGGAAGCAGGCGTTCTACGCCCGGGATCTGGCCGGAACCGTTGTGCTGGTTGGTGTTCCGACCCCGGATATGAAGCTGGAGATGCCGCTGGTGGACTTCTTCTCCCGCGGCGGGTCGCTGAAGTCGTCCTGGTACGGCGACTGCCTGCCCGAGCGTGACTTCCCCACGCTGATCAGCCTGTACCGGCAGGGCCGACTGCCGCTGGAGAAGTTCGTCTCCGAACGGATCGGGCTCGACGCGATCGAGGACGCCTTCCACAAGATGCACGCCGGCGAGGTGCTGCGCTCGGTGGTCGTGCTGTGACGGGCATCGAGCGGGTGGTCACCCACGGCACCTTCGAACTCGACGGCGGCAGTTGGGAAGTCGACAACAACATCTGGATCGTCGGCGACGAGTCCGAGGTGATCGTCATCGATGCCGCCCATGACGCCAAAGCCATCGAGGATGCCGTCGGCAACCGGCACGTCGTCGCGGTGGTGTGCACGCACGGCCACAACGACCACATCACCGTCGCACCGCAACTGTCCGCCGACCTCGACGCTCCGATCCTGCTGAATCCCGCTGACGACATGTTGTGGCGAATGACGCACGGCGACAAACAGTTCCGCGCCATCTCCGACGGCCAGGTGCTCAAAGCCGACGGCATCGAGCTGCACGCCATCGCCACTCCCGGGCACTCCCCCGGCTCCACCTGCCTCTATGCCCCGGCACTGGGTGCGGTCTTCTCCGGCGACACCCTTTTTCAGGGTGGCCCCGGCGCGACCGGCCGCTCGTTCTCCGACTTCCCGACCATCCTCGGCTCGATCAAGGACAAGCTCGGCAAGCTGCCCGCCGACACCGTGGTCTACACCGGCCACGGCGACACCACCCGAATCGGCGACGAACTGGTCAACTACGACGACTGGGTGAAAAGGGGCTCCTGAGGAGCACTCGCCGCGCTGCGCGGATCGACGAGGATCTTCGCGACTGCCTTCACGCCTGCCGAGTGTAGACGCCCTACTCGCCGAGGATTCTGCGCTTCTCCGCGTCGAACTCGGCCTGCGTGAGTGCGCCGGAATCACGCAGGGAAGCCAGGGTTTTCAGCTGTTCGAGGCGAACACCCTGATCGGTCGGCGTATACGCCGTATGCGGTGCGTGGAAGTCGAACGGAGGATGTGCGTCGAGAGCCACGGACCCGCCGCCGCGCCCGCGCACAACCCTCGACATGATCAGGTCCAGCAACCCGAGCCCGAACACCGCCGCGAAGACCCACTGCAGGTAGCCGTAGTCACTTTCCTTGCCGAAGGCCAGCCGCGGGTTGATGTAGCCGTTCACCTGGCCCTCGGTGCGGATCTCGTAGGTGCCGGCCGCGGGAATCTCGGCGGTCCAGATCCGAATGTGGGTGTCGCTGTTGATAGTGGTGAGGGTGCCGTGGTCTTCGGTGAGCACCGGATCGCCGACGCCCTGCGGCGGGACGATGTTCAGTCGCAGCGCCGGCATCGGGAACCCGCTCGAGGGCGAGCCGGTCACCGCGGTGTGGAAGCTGATCTGGGCCTGCCCCGCGGGCAGCTGCAGCTGCCCCGAGCCGGGGATGGGCACTTCACCGTAGGCGTCGAAGTCATCGAGCACGAAGGCGTTGAGGGCCATCACGGTGACGAAGCCGATGCCGCCGATCAGCATCATGAGAATCCCGGAGACCGTCAGGACGCGGGAGACGGATTTGGCGCCGGCCATGGTGAGAAAGTGTGTCACGCCGGGCGTTGCGCCGCTGCTCCAATCAGCCAGGTCGTCAACCCCATTCGCAGCCCGTCGACGAACCGGTCTCGCGGGTCTGGGAAGCCGAGCTCCCCGATCACCCGTCGCACCGGCTCGGTGGGTACCGAGAACGGGTACATGCCCGCCACCAGACTCAGCGCACCCTCGCCGAAAAACGCCAGAAATTCCTCGGGCAGCCACGGCAGTTGCCGCCCGGTCAGTTCGGACAACGCGGCGATACTTGCCATGGCCCGGACCTTGAAATCGCGGGCGAAGTCTCCGGAGATGTTGCGTTCCAGCACACCGGCCATCGCGCCGAGCAACTCACACATCAGGCGCCGCTCCACCAGCGTGTCGGTGACGATGTCGGCAAATCGGATCTCGTTGACAAAAGGCGATTTTCGCGCCCGCGGCGCGCCGAGCCGACGCTCGAGTTCGGCCAGCCAATCCCGGCACTCCTCGTCGAGCACCTCCAGGAAGATCGCTTCCCTGGTGTCGAAGTAGCGCAGCACATTGGACTTCGCCAGGCCGACCCGCTCGCTGATGTCCCGCAGCGTGACCTCGTCCACGCCCCTTTCGGCGAGCGCGTCGCGGGCCGCCGTCAGGATTGCCGAGCGGCGGGCGGCCAACTGCTCGGGACGCCGGGCGCGCTGGAACGTCGAGCTCACAGCACACAATTTAGCAGACCACCGTTCTCTTGTTATCAGACCGTTGTTCTGTTAACGTCGCCGGCATGACTGATCTCGCGCTCACCGTCCCCGACCTCTCCGGGAAATTCGCCGTCGTCACCGGCTCCAACAGCGGGCTGGGACTCGGTGTCACCAAGCGCTTGTCCGCGGCCGGCGCCGAGGTGCTGATGGCGATCCGCAACCGCGCCAAAGGCGAGGCGGCGATCGCCGAAATCCGTGCCGACGTACCCGACGCCAAGCTGACCATGAAGATTCTCGACCTGTCGTCGCTGGCCAGCGTCGCCGCGCTCGGCGAGGAGCTCAATTCCGAGGGCCGGCCGATCGACATCCTGGTCAACAACGCCGGTGTCATGCAGCCGCCCCAGCGAGACACCACCGCCGACGGTTTCGAGCTGCAATTCGGTAGCAACCACCTGGGCCACTTCGCGCTCACGGCTCGTCTGCTGCCGCTGCTGCGTGCCGCTGACAATCCCCGGGTGGTGTCGTTGAGCAGCTTGGCGGCCCGGTTCGGGCGGATCAACTTCGACGATCCCAATTTCGAGCGCGGTTACTCGGCGAATCTGTCCTACGGCCAGTCCAAGATCGCCACGCTGATGTTCGCCCTCGAACTCGACCGGTTGTCCCGCCAGCACGGCTGGGGCCTGTTGTCCAACGCCGCCCACCCCGGGCTGTGTAAGACCAACCTGCAGATCAGCGGGCCGTCGCACGGCCGCGACAAGCCGACGGCGATGGCGCGGTTCTACCAGTTCAGCTGGCGCTACATGCCCTTTATGTGGCAGGAGGTCGATGCCGGAATCCTGCCGGTGCTGTACGCCGCCGTCGATCCCAAGGCTCGCGGCGCCGAGTTCTACGGCCCGCGCGGCTTCCAGGAGCTGGCCGGCGGCGGGGTCATCGAGGCGAGGATCCCCGGTCGTGCCGCGAACCCCGAGGACTGCCGTCGGCTGTGGCAGCTGTCGGAGAAGCTCACCGGGGTCAGTTATCCGCCGAATTAGCTGACAGCGACTAGCGTCAACGTCAGACAGCAATGACGGGAGGGTCGCCATGTCGCCTGACGAAGTCTCCAAGCCCGCCGGTGGTGCGATCGGACGTTTCGCCCTGCGGTACTGGCTGGCCATCACCCTGGTGGTGCTGGCGGCGGTGTTCATCGCCCAGAACCGCGATCGCCAGAGCGTGCACGTCCTGTGGATCACCGTCGAATCCCCGATGTGGTTGTTGTTGACCGCGATGCTGGTCGTTGGTGTCGTAGTCGGGTTGTTGGTGCGCCGCCGCCGGAGTTGAGATGCGCGAGTCCAGCATCGTGGTGCGTCCAGAACCGATGGGCAGCGCCAACTACACGGAATCGTCCCGACTCCAGGCAGCCGGATTGCGGCCCGCCATGCGCCTTTTCGAGGAAGCGGCCCGCACCGTCGCCATCCCGAGGGCACCGCAGCCCATCGCCATCGTCGACTACGGCGCGGCGACGGGGTACAACTCGCTGCTGCCGATCAGTGCGGCGATCGCCATCATCCGCAGGCGCACGCGTTCCGACCACGCGATCCTGGTCGCCCACACCGATGTGCCCGACAACGACTTCACCGCGCTGTTCAGCACCCTGAGCGACGACCAGGACAGTTACCTCAAGAAGGACTCCGCCACCTACGCCTCTGTGGTGGGCCGATCGTTTTACACCCAGATCCTGCCGTCGGACAGCATCGCGCTGGGCTGGAGTTCATGGGCTACCCACTGGCTGCGGCGCACGCCGATGCCGATCCCCGATCACATAGAGGTTTCCCACAGCGCCGACGAGACCGCCCGCCGGGCCTACGCCCGCCAGGGCGCGGAGGACTGGCACGAGTTCATCGCCTTCCGTGGTCGCGAACTTGCGCCCGGGGGCCGGTTGGTGGTGCTGACCGTCGGCCGAGATGCCGACGGCAGTTCAGGATTCGAGACCGCGTTCGCGGCGATCATGACCGCGCTGGACCGGTTCGTCCGCGAGGGCCTGGTCACCGCCGACGAGATGCACCACATGTCGATCCCGTCGACCGGCCGCGACGAGAAGGACTTCCGGGCACCGTTCGCACCGTCGGGACGATTCGAGGGTCTCTCGATCGAGCACCTGGAGCTATTCAACGGCGAAGACCGGTTCTGGTCGCAGTTCTGCGCCGACAAAGACGCGACAGCCTTCGGTGCGAACTGGGCTCAATTCCTTCGTGCTTCGATGTTCCCGATGCTGGCCGCCGCGGTGGACGCGGACGGCGACCGGCGCCGGCTGTTCGTCGAGCAGCTGGAGGCCGCGGTGGCCGAGCAGCTGGCGGCGACGCCCACACCGATGTCCATCCCGCTGGCCCTGGTGGTCCTGGGTAAGCAGCGCCGCTCAGCCTGACGGCGGCTGCAGCACGATCTGCGGCAGACCCGGAATGGTCGGAATGGGCGGGATCGTCGGGATGAACGGCGGCTGTTGAGCCGGCGGTGACGGTGTCACGGTCGCCGTCTGGGTCTGCGTCACCGGCGGCGGCGTGGACACCTCGGTGCTGACGACGGTCGTCGTCTGGGTCTCGGTCACCGGCGGCGGGGCCTGCTCGGTCACCGGTGGTGGTGGCGGCGCCTGGACGACCTCGGTCCGGGTCACCGGCGCGGGCGTCTGCACGACGGTTCGGGGCGCGGGCGCCTGGGTGGCCTGTTGCACCGCCTGGTTCTGCACCGGCGTCGATGTCGGATCGGCGGTCGGTGCGGCGGGGGCAGGTGAGGCCTGCGGGGTGGTGGTGACGCTCGGTGTCGGCGCGATGGGGGCGGTGCTGCTGTCGGCGCTCAACGCCACCGCCGTTCCGGCCCCGGCGCCCACAATCACCAGCAGGGCGGCGGCCACCACCGGCATGGGCCGCCGGTACCACGGCAGCGCGCCGTCCTCGGAACCGGTGTGGTCGACGGGGTCTGGATCGAAGTCGACGACGGGACGGGCGCTGGGCTGCGGCACCGGCTCGGCCCGCGGTGCCAGATCCGGGACATCGGGTGCTTCGGACCAGGCCAGGGCGACGCCGGTCGCGGGCGCGGATGCGACGGCCGCGGCGGGCGCCGCCGGCGCGGGTGCCAACGCGGTGGCACTGTCGTCGGCCGGGCCACGCGCGGCCCGCAGCGCCGCGCCGATCGCACCGGTGAGGCCGGGGCGCGGTGTGGTGATCACCGGAACCCGCAGGTTCTCGGACAGCGTCGTGGTGATCACGGGGATGGCCGCACCGCCGCCGACCGAGGCCACCGCGGCGAGGTCGGCGGGCCGCACCCCGGCCCGTTCCATGCTGTCCTGCAGCACGGTGATGAACTCACCGAGGGAGCGGCCCATCGCGTCGTCGAGCTCGGTGCGGGTGAGCCGGACGTCGCCGTGGAAGTCGGGCAGCTCGGCGGGCAGCGCGGTGACAGTGACGGTGGACAGTCGCTCCTTGGCTGCCCGGCACTGCCCCCGCAGCCGGGTCAGCGACCCGATCGCCGACGTTCCGGTGACGTCCAGCGTCCCCCCGGCCGACAGTTCCGCGATGACGTGCGCCAGCAGGCCCTGGTCGATGAGGTCGCCGGAGAAGTCGACGTGCCGCAGAGTCGGCGCGATCGCGCTCAGCCAGTGTCCCGGGTCGCTTCGTTCCTGCCCTCCGATCGAACCGTCGACCAGGGTGATGGACGTCCCGGTGCCGCCGAAGTCACACAGGGCGATCACCCCGCTCGTCGGCAGGCCGGGATTGGCGGCCAGCGCGGTCAGCGCTGCGGCGGTGTCCGGGATCAGCAGCGGCTCGTCGGCCGCCCACTCGGGAATCTGCGAAATCGCGCGGCGCAGCGACTCGACCGCTGCCGGCCGCCAGTGAGCCGGGTGGGTGATTGCCGCGTTCGGCGGCAGTGGACGTCCCGAGGTGGCGGCATAGGCGATCGCCCGCAACGCGTCGGCGAGTAAGGTCTCCGCGCGGTGCACCGAACCGTCGCAAGCCACGATGCCGACCGGGTCACCGACACGGTCGACGAAGTCGGCGATGACCAGGCCGTCCTCGTCCAGGGCGGGGTTCTCCGCCGGCACCCCGACCTCGGGCGGGCGATGCCGGAACAGCGTGATCACCGGCGTTCGGGTGACCGAGCGCTCGGGTGTCACCGCGGTCAGTGTGGTTGCGCCGACCGACAGGCCGACCGCCGGCCTAATTGGGTCTGTCATGTCGTCCAATCCGGGCTCCCAACCTGATCTCCAGGCATACGGGTACCCCCGCGCCACTCTTCGGATTCACCAAAGATGTCGGTCCGGACAGACCGGACGTTACTCAGCGAATGGTGCCGCGACCTGGGATCAAGGGCAGGTCCAGCGGTGTCACCCAGCCCGGCGGAAAGTCGTTGACGGCCGGCACGGCGTTGAGCGCGCGCAGCCCGGTCGACAGGCAGCCCGCGGCCGCGGCGTCGCGGCCGGAACCGTCGGTGAACCGGAACGCCGTCTCCTGGAAGATGCTGGGCGTGCCCTGGATATCGACCCGGTAGACATCGTCCTGGGTGCCCGACGGCCAGTCCGGCGCCGCATCCTGGCCGATCCGGTTGACGTGCTCGAGCTGGATCCGGGTCTCGCCCCGGTAGACGCCGTTGATGGTGAACCGCACCGCCGCGACGTGGCCGGGCGCGATGACGCCCTTGACGGTCTTACGTTCGGTCGGGGTCACCCACTTGTCCCAGGTGGTGGTGATCTCGTCGAGCTCGATGCCGGCGGCGTAGGCGATCATCGGGACCGTCGCCCCCCAGGCGAAGACCAGGATGTCGGAGTTCTCCAGCAGCGGCTTGAATTCGGGCTCGCGACCGATGCCCATCTCGAACTCGTAGTCACCCTCGTAGTTGGTGTAGTCCAGCAGCTCGGACGCCCGCACCTGGCGTACCTGAGAGGTCAGGCCCATCAGCGTCATCGGGAACAGGTCGTTGGCGAAGCCGGGGTCGATCCCGGTGGTGAAGCACGACGACTGGCCGGCCTCGCAGGCCTGGGTGATCGGGTCGATCCAGTTCGGCGGGTTCAGATGCATCTTCGGCCACACCCACGGCGTCATCGCGGTGGAGCACACGTCGATACCCGCGCGCAGGAACCGCGAGATGAGGTCGATATTGGCATCGGCGTGCGCGGCGGTCGGACCGTAATGCACGAGCGCGTCGGGCTTGAGCGCGATCAGCGCGTCCACCTCGTCGGTGGCCTCGAGGCCGACTTCACCGATATCGCAGATCTTCCCGACGTCGACGCCGACCTTGGCGGGATTGCTGACACCGACGCCGACCAGTTCGAACTCGGGATGCGCGAGCACTTCGGGGATGACCATCCGGCCGACAAAACCGGTACCCCAGATCACGATTCGCTTGGCCATTGCCTCACCTTCCGTTCCGGCCCCCGCCGGCGAGCCTAGCCGCGGCGTCGCACGAGACAGGCCAGAAGTCTCAGTGCGCGGACCCGGAGTCCCGAACGGCGAATCGGCGCTCGGCGTAGGCCAGGTCGTCACGCCACAGCCGGGTGGCCGCAAAGCGCATCAGCGGGGTGATCAGCGGCGCCGCGCGCAACGAGTTCCGAAACCCGGTGCGGTCGGATTGCGCGACAACGGCTTCGATCACCGCGGTCCGGGGGCGCCCGTCGGGTCCCGGCCCCACCGGGGTGGCGTGGGTCTCGACGACGCTGCCGGTGCCCTCGCCGTCGACGATCCGCATGACGATGGTTCGCGGTTCCGGTGCGGTGAATTCGGCGATCACCGGCACTCCGAGCCGTCCCATCCGGAAGGTGACCGCCACCAGGAACCGGTCGGCATCCTCCGACGCGTCGACCGAGGGGGCGCTGAGCACGTCCAGCGCCGTGAACGAGTACGGGTGAAACCACGCGCCATGCCACGGGTCGAGGCGGTTGGCGATGATGTCGGACGGTTCGCACACCCCCTCCAGGCGGGTCACCGCGGCCAGTCGCACCCCGCCGGGGCGGGCCGGGATGACCGGTGCGTCCAGTGCCGGCTCTCCGCCGATCCGGTCGAGGCGGACCCACGCCAGCACGCCGTCGTCGAAGGCCGGCAACGGCTTCCAGCCGAACTCTCGCCGACCCCCGAGTCGCAGACCGTGCCACGGGCAGATCAGGTCGCCGCACTCCACCTTCCCGGTGGCGAGATCGGCGCCCAGATGGGGGCAGGCCGCCGGCCCCACGCGCAACGCCCGCTGCTGATCGCGCCACGCGACGATTTCCATCCCCCCGACCCGGGCGCCGAACGGCCGACCGGACCTGATGTCGGCGCTGGCCGCAAAGACATACCAGTTGCCGCTGGGCCGCGCCTCGGCGCGCCGCAGCGCGGCGTTGATCAGCGCCGGCTGGGCATCGGAGTAGGTGGGCCGCTGACGGGCCCAGTCAGCCTTCGGGATGATCTGCAGCGGAAGAGCTTTCATCCGCGACCTGAAGCTCACGACACTCGCCCCTCCCGGCTGGCCAACCGGCGCAGCACCGGTGACCGGCCCTGCACCGGGACGGTGTGCAGCGTGTGCCCGCCGACTCCCCAGCCGGCCAGCAACCGGTTGGCCGCCGACCACCCAGTGGTGGCGGCCCGCTCCATCAGCGCCACCGGAAGGTCGATGCGGATACCGTCGCCGGCCAGCACCAAACCGTCCACCGGGGTGTGCACCGTCGGCCGGTCGGCGAAGCTGCCCGGGTTGAACAGCGGGCAGTCGTCGCGAACCAGCAGCGTCTCCCCCACGATGCCGGCGTCAGCGGTCTCCGGATACAACTGGTGCAGCCGGGCCAGCATGCGCTGCCGCAGGTCGGGAACTCGCTGCGGATCGGCTACCGAATAGGAGTGCACCTCCACCACCGAACCATGGTGTGCCCGTGCCCATTGCGCGGCCTCGCTTTCGTAGCTGCTGACCACGCTGATGTTGTCCACCGGCTCCAGACCGCCGGTGCCCAGGAACGCCGGCCGGTCCGATTCCACCGGCGCGTCCAGCCACAACCGCTGCACCGCGAACGGGGGTGCGGTCTGCAACCGCGCCACCCGAGTGCGCCAGCGATCATCGCCCAGCCCCGGGGATGCGGCCACGATGCGTTGCAGCGCGCCGACGTCGGTCGCCAGCACGACGCCGTCGGCGTCGACGGTGGTTCCGGAGCCGTCGTGCACCTGCAGCAGCCTGCTCCCCCCGATGCTGATCGATTCGGCGGTCACCTCGGTCCGCAGCCGCACTCCGTGCTCGATCAGGTACTGGCCCAGCGGGTCCCACAGCGCGGTGCTGAAGTTCGATCCGGCGACGTCGAACACCAGCCCTTCGCTGGATCCCAGGAAATAGATGTGGAACATGGTCGCCAGCTCGGCGGCCGAGAGCCGCTCGGGCCGGGCGAAGAAGCTGCGGGCGAACACCTCGAACGCGAGGTGGCGCGCGGCCACCGGAAAGTTGATGTCGCGCAGGAAGGTCTCGGCATCGACGTCGTCGAGCTGCTCGTAGGTCTCGGGAACCGACACCGCGGCGAGCGGAGCGGCCGCACCCGCGTTGAGCCGCACCAGGTCCCGCATCCGGAAGGTGGGGCTGCGCAACGCGAAAACCAGTGCGTTCCACGGCGGCGTCTTCGGCAGTCCCCGAAAGGTGTCACGACGCCCCTGCGCGTCGACGAGCGGATAGTCCTCGACGGCCCGCAGCCGCTCGAGGCCCGGATCGGTGCGGCGCAACAATGTCCGCAGGTTGTAGTACTGCCGGAAGAAGGCGTGGAAGCCACGGTTGTTCGCCACTTCCGCGCCGTCGCCGAGCCGCTCGGTCCACCCACCGACCCGCCCGCCGAGGTAGGCCTGTCGTTCCAGGATTTCCACGGAGACACCGCGTTCGGCGAGTCCGGTGGCCGCCGCCAACCCCGCGATGCCGGCTCCCACGACGACGACATGCGGCCGGCGCGCAAGGGAGTTCGCGTTCGGCACCCCGCGGGGTCCGGGGTGGGTGACGCGGCGCAGATCGATCATCGCGGTGCGTCCGCCAGAAACGTGTGCACGATATCGCGCTGCCACCCGGGCATCGTCTCACTGTGCACGCCGGTGAAGCCCGCTGCGGTCAACCGCCGTTGGAACGCGGCGGCACCGTCGAACGCGTTGACGCTGCGCCACAGGTGGCGGTAGAGCGCGCTGTCCCTGGTCTGCCGCCAGCCGGCGGGAATGATGACACCCCAGCACACCGCATTCCAGATCGCTGCGGCGGCCCGGGAATCACGCACCGAATACTCGTGCACGGCCAGCGTGCCGCCGGGCCGCAGCACGTCGCGAAACGCACGCAGCTGAGCATCGGGGTCGGCGAGGTTGCGCAACAGGTAGGCCGCCAGGATGCCGTCGAACGGGCCATGCACCCCCACCTCGGCGATCGCCTCGATCGGGCTGTGCACGAACCGGACGGTGGCGGGCCAGGACTTCGCGGCGGCTTGCGCCAGCATGCCCGCCGAGGCGTCGACCGCGACGATCTCGGCGTGTGGGGCCGCCTCCAGCAGCGCGGCCGTCGACGCTCCGGTGCCGCAGCCGGCATCCAGTAGGCGCAGCCCGCTGCCGCCGCCCGGAATACGCATTCTGCGTGCCGAGATTCGCAGATGGTCGTGATAGCCGGGATTGGCACCGACCAGCTTGTCGTAAGCGTGCGCGCCGATGTCGAATGCGCCCGGGACCTCCTCCCGTGGCAGGCCCCGGTTGCCCACACTCACCATCACCGTTCACCCCTGTCTTCGGAGCGGGGACGCTGCTTCTCCCAGAGCAGCAGCACCGCGGTGACCATCGCCCAGCCGAACAGGAAATCCTCCACCGGGATATCCCACGGAAATCGCAGTCCGGTGCTGTGCTGTTCGTTGTAGATGACGATCGGTGCGGACAGCTTGGTCAGCCATCCGTCGACGATCACCTGGAATCCCATCACGATAGCCATCGATATCCAGTATTCGACCTTGCCGAACAGCCCGGTGCGCAATACCGCCAACTCGAGCGCGATGACCACGAGGACGGCGACGACGGCGGGCACGGTGTAGCCGAGTCCGGTCATCGGCGGCCGCGCAACGTCGCGAGCATCGCGGTGACCGCCGAATACGTCAGCAGGCCACACACCGGGATCACGATGAAGAACAGCAACTCCTCCAACGGCATCGAGAACCCGACGTCGACGCCGCTGATATAGCGCGGGTTGTAGGTCCACACATGCCCGGCGATCGCGATCACGTCCCAGACGACGAATACCACCGCGACCGGTCCGACCGATAGCAACAGCCGCAGGGGCTGGCGGTAAACCCCGGATCCGAAAATCTCCAGCGGCGCGGTGATCAGGAGGCAGGCGCCCAGCACGATCAGGTACTGCCAGCGATCCATCAGGCCACGCTATACCCGCGGGCACGGCGAGCTCGAACGAGACCGGCGACGAAGACCTGCAACCGCCTTCCCATGCTCACCGAGGCGCGCTGGTCGAACACCGCGAAGTCGATGGCTTCGATACGGTCGAGAATCTCCGAGTACAGCGTGAACGCCGTCGCCACACACGGTCTCGACTGTGGGGCGAGCAACGCGATCCCCTTGCGGGCCTCCCGGTACACCTTCCGGGCGATCGCGTGCTGGGCGATCAGCGCACTGCGGACCTTGGGGTCGGTGTGGCGGTGTTCGTGACACCAGATCAACACGTCACGGTCCACGCCGAACGCGGCGAGTTCGTCGGCGGGCAGATAGACCCGGTTGCGTTCCAGGTCTTCATCGACGTCGCGCAGAAAATTGGTCAACTGGAAGGCCCGGCCCAGCGCCTCCGCGTAGGGCGCGGCTTCATCGGGCGGTCCGACCGTGCCCAGGATCGGCAGCATCTCCAAGCCGATGACGGCTGCCGAGCCACGCATGTAGCGGTTGAGCGCCGCACGGTCCGGATAGTCGGTGACGGTCAAGTCCATCCGCATCGACGTGAGGAACTCGTCGAACAGGTCCAGGGGGATGCGGTAGGTGCGGGCGGTGTGCAACACGGCGGCCAGCACCGGTTCCGTGTCGTCGGCGGTGCCGCTGAAGAACTTCGCCGACAACCGGTCGAGCCGCTGCTCACGCTCGGCGGCGCTGGCGCCGGCGTCCATGTCGTCGAGGATGTCGTCGGCATAACGCGCGAACCCGTAGAGCGCGTGCACTGCCGGCCGCTGCGAGGGCGCCAACAGCCGGGTTGCCAGGAAGTAGGTCCGGCCGTGCTGGGCGTTGAGTCGCCGGCAGTATCGGTACGACTCGCGCAATCGGGAATCGGCGATCCCGGCGGCGTGCAATTCGGTGTGGATCATCGCTACCTGCTTCCGGAGCTGACGATGGTGCGCTTGGCGTAACGATCACCGGTGTGGCCGGTGACACGGTCGGCGGCCAGCCGGCCGGACAGTAGCGCGGTGGGCATGCCCACGCCCGGGACCGTGGACCCGCCTGCCAGCACGGCATTGTCGACACCGCGAATCATGTTGGCGGGCCGGAACGGCCCGGTCTGGGCGAAGGTGTGTGCCAACGCGAACGGCGTACCCGCTGCCATGCCCAGGCGGCCCCAGTCGGCCGGAGTCACGACGTCGAGAATCTCGGCATCGAGCCCGGGCATCAGCCGTGCCGCGGCGGTGGCCACCATCTGACGGGCGTAGTTCGCCCCGATCGAATCCCAATCCAGCACGCCGACTTCAAGATTCGGCGCCGGAGCGAGGATGTAGAGCAGATCGCGGCCAGGCGGGGCGAGGGTCGGGTCCCCCGCCGTCGGCCTGGTCACCAGCAACGACGGGTCGCTCATCGGCACGCCGTCGCGGATGATCTCATCGAATGTGCGGGCCCACTGGCGACCGAAGCTGATGTTGTGGTGCGCGAGGCGGTCACCCACCGCCGGAACCCCGACGTGGGCGACGACCGCCGACGGGGCCGGGCGAATCCTGACCGGACGCCGCGGTGTACGCCCCAACAGCCGGTAGGTCAGCGGCAGTTCGGTTGTGAGAACAACAGCGTCACAAGCAATTCGATCGTTCTCGGTGCACACCGCGGTCACTCGCGAGCCGGTGCGCTCCAGCCCGGTGACGGTCGCGCCGTACTGGAATCGCACCCCGGCCGCAGCCGCAGCGGCGGCCATGGCTTCCGGCACCGCACGCATACCGCCGCGTGGAAAGTACACGCCGGCAACGGTGTCCATGTAGGCGATCACCGCGTAGGCGGCCAGCGCCTGCTGTGGCGGAACGCCCGCATAGAGCGCCTGGAAGGTGAAGATCCGCTGCACGCGTTCATCGGTGATGAACCGGCTGACCATCCGTTCCCAGCCGCGGAACCCGCCGATCGCGGCCAGCCGGGCCAGCTGCGGGGTCAGCAATGACAACGGCGAGGAGAAGTTGGCGGCGATGAAGCCGTCGAACTCCAGCCGGTAGAGCGAAGTCAGCCAGGCGCGCAGCCGCAGATAACCGGCGGCCTGCTCGGGGCCGCTGAATTCCTCGACCGCGGCGGCCATGGCAGCGGCGTCGGAATGGACGTCCAGCGCGCTACCGTCGGCGAAGGTGGCGCGGTAGGCGGGCTCGACCGGCAACAGCTCGAGGTGGTCGGTCATCGAGGCGCCGACCGCGTCGAACGCATCGGCGATGATGTCGGGCATGGTCAGCACCGTCGGACCAGTATCGATGCGATAGCCGTTGATGTCGGCTTGGCCCATCCGGCCGCCCGGGAACGGGTGGCGCTCGAGCACGGTGACCGAGCGTCCGCGGCCGGCCAGTTGCAGCGCCGCTGACAGGCCGGACAGACCCGCACCGACGACCACGACCTGGTCGGTGGCGCCCGGAACGGTACGCATCAATCGCTCCTCTCCCCGCCGAGGGCTTGGTTCGCCCGTACCGGGCACTGCGTGGCGATACCCAGTTGGATGAACGTGCAATCAGATGCAGTTGTGTGGGTTTGGCCCTAGGGGCTCTAGCTGCAGATATCGAGCCGGCTGCACTGCAGCGGACAGCGCGACGCATTCAGGGCTGCCGAACGCGCTAAGGTAGCCATATCCCCTCCGGTCCCCGACCCGTGCCGATTATTTCAGTTCGGCGTTTAGGAGATCAACGGTTCGGGAAACTCGATCGCCGCGACCCCGACCCGGAGACGAGCAGATGAGACGACCAGCGGTCCTGACCGCTGTTTTCGTAATCGCCGCGGTGCTCGCGGCCTGCTCGATGGGTCAACGGGTCGATCTGGGCGGGCCGTCGGCCGGCAATCTGATCGCCGCGATCGCCGGCGAACCCGATCAGCTCGATCCGCAGAAAACCACCGCGTATTTCTCGTTCGAGGTGCTGGAGAATGTCTTCGACACGCTCGTCGAGCCGGACGAAAACCTCGAGATGAAGCCCGCGCTGGCCGAGTCGTGGCAGGTTTCCCCCGATCACCTCACCTGGACCTTTCACTTGCGCCCCGGGGTGACGTGGCAGGACGGCTCGCCATTCAGTGCCGATGACGTCGTGTATTCCTATCGGCGCATCATCGACGACAAGCTGGCCAACGCCGACAAGCTCGGCGCCGTGCGCGAGGTCAGCGCGCCGGATCCCGCCACCGTGGTCATCACGCTGGCGCGGCCGACTCCCAATCTGCTGACGAACCTCGGCGGATTCAAGGGCATGGCGATCGTGCAACGCCACAATGTGGAAAGTGGCCAGATCGCAACACATCCGGTCGGGACCGGACCGTTCGCGTTCGCCGGTCGCAAGAGCGGCGACTCGATCACCCTGATGGCGAACAAGAAGTACTGGGGACCCGCACCAAAGCTGCCCGGTGTGACGTTCCGGTTCATCTCCGAGCCGTCGACGGCGTTGTCGGCGCTGCAGGCCGGCGAGATCGACTGGACCGACAACATTCCTCCGCAGCGCGTCGAGCAGTTGAAGGGCGACGACTCCATCCATCTGGCCGTCATACCGAGCAACGACTACTGGTATCTGGCGCTCAACGAGGCCCGCAAGCCCTGGAACGACGTGCGGGTCCGCCAGGCCATCGCCTACGCCATCGACCGTGCCGCGATTGTGCAAGCCACCAGCTATGGCACGGCGACGGCCAATCAGCTTGCGATTCCCAAAGGCAACCCGTGGTACACGCCGTATGACCGGTATCGGCATGACGTCGGCCGCGCCACGGACCTACTCCGGCAGGCCGGGGTCGGCCACCAGAGCTTGGACATGCTGGTCACCGGTGACTACCCGGAGACGGTCACCGCGGCCCAGATCATCGCCGACAACCTTGCGGCGGTGGGTATCACCGTGAACATCCGCACCGTCGACTTCGCCACCTGGCTCGACGAACAGAACAGCGGTCATTTCGACATGCTGATGATGGGTTGGCTGGGCAACATCGACCCTGACGACTTCTACTACGCCCAACACCACACCGACGGTTCGAGCAACGCACAGAAATTCTCCGATCCCGAGGTGGACCGGCTGTTGGACGCCGGGCGCTCCGAGGTCGACCGCACCGTCCGCAAGGACGACTACGCACGGGCTGCGACGATCATCGCCGACAAAGTGAGCTACATCTTCCTCTACAACGCGTCGGTCATCCAGGCCTGGACGACGAATCTGCACGGGTACACCGCCCGCCGGGACGGCGCGGTGCGCTTCCGCACCGCCTGGTTGGAAACCGGGAGTACGCCGTGATCCGGTTCCTGCTGCGCCGGCTGTTGTATTCGGTTGTCGTGTTGATCGGTGTTCTGATCGTGGTCTTCGCGCTGGTGCACGTTGTTCCCGGCGACCCGGTGCGCATCGCGCTGGGCACCCGCTACACACCCGAGGCCTATCAGGCGCTGCGGTCGGCCAGCGGATTGGACCGGCCCCTGATCGAGCAGTTCTTCTCCTATGCCGGCCACGCGCTGACCGGCGATCTCGGGGTGAGTTTCCGCAACGGCGAACCAGTGACCGCCACCCTGCTGGAGCGGCTACCCGCATCGGTGTCACTGGCAGTGGTGGGCATGCTGATCGCATTGATCATCGCGCTGCCGGCCGGTATCTTCGCGGCGCTGCACCGGGGCCGCATCGGTGACGGGATCGTCCGGGTGGCAAGCCAATCCGGCGTCTCGGTCCCCGACTTCTGGATGGGCATCCTGCTCATCGGATTGTTCGCCTCGACGCTGGGTTGGTTGCCCACGTCGGGCTACCGCCCTTTTCTGCAGGATCCCGGGGGCTGGTTACGCCATGTCGTCCTGCCCGGCCTCACCGTCGGGCTGGTGGCCGGCGCGATCATGACCCGCTACGTCCGTTCGGCGGTGTTGGACGTGGCCGAGGCCGGCCACGTGCGGACTGCCCGCTCCAAAGGCCTTGCGCCCGTGGTCATCACATCACGGCACATTGTGCGCAACGCGCTGGTTCCGATCCTGACCATCACCGGTATCCAACTGGCCACCATCCTCGGCGGTGTCATCGTCGTCGAAGTGGTGTTCGCCTGGCCGGGGCTGGGCCGGTTGACCTACACCGCCGTCGCGGCCCGCGACTACCCCCTGATCCAGGGCGCGGTGCTGCTGATCGCGGCGTTGTTCCTGCTCATCAACCTCGCGGTGGACGTCCTGTACGCGGTGGTCGATCCCAGGATCCGGTTGTCATGACCGAACCGACGACGGACGACGCCGCGCGGGTGTCGAACTGGCGGCTGTTGTTCGGCAATCCCGTGACTGCGATCAGCGTCGTGCTGTTGGCGGTGATCGTCGTGGCGGCCCTCGGCGCGCCCTGGTTGGCCCCGTCCGGCGTCAATGACGTCGACGTGCCCAATGCACTGCAACCACCAAGCGGCGCACATTGGTTCGGCACCGACGAGCTTGGCCGAGACGTCGCGTCCCGGGTGCTGGCCGCCGCTCGGGCCTCATTGCTGGTGGCCGTCGTCAGCGTCGCGTTCGCCTTGGTCGTCGGGGTGAGTGTGGGACTGGTCGCCGGCTATCGGTGCGGATGGCTGGACACCGTCGTCATGCGGTGTGTCGACGTGATGTTCGCTTTCCCGGTTCTGTTGCTGGCGTTGGCAATCGTCGCCGTTCTCGGCCCCGGCTTGACGACGACGATACTGGCCATCGGCATTGTGTACACGCCGATCTTCGCTCGGGTGACCAGGGCCAGTACTTTGGGAGTGCGGGTCGAACCGTATATCGCGGTGTCCCGCTCGATGGGCAGCCCGCACCGCTACATCATGGCGCATCACGTATTGCCCAATATCTCCGGTCCACTGATCGTGCAGACCTCGTTGTCGCTGGCGTTCGCGATCCTCGCGGAGGCGGCGCTGTCGTTTCTGGGGCTGGGTCTGCAACCTCCGCAACCGTCGTTGGGCAGGATGATTTTCGACTCGCAGGGCTTCGTCACGCTGGCGTGGTGGGTGGCCGTCTTCCCCGGCGCCGCGATCTTCCTGATCGTGCTGGCGTTCAACCTGCTCGGTGACGGGCTGCGAGATGTTCTGGATCCCAAGCAGCGCACCTCGGCCGAAGCGGAGCGCAACCGATGACGCCGGTGCTCAGTGTGCATGATCTGCGGGTGCGGATCGGGCGGCGAGAGATCGTGCGGGGTATCTCGTTCGACGTCGAGCCCGAGCAGACGTTGGGAATCGTCGGCGAATCCGGGTCCGGAAAGACGATGACCGCGCTGGCCGCCACCGGGCTGCTGGACACCCCGGGTGCGGTGATCTCGGGCTCCAGTGAGATTGCCGCCAAAGGTGATTCGGGCGCCACCCAACTGGTCGGCGCGACGGCTCGCGTGCTGCGCAGCGTGCACGGTGGGCGCATCGGGTTCGCGTTCCAGGATCCGGGCACCTCGCTCAATCCCCTGCTCACCCTGGAGCGCCAGATCACCGAATCGCTGCAGGCGCACGGCAACCTGACCCGCAGACAGGCCAGAGCGCGAGCCCTCGAGTTGCTGGAGGCGGTCAGGTTGCCCGATGCCGAGCGACGGCTGACCAGCTATCCCCATCAGCTCTCCGGCGGCCAGCGGCAACGGGTCATGATCGCGATCGCGTTGGCCTGCAATCCCGAACTGCTCGTCGCCGACGAGCCGACCACGGCGCTGGACGTGACGACCCAGGCGCAGATCGTCGACCTCGTCAAAGACCTGCAACGCGACTTCGGAGCCGCCGTGGTGTGGATCAGCCATGACCTGGGACTGGTGGGTCAGGTCGCCGACACCGTCGCGGTGCTGCGGGACGGCCTCGCCGTGGAACAGGCCCCCGTCCTGGACGTGTTCGACCGGCCCCGCGAGGCCTACACCCGCCAGCTGCTGGAAGCCCGCCCGCTCATCGGGGCGGGCGGACCGCCACCGCCGCCG
The DNA here is from genome assembly GCF_026242045.1 of Mycobacterium pinniadriaticum. Taxonomy (GTDB): domain Bacteria; phylum Actinomycetota; class Actinomycetes; order Mycobacteriales; family Mycobacteriaceae; genus Mycobacterium; species Mycobacterium pinniadriaticum. The sequence continues at coordinate 52,656 of NZ_JAPJDO010000008.1, forward strand.
GCCGACGCGCAGGTGCTGCTGGACGTGGCCGGACTCGAAGTCGATTTCGGCGGGGTGCGGGCCGTCAAGGATCTGACGTTTCAGATCCGCTGTGGCACCACACTGGGCCTGGTCGGCGAATCAGGCTCGGGTAAGTCCACGGTCGCCGGCGCGCTGACCGGATTGGTCATCCCGAGATCGGGCACGGCCACGCTGACCGGGACGGGCCTTTTCGGCATCCGCGGCACCGCCGAGAAAGCGCTGCGGCGGCGGATCAGCCTGGTCCTTCAGGACCCGTTCTCGGCGCTGAACCCGCGGGCCCGGATCGGCTCGGCGATTGCCGAACCCCTTGTGGTGCATCGGATCCGGCGAAGCCGACCGGCCCGCGCCGAACGGGTGGCCGAGCTGCTCGACCTGGTCGGGTTGCCGGCCGAGTTCGCGTCACGTTATCCGCACGAGCTCTCTGGCGGTCAACGTCAGCGGGTCAGCATCGCTCGCGCGCTGGCGGTCGAGCCGGAACTGGTGATCCTCGACGAGGCGACGGCGTCGCTGGACGTCTCGGTGCAGGCCCGTGTCCTGGACCTGCTCACCGATTTACAGCGCGAGCTGGGGTTGACCTACCTGTTCATCTCCCACGATCTGGCGGTGGTTGAGCGGATGAGCCACGACGTGCTGGTGCTGTGCGACGGCGCCGCCGTCGAATACCGGCCGGCCGCCGACCTACTCAGCGCACCCGAGCAGGACTACACCCGCACCCTGCTTGCCGCCGTACCTCCGGCGCGACCGCGCGCAAGCTGACATGCTCGTCGGGTGAAATCACTCGCCGTCATGAGTCCGCCCGAGTCGCCGACTGTGGCGGGCGCGGTCTCCACCACCGACAGCGCGGTCGTGGCCGGCTCGGTTTCCACCGTGCGCAGCGCAGTCGTCGCCGGATCCATCGCCACCGCCGGCAGCGCAGCTATCGCCGGCTCGATCGCCACCGCGGGCAGCGCGGCCATCGCCGGCTCGATCGCCACCGCCGGCAGCGCGCTGGTCGCCGGCTCGGTCGCCACCGCGGGCAGTGCTCTCATCGCCGGTAGCGTGCTCACCGTTGCGTCGGTGCGACTGCGGAAGTGCGTCGCGTGCCTGGCCTGCGTCGCATGCCGTCGCTGTACGGCGTGCGTGGGTTGTGTCCGGTGCACCGACTGCGTGGGTTGTGTCGGGTGCTACAACTGCTCGGGATTGCGCAACGCGGTAGGTCTCCGCGACGTCCACGCCTAGGCCGGTCGTGGTGGAGACCCCAGAAAGGGTCGGGCCATGACACAGCTGAACGGGAAAGTCGCCCTGGTGACGGGCGCATCGTCGGGCCTGGGTGCCGCGACGGCGCAGTTGTTCGCCGAGCGGGGCGCGACGGTGTTCGGGATCGCCCGTGACGCCGAGCGTATGGCGTCGGTGTTCGACGCGGTGCCCGGCGGCGGGTATGCGTCGGTCGACATCACCAGCGCGCAGGCCTGCCGGGACGCGGTGGCGCTGTGCGTCGAGCGATTCGGCAGACTCGACGTGCTGGTGAACGCGGCGGGCTTTCACCAGATGCGGCACACCGCGTCGGTGACCGACGAGGATTGGGATTACGACCTCGCGGTCAACCTCAACGGGCCGTTCTATCTGTGCCGGGCCGCCCTGCCGCACTTGCTGGAGGTCGGCGGCAACATCGTCAACGTGGCCTCCATCGCCGGCGTCGAGGGCGAGGTCTATTCGGCGGCGTACTGCGCCGCCAAGCACGGGCTGGTCGGGATGACGCGGGCGATGGCCATCGAGTTCACCAAGGAGCAGTTGCGGGTGAACGTGGTGTGCCCGGGTGGGATGCTCACCCCGCAGGTGACCGACTTCAAAACCCCCGACGACGCCGACTGGAACCTGATCATGCGGATCGCCGCACCCCGCGGGATGATGGCGCCGGTCGATGTGGCGAAGGTGATCGCGTTCCTGGCCAGTGACGACGCCGTCACCGTGCATGGTGCGGTGTACAACGTCGACAACGGCAAGACGGCGGGTTAGATCCGGCGGGTTGGAGCGAAGCGACCCGGGAAACTAGGTACGCGCCTCGAAGTGGCGGCGGATGCCGGCCAGCATCTCCTTGTGGGCCTGAACCGCCTGGCGGACCGTGACGCCGAGAAGCGGCCACGGCGCCCTGAACCGGATCCGTTCGGTCAGCCGGGTTCCCGCCGCTGTCGGGTCGAAGGAGACCACCGAGTCCAGCCGAACCGCCGGGAACTGCCGGGCCTGGGTCAGGACCGGACCGACCGACGGCACCTCGAGCCGCGCCGTGTAGGTGATGGGCAGCGTCAGGATGCCCAGCGGGATACGGTCGCGCACCCGGTAAACCTGCACATAGCCGTCGCCGGTATCGGTGCGCGACAGGCTCGCGACAGCCACCACCAACGGGTGCACGTCGGAGATGTTGGTCAGATCGACGTAGTGGGAGCGGACCTCGTCGGGCGCACCCGGGACGTCCTCACCGAGAACCCGATCGACAGGACCGGCCATCGGCAGCTACTCGACAGCCGCTCTCTGCAGTACGCCGACCTGATCCGGGCAGTAGGTGCCGATCGCGGCGCCGAGGAACTGCAGCGCCTGGGCCTGGGTGCTGCCCAGCGGGAGGTTGGTCAGGATGAATTTGGCGGAGGCGTAGGTGTCCTGATCCAGGCCGGTGGCCAACCGCTTGCAGGTGATCTTGCCGATCCACGCGTTGTAGTCACGAGGCCCGTAGATCCCGAAGGTGTGCAACTGGTTGGCGAAATCGGTGTCGGGATCGGCGTGCGACGGCGCGGCCAGCACGATCGGCGCCGCGACGGCCGCAACGGCGGCCATGGCAAGCCTCGTAACGTTCATGGTCGCTGATTGTAGGACAGCTAAACACCGCCGCACGAGCCATCCCGCACAATTGACGTCGTGACGCCGGCAGGAATTTCGGAGCCGATGTGACCTCCGGCACGAATGGCCGAGGCGAATCGATTGCCTGAGCTACTGGGGGGTATCGTCCGATCAGTTAAGTGAGCTAATCTCTTACGTAAATCAGCTAAGCTGTCGCGACGCGATGAAGATGGGGATCAGATGAGACGGACGGTCACGCTCACGAATGGCGCAGAAGGAGTCACCGCGCTGTCCGTGTCGGCGTCGTAGTCTCGTCGGGGAAACCTATGGTCAAGGCACTGAGGCGGGCGTGGTTACCGCTGGTCATCCTGATCGTGGTGGCTATCGCCACGTTCGGCGTGGTCCGACTTCACGGAGTCTTCGGCAAGACCGAGCTCACTCGTCCCGGCAGCGGCCTCGCCAACGACACCAAGCCGTTCAACCCCAAGCAGGTGACGTATCAGATCTTCGGCCCCGAAGGCGCGGTGGCAACCATCAACTACCTCGACCTCGACGCACAGCCGCAGATCGCGCGCGACATCACCCTGCCCTGGTCGCTCACCCTCACCACAACCGCCCCGGCCGCCAGCGCCAACATCGTGGCGCAGGGCGACACCGACACCATCGGCTGCCGCATCCTGGTCGACGGGGTGCTCAAGGATGAGAAAACCTCGACCGGTGTCAACGCCCAGACCTTCTGCCTGGTGAAGTCGGCATGACCAATCATCACGTCGGCGCGCACCCGATCATTCCCCGCTTGGTGCGGAAGTTCTCGGTACCGATCATCCTGTGCTGGCTCGGGCTGGTCGTCGTCCTGAGCGTCGCGGTGCCGCCGCTGGAACAGGTCAGCCAGGAACACACGGTGTCGTTGTCGCCCGACGACGCGCCGTCGATGCAGGCCATGAAACAGGTCGGCAAGGTCTTCCAGGAATTCGACTCCAACAGCAGCGCGATGATCCTGCTGGAGGGTGACCAGCCGCTGGGCGCCGAGGCGCACCACTACTACGACGGCTTGATCAAGAAGCTGGAGGCCGATCCCAAGCACGTCGAGCACGTGCAGGATTTCTGGGGCGATCCGCTGACCGCCGCCGGGTCACAGAGCGCCGACGGCAAGGCCGCCTACGTCCAGCTCTACCTGGCCGGCAACCAGGGCGAGAGCCTGGCCAACGAGTCGATCGACGCCGTCCAGAAGATCGTCGAGGCGAATCCGCCCCCGGCCGGAATCAAGGTCTACGTCACCGGCCCGACGGCGCTGAGTCACGACCAGCACAACGTCGGCGACGCGGCTGTCCGGACGGTCGAGATGGTGACCATCGCGGTGATCTTCGTGATGCTGCTGTTGGTCTACCGCTCGATCGTCACCACCATCCTGGTGCTGCTGATGGTGTTCCTGGAGCTCACGGCGGCCCGGGGCGTCATCGCGTTCCTCGGCAACGTCGAGTTCATCGGCCTGTCGACATTCGCGGTGAACCTGCTGGCGACACTGGCCATCGCGGCGTCCACCGACTACGCGATCTTCCTCATTGGCCGCTACCACGAGGCGAGACTGGCCGGCGAAGACCGCGTAACGGCCTACTACACGATGTATCACGGCACCGCGCATGTGATCCTGGGCTCCGGCCTGACCATCGCCGGTGCGACGTTCTGCCTGCACTTCACCCGGATGCCGTACTTCAAGTCGCTGGGCTTTCCGTTGGCCATCGGCATGCTCGTGGTCGTGCTGGCGGCACTGACCCTCGGTGCCGCGGTGATCGCGCTCGGCGGCCGCTTCGGCCTGTTCGAGCCGAAGCGCAAGATGAACACCCGCATGTGGCGCCGGGTGGGAACGTCGGTCGTGCGCTGGCCCGCACCGATCCTGGTCGCCTCGGTTGCCCTGGCCCTGGTCGGGTTGATCGCGCTGCCGTCCTACACGACCAACTACAACGACCGCAATTACCTACCGGCTGACATCCCCGCCAACCTGGGCTACGCGGCCGCCGACCGGCACTTCCCGCAAGCCCGGATGAATCCCGAGCTGCTGCTCATCGAGACCGATCACGACGTGCGCAACCCGGCCGACATGCTGGTCATCGACCGGATCGCCAAGACGGTCTTTCACATTCCGGGGATCGGCCGGGTGCAGACCATCACGCGCCCCCTCGGTACCCCGATCGAGCACACCTCGATTCCCTTCATCATCAGCATGCAGGGCACCAACCAGACGATGAACATGTCCTATCTACAAGACCGCATGAAGGACATGCTGAAGATGGGTGACGAGCTGCAGGTCACCATCGACACGATGGAACGCATGCTGGCCCTGACCAAAGAGATGGTCGGGATCACCCACGACATGGTCACCAAGACCAAGCAGATGGTCGCCGATACCAACGAGATCCGGGACAACATCTCCAATTTCGACGATTTCTTCCGCCCCATCCGCAACTACCTCTATTGGGAACCGCACTGCTTCGACATCCCGATTTGCTGGTCGATGCGGTCGATCTTCGACTCACTCGACGGAATCGACACGCTCAGTGACGATCTCGCCGCGATGGTCGTCGACATGGACAGGCTCGACGTCCTGATGCCGAAGATGGTCAAGATCATGCCGCCGATGATCGCGACCATGAAGACGATGAAGACCACCATGCTGACCATGCAGTCCACCATGAGTGGCCTGCAAGACCAGATGGACGCCATGCAGCAGAACGCGACAGCGCTGGGGCAGGCCTTCGACGCGTCGAAGAACGACGACTCCTTCTATCTGCCACCCGAGGTGTTCGACAACCCGGAGTTCAAACGCGGCCTGAAGATGTTCGTCTCACCGGACGGAAAAGCGGTGCGGTTCATCATCGCCCATGAGGGAGACCCGGCCACACCCGAAGGCATCTCGCACATCGGCAAGATCAAGAACGCCGCATTCGAGGCGATCAAGGGCACCCCACTGGAAGGGTCGAAGGTCTACCTCGGCGGTACCGCATCGGTGTACAAGGACCTGCAGCACGGCGCCAACTACGACCTGCTGATCGCCGGAATCGCAGCGCTGGGACTGATTTTCATCATCATGCTGGTCCTAACCCGAAGTGTGGTGGCGGCGGCGGTGATTGTCGGAACGGTCGCGCTGTCCCTGGGCGCTTCGTTCGGCCTCTCGGTGCTGCTCTGGCAACACATCCTTGGTCAGCCCCTGCACTGGATGGTGATAGCGATGGCGGTGATCATCCTGCTGGCGGTGGGGTCGGACTACAACCTGCTGCTGGTCGCCCGGTTCAAGGAAGAGATCCATGCCGGAATCAACACCGGGATCATCCGGTCGATGGCGGGCAGCGGTTCGGTGGTGACGTCTGCCGGACTGGTCTTCGCGTTCACCATGGGCTCCATGGCGATCAGTCCGCTGGTGGTCGGCGGTCAGGTCGGAACGACGATCGCCTTGGGCCTGTTGTTCGACACTCTCGTGGTCCGTTCGTTCATGACACCGGCGATCGCGGCTCTCCTCGGGCGCTGGTTCTGGTGGCCGCAACGGGTGCGTCAGCGCCCGTTTCCGCAATCGTGGCCGTCACCAAGGGATTCCACGGACCGGCCGTCGGTCGGGGTTGACGCGCCCGGTAGCTCGACCTGACGGATCGGCCCGGCGTTCGGGTCAGCCCGCCCGCTGCAGTGCGGCGACGGTATCGAGTTCCTCCAGCGCGGTCACCGCGCGGCGCAGGCCCTCCAAAGCGACCCCGTCGTCTTGCAATCCGCCGAGTCCGGCGGTCGCCAGACTCGAAACATACGGGTGCACAACGGCTTGCCGATAGCGGGTCCACAACTCGTCGCGATCCAGCTGTGGTCCACCCTGGGTCGCCAGTGCGCTGCGGTAGGCATCGAGCAGGTCGCGTTCGACACCGAGCCGGTCGCCGGCCGGCGTGCCCAGGACGATCGCGTACGCGAGGTCGCGGGAAGGGTGGCCGCGGCGGACGACCTGCCAGTCCAGCAGGCCGGCCCGGCCGCCGCGGAAGTAGGTGTTCCCGGGATGGGAGTCACCGTGCAGGACGGTGTGCGGTCCGCTGTCGATCGTGGCGGTGGCTGCCGCGAAGTGCTCCCAGATGTAGCGGCCGGCGTACACCGGTATCGACGTGGAACGAGCCAGCCGGCGTGCCGACATCCGCATCACCGAGGGCGTCATCAGGTTTGCCGGGTCATCCGAGGGCGCCAGCAGCCAGCCGAATCGATCACCGCCACCGCGCTTTTGCGGCAACCGGCCCCAGAACGTCGCGTGCAGGCCGGCCAACACCTCGACGAGTTGCGCCATTTGATCGCCTGCCAGTGGGTGCAAGGTGTCGGGGAACTGACACGGCGAGGTCGCCATGTCCTCGAGCACGACGATGTAGCGCCCGGTGAGCTTGTCGAACGCCGAACCGTACGCACGCGGAACGCCGGCAGGAAGTTCGGGCGCCAGCTCGCGGTAGAACCGGGATTCGGTCTCCCCCAAGCCGGCCAGTTCTCCCAGCATCCGGATACCGGCGGTGGCCGCGGACATCTTCACGAACACCGAGGACGGCACGTCATCACCGGTGAGTCCGAGCCGCACCCGGCTCGACGTGCCTGCCGTGCCGTCCAGATGGGTCACCGACTCAACGCGTCGGCCGATGATCGTCGACAGCGTCGCCGGCGTGAGGTCACCGATTCGGCGCGGGAACGACCTTCGACCGCCCAGAGCCGTGTCGAGGGCAAGGCGCCGCACACCGCGGCCAACATGAGCGCCGAAGCGCACCACCGAACGCACCATTGGACCATACCGCCACTAGATACCGTGCAGTTACAAATTCGCATGAAAGTGTAAACTGCCCGCACAGCACACAAGAAAGGCAACGCAATTGGGCATCGTGACCACGAGCTCGGAGACGGCCTTCAGCCAGTCACCGGAGACGCTCTACGATTTCGTCACCAATCCCGCCAACTGGACCAAGACGTATCCCGGTAGCAACTATGTGGGCAAGCTCGACACGCTGCCGCTGGCGATCGGCGACACCTGGGAGGAAGGTGGCCCCGATGGGGACCGCATCTTCACCTGGCACCTGGCCATGGCCGTGCGCCCCACATTGTGGGTGTTCAACTCGGTGGGCCGGCTCGGCCACGACCGGGAGGGCAATGGTGGCATGGAAGGCCGGATCACCGTCCAGTACCACTTCACTGCACCCGGTGAGGGCATCACCTTGTTCACCCGCACAATGACCATCGAGGCGCCCAAGGAAGCCCCGATGCCCGACGCGTTTTTCCGAATCGTCAACCCGGCCAACATCGACCGCTATCACGCCGCGATCGCGCGGGAGCTCACCCTATCCCGTTGAGACCGTGATGATGGTGGCCGCCCGACTCGGTCGGCGCCGGCGGCGCGATGACCGTTGGGCTGAAACTGTTCGGGTTGGAGGGGCTGAGCTCCTTGTCGGTGGGCACTGCCGGCGCACTGGTCGACGGCGTGGTTGTCGTCGTTGACGACGGTGGCGCGGGGGGCTCGGCCGTGCTGCACGAAGCGACGAACGAGGCCATGGTGAGCAGAGCGGCAACTGCGGCAATGCGGGCACCAACCGAGGGTGAACTCATGAGATTCCTTGTCCAGAAAGCAGTGAACCCGCCCTCGTCGGAGCCGTAGATAGGCCTGAATGCCTGTTCAGGCGAAAATGGTCCCAGACATGCCGTGAAATGGCAACCTGCGAAGTTTCCTCTCTTGCGGCGTGATGGTCTCGTACGGATTCGCCGAAATCGGGGCCTGACGACCGTGATCGCCGATACCGGCTGGCTTCTCGCAACCGCTTGAGGTGTGAATTTGTTTGCAGACTTGTGACCAGAGTGGGCCATGAGGTTTGCCAGATGCGGTACCGTCTGCTCAGAACACTGACCGCATTCGCATCAGTACGCAGGCCGGGGGGTTTGCGATCGAGTCGGTGGCTGGAACCGAGCCGACCAAGGGGGAAGTGATGGGTCCGACGAACAATGCCTCGGCGTATGTGGGTCGCCTCGGCGGCCTCGCTGTGGGCCTGGGTGTGGGGGTGGCGATCCTCGCCGGCGCCGGTGCGGCATGGGCGGACACCGGGGGCTCCGGGGATTCGGGCTCGTCGACGCCAAGTTCGTCGGCCAACAAGTCGGCCGGCACCGGTTCCCCGTCATCGGCGAAACCCAAGCCCAAGGCCCACTCGCCCCGCACGTCGACCAAAGTCAGGACCCGCACCGTCTCCAGCACCGCCAGCTCGAGCACGGTGACGGCACCCGCCGCCGCCTCGGTGGCACGGGCGAGCGCAGTCAGCGCCCCGGCGACGCCCTCCCCGGTGCGGGCCGCCGCCCGATTGCTGTCCGCGGTCGGCCTCACACCGGTGGGCGGCGGTGATTCCCCGGACTCCCCCGCTGTGGCCGCCGCGTCGGGGTTGGCGACCTCGGGCCGGCGGGTAACCGCGCCCGCCGCGGCCTCCGTGTCGTCAGCCGCCGTGGTTTCCACGGCCGCCGTGGTGACCTCCCCGCCAAGCAGCCTCGCCTCATCGCCGGTCGGGTGGGTGACGGGTCAGTCCAACACCGCCTACCCCGGGATCGGGTGGCCGCAGACCAACAACACCGCCAGCTTGGGAATCTGGGGCACCGACCTCGGAATCATGTGGGAGAACGGGCTGACCGGCAAGATCCAGCTGGCCTTCGGGGACACCTTCAGCGGGCCGAACATGACCGGCGACTGGCGCTCCAACGTCCTGCTGCTGAGCACCGACACCAACCTGACCAACGGGCTGACGCTGTTGAAGACCGGCTACGCCTACCAGTTCATCCCGAGCTCCGCCGGCGCGCTATTCCCGATCTTCGGATCCGAGGTCACGATCATCCCCACCTCGGCCGTTTCGGTGAACGACGAGCAATACGTCAACTACATGTCGGTCAGGTCGTGGGACACCCCCGGCCGGTGGACCACCAACTATTCGGCTGTCTCAATGTACGACGAGGACACCGACAAGTGGGTGCTGCAGTCATCGACCATCCGCTCGGCGAGCTGGTTCGGGTCATCCAGGCCGTACGTTCCGGGTAACCAGAACTTCCAGCAGGCGGCCTACGTGCTGGAACCCGCCGATCAGGTCGCCGAGGGCGATACCCAGTACCTGTACGCGTTCGGCACGCCGTCGGGGCGCGCCGGCTCGGCCTACCTGTCCCGGGTCGCCGTCGACGACGTGACGAATCTCGCCAAGTACGAGTACTGGAACGGAACCGATTGGGTCACGGGCAAACCCGTGGCCGCCACCCCGATCATCGGCGATTCCACCCATTCCGCAGGCCTTTTCGGGCCGATCATCGACTGGGCCAACAACCCCCGCGTGTTCGGTGGGATGCTCGGCGGTCTGTTCGGCGCCAAAACAGGCGGCAACGTCAGCGAGATGTCGGTCCAGTACAACGAATACCTGGGCAAGTACGTGATGATGTACGCCGACGGAAAGAACAACATCCAGCTGCGTTACGCCGACGTACCCAACGGCGAGTGGTCGACACCGATCACCGTGGCGACCTCGACGACGTACCCGGGTCTTTACGCCCCGATGATTCATCCGTGGTCGGGCACCGACAAGCTGGTCGACAACAACGGCGACCCCGATGACAGCACCCTCTACTGGAATATGTCGCTGTGGGGCAACTACAACGTCGTGCTGATGGAGACCGACCTGTCCTCGTTGAAGGCCACACTGGTCTGAGCCCGGCCCCCCGGGGCCACCGGTGCAGTGACGTTCCCTTCTGAGTCTAGAATTCAGACTCTGCTAGGCTGGCGAGCGTGCCCCCCGCCCGCGACCTGCTCAGCGCCGAAAACTGTTCGGTCAAGCGGGCACTGGACATCGTCGGCGAGAAGTGGACTCTGCTGGTCCTGCGGGAGGCCTTCTACGGCGCGCGACGGTTCGAGTTGTTCCAGGCCCGCATCGGCTGCCCCCGCCAAGTCCTGACCGACCGGCTCAACACCCTGGTCGAGGCGGGCGTGCTGCGACGGGTGCCGTACCAGGATCCCGGCCAGCGGGAACGCCACGAGTACCGGCTCACCGAGAAGGGCCGCGACCTGCTGCCCGCCGTGATCGCGTTGATGCACTGGGGCGACAAGTGGGCGGCAGACCCGGCCGGACCACCGGTCGAGGTCGTCCACCGCGAGTGCGGCCAACCCGTCGAGCTGACACTGCGGTGCAGCGCCGACCAGACCCCCCTCACCGCGTACGACACCGAGCCGAGACCAGGCCCGGGTGCCCGCCCCGCCAAACCCGGAAGGACGAGCCGATGACCGCCACCCACGCATTCGACACCGCAATTCGCCTGGCGCACAACGGTATCGGAAGCTACCGTGGGCAGACCACCCCCGAGTACGCCAACATGGTGGGTCCGTTCGGCGGAGTGACCGCCGCCGCGATCGTGCGGGCGATCGAGGACCACCCGGACCGGATCGGCCAACCCGTCGCCCTGACCGTCAACTACCTCGTCCCGGTCGGCGACGGCAGTTTCGACATCGCGCTGCGCGCCGTGCGCACCAACCGGACCAATCAGCACTGGACCGTCGAGGTCGCCCAGGAACATGGCGTCACCACGACCGCCACCGCGGTCTTCGGGATCCGCCGCGACGCCTGGTCCGACACCGAGGCGACGATGCCCGCGGCTCCGGATCCAGAAGGCCTGCCGCGGGCAATCCTTCCCGAGGGTGTGCGCTGGATGCGCAACTACGAAATGCGGTATGTCGCGGGTGAAGTACCGGCCGTGGCGAGCGAAAGCACCTCGTCCACCACGACGCTGTGGGTACGTCAGCGTCCCGCCCGGGCGCTCGACTTCGCCGCGCTCAGCGCACTCAGCGATGTGTTCTATCCGCGGGTGTTTCTGCGCCGCGGGCGCATGCTGCCGGCCGGCACCATCTCACTGACGACGTACTTCCATGTCGACGGTGCGGAGCTGGCCCGACAGGGCACCGACTATGTCCTGGCCAGCGCACACGCCCAGCGCTTCGCTCGCGGGTACTTCGATCAGACCGCACAGATCTGGGGCCGCGACGCGACCCTGCTGGCAACCAGCCACCAGATCGTCTACTACAAGGACTGATCAGGCCGGGGTGCCGTCGGGGACAATGAGGCTCACCATGCTCGACGACACCCATCCGCCGGCCGTTCGCCGGTGGCCGCACCTCCTGCGGCTGGCGCTCTTCGTGGTCGTACTGCTGAGCCTGTTCTATCTGGTGGCGGTGTCCAGGGTGATCGACGTGGGACAGGTTCGCGATGCGGTGGCGGCGACGGGACCCGTCGCTCCCCTGGTCTATCTCACGGTATCGGCGATGCTGGCCGCGGTGTTCGTCCCGGGTCCGCTGCTGGCCGCCGGCAGCGGCGTGTTGTTCGGGCCGGTGCTGGGCACCCTGGTGACGCTGGCCTCGACGGTCCTGACGGCGCTGATCGCCGCCACGCTCGGCAGGCGAGCGGGCCGGGACAGCGCCCGCGTGCTGCTCGGAGCGGACTGGTCGGCACGGATCGACGCGCAGGTCCAGCGCCGCGGGTTGTGGGCGGTGGTGGGCCAGCGCTTCGTACCGGGTATCTCCGACGCGTTGGCCTCGTATGCCTTCGGCGCCTTCGGGATGCCGTTGTGGCAGATGGCGATCGGGGCGTTCATCGGATCGGCGCCCCGGGCGTTCGTGTACACCGCCTTGGGGGCGTCGATCTCGGACCTCTCCTCGCCGCTGGCCTACGCCGCGATCGCGGTCTGGTGCATCACGGCCATCATCGGAGCATTCGCCGCCCATCACGGGTATCGCGGCTGGCGTAACCGCGCCGCCCGGTAGCCGGCGCCGCTGCGGATCCGTCGCCGTCAATACCGACTGACCCGCAGCGTCGTTTCCCGAAGCGCCGGATACTGGCACGATGGCAGATCGCAACGTGCTGGGCGGCCCGCTACAACCGTGCGGGACCGACCCGATGACGGGCTTCTACCGCGATGGCTGCTGTTCGACCGGCCCGGACGATGTCGGCCGGCACACCATCTGCGCGGTCGTGACCGCCGAGTTCCTCGACCACCAGCGCTCGATCGGCAACGACCTGTCCACCCCGATGCCCCAGTACCGCTTCCCCGGGCTGGTGGCCGGCGACCGATGGTGCGTGACGGCGCTGAACTGGCTGCGCGCCCACACCGACGGGCACGCCGCACCGGTGGTGCTGGCCTGTACCCATGAACGGTCTCTGGAGATCGTCCCGTTGGAGACGTTGCGGGAATACGCCGTCGACGTGCCCGACGACCTCACCGGCCTCTAGCCGGCCGGGCCGCCGGCCTGCGCGGCCGGGTAGAACGACGTTGACGACCGCACCCTGACACCCCCACGTCTGGTATGACTGTCTAAGTAATTCGCACCACAGTGAGGACCTGGGCCTGGTGAGCGCCCCGACCCAAGTGCAGGCAGTCGCCGCAGAGCAGCCGCAGCGAGCGGCTTTGGCCAAGTGGATCCGCCGATTGGCGGTGCCGATCATCCTTGCGTGGATCGGCCTCATCATCGTCCTGAACTCGGTCGTGCCACAGCTGGAAGAAGTCGGCAAGCTGCGGGCGGTCTCGATGTCCCCCAAGGACGCGCCGTCGGTCATCGCCATGATGCGCTCGGGCAAGGTCTTCGAAGAATCTGACTCCGACAGCTCGGCGATGATCGTCCTCGAGGGCGACAACCCACTGGGTGACGATGCACGTCGCTTCTATATCGACATGGTCGGCAAGCTTCGGGCCGACACCACGCACGTCCAGCACATCCAGGACTTCTGGGGTGATCCGCTGACCGAGGCCGGTGCGCTGAGCGCCGACGGGAAAGCCGTCTACGTGCAGGTGGCCCTGGCCGGGAACATGGGCGAGACGCTCGGCAACGAATCGGTCGAAGCGGTCCAGAAGATCGTCAGGGGCCTGTCCCCGCCGCCGGGAGTGAAGGTGTTCGTTACCGGCGGCCCGGCGCTGCAGGCCGACCAGCAGCTCGCCGGCGACAAGAGCATCCGGATCATCGAGATCACCACCATCGCCGTCATCCTGACCATGCTGCTGTTCTTCTACCGGTCGATCGTCACGGTCGGCCTCGTCCTGGTGATGCTGATCCTGGGCCTGACGGTCACCCGCGGCGCAGTGGCATTCCTGGGTTATCACAACCTGATCGGTCTGTCACCATTCGCGACCCAATTGCTCGTCACCCTGGCGATAGCCGCGACGACCGACTACGCGATATTCCTGATCGGGCGATACCAGGAGGCCCGATCAATCGGGGAGAGCCGCGAAGACGCCTACTACACGATGTACCACGGCACCGCCCATGTGGTGCTGGGCTCGGGCATGACCATCGCGGGCGCGACGTTCTGCCTGTCCTTCACCCGGTTGCCGTATTTCCAGTCGCTGGGCGTTCCGCTGGCGGTCGGGATGGTCGTCGCGGTGGTGTCGGCGCTGACACTGGGCGCGGCGATCGTCACGGTGGCCAGCCGCTTCGGCCTACTCGAACCGAAGCGGGCCATGCGGATTCGGTTCTGGCGCAAGCTGGGAGCAGCCGTGGTGCGCTGGCCCGGCGGCATTCTGTTCTCGACGATCATGATCGCCTTGATCGGGCTGATCACGCTGCCCGGCTACCAGCCGAACTACAACGACCGCAAGTATCTGCCGGCCGACCTGCCGGCCAACGAGGGCTTCGCGGCGGCGGAGCGGCACTTTCCGATCGCCAGGATGAACCCCGAGCTGGTGTTGCTCGAGACCGACCAGGATCTCCGCAACTCGGCCGACTTCCTGGTGATCGAACGGATCAGCAAGGCCATCGCCAAGGTTCCGGGCATCGGCCGGGTGCAGTCGATCACCCGCCCGGCAGGAAAACCATTGGAGTACAGCACGATTCCGGCCCAGATCAGCATGGGCGGAACCAACCAGACGATGAACCGGTCCTATATGGAGGACCGCATGGCCGACATGCTCGTTCAGGGCGAGGACATGCAGAAGACCATCAACACGATGACGCAGATGATCAACTTGATGGAGGAGATGAGCGGCACCATGCACGGCATGGTGACCAAGATGGACGAGATGGCCCTCGACATCGCCGACCTGCGCAACCACATCGCCGAGTTCGACGACTTCTTCCGGCCGATCCGTAATTACCTGTACTGGGAGCCGCACTGCTACGACATCCCGCTGTGCTGGGCGTTGCGCTCGACGTTCGACACGCTGGATGGGGTCGACACCATGGTCGACGACATCCAGGAACTGCTGCCCGATATGCATCGACTGGACGCGATGATGCCACAAATGGTTTCGCTGATGCGTCCGACGATCGAGTCGATGAAGCGGATGCGGATCATGATGCTGACCCAGCAGGCCACCCAGGCTGGTCAGCTGGATCAGCAGGCCGCGTTGAGCGAGAACCAGGCGGCGATGGGCGCCGCGTTCAACGATTCACTCAACGACGACACGTTCTACCTGCCGCCGGAGATCTTCGACAACGACGAATTCAAGCGCGGCATAAAGAACTTCATCTCCCCCAACGGCCATGCGGCCCGGTTCATCATCTCCCATGAGGAAGACCCGCTGTCGGCCGACGGCATCAACCGGATCGACGCGATCAAGAACGCCGTGTTCGAGGCCATCAAGGGCACGCCACTGGAGGGATCGCAGGTCTATCTGGGTGGCACCGCATCGGCGTTCAAGGACATGCAGGAAGGCAACGAGTACGACTTGCTGATCGCCGGCGTCGCCGCGTTGTCGCTGATCTTCATCATCATGTTGATCATCACTCGCGCCATCGTGGCCGCGGCCGTGATCGTCGGCACCGTCGTGCTGTCCCTCGGGGCGTCATTCGGGCTGTCGGTGCTGCTCTGGCAGCACATCCTGGGCATCGAACTGCAGTTCATGGTGATGGCGATGGCGGTCATCATCCTGTTGGCGGTGGGCGCCGACTACAACCTGCTGCTGGTCGCCCGGATGAAAGAGGAGATACCCGCCGGGATCAACACCGGCATCATCCGCGCGATGGGCGGTAGCGGGTCGGTGGTGACGGCCGCTGGACTGGTGTTCGCGTTCACGATGATCTCGATGTCGGTCAGCGCCATGGTGGTGGTCGCCCAGGTGGGTACGACGATCGGACTCGGCCTGTTGTTCGACACCCTGGTGGTGCGGGCATTCATGACGCCGGCGATCGCCGCCCTGATGGGGCCGTGGTTCTGGTGGCCGAGGATCGTGCGCCGCAGGCCGCTGGCAACGCGGCCGGCCGGACAGTTACTCCGTTAGCCCGGATTTTTCGCCGGGTTGGCGTGGACGGTGTTCGGTGGCGCTGCGGGTGTGATGAGCCGCGTGAGTGGGTCGGGGTCGCGTTGGGGTGATCCCTTGTCGCCGGGTTGGGCGGGCTTTCCCAGGGCCAGTGAGTCTTTCGTGGTAGTTCGGTCACGGGATGTCGGGGTCAGCCGAATGCGGTGCGGATGGCCTGCCAGGCGGTCGCGATGATCGCGGTCCAGCGCCAGGTGGCGTCGATGCGCAGCCGTACCTGTCGTGCGCTGCGGGTGATGCGGGCGGCGACGTGCAGGACTCGGTAGCGGAAGGTGGTGATCTCGGCGCGGGCCAGGTCGGGATGGGCGGCGAATCCGATGAGTCGGCACCAGGTGACGAGGTCAGCGGCTGCCAGCACGATTTCCAGCCAGGCGGCGTTGGCCGAGAAGGCGTGGCACGGCAGGTTACGCAGGCCGGTGTTCTTGAGTTCGCGGATGCGGTCTTCGACACGGGCGTGCTGACGATGCCGTAGTTCCAGGCCGGCGACTTGGCCTGCCACGACACCGGTCGGGGTGTCGGTGATGAACGCGGTGACCCGCATGCCGTCGGCGTCGGTGAACCGCAACTGCGCTCCGGGGTGGGGGCGTTCCTTGCGCAGGATCAACCGGGTGCCCGGCGGCCAGCTACTGAGGTTGACCAGATCGGTGGCTTCGGCGACCCACGCGCCGTCACGCAGGCCGCCGTCGGCGTCGATTGCCGGATACCAGGCATCGCCGAGGTTGAGGGTGTCCACCGCGTCCTGCACGCGCCAGTCAACGGAATAGCCGAAGGAGAACCCCACCCCGGCCGCCCGGCACGCATCAGCGAAGTCGTGGGTGGACCCGGCGGTGTCACAACGCACCAACACCCTCGGCGCAGCGGGGTTGTGCGGGTCGGGACGCCAGTGCGGCGGCAGGGCCGCCAGCGCCTGGGCAAGAACGGTGATGTGGTCGGCGGCGGTGTTGGAGCCGGCACGGCCGGTGCGCAGCAGTCCGGCCAGTGCTTCACCCCCGGAGATTTCCGGGCGATCCAGAAACGCCAGGAGTGGATGCAGGCCGAAGGTCTTCTTCCAGGTCGGCGTCGCCAGCTCCTTGTTGTCGGAGTGATCAGCCACCAGGGTGGCGTCGATGTCGATGTGCAACCACTGACCAGCTGCGGGCGCGGCTCCCGCCGACCACGCCGCCGCCCTGGCCACGCCTCGGGCAGTGCGGATACCGGGCAGGTGAGCGGAGTCGATCCGCTGGTCGACCAGCCGCCACATCGTGGTCGTCGAGGCCTTCGCCCCGAACACGTGCTCACGATCGCCACACAACTGGCCGACGCCGTCGATGCAGTCTGCGCCGTCGGCGACCGCGGCGACCAGATCGGCGAAGACATCGCCGGGCGCATACACCCACGGGCCCCGGTACGTGTCGGCCAACACCCCGGTGACCTGCGCCGATAACCCGGTACGGTCGGCTAGTTCGCGCAGCATGCCCATGCCCGCGTGCGACACGACGCCGTGGCCGTCAGCCGACACTTTCACCCGTGATCCGGCCGCGATATTCTTCACCCGCGAGGTGCCTTCCCGTCAGCGATATCGAACCCTAGAGAAGTCCGATTATCCCTTGCAGGACAGGCACTTTCGCGCATCTACACCCCGAAACTCACAACATCATGCGAAAAATCCGGGTTAGCCGCGAGCGTGCGTGTCGGTCCCGCGACACACCGTGGCAGCCGCACCTAAACGCACACTCGCGACGGTGAGGTGGCGATCACCGCGGCACGACCGTGACCGCGCACCGAGGTCCGTTTGCTCCGGACAGCCGAGCATCTGCCGTGACAAGGGCACAGTCCAAATTCTCCGCGAGCGCGACATACATTGCGTCGTAAGCTGTTACAGCAGAGCGAAGTTCCCAGATACGCGCGAGTAGAGGTGCAGCAGCGTAACGTGTCAACCCGAGCCCCGTCCAGACAGTCAGTGCCCGGCGCGCGTGGTCTGAAGCCAGCAAACCGGCAAGGACCTGGCGACGCAATACGCTGACCACCTCCGCATCTACCAGGTGTGGCGCATGGACGGATTCGACTGCGAGGAGTCGGCGTGCCTGACCCTCATTCAACAGCGCCGAAACTGCGGCCGACGCGTCGATGACGATCATCTGCGTTCGGACTCCAACTGATCGATGATGACTTCGGTCGGGATGCGCAGATCAGGCAAGGTGGCGATCAGCGCGGCGTTGTCGACCCGGCGAGTTGCGGCGTCGAGTTCGCGGATCGCGACAGCTGTTACCGAGGTACCGGCAGCGCGCGCCATCCGTTCGAGTCGATCCATGACATCGTCAGGGACGTTACGAAGGTGCAGAGTGCGCATACCTCGAGCGTATCCAGCGTGCATGCAAATTGCTAGCAGATCGCTAGCGAACAGATAGCTTCTAGACCGCATCCTCGTAACCCCACCGCGCCGCTTGCCGCAACACCTCTCGCTTGTAGCCAGACCGCAAGGCGTCAATCGTGGCGACGGTCGTTGATGTCAGTTCGTCTCGAATCCCACTCTGTGCGTGAGCAAATGGAACAAAGGCACGCAGACCATAGTGCCCGATTCCGCAATACCCGGTGGCACGCCGCAACCCGGATCAACCGCCAGCAAGCCTCGCGCCGACCAGCACCGCGAGGTCTCGCCCCGCTCGCTGCAACGGAATCGGCGAGCGAGCCGCCACCGACATGATCACGGCCCCTTCGATGGCTGCGACGACGGTGGTGGCAAGATCCTGCGCCGCCGCCGGGTCCAGTCCGGCCCGCTCGAATCGCGACGCCATGAGGCCCACCCACTGCGCAAACGCGTTCGCCGCGACTGCAGCCGCCGCTGGCGCCTCCGAACCCCCCAGTGTCACGGCCACCATTGGGCATCCGGCCAGGTAGTCACTGTCGCCCAGCACGGCCTCCCACGCCCGCACGAACGCATCGACGGTCGCGATCGGATCACCGTCGGCGACCATCTCCTCGAGCATTGACGTGAAGGACGCCGCGGCGGATTCGGTTGCCGCGGCGATCAATTCGGGCTTGCCGTCGGGAAAGTTCAGGTACAGCGTCCGGCGGGCCAGGCCACTGTGTTCAAGAATCTGCGAGACGCTCGTACTGCCCACGCCATGTCGGCGGACCAGCTCGATGGTGGTGTCGATCAACCGTTGCCGAGCAGACACCGCCGCCTCCGTCCGTTGCACTAGACCAATCAGTCTACTATCGTCAGGCTAGTAGATCGATCGGTCTACTCTCGATACGAGGAAGGAAGCCGCCATGACCGATCCGGCCCTGCGAAAATTCCGGCGCGAACGGATCGTCGGCCGATACGTCGCCAATCCGACCGTGGGATTGCTTCGCCGCCTGGGGGTGCGCACCACCTTCGCGACCGAGCTCCAAACGATGGGCAGGAAGTCGGGCCGCTGGCGATCGGTACCCGTCTCCGCCCGCTTCGACACGACCGGCGCGTGGGTCATCTCCCAGCACGGACACCGATCCGGTTGGGCGCTCAACGTCGCCGATGATCCGCAGGTGCGCATCCGCCAAGGACATCGGTGGCGCAGTGGCACCGCACGTTTCGTCCCCGACGACGACCCGGCCGCGCGGGCACGGACCTTCGCGACGTCGCCACTATTGGCACCCCTGGTGACGGCCACATTCCGGGCACTGCAGTCCGATCCCATCAGCGTCCGCATCGACTTCGTGGACTGACCGCTCAAGTGTGCGACGAGTGTGCGTGTCGGGCCGGCGACACGCCGCGGCAGCCGTCCCCAACCGCACGCTCGCGAAGGTCCACCTGGGGCCGGCGTGGCCTCTGGGACGCCTGTGACAGACCTTTTCCGACACGCCCTCGACACCCACCCACGGCGCGGTCCGATGTCGGCGCGGTGGCCTATCTTGGAGCGTCCGACCAACTACATCGAGGAGGGGAACCCGGGTGGACGACGACACCAGCTTGTCGGCCGCTGACCTCCTCGACATCAACCGCGACATCCAGGCCTCCCCCGCGATCCGGCTGCTGGCCACACTCAATCTCGGTGCCTACGCCACCCTGATGGAACGCCACCTCAGCGCGGGCGTCATCAGCGAAACCGAACTGGTGGTGCGCCTCGAACGCGACCTCGACGCGCTCGGCCGACCCGGCGGCGAGCAGTCCGGCCTGGGTCTGATCAAGAGCTGGGCCAGCCAGGGCTGGTTGCATCGGGTGGCCGATCAGCGCACCGGCATCGAACGCAATCTGTGCTACCTGACCCAGGAGGCGCGCCGGGCCCTGGACTTCCTGCGCGGCCTGCGCCGCCAGGACACCATCGCCACCGGCGGGTCGATCAACGGCATCGCCTCGCGCCTCAAGCAGATCGCCCTGCGGGTGGGCAACGACCCAGTCCGGATCCGCGCCGGGATCCAGGCCGAAATCGCCGCCCTGCAAGCCGAACTCGATGCGCTCGAACGCGGCGAGGACATCACCGACCGGACCGCCGACGTCGACATGACCGACATGTACGACGAAGCCCACGCGATCGCGTTGCAGATGGAGCGGCTGATCACCGACATCGGCCAGTACGGCACCATGATCGAACGGGCCACCGCCGCTCTCGACGAACCGATCGATTCCAACGTCGCCTACCGCGACCGGCAGCGCCAGATGTACGCCGACTACCAGGCTGCATGGGACTCCCAGGGCCGGGACTCGCACCGCGCCTTCCTGCGGATGATCAACGACCCCGACCAGCGTGCCGAATTCGAGGCCGACGTCGCCGCCGTCGCCCACGCGCTGCCCGCCCTGGATCCCGCACTACGCAAGGTGATGGCCGGCTTCTTCGAGCTCGTCGGACAGCAGATCGACGAGGTGGAACGCATCCAGCAACGCTGCGCCCAGCGGGTCAAACGGTTCACCGCATTCGGCACCCTGGAACAGAGCCGCGGCGTGGCCCGTCAGCTGGGCGACGCGATCGGCGCCGCGCGCGCCCTGCTGAAGAGCTCACTGACCGACTCGCGTCTGGATATCGAGCTCCCCCTTGCCCGGCACACCATCAGTTCGATTGGCGCACTGAGCTTCCGGATCGGGGACCTGTCCAACCCGAAACCCGCCCAGGCCGCTGAGGGCGAGCTCGATCTGTCCAGCTTCGCCGCACTGACCACCCAGGTCGACGCCCCGGCGATGTCGGAGATGATCAACACCGCACTGAACGCCGGTGGGCCGGTGTCCCTGCCCGAGGCTGTCCAGATGCTCGATGCCGCCTACCTGGGACACGTCATAGTGTTGTGGTCCTGGGCGCTCAAACAGCCCTCACAAACGGACACAGCCGCACGGGCGACCGAGTCGGTCACCGTCCGGTTCCAGTCGCTGGACGGCCGCGACCGCGAGATGGAGGTTCCGCACCTGGTGTTCACCGAACCGATCTCCAGCCTGTTGGGGGCCAGCACATGACCCCGCCGGCGACGATGCAGAGCGAAGCGATGAGGAGGAGCGGCGCGTGACCCCGCCGGCGACGATGCAGAGCGAAGCGATGAGGAGGAGCGGCGCATGACCGACGTCTCCGAGGTGGACATCACTGCGCTCAGTTCGCTGCCCCAGGTCGATCAGACCGCGCGCACCCCACACCAGCGCCGTCCGCGCTTCGACGGCGATGTCAGCGAGTTGCCCGACCGGGCGTGCTGGGCCTTGCAGCAGCTGCTGACCCGCCGCTATATCAGCGCCGAGGCCGACCCCGACGTGTACAGCTGGGTGCTCGAATACCGCGCGCAGCTGTCGGTACGGCTGTCCGAGCTCGACCTGCTGTTGCGTATCGTCGACGGTACCGACATCGCGTTCATCGAACAGGCCCGCTACGAATCCGCCAGGGGCGTCAAGCTTTTGCGGCGCGAGCCGCTGGGCACCTACGACTCGATCCTGGCGCTGCACCTGGCGCAGATGATGCGCGCGGCGGGCGGCCAGTCCGTGCTGATCAGCCGCGAGGAGGTGCACGGGCTGTTCTCCGGCGTACTCAATGACGTCGACCGGGACACCGTCACCTTCACCGCGCGCATCGACGCGGCGATCGCGCGCCTGGCAGCGCTGGAGATCCTGCGCAAGACCCGCGACGACGAGGACAGCTACACCGTCAGCCCGGTGATCAACGCCGTGATGACCGCCTCGGTGATCACCGAATTGCATCAGCAGTTCGAGATGCTGCTGTCCGGCGGTGCCGCACCGGACCGCGACGAACAGGAGACCCCGCAGGATGGCTGAACAGTTCCACTTGTCGCGGCTGCAGGTCATCAACTGGGGTGTCTTCGACGGATACCACGACATCCCGTTCAGCGTCGGCGGCGCGCTGATCGCCGGCGCCTCCGGCAGCGGGAAATCCTCACTGCTCGACGCGATTTCGCTGGGCTTTCTGCCGTTCAACCGGCGCAACTTCAACGCCTCCGGCGACAATTCGGCCGCGGGATCCAATGCAGGCCGGCGCACCGTCGACAAGTACGTTCGCGGCGCCTGGGGTCAGCGCAGCGACGCCGGCGCCAGCAAGGTGATGTACCTGCGCGGCGAGGGTACCGCCTGGTCGGCGGTAGCCGTCAGCTACACCAGCAATACCGGCCGGACCGTCACCGGCCTGGTGCTGAAATGGCTGACGGGCGAGTCCAGGTCGGACTCGTCGAGCCGGTTCGTCCTCGCCGACGGCGACCGCAACATCGAGGACGTCTGCAACCGCTGGGCGGCCGGACGATTCGACTCGACGGTGTTCAAGGACGACGAGTGGCGATTCTCCACCAAGGTCGAGTCGCAATACCTGGCCCAGTTGTACGCCACCATCGGCATCCGCGCTTCTGACGCAGCGCAGCAGTTGCTGGGCAAGGCCAAGTCTCTGAAAAGTGTTGGTGGGCTGGAACAATTCGTTCGCGAATTCATGCTCGACGAGCCGAGTAGCCTGACCCGGTTACCCGAGGCGCTCAAGCAGATCGACCCGCTGGTGGAGGCCCGCGAGTTGCTGGCCGTCGCGCAGCGCAAACGCAAGATCCTCGGCGATATCGAGAAGATCCAGCAGCGCTACGCCTCGGAGTCCTCCGACCTGGGCATCATCGACCTGGTCGATCAGCCGATGGTGCGGGCCTATACCGACCACGTGCGGCTGGCCCAGTGCGCGCCGCAGATCGCAGCGCTGGACACGACTATCGACCAGTTGGGCAACGAGTACGAGGACGTCACCCGCCAGCTCAATCTCGCCAAGGCCGAGGGAGATTCCCTCAACGCCCAGATCAGCGGGTCCAGCGCCAGCCTGGGACCGTTGCAGTCACAGGTTGCCGGCGCCGAGGCGCAGGCCGAGCAGGTGTCCCGGCGGCGGGCCGCCTACGAATCGATGCTGACCGCGCAGGACATCGATGTACCCGATCACGCCGACGAGTTCTGGAATCTGCGCGAGGAACTCAGCACCGAAGTCACCGAACTGCAGGCCAAACTGGACCGCGGCCGGGAGGCGTCCACCGACGCCGAGTACGCGCAGAAGGCGGCGCGCATCGCCCGCGACGACGCCGCCAAAGAGCTCAAACGCGTCGAGCACGTCGGGTCGGCACTCCCCGAGTTCGCGATCAGCATGCGCGAGCACATCTGCGCCGCGGTCGGTGTCGAGCCGAGCGAGCTGCCCTACGTCGCCGAACTGATGGATCTGCGACCCGATCAGAGCCGCTGGCGGGTGGCGGTCGAGAAGGTGCTGCGCGGCGTGGGGCTACGGCTGCTGGTCCCCGACGAGCAGTATGCCGCGGTCCTGCGGTTCGTCAACGAGACCAACATGGGCGGGCGACTGCAACTGCACCACGTCCGCGCCGGGCTGGTCGGTACCGCTCCCGTCGATGCCGAGCCGAACACGTTGGCCGGCAAGCTGTTCGTCGTCGACCCGGCTCATCCGTGCGCCGCCGAGGCCGCCGATGTCGTCGCCGCGGCGGGCGACCACATCTGCGTGGACACCCCCGATGTGTTCTCCCGCTTCCGGCGCGCGGTCACCGACGCGGGCCTGTACAAGGACTCCGAGCGGCTGGCCGTCAAGGACGACCGGCGCCCGTTGCGGCAGTCCGACTACATCTACCAAGGCGATGTGCGAGCCAAGATCGACGCGCTGACCGTCGACCTCGCCTCCGCCGAAGAGGCCTATCAACAGGCCCGCCGCGCCGCCGATGAGATTGCGGCCCAACGCCAGCGCTGGCGTGACCGCGCCGCGGCGTGCAAGGCGATCTGCGATCAGTTTCCGCAGTGGAATCAGGTCGATATCGACACCGCCGACTGGCACGCCGACCGGCTGCGCGAACAATACGAGCTCTTGTTGGCCGACAACCCCGATATCGAGGCGCTCAACGCCCGTGCCGACGAGGTGTGGGAGGACATCCAGACGCTGATGACGCGCCGCGGCGCCATCCAGACCCGCCGCGATGATCTGGACAGCCGGCGCACACAGCTGCTGGAACTGCAGGACCGGCTGGCCCCGGCGTTCGTGTCCGAACCGCTGACCGAGCTGCTGAACCGCTACGCCGCCGACGTCCCCGTGACGTTGGAGGTGCTCAGTCCCGAGCCGCACCGCGAGGCGGTGTTCACCGCCATCCGGCGCGAGCGTGAGCAGCTGCGCGAAAGTCGCAGGCGCTCCTACGATGAGCTGGCCCGCATCCTGAACACCTTCGACACCGCGTTTCCCGATGCGATCCCCAACGACAGCGACGTGTTCGACGAGCGGGTGCACGACTATGTGGCGCTGTGCCGGCACATCGACGAACGGGAACTGCCGGAGGCCTACGAGCGGATGATGCGGCTGGTCACCGAACAGGCACCCGACGCGATCCTGACGCTGCACCGGGTGGCCGAGCAGGAGGCCCGACGGATCAGCGACCAGATCGACCGGGTCAACACCGGTTTGGGGGCGGTGGAGTTCAACAGCGGCACCCGGTTGACGCTGCGCGCGACGCCGCGCAGCCTGACCGCGGTCGCCGAACTGACCGAGATTGTGCGGGCCATCTCCCGGCGCATCGCCGAGGTCGGACTGGGCGACAAGCAGGCGATCCTCGACCAGTACGCCGACATCCTGCGGCTGCGCAACCGGCTGGCCTCCACGGCGCCAGAGGACAAGGCCTGGACCCGCGACGCGCTGGACGTTCGCAACCGGTTCACCTTCGACTGCGCCGAATGGGATGTCCGCACCGAGGAATTGATCCGCACCCACAGCAACGCCGGGGACAACTCCGGTGGCGAGCAGGAGAAGCTGATGGCGTTCTGTCTGGCCGGGGCGCTGAGCTTCAACCTGGCCAGCCCCGCGCAGTCCCAATTTTCGGCTACCGCCGAGAGTTCGGACAACAAACCGGTTTTCGCGCAGTTGATGCTCGACGAGGCGTTCTCCAAGTCGGATCCGCAGTTCGCCCAGCAGGCGCTGCAGGCGTTCCGCAAGTTCGGCTTCCAGCTGGTCATCGTGGCAACCGTGCAGAACGCCACCACGATTCAGCCCTACATCGACAGTGTGATCATGGTGTCCAAGACCGAAGCCAGCAGCCGCAACGCGCGCCCGGTGGCCACCGTTGCCGCCAAGACGATTTCGGACTTCACCACATTGCGGACCGAGATGCGTAACGCTGTGGCGCGGGAGCGGGTGCCGGCGACGGTGTGATCAGTGCGCGAGCCGATGTGGTGAGCGCGACTTGCTCACTGTGCTGTGCGGGACGCGCGCGCGACCGGACCCCGCCAATCCCGGCGCTGCCCGGTTGCCCGGGCGGCTGGCGGGCGCCTGCCGCGTGGGCCGATGACGGATCGCGGCGACCGGCCTGCTCTGCTTCTGCTCGCGCTGACTGGTGGCGGCAGACGATGCGGGGGGCAGGGGTGCCGGCGTGTACGGCGTCGGCGGACCATAGGGATCCACCGCTCCGGTGTCGACCGGCGGGCCGCCGACACCGTATGTCCCCTGGGGTTGGGTATGAAACGGGCGGTTCGCCGGATTGCCGGTGATCGCAGCGATTCCGTTGTCCCATCCCGTCGGGATCGCAACCAGAAAGTTGATCGCGGTCTTGAGGGGGCCCGGGAAGTAGAGGTACTTGGCCGGCGTCGGTTGGCCCGGGTTGACGGTGCGGTCGTAACCCGCTTCCACCAGGACCCGCAGCGGCGGATCGAGCGTCGCCGCCAGCGGTGGGCCGATGAGCGGAATCTGCTCGATCGGCATCAGCAGCGGCAACGTCTCGGCGGGCGCCAGATAGTAGGTCGTGTCTTGGTATTGGCCTTGGAGCTCAACGGTATTCACGGCGAAGTAGGCGGTTTCGGGGTGGAAGTACAAGAACCCGAACAGCGCGTTCAGGTCGGCTACCAGATTGAGCGGATTGGTCGGGAAGTCGGCGACCGGATCGTATTGGTGAGCCACGTCGACGGTGGTCAGCGGCGTCGGCTGTGGCGAGTTCGTGGTCATCGCCCCGTCGAAGGTCACGCCGAGTAGGGGTATGTAGGCGCCGACGAAGCGTTCGAGGATTCCGCCGTTGGGCCGGTTCGGGTTCGAGGTCTGCACGAAACTGATCGTCGTACCGACCGGCGGCGGGTGGGCGATGAGGTCGTATTTCTCCTGCGCGGAGATGGTGGCGCTCTGCGAATACCCGTACACGACATAGGAGGTGTCCGCCACCACCTCCGGCGGCCCGGTCGTGGTGAACGGTGGTTTGGTGACGGTGCACGGCGCGCCACGCAGGCAGCCGTCGAGATTCGCCAGGCCGATCGCGACGGACTCGTCGAACGTCAGGGACGGCAGACCCGTGGCGATCGGAAATTGTTCGGGGGTGTAGACCGCCACCGGGGAACAGCCCGGGCTGCCTCCCACGCACAGTCCCGACGGCGCGACGTACGTGGTGCCCGCGTCGTCCACGTAGCTTGCGATGTAGGCGGGTGTGTCCTGCGGAACACTCAACGGATGGCCGGTGCCGCCCATGTACAGCGCCGTCGCCGCGAGAGCGATCGCCACCGAGGTGATCGGCATGAACGCCAAGAGCATCGCGACGCCGAGCGCCGTCACGCTCAACGCGATCGATAGGCCGGCCTTGCGCATGGCGACCCCCCGTCCCCGGCGTGACCGCCGTCTCGTCCGGCGGCCCGCTAATCCGACTCTGGCAAGCATCGCGACGGGCGGCTATGGACTTTGGTCATCGGTGTCGCGGACCAACGGTCCGAAGGCGGCAGCGCTGGGTTTCCCGCCACCGAGTACTCACTCCAGGTCGGGCAGAGCGGACTCGATCGCGGCGACCTGGGCCTTCCCGACGGTCTCGATGTAGTCCTGCGGGACCGGGCTGAGGTCATCGGGTCCGCTACCGAACACCATCACCACGACGGTCCGGTCCACCGTGAACAGCAATGCCGCCATCGCGGACTTGCCGTCCGGCGACGTGCCGATGGTGGCCTGCGCGTCGGGGGTGATACCCGGCAGCGGTGTCGGCGTGCCGGTCACCTGAGACGGCACGCTGTTCGCGGCGCCGGTCAGCGCCGTGGCGGCCTGCGAGGGGTCGTCGGCGATGATCACCGAGACGTTGATGGCATTGGTTCCCGACGTGAAGGTCTGGGTCACGTCTGGTGGCGGCGGCGTCATGGTCACCTTCGGCTCATCGCCCGTCCACGGCGACGTACCGATGGGCGGAAGGTCGGCGGCGGTGATGAGCAGCGACGCGTAATCCGGCGTGGCCTCATCCGCTGTCGCCTCAGCGCTGGCGGTCTCGGCCGCCGAGGTGGTCGTCGTTGTCGACGTCGTCGTGCTCGTCTCCGATGACGAGGACGAACTGTCGTCCTTACCGCAACCGGCGACGACCAATCCGAGCGCCACGGCGGCCGCCGTGACCCGCACGATCGCTCGCGTGCTGACAATTTCCATAGCGGCGCGCTCCTTCTGGCCACACCCCGCTGGTAGGCCAGCTGCAGCGTAAGCGAGCAGGGCCGCAGGTCAGCGCGGATTTCGCAGAATTGTCGGCGGTACTTGCCCGCACTTCTGGATGACTAATTCATGCCGGACCTCGACGATGCCGCGTTGTCCTTCAGAGACACGTCGAATTTGTAGCGCTCAGGCCTCCACAACTCGATCCTGTTGCTGCCCCAGGAAGGGTCGGACACCGACAACACAGTGATCAATCACTGCCGCTGGGACAAGCTGCGCAACATCCTGCCGTCCTTGGTGTTCAAGCCCTCGTTCCGCCGCTATGTGCTGGCCAATTTCGAGGCGAACAACACGGCTGCGATACCGATCCTGTACCGGCTCGCTGATCTGAGCTGGACCAGCCGCGCTCACCGCCGCAACGGCGGTGACCGAAATTCGCGCGTTGTTCAATTCAGCGCGTCACAGCCAGGCAGTGCCGCCGATAGTGTCGATTCACCAACGTCGGTGAGGAGCAGCCATGCCAAAAGCAGCGATCACCCGCTACTCGATGCTAGCGATCGTCGGGGTCACCGCATTGTCGGCCGTCGCCTGCAACTCATCCAATAACGTTGCGCCAAGCTCATCTTCGACGACACCGAACACCACATCGGCTGTGGCGCCGAGCACCACATCGGCGGCAGCGTCGCCCCCATCTCAAGAGAAGGTCAACGGTGAGGACGAGGTCGTGGGGTCGATCGCATCGGTGTCGGGCACGACGATCCAGGTGACCGGGCCGCAGGGATCCTCGGCGGTGGCCTTCTCCCCGTCGACGAAGATCATGGAGTTGACACCCGCCAAGCTGACGGACATCACCACGGGCTTGTGTGTCACCATCAGGCCCGCAAGCGGAGCAGAAGGCAGCACCGTCACCGCGGCGGCGGTCGTAGTCGGCGCGTCCAGTAGCGGTAAGTGCGAGAAGACCGGTGGCGCTGACAACGGAGGGCTGCCGCGCAGTCCGCTGGGCGGCTTCCGCGGCACGGTCGATTCCGTCGGTGACAACACGGTCGTCGTCACCACCATCGGCGCCGACGGAAGCACTGAGACAACCACGGTTCAGGTCGACGACACGACCGTCTTCGCCGATCGGCACCGCGCGAGCGCTGACGCCATCGTCGAGGGCAAATGCATCATGGCGGGCGGCACCAACGACACCGGGGGCACGTTGCAGGCGTTGACGATCAACCTGCCGTTGGTCATCGACGGCAAGTGCCCGCAACCCACTGCCAGCTGACATCGGGGCCGGAAGGCCTCTTGAAGTAGGGCGGGCTTTCGCCGTTCCTCACCGATCTCAGTGCGCGGCACCCAGCATTCCGGAGAGCCGGTCGTGCCGGTCGGCGGAATCGGTATTGAGGCCGACGATCTCGACGTGCTTTCCCCTGGCGTGATACTTCGTAGTCACCGCATCCAGGGCGGCCACGGTCGAGGCGTCCCAGATGTGCGACTGCGACATGTCGATCACTACGTTGGGCGGGTCGTCGGTGTAGTTGAACTGATAGACCAGGTCGTTACTGGATGCGAAGAACAGCTCACCTCTCACCCGATATGTCACGGAGTCGACGGCGCGACCACTACCCTGCTCGTCGGGCTCGGTGATTTTCTCGACGGTGACCAGGTGGGCGACGCGGCGAGCAAAGAGCACGACGGCGGTCAGCGCCCCGACGATGACGCCGTACGCGAGGTTGTGCGTGGCAACGGTGACCGCGACCGTGGACAGCATCACCAGCGTTTCGCTGCGCGGCATCCGACGCAGCGTTGTCGGCGCGATGCTGTGCCAATCCATCGTGCCGACCGAAACCATGATCATCACGGCCACCAGTGCGGCCATCGGAATCAGCGCCACAATATCGCCCAGACCGACGACCAGACCCAACAGGAACAACCCGGCCAGAAACGTCGAGATGCGGGTGCGGGCACCGGAAACCTTGACGTTGATCATGGTTTGGCCGATCATCGCGCAACCACCCATGCCGCCGAATAGGCCGGTGACGACATTGGCGACGCCTTGGCCCCAGCCTTCGCGGGTCTTGTTGCTGTGGGTGTCGGTGATGTCGTCGACCAATTTGGCCGTCATCAGCGACTCCAACAGGCCCACCAGCGCCATCGCCAAGGCGTAGGGCGCGATGATCGACAGGGTGGCCCAGGTGAACGGCACATCGGGGAAGAACAGTGTCGGCAGGCTCGACGGCAATTCACCCTCATCGCCCACGGTGGGTATTCGCACTGAGAAGACAATCGCGACAACGGTCAGGAGCACGATCGCGATCAGAGGGGCTGGAACCATCGTTGTCAGTTTCGGCAGGAAAACCATGATGACCAGACCGACGGCTACGAACGGATACACCAGCGTGGGCACGCCCAGCAGATGAGGCAATTGTGAGGTGAAGATCAGAATCGCCAGCGCGTTGACGAATCCGACCATCACGCTGCGCGGAATGAATCGCATCAACCGGGCGACACCCAGCACGCTGAGCAGAATCTGCAGAACTCCCGCGAGCAGAACCGCCGCCACGAGGTAGTCGAGACCATATTGGCGGGCCAGAGGCGCGATCACTAGGGCGATTGATCCGGTCGCTGCTGAGATCATCGCGGGGCGACCACCGACAAGGGCGATGGTCACCGCCATCGTGAACGAGGCGAACAGCCCTACGCGGGGATCGACCCCGGCAATGATGGCGAACGATATTGCCTCCGGAATCAACGCGAGTGCCACCACCAACCCGGCGAGCACTTCGGTCTTGAGTCGCGTGGGTGACCGCAGCGCCGCGATCACCGATGTACTGGGATCGCCTGCCTCGCGCACAGTCGGCGCAGGCGAAAGCTCTCGAGAAGACACAGCATTCCGTTCGATTGAGTGCGAACCGCAGGGCGCAGCCACAGTTCCAATGCGCAGAATTGACAGTCTCGACGCTGCGAAACCCGTCGGGCCTTGCGGCCGATTCGGCGTGGGTGGCGTCGGCCTCTGCCGGTCGGAACCCTACCCCGGCCTCAGGCACGACTAGAAATTTCGTAAGCCACGTCACTGAACTCGCTTCGCCACCGGAGCCGGCTGCCGTGGGTCGACGCGGGTGGGCAGCCACGCACCACTCCCTCGTCCAGAGAGCGCCAAACGTCAGCCGAGGTCAAACAGGCTCTGAAGTAGGGCGGGCGGGGCTCGAACCCGCGACCAATGGATTATGAGTCCACGGCTCTAACCAACTGAGCTACCGCCCCCTGGCGCATATCGCGGCCACCATGGTCCCATGCCGCGCCGCGCCCACGGTACTCCGCCCACGGGCAGTGACATCATGGACAGGGTGCCCGCCGTGTCCACCGCCTTCGCCTCCGACAACGCCGCCCCCGCACATCCCAAAGCGCTCGACGCGATCCTGGCCGTCAACGACGGCACCACCCCATCCTACGGCGACGACCCGATCACCGAGCGCGCCGCCGAGCGGATCAGAGAAACCTTCGACTGCCCCAACGGCGACGTCCTGTTCGCGTTCACCGGCACCGGCGCCAACATCATCGCGCTGACCGCCGCGGTCCGGCCCTGGCACGAGATCCTCTGCAGCGACATCGCCCACAGCCTGCTCGACGAGGCCGGCGGTCCCGTCCTGGTTTCCGGCGCCAGCCTGGTCGCGCTGCCCAGCGACGACGGCATCATCGACCGCACCCTGCTGGATCGCCGCGTCACCCGCCGGGGCGACGTCCACCACTCCCAACCGCGCATCGTCACCATCACCCAGTCCACCGAGAACGGGCGGGTCTGGCAGACCGAGGCCATCGCGGAGTTCGTCGACCACGCCCACGAGCTCGACCTGCTGGTCCACGTCGACGGCTCACGTGTCGCCAATGCCATTGCCGCCCTCGATGTCCCGCCGGCACAGGCAGTCGGTGACGCCGATATCGTCACCATCGGCGGCACCAAGAACGGCATGCTGTTCGGTGATGCGATCCTGGTGCGCCGTCCCGAGCACTTCGCCGGTATCGAGTTCGTGCAGAAGCAGATCGGCCACCTGGCGAGCAAACACCGCTATGTCTCAGCGCAATTCGACGCCATGTTGGCTGACGGTGAATGGCTCGAAGCCGCCGCCCATGCCAACGCCATGGCCACGCGGCTCAGCAGCGGGATGACGGCCCTGGGCCTGCACCTGAGCTCCCCGACCGAAGCCAACGAAGTGTTCGTCGACCTGACCCCCGAAGCGTTGATCGCTGTACGCCAGCAGTTCGCCGTGCACGCACCGGACCCACACAAGCCGGCGGTACGGTTCGTCTGCTCGTGGGCCACCACCGACGACGACGTCGACGCCGCGTTACGCGCGTTGGCTCAGCAGTGAAGGAGTCCGAGATCACCCACCCCGCAGTGACCACCGTGTATCTGGCCCGCCATGGCCGCACCGCACTCAACGCCGAGGACCGGATGCGCGGGCTCAGCGATCCGCCGCTCGACGAGGTGGGGGTAGCCGAAGCAGCCCGGCTGGCTGCGGTCCTCGGCCCGACAAGGCCGGTGGCCGTGATCAGCAGCCCCCTGAAGCGTGCGGTGGCCACCGCGCAATCAATCGCCGACGCCGCCGGGATCGCGGCCACCGTCGACGATCGCCTCAACGACCGCGACTACGGACCGCACACCGGGGCCAAACGCGCGGATGTCATCGCCCACTACGGCAGTATCGACAACGCGCCGGGAGTCGAGCCGCTGGCTGCCGTCCGCCAGCGCGCGGTGTCCGCCTTCACCGAGTTGGTCGCCGAATACGACAGCGGTCCTTTGGTTCTCGTCTCGCATGACGCGTTCAACCGGGCGTTGCTCAGCCAGCTCGACCCGACCCTGATCGACGCGCCGCAGCGCACAGCCTGCTGGAACCAGCTCAGCGTCGTCGACGGCACCTGGCGCGTCGATGTCTACGACCAGAAGCCGGAATAGGACTCAGGCGAACTGCGTCTGACCGTCCGCGTCGATGAAATAGCGTTCGGTCCCCTCTTCGACGCGGGCCGCGTCGGCCTTCAGCGCCACCGCGATCTTGTTGCTCGCGTTGCGCATCACATCCAGAGTCAGCTCGCGGGCCTGCTCGTGCGAGAAGTGCTCGCGCACACCGGATGCCACCGACTGGCTGATGCGGGCCGGCGACCAGATCAGCGCATCGGCGTACCGCAACGCCGCCTTCTGCCCGTCGGTCAGCAGCTCCGAGGACTCGTAGTGCTCGATGTCCTGATACAGCGACTCGCTGCCGCCGGCGTCCAGGGCGTTGCCGTCCCGCAGCGATTTGCACAGCCGGCAGTTATGCGCGACCGCCCCGCGCAACCGCACCACCTCGGTGGTCACCGGATCCAGCGACCGCAGCCGCGCCACCCCGGGCAGCAGGCGGTTGAACAGCACGTCGGCGGCGTCGATGCCGGCATCCCACACCGGCGCGGCGGGCACCCAGTCGACCGGCAGGCCGAGCACCTCCAGACCGCCCCGCACCCGCGGCAGGAAGTCGGCGACGAACATCTGCACCACCGCCCCGAACATCGCCGGGCCCAGGGTGGTCAGCGATTCGCGCTGGCGATCCGACACCGCCGACACGTCGACGCTGAACTGCTCGGCGAATTCGGCCACCACCTTCTCGGCGTCCGTCTCCGGCGCTCGCACCGGCGTCTGCGCGGGCAGCGGCGGCAGCGACAACGTCTGGCCGCAGGTCGCACGGACCAGTCCCACCAACCGCTGCTGGTCGACCGGTGACTGCACCACCAGGTCGGCCAGCACTACGTCAAGATCGTCAGCCATCCTTGGATTATTGCGCCTGGCTGACCGACGACATGTGGA
Source organism: Mycobacterium pinniadriaticum (assembly GCF_026242045.1). Lineage (GTDB taxonomy): Bacteria > Actinomycetota > Actinomycetes > Mycobacteriales > Mycobacteriaceae > Mycobacterium > Mycobacterium pinniadriaticum. The sequence goes on from NZ_JAPJDO010000008.1 coordinate 86,430, forward strand.
AGTCGGGGATTCGCAGCGTCGGCATCACCGCGCGGGTCGCCCAGTCCCCCCACTCGCGGGGCAACGTCTGCTCGGCCACGCCCGCCTCGGTGGCCCGCCGCAGCAGATCCAACGGACTCTCGTTGAACCGGAAGTTGTTCACCGCGGCGGTGACCTCACCGTCCTCGATCAGGTAGACACCGTCGCGGGTCAATCCGGTCAGCAGCAGGGTGGTCGGATCGACGGTGCGGATGTACCACAGCGTGGTCAACAGCAGGCCACGTTCGGTGGCCGCGATCATGTCGGCCAAATCGGCGCTGCCACCGGTCATCAGCAGGTTGTCGGCGGGCACCGCCGGCGCCGTCCCGAACTCGGCCGCCGCCGCGCGCGGGTAGGCCAGCGCGTTGATGACGCCGTCGCGGATCCAGTCGACCCGGCCGATGTCCATCCCGTTGTCGAACACCGAGACCGATTCCGAACTGCCGGCGGCGGCGACGAACGGTGCGCACTGCAGGCCCGCGGCGAACGGGTCGGAGTACATCGTCAGCGGGAGCCCGGTGAGCTTCTCCCCCACCCGGGTGCCACCGCCGGGGGCCGACAGTGCGGTGCGGCCCTCTTCCGCGCCGCGGCCATCCATCGACCAGCCCAGGTAGATCATCATGTCCGCCACCGTCGAGGGCGGCATCAGTGTCTCGTAGCGGCCCGCGGGCAACTCGACGGTACGGCTGGCCCAACCCAGGCGCATCGCCAGATCGTCCAGCAGCGCATCGGTTCCGACCTCGACGAACCACGGTGTGCTCACCCCCGCCCACGCGCTGGCGCCGTCGCGTTTGGCGTTGATCTCCACGGTCCCGGTCGGCTGGGTGAAGCGTCGGCGGATCCCGGTGGAGGTGGCCAGGAAGGTGGTCTCGACGAGGTGGTGGGCGTAGCCGTAGAGCCGGTCGGCACGCCCGAAACCCGCCGACAGCGAGTCGGCGACGTCGGCGAACACCGCGGCACCGGTCTCGGGCACCGGTGCGTTCCAGTCGTCCGGGATCCCCTCGCCCGGCAGCAACGGTGCGCTGTCGCGGGCGTTGGGCGCGGCGTGCGCGGCCTGCTCGGCGGCGGCCACCAGGAGCGGAATCGCCGCCGGATCGACGTCGCTGGTGCGGATCGCGCCGGTGTGCGAGGTATCGCCTTTGCGCACAATGGAAATCACCGTGGTGATACGCGTCGTCGAGACACCGTTGGTGGTCATCGAATTGCCGGCCCAGCGCAGGGAGGCTTCGGCGCGGTCGGTGACGATGACGACGGTCTCGTCGACGGTGGCGGCCTGCAGCGCCAGTTCGACGACCTGCTGTGCGGGGATCATCGGCTCCACCCCGATTTGGCCTCTTCGCTGGCGCTCATCGACTCCACCCCGATTTGGCCTCTTCGCTGGCGCTCATCGACCGGCCTCCTCACGGGTGTTGAGCACGTTCACCCCGCGGAACAGCGCCGACGGGCAGCCGTGGCTGACGGCGGCGACCTGACCGGGCTGGGCCTTGCCGCAGTTGAACGCCCCGCCCAGACGCCAGGTCGACGGCCCGCCGACGGCTTCCATCGAGTTCCAGAAGTCGGTGGTGGTGGCCTGGTAGGCGACATCGCGCAGCTGGCCGTCCAGCCGACCGTTCCGGATCCGGTAGAACCGCTGGCCGGTGAACTGGAAGTTGTAGCGCTGCATGTCGATCGACCAGGACTTGTCGCCGACGATGTAGATGCCGTCATCGACCCGGCCGATCAGATCGTCGGTGCTCAGATCCTCGGCGCCGGGCTGCAGTGAGACATTGGCCATCCGCTGGATCGGGACGTGGTGCGCCGAATCGGCGTACGAGCAGCCGTTGGATCGGGCCTGACCCAGCCGCGGCGCGAACACCCGGTCGAGCTGATAGCCGACGAAAATGCCGTCGCGCACCAGATCCCAACTTTGGGCTGCCACCCCTTCGTCGTCGTATCCGATTGTGGCCAACCCGTATTCGACGGTACGGTCGGCGGTCACGTTCATCACCGGGGAGCCGTAGCGCATGGTGTTCAGCTTGTCGGGGGTGGCGAACGAGGTGCCGGCGTAGGCCGCCTCGTAGCCGATCGCACGGTCGTATTCGGTGGCGTGCCCGATGGATTCGTGAATGGTCAGCCACAGGTTGGTCGGGTCGATCACCAGATCGGTCGGGCCGGCGACCACGCTGGGCGCCTTGGTTTTCTCCGCCAGCAGGATGGGCAACTCGGCCAGCTCCGTGCTCCAGTCCCACACGTCGTCGCCGGCCAGGGCCTCCCAGCCGCGGGCCATCGGCGGGGCAAGCGTCCGCATCGACTCGAAGCTGCCGGCGGCGGCGTCGACGGCCACCGCCTCCAGCGCCGGCATCACCCGCACCCGCTGCTGGGTGATCGACGAGCCGAAGGTGTCGGCGTAGAACACCTGCTCCTTGACCGTGTTGGCCATCGCCGATACGTGGTCGACCCCGTCGGAAGCCAGCAGCCGGCCCGAGTACTCCCCCAGCAGCGCGATCTTGTCGGCGGTCGGCACCGTGAACGGGTCGATCACGTAGGTCGACACCCAGGTCGCGTCGGTGTAGACGGGCTCGTGCGCCAGCTCGATGCGCTCGGCGTTCAGCACCGCCAACGAGGTCGCCACCTCGACCGCGCGGCGGGCGGTATCGGCGGCGACCCCGGGGTCGAGTTCGGCGTGCGAGGCCAAGCCCCAGGTGCCGTCGACGATCACCCGCACCGCCAACCCGATCTCCCGGTCGGTCACCGCACTCTGCAGCTCACCGTCGCGCAGCTGCACCACTTCGCTGGTGATGGCGTGAATACGCAGGTCGGCGTAGCTGGCGCCGGCCGCGCGGGCCGCTGACAGGGCCGCGTCGGCGAGCGCATGGCGGGGCAGGGCCAGGAAGTCGGCGTCAACATCGCGTGGGCTCACGTGCTACACCGTATCGGGCGGGTCGCCGAACCCGCTTTAATGGCGAGGGTGAGGACGCGGCGTGTGCACTCCACCCTGCTCGGGTATGGATTGCTGGCGCCGAGCCTGTTCGGGGTGGTGTACTTTCTGCTGCTGCCCATGCTGGTGGTGCTGTGGCTGAGCCTGCACCGCTGGGACCTGCTGGGGCCCATCCGTTATGTGGGGCTGGACAATTGGCGTTCGGTGCTCACCGACGCCAGCTTCGGCAACTCGCTGATGGTGACGCTGGTCTTCATCGCGATCGTGGTACCCGCCCAGATCCTGCTCGGCCTGCTGGCAGCCGGGCTGTTGGCTCGCGAGCTGCCGGGAAGTGGTGTGTTTCGCACGGTGTACGTGCTGCCGTGGGTGTGCTCGCCGCTGGCGGTGGCGGTGCTGTGGCATTGGATCCTGGCGCCGACCGACGGCGCGGTGAGCACCGTGGTGGGCCACCGCATCGAATGGCTCACCGATCCGGGGTTGGCACTGCCGGTCGTCTCCGCGGTCACCGTGTGGACCAACGTCGGGTATGTGACCCTGTTCTTCCTCGCCGGCATCCTGGCGATTCCACCGCAGATCCACGCCGCGGCTCGCCTCGACGGCGCGACGGGCTGGCAGCGGTTCTGGCACATCACGCTGCCGATGCTGCGTCCCACCCTGTTCTTCGTCTCGGTGACCGGCATCGTCAGCGCGGCCCAGGTCTTCGACACCGTGTACGCATTGACCGGCGGCGGCCCGGCCGGACGCACCGATCTGGTGGCGCACCGCATCTACGCCGAGGCGTTCGGGGCCGCCGCGATCGGGCGGGCGGCGGTGATGGCGCTGGTGCTGTTCGTCATCCTGGTCGGCGCGACGGTCGTCCAGCACCTCTATTTCCGCCGGCGGATCAGCTATGACCTCACGTAACGCGCTGATCTACCTCGGGCTCCTGGCCGGTGCACTGATCACCTTGGCGCCGTTCGGGTTGGGCCTGCTGACGTCGTTCACCTCCGCGCAGCAGTTCGCCACCGGAACCCCGCTGTCGCCGCCCAGCCCGCCGACCCTGGCCAACTACGCCGGGCTCGGTGCCGCGGGCTTCGGCCGGGCACTGGCGGTGACCGCGCTGATGACGGCGATGATCACGCTCGCCCAGCTGACGTTCTCGGTGCTGGCAGGGTATGCGTTCGCCCGCCTGGAGTTCCCCGGCCGAGATGGCCTGTTCTGGATGTACGTCGCCACCCTGATGGTGCCGGGCACCGTCACCGTCGTGCCGCTGTATCTGATGATGGCCGAGTTGGGACTGCGGAACACGTTCTGGGCGTTGGTGTTGCCGTTCCTGTTCGGCTCTCCGTATGCGATCTTCCTGTTGCGTGAGTACTTTCGCGGCATCCCCGCCGATCTGGTCAACGCCGCCCGCCTGGACGGGGCCAACACCCTGGACGTGATCGTGCACGTGGTGCTTCCGGCCAGCAAGCCGATTCTGGTGACACTGACATTGATCACCATTGTGAGTCAATGGAATTCGTTCATGTGGCCACTTGTCATCACCAGCGGCGGCACCTGGCGGGTGCTGACGGTCGCGACGGCCGGGCTGCAGACGCAGTACAACGCGCAGTGGACGTTGGTGATGGCGGCGACGACGGTGGCGATCGTCCCGCTGATCGCGCTGTTCCTGGTGTTCCAGCGCCAGATCGTGCGCTCGATCGTCGTCACGGGGCTGAAATGAGCTGGCCGCCGCGGTCATCCAGCAGGATGTTGGCGGGGTTGGTCGCGGTCGCACTGCTGCTGGTGGCCGGCGTGCTGGTGTTGGGCCGGGCCGGCGAATCGTCCGGCAGGATCGTGATCACCGTGCGGCTGTGGGACCCCGCGGTGGCCGCCGCGTACACCGCGTCCTTCGCGGAGTTCACCCGCACCCACCCCGACATCGACGTGCGCACCAACGTCGTGCCCTACGCCAGCTACTTCACCACCCTGCGCACCGATGTCGCCGGTGGTGGCGCCGACGACATTTTCTGGATCAACAACGCCAGTCTCGCCGAGTACGCCGACAGTCACCGGCTGCTGGCCATCGAGCCCAGTCCGGACTGGGACCCGTCAGTGATCGAGCAATTCACCCGCAACGGCGCACTGTGGGGTGTGCCGCAGTTGACCGACGCCGGAATCGCCCTCTATTACAACGCCGATCTGTTGGCCGGCGACGGTGTCGAGCCAGCCGAACTGGACACGCTGCGCTGGGATCCCGACCCGGGCATCGACACCCTGCGGCCGATGTTGACGCGGCTGACCCACGGCCGGCAGTGGGGTTACAACGCGGCCAACGACCTACAGGCCATCTATATCAACTACATCGGCTCGGCCGGTGGGGTGTTCACCGACGGTGACCGGTTCGCCTTCGACAACCCGCCGGCCGTCACCGCGTTCGCCTACATCGTCGGCCTGATCAACACCGATCACGTCGCCCCGCCGGCGTCCGACACCAACGACAACGGCGACTTCTCCCGCAACCAGTTCCTGTCCGGGCGGATGGCGCTGTTCCAGTCGGGCACCTACAACCTGGCCCAGGTCGCCGAACAAGCACCGTTTCGCTGGGGTGTGGCGCTGTTGCCCGCCGGCCCGTCGGGCCGGGTCAGCGTGACCAACGGCATCGTCGCCGCCGGCAATCCGGCCAGCCGTCACCCCGCCGCGGTCCGCGAGGTGTTGACCTGGCTGGGCAGTACCCGCGGCAACTCCTATGTCGGCCGCCATGGCGCAGCCATCCCCGCGGTCCTGCCCGCCCAACAGGTGTACTTCGACTACTGGTCGGCCAAGGGTGTCGACGTGACACCCTTCTTCACGGTGCTCGACGGCCCCCGGATCGCCGCGCCGGGCGGCGCCGGTTTCGCCGCCGGCTACCAGGCGATCCAGCCCTACTTCGACGAGATGTTCCTCGGCAGAATGCCCGTCACGGAGGCGTTGGCCACCGCCCAGAGCGCGGCCAACACCGCCGCCACACGCTAGATGCCGACGTTGGCCAGCACCGTCACCTGCAACACCACCGACACCGCACACACCGTCGCCGAGATCGCCAATACCACCCAGTCGGCCCGTCGCGGACCTGACGGTGCCGCCGAGATCTGTCCGGTCCCACCTCGCGCGGTGATCGCGTCGCCCATCTCGTCGGCGCGCCGCAGCGCCACCGTGATCCCCGCCGCCATCAGGTCCACCATCTCGATGGCCCAACGCCGGCGCCGGGCCCGGCGACTGGTCAACACCGGCCGGGGGCGCAAGCGACGCGCGGCGTAGAGCAAGCGGAACTCGTCGAGCAGCATCGGAAAGGCCCGCAGCGACAACGCCAGTGCCACCGCCCAATCATCGACCGGGATGCGAAGGAACCGCAGTGGGCGGCCCAGCCGCACCACCGCGGGTGCGACGTCGGCGACGTTCGTCGTCCACGACACCAACATGCCCAACCCCAACAGCACGACCGACACCACGGTGATGCGCACGAATTTGAGCAGCCCGCCGAGCGCGATGTCGTAGGAACCCAGATGCAGTACCGGAGTCCCGCCGCCCAGCGTCGCGGTGACCGCGCCGAGAAGCAGCAGGAACCACAGCCACTTCGGCACCGACGGCACGACACCGCGCGGGATGCGGGCCAGCCGGACCGCGACAGCGATGAGGATGGCAACCAGCGCGATCGGTACCCAATCCGGATAGAACGCGAGCAGGGCGGAAAATCCCAGCACGACGATCAGTTTGGTGCCCGCCCAGAGCTCGTGGATCGGCGAGGTACCGGGCACCGGACGCAGCAGCACCACCGGGCGGTTCTGACGGGCGGTGGTCATGACGGCCCCTCGGTCAGCACACCGTCGCTCAGGTGCAGGGTGCGCGGGCACAGCTCTTCCAGACCGACGAAGTCGTGCGAGATCACCACGACGGTCAGGCCGCTGTTGCGGCGCAGGTCGCTCAGCAACCGCAGCAGACCACGCTGGCTGGCGGCATCCAGGCCGGCCAGTGGCTCGTCGAGGATCAGCGCCTGCGGTGAGCGGGCCAGCAACCCGGCGATCACCACCCGGCGCATCTGCCCGCCGGAGAGCTGGTCGATGCGTCGTTTCGCCAGTGACGCATCCAGGCCGACCTTCGCCAGTGCGGCGATCACCCGGGACTGATCATGGGGCGAAAACCCAGCTGCAGAAGCAACTTCGAGGTCGACACGGCTGCGCATCAGCTGCAACCGGGCGGCCTGGAAGGCGATCGCCACCTCGCCGACACATTCGGCGGCGGGGCGCCCACGGACCAGGCAGGATCCGGTGGTCGGCGTGCTCAATCCGGCCATGATCCAGGCCAGGGTGGACTTGCCGGAACCGTTGCCGCCGTGGATCAGGACACCGTCGCCGTCATGGACGGTGAAGCCGACATCGCGCAGAGCGGTCTTGGCCCACGGTGTGCCGCTAGCATATTCGTGGCCGACATGCTCCAGCCGCAACACCGGTTCGGCGGCCGCACGCGGGCTCACGCTGACCGTCGGTGCGGGCGCCGCGGCGATCTCCACCATGTCGGTGTTGTCCAGCGACTCGCTGAGGTTGACGATCCGGTCGGCGGTGTCGGCCTCGTTGTTGTAGTGGGTGATCTGTAAGAGCGCCATCCGGTGACGTTCGGTGAGACCGGCCAACACCGTCAGCAGCGCCTCCCGCCCGCGCTGGTCCACCATGCTGGTGACCTCGTCGGCGATCAGCATCGCCGGCTGGCGTGCCAGCGCCGCGGCCACCGCCAACCGTTGCAGCTCGCCTCCGGACAGCCCACCGGTGTCACGCTCTTCCATACCGGCCAGCCCGACCTCGCCGAGCAGTCCCGCGATGTCGGTGTGAGTGCCCGGCGGCAAGCCCCACACCACGTCGTCGGCGACTCGGGTTCCGAGCACCTGGCTTTCCGGGTGCTGCATGATGACCGCCGTCCCGCCGAGCTGACCGAGGCCGACAGCCCCGGGCCGTTCGATCGAACCGGAGGAGGGTTCCCGGCCGGACAGCAGCAGCATCAGCGTGGTCTTACCGGAGCCGTTGGCGCCGGTGATCGCGACGTGTTCCCCGGCGTCGACGGTCAGGGTCAGCGGCGCAAGCGCGTCATGCGCGGCGTTCGGGTAGCGGAACCGGGCGTCGACCAGCCGCACCGGAACCGGCGCGACCGGGCCGGATTCGTCGAGGGTCTCGAGCTTGTGCACGTCCGGGATGCCGCGCAGCCGCTCCAGTACCCGCGACAGCGCCCACCACCCGACCAGGGTCACGACCATGATCGAGAAGATCGCGTAGACCATCAACAGCACCGGCCAGTACTGCAGACCGAGGCCGAACAGGTGCCGAGCGTCCTGCGCGGCCGGCCGGAACGGTTCGAAACGCGAGACCACCCTGATCACGCCGTCGAAATTGGCGGTCATCGCCGCGAAGGTCAGGTTGCGCAGCCGCACCAGCACGGTCAGGGCGGCGATGATGAAGAGTCCGAAGACCACTCCGGCCAGCAGACCGACCGCGATGACGGTCGGGGTGCCGCGCCGGCGGCGCTTCATGATGCCGGCCAGGCCGCCGACGTAGGCGCAGTTGACGACGACCATCAGGCCGCTGACACCGGCGATCAGGAACGCGACGATGCTCGCCGCGACGGTGGAGGCCAGCAGGACGCGGAGGCGGTAGCGGTAGCCGAGCAGTCCCATCGGGACGGTGGTGAGCAGCGACAGTCCCCCGGCGAAGGGCACGACGACGGAAATGATCGACAGTGCGGCGGCCAGTGCGGCCATCACCGAAGCCTGGGCCATCTCGACAGGTGACAGCGAGCGGCCCCGACGGCGATCGATCGACGGGCCGGAGGGTTGCTGCGCGGGCGCCTCCGGTCTCGTCGCGGTCATCACCCGATTCTGCCAGCCGTCGCGGGCGGGGACTCGGTTCGACCGGCCGCCACCCCGGGCGGCTGTGGACGTGCTGTGAGAAGAACCACCGCCTCGGACCAAGACAAACATAGTACTTCTATGTAAATATGGACCGCATGCGCCCGCCACCGTCGCAGACAGGACTGGGGTCCGAGCTGCTCTCCGTCGTCGCGCGGCTCAACCGGCTGGCCACCCAGCGCATCCGGTTGCCGCTGCCGTGGGCACAGGCCCGCCTGCTCAGCACCATCGACGACCAGGGTGAGGCACGCATCTCCGACCTGGCCGAACTCGACCACTGCTCGCAGCCGACGATGACCACCCAGGTCCGTCGCCTCGAGGACGCCGGCCTGGTGGCCCGCACCCCCGATCCCGACGATGCGCGTGCAGTCCGCATTCGCATCACCCCCGAGGGCCAGAAGATCCTGGCCCGGGTCCGCGCGGACCGCGCCGCGGTGATCGATCCGCGCATCGAGCGGCTCTCCGGCGAGGACCGCGAAATTCTGTCGAACGCCGTCGGGGCACTGCATCGCCTCCTCGACGACCTCGACACCTCCCCGAGAAGTTAGGAGTGAGCCACTCGTGTGGCGCCAACCCAAGGCCGTCTGGGCCGTCGCGTTCGCATCCGTCGTCGCCTTCATGGGCATCGGACTCGTCGACCCGATCCTGAAACCCATCGCCGACAACCTGGACGCCACACCGTCACAGGTGTCCCTGCTGTTCACCAGCTACATGGCGGTGATGGGCGTGGCAATGCTCATCACCGGCGTGGTGTCCAGCCGCATCGGCCCGAAACGCACACTGCTGCTGGGCCTGGTGATCATCATCGCCGGCGCCGGGCTGGCCGGGATGAGCGACACCGTCGTGGGCATCGTCGGCTGGCGCGCGCTGTGGGGCCTGGGCAACGCCCTGTTCATCGCGACCGCGCTGGCCACGATCGTCAACTCGGCGCGCGGCTCGGTAGCCCAAGCCATCATCCTCTACGAGGCGGCGCTGGGCCTGGGCATAGCGGTCGGTCCGCTGGTCGGCGGTGCGCTGGGGTCGATCTCCTGGCGCGGCCCGTTCTTCGGGGTGTCGGCCCTGATGGCCCTCGCGTTGGTGGTGACGGCGCTACTGCTGCCGGAAACCCCGCGCCCGCAACGGATGACGACACTGGCCGATCCGTTCCGGGCGCTGCGGCACCGGGGTCTGTTCGGCGTCGCGGTCACCGCGCTGCTGTACAACTTCGGCTTCTTCACGCTGCTGGCGTTCACCCCGTTCCCGCTCGATATGACGGCGCACGAAATCGGCCTGATCTTCTTCGGCTGGGGCGTGGCACTGGCGTTCACCTCGGTGGTCGTCGCCCCGCGTCTGCAGCACCGGTTCGGCACCGTGCGGGTGCTGCTGATCAATCTGCTGTGCTTTTCGACGCTGCTGGCGGTGATGGCCGTGTTCACCGAGAACAAGGCGGTGCTGGCCGGGTGTGTGGTGGTGGGCGGATTGTTCATCGGCATCAACAACACGCTGATCACCGAGACCGTGATGAAAGCCGCACCCGTCGAACGTGGGGTGGCCTCGGCGGCCTACAGCTTCATGCGGTTCGGCGGGGCCGCCGTCGCCCCCTGGCTGGCCGGGGTGCTCGGCGAGCGGGTCAGCGTGCACCTGCCGTTCTGGGTGGGTGCCGGCGCGGTGCTGCTCGGCGCGGTGGCGCTGGCGGTGACGGCCCGGCATCTGAGCGCTATTGACACGTCCGGCGGGCAGGAGCGAAGCGACTCGGGGCATGTGAAGCATGATGAGCTGGAGGAGATCACCGACCAGGCCACTGCGGTGACCGTCGGCAACGACAGCTGACCTAGGGCCGACCCCGAGGAGAACGATGCAGTTCTGGTGCGGCACCCCGTTCATGAAGCCGACGGAAGCTCCGGCGGTGGCACGCATGGTCGACGAAGCCGGCTACGACGGCATGATCTGCGCCGATCACCTGATCTATCCGCGGGACCTTCGCTCGCCCTACCCGTCGCCGACCGGGAAGCCGGGCTGGCCGCCGGAGACCGTGTGGCCGGACACCTGGGTACTGATCGGGGCGATGGCCGCGGTGACGACGCGACTGCGGTTTTCCAACGCGGTCTATATCGCACCGGCCCGCCCGCTGCTGGAAGTCGCCAAGCAGGTGGCGACGGCGGCATCGCTGTCCCACGGCAGGGTGTCGCTCGGCGTCGGAATCGGTTGGATGCGTGAGGAATACGAGCTGCTGGGCCAGGAGTTCGCCAACCGCGGCAAACGCCTCGACGAGATGATCCCCGCCCTGCGGGCGCTATGGCAGGGCGGCTGGGTGTCGTGGAGCGGCCAGCATTATCAGGTGCCGGAGATGATGATCGAGCCGCATCCGCCCGAGCCGGTACCGATCCTGTGCGGCGGCGAGTCCGACGCCGCGCTGCGCCGCGCCGCGCGATTGTGCGACGGCTGGATCGGCACCGCATATGCCTGGGACGATGCCGTGGCCCACGTCGCCAAGCTGGATGCGCTTCGCCGCGAATTCGGTCGCGCGGAGGACCCTTTCGAGATCATGTTGGCGCTGATCGATCCACCCTCGCCCGATCTGTACAAGCGCGCCGAGGACATCGGGATCACGGCGGTGATGTGCGCGCCGTGGATGTCGGAGCCCACCGTCGCCGCCGGCGGCGACGTCGAGCGCTACCGCGGCCCGATCGAGAAGTTCGCCGAAACCGTGGTCGCCCAATGCCGGTGAGCGCTCACATCCAGACGGTGGCCTTCGCGCTCTCCCTGGGCTGAGCCATCCGATGGCCGGCGCCCAGCAGGTTGCCGGTGATGGTCGCGCAGAACCGATACATCGAGATGTCGAAAACGGTGTTGCTCATCGGCTGCTCGATGAAGTGGCCCAGCCGCTCGGCGGTGATGAACACGATCATCAGCAGCAGGCCGATCACCACGCCGGTGACCGGGTGGGCGGACCCGTCCAGGCGGCTGAAGGCCATCACCGCGAAGAACCACGCCAGCCCACGAATGAAGATCTCGTAGATGATCGGGATCGGTTCGTTGCGGATGCGTTCCAGCCCACTCTGGGCACCCACCAGCGCGGTGTTGACATTCATCAGCATCACCCGGGCCTGGTTGTCGATCGATCCGGTCGCCGACAGGGTTTGGACATCCTCGGCCTGCCGGGTCAGCAGATTGGTGGCCGAGGTGCCCGCGGGGTCCTCCGGTGTGAGGTCGGCGGCTTCCGGTATCGGGGCGATTCCGCGCAGCTCGGCGGCGAGCTGCCAGCAGTAGCGAGCCTGGCGTCGGCGCATCCGGTCCAGGATCTCGACCATTCCGGGCGCACCGGAGTCGACCGAACACAGCGTGTTGTGGGTGGCGCGGGAGTTGATGATGACGCTGCCCCACAGGGTGCGCGCTTCCCACCAGCGGTTATAGGCGGTGGTGTTGCGGAAGCCGATGAACACCGAGGCGCCGATACCGAGCACCGACAGCACCGCCGAGGCGTAGTCGATCTGGGTCGGGTCGGGCACCGGCAGCAACACGCCGGCCACCACCACGATCGCCAGCAGGTCCCAGCGCAGCCGCCACGCCACGATCCCGGCGATCTTGACCGGCCCCAGCGTGCCGACGCTTCGGATCACCGCGTCAGCGTATTACTTCCGGACGACTGCGCCGGCGAAGGCGGACGGATATCTGCCACATCGGCGTTTGCGCGAGCAAGCACGGGGCTACTTTCAGGTATGACCACCACTGCGGAGCATCTGCGTAACGCGCTCGACGGCCGCTGGCGAGACGTCAAGAACGCCGTGCGCACCGAACTCGCCACCGAGGTTTTCCGTCCGCACTACACGCCCAACACCGTCATCGCCCGCGCGAAAGTGGCCGAGCAGTTGAAGATCATGGCGGCCGCCGGGGCCGCCGAAGACGGCTTCCGCAAAGAACACGGCGGAAACGGCGATGTCGGTGCGGCCGTCACCCGCATCGAGATGCTCGCGATGTCCGACCTGTCACTGATGGTCAAGGCGGGCGTGCAGTGGGGGTTGTTCGGCGGGGCCATCGAAAACCTGGGCACCGAGCGCCATCACAAGGCCTACGTGCAGCGCATCATCGACCTGGATCTGCTGGGCTGCTTCGGGATGACTGAGACCGGCCACGGCAGCGACGTGCAGTCGCTGGAAACCACAGCCACCTACGATCCGGCCACCGAGGAGTTCGTGATCAACTCCCCCACCCCGAGCTCGCGCAAGGACTATATCGGCGGCGCTGCCGAAACCGCACGGGTATCAGCGGTTTTCGCGCAGCTGATCACCGGCGGCCAGTCGCACGGGGTGCACTGCTTCGTCGTGCCGATCCGCGACGAGGACGGCAACGATCTGCCCGGCGTCACCACCTCGGACTGCCACTACAAGGGCGGGTTGCCCGGCGTCGACAACGGCCGCATCATGTTCGACCACGTTCGTGTGCCGCGGGAGAACCTGCTCAACAAGTACGCCGACGTCGCCGCGGACGGCACCTACTCCTCCCCGATCGAGAACCCCAGCCGGCGATTCTTCACCATGCTGGGCACTCTGATCCGCGGCCGGGTGACGGTCGCCGGCAGCGCGGCCGCCGCGGCGCGGGTGGCGCTGGACATCGCCGTCCGATACGCCTTGCAGCGCAAACAGTTCAGCGCTCCCGATGACGAGGGCGAAGTGCTGATCATGGATTATCTGGTGCATCAGCGCCGCCTCTTCCCGCTGATCGCACGGTCTTATGCCTTGCAGTTCGCCCAGAACGAGCTGGTGGCCAAGCTGCACGATGTGCAGACGGCCGACAGTCCCGATGCCGAGGAGCAGCGCGAACTGGAGTCCCGGGCGGCCGGCCTGAAAGCCTCGAACACCTGGCACGCCAGTGCCGCGATCCAGGAGGCCCGCGAAGCCTGCGGCGGCGCAGGGTATCTCGCCGAGAACCGGTTGATCGCGCTGCGCGCCGACACCGACGTGTTCACCACTTTCGAGGGTGACAACCATGTGCTCACCCAGCTGGTCGCCAAGGAACTACTGACCGCCTACGCCGACGACATCAAGGGGATGAGCCCGGTGGAGTGGGTGCGGTTCGCGGCCAACTTCGCCGGCGACCGGGTGCTGAAAAGGACTGCGGCCGAGACGATCATGCAGACCATCCTCGACTCCCGGCAGGACAACGAGGAGGAAGGCAGCCTGTTCAACCGCGGCACCCAGGTCACGATGTTCGAGGACCGGGAGGAGTATCTGCTGTCCACCGTGGCACGCCGGCTGCAGAGCAAAACGAAGGAGATGGAGGCGTTCGACGCGTTCAACGCCGTGCAGGATCACGTGCTGCACACCGCCAGGGCACACATCGACCGGATCGTGCTCGAGGCATTCGTGGCCGGCATCGACGCCTGTGAAGACGAGGAGGCCCGCCACATTCTGGGCCTGGTGTGCGACCTGTACGCGCTATCGGTGATCGAGGAGGACAAGGCCTGGTTCATCGAGCACCGTTTCCTGTCCACAGAGCGGGCCAAGGCCGTCACCCGCGGCATCAACGAGCGCTGCCGGTCCCTGCGCCCGCACGCCGAACTGCTTGTCGACGGCTTCGGGATCCCCGAGCAGTTGCGCTACGCCGAGATGCTGCACCCCGAACATCTGTAGCCGACGGTCCGGCTCAACCCGTTTCGACGCGTCGCTTCAGGGCCGCCAGGGTCGCGTCGACGATCGTGGCTTCGAGTCGGGACCGGATGCACGGGGGTAGCCAGACGCCGATCCCGAGCGCGAGTTGGTACTCCACGGTGGTGGCGCCCGCTGGGGCCGGGGACAGGCGATAATGCCCGTCCTCCTTCTTCAGGATCCGGCCCTGCACCAGCCGCCAGCTGACACCGGTGTCACCGTCCCACTCGTAGCGCAGCACGAACTCGTCCGGTAGCGGCCCGTAGTGTTCGCGCCAGCGGGCCAGTACCGGGCGTGCCTGGGCGTCATACTCGATCACCTGCACCGAATCGGCGGCCGACCAGTCGAGCATTCCCGGCAGGTCGGCCAGCACCGCGATGATCTCGGCCGCCGGCGCGGTGATCGTGGTCTGTGCGGTCGCCACTTAGTGCGCCGCCCACACGTCTTCCAGGTAGTGGTTGGTGGCCCGCAGGTCCTCCAACCACGCCGTGCCCTCCTCGGCCGACACCGCGTTGTTCTTCGAGTAGATCTCGGCGAAGGCGTCGCGCAATGCCGGGGCCACCGTGCCCGCCCCGCCACACACATAGGTGATGCCGCCGCGGCCCATCAGGTCCAGAATCTGATCGGCGTTGGCGCGCACCGCATCCTGGACCCGTGCCCGGGTGCCGTCGGACACCCTGGAGTAGGCGGTCACGATCGACACGACACCGTCGGCCTCGAACTGGCGGATCTCGTCCTCGTAGATGAAGTCGGCGTCGGGCATCCGGCACCCATAGATGAGCAGCGCCGGGCCCAGCGCGGCGGAGGTCCCCTGGGCCGCCCGCTCCTGGAGGAACCCGCGGAACGGCGACAGACCCGTACCGGTGGCGATCATGATCATCGGTGTCGCCGGGTCCTCGGGTACATCGAAGGGAAGTCCGGGCGGCCGGATGAAGCCGGGCACCAGGGTGCCCGGCTCGGTGCGTGCCAGGAAGTTCGACGACGTTCCGTGGTAGATGCCGCTGCCGCTGCGGGCGGGCGCCCGCAGCACGCCGACGGTGATGCTGCACCGATCGGGGTAGGCCGTCGGCGACGACGAGATGGAGTAATAGCGGGGTGCCAGCCCGGGCAGCAGATCCAGGCAGGTGTTGAGCGGGACGTCGATCGACCGGTAGCGCTGCACCATGTCGAGCAGCGACACCCGCTTGAACAGGACCTCTTCCCGATAGCGGGTGACGTTGTCCGCACCGTCAGCGGCCAGCGCAGCCAACTCCGCCTGCTCATCGGCGTCGGTCGCGAACTCCGCCAGGGTGCGGATCTGCGCCCGGGTCAGCGGAGCCTGCAGCTCGACCCGGGCGGCCAACAACTCGGAGACCACGAACGGTGTGTCCAGCGGCAGGTGGCTGGAGGCGCCGGTGTTGGCGCGGATCATCACCAGCTCGTCGAGGTCCAACTCGGCCAGCGCGGCGGCCCGCCCGATCAGTTCGGCCGCGTTGCGCGGCAGCAGTGCGATGTGGTCACCGGTGCGATACGTCACGCCCTCGGGCAGTGCGAACTCGATGTGACGGGTGGACTGGGCGACCGGCCCCGACGGCACGACCCTGGTGAGCAGCTCCCGGTTCTCGAGCATCCGGTAGGGCGTCGCGTCCAGCGAGGAGAAGAACGAACCGTGCAGGCGTTGCCCGGTGGGGGCGATCTCGTAGCGGTTCATGTCGGTGGCGACGTCGACCTGCGGAGCCAGGCCCAGGGCATCGCCGGCCTGCGGCCAGAATCCGCCGTACCAGTCGCGGAACATGCCGTCGAAGTCGTCGGAGGCGTCGGCGGCCCCGCGGGGCGCGAAGCGGGTCGCGCCGGCGGCGGCGAGCATGTCGTCGATCTCGGCGGGCACCTTCTGGAAAGTGGAGGCCCACACCCGGTCCCCGGCCCCGAACACGGTGTAGGTGACCCCCGCCAATGCGTCGGGTGCCCGTCCACCGCCGAGCCAGCGGTGGAAGTCGATGGCGTTGTCGGGCGGATTGCCGTTGTAGGACGACGTGCAGATCACGACGAGACCGTCGGTCGGTAGGGCGTCGACGTAATCGTCGAGTGCGCCCTGGGTGACGGTGAATCCGCGGGCGCGGCCGTCCTCGGCGATCTCGGTGGCGATCCGCTCGGAGGTGCCCAGGTTGGAGCCGAACAGCACCAGCAGGTGGTTGCCCGCGCCGTAGTCGGAGACCACCCGGGTGGGCGCGGCCGCCTGGACCGGGGCTTCGGTGGGCGCGGCCGCTCGTGGGCCGGAGATGACCGCGGCTTCGCGTCCCTCGCGGGGCGCCACCGTGATGGTCAGGTTGTTCGGCTTGATGGAGAAGAAGTCCTTGATGTCGAGCTGGTAGTCGAACGAATCGAGCAGTTTGAAGCGCTGCAGGATCAGCCCGAGCAGCAGCTGGGATTCGTAGAACGAGAAGTGCCGTCCGATACAGGCCCGCTGACCGCTGCCGAAGGGCATGAACGCCCATGCCGGGCGCGACGCCTCGAGCTCAGCGGTAAACCGGTCGGGGTCGAACCGCTCGGGATCGGGGAAGACCGACGGATCGCGCTGCAGCTGCGGGGTCAGCAGCAGGATCGGCTGGCCCTTTTTGATCCGGTACTTGCCGCCGAGCACCTCATCGGCCAGCGGGCGTACCTGGAATCCGGCGCCCACCGGCCACAGCCGCAGCGCCTCCTTCATGCACTGCAGCAGGTATTGCAGTTTGGGGATCTGCGTCTCATTCGGCAGGACCGACAGATCGTCGCCGAATACCTCATCGACCTCGGCGTAGCACTTGGCCAGGACGTCGGGATTCTTCAGCAGGTGATAGACCGTCCACATCAGCATTCCGCTGGTGGTGTCGTAACCGGCCGCCAGGAAGGTCAGCATCTGCTGGCGGATGTTGAGCCGGTCCAGTTTCTGGCCGCTGTCCTTGTCCGGCTGGCTCAGCATCAGGTCGAGCACGTCACCGTTCTTGCCGACCTCGGCGCTGCGGATGCGCTCCTCGATGATCGTGTCAGCCAGGTTGTTGAGGAAGCTGACCTGCTCCTTGTATTTGCGGCGACCCTTGATCGCTTCGTAGATGTCCTGACCGGGCAGCCGGCTGGGCCGGTTGACGCACTCGGCGATCGCCTCTTCGAGCGCCGTCACGATCGGTGGCATGTCCTGGCGGTAGAAGGAGCCGGGCCGGTAGCTGAAGCAGACCAGGCAGATGGTGTCGAACGTCAGCTTGGTCATATCGGTGACGATGTCGACCGGATCGCCGGGGTTCAGCCGCGCCCACTTCATCACCAACTGGTCGGCGATGTCGGCCATCTTCTCGGTGTAGCCCTTGATCGCCTGCGGCGCGAACGCCGGCAGCAAGATGTTGTGCGCTTTCTTCCACGCGGGTTCCTGGGTCCACGAGGTGAAGATCGCGTCCCCCACGACTTCGCGCATCGCCACCAGCTCGGGTGCGACGTTCTTCTCGAACCGGGTCTCGTCCAGACACTCGGCGGCGATGTCCCCGCCGGAGACGACGATCATGTCCTGGCCGGGAGCGATCAGGCTGTAGATCGGGCCGAGTTCGCCGGCCAACTCCATCAAGCTGCGGGTGGGATGAGTGCCGTCGAGGTGGAGCGCGTCACCCAGGATCGGCACTCTGTTCTTCGGCTGCGGGACATCGTCGTACACGTCCTGGTCTGTCATCTCCTAGCAGCACCTTTCTTTTCGGTTGGCGGGCAGGTCAATTCAGGTCGTCTGGTCGTCAGCGGCAACCGCCGCGCGATGTTTGGCCGCGCGAACCGGAACGGTCAGCAGGGGCAGGGTCACCACGGCGACGAGCAAGGCCGTGACACCCAGCCGGGACCATTGCCCGCCCGCCCCGGCGATCCAGCCTCCGACGGCGGGCGCGACCGCGCCGGCCACCAGGCTGATGCCACCGGCCACGACGACCAGTCGGCCCGAACTCGTGTCGAGTTCGGCCGCGAGCGCCAGCAGCAGCGGGGTCAGGCAGAAGAACGCGAGGTTGATCGCGAGGAAGCCGATCATGTAGGAGGTGGGGCCGGTCGCGGTGCCGACGAGCAGATTGCCCACGCCCAGCACGACGACGGCCGGAGCGATGAGGTACATCTTGGCGACCCTGCTCCCCAGGGCCAGTGTGATGCCCGATCCGATCAGGCCGATCAGTTGGGAAAGCCCCAGGAACGTCGCCGTGAATTGCACAGAGAGCCCGGCCTTCTCCCCGATCGACTCGGCGAAGGTCCAGATCATCACGTTGCCGACTTCCATCAAGAACAAGGCGCCCACCAGGATCGCCGCCGGTACGAGCGACCCGATCCGCGCGGACGGATCCGGGTCGGCGTCTGCGGATTGGCCTTCGTGTTCGGGCAGGGTCCGCACATCGGGTAGGCGCACGATGAAGATGACGCACACCAACTCCGCGACCGCCATACCCAGGTAGACGCCGACCTTGGGCCACAAGTCGTGCAAGGTGGGCCCCGCGGTGAGCATGGCCGCACCGACCAGCATCCACGCGATCGTGACGATGCTGAACGCTCGCTCCGGAAAACGCGCGTAGGCCAGCGCGGAGTTGGCGCAGGCGTAGCAGAGGCCGGCGCCGAGTCCCATCGCGATCTGCAGCACCAGCACCATGCCGAAGCTGGTGGCGAATCCGGTCAGGGCAAGACACAGAGCCGCGACGATCGCCCCGGCGATCCCGACCCGCTTGCGGTCAAGGCGCGGCAGAAACGGCAGAATTCCGAACGCCGAGAGCGCCACTCCGCCCTGCCCGAGCGCCACCAGAAGGCCCGCCGACTGGATCCCGAAGTTGAACTCCCGCGCGAACGACACCGCTAGGAGCGGTGAGAGCAGAGTGGTGAGGAACCCGGCGACCATCATGGCGGCGGCGCCGACCACCAGCCCCCTGTGTTCCTTCACGGCGGGGAGGTCCGCCGATGTCGCCACCCCCGGGTTCGCCCCCATCAGATGTCTCCCAGCCGGCCGTCACAACGCGACCGTCGAGCCGCCCTGCGAGGTTTCATCAGTATCCGGTTTCGGTGTCGGCAATGGTTCTGTATCCACAATGGTTCGACGTTGGCAACAATTGATCAAGCACGTTCGACTCGCAACGCAGCTTAGAAGGCGGCACCGAACATCGCTCGGCAAAGACCGACATTCGCCCGCGGCGTTTACGCACCGATTGGCTGTGCGCCACTTCGGGACGGCCCAGTTCGCTTCGCCGACACCCGGCACCCGGCCAACCCTCGCGGCACCGTTTTGGCAATTTTGACAAAACATTGGCGATTCCGACCCCTGCAGCGGGACCGGGACAGTATCGTCGCCGCCGTGGAACTGAGGCTGCAGCGCATCGGCGCGTGGTGCGGAACGATCATGATCATCCTGTACGGCACCTGCATGTCGGGGTTGGCGCGGCTGTTCCCGCCGATATCGCCGGTCTGGTCGCCGACGGAGGTCGCCGACTTCTTCGTCGATCACAAGATCTGGATCCGCATCGGCATCGCCGGGTGCCTGCTGACGTCGGTGATCGCGCTGCCGTTCCTGGCCACCATCGTGCTGCGCATCCGCCGGGTCGAAGGGCAGTGGGGGATGCTGACGGTCACGCAGCTCTTCGCGGCGACGATTTTCGTTCCCGCCCTGCTGTTTCCGTTCCTGGTGCTGGCCGCCGCCGCGTTCCGGCCCGAGTCCCGGTCGCCGGAGATCACCCAGGCCCTCAACGACGTCTTCTGGCTGATGTTCATCGGCATCGTCGGGACGATCATCGTGCAGAACATCACCCTGGCGATCGCGTCGTTCATCGACAAGACCGAGCCGCAGACGTTCCCGCGCTGGTACGGCTACCTCAACCTGTGGGTGGCACTGCTGTCGCTGCCGGGCTGCGTGGTCGTGGTGTTCAACGACGGGCCGCTGGCCTGGCACGGGGTGTTCGCGTTCTACATTCCCGGCTTCGCGCTGGTGATCTGGCTGTTCACGACAACGCATGTGCTCAACCGCGGCATCAAGGCCCAGCAGCGTGCCGAACAGTCATGACGGCGGTGGGCGAACCGGCACCACCTGACGCCCGACGCATCCCCGGCGAACAGGGCACCTGGGTGTTCCTGCTCGGCGACATGTTGGTGTTCGCGGCGTTCTTCGCCACGTTCATGGTCGAAAGGTCAAAAGCCCCAGAGGTTTTCGACGCGGCCCGAAAGACGCTGCACGTCAACATCGGCCTGGTCAACACGCTGGTACTGCTGACCAGTTCACTGTTCGTGGTGGCGGCCATCGGGGGTCTGCGAACCGGCGCGCGCGCCGTCGCCGGCCGGGCGCTGCTGGCCGCGATCGGCTGCGGCGTGGTGTTCGTGATGTTGAAGGTCACCGAGTACGTCTTGCTGGTGGGCGCCGGACACACCGCGGGCGTCAACCACTTCTACCTCTACTACTTCATCCTGACCGGGCTGCACCTCCTGCACGTCTGTATCGGCATCGTCGTGCTGGTGGCGCTGTTCACCCAGACCCGGCGCACCGAGCTGTCAGCCACTCGGCTCGCCGTGATCGAGGGCGGCGGCTGCTTCTGGCATCTGGTCGACCTGCTCTGGATCGTCCTGTTCCCACTCCTGTACCTGGTGAGCTGATGCTGGCATTGATGCGCAACCGCGCCGGCGTGAGCTGGCTGATTCTGGTGGTCTTGACGCTGGCGTCGTTCGCGCTCGGCGCCGACCATGGCACCGGGTCTTTGATCGCCGTTGGCGTCCTGGCGATCGCCGCCGTCAAAGTACGGCTGGTGGGCCTGGACTTCATGGAATTACGGAACGCCCCGATCCCCCTGCGGGTGGCCTTCGAGGTGTATTGCGCGGCGTTGTGGGCGTTGCTGTCGGGTTTGTATCTGTGGCTGTGAGGCGCCAGTCGTCAGAAGACCGGGGTCGCTTCGGGTGGGACGAGCACAATCGCGGGTAACACGAAAGTCCGCACATATCGCCGTACTGTCGCGGCATCGTCGGACCCCGGGATGACGTCCATCAACAACGCCAGAGCGACGCTGAGGATGTAGCGTCCGACGTCGCCGGGCCGCAGACCCGGCCTCAGGTCGCCCTGGAAGAGGACGAAGACCTGCTCGTACAGCCCGCTCACTTTAGCGCTGAGAACAGGCGAGTTTGCGATGAGACTCGCCAAGCCGTGCTCCACGCCGGACGCCAATATCGTCAGGAGCGGATCTCGGCTGACGACGGTCGCAACGAAAACCAGCGACTCGGTGATCAGGCCGCTGACATCGTCGGTCGGCATCAGGTCCTCGATCACCTGAGCGACGTAGCGGTCCATCACCTGGGCCGCCACGGCCACGAGAAGCTCGTCACGACCGCCGAAGTGCCGGTACAGCACCGCCCGGGTCACGCCCGCCCGCCGTGCGACCTCGGCGACGGTTACCTCCAGGCCCTGTTCGGCGAAGCACAGCTCGGCGGCGTCGATCAGTGCCTGGCGGGCTTGTTCCGGAGTATTGCCACCCCCCGCTGGTCGGCCCCGGCGACGGGGTTGGCCGTCCGGCGCCTCCGAGATAATTGACATCAATCCCACTTTGTCTATTATTGCCCTGTATGGACATTCCACGCAAAATGGAACGGTACGGGCAATTGCGGGTCGGCCTGCGGGCTCTGACCCGGATCTTCGGAGTCAAGTTCAATCACGACCAGGTCTTCGAGACTGTGATCGCGTTCGGGTTTCCCACCCTCGAGCGCGAGTTCGACAAACTCACCCGGCTGCCGCAGGGGCGTCGGCTATTGCGGGACAAGCCCGATCTCATGGCCCTCCTCGGTGACGACGACTACCTCGCCGCCTTGCCTCCCGGCTCACTGGGCGCCGCCTACCGTGACTTTCTTCGTCAGCACCGCCTCGACGCCGGCGTGTTCGACGCGGCAAGCGTGATCCAGCCGGTCATCGACCGAAACGGCTGGGACCCGGACTTCGGCTACATGATCGCCTGCGGCACGGTGCTGCACGACATGTTTCACGTCCTGGGCGGACCCGACCCCGGCGGCGAGATCGGCAATCTCGGATTCCACCACGGACAGCTTGGGCAGTGCCGAACGACAGCGGTGTTCGGGCTCATCCTCTGCGCGATCATCGGTGGTGGATCCTGGCGGCGCAAACGCCGGTACTGGCACGAAGCGGTCGATCGAGGGCGCGCAGCGGACAATCTGATGGCCGCACCGTACGAAGAGCTTCTCCCCTTGCCCCTTACCGAGGTACGGGCCACGTTGGGCATACCGCCGACGGACATCGCGCACCCGACGGGACACTTCTTCACCCGATGGCAGCTGCCGGCCAGCGGGATCGCTCCCTATGAGCCGTGGAATTACGAAGCTTCACTGGTCGAGAGCGCGGCAACCTGATCCTGATCGGGCTCTGCGGCAACCAACGGCACGAAATCGGCGATCGCGAACGGGGATTCGGGCTGAAGCTGGAGAGTTCGCGGAAGGCACGCCATATCAGCAAACAGCACGGAGCACGTGCCGCAGCTTCCCGTTACGGGGATTCGTTTGGGGGCGCTCGTGGGCCAAGTCGATGGTCACCGCACCCGCTCCCTGTGCGGCAAGGAACGCTTCGAGCCGTCGGTGCACCTGTGTCCAGACCGCGGACCGGTCTGCACCCCCGTCTTCATCCAGTCGAACGGTGAGGCCCGCCGGGGCGGTTTGGATGACCTGATAGCGCAACACGCCGGGTGTTTCCTCGACCACGGTGGCGATCGCCATCGGAACCACCACCACCTCACCACCCTCTCGCGCGGGGAACGTCACCAACTCGTCGGTCCGTCCCTCAGGCGTGACCGTTGGCAGTGGACTGCCGCATGGACATGGGTCGGCGCCGATGACGACACTGTCACCCATCTCGTACCGGATCAGCGGCTGCACGAAGTTGGCCAGGTTGGTCAGCAGCAGGGAATCGGATCGCTGGCCGGCGGGCACCACATCGCCGGAACTGTCGATGGGCTCGACCAGATACCAGTCGGTGTTCAGGTGCAGGTTGCCCAGGCGGCAGGGCAGCGACAACGGGGTGGCTTCCGAGGCATTGTAGGTCTCGGTCACCGTGCAGCCGAACACCTCCTGCGCGCGTTGTCGCACGGCGGGCAGCAGCAGTTCACCGCCGCTCGAGATGACGAGCGGACGGATGTTGAGCCGCCCGGCCTCCTGCTCGCCGATGAGCACGCTGAGCATGCTGGCGTAGGTGCCCAGTAGCGCCGGCTGGAATTCGTTGAGGTTGGCGACAAGCTCCGGCAAGGGGTCCAACACCGAGAAGAAGCGAGAGTAGCGCCGGCGCACCGGATGCGCGCGCAGCCCTCGTTCGTACATCACGGTCGACACGAAATGCCCGCCGGTGGCGAACACCGCGGCCTGCCGCGCCCCGCGGGCGAGAACTCGAAGCAGCAGCCCAGGCGGCAACACCCCGGCGGAGCGGGCATAGGTCAGCCCGAACATCACCGCCATCGCCGGACGATCCTGGACCAGCAGCGCCGGCTCGGCCGTCGACCCGGACGTGGTGAAGACGACGTATTCGCCGAACAGGTCGCGTCCGGTATTGGCGGGATCGGCGACGAACGCCGAGACACCGATCCTCGTCAACCGGGGATCGGTGACCCACTCGTCGAAACGGGCCATCAGTTCAGGCTTGTACACGGCGGGAAGCGACGGCAGAGCCGCCAGGCTCACCGCACCGTCCGGGACACCCCGATAGTGCTCGGCGTAAAACCGCGAATGCGCGCGAGCGTGCGCAACCAAAGCCTGCAGACGGTTCTCCTGCCGGGTCGTGACCGCGGGGACGCCACCCCGGGTGGTCCGCCAGGCGTCCCAGGCGACCCCGAAAGCCTTCATAGCGCCATCAACATACGACAAAATCAGCGCCATGGGAGCCTCGGTGCTGCTCGCTGGTTTGTCGGCTCGGCAGGCCGCACGGCGACCGAAAGAAGGTGTGCACCCGTGACGAGAGTTCCGGCGGTCGCGGTAGGTCTGCAGCTCGGCACGCAACCTCCGCTCAGGACGCTGCACACCGCACTGCTCGGAGCGCGAATGATGCGGCTGGACTCGGTGATGGCCATCGACCACTTCCAGAACGTCTTCCCCACCGCGATCTGGGATCGCGAACTGACTTGGCTCGCCGCACGACGGTCAACCCCGCACGAATTCTTCGACTACCAGGTCCTGCTGGGCCATCTCGCCGCACGCGTCGGGTCGATGCGGCTGGGAGTCGGGGTGACCGAACCCATCCGGCGCCACCCGCTGGTCATCGCCCAGGCGATGGTGACGTTGTCACACCTGGGCAAGCGCGCACCCATCCTCGGCATCGGGGCCGGTGAACGGATGAACATCGATCCCTACGGCCTGGACTCCTCCAAGCCGGTCAGCCGTCTGGAGGAGGCGTTACAGATCATCCTGCAGTGCTTCCGAGGGTCAGGACCGATCACGTTCTCGGGCAAGCACTACAAGCTCGAGCGGGCGACGATGGACCTCAAACCGGCCACCGGAACGTACCCCGCAGATCTGGGTTGCCGGACACGGTCAACGCATGCTGGGCCTGACGGGGCCGCTACGGAGACGGGTGGTACCCGGCCGCGGTGGTCTCCGCCGACGAGTACGCCACCAAACTGGAGTCCGTGCGGATGGCCGCCCGTCACGCCGGGCGCGACCCGGCGTCGATCACCCCTGCGTTGCATCGCTTCGTGGTGGTCGGCCGGTCTGAACCGGAGGTGCGGGCCATGCTGGACACCAAGGTGATTCGCTCGTTCGGGCTTATGGCGCCGGCCGAGCTGTGGCGACAAGCCGGAGTGACGCACCCGTTCGGGGAGCAGTTCAATCCGCTTGTCGACTTCGTGCCCGACTGCTATGGCCGCCAGACGATTAACGACGCCATCGACGCCGTGCCGCACGAGGTGATGACCGAGGGGCCGCTCCTGTGGGGCACTCCCGAGCAAGTAGTGGCGCAGTTGCGGAGATTCCACACAGCCGGCCTACGGCACGTGGTCCTCGCACCCATCTCGGGGTTGGTGTCCAAGCGTGCGGCCCTCTACAGCCTTCGTGCCATAGGCAAGATCGCCCACGCGCTCAACTAGTGAGCATCAAGGTGCGTGACGAGTTCGGCGATGCGACCGAGCACGAGCGGCAGACATTCGTTGAACAGCAGGTGGTGATCGGTGTCGAACACGACAAGTTCCTTGGTAGGGGCGGCGATCCGGGCAAAGACCTTCCGCGTGTAGTCGAGGCTGAACAAGGGATCTCCCCGGCCCGCGACGACCACGACGGGACAGGTGATCGTGCCATCACGGACGGCGCTCATGTCGGCGGTCAACAGGTCGGCGAGAAAGGCCAGCGGATACGTGCGCAGGCTCAGCGGGTCCATCAAGAATTGCTCGGCTGTCCAGGGCTCGCGGCATACCCGAGTCATGTCGAGGTAGACGCCGAACCCAATCGGCAGCCGGGGCAAAAGCGTGGCCAGCACCTGCAAACCTCGCATGACCGGGTGATAGATGCCCTGTAGGACGGCCGGAAACCGCGACACCGTGATGGAGGCGGGGAGTTCGGGGTCGAGGATGTTGTGTGCCACCACGCCGGCCAGCTGATGATCGCGGGTAGCGACGATCATCGCCAGGACGCCGCCCTGACTGGAGCCCACGACAATGGGCCGTCGCCCGAATCGCGCCCGCGCCCACGATGTCGCGTCCATTGCGTTGGCGACCAGGCTCGCCAAGCGCAGAAGCCGCCCAACGCGCGGGCTCTTGCCGTGCCCCTCGAAATGAACGCCCACGACGTTGATCCCCTGGGCGGCAAGTCCGTCGCAGAACTCCTCGTAGAACAGCGGATGGGTCATGGTCCCGGGCAGGAACACCACCACCGGCCCACCGGATTGGCCATGCCATACCGACAGCACTATCGGCACACCGGACGAGGTGACCGTCACCTCCTCGTAGCGTTCAGGGTGCTCAACCTCATTGCGCAGGCGTTGGTCTCTGTCACGCATGCCGATCCCTCCGTCGTCGTCCCGCCGGCCTTCGAGCGGCACATCGGCAACCCCCACCGTCCGCTTGGCCCCGGTACCGGGGCCAGGGCCACAAGTCCCAGACCCAGTAGCCCTTCATCACCCGAAGAAGACGGCACCCGCTGGCCCCGCTCTGAGAGACTGACGAGATGGCCGCTGGTCACCGACGATCGCAGAAAGTCGAACTCAGCTTGCGCAGCCTGGGTGCGGCGAGCACGGTCACGGGCTCCAAACACCTGCTGGAAGCCGAGGGCAAGCGGATCCTGGTGGACTGCGGCCTGTTTCAGGGTGTGAAGAACCTGCGTGAGCTCAATTGGGCGCCACTGGCGGTCGACCCCTCGAGCATCGACGCGGTCGTCGTGACCCACGCCCACCTCGATCACACCGGATACCTGCCCCGGTTGGTGCGCGACGGCTTCAGCGGGCCGATCGTCTCCACCGAGGCAACCGCCGCTGTCGCCGAGATCATTCTGCGGGACAGCGCTCACTTGCAGGAACGTGACGCGGCGTTCCTCAACAAGCACAAGGCCACCAAGCATCACCCCGCCCTGCCCCTGTATGACAGCAAGGACGCCGACCGGGCAATCGAATTATTCGACACCCATCCATTCGGACGCGAGTTCACCCTGCCGGGTAACGGGCCGATGGTGACGTTGCGCCGTGCCGGGCACATCCTCGGGGCGGCGACCGTCGAGGTGGTGTGGCACGGCCGCCGCATCGTGTTCACCGGTGACCTGGGGCGCTACGACGACCCGGTGATGCTCGACCCGGACCAGGTGGCGGCCGCGGACTACCTGGTCATGGAGTCGACCTATGGCGATCGCCTGCATGATCGGGCCGATCCCGCCGACGCCATCGCCGAGGTCATCGACGCGACGGTGGATCGCGGCGGCACCGTGGTGATACCGGCGTTCGCTGTAGGCAGAGCCCAGACCCTGCTCTACCACCTGTGGCAGCTGCGCTCGGCGGGCAGGCTGCCGGATATCCCGGTCTACCTGGACAGCCCGATGGCGATCAATGCCAGCGACCTGCTGGGCACCTATCGCAGCGACCACCGCCTGCCCCCGCAGGTCTACGAAGGCATGTGCGCCATGGCCACCTACACCCGCGAAGCCGACCAGTCCATGAAGATCTCGGCCAGCCGCGAGCCGAAGATCGTGATCTCGGCCAGCGGGATGGCCACCGGCGGCCGAATTCTGCACCACCTCAAGGTGTTCGCCCCGGATTCGCGCAACACGATCATGGTAACCGGTTATCAGGTGCCCGGTACCCGTGGCGCCGCCATCGCCGCCGGCCAGCGCGACGTCAGGATCCACGGCGAGTGGATCCCGATCAACGCCCAGGTCGCCCACCTCGCGATGCTGTCTGCGCACGCCGACGCCGACGAACTCATCCGCTGGGCGTCCGGATTCAGCACGCCGCCGCGACAGGTGTTCGTGGTCCACGGCGAACCTCAGCCGGCGGACACCCTCCGCACCCGCCTTGACCACGAGTTCAGTTGGCAAGCAACAGTTCCCAGGCCCAATCAACTTTTCAGCCTCTGACACACCGAAGCGGCGAGATACAGAGCAGCCACGATCCACGCGTCCCATGTCTTCCAACTATGTGCAGAGCTGCCTCACGCTCACGATGGCCCTACGCCTGAAACTGAGGTCGAGCAAGAGGCGCTCGAGTCGGTGTGTCCAAGGCGAGGAAGAAGTCGTGGCGAAACGCCGGGGCCGTTAGCCCCAGATATCACAGCGCAATTCGGCGGCCGCGGCGGGTGACGAGGCCAAGAGCTATCGTCCCGAATAGACTTCGGCGCATGGGCGCCACCGGCCGTGTCGAATTGGGGGCCGCCAATTCGCCGAGCTGCCTCATCGCACTCGGCATCAGTGCCGTCACACTCGAATCGCGCGTCCGACCGTGACGGAACCCAAAGGCGATGGCGCCAGGTTGAACCGGACTCTGAGCCTGCCAATGGTCACCCTCTATGGGTTGGGCAACATCGTCGGCGCCGGTATTTACGTGCTCGTCGGGAAGGTGGCAGGGTTCGCTGGATACAGCACCACCTTGGCCTTCCTCATTGCGATGGTCACCGCCGCTGTCACCGCGCTGTCGTACATGGAGCTCGCGGGCCGCTACCCGGTCAGCGCCAGCGTTTCGGTCTACCTGCACCGAGCGTTTGGAAAGCGCTGGTTCTCAACGGCGATCGGCTTGACGATGGTCGGTGGCGGAGTGGCTTCCGCAGCGGCGCTGGCCCAGGGCTTCGCCGGTTATCTGAACTCCTTCATCTCCGTGCCGACCGTTGTGGGCAGCGTGGGCCTTCTGGTGGCGCTCGGGGCAATCGCGGTCAAAGGGATCGGCGAATCGGTGACGATGGCTGCATTACTCACCGGCGTCGAGGTGGCGGGCTTGGTGCTGGTCATCTGGTTTGGACGGAAGGCATTCGTCCATATCGACGCCGGCCGCTTGCTCGCGATCGACCCGGCAGTCGGCCTCGGCGGGGTCGTTGCCGGGGCCTTCCTCGCTTTCTACGCCTTCATCGGGTTCGAAGATATGGTCAACGTCGCCGAGGAAGCCAAGACGCCGAGCAAGACTATCCCCCTGGCCATCCTGTTCGCGCTGCTGGCCTCGACTGTCCTGTATCTACTGGTCGTCTTGGTGTCGACGACCCTGGTGTCCCCGGCCGAACTCGCCGGCAGTGAAGCTCCACTCACGCTGGTTTTCGAGCGAAGCGGAGCCAGCCATGGCATATTCCTCAGCCTCTTCGGTGTGATCGCCGCGATGAACGGTGTCATCGTGCAGATCATCATGGGCTCGCGGATTCTTTACGGGCTGGCCAAGGAGGGCTGGATCTCCAGCAGGTTCGCCCATGTGCACGGTTCATACCAGACGCCGGTGATGGCCACATTGGTCGTTGTGTCAGCCATGATCGCCGCCACCGCGGTGCTGGAACTGGTGTCGCTGGCACGGCTCACGAGCCTGCTGGTGCTCATCATTTTCACCCTGGTGAATGCCTCACTGATCGTCATCAAGCGACGCCACCGCGAGCATCAGGGCTACATCAACGTTCCAGCGGCAATCCCGTATCTCGGCGTTGCGTTGTGTCTGGGAACGCTGGTCTTCCAGGCTTTCAACTGGTGAAGACCACCTGAGAAGAACGTATTCGGACCTGGCTCCCCCGGATGGACTCGAACCATCAACCGTCCGATTAACAGTCGGAAGCTCTGCCAATTGAGCTACAGGGGACTATCTGCTTCCCGCCGTCGTGCGCTTGCGCCGAGGCGGGCCGGAGAGTGACTCTAGCTTACCGAGGACCCTCGACGCCAAACCGGTGGGTAAGCGCCAACTCAGCGGCGTCAGGCAGGATGGAAGGGGCGAGGGCTTACGAAGGGAGCGCCGTGATCCGGTATCTAGCCGTGCTGGGAGTGGGCTATGTGTTGGGCACCAAGGCCGGCCGTAAGCGTTATGAGCAGATCGTCGGCACCTACCGCGCACTGACCGACAATCCCGCCACCAAAACCGTGATCGACGCCAGCCGCCGCAAGATCGCCGACCGGGTGTCACCGGACCCGGATCCCAAGATGGTCACGCTGACCGAAATCGACGCCGAAACCACCGTGGTGGAACCACAGCGGTCGGACCAGTAGAACGGGAGCTACCCCAGCGGAATGCTGATGGTTTGCCCCGGCAGCAGCGGGCCGGTGGTCACACCGATACCGCCGCCGGGCATCGCGCCGGCATCCGGGCCGAAGACGCCGAACTGCGGCGTGCCGACGCTGACGTTGTTGTTGGAATACGACAGGCACTGACCGTCGCCACGGGACCCGAACCAGGCCAGGCAGGTGCCGGTGGCCGTGCTGGTCGAGGTGGAGGAATCGGTCAGCGCAGCCAGGGCCGGCACCGCGGCCGCAGCCACGACAAGGCCGCCGAGGGCGGCGATACGCCGGGCACGAGTGTTCGCGGTAGTCATATCTGACCTTTCGC
Source organism: Mycobacterium pinniadriaticum (assembly GCF_026242045.1). GTDB lineage: Bacteria > Actinomycetota > Actinomycetes > Mycobacteriales > Mycobacteriaceae > Mycobacterium > Mycobacterium pinniadriaticum. The sequence continues at coordinate 116,831 of NZ_JAPJDO010000008.1, forward strand.
TCCAGACAGGCGGTGCGTTAACCATAGCGTGCTCACAGCCATCACGCAGTCAGGTCGTCGCCGCTGGCCTGCTCCAGCAGGCTGCGCCGATACGCCTCCAGCGCCACCAGGTCGCCGAACAGGGCGTGATATTCGTCTCCCTGTTCCACCGGGGACATCCGCTGCAGCTTGGACTTGACCTCGGCGACCTGGCGGCCCACCCAGACCTCCTGCAGCCGGGCCAGCACCCCGCCGATGTAGCGCGGCAGTTTCTCCTCGTCGTCGACCCGAATGGTCTCCACCCCGAGCTCGGTGATCAGGCCTTGCGTTGCGGCCGCGCTGGTCTGTTCCCGCACCCTGTCGATCCACTGGGCCCCGGTGACGCCGGACGATGTCCCGCCGGCGGTCTCGATCGCGGTGCGCACCGCGGCGTAGCCGGGATGGGTGAAGCTCTCCACCGTCAGCGAGTCGAACACCGGCCCGGCCAGCGCCGGGTACTGCAGGGCGGCCTTCAGCGCTTCCCGCTGCGGCCACAGGGTCGGATCGCGGGGGTCGGGCCGGCGGGCCCCGGCGTCGGCGGGTGCTTTGGGCCGGGCGGGCGCACCGCGCCGGTTGTCGCCGCGACCCGCTGGCTTGTGGCCGGCTTCCTCGCGCACCCGCCCGACCACCTGCGCGACGTCCTCCCAGCCGACCCAGCCGGCGAGCTGGCGAGCGTATTCGTCGCGCAGTGTCGGGTCCTTGATCTGGGCGACCATCGGCACGCAGCGGCGCAACCCCGCGACCCGGCCCTCGGCCAGATCCAGATCGTGCTCGGCCAGCGCGGTGCGGATGGCGAATTCGAACAGCGGTGTGCGCCGGGCCACCAGATCACGCAGCGCCCCGTCCCCGTGCGCGAGCCGCAGATCGCACGGGTCCATGCCGTCAGCGGCGACGGCCACGAAGCTCTGGCCCGCGAGATTCTGCTCGCCGGCGAATGCCTTCAGGGCGGCCGCCCGCCCGGCTGCATCCCCGTCGAACACGTAGATCAGTTCGCCGCGAAAGAACTTGTCGTCCATCATCAGCCGCCGCAGCATCGACAGGTGTTCGTCGCCGAACGCCGTGCCGCAGGAGGCCACCGCGGTGGTCACGCCGGCCAGGTGCATGGCCATCACGTCGGTGTAGCCCTCGACGACGACGGCTTGGTGTCCCTTGGCGATGTCCCGCTTGGCCAGGTCGATGCCGAACAAGACGTTGGACTTCTTGTACAGCACGGTCTCGGGGGTGTTGACGTACTTGGCTTCCATCTGGTCGTCAGCGAAGATGCGGCGGGCGCCGAATCCGACGGTCTCGCCGCTGGCGCTGCGGATGGGCCACAGCAGCCTGCGGTGGAACCGGTCCATCGGGCCACGCCTGCCCTCCCGGGACAGCCCGGCGGCTTCGAGTTCCTTGAACTCGAAGCCCTTTCGGATCAGATGCTTGGTCAGCGAATCCCAGCCCGACGGCGCGAAGCCGCAGCCGAACCGGCGGGCCGCGCCGGCGTCGAAATTCCGCTCGGTAAGGTACTGCCTGGCCTGCGCGGCCTCCTCGGAATCCAGTGCGGCGGAATAGAACTCCTGCGCGGCGGCGTTGGCGGCGATCAACCGGCTGCGGCTGCCGCGGTCGCGCTGCACGCTGGTGCCGCCGCCGCTGTAGGTGACCGTGTAGCCGATGCGGTCGGCCAACATCTCCACGGCTTCGACGAAGCTGACGTGTTCGATCTTCTGGACGAAGGCGTAGACGTCGCCACCCTCCCCGCAGCCGAAGCAGTGGAAGTGGCCGTGGTTGGGCCGCACGTGGAACGACGGTGACTTCTCGTCGTGGAACGGGCAGAGCCCCTTGAGCGAATCGGCGCCGGCCCGGCGCAGCTGCACGTAGTCGCCGACGACGTCCTCGATGCGGACCTGGTCGCGGATGGCGGCGATGTCGCGCTCGGCGATCCGGCCCTTTCGGTCGCCGCCCCCGCTCACCGCTGTCGCCATCGGCACAGTCTAGGACTCACGAGAACCCACACCACCGGCGTTGATGCGCTCCAGGCGGCCCTCGGTGAACGACGCGATCTGATCGACGACCACCCGCATCCGGGCCGCGTCGTCGTCGGCGGCGTTGAACTCGGGAGCGAACACCGGGTCGAGTGTCGCGGGTGCGCCGTCCAGCAGCCAGTGCGCCACCTGGTGGATACGTTCCCGTTGGCGGGCCTGCAGTTCGAGGTGCCGCGGATCGGACATGATGAACTGCAGCGCCAGCGTCTTGAGCACCGCGACCTCGGCTCGGACCGTCGGCGGCACGTGCAGATCCGCCTGATAGCGCACCAGGGGTTGCGGCCCGGCCAGCTCGTGGGTGAGGCTGACCGCCGCCGAGGCGAACCGGCCCACCAGTTCACTGGTCAGCCGCTTGAGCGCCACCGACGCCGCCAGGGTCCCGTCGTACTTGCCGACGCCGGCCACCACCGGCAGCTGGGACAGCCGCCGGGCCGCGGCCTCCAGATCGTCGGAGCTCAGGCTGCTCGACTCGGACTCCCCCAGCCGGGCCAGCGCTGCCGCGGCGTCGTCGTCGGCCAGGACCCGCAGATCGATCCGGCCCGACACCACCCCGTCCTCGACATCGTGCACCGAATAGGCCACGTCGTCGGCCCAGTCCATCACCTGGGACTCCAGGCAGGGGTGCTGCGACGGCGCCGAGGCGCGTACCCACTCGGCGAGCGCGCGGTCGTCGGAGTAGAACCCGAACTTGCGTCCCCGCGCCCCGCGGAACCACGGGTACTTGGTGACCGCGTCCAGGCCCGCCCGGGTCAGGTTCAATCCGACACTACGGCCTTGTCCGTCAAGCACTTTAGGTTCGATGCGGGTCAGGATCCGGAAGTTCTGGGCGTTGCCCTCGAATCCTCCGCAGGAGGCCGCGAACTCGTCGAGTGCGCGTTCCCCGTTGTGACCGTAGGGCGGATGGCCGATGTCGTGGGCCAGCCCGGCCATGTCCACCAGGTCGGGATCGCAGCCCAACGGCACGGCCATCCCCCGCCCGATCTGCGCGACCTCCAGCGAATGAGTCAACCGGGTGCGCGGGTTCTCACTCTCGCGCGGCCCGACCACCTGGGTCTTGTCTGCCAGCCGACGGAGAGCAGCACAGTGCAGAACCCGGGCACGGTCGCGAGCGAAGTCGGTGCGGTGCTCGGTCGACGTACCGGGCAGCCCGGCGGTCTTCGGAGTTTCCCGCACCACCCGCTCGCGGTCGGCCTGGTCGTAGTGGCCGTGCTCATTCGTCGTCACCGAAGCACAGTCTGCCAGCATTGCGCTACTACATTTGACACTCATGCGCCTCACTCGTGTGGTCAGCCTGCTGGCGGCCATCCTGACCGCCGTCACCCTGATGGCGCCGGTCGCGGCGGCCGAGCCACCGTTCCGGCTGCCGGATTACGTCACCGATAACGCCGGCGTCCTGAGCCAAGGTCAGCTGGCCAAGGTGCAGCACGCGGTCGACACGCTCTACCGCGACCGCCATGTCCGGCTCTGGGTGGTCTACGTCGACTCGTTCGCGCCCGAGACGGCCGTGGAATGGGCCGAGCAGACCCGGGTCGCCAGCGATCTGAGCAGCCAGGACGCGATTCTCGCGGTCGCAACGCAGCAACGCTCGTACGCCTTCCTGGTGCCGTCGGGCGCGACCGGCGTGAGCCCGGCCCGGGTCGACGATCTGCGTCGCGACCAGATCGAACCCGCGCTGCACACCGACGACTGGGCGGACGCGGCCATCGCGGCCGCCAACGGGCTGGCGACGATGGGCGGCGGCGGTTCCGGTGGGCTGTCCCTGGTGCCGGCACTCATCACCGTGGCGATCATCGTGCTCGCGATCGGGCTGCTGGTGCTGTGGAGCCGCCGGCGCCGGCGCAAGAGGCACGAAGCCGAAGTCGCGGCCGCCAAGCGGGTAGACCCGACCGACCCCAATGCCCTGGCCGCAGTCTCCCTCGACGCCCTCGATGAACTGTCCCGATCAATCGTCGTCGACGTCGACAACGCCATGCGTACCAGCTCCAACGAATTGGTACTGGCCACCGAGGAGTTCGGCGAGCAACGGACCGAGCCCTTCACCAAGGCCGTCGAGAACGCCAAGATCACGCTGCAGCAGGCGTTCAACGTCCGCCAGCAACTCGACGATGCGATCCCCGAGACTCCGGCCCAGCGCCGCGACCTGCTCACCCGGGTGGTCGTCGCGGCCGCGCGGGCCAACCGCGAACTGGACACCCAGACCCAGTCGTTTCACCAGCTGCGTGATCTGGTCATCAACGCCCCCGACCGGCTCGACGTGCTCACCCGGAAATTGGTCGACGTCAGCGCGCGGATCGATCCCGCTCAGTCGACGCTGACCCAACTGCACAACGAATTCGCCGAGAGCGCACTGGCTTCGGTGGCCCGCAACGTCAACGCCGCCAGGGAGCGGGTCGACTTCGCCGACCATTCGATCAGCCGCGCCCGCGAACTGGTGGCCAAGCCGATCGCCGGTGAACAGAGCGAACTGGTGGACTGTGTGCGCGCCGCGGAGGCGGCTCTGCAGCAGACCACGTCAATGCTCGACGCGGTGGACAGCGCGGCGAGCGATATCAGGCGCGCGGTCACCGCGCTGCCGTCGGCGATCGCCGACACCCAGCAGGGCATCAACCAGGCCGTGGCGCAACTGAGCCAGGGTGGGCTGTCCAACACCGCCGAGCTGACGGCGGCGCGCGACGCCGCGGTCAAGGCGGTGAGCGCCGCGCAGACCGCCGGGACCGCCGACCCGTTAGGCACCTTCACCCAGTTGACCCAGGCCGACGCCGATCTCGACCGGCTCCTGGCCGGCGCCGCCGAGGAGCGCGAGACCGCCGAGCGCCTCGGCCGGTCCTACGATCAGGCGCTGTTCACCGCGCAGTCACGGGTGCGATCGGTGTCGGACTATATCGACACCCGCCGCGGCAGTGTGGGGCCCGAGGCGCGGACCCGGCTCAACGAGGCCGTCCGCCAACTCGAGGCCGCCCAGGCCAAGCGGAAATCCAACGTCACCGAAGCGATCGCGCACGCCAACGGTGCGTCGATGCTCGCCGCTCAGGCCCAGCAGCTGGCCAACAACGACGTCCAGTCCGCCCAGCGCTCGTACATGAGTCACTACGGCGGAGTCGGCGGCTCGTCGAATATGGGAGCGGTCATCGGCGGCATCATCCTCGGCAACATCCTGTCCGGCGGTATGCGCGGCGGCTTCGGCGGTGGCGGGGGTTGGACGTCGAGCACCTACGGCGGATCGCAGGGATCCTCCGGCGGCGGTGGGATGTTCGGCGGCGGCGGGCGGTTCTAGGCGCGCCGCCCACCGCGACCGTGCGCGAAGTGCCACTTCCGACGGCGTGTCGCTGCGCCGACACGCACGCTCGCGGCAGTGATACCTATCCCTTGAGACGGGTGGCCAGGTAGTCCACCACCGAATCGATGCCGATACGCTCCTGGGTCATCTCGTCACGCTCGCGCACGGTGACCGCCTGATCGTCGAGCGTGTCGAAATCGACCGTCACGCAGTACGGCGTGCCGATCTCGTCCTGGCGCCGATAGCGCCGGCCGATCGCACCGGCGTCGTCGAATTCGATGTTCCAGTACTTGCGCAGCTCCGCGGCCAGATCCTTGGCCTTCGGGCTGAGATCGGCGTGCCGCGACAGCGGCAGCACCGCGGCCTTGACCGGCGCCAACCGGGGATCCAGCCGCAGCACCGTGCGCTTGTCCACCCCACCCTTGGCGTTGGGCGCCTCGTCCTCCGCGTAGGCGTCGACGAGGAAGGCCATGAACGAGCGGGTAAGTCCCGCTGCGGGTTCGATGACGTACGGGATGTAGCGGGTGTCGGCGGCCTGGTCGTAGAACGACAGGTCGGTGCCGGAATGCTCCGAGTGGGTCTTGAGGTCGAAGTCGGTGCGGTTGGCGATACCTTCGAGCTCGCCCCACGGGTTGCCGCCGAAACCGAACTTGTACTCGATGTCGGTGGTGCCGGCCGAGTAGTGCGACAGCTTTTCCTTGGGATGCTCGTAGAGCCTCAGGTTGTCGCGGTTGATGCCGAGGTCGACGTACCACTGCAGCCGGGTGTCGATCCAGTACTGGTGCCACTGCGGCGCGGTGTCGGGTTCGACGAAGAACTCCATCTCCATCTGCTCGAACTCGCGGGTGCGGAAGATGAAGTTGCCCGGCGTGATCTCGTTGCGGAAGCTCTTGCCGATCTGGCCGATACCGAACGGCGGCTTCTTGCGCGACGTCGTCACCACGTTGGCGAAGTTGACGAAGATACCCTGCGCGGTCTCCGGGCGCAGGTAGTGCAGGCCTTCCTCGGACTCGATCGGCCCGAGGTAGGTCTTGAGCATCATGTTGAATTCGCGGGGCTCGGTCCACTGGCCCTTGGTGCCGCAGTCCGGGCAGACGATCTCGGTCATCGGGACCGACTCGGGGTCCGCGATCCCCTTTTTCTCGGCGTACGCCTCTTGCAGATGGTCCTGGCGATGGCGCTTGTGGCAGTTGAGGCATTCGACGAGCGGGTCGTGGAACACCTCGACGTGGCCGGAAGCGACCCACACCTCGCGCGGCAGGATGATCGAGCTGTCCAGCCCGACGACGTCGTCGCGGCCGGTCACCACCGAACGCCACCACTGCCGTTTGATGTTCTCCTTGAGCTCGACGCCCAGCGGCCCGTAATCCCAGGCCGACTTGGTGCCGCCGTAGATCTCGCCGGCTGGGTAGACCAAGCCGCGCCGCTTGGCCAGATTGACGACGGAATCGATCACGGACGCCACGATGGGTGCCACTCCTTGGTTGTGTGTGCGGGCAACAGCCATACAGCCTAACGACCTGCCGAACCGACCTTTGACATGCGTGATCGTGCATGGAAAAGTGGACGTCAAGTGGAAATCGTTTCCAATAGCGCGGGAGGCGCCGACATGACCGCACCCGCCCACGGCCGGGTCGACAACCTGTCGTCGCCGCGGGCCGAAATCCTGGACCGCGCCGGCGAGTTGTTACGCGCCCTGGCGGCTCCGGTACGCATCGCGATCGTGCTGCAACTGCGCGAGTCCCAACGCTGCGTGCACGAGCTCGTCGATGCCCTCGACGTTCCGCAGCCGCTGGTGAGCCAGCATCTGCGGATCCTGAAGGCCACCGGGGTGGTGGCCGGCGAACGCTCGGGACGCGAGGTGTTGTATCGGCTGGTGGACGATCACCTGGCCGAGATCATCGTCGCCGCGATCAGCCACGCCAGCGAGGACCATCCGTGACCGGGGCCGACATCCGTCCCCCGCGCGCCGCGGCGGCAGGCGTGCGCGCCACCCGCCAGCGGGCGGCGATCATCGCGCTGCTCGACACCATCGACGGGTTTCGCTCGGCCCAGGAGTTGCACGACGAATTGCGGCGCCGCGGCGAGAACATCGGGCTCACCACCGTGTACCGGACGCTGCAGTCGCTGTCGGCCGCCGATGTGGTGGACATGGTGCGCACCGACACCGGGGAGTCGGTGTACCGGCGCTGCTCGGAGCCCGAGCATCACCACCACCTGGTGTGCCGCAGTTGCGGTGCGGCCGTGGAGGTCAGCGGTCGCGAAGTCGAGGCCTGGGCCGCCGAAGTGGCTCAGCAGCACGGCTTTTCCGACGTGAGCCACACCATCGAGCTTTTCGGCACGTGCGTCGCCTGTCGGCGCGCATGAGTCCGGGCCACACCGAGATCGACGATTCTGCGCTTCGCACTCGAACTTTGGCTGCGAAATGTCGGTTTCGGCGAAAGGTGCGGCACCTAGTCCACGAGCGCGCGGCGGGCATCGGCCCCGCCGGCCAGCACCATCAGCACCAGGGTCTGCAGGGCCCGATCGGTGAGCCCTTCGCCGGGAAAGTTGTAGCGCAACATCACATCCCCGCGCTTGCCGGCTTGCTCGACGAGCGTCACGGTACCCAACATCGTCGAGGATGCTTGAGCGGCAACACGTTTACGCAGATCGGCGTTCAGCGGCAGATCCCAGGCCAACACCTGCGTCACCGACACCATCTCGATGTCCTCGGCGATGGTGACCGTCCGCAGCGAGGCGAACGTTCCCTCGTAGCGCACCGTCAGCGCACCGTCGGATTCCACCTCGACGGGTACCACCGCGGCAAGCGCCCCGGCCAGCCTGGCCCCCAGCTCCACCTGACTCACGCGCGGCCGAAGCGCCGGTTTCGCTCGGCGTACTCCTCGCACGCCGCCCACAGATCGCGCCGGTCGTAGTCGGGCCAGAGCTTGTCCTGGAACACGTATTCGGCGTACGCGGCCTGCCACAACATGAAGTTGCTCGACCGCTGCTCCCCCGACGTCCGGATGAACAGGTCGACATCGGGAATGTCGGGCCGGTGCAGGTAGTCGCCGAGCATCGCCTCGTTCACCCGTTCCGGATCGACCCGGCCGGCCACCGCGTCGCGGGCGATCTGCCGTGCCGCCTCGGCGATTTCGGCCCGACCACCGTAGTTCACGCAATAGTTGACGGTGATCACGTCGTTGCCCACTGTCATGTTCTCGGCGATCTCGAACTCCTTGATGACACTGCGCCACATCCGCGCCCGCGACCCGACCCAGCGCATGTTGACGCCCATCGCGTCGAGGTTCTCCCGTCGGCGGCGCACCACCTCGCGGTTGAAGCCCATCAGGAAACGCACCTCTTCGGCACTGCGCCGCCAGTTCTCGGTGGAGAACGCATAGACGGTCAGGTGCTGGATGCCGATCTCGATGGCTCCGCAGGTGATGTCGATCAGGACCGCCTCACCCATCTTGTGGCCCTCGGTGCGGCTCAGCCCGCGCTGGGTGGCCCACCGCCCGTTGCCGTCCATCACCACGGCGACGTGCTTGGGCATCTGGTCGGCCGGGATCGCCGGCGGCACGGCCTTGGAGGTGTGCTGGGGTGGGCGGCGCGGCCCCCCGCCGGGCGCCGGGGGCAGTTCGGGGAACACCACGGGCCAGACCGAGGTGTCGGGGAACACCGGGTAGTCGTCGGGCGCCGCGGGCAGCTGCGGAAAGTGATCCCTCCGCTTGCGCTCAGCCCCCCGCCACGAGCTGGTCACCCGATTCATCGCCATGGGCCTCATCCTGCCTGAACATCTCCTTACCGTGGTTAGCGGGCTGCCGGTAGACACGCTCCACCAACGGCAGCGTGCGTAGTTGGCGTTCCAGGTGCCACTGCAGGTGCGCGGCCACCAAACCGCTGGCGTGGCTGCGGTGCGACGGCGATGACGCCTCCGCAGCCGCCCAGTCGCCGTCGTGCAGCGCCGACATCAGGTCGAGCACCGCCTGCGGCGGAGTCGTCGAACCTGACGGACGGCAATGCATGCACACACTGCCACCTGCGGCGATGTGGAAGGCCCGATGCGGGCCCGGCGCCGCGCAGCGGGCACACTCGATCAGCGAGGGCGCCCAGCCGGCGATGCCCATGGCCCGCAGCAAGTAGGCGTCCAGGACCAGTTCACGGGGGCGGGTACCGTCGGCCACCGCGCGCAGCGCCCCGACCGTGAGCCGGTGCAGCGCCGGCGCCGGGGCGCGCTCCTCGCCGGCCAGCCGCTCGGCGGTCTCCAGGACCGCACAGGCGCTGGTGTAGCGGCCGTAGTCGCTGACGATGTCGGTGGCGAAGGCGTCGATGGAGACCACCTGGGTGACGACGTCGAGATTGCGGCCGGGGTGCAGCTGGACATCGATGTGCGCGAACGGCTCCAGCCGGGAGCCGAATTTACTGCGGGTCCGGCGCACCCCCTTGGCGACCGCGCGGACCAAACCGTGGTCGCGGGTCAGCAGGGTGACGATGCGGTCCGCTTCGCCGAGCTTGTGCTGGCGCAGCACAACCGCCCGATCCCGATACAACCGCATCGGACAAGTTTCCCACCGCAATGCGACATAAGTGCGGACCCGCGCCGTTAGTCTCGACGTCGCCATGACAACTCGTGCGGGTTTGGGCGGGTCGCCGCGGTTTCCCACCATCGGCGAGCAGCTCTATCAGTTGGCCAGCGGGACGGTGACCTCCGCCGAACTGGTCCGCCGGTCGCTGCGCGCGATCTCGGCCAGTCAGTCCACCCTCAACGCCTTCCGGGTCGTGCTCACCGAGTCGGCGCTGGCCGAGGCCGCCGAGGCCGATCGCCGCCGCGCCGCCGGTGAACAGGCACCGCTGCTCGGCATCCCCATCGCCGTCAAGGACGACGTCGATGTCGCCGGAGTGCCGACCTCGTTCGGTACCGCCGGGCCCGTCCGGCCGGCCACCGAGGACTCCGAGGTGGTGCGGCGACTGCGCGAGGCCGGGGCGGTGATCGTCGGGAAGACGAACTGCTGCGAACTCGGTCAGTGGCCGTTCACCAGCGGACCGGCGTTCGGCCACACGCGAAATCCCTGGTCGCGCAAGCACACTCCGGGCGGCTCGTCGGGCGGCAGCGCCGCCGCGGTCGCGGCCGGCCTAGTGGCCGCCGCCATCGGATCCGACGGCGCGGGCAGTGTCCGAGTGCCCGCTGCCTGGACCCACCTCGTCGGCATCAAACCGCAACGCGGACGCATCTCGACCTGGCCGCTGACCGACCCATTCCACGGCATCACGGTCAACGGGGTGCTGGCGCGCACGGTGGCCGACGCCGCGCTGGTCCTCGATGCCGCATCGGGCAATGTCGACGACGATGTACACAAGCCGCCGCCGGTCCGGATGTCCGATTCCGTCGGCTCCGGGCCGGGGCCGTTGAAGATCGCGCTGTCGACCCGGTTTCCCTTCACCTTCTTCGGCGCCAAGCTGCATCCGGAGATCCGGGGCGCACTCACCGCGGTCGCCGAACAACTCGGCATGCTGGGCCACACCGTGATGGAGGGAAATCCCAACTACGGGCTGCGGCTGCCGCTGACGTTTCTCCCCCGGTCCACCGCGGGGCTTCTGGAGTGGGCCGACCGGCTCGGCGACGATGTCACGTTCGACGCCAGGACCGAGGCCAACATGCGGATGGGCCGGCTGCTGTCTCGGTCCATGTTGCGCCGGGCCAAGGCCAGCGAGCCGATGCTGCACCACCGCGTCGGGCAGATCTTCCGTTCCGTCGATGTCGTCCTGGCACCGACGACCGCGCAACCGCCACCGCCGGCCCGCACGTTCGACGACCTCGGCCCCACCGCCACCGACCGCGCGATGATCGCGGCCTGCCCGGTCACCTTCCCGTGGAATGTGTTGGGCTGGCCGTCGATCAACATCCCGGCCGGCTTCACCTCCGATGGCCTGCCCATCGGCGTCCAGCTGATGGGACCGGCCAACAGCGAGCCGCTGCTGATCTCGCTGGCGGCCGAGCTGGAGGCGATCAACGGCTGGGCCAACAAGCAGCCCGAGATCTGGTGGAACACCCCGCTGGCTGGCGACTCCGGCTAGAACCCAAGCCGGCCAAGCTGTTTGGGGTCACGCTGCCAGTTCTTGGCGATCTTGACCCGCAGGTCCAGGTACACCTTGGTGCCCAGCAGCTTCTCGATCTGGGTACGGGCCGCCGTCCCGACCTCCTTGAGGCGGGCCCCACCCTTGCCGATGACGATGCCCTTCTGGCTGTCCCGCTCGACGTAGAGCACGGCGTGCACGTCGATCAAGGGATCATCGGACGCGCGCCCCGACCGTTCTTCGATCTCCTCGATCACCACGGCCAGCGAGTGCGGCAGCTCGTCGCGCACCCCTTCCAGCGCGGCCTCCCGGATCAGTTCGGCCATCAACACTTCTTCCGGCTCGTCGGTGAGCTCACCGTCGGGATAGAACGCCGGTCCTTCCGGCAGCTGCCCGGCCAGCACGTCGATGAGGACGTCGACCTGGTCGCCCCGGGTCGCCGAGACCGGCACGATCTCGGCGGCGGTGTCGCCGACCAGCTCGTGGACGGCCATCAGCTGTTCGGCCACCCGGTCCTTGGCCACCTTGTCGATCTTGGTGACGATCACGACGAGCGTGGTCCTCGGGGCCACCTCGCGGATCTGTTCGTAGATCCACCGGTCGCCCGGCCCGATCGCCTCGTCGGCCGGTATGCACAACCCGATGACGTCGACCTCGGAATAGGTGTCGCGCACCAGGTCGTTGAGCCGCTTGCCCAGCAGGGTGCGCGGCCGGTGCAAGCCGGGCGTGTCCACCAGGACGATCTGGAAGTCGGGGCGATGGACGATGCCGCGGATGGTGTGCCGGGTGGTCTGCGGCCGGTTGGAGGTGATCGCCACCTTGGTGCCGACCAGCGCGTTGGTCAGGGTCGACTTGCCGGTGTTGGGCCGCCCGACCAGGCAGACGAAGCCGGAGCGGAACTCGCTCACCGCAGCGCCCCGGACCGGTCGGTCACGATGATCGTCGCCGCCGGTGACAGTTCCCGGACCGCCGCGACACCGTCGTCGTCGACCGAACCGCCGACCAATACCGCGGACTCGAAACCCGTTGCACCACTGGACACCGCGGCGGCGACGGCCGCCTGCAGGCCGGTCAGCCGGAGTGCGGCCAGGCCGACCGGCGCGCCGGAATAGGTACGCCCGTCGAGATCGCGGACCGCGGCGCCCTCGGGGGTCTCGGCGCGCGCCATCGCCCCACGGGCGAGCACCACCAGCTTGGCGTCCTCGTCCTCCAACGGCTCACTCATCCTCGTCGCCTCTCTCCAGCTCGGTCCGGCTGACCAGCACCGTGCCGATGCGCACCCGCCCGCGATGATCCGGCCCGCCCTCGGCGCGCAGCCGCAGCCCGTGGGATACCACCTCGGCACCGGGCAGCGGAACCCGGCCGAGCTCGAGGGCCAGCAATCCACCCACGGTGTCCACGTCCAGGTCCTCCTCGAACTCGACATCGTAGAGCTCGCCGACGTCCTCGATCGGCAGCCGGGCCGACACCCGGAACTTGTTGTCGCCCAACTCCTCCACCGGCGCGACCTCGTCGGTGTCGTACTCGTCGGCGATCTCGCCGACGATTTCCTCCAGGACGTCCTCGATGGTGACCAGCCCCGCGATGGCGCCGTACTCGTCGACCAGCAGGGCCATGTGGTTGCGGTCGCGCTGCATCTCCCGCAGCAGGGCGTCGAGCGGTTTGGAGTCGGGAACGAAGACCGGCGGGCGCATGATGTCTCTCACCGTGGTGCCACGGCCGCTGTCGGACGAGTAGTAGGTGCGTTGCACGAGGTCCTTGAGGTAGACGACGCCGACGACATCGTCGACGTTCTCCCCGATCACCGGGATCCGGGAGTGGCCGCTGCGCACCGCCAGCGACGTGGCCTGGCTCGCGGTCTTGTCGCTTTCGATCCACACCATCTCGGTGCGTGGGACCATCACCTCGCGGGCGGCGGTGTCGCCGAGTTCGAACACCGACTGAATCATCCGCCGCTCGTCATCGGCCACAACGCCGCGCTGCTGGGCCAGATCCACCACCTCGCGCAGCTCGATCTCGGAGGCGAACGGCCCGTTGCGGAAACCGCGGCCGGGGGTCACCGCGTTGCCGAGCACGACGAGCAGCCGGCTGATCGGCGCCAGCAGAACCGAGATCGCCTGCAGCGGAACCGCCGAGGCCAGCGCGATGGTGTAGGCGTTCTGCCTGCCGATGGTCCGCGGCCCGACCCCCATAGCCACGAAGCTGGCGACCGTCATGATCGCGGCCGCCGCGACCAGGCCCCAGGTCAGCCCGAGGTCGTCCCACAGGAAGGCCACCAACAGCACCGTCGCCGCCGCTTCGCAGGCAATACGCAGCAGCACAACAAGATTGATGTAGCGCGGCCGCTCGGCCATGATCCGGGCCAAGCGCAGGGCGCCCGGCCGCTCGTCACGCACCAGTTCCTCGACCCGCGCGACCGACACGGTGCCGATCGCGGCGTCGATCGCGGCGAACAGACCACCCAACGCGACGAGCGCGATCGCTCCGACCAGCGCACCCCAACCTGTCACGGGTGGTCGAAATACCGTGACTTGTCGAGCAGCCGACGGTCCTTCTCGGTCTGCCGATCCTGGTGGTAGGCCTCGACCTGCTCGCCGACCCACTCCTCGAGCAGCCGGCGCTGCAGGTCGAACATCTCTTTTTCCTCGTCGGGTTCGGCGTGGTCGTAGCCCAAAAGGTGCAGCACCCCGTGCACGGTGAGCAGGGCCAGCTCCTGGCCGAGACTGTGTCCCGCCGCGGTGGCCTGGTCGGCGGCGAATTGCGGGCACAGCACGATGTCGCCGAGCATCGAGGGCCCCGGCTCGGGAGCATCCGGGCGACCGCCGGGCTCGAGCTCGTCCATCGGGAAGCTCATCACATCGGTGGGACCGGGCAGGTCCATCCAGCGCATGTGCAGGTCCGCCATGGCGTTGGCGTCCAGCAGGACCATGGACAACTCGGCGGCGGGGTTGACGTCCATCCGGCGGATCACGAAGCGCGCGACGCTGATCAGTTCGTCTTCGGAAACGTCGAGGCCGGATTCGTTGGATACCTCGATAGTCATGTCGGTGCGCTCCTATCGCCGCGTCGAGCGGCGTTGGGAGCGGTTCATCAGAGCGGGCTGCTCGGCCTTGGCGTAGGCGTCGACGATCTCCGAGACCAGCCGGTGGCGCACCACGTCGGCGCTGGTGAGCTCGGCGAAGTGGATGTCGTCGATACCGTCGAGGATGTCCATCGCCGCGCGCAGACCGGATTTGGCGCCGCCGGGCAGGTCGACCTGGGTGGCGTCGCCGGTGACGACGATCTTGGAGCCGAAACCCAGCCGGGTGAGGAACATCTTCATCTGCTCGGCGGTGGTGTTCTGGGCTTCGTCGAGGATGATGAACGCGTCGTTGAGCGAGCGGCCGCGCATGAAGGCCAGTGGCGCAACCTCGATCACGCCGGAGCTCAGCAGGTTCGGGATCGCGGCGGGATCCATCATGTCGTGCAGGGCGTCGTACAGCGGACGCAGATACGGGTCGATCTTCTCGGTCAGCGTCCCGGGCAGAAACCCAAGGCGCTCACCGGCTTCCACCGCGGGGCGGGTCAGGATGATCCGGGTGACCTGTTTGGTCTGCAGTGCGTTGACGGCCTTGGCCATGGCCAGGTACGTCTTGCCGGTGCCCGCCGGGCCGATACCGAACACGATGGTGTGGGCATCGATGGCGTCGACATAGCGCTTCTGGTTGAGCGTCTTGGGCCGGATCGTCTTGCCGCGCCGGGACAGGATGTCCAGGGTCAGCACCTCGGCCGGCGACTCGTTGTCGGCGCCGGCGATCATCCCGATGCTGTGCCGCACCGCGTCCGGGGACAGCGTCTGACCGCCGGCCACGATCGCGATCAACTCGGAGATCACCCGCTCGGCCATCGCGACGTCGGCCGCGTCACCGGACAGGGTGACGGTGTTTCCTCGAACGTGCAGATCGGCCGACAGGCTGCGCTCGAGCGCGCGCAAGTTCTCGTCGGCGGAACCCAGCAGGCCCACGACGAGGTCGGGCGGAACAGTCATGCTGCTGCGCACTTGCGAGGCAGCGGTCGTCTCGCGGGGCGTCACGTGGTCTTCGAAGCCTGCTTCCTGGGTTTTCGGTCTATGCGAGCTCCCAGTTTACCGCCAGAAAGGGACACCTCCCACCGGTTAATCCACACTCCGGGTGAATGCGTCGTGCGTCAACGCCGAGTTCATGAAGTCCCGGAAGTACAGCCACTTGCCATCCCGCAACGTGATGATGTGGGCGAATTCCGACTCCCAGGTGTGCCCGGTGGCCAGCCGCAGGAACTTCTGGTGGCCCCACACCGCCAGGTTGTCGCCGTCGCCGATGAACAGCCACGGCTCCATCGCCACGATCTGGATGTGGCTGCCCACGGTGGAAAAGAACTCGACCGCCTCGGCGATGCCATGGTAGTCCCCGGCGTACGGGATGGCGTCACTGCCGTAATAGGTGATCCGGACCTCCGGATCCATGTGGCTCAGCGCGGTTTCGAGGTCTCCGGCCGGTACGGCGGCATAGATCGCCCTGGTCGCCGCGATATTGGCACTCTCGACCGCGGTCATCGGGCCAGCTGCATCGGCAGGCGGACGAAGCCGTTGGTGAGCAGGCTCGCGGTCTGCCGCACGCCCGGTTCCTCGGACAGCCCGATCACCGAATAGCGATCCAGGACCGCGTTGACGACCGCGACCACCTCGAGGCGGGCCAGCGGAGCACCGAGGCAGAAATGCAGGCCATGACCGAAGGCCAGATGCTGGCGGATGTTGGGCCGGTCGAGGTCCAGGCGCTCGGGATCTTCGAAGACCGCCGGATCATGGTTGGCCGAGCCGAAGAACAGCGCCACCCAATCGCCCTTCTGAATCTTGGCCCCGTCGATCTCGACGTCGCGGGTCGCGATCCGGAACAGCCGTTGCGGACCGGTGAGCCGGGCGACCTCCTCGATGAACGTGCTCACCAGCGACCGGTCAGCCCGTAGCCGGGCGGTCACCGCAGGTTCGCGCGCCATGGCGTGCAGCACGCTACCGATCAGATAGGTCGTCGTCTCGCTACCGGCCACCACCAGCGTCACGCAGAATCGGACCACCTGCTCCGGGGTGAGCCGCTCGCCATCGAGTTCGGCGCGCAGCAGCGCCGAGATCAGATCCTCGGCTTCCTCGACATCCTGCGAATTGTCCACCTGCGCCAGCTTTTCGGTGACCCGCTCGGTGAACGCGGTGACCATCTCGAAGTTACTGGCCATCCGTTCCTCGGGAGTCATCGACGACGAGAGCATGAACGCGTTGGCCCAGTTCTTGAACCGGACATGATCACCCTCGGGCAGGCCCAGCAGCCGCACCATCGCCCGGGTGGGCACTTCGGCCGCGAACTCCATGACATCGGGATCGCCGTCGCCGGCCGCAGCGTCGAACTCGGCGAGCAGCCTCGGCACCAGTTCGGCAAGCCAGTCCTCGAGCCTGCGGATGCGCCGCGGCGAGAACGCCTGGCTGACCAGTTTGCGTTCACCGGTGTGTGCGGGCGGGTCGGTGTTGACCAGCATCAGACTCGGGGCCGACGACGCCTCCTGGATCGGGTCGCGCGAGGAGAACGTCTCGCTGTCGCGGGCCGCCGCGAACACCTGGTCATAGCGGAACAGCGCCCAGGCCGTGACCGGCTCGTCGGCGCCGGGCACGGTGCCCGGAGGCCAGTCCCGATAGCCCGCCACCGGCGAGGAGTCCCGCAGTTGCTCGAAGAGCGGATACGGGTTGGCGATCCCCTCCGCGGTGGTCAGAGTTTGGAGCGCAGAAGCGATAGTCGAGGTCATGTGAACAGCCTCATTGCTGGTGGGGGACCCGGTCGATATCCCGTTGGAGGTCAGTTACGCCCCCGACCGGGCGGTTTTGCCACTACCACCCCCGTTGCGGTGGGACGATCGGGTGTGACCAGCGCCACTGAATCTCTCGACGCCCTGCCCGTGACCGCGCTCATCGACGGCAACCATCCCGGCTGGGCGTCCAAGCAGCCACCAACCAGCGCGGTGAGCCGCCGCTACGACGAGGCCTGCCGGCTGGGCATCGTCGAACACGCCGACGACCCGATCCGGGCCGTCGCCGACACCGTCGACGCCCATGCGTCCCGGGTGCGCGAGGCACTGGAGACGCTCGGCGACGAGGCGGCGTTGGCTGCGCTGGAATCGGTGCTCGACCTGTCCCTGCTGGAGCGCCAGCTGATCGAGGACAGCGCACGGCGCCGGACGCTGGCGTTGTTGCGAGTGCAGGAAGGGCTGTCCAAACTGCGCGGCATCGACGAGGTCGCCAAGATCGTCGACCGCGCCCCGCGTGAACTCGTCGAGTCGTGCGGCTTCGACCGCGCGGTGCTGTTCCGGGTGCACGAGGGCCGAATGTGGATGGAGGCGGCCTATTTCGGCGACGACGTCGAGGGCGCCGAGAAGATGGTCGCCTTCGCCCAGTCCGTCGCCCCGCCGCTCGACCACATGCTGCTCGAGACGCAGATGATTCGCAGGCACGCGCCGGAAATCGTGCGCGACGCCCAAAACGACCCGCGGGTCAACCGCCCGATCATCGACTTCTCGCTGACCCATTCCTACGTCGCGGCCCCGGTCATGCCGACCGGACGGGTGATCGGGTTCCTGCACGCCGACCGGCTCTATTCCGGACGCACCGTCGACGAGATCGACCGCGACACGGTGTGGGCGTTCGCCGAGGGGTTCGGGTACGCCTTCGAGCGCACCGTGCTGATGGAGCGGATGCGCCGCCAGCACGCCGAGGTGCGCAGTGCCCTGGCCACCGCCGAGCAGGCCGCCCAGGCGCTCCAGGACGCCGACCTCGAGTTACGCAAGGTCGAGCCCGCCGAGCGCAGCCCGGCCAGCCGCCGACTGGCCGAGGTCGAGTCGCGGGTGCACGAGATGCTGACCCGCCGCGAAGCCGAGGTGTTGCGGCTGATGGCCGATGGGCGGACCAACCAGCAGATCGCCGACGAGTTGGTGATCACGCCGGGCACAGTGAAGTCCCATGTGAAGCGGGTGCTGCGGAAACTGCACGCCAGCAACCGCGCCGAGGCGGCGTCGATCTACGCGCGCCTGGCGGCGCGGCCCGATCCGGCCTGACAAGCCCGCTCAGCCGATAGACCAGCGCCCGGTCAGTACCCCCAGGGCGCCCAGGGCGACCGCCGCGGCCGTCGTCGTCCGCAGCACCGTGGGGCCGAGCCGGACCGCGATGGCGCCGGCGGCCACTAGCCCGGCGAGCTCGCCGTCACCGATCCCGCCCTCGGGACCGACGATCAGCATGAGCGAATCCGCCTGCGCCACAGCAAGTTCAGCGAGCGGACGGTCGGCTGACTCATGCAGTGCGAGGACCAGCCCGCCGGCACCCACCCGCTCGGCGGTCAGCGCCGCCAGCGCCGCCGTCGTGACCGGCCCGCCGATCTCCGGGATGTACGCCCGCCGCGACTGCCGGGCCGCCGACCGGGCCACCGCGCGCCAGCGCCGCAGTCCCTTCTCGGCACGCTCACCGTCCCAGCGCGCGACGCACCGGTCGGCCTGCCAGGCGAGGAAATCGTCGGCACCGGCCTCGGTGGCGAGCTCGACCGCCAACTCTGAGCGCTCCGACTTCGGGATACCTTGCGCGACAGTCACCGTCGGGGTGGGACGCGGTACCGTCCAGCGTTCGAGCACGCGGGCGGCGAGCCCCCGCTTGCCGGTCTCCTCGACCTCGCACCGCGCCAGCACCCCGGCCCCGTCGGAGAGCACCAGGGTCTCGCCCGGACGAATCCGTCGCACGGTGGCGGCGTGGAAACCTTCGTCACCCTCCACGACGGCGCGCTGCCCGACCGCCGGAATGGCGTCGGCGTAGAACAGGGTGTCGGCCAACGGCTAGCGGCCGCTGAACGTTTCGCGCAGCCGGTTGAACAGCCCACCGGAGTTGGCGGCCGCGGCGTGCGTGGACTTGACCTCAGGCTCGGCGTGGCTGCGCTCCTTGAGCTCGGTGAGTAGTTCCTTGGCCCGCGCGTCGAGCTTGCCGGGGACCGTCACCTCGATGTGTGCGTGTAGATTCCCGCGAACCCCCGAGCGCAGGTGCGGCATGCCATGCCCGCGCAGCGTGGTCACCGAACCCGGCTGGGTGCCGGGCGCGACGGTGATCTCGGTGAGCCCGTCGAGGATCCCGTCGACGGTCACCGTGGTGCCCAGCGCGGCGTCGACCATCGGCACCGAGACGGTGCAGTGCAGGTCGTCGCCGTCGCGGACGAAGATGTCGTGCTGCTGTTCGTGGACCTCGACGTAGAGATCACCCGCCGGACCACCACCGGGTCCGACCTCGCCCTGAGCTGCCAGCCGGACCCGCATGCCGTCGCCGACACCGGCCGGGATCTTCACGCTGATATCCCGGCGGGAGCGCACCCGGCCGTCGCCGGCGCACCGGTGGCAGGGATCGGGGATGACCTCGCCGACCCCGCGGCACGTCGGGCAGGGGCGGGCGGTCATGACCTGACCGAGCAGGGAGCGCTGAACGCTCTGGACCTCACCGCGTCCCCCGCAGGTGTCGCAGGTGACAGACGTGGAATCGCCGTGGGTTCCCTTGCCCTGGCACACGTCGCACAGCACGGCGGTGTCGACGGTGACCTGCTTGGTCACCCCGGTCGCGCACTCGGACAGATCCAGTCGCATCCGCAGCAGCGAGTCCGAGCCGGGACGCACCCGGCCGATAGGCCCGCGCGCCGCCCCGCCACCACCGAAAAACGCCTCGAACACATCGCCGAGCCCGCCGAACCCGCTGAACCCGTTGGCCGAGGCGGCGTTCTCCAGCGGGTCCCCGCCCAGGTCGACGATGCGGCGCTTCTCCGGATCGGACAGCACCTCGTAGGCGGCGCTGATCTCCTTGAACCGCTCACCCTCGTCGGGGTTGATGTCGGGGTGCAACTCGCGGGCGAGCTTTCGGTAGGCGCGCTTGATCTCCTGATCACTGGCGCCCTTGCTCACTCCGAGCAGCCCGTAATAGTCCCGTGCCACGCTTGACCTTTCGAATCCTCGCCGGCTATCCGGCCCGGTGTCCTAGGACATCGCCGATGTACATCGCAACCGCCGCGACGTTGGCAATAGTTCCCGGATAGTCCATTCTGGTGGGTCCCAAAACACCCATGCCGCCGTAGACGGTGCCCGAGCTGCCATAGGTCGTGGTCACCACCGATGTGCCGACCATCTGCTCGGCCTCGGTCTCATGGCCGATGCGCACCGTGACCTTACCCGTTTCTTGCTGTGCGGCCAGCAGCCGAAGCACCACCACCTGTTCCTCGAGGGCTTCGAGGATCGAGCGCAGCGAGCCACCGAAGTCGGCGGTGTTGCGGGTCAGGTTGGCGGTTCCGCCCATCAGCAGGCGTTCCTCGTTGTGCTCGACCAGTGACTCGAGCAGCACGGTGGCCGATCGGCCGACCGCGTCGCCCAGCCCGCCGGAGCCGTCGAGCCGCGCCGCCAGGTCTGCCACCGCGGCCGAGGCCGCCGCGAGCCGCTTGTCCTCGAGCGCCTGCCCGAGCAGTTCGCGCAACTGGGACAATTGATGGTCGTCGATGGTGTCACCCAGCTCGACGATGCGCTGGTCGACACGGCCGGAGTCGGTGATGACCACCATCAGCAGGCGGGCCGGCGTGATGGCCACAATCTCCAGGTGGCGCACCGTCGAGGTGGACAACGTCGGGTACTGGACGATCGCGACCTGGCGGGTGAGCTGGGCCAGCAGTTTCACCGCCCGGCGCAGCACGTCGTCGAGGTCGACTCCGGACTCCAGAAACTCGAGGATCGCGCGGCGCTCCGGTGCCGACAGCGGCTTGACGTCGTCGATCCGGTCGACGAACTCCCGGTAACCCTTCTCGGTGGGCACCCGCCCGGAGCTGGTGTGAGGCTGTGTGATGTATCCCTCGGCCTCCAGCACGGCCATGTCGTTGCGCACGGTTGCGCTGGATACGCCGAGGTTGTGGCGGTCGACGAGCGCCTTGGAACCGATCGGCTCCTTGGTCGCGACGAAGTCGGCGACGATGGCGCGCAGCACCTGAAAGCGGCGGTCGTCGGCACTTCCCATCTGATACACCTCCAAGTCGCCTCCATTTTACGGACAGCAACTGCACAATTAGCACCCACGCGCACTGAGTGCCACTTTCGTGGCGGATCCGATCCAAGCCCGCCCACCGCTGGCGTTCCGGCCACCAGCGACTAGCCTTGCTGAAATGGTGATGCGGGGTCGGGGGGCTGCGCGCAGGACAACGGTCCGATGATCTTCAAGGGCGTGCGGGACGGCAAGCCGTATCCCGAGCATGGCCTGACCTACCGCGACTGGTCGCAAATCCCCCCGCGACAGATCCGCCTCGACGAATTGGTCACCACGACGACGGTGCTGGCGCTGGATCGGTTGCTGTCCGAGGACTCCACGTTCTACGGCGACTTGTTCCCGCACGCGGTGAGATGGCGCGGCGTGGTCTACCTGGAGGACGGCCTGCACCGCGCGGTGCGCGCCGCACTGCGCAATCGCACCGTATTGCACGCCCGGGTATTCGACATGGACGAATTCTGAGCCGCTCACGCCGCGACGGGCCCGCGCAAAACACCAGGACATTCACCCAGAAGTTGTCCAACTCCCCAATTTGCGCGGGTCCGCGCCGGTAAGGCTCCGCTTCCTCGGACCATTTCGACAAACGCGGGGGCAGAGAATGGTATCGATTTTCCACGAGATGAAAAAAGAAGGACCGCTCTATGCGCTCTTTCTCAATTGCACCCTCAAAGCCGCACCCGAAGTCTCCAACACCGAAGCGCTGTGCAACCTGCTCATCGACCGGCTCAAAGCCCATGAGCCCGATATCGAAACCGAGATCGTCCGCGTGGTCGACTATGACGTCAAGCCCGGTGTCAGCAACGATGAGGGTGACGGCGACGAGTGGCCGGCGATCCTGGAGAAAGTCAAACGCTGCAACATCTTCGTGCCGGCGATGCCGATCTGGATGGGTGTTCGCTCGTCGGTGATGCAGCGCGTGATCGAACGGCTGGACGGCTCGACGAAGACCGTGATGTGCGAGAAGACCGGCCAGTTCCCGCTTTACGGCGCGGTCGCCGGATGCGTGGTGACCGGCAATGAGGACGGGAGCCACGACTGTGTGGCCAACACCTTCGCCAACCTCCTGCATTTCGGCGTGACCGTGCCGCCCAACACCGACGTCTACTGGGTCGGGGACGCCGGGCCGGGCGCGTCCTATATCGAGGCCGGCGGCGAGCTGTCACCGTATGTGCGACGAAACGCCGAGCTGACGGCGATCAACCTGCTTTTTGCCGCAAAGTTGCTGCGCGACAACCCCTATCCGGTGAACATCGCCGAGCACAACGCGACGATGATGCAGCGCAACCAGGTCAAGTCGGAAGCGATGAACCTGGCCATCAACTACATGCGCGAGAACATGCCCGACTGATCGGCACTCGATCGAGGATGCACATGAAGTCTTCTTCAGATCCGGTCCCCAGCGTCGCCGAGGCTGATGCCACCGGCGAGATCGCCGAGTTGTACGACGATATCCGCACCATGCTGGGCATGTCGTTCGTCAACCTGATCTGGCGCAACGTGGCCTCGATACCAGACGGGTTGCGGTGGACGTGGGAGACGATGAAGCCGCTGTACGTCAACGGCGCGGTATACACGCACGCCGAGGCGTTGCGCGATGCGCAGGACCTGCCACCGGTACCCCGGCTTCCCGCGGCAACTTTGCGTGCGGTCGGCATCAGCGCCGACGACGAGACCGCTATCCGCGCAGCGCTTCTCGGCTACGACCGGGGAAACCCACTGAACATCGTCTCGTTCTCCGCCGTGCTGTCCCGGCTCAGCGGGCTGCCGCCGCCGCCCGCCCCGCCACCCCAGGCACCGCCATCCCACCCCGTCGCACACGCGCCCACGATGTTGAATCTGGACCAGATGGCACCGGACATCGCCGAGATGGTGCGCGCCGTGAACCTGATCGGTGCGCGCGGTAAGGCCCGCGAGATCCAAGTCAGCCTGCCGCGAAACCTGGCCCACTGGCCGGGATTTCTCGCCCTGTACTACACCGCGCTGCAGCCCCTGCACGACGACGGCACACTGCTCACCGCGATCGACGCTGTTCTCGCCGACGGCGAACGGCGCGGACGCGCGGTCAGCGGCGCGCTCGGCGCCACCGAACCACCCGCTCCGGAAACCGCCGCCGCCGTCACGGCGTCATTGCAGAACCTCGTCCCCAACGCGATGGGACGAATGATTCCGGTGGTCAGTCTCCTGCTCCGGCTGATGCCCACCACAGACAGCACACGGACCGGCTGACCGAACGGATGAAACTGATGGCATTGCACACACTGATCGAGGATCTCGGTGTCGCCGACGTGGTCGATGCCATGGCGATGACGCATCCGCACCGGGCGCACATCATCGAACTGGCCAGTCCGGATCCGGGCCGGGTACTTCTCGGCCCGGCATTGACGGTGTCGTTCCTGCCGGTGCGCAAGGACCTGATGGATCCGCGCAAGCACAGCCTCGGCCCGGCGATCTACCGCGCGATCGCCGATCGCGACCCGGCCGGGGCGGTGCTGGTGATGGCCGCCAACGGCTACCACCGAACCTCCCTGGGGGGCGGTACCAAACTCAGCCGGGTCGAAAACCTGGGGATGGCAGGCATCCTCGCCGACGGCATGCTGCGCGATTTCGATGAGCTGAACACCTACAACTTCGCCACCTACTGCCACGGCGAGACGGTGCGGCCCGGCGGCGACGAGATCCAGCCGTATCTGGCCGATGTTCCGGTCGCCGTCGGCGGTGTCACGGTAGTGCCGGGCGACGTCATCTTCGCCAAAGGCTCCACCGCCGTGGTGCTTCCCGGCGCCGAGGCCGAGGCGATCCTGAAGAAGGCACACGTGGTCATGGCGAAGATGGACCAGGCCAAGGAAAGCCTCAAGGGTGAGGATCCGAAAACGGTGCTCGCCCAGGGAAGCGGGGAGCTGTGACCGCGCCGGCGACGGTCAGCGACCAGATCGTCGCGGCGCTTGCCGACGAGGGCGTCGAGTACGTCTTCGGCATTCCCGGTGACGAGAACCTGCACTTCATGGAGGCGCTCCGGAAAGACGGGCGGATCACGTTCATCCTGTTCCGCCATGAGCAGGCCGCCGGTTTCGCGGCCGCCGCCTACGGGCGGTTGACCGGCAGGCTCGCGGTGGCCATGTCCACGCTCGGGGCGGGGAACCTCACCACGCCGGTGGCCCACGCGTACCTGGCGGCCATGCCGATGCTCGTCCTCACCGGGCAGAAGGCGGTGCGCGACAACCCGATGGGGCAATACCAACTCGTGGACGTCGTCGACGTGATGCGCCCCATCACCAAATTCGCCGCCACGATTCCCTCGGGACGGATGGCCGGAGCGGTGGTGCGCCAGGCGATGATCTCAGCGCTCGACGGGCGACAGGGACCATCCCACCTGGAGCTGCCCGAGGACGTCGCGCGCGACACCGACCTGAGTCCCTTCGTCCCCTGCAGCTATGGCGACGTACCGCTGGCGACGCAGGACAGCATCGACGAAGCCGCGACGTTGATCCGCAACGCGACCAGGCCGTTGATCATGGTCGGCGGCGGCACTCGCGCCAACCGCCCCGACGTCGCCGTGCGGGCCCTGATCGACAAGACCGGAATCCCGTTCGTCTCGACGATGATGGGCAAGGGCGTGGCCGACGAGGACGACGCGCGCTACCTCGGCTGCTCGATCATGCCGGGCGACTATCCCAACTGCGCGGTCGCGGCCGCCGACGTGATCCTCAACATCGGGCACGACGTGATGGAAAAGCCCACCTTCTTCATGACCCCGCAGGATGGACGCACGGTCATCCATCTCAACCCGTTCGCCGCCCGCGGCGACAGCGCCTACTTCCCCCAGACACAGGTGGTGGGCGAGATGGCCGATTCGCTGCGACGGCTTCACGACCGGCTCGAACCCAACTCCGCCTGGGACCATCGGGGCTTCCTCGACGTGGCTCGAGCGATGCGGGACAGTATCGGACGCGCCTCGACGGACACATCGTTTCCGGCCAAGCAGGGCCACCTGGTCGCCACCCTGCGCGACTTCATGGCCGACGACGACATTCTGTCGCTGGACAACGGAATTCACATGATGTGGGCGACCCGCAATTTCAACGCCCGCAGACCCAACACCATGCTGATCGACCACGCCCTCGGCTCGATGGGCATCAGCCTGCCCGCAGCCATCGCGGCCAAACTCGTCCACCCCGAGCGCCGCGTCGTCGTGCTGACCGGTGACGGTGGATTCGCGATGAACAGCCAGGACATCGAGACGGCGGTGCGGCTCGGCCTCGATCTGATCGTCGTGGTCTTCAACGACAACGGTCTGGGCATGATCGCGATGAAGCAGAAGGCCGACGGCTTCGCCAACTACGGGGTGGCCTTTGGCAATCCCGATTTCGTCGAATTCGCCCGCAGCTACGGCGCCACCGGCCACCGGCTCGACGATCCGGCGCGGTTCCGGCAGCTGCTCGATCAGGCCGCACAGGCTGGCGGGATGCACATCATCGACGCCCCGGTGGATCCGCACCAGAACATGGCCCTCATGCAGGAGATGCGCTCGGTCGACTGCGGTCAACTGCTGGCCACCTAGTCGAGGATGTCGCGGACCACGGCGTCGGCCAGCAGCCGGCCGCCGTCGGTGAGGACCAACCGGTCATCGGAGCACAGCAGCAGGCCTGTTCCCACCGCATCGGCGGCGCGCTGCCGTTCGGACTCGGTCAGCACCGCCAGCGGCAGACCGGTGCGCAACCGGATGCCCAGCAGCACGTTTTCGACGTGCCGGGCGTGGGCGTCGAGGCGTTCGAAGTCGACGACCGGAACCTGACCGTCGGTGAGCCGTTGAGCGTAAGCGTTGGGGTGCTTGACGTTCCACCACCGGATGTCGCCGACAAACCCGTGGGCGCCGGGACCCGCACCCCACCACTGCCCACCGTTCCAGTAACCGACGTTGTGCCGGCACTCTCCGCCGGGACGACTCCAGTTGGACACCTCGTACCAGGTCAGCCCGGCCGATGCGATCCGCTGGTCGAGCACTTCGTAGCGATGGGCGAGAACGTCGTCGTCGGGTGGGTCGATCTCGCCGCGGCGCACCCGCCGCGCCAGCGCGGTGCCGTCCTCGACGACCAGCGCGTAGGCCGACAGGTGGTCGACGCCGGCGGCCAGCGCCGCATCGACCGAGCACAGCAGATCGTCGTCGGACTCTCCCGGTGTGCCGTAGATCAGATCGATGTTGAGGTGCTCGAAGCCGGCCGCGGTCGCCTCGGCGGCGGCCTGCAGCGCGCGCCCCGGCGAATGGGTCCGGTCCAAGACCGCCAGCACGCGCGGCGCCACCGACTGCATGCCCAGCGACACCCTGGTGTAGCCGGCAGCGCGGATCTGAGCGAAAAACGGCGCCGACGTCGACTCCGGATTGGCTTCGGTGGTCACCTCCGCCCCGGCGGCCAGCGCGAAGTTGTCCCGGACGGCATCGAGTACGGCGGCCAGCCCGGCGGCGCCCAGCAGTGACGGCGTCCCGCCCCCGACGAAGACCGTGTCGACTCCCACGGCACCCAGTCGGCCGGCGGCCAGTTCGAGTTCGACGCGCAGTGCGCTCAGCCAGCCCTGCGGGGAGGCGCCGCCCAATTCGGCGGCGGTGTAGGTGTTGAAGTCGCAGTAGCCGCAGCGGGTGGCGCAGAACGGCACATGGATGTAGATGCCGAACGCCGTGCCGGGGGTGAGCACGAGTTCCGGTAGGGCGGCCGGCGCGGGATGGACCGACATCCGTCCAGTGTCCCAGAGCCGATCTCTGCTCATTGCGAGCCAAAATTCGGCCCGGTTAGAGCTATCGGCGGGTTCGTGGCAGAATGACCGGCATGACTGCCCCCCAGACCGCGCGCCGTGTGGCGCTGGTGGCTCGGCGGCATGTCGATTTCAAGCGCGTTTGTACGTGTTGTTGTCTGGCTTGATGCCGTAGACCCGCCCACCTGTACTTCAGCTGGCCGACGGATCTGCGCCGCCGGAACAGCTCGCCGGTGGAATCGCGCGATTCGAACGCCAGCTCCTTGACATGAGGAGCACATTTCATGCCCCAGCCGACAACGGCCGCGCGCAAGGGCCGCAGTGAGGGCCAATGGGCCTTGGGCGAGCACGAGCCGCTCAACCCCAACGAGCAGACCAAGAAGGACGACAACCCGCTCAACGTGCGGGCACGCATCGAGGACGTCTACGCCAAACAGGGCTTCGACAGCATCGATAAAACCGACCTTCGGGGCCGTTTCCGCTGGTGGGGTCTCTACACCCAGCGCAAGCCCGGTTATGACGGCACCTGGACGGGTGACGAGAACACCGACATGCTCGAGGACGAGTACTTCATGCTGCGGGTGCGCAGCGACGGCGGCGTTCTGACCACCGCGGCACTGCGCACGCTCGGCGGAATTTCGACCGAGTTCGCCCGCGACACCGCCGACATCAGCGATCGCGAAAATGTGCAGTACCACTGGATCCGGGTCGAGGACATGCCCGAGATCTGGCGCCGCCTCGACGAGGTCGGCCTGCAGACCACCGAAGCGTGCGGCGACTGCCCGCGTGTGGTGCTGGGCTCCCCGCTGGCGGGCGAGTCGCTGGACGAGGTGATCGACGCCACCCCCGCGATCGACGAGATCGTCCGCCGCTACATCGGCAAGACGGAGTACTCGAACCTGCCGCGCAAGTTCAAGACCGCCATCAGCGGTCTGCAGGACGTGGTGCACGAGGTCAACGACGTCGCGTTCATCGGGGTCAACCATCCCGAGCACGGCCCCGGTTTCGACCTGTGGGTCGGCGGCGGACTGTCCACCAACCCGATGCTCGGCCAGCGAGTCGGCGCCTGGGTGCCACTCGACGAGGTCCCGGACGTGTGGGAGGCCGTCGTCTGTGTGTTCCGTGACTACGGTTACCGGCGGTTGCGCGCGAAGGCCCGGCTGAAGTTCCTGATCAAGGACTGGGGCATCCCGAAGTTCCGTGAGGTGCTCGAGAACGAGTACCTGAAGCGGCCGCTGCTCGACGGTCCGGCACCCGAGCCGGTCATCCGGCCCATCGACCACGTGGGTGTGCAGCGGCTCAAGAACGGCCTCAACGCCGTCGGGGTTGCCCCGATCGCCGGGCGGGTTTCGGGCACGATCCTGACGAAGGTCGCCGAACTGGCCGAGGCCGCCGGGTCCAACCGGGTCCGGTTCACGCCGTATCAGAAGCTGATCATCCTGGACGTCCCCGACGACCGATTGGACGAACTCCGCAGCGGGCTCGACGCCCTCGGCCTGCCGTCGACGCCGTCGCACTGGCGGCGGAACCTGATGGCCTGCACCGGAATCGAGTTCTGCAAGCTGAGTTTCGCCGAGACCCGGGTGCGCGCCCAGACCCTGGTGCCCGACCTCGAGAAGCGCTTGGAAGACCTCAACGCCGAGTTGGACGTACCGGTAACCGTCAATATCAACGGCTGCCCGAACTCGTGCGCCCGCATCCAGATCGCCGACATCGGGTTCAAGGGCCAGATGATCGACAACGGCGACGGCAATTCCGTCGAGGGCTTCCAGGTTCACCTGGGCGGCAGCCTCGGCGTAGACAGTGCCTTCGGCCGGAAACTGCGCCAGCACAAGATCACCAGCGTCGAGCTCGGCGACTACATCGAGCGAATCGTTCGCAACTTCGTGAAACAAAGGGAAGAGGGCGAGCGTTTCGCCCAGTGGGCTGTACGAGCCGAGGAGGACGATCTGCGATGACTGTCGAGGTGGATGGATTGACCGAGGCTGACCTACGAGCGATCGCCGAGCGTGGCGCCGCCGAATTGGACGGTGCGAGTGCGCTCGAGCTGCTGGCGTGGACCGACCACCATTTCGGCTCCGACTACGTGGTGGCCTCCAACATGCAGGACGCGGTGCTGATCGACCTGGCCGCCAAGGTGCGTCCCGGGGTGGATGTGCTGTTCCTGGACACCGGCTACCACTTCGCCGAGACCATCGGCACCCGCGATGCGGTCGAGGCGGTCTATGACATCACTGTGGTGAACGTCACCGCCGAGCAGAGCGTGGCCGAGCAGGATCAGCTGCTGGGCAAGGACCTGTTCGCCAGCAACCCGACCGAGTGCTGCCGGCTGCGCAAGGTGACGCCACTGCGCAAAGCGCTGCAAGGGTATTCGGCATGGGTCACCGGGATACGCCGGGTCGAAGCGCCCACCCGCGCCAACGCTCCGCTGATCAGCTTCGACGAGGCGTTCAAGCTGGTGAAGATCAATCCCCTGGCCGCGTGGACCGACGACGAGGTGGACGCTTACATCCAGGCCAATGGGGTGCTGGTGAATCCGCTTGTCGACGAGGGCTATCCGTCGATCGGCTGCGCCCCGTGCACCGCGAAGCCGCTGGCGGGCGCCGACCCGCGCAGCGGGCGCTGGCAAGGCCTGGCGAAAACCGAATGCGGGCTGCACGCTTCGTGAGGCTGATCCTCACCGCGCATGGCAGCGCCGATCCGCGTTCAGCGGAAACCACGCACGCGGTGGCCGAGCGGGTGCGTGCGCTTAGGCCCGGATTGGATGTGCGAGTAGCGTTCTGCGAGCAGAACTCGCCAAATCTACGTGACGCCCTGCACATGCTGGACGGCCCCGCCGTCGTCACGCCGCTGCTGCTTGCCAGTGCCTACCACGCCCGCATCGACATCCCGGCGATGATCGCCGACGCCGGTGCCGACGTGATCCAGGCCGACACCCTGGGTGAGGATCCGCGCCTGATCGCGGCCATGCGGGAACGCCTGGCCGAGAACCAGATTCACCGGTACGAGCGTGGGCTCGGCGTCCTGGTGGTAGCAGTCGGCTCCTCACACGCCGCCGCCAACGCCCGGACGTCGGCCATCGCCGACACATTGGCGCGCGGGACCAGGTGGTCCGGGGTGCAGGTGGCATACGCGACCGGACCTCACCCGTCGGTGCTGGACGGAATCGACCGTCTGCGTCACCGCGGAGCGCGGCGGATCGTCATGGCGCCGTGGTTCATCGCGCCGGGGCGCATCACCGATCGGGTGGCCGCAATCGCGGACGCCGCCGATATTTCGATGGTCGCGCCACTGGGGGCGCATCCATTGGTGGCCGAGACGGTACTCGACCGGTTCGATGCCGCGACGGCCGACAGTGCCGCAGCGGCCTGATCCGCGAGCAGACACAGACTCGCACGGTTACGACCGAATTCGTGCGAGTCTGTGTCTGCTCGCGGGAAACGGCCTAGCGGCTAGCTCGCGGCGACCTGTACTTCACCGGCGATCGGCGGCACCCGGGTGGCCCGCACGTAGACGGTGTCCCCCTCCTTCAATGCCAGCGCTTCGGCGTCGCCGCGGGTGATCTGAGCGGTGAACGGCGCCCCGTTGGTGGCGCTGGTCAATTCGACGCGCACCTCGAAACCGAGGTGGACGACCCGGTCGATAGTGGCACGGGTGACACCCGTCGACTCGGCGGTGCCGTCGCCGGCGGCGATCGCCATCTCCGGATTGCGTCCGACCCGGATATCGTGCGGGCGCACCAGAATTCCGTTGAGGGCCGACACCGTGCCCAGGAAGGACATCACGAACGCGTTGGCCGGACTGTCGTAGACATCGGTCGGCGAGCCGATCTGCTCGATGCGGCCCTTGTTCAGCACGGCGATCCGATCGGCGACGTCGAGCGCCTCGGCCTGGTCATGGGTGACCAACACCGTGGTGACGTGCACTTCGTCGTGCAACCGGCGTAGCCACGCCCGCAGGTCGTCGCGGACCTTGGCGTCCAGTGCGCCGAACGGCTCGTCGAGCAGCAGCACCTCCGGGTCGACGGCCAGCGCGCGGGCCAGCGCCATCCGTTGCCGCTGACCGCCGGAAAGCTGGTTGGGATAGCGGGTCTGGAATCCGGCCAGGCCGACGACCTCGAGCAGATCGTCGACCTTCGCCTTGATCTCGCCCTTGGACTTCTTCCGAATCCTGAGGCCGAACGCGACGTTCTCCCGCACCGACAGATGTTTGAAAGCCGCATAGTGCTGGAACACGAAGCCGATGCCGCGCCGTTGCGGCGGCACGTTGGTGACGTCGCGTCCGTTGATCGTGATGGTGCCGGTGTCGGGCTGGTCCAGTCCGGCGATGGCGCGCAACAGCGTGGACTTGCCCGATCCGCTGGGCCCCAGCAGGGCGGTCAGCGACCCGGCGGGTACCACGAAGTCGACGTCGTCGAGAGCCGCGAACTCGCCGTAGCGCTTGTTGGCGCCGGTCACGGTGATGGCGTTGGTCATGAATGTCGTTCTCCTGGTCTATTGCTCGCCCGCTTTGGCCCGCCGGGCATCTAGCACCACCTGGACGACCAACACCAGCACCGCGACCGCCATCAACAGCGTCGAGATGGCGTAGGCACCGTACTCGGCGCCGCGGCTGTAGCGGTCGGACACCAGCAGGGTCAACGTCTGAGACCTGCCGGGCAGATTGGACGACACCATGAGCACCGCGCCGTACTCGCCGAGGGTGCGCGCGACGGTGAGCACGATGCCATAGGTCAGACCCCATCGGATGGACGGGAGGGTGATCCGCCAGAACGTCTGCCACCAGCTGGAGCCCAGTGTGGCCGCCGCCTCCTCCTGGTCGATGCCGAGTTCGTGCAGTACCGGCTCGACCTCGCGGATCACGAAGGGCACGGTGACGAAGATGCTGGCCAGCACGATGCCGGGAAACCCGAAGATGATCTTGAGTCCGAGGTTGTGTTCGACGAAGCCGAACACGCCCGCGGTGCCCCACAGCAGGATCAGCGCCACACCCACGATCACCGGTGACACCGCGAACGGCAGGTCGATGACCGCCTGTAGCGCCGCCTTGCCCCGGAACTTGTTGCGGGCCAACACCAGTGCGGTGGGAACCCCGAAGAGGACGTTGAGTGGGACCACGATCGCCACGACCAACAATGACACGTGCAGGGCCGAGATCGCCGCCGGCGTGCTGATCGATGCGAAGAACTCGCCAAGCCCGGGTGCGAAGGTGCGCCAGAGGATCAGCCCGACCGGCACCAGAACGAGCAGCAGGATGTACGCGAGTGCGATGTAGCGGGTGAGATAACGCACCAGCGGTGAGAGGATCACGCCGCCAGTTCCTCCCGCTTGGCCGCGCGCGATCCGATGGTCCGCAGGGCCAGCAGCACGATGAACGAGATCACCAGCAGCACAATGGAAATCGCCGCGGCCCCGGCGGGGTCGTCATTTTCGATCAGCGTCCGGATCCACTGCGAGGACACCTCGGTCTCCCCCGGCACCGCGCCGCCGATCAGGACCACCGAGCCGAACTCGCCGATGGCGCGCGAGAACGCCAGGCCCGCCCCGGACAGCAGCGAAGGCAGCAAGGCGGGCAGCACGACCCGGGTGAAGATAACCAGGTTGGTCGCCCCCAATGAGGCGGCGGCCTCCTCGACCTCCCGGTCGAGTTCGAGCAGCACCGGCTGCACGGAGCGCACCACGAACGGCAGGGTGACGAACAGCAGGGCGACGCCGACACCCCATTTGGTGTGTTGCAGATGCAGGTCGACCGGGCTGTTCGGTCCATAGAGCGCCAGCATGACCAGGCTCGCCACGATGGTGGGCAACGCGAACGGCAGGTCGATCACCGTGTCGACCAACCGCTTGCCCGGGAAGTCGTCTCGGGCCAACACCCAGGCAACCAACAGCCCGAACACGGCGTTCACCACCGTCACGCCGATCGAGATCGACAGCGTCACCCGAAACGACTCCAGCGCGGCGGCGGAGCTGATCGCCAGCCAGAAGGCGGTCCAGCCGCCCTTGGCCGATTGCCAGACGATCGCCGCCAGTGGCAACAGGACGATGACGCTCAACCAGATCGACGCCGCGCCCACCCGCAACGAAGTGGTACCGCGACGGCGAGCCGGCAAACCGGACGGCGCGCCCGGCTCACCACCGGCGACCTCAGGCCGGACCGCCCGCGGATTCGGCCCGATCGCCGTTGTCATCCAGTGGCCTGTTTGTAGATCTTTGTGATCGAACCATTGTCTTTGTCGAACAGCGACGGATCCACCGTGCTCCAGCCACCGAGATCGGCGATCGTCCACAACCTCTGCGGTGTCGGGAAATCGGTGGCGAAGTCGGCTGCCACCGACGGATCGACCGGACGGAATCCGGCCTGGGCCCAGATCTTCTGCCCCTCGGGGGTGTACAGAAAATTCTTCAACGCCGTCGCCTTGTCGAGGTGGGCGCTGGTGGTCACCACGGCCACCGGGTTCTCGATCTTGAAGGTCTGCGGCGGGTTGATGTGCTCGACCGGCTTGCCCTGACGCTCGGTGTTGATGGCCTCGTTCTCGTAGCTGATCAGTACGTCACCGGTGCCCTGCAGGAAGACGTCGGTGGCCTCCCGGCCGGAACTGGGGCGGGTCTTGACGTGCTCGGTGACCAGCTTGGTGAGGTAATCCAGGCCCGCCGCGGGGTCCTGACCACCGTTGCTCTTGACGGCGTAGGGCGCCAGCAGATTCCACTTGGCCGATCCGGAACTCAGCGGGCTCGGGGTCACGACCTCGATGCCGGGCGCCAGCAGGTCGTCCCAGTCCTTGATGTTCTTCGGGTTGCCGTCGCGGACGACCAGGGTCACCACCGAGCCGAACGGGATTCCCCCGGTGACGTCCTTGTCCCAGTCGGCGGCAACCTTGTTCGCTTTGACCAGGCGGGCGATGTCCGGCTCCACCGAGAAGTTCACGATGTCGGCGGGCTTGCCGTCGACCACCGCGCGGGACTGGTCCCCGGAGGCTCCGTAGGAAGCCGTCACCCCAACCCCCTTGCCTTCCGGGGTGGCCGCGAACGCGGGGATGATCTTGCTCCAGCCGGGCTCGGGCACCGCGTAAGCGACCAGGGTCAGGGTGGTGTCGGCCTTCGGCTGGTCACCGCCGCCGACGACATCGCTGGAGCCGCCGCCGCACGCGGCGAGCACCGTTGCAGTCGTTACCAGAGCAACCGCGCTGCTCCACCGGCGAACGGGGATGTGAATCTTGGACATGGGGGCCTTTCTCGTTGCGGTTATGGACGGATCGAGCCCCGTCGCAACGGAATGGCGATGTTGGACAATCGAATGCCACGACAAACACCGACACCAGGCCGCGGAGGGGCGGGGGCGTCAGCAACAACAAGCAACATCAGCAACGGCCAATGCACCGACGGCAATGAGCGCCAAAATGTGGCCCTCGCCGTAACCGGTCGCCGATTGCATGGCGCGAAGCTTAACAGACACGCGACCGGCCAACGGCGCAGTTGTCAGCGGTTGATCAGCCACACCACGATGACGAGGATCAGCAGCAACACCAGGGCCAGCGTCACCCGTGATCGCGGCATCCCGCTCATTTCAGCCGCCGATCAGCACGGCGCAGTCGGCGCAACACTCGGATGCCGTACCCCAGCATCGCGTCGATGACCAGCGCGATGAGGTAGGCGATCAACAGGACGACGGGCATCACGATGATCGTCTGGAGGACGAAACCGAGGCCGGACAACCACAGCTCGACGCCGTCCCACCAACTCAGCAGGCCTTGCACGCAACCAGCGTATGCCGCGCCCGTCACCGCGTCGTCGGCGGCGGTAACAGCAAAGCCACGGATCAGCACATAAGTGGACGCCGAGCGGCCCGGCGGTCGATGATGTCTCAATGGTTTTGCAAGCCCAGCCCGCCGGCGGGGACACTGAGGACGTGGCCCTCGATTCCGTCCCGCCGCCGTTGTCGGTTACCGCCCCGGTGCCGTACGCCTCGAGTGCTGCGCTGCGCAACCCGTTCCCGCCGATCGCCGATTACGCGTTCCTGTCCGACTGTGAGAACACCTGCCTGATCTCATCGGCCGGGGCGGTGGAGTGGCTGTGCGTGCCGCGGCCCGACTCGCCCAGCGTTTTCGGAGCGATCCTGGACCGTGGCGCGGGGCACTTCCGGCTCGGCCCCTACGGGGTGTCGGTGCCGGCCGCCCGCCGCTATCTTCCGGGCAGCCTCATCCTGGAGACCACCTGGCAGACCCACACCGGCTGGGTGATCGTGCGGGACGCCCTGGTCATGGGCCCGTGGCACGACATCGAGACGCGGTCGCGGACCCACCGTCGTACCCCGATGGACTGGGACGCCGAGCACATCCTGCTGCGCACGGTGAAATGTGTGAGCGGGACGGTCGAGTTGGTGATGAACTGCGAGCCGTCCTTCGACTACGCCCGGGTCAATGCCGCCTGGGAGTACTCGGCCAATGCCTACGGTGAGGCGATCGCCCGGGCCCGCAAGGATCCCGACGCCCATCCCACGATGCGGCTGACCACGAACCTCCGGATCGGCCTGGAGGGCCGCGAGGCCCGTGCCCGCACCCGGCTCAAGGAGGGCGACAACGTCTTCGTGGCGTTGTCGTGGTCCAAGCATCCGTCGCCGCAGACCTACGAAGAGGCCGCCGACAAGATGTGGCAGACCAGCGAGGCCTGGCGGCAATGGATCAACATCGGCGACTTCCCCGACCATCCGTGGCGCTCCTACCTGCAGCGCAGCGCGTTGACCCTCAAGGGACTCACCTACTCCCCGACCGGCGCGCTGCTGGCCGCCAGCACCACGTCATTGCCGGAGACCCCACAGGGCGAACGCAACTGGGACTACCGCTACGCCTGGGTCCGCGACTCGACATTCGCGTTGTGGGGCCTCTACACCCTCGGCCTGGACCGCGAGGCCGACGACTTCTTCTCGTTCATCGCCGACGTGTCCGGCGCCAACAACGGTGAACGGCATCCGCTTCAGGTGATGTATGCCGTCGGCGGCGAGCGTGAACTGGTCGAGGAAGAGCTCAGCCACCTGTCCGGCTACGACAACGCCCGGCCGGTGCGCATCGGCAACGGTGCCTACAACCAGCGCCAGCACGACATCTGGGGCACCATGCTGGACTCGGTGTACCTGCACGCCAAGTCGCGCGAACAGATCTCCGATCAGCTCTGGCCGGTGCTCAAGGAGCAGGTCGAAGAGGCGATCAAACACTGGAAGGAACCCGACCGCGGCATTTGGGAGGTGCGCGGCGAACCGCAGCATTTCACCTCGTCGAAGGTGATGTGTTGGGTGGCCCTGGACCGTGGTTCCAAGCTGGCCGAGCTCGTCGGTGAAAAGAGCTACGCCCAGCAGTGGCGGGCGATCGCCGAGGAGATCAAGGCCGACATCCTGGCCCACGGGGTGGACAAGCGCGGGGTGCTCACCCAGCGCTATGGCGACGACGCGCTGGATGCGTCGCTGCTGCTGGTCCCGCTGGTGCGGTTCCTGCCGTCGGACGATCCGCGAGTGCGGGCGACGGTACTGGCGATCGCCGACGAGCTCACCGAGGACGGCCTGGTGTTGCGCTATCGGGTCGAGGAGACCGACGACGGCCTGTCCGGCGAGGAGGGCACGTTCACCATCTGCTCGTTCTGGTTGGTGTCGGCGCTGGTTGAGATCGGCGAGGTCAGCCGCGCCCGGCATCTGTGTGAGCGGCTACTGTCCTTCGCCAGCCCGCTGCACCTCTACGCCGAGGAGATCGAAGCGCGCACCGGCCGGCATCTGGGCAACTTCCCCCAGGCGTTCACCCACCTGGCCTTGATCAACGCCGTGGTGCACGTCATCCGCGCCGAAGAGGAAGCCGACAGCACCGGGGTGTTCCAGCCCGCCAACGCGCCGATGTAGGCGGATGTGATCAGCCGAGGCGGTCGGCCGCCAGCCCCGCTTCGATCCGCTTGAGCAGGGCCGTGGCGGCCGCCGCGTCCCGCAGATCCCCGCCCAGCGCCCTCGCCATCTGACTGGCCCACTGCCGCCGCAGGCGGGTGAGATTGTCGGCGGCGCGCTCGGTCGGATACAGGTTGACCCCCCGGGCGTCCCGCGGATCGATGCGGCGCTCGACGAAACCGCGGCGCTCCAGTGCCCGCAACGCGGTCGACAGATTGCTGCGCTGCAGGCCGGTCGCCCGGGCGACGTCGCTCGGCGTTACGCCGGGATGGTGATCGATATGCCGCATGACGTGGGCCTCCTGCGCGGTCAACTGCACGACGTCGGTCGAGATCCGCATCCGAAGTTCTCGCCCCACGCCGAGGATCGCCTCGGCGAGATCGGCCAGCTCACTGTCCATGGACAAATCCTACCCTGGTAGTTATTATTTGATAGTTATTTATTCATAACTACTTGCCGAGGATTCTCATGCCCACCGCCACCCGGGCCGTCGCGCGGCCGCAGACCCACGACGCCGCCATCTCGCCATGGCTGCTCCTGGTGCTCGCCCTGCTCAGCGCGGTGGCACCGGTGTCCACCGATCTCTACTTGCCCGCATTCCCGGAGATGACCGCGGAGCTGCAGGCCAGCGCCACCGCCGTCCAACTGACGCTGACCGCCTTTCTTCTCGGGCTGACGTTCGGACAGTTGATGTTCGGCCCGCTGTCCGACCGGCTCGGCCGGCGTCGCCCACTGATCGTCGGCGCCCTGCTGTGCGTGGTCGCGAGCGTCGTCGCCGCGACGGCGCCGAGCATCGGGATTCTCATCGCGGCGCGATTCGCCCAGGGTTTCACCGGTGCGGCCGGCATGGTCATCGGCCGTGCGGTGATCTCCGACCTGACCGGCGGTGAAGCCGCCGGACGGGCGTTCAGCCTGATGATGATCGTCAGCGGTGTGGCGCCGGTGCTCGCACCGTTCGCCGGCGGACTACTGGTCGATCCGCTTGGCTGGCGGGGCATCCTCTGGGTGGTGTGTGCCATCGCGGTGGTCATGCTGATCTCAACTGTGGCCGTGGTGCGCGAATCACACCCCGAAGAGCGCAGGGCCGAGCTGAAAGCCCATGCTGCGCAGGGTGTCTCGCCACTGTCGGCGCTGCGGTCACGGGCCTACCTGGCCAACACACTGGCGTTCGGCTTCGGCTTCTCGGTGATGATGGCCTACATTTCCGCCTCCCCGTTCGTCTACCAGGTGATGGTGGGCCTCACGCCGATGCAATACGGCATCGCCTTCGGCCTCAACGCCGCGGGCATGATCACCGTCAGTGCGGTGTCCGCTCGGCTCAGCCAGAGAATCGCCGGAGCCACACTGCTCGGAGTCGGCCTGGGACTGACGGTGACGGCGACACTCGTTCTGCTGGCCCTGGTCCTGACCGGCGCGCCGGCGTGGCTGCTCCCCATCCCGATCTTCGTGGCGGTCGCTTCCCAGGGCCTGATTCTGGGCAATGCCACCGCACTGGCACTGGCTGCGGTGCCGCGTGCCGCCGGCTCCGGGTCAGCCGGACTCGGCGCCCTGCAGTTCGGGCTGGGTGCGGCCGTGTCGCCGCTGGTCGGCCTCGGCGGTGAGCACACCGCGTTGCCCCTGGCCGTGGTGATGGTGACGCTGTCGACGCTGGCGCTGGCGGCGTTCGGCGCCGGACGCCGCGAAAGAGTCGCCGGGTGAGCGGCCAGCGCTACTTCTCGGCCGCGTTCTCGAGCATCTGAGCGGCGATGCTCTTGGCTTCGTCGCTGATCGAATTGCTGCACGCCCACGCCTCGACAACCAGGTTGGAGGCCGACGTCAGCGCATGCTGGCAGCCCCATCCGCCGGTGTTGCGCTGGGTGGACTCCTGGGTCAGGATGTCGCCGGCCACGTCGGCCTGGCCGATCTGCCAGGTGGAGTGCACGTCGTAATTGTCGATGTCGATCGACGCGCCACCGCACTTCTCCCACGTCGCCCGGGAACTCTCGACGAACTGCCGGGCCTTTACCGCCGACGGGAAGAGCACCGCGATCTGCTCGACCCAGTGGTCGTTGTCGCTCGTGGGCTCCTGCAGTACCTCGTCGCGCACGGCGGTCCAGTCGCTGCCGTCGTAGACCAGTTCTTCGGCACCGTAGATCGCACCAAGGCAGTCGATGTCGGAAACCCCGTCGGAGTTGTCGCTCATGCTCTGCGAGGACGCGGTCACCCGGATGCCGGTGGCGTCCATGATGCCGTTGACCTCCCCGGCGCTGAGAAACACCTGGTCCAGGTCGGATTCCTCGAGTTTCGGGACGTGCACCGGGGCCGGGTCGCCGCCTTCGGCGCGTAGCGCCGTGCCGGCGACCGTGACAGCGCACCCGGACAGCAGCGCCCCGACCAAGGCGGCGGTGCACACGACGGAAGCCCAGCGGTTCACGAACGATATTGTCCCCCGGCTGGCAGTTTCCTGTGCGCCAACGGCCTAGCGTGCCCCGGCGACCTTGGCCCTCATCGTCGCGACCAGCTTGACCGCGCGGCCCGAGGCGCTTTGCTGCGCCGGTGTTCCGGCGGTGACCGCCACGTCCACGTCGACGACACAGTCGTCCGCCAGGCCGACGGCCCGTTCGGTGGGAAATGTCGCGTCACCCTGGTTGTCTGAGTTGACGACCGTCGCCGACAGCACCGCGCCGTCCACCGTCACGTCGGTGATCTTCTGGTACAGCTCGAGGCCGGCCGAGTTGTGCAACGCCGTGGTGACGGTCGTGCCTTCGCAGGCCTTCCACCGGGTCACGAAAGCACCGAACATGCGTTGGGCCTCGGCGTCGGAATCGAATTCGACGACTCCGGCATCCACGCTCGAGACCGTCTGCCCGCCACCATAATTGGAGAATTCCTGCCAGCCGGCGCCGCGAACATCGCCGCCCTCGTAGACCACACGCATGAACGGCGACACCGGTCCCAGGCATTCGATGGGGGTGGCGCCGGTGTCGTCGCGAATTCCGTCGGGCAGGACGTCGATCCCGCCGATCACCGCGGCTCCACTGTCCGCCAACGGGTTTCCCGCCGCCTGGCTGACCTCCGCGCCGCTCGGCAGGATCGCGGCGAGGTCTCGCGGCGCACCGGAGGGCATTGGGCGCACCGCGGTGCCGCCGACCGTGTCAGAACAACCGGCCAGCACGGCGATGCCGAGCACGGCACCAACTATCGATCGCCCCCGAACGACACGTAGGTCGCGTGTAATCGGGCCCCCTATTTCTTCGCCTTGTCGCCGGCCTTGTCGCCGCCGGCGTCGGTGGACAGAGCGGCGACGAAGGCTTCCTGCGGCACGTCGACGCGCCCGATCGTCTTCATCCGCTTCTTGCCCTCTTTCTGCTTCTCCAGCAGCTTGCGCTTGCGAGTGATGTCACCGCCGTAGCATTTGGCGAGCACGTCCTTGCGGATCGCCCGGATATTCTCGCGGGCAATGATTTTCGACCCGATGGCGGCCTGCACCGGCACCTCGAACTGCTGGCGCGGGATGAGTTCCTTGAGCTTGGTGGTCATCTTGTTGCCATAGGCCTGGGCCGAATCCTTGTGCACGATCGCGCTGAACGCGTCGACGGCCTCGCCCTGCAGCAGGATGTCCACCTTGACAAGCGCGGCCTCCTGCTCGCCGGCCTCTTCGTAGTCCAGGCTGGCGTAGCCGCGGGTGCGTGATTTCAGCGAGTCGAAGAAGTCGAAGATGATCTCCCCTAACGGCATCGTGTAGCGCAGTTCGACCCGCTCCGGCGAGAGGTAGTCCATGCCGCCGAGTTCTCCGCGCCGGGACTGGCAGAGCTCCATGATGGTGCCGATGAAATCACTGGGCGCGATGATCGTGGTTTTGACGACGGGCTCGTAGACCTCGCGGATCTTGCCCTCGGGCCAGTCCGAGGGGTTGGTCACGATGAGCCCGGAATCATCGGGCGCCATCCCCTCAGTGATGACGCGGTAGACGACGTTGGGCGACGTGGAGATCAAGTCCAGGTCGAATTCGCGTTCCAGCCGTTCGCGGGTGATCTCCATGTGCAGCAGGCCGAGGAAGCCGCACCGGAATCCGAATCCCAGCGCCACGGAGGTTTCCGGCTCGTAGGTCAGCGCGGCGTCGTTGAGCTGCAGCTTGTCCAGCGCGTCGCGCAGATTCGGATAGTCGGACCCGTCCACCGGATACAGACCCGAGTACACCATCGGCTTGGGCTCGCGATAGCCGGTCAAGGCTTCGGCGGCCCCGTGCCGTGCGGTGGTCACCGTATCGCCGACCTTCGACTGGCGAACGTCCTTCACGCCGGTGATGAGGTAACCGACCTCCCCCACACCCAGGCCGCCGGTCGGTTTGGGTTCGGGCGAGACGATGCCCACCTCGAGCAGTTCGTGGGTGGCCCCCGTCGACATCATCTTGATCCGCTCGCGCGGCGCGATCTTGCCGTCGACCACGCGGACGTAGGTCACCACGCCGCGGTAGATGTCGTAGACCGAGTCGAAAATCATCGCCCGGGTGGGCGCGTCCGCGTCACCGGTGGGCGCGGGCACCTGGCGCACCACTTCGTCGAGCAGCTCGGCGACCCCCTCACCGGTCTTGCCGGAGACGCGCAGCACGTCGTCGGGTTCACAGCCGATGATGTGCGCGATCTCGGCGGCGTAGCGCTCCGGATCCGCGGCCGGCAGGTCGATCTTGTTGAGCACCGGGATGATCGTCAGGTCCCGGTCCAGCGCGAGGTAGAGATTGGCCAGCGTCTGCGCCTCGATGCCCTGGGCGGCGTCCACCAGCAGCACCGCGCCCTCGCATGCCTCCAGCGCGCGCGACACCTCGTAGGTGAAGTCGACGTGGCCGGGGGTGTCGATCAGGTGCAGGACGTAATCGGTGTCCCCGACTTTCCACGGCAGCCGCACGTTCTGCGCCTTGATCGTGATTCCGCGTTCCCGCTCGATGTCCATCCGGTCCAGGTATTGAGCGCGCATCGACCGCTCATCGACGACGCCGGTGAGCTGCAGCATCCGGTCGGCCAGCGTCGACTTCCCATGATCGATGTGGGCGATGATGCAGAAGTTCCGAATCTGCGCCGGCGCGGTGAAGGTCTGGTCGGCGAAACTGCTGATTGTGTTTCTCCTGGTCGGGTGGTGATTCGAGGGGGCCCTCGGACCTCTCCAGCGTATCGACTACGGCCCGGGGGGACACAATCGCGCGCAACCGAACCCTGCGAAGCCGCCTATGCTGTCGAGAATGGCGTCGCAGTGGAGGACGTTCCAGAAGTTCGCAGAGCACCTCGTGTTCAACGAGGCGCCCAAGTTCATCCGGCAGTTGCCGATTCCAGCCGCCGTGCCGCGGACCATCCAGCAGGGACTCAAGCTGGGCATCGACGTGCTGGTGGCCAGCTCGGTCGCCTCCGAGCAGCCCGCCGCGATCACCGCGGGCCGTCCGGTGACCAGCAGCAGCGTCCCGACCGCGCACCGCGCCCGCCGCCTGGTCTATGCGCCGGATCTGGACGGCCGGGCCGACCCGGGCGAGATCGTCTGGACCTGGGTGGTCTACGAGGACGATCCGACGCAGGGCAAGGACCGGCCGGTGCTGGTGGTGGGGCGGGACCGGCGAACCCTGCTGGGCTTGATGCTGTCCAGCCAGGCTCAGCACGCCGAGGACGACAACTGGATCGGCATCGGCTCGGGCGGGTGGGATTACGACGGCCGGCCGAGCTGGGTGCGGCTGGACCGGGTTCTCGATGTGCCCGAGGAAGGCATCCGCCGCGAAGGCGCGGTCCTGGAGCAGGCGACGTTCGAACTGGTCGCCGCCCGGCTGCGGGCCGAGTACTCCTGGAGCTGACCACCTCTCCGCCCAAACCGACGTTTCGCCGCGAACGCCCGAGAAGACAGCGTCTTTTCGTCGATCTCGGCGCGAGATTAACCGCCTTGGGTGATGTAGGCCTGCAGTTGCTCCTGCTCGGCCTGCAGCTGCTCCATCCGGTTCTTCACGACGTCGCCGATGCTGACGATGCCGACCAACCGACCGTCTTGCATCACCGGGACGTGGCGAACCCGGTTGTTGGTCATCACCGCGCTGAGGTCGTCCACGAGGTCGTCGGGGGTGCAGGTCACCAGGATCTTGCTCATGATGTCGGCGACCGCGCTGCGCAGCAGATCAGGGCCGTGATCGTGCAGTTTGCGCACCACGTCGCGCTCGGAGACGATGCCCACCACACCGTCGGGCCCGACCACGACCATCGCGCCGATGTTGTGAATGACCAGTTCGGCGAGCAGACCGGTCACTGTGGTGGTTTCGGTGACCGTGGCCACCGCCGCGCCCTTGGTGCGCAAGATGTCTGCGATGCGCATCGCCACTCCCTTGTGGTGGATGTCACACCAGGTTAAGGCTTATCGCAGCGTCGGGGAAGCAAACCGCGGCGGTTGCGTTGAGACAGAACGGGCGAACCGAAGGAGATCTGCAATGGGCACACTGCCGACGACGGAGTTGGGTGACGGCCTGACCGTCAGCGCGATCGGTTTCGGCGGGATGGCACTGACCCCGGTCTACGGTGCGGTCGACGATGCCGAGTCGCTGGCGACCCTGCACCATTGCCTCGACGTGGGGATGACATTCATCGACACCGCCAACGTGTACGGCGGGGGCGCCAATGAATGGCTGATCGGCCAGGTCCTGGCCGATCGCCGTGACGAGGTCATCCTGGCGACGAAGTTCGGTATCGACGGCGATCCGACCACCGGCAGGCTCAAGGCCCGCGGTGACGCCGCCTACGTGCGCCAGTGCCTCGATGAGAGCCTGGACCGGCTGGGAACCGACGTCGTCGATCTGTACTACATGCACCGGCGCGACGTGTCGTTGCCGATCGAAGAGACCGTCGGAGCGATGTCCGAGTTGGTCACCGCCGGCAAGGTGCGCCATCTGGGTCTGTCCGAGGTGACCGCCGACGAGTTGCGCGCCGCGGTGGCCGTGCACCCGATCGCGGCGGTGCAGAGCGAATGGTCGATCTGGAGCCGCGACGTCGAACGCAACGTGGTGCCGGCGGCCGCCGAGCTCGGCGTCGGGTTCGTGCCGTACTCGCCGCTGGGCCGCGGCTTCCTGGCCG
Organism: Mycobacterium pinniadriaticum; assembly: GCF_026242045.1. GTDB lineage: Bacteria > Actinomycetota > Actinomycetes > Mycobacteriales > Mycobacteriaceae > Mycobacterium > Mycobacterium pinniadriaticum. Next base: position 161,036 of record NZ_JAPJDO010000008.1, read on the forward strand.
GCGCGGTCCGCTCCGCCGCCGACCTTTCCTCACCATCGGACTTCCGCAGCCGCATCCCGCGCTTCGCGGCCGATGTGCTCGACGCGAATCTGGCTGTGGTGCAGGTGATCACCTCGATCGCCGAACAGGTCGGCGCGACACCGGCGCAGGTGGCACTGGCCTGGCTGCGACAGCGGGCCGAGGCGCTGGGCGTGGCGTCGGTGCCGATCCCGGGCACCCGCCGGGCAGCGCGGGTCGACGAGAACGCCGCCTCGCTGTCGGTACAGCTGGACCCCGACCAACTCGAGGCGCTCGAGACCGCCGGTGCGGGTGTGTCCGGCCATCGTTCCGTCGACCCGAATTGGGTGTCGTCCGCGCGCGAATAGTCCCCGCGCGCCCACATCGCGCACAATGTGCCAATGATCGACATCACCCTGCTGGGCACTGGAAGCCCGATGATCGACCCGAATCGAGCCGGACCCTCCACCCTGGTGAAAGCCGGAGATGCGGTGTTCCTGGTGGACTGCGGGCGGGGGGTGCTGATGCGCGCGGCCGCCGCCGGTGTGGGCGCGGCCAACATCACCGCGCTGCTGCTGACCCATCTGCACAGCGACCACATCACCGACCTCTCCGATGTGATCACCACCCGCTGGGTCACGACGTTCGTGCCCACCCCGCTGCCGATCATCGGCCCGCCCGGCACCAAGGCCGTCGTGGACGCGACGCTGGCGGCGCTGGCCCCCGACATCTCCTACCGCATCGGCCACCACCCCGACATCACCGAGCCGCCCTCGATTCAGGTGCATGAATACAGCGCGGGTCAGGTGTGGGATGACGCCGGTGTCCGGATCACCGCGGCGCCCACCGACCACCGGCCGGTCGAACCCACACTGGGTTTCCGCGTCGAACACGACGGGGCCGCGGTGGTCCTGGCCGGTGACACCGTGCCGTGCTCGACGCTGGATGAACTCGCCTCGGGGGCCGACGCTCTGGTGCACACGGTGATCCGGGCGGACCTCGTCCAGCAGATGCCGGTTCAGCGGATCCGGGACATTCTCGACTACCACTCGTCGGTCGAGCAGGCCGCGGCCACCGCGGCCCGCGCCGGGGTCGGCACGCTGGTACTCACCCATTACGTACCGCCGCTGGTGCCCGGGCAGGAGGACCAATGGCGCGCCCTGGCCGCCACCGAGTTCAGCGGCCCCGTCGAAATCGGCAACGACCTGCATCAGGTGTCCGTCGGGAACTAACTCACCTGCGCGCGCGACCAATGGGCCGTGACGACGGTGGACATTTCCAAGCGACGTGCCGACTCCGCTGTGCTGCGCCGAATCTGGCGGCTGCACTTCTGGGTGGGGCTGTTCGCGGCCCCGGTTCTGGTGGTCCTGGCCTGCACCGGGTTGGTGATCCTCTACAGCCAGCCGCTGGACGCCGTCCTGAACCGGCATCTCTTCGTCGTCGAGCAGTTGCCGACCACGGTCCCGCTGGACACTCAGGTCACCGTCGCCAAACAGCACGTGGGCGCCGACGACACCCTCGAAGCGGTCACCCCACCCGACAGCCCGGACGGTTCGACCCGGGTGGACTTCCTCGCCCCGGACGCCAAGAGCTACCCGCAGGCCGAGTCCAACATGATCCAGGTGTTCGTCGATCCCTACACCGGCGCATACCTGGGCCAGCGCAGTCAGCTCTCCGGATTGGTGGGATGGGCCAATCAGCTCCACCGCATGTTCGGCAACGACGGGCCGCATGTGCAGTTGCCCTCCCTGGGCCATCTGATCGATCCGTCGGCCTACCCCGATGCCACGATTCCGGTCGGGCTGGGCAACCTCTGGATCGAACTGACCGCAACGTGGATCCTCGTGCTGCTGGCCAGCGGCATCTACCTGTGGTGGCCCCGAGCCGTCGAGGCCGCGAAACCACTGCTGAAAGTCCGGTGGGGCGCAGGCGGCCGGATCCGGTGGCGCGACCTGCACGCGCTCACCGGCGTGGTGATCGCCGTCATCCTCATCGGCTACATCGTCTCGGGGATGACATGGACGCGGTACTGGGGCGAGAACTGGCGCGCGGTCGCCGCCACGGTGACACCGTCGGCGCAGATCGATGCGCCCTCCACGCCGGCGAAGCTGGGCGACTACGACCGGCTCGGCCGTCGTATCGCATGGGCCGCCACCGACGACCCGATCTACGCCTCCCCACCCGGTGATTCCGCCGCACCCCGGATGTCGTACGCCGACGTCGACCACATCGCCAAGGACGAGCACATGGTGCCCGGCTACTCGATCTTCCCGCCGTCCGACAGCACCGCCGAAGACGGCACGCCGGTCTACGGCAGCTACACGGTGGTGAACCGTTGGCCGCAAAGGCTTTCCGAGCAGCGGACGCTCTATCTGAATCAGTTCACCGGCGCCACCATCGCCAACGCCACCGCGGATCAGGACGGCGCGCTCTCCCGGTTGACCAGTTTCGGAATCGCCATGCACATGGGAAATCAGCTCGGATGGCTGACCCGCATCTCCGCCACCGTCGCCTGCCTGGGTGTCCTGGCCAGCGTCGTGACCGGGTTTCTCATGTGGTGGAAGCGCCGCCCCCGGGAAGGTACCGGCCTGCCCGGCCCCACCAGCGAGGCCACCCGCGCGAACACTCCCAAGGGCGCGATGATCACCGTCGCGGTCGTCGCGGTGGCGCTGGGGCTGCTCTACCCGGTCTTCGGGGTATCGCTGCTCGTCGTGTTGGTAGCCGAGGGAATCATCTCGGCCCGGCGGACGGCCGGTCGCCAAACCACGCTTCCCGCAGATGAAGACGGCGACGAGGTCCCTGTCGGCGCGCTCACGCCAGGCGGGTGATCTCCACCACCACGTCGAGGTCGGTGGAGCCCTCGCCGGAGTAGATGCCCTTCAGCGGGGTCACGTCGGCGTAGTCGCGGCCGACGCCCACGCTGATGTACTGCTCGTTGATCTCGGTGTCGTTGGTCGGGTCGTAATTCCACCAGCCGCCGGTCCACGCCTGGACCCAGGCGTGGCTCTGCCCGTCGATGGTGTCACCGACCACGGCGTGCCGCTTAGGATGCAGATACCCCGAAACGTAGCGGGCCGGAATACCCATGCCGCGCAACAGGATCAGTGTCAGGTGGGCGAAGTCCTGGCATACGCCCTTTCCTTCGCGCAGCGCGTCGAGACCCGACGAATGCACACCGGTGGTACCGGGGACGTATTTCAACTCGCTGTGCGCCCACCGCGCGGCGGCCACGACCGCGTCCTGGGGATCGTTTTCCTTGGCGATGCGCCGGCCCACCCGGTGGATCCGCCGGCTGGCAGGCGTGTAGTGCGTGGGGCTGAGCACCTCGTCGAAGCGGTCCCGTACGGTCTCGGAATCCAGTTCCTCCCAGGTGACTTCCTCCGGCGGCCCCTCCGGCCTCTCGGTTTCCACCACCGAGGACGACGTCACCTCCAACTCGGTGTGCGGCGCGTGCAGGTCGAAAGCCGTTACCGCCGTGCCCCAGTAGTCGACATACCGGTAGGACCGGGTCGCCGGGATGGTTTCGACGCGGTTGAGGATGACGTTCTGCCGGGAATCCGAACGCGGCGTGAGCCGGGCTTCGTTGTAGGAGGCGGTGACGGGAGACTTGTAGGCGTACCCCGTCGCGTGCACGACCCGCATGCGCCACATCAGCTGATTCTCTTCGCGCAGGCGCTCATCGTTAGATCTCCCCTTCTTCAATGACCAGCGCACCGTGCTGGCCCGCGTCCGACCAGGCGACCCACGGTGCGGAGTGGAAGTATTGCAGCGCTACCGCTTCCCCGACGTCCCGGCACATCTCCTGCAGCCCGGCCAGCCGCTCTTCGAGCGACTCCAACAGCACGCCTGGCCGGATGAACTCGAGCTCGCTTCTGGCCCGGCCGAGCAGACGCTGCGCCTCGGCGGTGGACCCGACCCGGTTGTGCTGGCGATGCATCAGTTCGTCGAGGCTGTGCTCGGCCAGCTTCAGCGAGTAGTAGACCGACCGCGGAAAAAGCCGGTCCAGCAACATGAATTCGACGACCCGGCTGGCGTCGAGTACGCCGCGGTAGGTCCGCAGATAGGTGTCGTGCCCACCGGCGGAGCGCAACACCGTCACCCAGGCCGGCGAGGACGCGCTGTCTCCTACCCGGGACAGCAGCAGCCGCACCGTCATGTCGACCCGCTCGATTGCTCGGCCCAGCACCAGAAAGCGGTAGCCGTCGTCGCGGGACAGGGTCGAGTCGGCCAGCCCGGCGAACATGGCTGCTCGACCCTCGATGAAGCTGAAGAACTCGTGCGGGCCGAGCCGACGCGCCGCGCGTTCGCGTTCGGCGAGCGCGTTGTAGGTCGTGTTGAGACACTCCCACATGTCCGAGGACGTGACTTCCCTTGCCGAGCGGGCATTTTCGCGCGCGGCAGAGATGGCATCGACGATCGAGCAGCCGCCCTCCAGCTCCCGGCTGAACGCCACCAAGTCGGTCAGTGACCACAGGTCGAGCTGGTGTTTGGGCGGCTCGATGCCCAACACCTGCAGCAGCACCCGGGAGGTCTGGTCGGGGTCGACGCTGGAGTCTTCGAGCAGCTGGTGGACGGTGATGTCGAGAATCCGGGCGGTGTCATCGGCACGCTCGACATAGCGGCCGATCCAGTACAGCGCCTCGGCGTTGCGGGCGAGCATCAGCGCATCACCTGCTGTTGCTGCTGCTGGCTCTGCTGCTGCTGGCCCTGCTGGTGCAGGCTGAAGGACTGCTCGGAGCCCTTCTCGGCGGGCTGCGCCTTGGACGGCTTGGGAATCTTGCGAACGATCTCAGCGGCGCCGAGTTCACGGGCGGCCACCGACGAGCGCGATGCCAGCACCCAGGTGTCCTTGGACCCACCGCCCTGGCTGGAGTTGACCACCAGCGACCCTTCGGTAAGGGCGACCCGGGTCAGCCCGCCGGGCAGCACCCACACCTCTTCCCCGTCATTGACGGCGAACGGGCGCAGATCGACGTGCCGCGGCGCCAGGGCGTCCCCGACCTTGGTGGGCACCGTCGACAGCTGCACCACCGGCTGGGCGATCCAGCCGCGTGGATCGCCGATGACCTTCTTGCGGATGGTGGCCAGTTCCTTCTCGGAGGCGTCTGGACCGAACACGATCCCGTAGCCGCCGGAGCCCTCGACCGGTTTGATCACCAACTCGTCGAGACGGTCGAGCACCTCTTCGCGTTCCTCCTCAAGCCAGCAGCGCAGCGTGTCGACGTTGGCCAGCGACGGCTTCTCACCGAGGTAGTACTCGATGATGGTCGGCACATAGGTGTAGACGAGTTTGTCGTCGCCCACGCCGTTGCCGACCGCACTGGAGATCACGACGTTGCCGGCGCGGGCCGCGTTGAGCAGGCCCGCCACCCCCAGCACCGAGTCGGGACGGAATTGCATCGGGTCCAGGAAGTCGTCGTCGATGCGGCGATAGATCACGTCGACCTGGCGCTCCCCCTCGGTGGTGCGCATGTAGACCACGTTGTCTCGGCAGAACAGGTCGCGGCCCTCGACCAGCTCCACCCCCATCTGCCGGGCCAGCAGGGAGTGCTCGAAATAGGCCGAGTTGAACGGGCCGGGGGTGAGGACGACGACGGTGGGGTCGGCCTCGTTGGTGGCCGCGGCGTTGCGCAGCGCCCGGAGCAGATGAGACGAGTAGTCGCCGACCGCGCGCACCCGATGGGTCGCGAACAGGTTCGGGAAGACCCGGGCCATGGTGCGCCGGTTCTCCATCACGTACGAAACACCCGACGGGGATCGCAGGTTGTCCTCCAGCACGCGGAAGGTGCCCTGCGCGTCACGGATCAGGTCGATACCGGCGACGTGGATGCGCACACCGTTGGGCGGGTTGATCCCGGCGGCCTGCCGGTGGAAGTGCTCGCAGGAGGTGATCAACCGGCGCGGGATCACACCGTCACGCAGGATCTCCTGATCGCCGTAGATGTCGTCGAGATACATCTCCAGCGCCTTGACCCGCTGGGTGATGCCCCGTTCGAGCCGGGACCACTCGGCCGCGGAGATGACCCGCGGCACCAGGTCCAGCGGAAAGGGCCGCTCCTGGCCGGACAGCGAGAACGTGATGCCCTGGTCGATGAAGGCGCGGCCCAGCGCCTCTGCCCTGGCTTCCAGGTCATCGGCGTCCGATGGGGCGAGTTCGGCGTGGATGCCCTTGTAGGGACCGCGGACGTTGCCCTGGTTGTCGAACATCTCGTCGAACGCCTTGGCGTAGGAGCCCAGGTCGTTGTAGCCGCCGAAGATGTGGTCATGACTGCGCGCCTGTTTCGAACCATTGCGCGACGACCGACTGGTTTCCGGGGGCAAGGTACGAAGGCTCACCTGTCACATGCTGCACCACGATCGCCGTTTCGGCAGGCCAGTGAGCTCGACTTTGGGAGATTCACACCCAGACTGGTACCCTGAGCAGTCGCTGCCCGAGGGCCCGACGGCCCCGGCAAGACAGAGACCCCAAAGCAAGAAAATCGAGGAACTAACGCGTGGCCAACATCAAGTCGCAGGAAAAGCGCATCCGCACCAACGAGCGGCGCCGGGTGCGCAACAAGTCGGTGAAGAGTTCGCTTCACACCGCGATCCGCGGATTCCGCGAGGCCGCTGCCGAGGGCGACAAGGATAAGGCCGCCGAGCTGCTCGCGTCGACCAGCCGCAAGCTGGACAAGGCCGCAAGCAAGGGCGTCATTCACAAGAACCAGGCGGCGAACAAGAAGTCCGCGCTGGCTCAGGCCCTCAACAAGCTCTGATCACTCCCGGCCGCCCCCGGCGGCCAATTGCGCCACTTTGCGCACCGCATCCTCCAGGACGTAGTCGGCGTCGGCTGCTGCGCCCTTGACGTCGGCATTCAGCGCCGCCACCAGCCGGATCGCCGTCGCCACCTTCTCCCGCGACCAGCGCCGCGACTGTTTCTGAGCCTTCTGGATGCGCCACGGCGGCATCCCCAGCTCACCGGCCAGCCGGTATGGGTCGCCCGAGATCGGGCCGACCCTCGCGATCGCGTGCACCGCCTCGGCCAGCGCGTCGGCCAGGACGACGTGCGGCACGCCGCGCATCATCGCCCACCGCAGCGCCTCGGCCGACCCGGCGACATCACCGACGACGGCCTTGTCCGCGATATCGAACCCGGACACCTCCGCCTTACCGCTGTGGTAGCGCTGGACCGCGACCGCGTCGATGCGGCCGGCGGTGTCGGCGACCAGCTGCGAGCAGGCCGAGGCGAGCTCCCGGATATCGGAGCCGACGGCATCGAGCAGCGCGGTGACGGTGTCGTCGTCGACCTTGACCTTCAACGTGCGGAACTCGGCGCGGACGAAGTCGGCCCGCTCGGTGGCCTTGGCGATCTTGGCGCAGGCGTGGACCTGGGCGCCGAGTTTCTTGAGCTGGTCGGCCAGTGCCTTGGCCCGCCCGCCGCCGGAGTGCACGACGGCCAGCACGGTGCCGGGCGGGAGGTCGGCGGCCGCCGTGGCGATCAGTTCGACGGCGTCCTTACCGGCTTCGGCGGCCGATTCGAGCACCACCACCCGCTCGTCGGCGAACAGCGACGGGCTGAGCAGTTCGGCGAGCTCGTTGACCGACACCTCGCCGGCGCGCAGGCGATCCACCGGGACATCGGGGCTGCCCGCCGCCGCGCGGGCGACGCGCAGCACCTCGGAGATCGCGCGATCGACGAGTAATTCCTCGTCACCCAGGATCAAATGCAGGCCGGCCACCGTCGCGCTCACGACACGATCGTTTCACGACCGGCTGACACCGGCGGACACCGGCCGAGACCCGTCGACACACCAGCACGGCGGCCAGGGTGACTGTGCCGACCGTCACCACCCCGGCGAGCCCCGACGGCACCGGCACCGCGGCACCGGGAACCTTCGCGGCGGTCGACGCGACATGTAGCAGCCACCAGAGCTCGGGGCCGGTGAAACGGATCAACAGCCCACCGGCGGGCGCCCACACCCAGCACACCGCCGCCGCCGCGGTCCCCAGCACAGTGATCGGTGGAATCACCGCCGCCACAGCCACATTGGCCAACACGCCGACCACGCTCAGGCGACCGGAGATCGCCGCCACCAACGGTGCGGTGACCAGTTGAGCGGCCATCGCGATGCAGACCGCGTCGGCCAACGGCTTGGGCCAGCCACGCGCGACCAACCGCGCTGACCAGCCCGGGGCCAACAGGACAAGCGCAGCGGTCGCCGACACCGACAGCGCGAAGCCGGCGTCGACCGCCAATTGTGGTGCCACGGTGAGCAATCCGAGCACGGTCGCCGCCAATGTCGGAATCGCCTGGCCTCGGCGGGCGGACAGAACCGCGACGAGCGCGATACCGCCCATCACCGCGGCCCGCAGCACGCTCGCGGTCGGTTGCACCAGGACGACGAACGCCACCAGCGCGACGGCGGCCAGGCCGACGGCGATCCGCGGGCCAACGAGGCTCACCGACAGCAGCACCGCTGCGCACACGATCGTGACGTTGGCTCCCGATACCGCGGTCAGATGGGTGAGCCCGGCGATGCGGAACTGCGCTGTGGTGGCCGCAGATACCGCGGAGGTGTCACCAAGCACGAGCCCGGGCAATATCGCGGCCTGGTCCCCTGGCAGCACATCGCGGGCCACGGCGGCGAACCGCGCGCGAACCGCCCGGGCCGCCCGCTGTATCGGGGATGCCCGGCCGAGGGCCGGTTCACCGCTGGCGTTGAGTACCGCCACGGTGAGATCGTGGCGGCTCGGGCGGGTGACTCGGGCCGTGAACCGGGCAGGCTGGCCCGGCATCAACTCGCCGAAGCCAAGCACCGGAGCGAAAACCACTACGGCACCCGATATTTCACCACCGTCCAATTCGACCAGCGCGCCACGGAACATCAACCGCCCGTTACCCAGCGGCCTGGGCTCCTCCCGCGGTTTCACCGTGACCGTGGCTACGGTGCCGAACCGGTGCCCGACCGGATGGTCCCGAACCGCGTCACTGCGCACCGCCGCCGCGAGCGCGAAAGCCGCCCCAAGCATGGCCGGGCCGATCACTGCGACGGCGGCGGCCCTCAGGGCGGGCCGGGTCTCGCCGCACCATCGGGCCAGCGCGGCCCAGCCGAGCCCGATGACCGTGCACACCACGGCCAGCGCCGGGCCGACCGTCCAGGTGATCCCCACAGCCGTGGCCACCCAGGCGGTCGCCGCGGCCGGCACCAAGCGCAGATCCAGGCGGGTAGTGGCGGCATCGGTCACACCCGGACCAATGCCCGCAATTTGTCCAGCCGCGCTGGACCGATGCCGTCGACGTCGCCGAGCTGGTCGACGCTGGTGAACTTCCCGTTGGCGTCGCGCCAGGCCACGATGGCGGCGGCGGTCACCGGCCCGAGGCCGGGCAGTGCGTCGAGCTGCTCGACGGTGGCGGTGTTCAGGTCGACCGGTTCGGCCGATGGTCGGTTGCCCGGCGCCGCAGAAGCGGCGGGCGGCGACCCGCCGCTGACCGAGCTGCCCAATGAGGTGGGCTGGCCCGTCGGTGTTGCGATGCCGACGACGATCTGTTCGCCGTCACTGAGGTGACGGGCGAGGTTGAGTCCGAGCGTGTCGGCCCCGTCGATCGCGCCGCCGGCGGCCGATACCGCGTCGGCGATGCGGGCATCCGGGGCCAGCGTCACCAGGCCTGGTTTGGCGACCAATCCGACGACGCTGACCACGACCGGCTGGTTGGGGTCGGGGCCCGGCGGGCGGGCAGCAGCGGAGGACACCATTTCCACCGGGGGGAGCTTGGCCGACACCACCGGCGGTGGATCGTCACGCATCAGCGTGAACACCGTGACGAGCAGGGCGATGACGGCGATCACCGCCAGCGCGATACCGCCGGTGCGGCCCGGGTCGGCCCGCACCGCGGCCAGCCAGCCCGCACCGCGGTCGGCCTGCCCGGCGGGGATCCAGCTCGCTACCGGAATGTCCTCGCCGGCCTCGTCGTCGGCGTCAGCTGCGTCACCGGGACGCAGCCTACGGTGCAGGCTTGCCAGCGGCTGCTCGGTTCGCATGCCGCGACCGTAAGCCGCGCCGCGAACGCGACTCGGCCGCCAGGGGCGTCCGACGGACTCCCCTGTGGACGAAACCGAGACTGGGGACTGCGCCTGGCACTTCGCCTGAGGTAAAACCCTCAGGAGTGTCACGTGCCGCCAGTCGAGGAGGACTCCCCATGACCGCCACCGCCGGCCGACCCATCCGGGTGATCCAGTGGACCACCGGCAACATCGGCCGCCGGTCGTTGCACGCGATCATCAACAGGCCGGACCTCGAGCTGGTCGGGGTGTACGCCCACGGCGCCGACAAGCTGGGAGTCGATGCCGCCGAACTGTCCGGCTGGCCCGAACCGACCGGCATCACCGCGACCAACGACATCGACGCGCTGCTGGCGGCCAAGCCGGACGCCTGCTGCTACAACCCGTTGTGGCCCAGTGTCGACGAGCTGGTGCGGTTACTGGAGGCCGGGGTCAACGTATGTTCGTCGGCGGCCTGGATCACCGGCGGCAAGCAGACCCCCGACGACCTGACCAGGATCCGAAAGGCCTGTGAAAAAGGCAATTCCACGATCTTCGGCAGCGGCGCGCACCCCGGGATGACGAATATGGTCGGCATGGTGCTATCAGGCGCCTGCGAGAGTGTCGAGGAGATCCGCATCACCGAGTCGGTGGATTGTTCGACGTATGAGTCGGCGGGCACCCAGTCCGCGATGGGCTTCGGTTGCGATCCGAACACCCCCGGACTGGAAGACAGCGTGCGCCGCGAGAGTGAGGTGTTCGCCGAGTCGGCGGCGATGATGGCCGATGCGATCGGCGCGCATCTGGACCGGATGACCTTCGACGTCACGTTCACCACCGCGACCGGTGACAGCGACCTCGGATTCATGATGATCCCGAAGGGCACCGTCGGCGGCGTCTACGGCTACCACCGGGGCTGGGTGGGTGAGCGCAACGTCGTCAGCGTCGGCTTCAACTGGATCATGGGCAGCCACGTGGTCCCACCGAAGCCACTCGAACACGGTCACGTCATCCAGGTGTTCGGTGTGCCCAACATGCGCACGGTGCTGCACTGCCTGCCGCCGAAGAACTGGGCCGAACCCGGCTTCATGGGGCTGGGCATGATCTACACCGCGATGCCGGTGACCAACGCCGTGCCCGCGGTGGTGGCGGCCGAACCGGGCATCGTGACGCTGGCCGACCTGCCGCCGGTCACCGGGCGGTTCAGCGAGGCTGGCCGGAGGTGACGCGGGCGTCGCTGGAGGCCAGGCGAGGCTGGAACCGGCCCCACGCGGTGGGCGGTTCGCGGGCTAAACCTGGGCGGGAATGGATCCGGACCGCGGTCCGTTTACTCCTTGGTGTAGCGCCGGGCACCGGGTCCGGCAGCACCGGATCAAGGAGAAACCCCGATGGCCGCACCGGCTCAGACCACCGAACTCAGCGCAGGAACCTGGGCGATCGACCCCGTCCACTCGTCGATCAGCTTCTCGGCACGTCACCTTGTCGTCAGTAAGGTCCGTGGGACCTTCGGCACCTTCAGCGGTGCGGTGACCGTGGCCGCCGACGGCAGCCCGTCGGTATCCGCCGAAATCGACGTCGCCGCGGTCAACACCGGCAACGAACAGCGCGATGCGCATCTGCGATCGGCCGATTTCTTCGATGTCGAGAAGCACCCGACCGCCACATTCACCTCGACCTCGGTGACCCCCGACGGTGAGGACTACACCCTCGAGGGTGATTTCACCCTCAAGGGGGTGACCCGGCGGATCACCATGCCGCTGCAGTTCAACGGCGTCAATCCAGGCATGGGACATGGCGCGGTCGCCGGATTTGAGGCGTCAGTGGTGTTGAACCGCAAGGACTTCGGCATCGATATCGACATGCCGCTGGAAACCGGCGGAGCCGTCGTCGGTGACAAGGTGACCGTCACGTTGGAGATCGAGGCGCTCCGGCAGGCGTGACGGGTCACCGCGGCGCGGTGATCCTGGCCGGCCTCCCCCGGCTGACCGGACCAAAGCGTTCCCCCTCCCGCCGATGGCCGGTCGGGAGGGGGAACGCTTGAGACGGACGGTGTGCAGATGTCTACTTGTCGTCGGGGTTCAGCGTCCGGAACACCAGCCCCGCGGCGACACCGGCGATGACCTGAACGGTGACGTACACCGGCAACATCGTCGCACTGAACAAGCCGCTCACAACTCCACCGAGGACCACGGCCGGGTTGAACGCGGCACCGGAGACGCCGCCGACGGCGACAGCGCCCGCGACCACGGTGAAGCCGATCGCCAGCCCGTAGAACGAGTTGTCGGGGTGGTCTTTGCTGGTGGCCACGTTCAGCACGACGTAGCACAGGGCGAAGGTGAACAGCAGTTCGGCGACCAACGCCGCTACCATCGCATGTCCCGACACGTCGATCGGTGTACTTTGCCCGGTCTCGACAACCGCGAGCACGGCGCCGGCGCCGAGCAGGCCGCCGACGAGCTGAGCCACCCAGTATCCGGCCGCATCGCGCAGTTTGATGCGTCCGCGCACCAGGGCCGCCACGGTCACTGCCGGGTTGAAGTGGCCACCGGAGATGTGGCCACCGGCGTAGATCATCGCCATCAAAACCCCGCCGATGGCCAGCGGCGCCAAGGCGCTGCCACCCCGGACGCTGGCCCCGACCGTGAAGACCAGGAACAACGTTCCGATCCCTTCGACGAGATACCGCGCCACGGTGCTGGACGGCGACCAAAAGCGGGTGGCGCGTCGCTCGGCGCGGTCCGGAGTCGGCGCGTCGATGGTCAGTGTGGCTGTGTCGGAAGCAGTCATGTTCGAAGAACTCCTTTCTTCGGCGACCGCTCGGGTTGAGATGCAGGCATCGGATCCTCCTGCGGGCGCCCTTGGCTGTGTACCTTCTTCACGCTGGCGGGTCCGACTGAAGCGGACCTGAAGGCGAGCGCATCAGCCCGGTTTTCTTCAGCCTCGCTTCAGGATGGCCACGTCGCCGTGCGGTCGGTGGTCATTGCTGTGCCGGCTCAGGTCGCAGCGCTTGACTGAGCGGCAGCGACAGGCGGAATACGGCACCACCGTCGTTGGGCAGGCAGACCAATGCTGCGCCGTGAGCCTCGGCGAGGCCGCGGGCGATCGCCAACCCGAGCCCGGCACCCCCGGAATCCCGGTCTCGGGCGTCATCGAGGCGGACCAGCCGGTCGAATATCCTCTCTCGATCGTCGTCGGGAACGCCTGGCCCGGTATCGCTCACGGTGACTTGCGCTGTGCCGTCTGCTCTTTCGACGTTCACGGTGATATGCCCGGACGGCGGGGTGTGCCGACGGGCGTTGTCGAGGAGGTTCGACAGGATCTGGGCCAATCTGTTCGGGTCCGCGTCGACGTAGAGCTGTCGTTCGCCGGTGCGCCGCACGCTCAGCCCGGGCGCCAGCATCGCGGCCCGGTCCACTTCATCGTCCACGATGCGCCCGAGGTCGGTGCGCTCGGGACGAAGGCTGACGCCGGCGTCGATGCGGGCGATGTCGAGCAGGTCGTTGAGCAGGCGGGCGGCTCGGCGGGTCTCACTGCACAACAGCTCGGCGTGCCGACGCGTCCGGGTTCCCGGGACGCCGGCGCCGCTCGGTTCATCGGGACGGGTTCCGGTGCTGGCCATGAGCTGGTCGGCGATGACCTGGATCCCGGCAAGCGGAGTTCGCAGCTCGTGAGCCGCATCGGAGAGGAATTGTTTGCTCTGCGCCTCGGCCCGGCGAGCCACTGCGGCGGCGTCCTTGGCCGCCAGTTCGGCTGATTCCATCGCGTCGAGCATGCGGTCGAAGGCCTCCGCGGCCTTGCCGAGTTCTGTCGACCGGCGATCCGGGTGGATACGGCGCCCCCGGGCGCCACGCGTGATGCCGTCGGCCGTGGCGATGAGACGCTGCAGCGGCGACAGCGCTCGGCCCGCCACCCACCGCACCGCCAGCGTCGCCACCGCAAGCGTGCCGAGCGATCCGAACAGCATGTACCACCGCATGGCGTTGCGCGTGCGGGTGATCCCGCTGGTGTCGGCCTGCATGGTCAGCAGCGAGCCATCCGGCAGGTCACCGCTTATCTTGAGGCTGGGCAGGTCCCCCCAGGGCAGCGGGGTCGACGGCCGTATATCGGCCGGAACCGGCTTGGGCAGTGGGTGTGCATGCCGTTCGGCGGGGACTACCTGAGGGTCGCCGTAGACCGTGCCATCCGCACCGACCACCTGCACCCGGAATTCGGGTGACTTGAGGACGTTGACCAGGTCTCGCGAACTCAGTCCCCCCTCGACCAGGGCCGGGGCATCGTAGAACAGGTCGACCATTTCATCGTCGAGATCATCGGTGAGGCGTGCCCCGAATACCAGGTCGAACACGATACCCACGATCACCAACAGCATCGCGATGAGGCCGACGACAGCAAGGGTGACGCGTCGCCGCAGGGAGGGTGTCGGCGTGAGGTTCTGGCTCACGGTGCACTCGCCGCCAATCGATAGCCGATTCCGCGTACGGTGTGCAATATCCGTGGCCCGTGGGCCTCCAGTTTGCGGCGCAACGCGCTGATGTGCACCTCGACAAGATTGGGGTCATAGGCGTCGTATCCCCACACCGCGGCGAGGATCTGATCCTTGCTGACCACGCGACCGCGCTGGTCGGCCAGATAGGACAACAACCGCAATTCCGTTGCGGTCAAGTCCATCACCGCACCGGCGCGGCTGACAGTGCCGGCTTCGACGTCAAGCACGAGGTCGCCGACTTGGATGGCTGACGAGACCCGGCCCCTGCGTCGCAACACCGCTGCCACCCGCGATAGCAACTCGGCGATCTCGAACGGCTTGACCACATAGTCGTCGGCTCCGCTGTCGAGCCCGCGAAGCCTGTCCTCCAAGCCGTCTCGCGCAGTGAGCAACACGACGCCGGCGTCGCCGTAGCCGCGCACCACGTCGATGAGGGCGAACCCGTCGCGACCCGGCAACATGACATCAAGCACCACTACGTCGGGCCGAAACGCTGCCAACACGTCTTCGAGGCCGCCACCGTGCACGCGGCCAGCGCTGACATAGCCGGCGTCGGCGAGCGCCTCGACAACCATCTCCCGAATCGCAACCGAGTCTTCGACGACGAGTACCCGCGGCGGGTTGGGATCAGCGCTCTGTTTGGCGGACATATCAGACATTCTCACCGCTGCGTCAAAACCCTGTCACCGCAATCGCCCTGAAGTGTGCCTGAAGAAATCGGCATGTTGCCACTGACCTCAGGTTCGCTTCAGCCGGTGGCGCGAACGTGTGAATCGCAGGTACCGAACCGAGGCCGCTTGAGCGGTCAGAAACCCAAGGAGATGTCCGATCATGACCATCCGCACCTATATCGCCGCCATCGTGACAGCCGGACTGTGTGCACTGCCGATCGCGGCTGCCCCGATAGCCTCGGCCGCCCAGATCGGACCGACGTGTTCGACTGTGTCGCCTCAGGCGACGCTGTGTCAGACGAACGGCAGCGCCAGCTTGAGTGCCCAGCCGCAAGCCCGCAACTACCAGCTCTGGTATCCGTGGTTCATCGGGCAACCTGGTCGGCATCGCCGATGAACAGCGACCGTATGTCCGTTGTATAAGCCTTGTTGATCCCGGCGCCCTTGACGAGAGCGAGGCGCCGGGATCAATGGCATTGCCATCCATATCACTTCGGCGGCGTCGTGGTGTGATCGTGCTGCTGATGGCGCAGCATCGGGTCGTCCCAGTCGAAGCTCAAATCACGCAGCATCGAATGGAGGTGGTTGCCGGTGAATTCAGGGTCGTGCTGTACCGAATACTGGTTGCTCTGCAGGACTTCGAGCAGGAGATCGTCTACCACCGCGTAGGTGAAGTGGTGCGAGCCGATCTGGTCCAGTGGGCCACCCGCCCAGGAGAGCAGCATGGGCCGATCTTCTTCGACCGCGCGGTCGAACCGTGCCAGGTACCCCACGCCGACACTGGAATTCATGGCGCCGATGTAGAACACGAAGGCCTGCCGGAGGTTCCATCGCGCTTCGCCGCTCAACTCGCCGGGCCGTATTCTGATGTGCGGGTACGCGGTGATCACCTGCTGGTCCACGGTTGGCGCCACAGCGGCGACCAGCGACGACGGCGGCGTGTCGAGGACCAGTGGCGAGGCCTGCTTCAGCAGGTCGGTGCCGATGAACGCATCGCGGCGGGGCCCCTCGGGGACTCCCCGCCAGAACTCACGCAGGTGATGGACAACGCCGAGCATGAGGACTTGACCCTTGGTCCAATGCCATTGTTTGGCAGTGTCTTCGGGCGCGAAGGGGTCCTCGGGAATGACCATCGGGAACGAACCGTAGAAGAGCGGGGTCGAGTGCACCTCGAGGCCCCCGTCCGCTTTCGTGACGAACGTCAGTTGGAACGTGATGTGGTGGCCTTCAAATCGGATGGCCCACGAGTCGTCGCCCGGGTTTCCGAACACCGCGATTGTGTAGTCGCAGAATTGCTTGTAGCGCGCGGCAAGGCCGGGTGGCGGATCCCAGCTCCAGTCCACAGCCGTACCGGTACCGATGAATTCCTTGGCGCCGCCGACTACCGGATACCACGGCTTCGATGGATCCGGATTCGTCGCCACATCGAATATCGATTCCGCACCCTCTGCGGTTGGATTCTCCTGGAGCACCCTGCCGACGACCCCACCATCGCCGACATCCTCCATTTCACCGATAACGCGATTGCGGTTCATGACGGCGAGCAGCGCTTGGTAGCCCCCGGGGGACATGGCGCGGTTGAGGAGCGCGTGCAACGCGGTGCGCTGGGACATATCCATCGAACAGACCGTGATGCCCTGCCCCAGGGCACACCATTGAAGGACCGCGCAGAAGGCTTCGGTCTGGCTGGTATCGCGTCCGCGGGTGCGCGCCGGACTGTCGAAGGGCAACACGAGATCGGCCCGCTGCGCCTCCGGTGTGACGTCGATGAGCTTCTTGGCGGCTTGAGCGACATCGGCGGCGAAATACTCGGCCCCGTCCGCCGATTGCGGGGGCGTGCCATTCTGACGTTGGTCCGCCGGCGAACAGGCGGGCAGAAGCAGAGCCAGGATTGGTGCCGCGAGAATGGCCCTTCTGGGAACCGTGTTACGACCGGCCGGAGTCGGCTGCCGGAATTCGCTGTCTAACTCACTGGCCACGATCGCTCTCACCTCCGTGAGAAATCCCATCCGGGCGATGTCACGGACAAACCTAGCGAGTTCGGAGACGGTTTGTCGGGAATGTCGGCATCCACCATCGTCTGATCGGTGGATACCGGGCGTGCGACGGCTAGCGAAGACTGACTGATTACCGAAAGCCGATCCTCGATCCCACAGGCAGGCGAGCCATGAACCAACCGGACTACGTACTGGGCCACTCGGATCACGAATTGGGTCGCCTCCGGCGCCAAGCCGCGCTCCTGGAGTCGACCACCCGGGAGTATCTGGCGGCCGCGGGCCTGGCACCCGGCATGCGAGTCCTCGACGTCGGAAGCGGGGCTGGAGATGTCGCGATGCTCGCCGCCGAGTTGACCACGCCCGGCGGGCGGGTGATCGGCACCGACACCGCGGCGGCCGCGGTGAGCGCGGCATCAGCTGCCGCGTCGGCCGCAGGCCTTTCCGATATCGTCCATTTCCGCAACGGCGACCCCGCCGCATTGACCTTCGACGAGCCATTCGACGCGATCGTCGGCCGCTACGTGCTCGTTTTCCAGGCGGATCCAGCCGCGATGCTTCGTCGAGTTTCTCGGCACCTGGCACCTGGCGGGATCGTGGTCTTTCACGAACCGGACTGGTGTGCAGTCCGCTCGTCGCCGCCGGCACCCACCTATGACCGGTGCTGCCGATGGATCATCGAGACCGTGGACAGGGCTCGGACTTCCTGGAACATGGCCGATCGTCTGCACCGGACCTTCACCGACGCGGGTTTGCCGGCGCCGACCTTGAGCATGCGAACCTTCATCGGGGTCGGTATCGCCGCGGAGGTCTGGTTGCGAGCCGTTGCCGACATCGTCGAGACGCTTCTCCCGACCATGGAGGCACTGGGATCGGCCACGGCTGCCGAGGTCGGGCTCGAAACCCTGGCAGAACGCCTCATCGACGAGATCCGAGAAACCCCCACCACGCTCATCGGACGCTCAGAGGTCGCAGCGTGGTGCCGCGGCGGGGAGAGCTCGTAGTCCACTGCGCCGCGTAAGCCACACTCTGAAGCGAAGCTGAAGAAAACGCACCACTGCACCGGATTTCAGCTTCGCTTCAGCTCACTGGGCGATGGTCAATGTCAGAAGCCGCCTCAACAGGATGGCCTCAGCTATCAAAACACCACGCACACAGGAGGATTAAGAGCAATGAGCAACAACACCATCGCTTCACGTATCGGCCGCATCGTCGCGCTCCCGATCATCGCCGGCGGGATCGCGCTCGGGTTGGCAGCGACGGCCAACGCCGCCGACGCCGCCGTGGGCCCCGATGTCCGTTCAGGCATGGTCGCCGCTCCCGAGGTCACCTCACAACCGGCCCCCGAGGCAATACCGGGGAGCTGGTACCACCGCCACAAGGTGCACCTGTACCCGCAGTCCAACGCGGCCCAGTTCACCCCTCCGGCCAGCAAGTAGTCGGTGTCTGTTCAGACATCCGCCCAATCCGGCCCTGCCCGATACGTTCGGGCAGGGCCGGTCGCTATGCCCGAATCGAATCGGTGGGGTCGAGGGCGACGACGATCCCCACCGCGCCGGTGCCGACGTGCACGCCGAGCACCGGGCCCAGGTCGGTGACGACGGCGTCGCCGCACCCGGGCAACGCTGCGGCCAGGGTCGCCGAGATCTCAGCCGCCGCGGCCGGATTGTCGATGTGGTGGACCGCGAGCGCGGCCCGCCGCTCGCCCACCAGCTCGAGAACCTGCTCGACCATCGCCGCCTGCGCCTTGGATGCGGTGCGCACCCGCTGGGCCAGCACCAGTCGGCCCTGCTCGTCGATGCGCAGCAGCGGCTTGAGGGCCAGCGCGGTCCCCAGCCACGACGCTGTCGTGCCGATCCGTCCACTGCGACGCAGGTTGTCCAGCCGGTGGACCACGATATAGGCGTGAACCCGGGACACCGCCGATTGCGCCTCGGCGGCAACGGTTTCCAGGTCCGCTCCATTGAATGCCGCTCGGGCAGCCGCCAGGGCGACGAAGCCTGTGCCCATCGCCGTCGATTTCGAGTCGACCACCCGCACGGCTCCGCCGAATTCACGCGCGGCGTATTCGGCGGCGCCCAGCGTGCTGGACAGCTCTGCGGAGATGTGGACGGCCACCACGCCCTCCCCTCCGCTGTCACGCAGCGCGTCCCGGTAGGCCTCAGCCAGTTCGGTCGGGGTGGCACCGGCGGTACTCACGTGCCCCCGCTGGTACAGATCGGCCGGGACAGGGTCCACCCCGTCGCGAAGATCGCGGCCTTCGATCAGAATATGCAGCGGCACAACGCGGATACCGCAGGACCGGACATCATCGGCTGGCAGCCGAGCCGACGAGTCGGTGACCACGACGACGGCCATGGGTTAGTCGAGCGGCTTGTCGTGTGGAACACCCACTTCGGCAAGTGCCTTGAGCATCAGATCGGCGACACTCTGGTGTGCTTCGAAATTCCAATGGATACCGTCCGGATTGCCACGGCCGGCCAGGACCTCATCGGCCACCGCGGCCTTCAGGTCGACCACCGGAATGGCGTGCTCGGCAGCCCATTCGGTGATCGCGGCAACCGTACCCGGTCGCCCGCGATGAGACATGCCGTAGGTGGGCGCAATGTGAACCGATGGTACCGAGGCGACAATCGGAATGCCTGGCCGGTTGAAATCCAGTGCACCACGGGTCATCTCAAGGTATTCCACCGTCAGATTCGGGGGTAGCGCGGGCCGCGCCATCGGCGACAGCTTGGGCTGCGCCCAACCGTACCCATCCCGAATCCAGCGGCGCAGCCATGACGGGCGCACGTAGCGGATGAGCTCGCGCAGCGCCGTCGGCAGCGGCGAGGGCAACGAGTCCATGCCACTGGTCGCGAAGATCACCGCGCCCGCGCGCGGCAACGCGGCCCACGCCCGGGGGTCCTGGGTCGCCGCCCACCACACGTCGCGGCTGGTCCACCCGATCCGGCCGATCAACTCGATATCCCAATCGAGTTGTCGAGCAACGATATTGGGCCAAATCCGTGGATCGTCGGAGGGTAGACCGCCTTGCGGGCCGTAGTACGACAGCGAATCGCAGAAGATCAGCAGGGTCGGGCGGGCAGCCTCAGAGGACATCATTGGCCACCTGGGCGGAGGCGTTCCATACATCGAGACGCCAGCGGATCTCGTCGAAGGGGGCATCGTCGGCGCCGTGCCCGGACAGCTGCGCCCAGCTGGCGTTGCCCATTCCGCCCAGCACGGGCCAGCTGTCGACGGGCAGGGCGAGCAGCGCCGCGCACAGCGCCGCGATCAACCCGCCGTGGGCCACCAGCACCAGCGGCCGGTCGGGCTCCTCGAGGCCCCACTCCGGTTCCCCGGCAACCAATTCGGCGACCAGCGGCACACTACGGTCCGCGACGTCGATGCGACTTTCGCCCCCGTGCGGGGCCCAGGTGGCGTCGTCGCGCCAGGCCAGCCGTGCTCCCGGTGCGGCCGCGTCCACCTGGTGGTGTGTGAGCCCCTGCCAGTCGCCGAGGTGGGTCTCCCGCAGCCGGGTATCCACCTGGACCCGCAACCCGGTGCGCTCCCCCAGCGCCACCCCGGTGTCATACGCGCGGCGTAGGTCCGATGAGACGATCAACAGCGGCTGGCGCTTGGCCAGCACCTCGGCGGCGGCGACGGCCTGCGCCCGGCCCAGATCGGTCAACTCGGTGTCGAGCTGACCCTGCATGCGGCTGCCGGCGTTGTATTCCGTCTGTCCGTGCCGCAGCATGACCAGGCGCCGCACCCTCACGGGACCTCCTCGACATCATCAAGGTCGACGTCCACCAGCGGGCAGTCCCGCCACAACCGGTCCAGGGCGTAGAAGTTGCGCTCCTCCTGATGCTGGATGTGCACCACGATGTCGACGTAGTCCAGCAGCACCCACCGGCCTTCCCGGGTGCCCTCCCGCCGCGCCGGCTTGTGTCCGGCCAGTCGCATCTTCTCTTCGACCTCGTCGACGATCGCATTGACCTGTCGTTCGTTGGATGCCGAGGCGATCACGAAGCAATCGGTGATGACCAGCTGGCCGGACACGTCGATCACGACGACATCCTGCGCGAGTTTGGCCGCGGCGGCACGGGCGGCCACCGTGGCCATCTGGACGGCTTCGTCGGACGCGGTCACGTGGTGGTCTCCTCGATTCTGGTGACGGCTGGCCGGCCTGTCTTGCCCGCCGGACTGTAGAGACGGCGTTTGGACACGTATTGCACGACGCCGTCGGGCACCAGGTACCAGATCGGGCGGTTTCCGGCGGCGCGGGCGCGGCAGTCGGTGGATGAGATCGCCAGCGCGGGGACCTCGACCAGGCTCAGCGCCTCCTCGGGGAGCTGGTCGAAAGCGGCGACGATGTGCTGACCGTTGAGTTCGTAGCCGGGACGGCTGACGCCGACGAACTTGGCGAGCGCGAACAGCTCCTCCCAGTTCTGCCAGGACAGGATCGAGGCCAGCGCGTCTGCTCCGGTGATGAAGAACAGGTCGGCGTCGGGGTTGAGGGCACGCAGATCGCGCAGGGTGTCATTGGTGTAGGTGGGTCCGCCGCGGTCGATGTCGACCCGGCTGACCGAGAACCGCGGGTTGGACGCGGTGGCGATGACCGTCATCAGGTAGCGGTCCTCGGGCGGGGTCACCTCCCGGGACTTCTGCCAGGGCTGGCCGGTGGGTACGAACACCACCTCGTCGAGATCGAAGAGGTCGGCCACCTCGCTGGCGGCGACCAGGTGGCCGTGGTGGATGGGATCGAATGTCCCACCCATCACGCCGAGCCTGCGCCGAGCCGAGGAAACCACGATTGACCAGCTTACGGGAGGCGGCGCGACGGTTCGCGACGCTCACGAGCCGCCGCTCTGACTGTGCGCTGGCAAATATCTTCCCGGGGAATCGTCGCAATTCAGGTAGCATTTCGCCCCGAGTCGAGTTATCCGATCAAGGGGTCATTGATGATGAGTTTCGGTAGCCGACGCCTGGCACTGCCTGTGACGAGTGTGGCCGCTGTGGCCGCTGCACTGGCGGTGGGCCTGACCCCGACGGTGTCCACCGCCCCGGCGCTCACCGCGGCGACGGTGGATTATCTTCGCGGCACGAATATCGGCTGGACACCCACCGATCAGCAGTATCGCGACTTCGTCTCGCGGGTCCTGGACGGCACCGGCACCCCCGCCGATCCGCCCGCCCCGAGCGGTTTCGTCGACTACAACGCCGGCTTCTGGCCGGTCTCGAACAACGGGATCTTCGATCTCACGTGGAATGCGTCCGTCGCGCAGGGCGTAGCGCATCTGGAGGCCAAGGATCCCGAAAGCGACGTCGTGTTCGGACTGTCGCAGGGCGCGGTCGTGGTGTCCCGCTACAAGGCCGCGCACCCCGAGGGAACCGGCAACACCTTCGTCGTCGTGGAGAACCCGAGCCGGCCCAATGGCGGCGTGCTGGAAAGGTTCGCCGGGCTCTACATTCCGATTCTCAACATCACCTTCACCGGCGCCACCCCCGACAACGGAGATCTGACGATCGATGTCGCACGCCAATACGACGGCTGGGCCGACTTCCCCACCTACCCGCTGAACCTGCTGGCGACGGCCAACGCCATCATGGGCATGATCTACGTCCACGGGCAGACGCAGACCGAACTGACCGCCATCGACATCGAAGCCGCCAAGGCGGGCGGCAACGCGTACTACCAAGTGCACGGGGATACCACGTATTACCTCGTTCGCACCCCGTTGGTTCCGCTGTTGATCCCGCTCAAGGGCTACGTGCCCGACCCGGTTCTGAACGCCATCGATCCGGTGTTGCGGAAGTTCATCGAGATGGGTTACGACCGCACGGACTACAGCGCGCCGACCCGCGCGAAGTTGTTCCCCCCGATCAGCTTGCCCAGCCTGCCTTCGCCCACCGCGGCGCAGAACACCGTCACGCCCGCGGAGGCGACGAGCACCGTCACGCCGACCGCGAAAGCGGTCCGTTCAGCGGCGAGCGCGCCGAAGGCCAGCACCCCGAGGGCAAGCACCCCGAGAGCCACCGCAGCCAAGGCCGGTGCGCCGAAGAAGGCCGCGGGCACGGGCACCGGCAACCATCAGAAGGGCACCGGCGGCAGCGCCAGGCCCTCGAAGGCCTCCAGCGACTAGGACAGCCGTGACCTAACTGAGCTCGAGATCGACGAATTGGCGAGATTTACTCACACTTACCCTGCCAAATGTCGGTTTGGGCGAAATCAGACCGGCAGCAGCTGGTCGATCACCGCGGCAAGCTGCTTGGCCGAACGGCATTCGTGCATCGTGATGACGTCCTCGTACCGCGGCACCGCCGAATCGCCACTGCCCCACAGGTGCCGGGGTTCCGGATTCAGCCAGTGCGCATGCCGGCTGGCGCTGACCATGTGGGCCAGGATGTCGGTGGCGGGGTTGCGGTAGTTCGTGCGCGCGTCGCCGAGCACCAGCAGCGAGCTGCGCGGGGAGAGCACATTGTGAAAGTTCTCGGTGAACGAGACGAAAGCGTTGCCGTAGTCGGAGTGCCCGTCGCGGGTGTAGACCCCCGCTTCCCGGGTGATGCGCTGAATGGCGACGGCGAGGTCGGCGTCGGGGCCGAACAGGTGCGTCACTTCGTCGGTGGTGTCGATGAAGGCGAACACCCGCACCCGAGAGAACTGCTGCCGCAGAGCGTGTACCAGCTGCAGGGTGAAGTGGCTGAAGCCGGCCACCGAACCCGAGACATCGCACAGCACAACGAGTTCCGGCCGCGCCGGTCGCGGCTTGCGCAGCACGACATCGATCGGCACTCCGCCGGTCGACATCGACTTGCGCAGCGTCTTGCGCAAATCGATCGCCCCGGCTCGGTGACGCCGCCGTTTGGCCGCCAACCGAGTGGCCAGCATCCGGGCCAGAGGTTGGACCGTTTTGCGCATCTGGCGCAGTTGATCGCCGGAGGCCCGCAGGAATTCCACGTTCTCGGCCAACTGCGGAATGCCGTACATCTGGACGTGGTCGCGGCCGAGCTGTTCGGCGGTGCGCCGTTTGGTCTCGCTTTCCACCATCCGGCGCAACTGCGCGATCTTCTGCGCGGCAACCGCTTTGGCGATCTGCTCCTGGGTGGGGGTCGGCTCGTCGTCGTGCGGTGCCAGCAGGCCGGCCAGCAGCCGGCCTTCCAGTTCATCCAGGCCCATCGCCTTGAGCGCCTGATACGACGAGTACGACGGGCCTCGGCTGGAACTGTACCGGCCGTAGGCTTCGACGATCTGGGCGATCATCGCGACCAGTCGCTCGTCCATGTCGCCGATGTCGGGGTTGTCCTCCAGCAGATCCAGCAGCATTTGCCGCATCGCTTCGATGTCCTCGGGCGGCAGCCCCTGCTGGGGATCCTCATCGGCGTCCTCGTCGACCACGACGGCGCGGCCGCCGAGCGCCGCCGGCCACCACAGGTCGAACAGCGCGTCATAGGTCTGCCGGTGGTCGGCGCGGCGCAACACCGCGCAGGCCAGACCTTCACGCAGCGCCTCGCGCTCACCGAGGCCCAGCACGGTCAGCACCCGGCCCGCGTCGACCGTTTCGGATGGTCCGACCGAAATCCCCTGGGCACGTAAGGCTTCGACGAATCCGACAAGGTGGCCGGGCAGCCCGTGCGGAGCCAGCGGTTGTGGGGGGCGCACCCTGCGGACGGCCATCTGGTGTCTCCTAGTTCAGCCGCAGTTCGCCGGAGGCACGCTGCTGGTCGGACTGGTGTTTGAGCACGACACCGAGGGTCGCGGCGATGGTCGCGTCGTCAATGGTGTCGAGCCCCAGCGCCAGGATGGTTCGGCCCCAGTCGATGGTCTCGGCCACCGAGGGCACCTTCTTGAGCTGCATACCGCGCAGCACGCCGATGATGCGGACCAGTTCGATGGCCAGCGACTCGGGCAGTTCGGGCACCCGGGACAGCAGGATGCGCCGTTCGAGGTCCGGATCGGGGAAATCGATGTGCAGGAACAGGCAACGACGTTTGAGCGCCTCCGAGAGCTCCCGGGTGGCGTTGGAGGTCAGCACCACGAACGGGGTGCGTGACGCGGTGATGGTGCCCAGCTCTGGCACGGTGACCGCGAAATCGCTCAGTACCTCCAGCAGGAGGCCCTCGATCTCGATGTCGGCCTTGTCGGTTTCGTCGATGAGCAGGACGGTGGGCTCGGTGCGGCGGATAGCGGTCAGCAGCGGGCGGGACAGCAGGAATTCCTCGCTGAAGATGTCGGACTTGGCCTGGTCCCAATCGTTCGAGCCGGACTGCATCCGCAGGATCTGCTTGGCGTGGTTCCACTCGTAGAGGGCGCGCGCCTCGTCGACACCCTCGTAGCACTGCAGACGTACCAGCCCCGATCCGGTGGTCTGGGCGACCGCGCGGGCCAGCTCGGTCTTGCCGACACCGGCCGGACCCTCGACCAGGAGCGGCTTGCCCAGCCGGTCGGCGAGGAACACCGCGGTGGCGGTCGCGGTATCGGGCAGATAGCCGGTCTCGGCGAGCCGCTTGGCGACATCATCGATGTCGCTGAACAGCGGTGCCGGCCGGGCTGGGGTTTCCGTCACGGGTTCTCCTGTCGTCGCCTCAGGCAGGTCGAGTATGGCCGTCTCCCCAGACGATCCACTTGGTTGACGTCAATTCGGGCAGACCCATCGGGCCGCGGGCGTGCAGCTTCTGGGTGGAGATGCCGATCTCGGCTCCGAAGCCGAACTGTTCACCGTCGGTGAACGCCGTGGAGGCGTTGACCATGACCGCGGCGGCGTCGACGCGTTCGGTAAAAATCTGTGCTGCAGCGAGATTGGTGGTGACTATGGCCTCGGTGTGCCCGGTGCCGTAGGTGTTGATGTGGTCGATCGCGGCGTCGAGACCGTCGACCGTGGCTACCGCGATGTCCATCGACAAGAACTCTGCCCGCAGCTCGTCCTCGGTCGGGTCGTCGTGGACGGTGACACCGGCTTGTCGCAGTGCGCCCACCAGCCGCGGCAGGGCCGTACCGGCGATGGCCTTGTCGACCAGCAGCGTCTCGGCGGCGTTGCAGACGCTGGGCCGCCGCGTCTTGGCGTTGAGAATGATTCGCTCGGCCATGTCCAGGTCGGCGGCGGAGTGGACGTAGACGTGACAGTTGCCGACGCCGGTTTCGATGGTGGGCACCGTAGCGTCGCGCACGACGGCGTCGATCAGTCCGGCGCCACCGCGTGGGATCACCACGTCGACCAGGCCGCGGGCCTGGATGAGGTGAGTGACGCTCGAACGATCGGTGCTGGGCAGCAGTTGTACGGCGTCCTCGGGCAGCCCTTCGCCGGCCAGTGCGCCGCGCAGTGCGGTGACCAGTTCCGCGTTGGAGTGCGCGGCCGATGAGCTGCCGCGCAGCAGGACGGCGTTGCCGGACTTGAGGGTGAGGCCGAACGCGTCGACGGTCACGTTGGGCCGGCCCTCGTAGACGATCCCGATCACGCCGAGGGGAACCCGTTGTTGGCGCAGCCGCAGCCCGTTGGGCAGCGTGCGACCGCGCAGGACCTCGCCGATCGGGTCGGGCAGCCCGGCGACCTGGCGCAGGCCGGCGGCGATGCCGTCGATGCGCTGGGGATTGAGTGCCAGTCGGTCGAGCATGGCCTCGGCGGTGCCCGCGGCCCGGGCGGCGTCGAGGTCGGCGGCGTTGGCGGCCAGGATCTGGTGGGTGTGGGCCAGCACGGCATCCGCGGCGGCGTGCAGCGCCCGGTCTTTGACGGTGGTGGTCAGCGATGCGAGCGTGCGGGAGGCGACCCGCGACCGGCGGGCGGCCTCCAGCACCTCGTCGCGCAAGTCCACATCGTGGGCGACCGGCGCTTGGACACTCATTACCCCAGGGTATCGGTCTCCCCACCAACCGGCAGGTGGGGGCCGGCCCCGGACTAATCTCAGCCGGGTGGCACGGGTATGCGTAGTGGGCAGCGTAAACGTCGACCAGTTCTTCCGCGTCGCGGCTCTGCCGGGGGCCGGAGAGACGGTCTTGGCATCAGCGGTGACCGTCGCTCCGGGCGGCAAAGGCGGTAATCAAGCCGTCGCCGCCGCCCGCGCCGGTGCCAGGGTGCAGTTCGTCGGCGCGATCGGCGCCGATCCGGCCGGCATCCGGCTGCGGGCACATCTGAGCGCCAACGGCGTCGGCCTCGACGGTCTCGAAGAGCTGTCGGGGGCCAGCGGCAGTGCGGTGATCCTGGTGGACGATCGCGGCGAGAACATGATCGTGGTGGCCCCCGGCGCCAACGGGCATCTGACGTTGGCTTCGGCGGGGGCTCGCGCGGTCATCGCCGAATGCGAGGTGTTGCTGGTCCAGTTGGAGGTGCCGATCTCGACGGCGGTGGCCGCCGCGCGGGAAGCGCGCTCGGTGGGAGCGATCGTCATCGTCAACGCCTCCCCGGTCAGCGCCGATCCCGGCCTGAGCGAGCTGGCCACCGTCACCGACGTCGTGATCGTCAACGAATCCGAGGAACCGCACTGGACATGGCCGACCCCGCATCGGGTGGTCACCCGGGGCGCTCGCGGGGCGACCTACCGGGGCCCCGCCGGCGAGCTCCAGATGTCCAGTCCCGACGTGGAGGCGATCGATACCACCGGTGCGGGAGACGTCTTCGCCGGTGTGCTCGCCGCGGACTGGATGACCGGCCATCGGCGTGCCCTCGAGCGGGCCTGTGCGGCCGGGGCATTGGCGACCCTGGTCGCCGGCGCCGGTGACTGTGCACCGCTGCGCGAGGCGATCGAGGACGCCCTCACCCGGAACTGAACGCCCTACCGTTGTGGCGATAGTCTGCACGCGATGACACACAGCGACACACCGCGGCCACCTGAGGGTGACTGGCTGGGAACCCCGTTTTTGAAGTTCAGCCGGGAAGGCGCGTTCGGGGTGTGCACCCTGGACCGACCCGAAGCCCGCAACGCGATGACCCCGGCGATGTACTTCGGCATCAAGTACGCCGTCAACCACGTTGGATCGGATCCCGACCTGGCCGGCCTGCTCATCACCGGCACCGGCGACGTCTTCGCCCCGGGCGGCGATATGGGCGGCGGCGGGGTGGACAACTGGCTGACCTTCGGCGCGGCGCTGGGCATGGACGCCCTGCCGTTCGACACCCTGCGCCAATCCGCGAAGCCGGTGGTGGCGGCGGTCAACGGACTGTGCCAGGGCGGTGGACTGCAGATCGCGCTGTGCGCCGACATGGCGGTGGTCAGCGACCGCGCGACGTTCCGCGTTCCGGAGCTCTACCGCGGGATCGCCGACACGTACTACAGCCAGATGCTGGCGCGGCTGATCGGCCCGGTCCGCACCCGCGACCTGATGTTCACCGGCCGCACGCTGAACGCCGAGGAAGCCCTGGACTGGGGCATGGTCGCACGGGTGGTTCCGCACGAGGACCTGGCCGATGCGGCCCGCGAGGTGCTCGCTCAGTGTTGCCGCACCGCGCCGGACGCCCGGTCGGTGGTGAAGGCCAGCCTGGACAACTACCTGGGCCTCTACGACCGGATCGGGATGCAGCGCAGCCTCGGCTCACCGGAGTCGATCGAGGGTTTCATGGCGTTCAAGGAACGCCGCTCCCCCGACTGGGTGCATCCAGACTTGCGTATCGACGGCAGGCTATAAGGTTCAGCCTTTTCTGAATACAGACCTGGCTGTACTGTCGTGGGATGCAGACCGTCATCAACCGCGACGCGCTCGCTCGATTCGGCGGCGCTCTTTCCGATCCCACCCGCGCCGAAATCCTGCTCCTGCTGCGCGAAAGCCCGAGCTATCCGTCGGGCCTGGCCGACAAGATCGGTGTATCGCGCCAGATCCTGTCCAATCACCTGGCCTGCCTGCGCGGCTGCGGGCTGGTGGTCGCCGAACCCGAGGGCCGGCGCAGCCGCTATGAACTGGCCGACGCCCGGATCGCCAAGGCACTCGACGATCTGATCGGGCTGGTATTGACGGTCGACCCGGCGTGCTGCCCCGCCGCCGACACCGACGACTGCTGCTGATGGCGACCGTCTCGCCCACGGTTCGCGGCCGGCTGAAGAGACGGATCCGCCTGCTGGTGACGGCCACGATCGCCTACAACATCGTAGAGGCGGCGGTCGCTCTCACCGAGGGCGCACGGGTTTCCTCGGCGGCGCTGATCGGTTTTGGTCTGGACTCGCTGATCGAGGTGTCCTCCGCGGCCGCGATCGCCTGGCAGTTCGCGGCGAAAGACCCGGAGACGCGCGAGAAAGCAGCACTGCGGTTTGTCGCCTTCTCGTTTTTTGCGCTGGCAGTTTACGTAACCGTAGACGCGACCCTGGCGTTGATCGGACTGCAGGAACCTCGACATTCAGCGATTGGCATCGGACTCGCGGCCGTCAGCCTGGTGATCATGCCGATGCTGTCGCTGGCTCAGCGCCGCGCCGGCCGGGAACTCGGTTCAGTGTCGGCGGTGGCCGATTCCAAGCAGACCCTGCTGTGCACATACCTCTCGGCGGTTCTGCTGGCGGGGCTGTTGCTCAACACGCTGGCCGGGTGGTGGTGGGCCGACCCGATCGCCGCGCTGGCGATCGCCGGTGTGGCCGCACGGGAAGGTCTGCAAGCCTGGCGCGGCGACACCTGCTGCGCACCCGCCACCGTTGACGACTGCTGCCCGGGAGAGACACTGTGCCCACCATCGCACTGATACTGTTCGCCGTCTTCGCCGCACTCGGATTCGGCTGGCGCAGTTGGAAACAGCACCGCCGCACGGGGTCGACCGGATTTCGCGGTATCAGCGGGCACCTGGGCTCGGTGGAATGGTTGGCCGGCGTGGGGTTCGTGGTGGCGCTGATCTGCGCAGTGGCCGCACCCGCCCTGCAGCTCGCCGGTGCCATCACTCCCCTTGCCGTCCTGGTCGCGCCGTGGATTCAGTTGACAGGCATCGCATTCGCGGTGTTCGGTACCGTGATGATGGTGTGGGCGCAGCTCGACATGGGCGACTCGTGGCGCATTGGGGTCGACGACAACGAGACGACGACGCTGGTTCGCACCGGTTTGTTCGGCCGGGTGCGCAATCCGATCTTCAGCGCGATGCTGCTGTTTGGACTCGGCCTGGCGCTAACCACCCCGAACATCGTGGCTGTCATTGCCTTTGCACTGCTGGTCGGGTCGATCGAGGTGCAGGTCCGGCTGGTAGAAGAGCCGTACCTGCTGAGGGTGCACGGGCAGGCCTACCGGGACTACGTCGAAACGGTAGGTCGTTTCGTTCCCGGCGTCG
The DNA here is from genome assembly GCF_026242045.1 of Mycobacterium pinniadriaticum. Classification (GTDB taxonomy): domain Bacteria; phylum Actinomycetota; class Actinomycetes; order Mycobacteriales; family Mycobacteriaceae; genus Mycobacterium; species Mycobacterium pinniadriaticum. The sequence continues at coordinate 191,414 of NZ_JAPJDO010000008.1, forward strand.
GCGAGCGCTGCTGATCAATCCTCGGGGATCTCGCGCTCGATCTCGGCCAGCCAGATCCGCGCCGACATATCCGACGGCGCCCGCCAGTCGCCACGCGGCGACAACGAGCCGCCGTGGGACACCTTGGGTCCGTTCGGCAGTGCCGAACGCTTGAATTGGCTGAACGAGTAGTACCGCTGCGCGAAGACTTGCAGCCAGTGCCGGATCTCCTTGAGCGAGTATGCGGGTCGCTTACCTTCCGGGAATCCCGTTGGCCAGCTTCCGCTGTCGGGATCACTCCAGGCGTGCCAGGCCAGAAACGCGATCTTGGACGGCCGGAAGCCGTGCCGCAATACCTGGAACAGCGAGAAGTCCTGCAGCGAGTACGGACCCACCTTGGCTTCGCTGCTCTGGATCTCTTCGTCCTCGCCGGTGGGCACCAGCTCGGGCGTGATTTCGGTGTCGAGCACCGACTGCAGGATCTCGCCGACCTCATCCTCGAACTGCCCAGAGGAGATGACCCACCGAATCAGGTGCTGGATCAAGGTTTTCGGCACGCCCGCGTTGACATTGTAGTGTGACATCTGATCACCGACCCCGTAGGTGGACCAGCCCAGAGCGAGTTCGGACAGGTCACCCGTGCCGAGCACGATGCCGCCACGCTGATTGGCCAGCCGGAACAGATAGTCGGTGCGCAGACCCGCCTGCACGTTCTCGAACGTGACGTCGTAGACCTGTTCACCTCGGGAGAACGGATGACCGATCTCGGTCAGCATCAGTGCCGCGGTGTCCTTGATATCGATTTCGGCGAATGTGACGCCCAGAGCGCGTGACAGCTTGATCGCATTGTTCTTGGTGCGCTCGCCGGTGGCGAAACCCGGCAGCGTGAACGCGAGAATGTCGCTGCGCGGCCGGCCTTCCCGGTCCATGGCGTGCGCCGCCACGATCAGCGCGTGGGTGGAGTCCAGCCCACCGGAGACGCCGATCACGACCTTGGGGTAGTTCAGCGCGCGCAACCGCTGCTCGAGGCCGGCAACCTGGATGTTGTACCCCTCGTAGCAGTCCTGCTCCAGCCGAAGGGGATCGCTCGGCACGAACGGAAAGCGTTCCACCTCCCGCATCAGGCCGATGTCTCCGCTGGGGGCATCGAGCTGGAAACCGATGCGCCGGAACGACTTCAAACTGTCCCGATGGTGACGCCGGTTGTCGTCGAAGGTGCCCATCCGCAGCCGCTCGGCGCGCAGCAGGTCGAGATCGACGTCGGCGACCGAGCGGCGCTCCCCGATCGGGAAGCGTTCGGATTCGGCCAGCAGCCTGCCATTCTCGTAGATCATCGTCTGACCGTCCCAGGCCAGATCGGTGCTGGATTCGCCTTCCCCGGCGGCCGCGTAAAGATAGGCCGCCAGGCAGCGCGCCGAGGCCGAGCGGGCCAGCAGCTTGCGGTCTTCGGCCCGGCCTATGGTGATCGGGCTGCCGGAGAGGTTGGCCAGCACCGTCGCACCCGCCAGCGCGGCCTGCGCACTCGGCGGCACCGGCACGAACATGTCCTCGCAGATCTCGACGTGCAGCACCAGCCCGGACACGTCGTCGGCGGCGAACAGCAGATCCGGACCGAATGGCACCTCGGCTCCGCCGATGCGAATCATGCCGTGCACATCATCACCGGCGGCGACCTGACGCCGCTCGTAGAACTCGCGGTAGGTGGGCAGGTAGGACTTCGGCGCCACCCCGAGCACCGCGCCGCGGTGAATCACCACCGCGGTGTTGTAGATGCGGTGCAGGTAACGCAGCGGCGCACCCACCACCAGTACGGGGAACAGATCGGCCGACCTGGCGACGATGTCCAGCAGGGCGTCCTCGACGGCGTCGAGCAGCGAATCCTGCAACAGAATGTCCTCGAGGGAGTAACCCGACAGGGTGAGCTCGGGAAACACCGCCACCGCGACGCTGTCGTCGTGGCAGGCGCGCGCGATCCGCAGCACCGACTCGGCGTTGGCGGCGGGGTCCGCCAGCACCGTGCGGTGGGTGCAGGCGGCCAACCGCACGAAGCCGTGCCGGTAGGCGGAGTAGAAATCCATGCCCCATTGTTGCTCGCCGCCCCTGGTGCCGAAACGGGAACCCGCTCTTCAGGCATCTTCCTTGCCTGCGATCGACGTGGCGTGACCTGCATCACATCAGCGGGATCGAGTGGTGCGCGTTACCACTGTGGTTGTGGCTCAAGGCTTTTGCGTGTCGCATGGGCAGCTTCCGAGTAGGCTCTACGCGTTCCTTCACGTGGTCACGGTCGTAGGTTTCTGGCATGAGGCCGAACTTCGTCGGCCGACCAGATCGGGGGATCCACCATGACATCCGTACACGCACCCGTGCATCAATCGCCGTCCCGCGTCGTCGACACCCGTCCGACAGTGCTGATCACCGAGCACGAGGTGAAGCTGTTGACGGCAGCGGCCATCGCGGCACCGGTGCCGGACCAGCCCGGGCTGCTGTCGCGGTGGATCGCGAACCACCGGGCGGCACGCGACGCTCGACGGCGTCGCCAGCGGTACTCGCCGGCGCACTACGACTTCCTGGAGCACTCGGCGATGGCCCGGGCGATGGAGAGGCTGTGAACGCCGTAACGCGGTAACGACCACGCACGTCCGCGCGATTACGTCCACAGCAGTTCACAACGGGTCGGAGGTAACGTGCGACGTCGATGGAAGGCCGCCTGCGGCGCTCTGCTCCTGGCCGTCGCCACCATGTCGGGTGAACTCGTGCCCGCCGCCGCTCAAGCCGCCCCGGTACCAGCACCCGCCACCAAGGACTTCTCCAAACCGGCGATCGTCGTCCTGGGCTATGGCCTGCTGCCCGACGGCTCGATGCGGATGATCTTGCGCCGCCGCGTGCTGACCGGGTTGGCCGTCGCCCAGATGTTCCCGCACTCGCCGATCATCGTCACCGGCGGCAACCCGCGGAACGGCGTGACCGAGGCCGCGCAGATGCGCCGCATGCTGTTGCTCCTCGGCTTTCCCGACAGCCGGATCATCGTGGAGGACAAGGCCAACAGCACGGTGCAGAATGCGCAGTTCTCGGTGCCGCTGGCCCAACAGGCCGGCACCTCGGGCATCATCCTGGTGACGTCGACAACTCATCAGGGGCGCGCCGACGGCGATTTCGTCGATGCCGGCGCCAACCTGCTGGCCACCGTGAGCTACCCGGACGGCAATCCGACGGTCAACGTGACCCAGTTCGCCCACGACATTCTGAGCCCGTTCACCGACTTCGGCTGACGTTCGGCCCACTACTCTGGACGGTGTGGAGAGCCCCGAACTCGTCAGCCTGTTGGCGGGCCGGCGCGTTGTGGTACTCACCGGCGCCGGGATTTCCACCGACTCGGGCATTCCCGACTACCGCGGCCCGGACTCACCGCCGGCCAACCCCATGACAATCCGCCAGTTCACCTCGAGTCGCACATTTCGGCAGCGCTACTGGGCCCGCAACCACCTCGGCTGGCGGCATATGGCCCACACCCTGCCCAACGCCGGACATCGAGCGCTGGCCGACCTGGAACAGGCCGGCGTGGTCACCGGCGTCATCACCCAGAACGTCGATCTACTGCACACCAAGGCCGGCAGCCGACGTGTCATCAATCTGCACGGCACCTATGCGCAAGTGGTGTGCCTGGACTGCGGGTACACGATGTCGCGTGCGGCGCTGGCCGACGAATTCGAAGCGGCCAATCCCGGATTCGCCGAGCGCGCCGAGAGAATCGGCGGCATCGCCGTGGCGCCCGACGCCGACGCCGTCGTCACCGACACCGAATCCTTCCGATTCATCGACTGCCCGTCGTGCGCCGGGATGCTCAAACCCGACATCGTCTACTTTGGCGAGAGTGTCCGCAAAGACATTGTCGCGCAAGCGTATTCATTGGTCGATGAGGCAGACGCCCTGCTGGTGGCGGGCTCGTCGCTGACGGTGTTCTCCGGATATCGGTTCGTGCGGCACGCCTCCGCGACGGGTATGCCGATCGCGATCGTCAACCGCGGACCGACCCGCGGAGACGACCTCGCGACGGTCAAGGTGGACAGCGGGTGTTCACCGATGCTGGCGCTGCTGGCCGACGAACTGTCGGGTCTCACGCCGGCGAGTTAAACGGCCACCAGATCGTCGGCATGCACGGCGGGACGGCGCATCTCGGCAGGTAGCTCCGGGGTCGACCGGCCGATCATGCCCGTCAACTCGGCGGCGTCGTAGGCCACCACCCCGCGGGCGACCATTTCCCCGTCCACGTCGCGCAACTCGACGACGTCGCCGCCGAAGAACCGGCCCGTGACCGCGGTGATGCCGGCAGCCAGCAGCGAGCGCCGCTGCTTGACCACCGCGCGCACCGCGCCAGCGTCCAGTGTCAGGGCACCGGCGGCCTCGGCGGCGTAGCGCACCCAGAACCGGCGCGCCGACATCCGGTCGGGACGTGGCGCGAACACCGTACCCACCGATGCGTCGGTCAGCGCTGCACCGGCGTCGGCCGCCGCGGCCAGCAGCACCGGAACCCCGGCGTCGGCGGCCAGCAGTGCCGACGACAGCTTGGAACGCATCCCGCCGGTGCCCAGCCGGCTGCCCTGCCCGGCCACCACGCCGTCGAGGTCGTCCGGTCCGGCCACCTCTGGGATGAATCGGGCGTCCCCTTTGCGCGGGTCCGCGTCGTAGAGCCCGTCGATGTCGGAAAGCAGAATCAGCGCGTCCGCGCCGACCAGGTGGGCCACCAGCGCCGATAACCGGTCGTTGTCGCCGAACCGGATCTCGTTGGTGGCCACGGTGTCGTTCTCGTTGACGATCGCCACGGCATGCAGCGCGCGCAGTCGGTTCAGGGTGCGCTGGGCGTTGGTGTGCTGCACACGCATGGAGATGTCGTGCGCGGTCAACAGGACCTGACCGACGGTGCGGTCGTAGCGGGCGAACGCCGCGCTCCAGGCGTTGACCAAGGCCACCTGCCCGACGCTGGCCGCGGCCTGCTTGGTCGCCAGATCGGTCGGCCGCCGGTTGAGACCCAGTGGCTCGATGCCCGCCGCGATCGCACCCGAGGACACGATCACGACGTCGGCCCCCGCCTCCATCCGAGCCTCGATCGCGTCGACGAGCTGAGCCAGCCGGCCCGCGTCGAACAGGCCCGACTTCGTGGTGAGCGCGGTGGTGCCGATCTTCACGACGACACTGCGCGCGGTGCGGACGGCGTCGCGGTATTCGCTCACGCGACGCCCTCGCAGGCTCGGTGGTCGCGTGCCACCTGTTGGTTCGCTCCGCAAGCCTCGCTCACGCGACGCCCTCGCAGGCTCGGTGGTCGCGTGCCACCTGTTGGTTCGCTCCGCAAGCCTCACTCACGCGTCGTCCTCGTGCTCGCGGCGCAGGCGACGGGCTTCCTTGCGCTCGGCCGCGCCGATCCGGTCGTTCTGCTCCAACCGGGCATCGGTGCCACGTCCGGTCGGTGTCACGTCGACACCGGCCGGCGTCTGCGGCTCCCAGTCGAAGGTCATATCGCCGATGGTGACCGCGCAGCCGGGCTTGGCGCCCAGCCGCAGCAGTTGGTCCTCCACCCCGAGCCGGGCCAGCCGGTCACCGAGGTAGCCGACAGCCTCGTCGTTGTCGAAATTCGTCTGGGCGATCCAGCGTTCCGGCCGTACACCACGCACGACGAAGCCGCCGGGATGGTCGTGGTCGGGCTCGACGGTGAACCCGGTCTGGTCGACCGGAACAGGCCGGATCACCGGGCGGCGCGGCGCCACCTCCGGCTGGGCTGCCTGATATGCCGCCACCATGTCCCACAGCGCAAACGTCAGCTCCCGCAAGCCTTCCCGGCTCACGGTCGACACCTCGAAAACCGGCCAGCCGCGTGCCTCGATATCGGCACGCACAAAGTCAGCCAGCTCCCTGGCCTCGGGGACGTCGATCTTGTTCAGCACCACTGCACGCGGGCGGTCAGCCAGGTCACCTAACGTCGAATCACCTTGCAGCGTGGGACGATACGCGGCCAGCTCGGCCTCGAGCGCATCGATATCGGACACCGGGTCGCGGCCCGGTTCCAAGGTGGCGCAATCGACCACATGCACCAGCAGCGCGCAGCGTTCGATGTGGCGCAGGAAGTCCAGACCGAGCCCGCGACCTTCTGAGGCACCAGGGATCAACCCGGGCACGTCGGCGACGGTGAAGGTGTGATCCCCCGCCGAGACGACACCGAGATTGGGCACCAGCGTGGTGAACGGGTAGTCCGCGATCTTGGGTTTGGCCGCCGAGATCGTCGACACCAGAGAGGATTTGCCTGCCGACGGGAACCCGATCAGCCCGACATCGGCGACGGTCTTGAGTTCCAGGGTGAGCTCGCGCTCCGCCCCCTTCTCGCCGAGCAGTGCGAAACCAGGGGCCTTGCGGGCCCGGGACGCCAGCGCGGCATTGCCAAGCCCGCCGCGGCCACCCTCGGCGGCCACGAACCGGGTTCCGGCACCGACCAGATCTGCAAGCAGACGACCGTTCCCGTCGAGCACGACGGTGCCGTCGGGCACCTTCACCTCGAGATCGGCGCCGTTGGCCCCTTCGCGGTTGCTGCCCATCCCCTGCTTGCCGGACGGTGCGGCGACATGCGGGTGGAAGTGGAAGTCGAGCAGGGTGTGCACCTGAGGATCGACGACGAGGATGACGCTGCCCCCTCGCCCGCCGTTGCCACCGTCGGGCCCGCCGAGGGGCTTGAACTTCTCCCGGTGGACCGAGGCGCAACCGTTCCCACCGTTGCCCGCGCGGGTGTGAATGACCACGCGGTCGACGAAACGGGGCATCGGAGAGTCCTTTCAACCGCCGAGTGTGAAACTGGTGCGAGAAATCGGCCTCAACCTCGCAGTGGTTTCACACTCGCGAGAGAGACCTACTCCGGTCGCGCGACGCGAACGATGTTGACGGTCTTGCGGCCACGCTTGACACCGAACTCCACGGCGCCGGGCGCCTTGGCGAACAGGGTGTCGTCACCGCCGCGACCAACGTTCACGCCGGGGTGGAAGTGAGTGCCGCGCTGGCGGACGAGGATCTCGCCGGCCTTGACGATCTGGCCGCCGAACCGCTTGACGCCGAGACGCTGGGCGTTGGATTCGCGACCGTTGCGTGAGCTGGAAGCGCCCTTCTTATGTGCCATGTCAGTTCGCTCCCTCGACTACTTGATTCCGGTGACCTTGAGCACCGTCAGCGGCTGACGGTGACCCTGCCGCTTGTGGTAGCCGGTCTTGTTCTTGAACTTGTGGATGCGGATCTTCGGGCCCTTGGTGTGCTCGAGCACCTCACCGGTGACCGCGACCTTCTCCAGGGCCTTGGCGTCGCTGGTGACCTTGGCTCCGTCGACCACCAGGGCGACGGGCAGGGAAACGGAGCCGCCGGCCTCGACCTCGAGCTTCTCGACCTTGACTATGTCTCCAACGGCGACCTTGTACTGCTTGCCGCCGGTCTTGACGATTGCGTACGTCGCCATCGTTTCCTCTGCCTTGCTCTGCGGGCGCGCGCTAACCGAAGCTGCGTGCGCGGGTCTGGGGGTGCGGGATCTTGAGCCCGCTGCCACCGGCGTCGGACGCCTGGCGACAACTGCTCAAGGTTACGTGACCAGCACCGGGAGGGTCAAACCGCCACCCTAGGTGGATGGCGGCCCGGCTGGGCGTGCCGCCGCCCGGCGCCGGTGCCGGCCGGCCGGCACCGGCGGTGCCGGAGTCACGACCGGCTGGTCGACGTCGTATTCGTCGGCTTCGCTGTCATCGTCGTCGCTGTCGTCATCGAGATCGTCCTCATCGTCGGAGTCGACGTCGAGGGAGTCCTCATCATCGAGGTCCTCGTCGTCTTCGTCGAGGTCGACGTCGATCTCGTCGTCCTCGTCCTCGTCGGATTCGTCGTCGTCCTCGTCGTCGGATTCGTCGTCGTCGGACTCGTCGGCTTCGGCGAGATCGTCCTCGGTGACCTGTGCGGCGGTGTCGGCATCATCCTCGGAGAAAGTCTCCCGCTCGAGTTCGTCGGCCAGCTCCTCCTCGGCCTCCTCGTCGTCGTGCTTGCCGTTGGCCGCCGCCATCGCCTTGAACATCGGATGCTCGCCGGTGTGCTGCGGCACCTTGGCCACCGGCGCCTCGTCGGGACGCCCGCGTTTACCCCGCTTGCCACGCCGACCACCGCCACCGCCCGACTCCGACTTGCGCCCGGCAGCCTGCGTGGTGTCGACCGGATCGGCGTGCAGCACGATGCCCCGGCCGCTGCAATGCGTGCACGTGGTGGAGAACGCCTCCACCAGCCCGGTGCCCAGCCGCTTACGCGTCAGCTGCACCAGACCGAGTGACGTCACCTCCGACACCTGATGCCGGGTGCGGTCGCGGGCCAGCGCCTCGGTCAGCCGCCGCAACACCAGGTCGCGGTTGGACTCCAGCACCATGTCGATGAAGTCGATCACCACGATGCCGCCGATATCGCGCAGCCGCAGCTGGCGCACGATCTCCTCGGCCGCCTCGAGGTTGTTCTTGGTGACCGTCTGCTCCAGGTTGCCGCCCGCGCCGGTGAACTTGCCGGTGTTGACGTCGACCACGGTCATCGCCTCGGTGCGGTCGATCACCAGGGTGCCGCCCGACGGCAGCCACACCTTGCGGTCCAGCGCCTTGGCCAGCTGCTCGTCGATGCGATGCACGGCGAACACGTCCGGACCGTCCGCACCACCCGGAGGGTCGTACTTGGTCAGCTTCGAAACAAGTTCGGGCGCAACGGAATTGACGTAGTCAGTGATGGTCTCCCAGGCGTTGTCGCCGGACACGATCAGCCCGGAGAAATCCTCGTTGAACAGGTCGCGGATCACCTTGACCAGCACGTCGGGCTCTTCGTACAGCGCGACGGCGGCACCGGCTTTGTTGCCCTTGACCCGCTCGGCTTCCTCGGCGATCTTGGTCCAACGCGCCTGGAGGCGTTCGACGTCGCCGCGGATGTCTTCTTCCTTCACCCCTTCGGACGCGGTGCGGATGATCACACCGGCGTCGTCGGGAACCACGTCGCGCAGGATTTCCTTGAGCCGCTGGCGTTCGGTGTCGGGCAGCTTGCGGCTGATACCGGTCGACGACGCGCCCGGCACATAGACCAGGTAGCGCCCGGCCAGCGACACCTGGGTGGTCAGCCGCGCGCCCTTGTGGCCGACTGGGTCCTTGCTGACCTGGACGACAACGTAGTCGCCGGGTTTGAGGGCCTGCTCGATCTTGCGCTGCGCCCCGCCAAGTCCGGCGGCCTCCCAGTTGACCTCGCCGGCGTAGAGGACTCCGTTGCGACCGCGGCCGATGTCGACGAACGCGGCCTCCATCGACGGCAGCACGTTCTGGACGATGCCGAGGTAGATGTTGCCCACCAGCGATGCCGACGCCGCCGAGGTCACGAAGTGTTCGACGACGACACCGTCCTCCATGACGGCGATCTGGGTATAGCGGGCACCCTCGTGCGGCGGTTCGGTGCGGATCTTGTCGCGGACCACCATGACCCGGTCGACGGCCTCGCGGCGGGCCAGGAATTCGGCCTCGGACAGGATCGGCGGCCGGCGGCGGCCGGCGTCGCGGCCGTCGCGACGGCGCTGACGCTTGGCTTCCAGCCGGGTCGAGCCGCTGATGCCCTGAATGGCGTCGGGATCGCGATCCTTGTCGTTGCGCGGCGGGCGCTCGTGCACGACGGTGTTCGGCGGGTCGTCTGCCGATCCGTTGTCCGAGTCGTCGCCGGCACCGCTCTTGCGGCGACGCCGCCGCCGACGCCGCCGGGTCGCCCCCTCACCGGTGCTGGACTCGTCGTCACCGCTGTCGTCGTCGCCCTCGGACGCTTCGCCGGTCTCGGCAGTCTCGTCGCCGGCCTCGGCGTCGTCACGGTCCTCGCCATCGGGTCCGCCCTGCTCACCGCGGCCGCGGCCGCGGCCACGCCGGCCGCGGCGGCGCCGCCGGTTGGCGGGGCGTTCGGACTGGTCGCCGTCGGTCTCGGCGGAGGCGTCCTCCTCCTCGTCGTCCCCGTCGTCTTCGTCGTCCTCGTCGCGGGTGGCACGGCGGCGTTCCGCCTCGACCGGTTGGGGGGCGACGAACAGCGGCATATAGGCCGTCTGCTCGAACGTGGTGGTCTCCAGGATCAGCCGCGACTCCGGCTCGTCGGGTTCCTCGGGCGCCTGCGCGACCTCAGGCACCTGCGCCACCTCAGGCGCCGTGGATTCCTCGGCGGCGGGCTCGTCGGCGCCGTCCTCGGGGCTGGTCGCCAGAACGTCGCGGACGCGCACCGCGTCGGTGCGGTCGACGCTGGAGTGCGGGCTGCGCGTCCGCCCGTCGAGCTCGCTCAAGGCGTCGAGCACACGCCGGCTGGTGGTGCCGAGCACGCGTGCCAGCGAATGCACCCTCAGGCGGTCGGGTAGTTCATCACCCGCGGCCACTGCCGGGGGTCCCCACTGCGTCTGGGGTTCGCTTTCGGGTAGGTCCTGATAGAGGTCATCGTCGGCCACGTATTCTCCTCAAGCCCCCGGGCGCGTCATATCGACGCGGCCACGCGAGGGCTTCCGCTATTTGCCCGGGTGATTACCGCCCGGACTTGTTTATGGTCTCGCTCCGAACTGTCCGTAGCGAACGCGCTCGGTGCCTGGCTGAATGACGGCTGTGACGGTCGGCGCCTCACCAAGTGGTGGTCGCGCACGTCGTAAGTCTTCATCCGGACGCGCTTTGCGGGCACATCCGAAGTCAGTATCCCACACCGCGAGCCCCGTTCGGACGACAGTGGCGCGGGAAGTGCCCTCAGACTCCGGGAAACCACAGGCCGATCTCGAGTTCGGCCGACTCCGGGGAGTCCGAGCCGTGCACGAGATTGAACTGTGTCTCCAGGCCGAAATCGCCGCGGATCGTGCCTGGTGTGGCCTTCTCAACCGGGTCGGTTCCGCCCGCGAGCTGGCGAAACGCCGCAATCGCGCGGGGGCCGTCCAGGACCGCCGCGACCACCGGGCCCGAGGTGATGAACTCCAGCAGCGAATCGAAGAACGGCTTGCCCTCGTGCTCGGCGTAATGGGCGCGAGCCAGCTCGTCGCTGACCTGCTTCAGTTCCAGGGCAGCGATCGTCAGGCCTTTGCGTTCGATACGGCTGATGATCTCGCCGACCACCCGGCGTTCGACACCGTCGGGCTTGATCAGAACCAGGGTCCGTTCCGTCATCTGGCGCCGTTCCTCCTCATCGCTTCGCTCTGCATCGTCACCGGCGCAGGTCACGGCGCACAGCGTACCCGTCAGTCGGAAGGTTGCTGCTGGCCGGGCAACAGGCCGCGGCGCTGCCTGCGCAGGACCTCGGCACGTAGGTAGGCGATCACCGCCCACACCACCAGAAACAGCAGCCCGACGAACCCGATGGCGGGATAGACGAAAGCGCCCGCGATGAGGATGAGCTGCACACTCAGGTTCAGCCAGATGGCCCATGGCCTGCCCTGGATGCCGGCCATCAGCACCAGGAACACCGCGAAGCCGACCAGGTAGGCCGTCGACCACGCGGTGAGGCCGCCACCGACCATGCCGACGACCGGCAGCGCCAGCAGGACCACGATCGCCTCGAGGATGAGGGTGCCGGCCATGACACCGCGGAAGCTCTTCCACGGATCGGGCATGTCGCTCATTGCGGGTCCTTCCCGAACAGGGTGCGCGCCGCGCCGGCGGTCACCACGGATCCGGTGATGACGATCCCGGCCCCGGAGAACCCGTCGGACTCGGTCGCGGAATCCTCGACGAGCGCGGTGGCGGTTTCGATGGCGTCGGGCAGCGTATCGGCGCGCAGCACTCGATCCGGCCCGAAGATCTCCTCGGCCCGCAACGCCAGCGCATCGACCTCGAGTGCGCGGGGCGAACCGTTGTGCGTGACGACGATCTGGTCAAGCGCCGGCTCCAGCGCGGTCAGGATGCCGGCGACGTCCTTGTCCCCCATCACCGACAACACACCGACGAGGAAGCGGAAGTCGAATTCGGATTCCAGCGCGGCAGCCAGCGCGGCCGCCCCGGCGGGATTGTGGGCGGCGTCGACGAACACGGTCGGCGCGCTGCGCATCCGTTCCAACCGACCGGGGCTGGCCGCCGCGGCGAATCCGGCCCGCACCGTGTCGACGTCCAGTTGCCGGTCCGCACCCGCCCCGAAGAAGGCTTCCACCGCGGCAAGCGCCACGACGGCATTGTGGGCCTGATGTTCGCCGTGCAGCGGCAAGAAGATGTCGGAGTAGACCCCGCCGAGGCCCTGCAGCTGCACCACCTGGCCGCCGACGGCCACCTGCCGACCGAGCACGGCGAACTCCGAATCCTCACGGGCTACCGCGGCATCGGACTTCACGGCCTGCGCCAGAACGACTTCCATCGCTTCGGGCGACTGCCGGCCGATGATCGCCACGGTGTCGGTCTGGACCAGATCGCCACGCGGCGCACCGATGATGCCCGCCTTCTCCGCGGCGATCTCGGCGATGGTGTCGCCGAGATACTCGGCGTGGTCGACGCCGATCGGGGTGATCACCGCGACGGGCGCGTCGACGACATTGGTGGCATCCCATCGGCCACCCATCCCGACCTCGACCACGGCGATGTCGACGGGCGCGTCGGCGAAGGCGGCGAATGCCATGGCGGTGAGCACTTCGAACTTGCTCATCGCCGGGCCGCCGTTCCTCTCCGACTGGGCATCCACCATCTGCACGAACGGCTCGATCTCCCGGTAAACCTCGACGTAGCGGGCCGGGGTGATCGGCTGGTTGTCGATGGCGATGCGTTCAACCGCGGATTGCAGGTGCGGGCTGGTGGTCCGCCCGGTCCGGCGGCTGAACGCCGTCAGCAGCGCGTCGAGCAAGCGGGCCACCGAGGTCTTGCCGTTTGTGCCGGCGATATGGATGCACGGGTAGCTCAGCTGCGGCGAGCCGAGCATCTCCATCAGCGCCTCGATCCGCGCGGTGCTGGGCTCCAACTTGGTTTCCGGCCAGCGTTGGTCGAGCAGATGCTCCACCTGCAGCAGCGCGGCGATCTCGTCAGGTGTCGGCGATTCGGTCATCATGGCAGCGCAGCCAGCCGGGCGGTGATCCGCTCGACTTCCTCGCTGGCCAGCTGCTGGCGATCGCGGATCTTGGTGACGACGTCCTCGGGGGCTTTGGCCAAGAACGCCTCATTGCCGAGTTTGGCTGTGGTTCCGGCTAATTCCTTCTCTGCGGCGGCCAGGTCCTTCTCCAGGCGGCGTCGTTCGGCGGCCACGTCGACCGTACCCGAAGTGTCTACCTCGACGTCGACGGTGCCCGCCGAGAGCCGCACCTCGATGCGGGCCGTGGGAGTGAACTCCATACCCGAGCTGGTCAGCCAGGCCAGCGCGGTGACCGGGGCGACCTGACCGCCCAGGCCGGCTTGATCGATGCCCGAGAGCCGCGCGGGCACCTTCTGCCGGTCGGCGAGGCCCTGGTCGCTGCGGAACCGTCGGATCTCCGTCACCAGCTTCTGCACGTCGGCGATCCTTTCCGCGGCAACCGGATCCAGCGCAATGCCGGAGGCCGTCGGCCACGGCGCGATCACCAGCGACTGCACCTGTCCCGTCGCTTCGCTCGCCCCGGCCCCACCGGTCAGCGCCTTCCACAGCGTCTCGGTGACGAACGGCATCACCGGGTGCAGCAGCTTCAGCAGCGTGTCCAGGACCGCCGCGAGCACCGCGGTCGTATGTGGGAGTCCTTGGCTCAGCTGTACTTTCGCCAGCTCCAGGTACCAGTCACAGAATTCGTCCCAGGCGAAGTGGTATAGCGCCTCGCAGGCCCGGCTGAACTCGTAGCCGTCGAGGGTCGAATCCACCTCGGCGCGCACTTCTTCCAGGCGCCCCAGGATCCAACGGTCGGCGTCGGTGAGGTCGGCGATATCCGGCAGCGGCGCCGGCGCGGCGCCGTTCATCAGGGCGAACCGGGTGGCGTTGAACAGCTTGGTCGCGAAGTTACGCGAGGCCCGGGCATGGTCTTCGCCGATGGACAGATCACCGCCGGGACTGGCACCACGGGCCAGGGTGAACCGCAGCGCGTCGGCCCCGAACAGTTCCACCCAGTCCAGCGGGTCGATCCCGTTGCCGCGGGACTTGCTCATCTTGCGGCCGTGCTCGTCGCGGATCAACCCGTGCAGGAAGACGTTCTCGAACGGCACCTGCGGACCACGCGCGCCGTCCAGCGTGATCGTGGAGTCCCCCGAGACGAACGTCCCGAACATCACCATGCGCGCCACCCAGAAGAACAGGATGTCGTATCCGGTCACCAAAACGCTTGTCGGATAGAACTTCTCCAGTTCAGGCGTGCGGTCAGGCCAGCCCATCGTGGAGAACGGCCACAGCGCCGAGGAGAACCAGGTATCCAGCACGTCGGGGTCCTGCTGCCACCCTTCCGGCGGAGTTTCGTCCGGCCCGACACAGACCTTCTGCCCGTCGGGACCGTGCCAGATCGGAATGCGGTGCCCCCACCACAGCTGACGCGAGATGCACCAGTCGTGCATATCGTCGACCCAGGCGAACCAGCGCGGTTCCAAGCTCTTCGGGTGGATCACGATGTCACCGCCGCGCACCGCGTCACCGGCCGCCTTGGCCATCGAGGAGACCTTGACCCACCACTGCAGGCTCAGCCGCGGTTCGATGGGCTCGCCACTGCGTTCGGAGTGTCCCACGCTGTGCAGGTACGGACGCTTCTCGGCGACGATGCGGCCCTCGTCGGCCAGCGCCTTCCGCACCGCGAAACGCGCTTCGAATCGGTCGAGACCATCGAATTGTGTTCCCGTACCGGCGATCCGGCCCTTGGTGTCCATGATCGAGGGCATCGGCAGGTTGTGCCGCACCCCGATCTCGAAGTCGTTCGGATCGTGCGCGGGGGTGACTTTCACCGCACCGGTGCCGAATTCGGGGTCGACATGTTCGTCGGCGACGATGACGATGTCACGATTCAAGAACGGGTGCGGCAGGGTCTTGCCGACCAGTTGCCGGTAGCGTTCGTCGTCGGGGTGCACCGCGATCGCGGTGTCGCCGAGCATCGTCTCGATCCGGGTGGTGGCCACCACGATGTGCGGTTGCGAGTCCTCCATCGATCCGTAGCGGAATGACACCAACTCGCCCTCGACGTCCTCGTACTTGACCTCGAGGTCCGAGATCGCGGTCTCGAGCACGGGCGACCAGTTGACCAGCCGCTCGGCCTGATAGATGAGACCGGCGTCGTAGAGACGCTTGAAGATGGTGCGCACCGCTCTGGACAGACCTTCGTCCATGGTGAACCGGTCGCGGCTCCAGTCCACGCCATCGCCCAGCCGGCGCATCTGGCCGCCGATGGTGCCACCGGACTCGTGCTTCCAGTCCCACACCTTCTGCACGAACAGTTCGCGGCCGAAATCTTCCTTGGTCTTGCCGTCGACGGCGAGTTGCTTCTCGACCACGCTCTGGGTGGCGATACCGGCATGATCCATCCCGGGCAGCCACAGCACCTCGTAGCCCTGCATGCGCTTACGTCGGGTCAGCGCGTCCATCAGCGTGTGGTCCAGCGCGTGACCCATATGCAGGCTGCCGGTCACATTCGGCGGCGGCAGCACGATCGAATAGGCGGGCTTACCACTGGCAGCGTCGGCCTCGAAGTAGCCGGCATCGACCCAGCCCTGATAGATCTGCGTTTCTACCGCCCCCGGATCCCACGACTTGGGCAGGGCGTCGGCGCGGGAGTCGTCAGTGGTGGTCACTCGACAATTCTAGGAACGCGCGCGACCGCCCCGACGGGCGACCTGTGCGGTCGCTGGACGTGCTAGTTCTTCCCGCCCAGTAATCCACGGCCGATTCGAGCTCACCGGAGTCGATGTCGTCGGAGACGACGTTGTGCTGGATGCCGCCGAGCAAGGTGGGTACCAGGGTCTGGATGGCCTGGTTCGCCTCCCCTCAGGGGCGCCGAGCCTGCTGGCGATATCCGCCACCGGGATCTGGCTGTAGAGATCGTCGAGACCGGCTATGACGTCCACCTTCATCGGTGGATTGGATGCGGCTCTCGACGCTGACACTAGTCCTCGAGGCGGACGGTCTCCAGGAAAATCTCGGCGGCGGGAAACCGGTCCAGCAGCGCGTCCCCCATGGCGGCGGCAGGGGTCAGCACACCACGCAGATCGGACAGCTTGTCGCGGTCGAGCGCCAGCGCCAGACCGCATTCGCCGAGCATGACCGCCGTGGCCTTGTAGCCCGGATCGCCCTGCTGGGCGATGGTGGCCCGGTAGCGCGCTCCGGTCGTGGTGGTCGTGTAGGTCTCGGCGCGGTAGTAGCCGCGCTCGCGGGTCTGCTCGCTGGGGCCGGTGCCCGGCTTCGGTGCGACGCGCTCGACCAGCCGGCGTGGCAGGAAGCGGAAGAACCGGCTGCCCAGCGCGACAACGCCGTTGTTGGCCGCACTCGCCACGGCGGACGCCACCGGCGCGACGACCGAGGAACCGACGCTCATGTTCTCCGCATAGCGGAACCTGCGACCATAGGCGTAGTGCAGAAGCGCATTGCTGCGCCGCACGATTCGAGTGTTGTACATCGCCATGGCGAAGCCTGTGGTCCACACGCCGGCCAGTTCGGGTGCGATGTTGGCGCCCCGGCGCCAGGGCAGGTCGGGCTGCGGGCCGAGTTCGGGCTCGACGGCCCGGTCCTGGGTCAGCGTGTACGGGTCCTCCAGCATGCGCCGGGTGTTCGGGTCGTTCGACGAGGCGCGGAACACCTCGATCATCGATGCGACCGTGCCACCCGACACCCCGCCGGAGAAGCCACGCAGGACGAAATCGGTGTCGCCGAGTTCGCCAGCGCCGTCCCGCTGGGCCGCCCGGTAGAGCGCGAACACGCTCATATCCGAAGGGATGGAATCGAACCCGCACGCATGCACGATGCGCGCCCCGGTGTCGGCGGCCTGTTTGTGGTAGTCGTCGATGCTCTGCCGGACGAACATCGCCTCGCCGGTGAGGTCGGCGTAGTCGGTGCCGGCCGCCGCGCAGGCGACCACCAGTGGCAGGCCGTAGCGGCTGTAGGGGCCGACGGTGGTGATCACGACGCGGGTGCGCGCGGCCATGTCGTTCAGGGAAGACGGGGACGCGGCATCGGCGGTCAGAATCGGCCAGGACTGTGCCGATTCGCCGAGCGTCTCCCGCACCGCGAGCAGCTTGTCGGGTGATCGGCCAGCCAGGGCGACCCGCACATCACCGCCCTTGCGGGCCAGGTACTCGGCGGTGAGCTTGCCGACGAATCCGGTGGCCCCGTATACGACGATGTCGAATTCCCGCTGCGCTGCCGTCATGAGCGCCAACATACCGGGCGCGCTCAGCCCAGCGTTTCGGGCAACTGGCCCGCCTCCCCCAGCACGTGCTCGGCCAGAAACGCGGTGACCACCTGGTACCAGATCTTGGCGTGCTGCGGGGACAGCACCCAGTGGTTCTCGGACGGGAAGTACAGGAACCGGTGCGCCGAGGTGCCGTCGGCGGCGGCGGGCGACCCGGATTCGGTCAACAGCTCGTACCACAGTCGCAGCGCCTCACCGATGGGCACCCGATAGTCCTTGTCACCGTGGATCACCAGCATCGGAGTGGTGATCTGGTCGACGAAGCGGTGCGGCGAATTGGCTTGTGCCATGGCCGGTGTCATCTCGCGAGCCCAGTAGTAGGCACCGTCGGTGGTCGCGCCGAACTGGTCGAGTGCCCACAGGCTGGCGTGGGTGACGATCGCCGCGAAGCGGTCGGTGTGCCCGGCAACCCAGTTGGCCATGTAGCCGCCGAACGAACCACCCATCGCCGCGGTGCGTCCGGCGTCGATGCGGGGGTCGGCCACCGCGGCGTCGACGGCGGCCATCAGATCCTCATACGGCGGACCGCCCCAGGCGCCCCAGCCGCGCTGGATGAACCGCTGTCCGTAGCCGGTGGACAGTGCGGGGTCGGGCAGCAGTACCGCGTAACCACGGGCGGCCATCAACCAGGGGTTCCACCGCCACGACCACACGTTCCAGCTGCCCAGCGGCCCGCCGTGGATCCACAGCAGCAACGGGGCGGGTGATTGGGTGATGGGCGGAAGCACCAGCCAGGACCGCACCGCCGTGCCGTCGGCGGTGGTGGCGACGATCTCGGTGAGGTCGCCCGGCAGCTGTGGCAGTTCCACGCACGGCAGTGCGGTGAGCGTCCCCGATGGGTCGATGCGCACCGGGTGCGGCGGCGCCGCGTAGGAGGTCCGCAGCGCGTAGATGACGCCGCCGGGCGCGGCCACCACGTTGGTATAGCTGAAGTCGTCGACGGTGACCTGCCGGACGGGGCCGTCGAGAGCGATCTCGAAGACCGGGCAACGGCCGTTGTCGTCTGCGGTGACCAGAAGTGCCGCACCATCGTGGGCCCAGGTGACCGACGCTGGCCAGCGATCCCATCCGGTGGCCAGCTCTGTCCACTCCCCCGATGACAAATTCAAGTGGCACAGAGTGATTCGCGGCGCGTCCTGTGGTGTGGACACGGTTTCGCGGGTGAAGGCGACGCTCGTGCCGTCGGGCGAGATGGCGGGGTGTTCCAGATCGGCCGCGGGATCCTCGGCGATCACCGAGCGCACGCCGGTCCGCAGGTCGATGCGCATCAGGACCGACCGCAGCGCCGCCCGCGGGGCGGCCACCCGCCAGGCGGTGACGGCGAAGGTGCCATCGGGGCTCACCGCGAAATCCGGCTCGCCGAGCGCGGGCCCGGGCTCCCTGGTCAGGTCGGTGAGGCCCCCGTCGGCGGCGACGCCGAACAGGTGAATCTGGCCCGGACCGAGATCCTTGTCCCAGTGCCGCACTGGATATCCGGTGTGCAGGATCGCGCTGATCTTGTTGTCCTTGCGCAGTTTTCGCAGTCGTCGTTCGTCGTCGACGGTGCCGGCCGAGGGCAGCACCGAAGCCCCGATCACGATCGTGGACGCGGCACGCGCGGTCCGGACGGCAGAGATCCCGGCTGGCAGTTCCGCGAGCTTCGCGGCTTCCCCGCCCGCAGCCGGCAGCAACCACAGCGCGGCCGGCGGTGTGTCGTCGTCCTCGCCCGCCCGCACCGAGGTGAACAGCAGATCCCCGTCGGCGGTGAAGACCGGCGCGGCCTCGCCCTTGGCCCCTCGGGTCAGCCGGCGAGCCGGGCTTGCCCCGGTGGGGTCCAGTTCCCACACCGCGGTGACGTATTCGGTCTTGGCGGCGTTGAGTTCGGCGACGGTGGTGACGACCCGCGACCCGTCCGCCGCCACCGCCAGGCCGGCGACCCGGGGCAGGGCGATGTAGTCGTCGAGATCGTCGAAGGGACCGGTGGTCATGCGGACACGCTACGTTCAACCCATGACCGAGATCGCTGTCGTCGGCGCGGGGATCGCCGGGCTCGCGTCGGCCGTGGCGCTGGCGGGTCGGGGTCATTCCGTCACAGTGATCGAGGAGCGCACCGACACCGCGTCCGGCGCGGGCATCAGCATCTGGCCCAACGCGCTCGCGGCGCTCGACCGGCTCGGCCTCGGCGACCAGGTCCGGGCGGCCGGTGGCCGGGTGACCGCGGGTGCGGTGCGCTGGAAGGACGGCACCTGGCTGCGCCGGCCGGCCGGTGAGCGCATCGTCTCCGCGTTGGGCGAGCCGCTGGTCGTGCTGCAGCGGGTCGCGCTGCGCGACATCCTGGCCGGTGCACTGGCCCCCGGCACCGTTATCGACGGGGTCGCGGTCCGCGAGGTGACCGCCACCGCCACCGGGGTGCGGCTGCACCTGACCGATTCCTCGACGCGGGAGGTGGGCGCGGTGGTGGGCGCCGACGGCACCGGATCGGTGGTGGCCCGCCACCTCAACGGCCCGCTACCGCATCGCTACGCGGGGTACACCGCGTGGCGCGGGGTGTCCGCCCTGGCGATCGACGCCGATCTGGCCGGCGAGACCATGGGCGCCGGGGTCGAGGTCGGCCATGTCCCGATGGGCGCCGACCGGACGTACTGGTTCGCCACCGAACGCGCCGCCGAAGGCGCTACCGCACCGGATGGGGAGCTGGCGTATCTGCGCGCCAAGTTCGGCGCGTGGGCCGCGCCCATCCCGGCAATGCTGGCGGCCACCGATCCCGCCGAGGTGCTGCGTAACGACCTCTACGACCGTGGCATCGCGCAGCGCTGGGCTGCGGGACCGGTGGTGCTGGTCGGGGATGCGGCCCACCCGATGCGGCCGCACCTGGGTCAGGGTGGCTGCCAGGCACTTGAGGATGCCGCCGTGCTCGGTGCGTTCGTGGAGATGTCCGCCGACCTTCCGACGGCGTTCGCGGCCTTCGCATCCTTCCGTCGCCGCCGGGTGCGTGCCATCGTCGCCGAATCACGGGTGATCGGCCGGGCGGTCAACCTGCGCCCGCCCGCGCTCAGCGCGCTGGCCAGCAGGGCCACCGTGGCGCTGCCGGAGTTCCTGGTGACCCGCCACCTCGCCTCGATCGCCGCCGGGTCGGCGTTTCGGTTGCCCACACGCGACGACGCCCAGCCGGCGTGAACCGGCTGGGCGTCTCGTGTGTCAGCGGAGACCGAGAGCGTTCTTGATGGCCTGCCCCGGGTCGTGGAAGGCCTGGCACATCTTGTTGAAGTCGATGGACTTGAACGGGCCACTCAGGACGTTCGCGCAGGCGCCCTGAGCCGGGGCGGCGCCGCCGGAGACCGGGGTGGCGAACGCCGGGGTGCCGGCGGCCCGGCCGCAGGACGGCCATGCGCCCATGCCCTGCTTGCGGGCGACGTTCTCGGCCACCCGGATCTGCTCCTCGCGGGAGGCCTGGTGCGGGGCGCCGACGCCGCCGTTGGCGGCCCAGGTGGCCTGCTTGAACTGCAGACCGCCATAGAAGCCGTTGCCGGTGTTGGCCGCCCAGTTGCCCCCGGACTCGCACTGTGCGACGGCGTCCCAGTTCACTCCATTATCGGCGCTGGCGTTTCCGCAGCTCAGAACGAATCCGGCGAGAGCCAACGCTCCGGAGATGACTACCAGGGTGACGATCCTGCGCAAGGTGCTCATTGGTGTTTCCCTTCCCGACAAAGGGGGCACTGGCGTACCACTGTGATGTTGTTCGCAACTTGTGATGCAGGCGTTACAGGCGTGTCGATTGTTTTTCTTGAGATTTTTGATAGAGGAGTTTTCTCAGAGACAAGGGTGGCGCCGAGTCAGTCGACCCGGCGCCACCCTTGAGAGCGTTATCTCAGCCGCGACGGCCGCAGACCGGCCAGGCACCCCGGCCCTGAGTACGCAGGACGTTCTCCGCCACACGGATCTGCTCCTCACGTGAGGCCAGGTGCGGCGAGCCCGAACCACCGTTGGAACGCCACGTGCCCATGGCGAACTGCAGGCCGCCGTAGTAGCCGTTGCCGGTGTTGATCGCCCAGTTGCCGCCGGACTCGCACTGTGCGACCGCGTCCCAGTTCATGCCGTCAGCGGAGGCGGTACCGGTACCGACGAACATCGGCGCCACCACAGCGGCGCCACCGATCGCGGCCATCCCGAAGGACCGTGCGAGCGTCTTGCGGAGGTTGTACAACAGTTTTCCTTTCGCCGAGCACGCGCCGAGTGCAGTCCTGAGCCAGGGCTGCCGGAGTTCGGGTCGCGCCGTCTCGGTCGGGCACGACAGCGGCGACCGGCCGGCTCACCGTGGGGTTGCTCACCCGGTGACCCGAAGAAGGCCCTCGGACCTCCCCGGCCCCGCTCACACGCAGGGTTCGAATCTGTGGAGTTATTTGCTCCCATAGGGATCGGGTAGGACCGTACGGAGCCAATCGAGCGAAGTCACATCAACGACACGCCTATCTCGGTTTGATAACAGGACGATCACGGCCGGAACTTGTGAGTTATCTGTGCAGGTCAGCGCCACGTTTCATGACCAGGCAGTACGTTGACACGCCCGTCAATTTTGTGATTCAAATCACGCACTATTTGTGGCCTGGGCCACAGGTCTTTGATCACGCAATGCACCGAAAGCGTCGGGGTCGGCACATCCGGGCCAGGAGGCGCGCCTCGCGTGCCACGTCCAGCGCGCGCCGGCCAGGGATCACGTTAGCTGACCGCCCTCCCCGTTCGCCGTCAACCGGATGGACGAAAACCCTTGTCGATAATAATCTTTCACTCCAGTACGCCGCATTCGCAGCGCCGGGGTCCGACAACCGGCGACCGGCCGACCCTGACAGTTCGGGCTCAGAATGTATTGCCTACCAGGAGTGTTCGCGGGTCTCCTGCCGCACCCCTCGGCGCCGCACCCCGGCCCCGGACCGGTGACGCACCGAGCGGAATGCCCGCCGTTACCGACGAGGCGCGAGATCAGCGCGAAATGGCCCGGTTTCACTGACCTCTCGGCACGGAGACGGCTGAAATTCGTTCTGGCTCAGACGATCTTGAGGTCCACAGAATGTGGATAAATGACTGGTGCCAAATACCGGAGTGCAATTTCAATAATTCGCACCGAAATAGGGTGTCTTTCGAAAATTAGGTAGCGATTTGCTGTTGCAAATCAGCCGGAGAATTGACGTTGGCCAGCGCCGGACCCGCGGGCAGCACGACCCGCTGGGTCACGACGGTTTCGGCCAGCGCGCGCATGCTGCGCTCACCCGCGGCGACGAGGGCGTCGATATGGTCGGCGAGGTCGGTGCGGTAGATGCCGGCCAGGTAGTGGTCCCGGCTATCCCACGGCAGCACGATGTCGACACCGGAGTATTCGGCCAGTTCGTCGATCACGTCGACGGTCAGGAACGGCATGTCGACCGCGCTGACGAAGGCCCGCTCCAGTCCGGCCGCCGCGGCCGCCCGAAGCCCGCGCCCGGTGGCCAACAACGGTCCCACCCCGCGCACCTCGTCGCGCAGCACCTCGGCGTTCAGCGCCGGGAGGGCCTGGCCGGGGGCGGCGATCACGAACACCGGCGCACAACGCGACCTCAAGACTCCGACGGTGTACTCCACCATCGTGACGCCCCCATCGGGATGCGGCAGCGTGGCCTTGTCCCGGCCCATCCGGCGCGACGCACCACCAGCCAGCACCACGGCGGCCAACGGGGCGGGCGTGCTCACGGCTGCGTCTAGGGCCGGCTAGTCGACGGTCCAGGTGTCACGGCCGCGCAGCAACGATTGCAGCGCGTGCCGGTCATGGGGCGTGGCCTCTCGCGCAAGGCGGACCTGGTCACGGGCGGCGTCGTCATACGTCGGCCGGCTGACCTGGCGGAAGACGCCCATCACGGTGTGTTCGAGGTTCTGCTGGCTCAACCGTGACAGTGCGAAGGCGTAGGCGGAGTCGGCGATGGTGGCGTCGTGGACCACGATGTCACTGGCCGCGACGTCGGCGGTCTTGGCCACATCGAGCCCGAAACCGGTCTTGACCACGCAGTACTCGCCGTTGGCCCCGAACGTGACCGGCTCACCCTGGCGGACGTTGATGATCCGCTCCTCGGCCCCCTCCTTGCGGAGCAGGTCGAAGGAACCGTCGTTGAAGATCGGGCAGTCCTGCATGATCTCAACCAGCGCGGCACCGCGATGCTCGGCGGCCGCCTTCAGCACCTCCGACAGACCCTTGCGATCGGAGTCCAGCGCCCGGCCCACGAACGTCGCCTCGGCACCCAGCGCCAGCGACACCGGGTTGAACGGATGATCCAGCGAGCCCATCGGGGTGGACTTGGTGACCTTGCCGACCTCCGAGGTCGGCGAGTACTGGCCCTTGGTCAGACCGTAGATCCGGTTGTTGAACAGCAGGATCGTGATGTTGACGTTGCGGCGCAGCGCATGGATCAGGTGGTTGCCACCGATCGACAGGGCGTCACCGTCGCCGGTGACCACCCAGACCGACAGATCCGGGCGGGCCAGCGCCAGGCCGGTGGCGATGGTCGGCGCGCGCCCGTGGATCGAGTGGAAGCCGTACGTCTCCAGGTAGTACGGGAACCGGCTCGAGCAGCCGATACCGCTGACGAAAGCGATGTTCTCCCGGCGCAGCCCCAGATCCGGCAGGAAGTTGCGGATCGTGTTGAGGATGACGTAGTCACCGCAACCCGGGCACCAGCGAACCTCCTGGTCGCTGGTGAAGTCCTTGGCCTTCTGCGGCTCATCGGTGGTCGGCACCCACGCCGTCTTGGACACACCCGGTGCCAGCAGGTCCGAGCCGATCAGGTCAGTCATCCGTTCACTCCCGCGCCAACTCCTGTGCCAGTGCTCACGGTAGCCGCCTCGAGCCTGGCGAATTTCGCTTTATCGCTTTCCTTTTCAGCCAGCGTCCCATCCAGGGCGGCATCAATGATGCCCTCCACCTCGTCAGCCCGGAACGCCATGCCCGCCACCTTGGTGACCGGCTGCACGTCGACCAGATACCTGCCGCGCAGCAGCAGCCCCAACTGACCGAGGTTCATCTCCGGAACCACCACGTTCGGGTACTTGCGCAGCACCTGACCGAGGTTGGCCGGCATCGGGTTGAGGTGGCGCAGGTGCGCCTGGGCGACCTTGATTCCGCGGCGGCGCGCCCGACGGCACGCCTCGCCGATCGGCCCGAACGAACTCCCCCAGCCCAGGATCAGCAGCTCTGCGTCGCCGGTCGGATCGTCCACCTCGAGGTCGGGCACCGTGATGCCGTCGATCTTGGCTTGACGCAGCCGGACCATGAGGTCGTGGTTGGGCCCGTGATAGGAGATAGCACCGGAACCGTTGGCGGACTCCAAGCCGCCGATGCGGTGCTCCAGGCCGGGGGTGCCGGGAATCGCGAACTGGCGGGCCAGTGTCTCGGGGTCGCGCGCATAGGGCTGGAAGTCCTCGCCGGCCTTGGCGTGATCGGCATCGATCGGCTCGAACGAGTCCATGTCCGGGATCCGCCACGGCTCCGAGCCGTTGGCGATCGCACCGTCGGACAGCAGGACAACCGGCGTCCGGTACGTCAGCGCGATGCGTGCGGCCTCGATGGCCACCTCGAAGCAATCCGACGGCGTGCTGGCGGCCAGCACCGCGACCGGCGACTCGCCGTTGCGGCCGAACATCACCTGCAGCAGGTCGGCCTGCTCGGTCTTGGTCGGCAGGCCGGTGGACGGGCCACCGCGCTGCACGTCGATCACCAGCAGTGGCAGCTCGGCCATCATGGCCAGGCCGATGGCCTCGGACTTCAGCGAGATGCCGGGGCCCGAGGTGCTGGTGACACCGAGTGCGCCGCCGTAGGACGCGCCGATCGCCGCACCGACGCCGGCGATCTCGTCCTCGGCCTGGAAGGTCAGGACGTTGAAATTCTTGTGCTTGGACAGCTCGTGCAGGATGTCCGAGGCCGGCGTGATCGGGTAGGTGCCGAGCACCACCTGCGTGTCGGCCAGCTGCCCGGCGGCGATCACGCCGTAAGCCAGGGCGGTGTTGCCCGAGATCTGCCGGTACTCCCCCGGCGCCAGCTTGGCCGGCGCGATCTCGTAGGTGGTGCCGAAGGCCTCGGTGGTTTCGCCGTAGTTCCAGCCGGCCTTGAGCGCCAGGACATTGGCCTCGGCGATATCGGGCTTGCGGGCGAACTTCTCCCGGATGAACGTCTCGCTGGTCTCGATGGGCCGGCCGTACATCCACGACAACAGTCCGAGCGCGAACATGTTCTTGGCGCGCTGCCCGTCCTTCTTGGTCGCGCCGATCGCCTCGACCGCACCCAGGGTCAGCGTGGTCATCGCGACGGCCTGCACCACATAGTCGGACAGCTCGCCACTATCGAGCGGGTTGTTCTCGTAGCCGACCTTCGCGAGGTTGCGTTTGGTGAATTCGTCGGAATTGGCGATCACCAGACCGCCGCGCGGCAGGTCGCCGATATTGGCCTTCAGCGCGGCGGGGTTCATGGCGACCAGAACGTCGGGACGGTCGCCGGCGGTGAGGATGTCGTAATCGGCGATCTGGATCTGGAACGAGGAGACGCCGGGCAGCGTGCCCTGCGGGGCGCGGATCTCGGCGGGGTAATTCGGCTGTGTCGCAAGGTCGTTGCCCCACAGTGCCGCCTCGGAGGTGAACCGGTCACCGGTCAGCTGCATACCATCGCCGGAGTCACCGGCGAACCGGATGACGACCTTCTCCAGTTTCTCCCGGTCACCCGTAGCTCCGTTGCCGTTCGGACCCACGTGCCCGCCTTTCGTCCCGTCCCCGCCGGGTGTAGATCCCGCGTCGCTGTCAGATGGACGCGCCGACGGAATCGACAGCCCAGGAGTTGCTGTCACTCGCGGTACCGATTATTGCACTTTCTTAGGCAAGCCAGACCACGGCGGGACATTGACACGCCGCGCACCCTGCCTGAAAATCACAGCTCACGGACTTGATCCACACCCGGATGAGACAAAAGTGTGTCGTTCGTCACTTCCCGAGAACGGGATTCTCTAAGAGATCGGCTACTCGTGGGTAGCTCTCAGTTAGCGGCGCGCCGCCAGGCGTTTCTCGAGTTCGCCGGCGACAAGTTCACTGGCTTCTTTGGCCGCCGCGCGGGGATCGGCGCCCGCGGCTCGATTGGCGACATAGCAGGTGGTGAACATGTCGCCGGCCCCCGTGGTCTGCACGCCCTCCACCCGCCAGGCGGCGGGCACCCGCACGCACGAGTCCGGGGTGTAGATGTCGCATCCCTCGGATCCGTAGGTGACCAGGATCTCCGGGACGCCGAGGCGGGCCGCGGTCGCTTCATCGAACGGCCCGTCGGCGACGATGACGGCTTCATCTTCGGCCAGCTTCAAGATGCTGATGTGGGCCAACAGTTCGGGCGGGTAGTGCCGGTCCACGACGAGCGGTCCGAGCCGGTCGGCGCGGACCAGGCCCTGGCCGTCGTAGGCGACCCGATGACCCCGCCGCGCCAGCAGCGCGAGCGTCGGCGCGGGAAAGTCGGTGCGCAACAGCGGGGCGAGATGCACCCAGGTGGTGTCGGGCCCGGCGGCTTCGACCTGTGCGGGGCCCCACACCGGGCCGATGGCCTCCACCGACATCCGGCGGTGATCGGCGTCGGAGTAGTCCAGCCGAAACGAGCTCGTGCGATCCGCCGTCAGGATCTGCATCATCGAACCGAACCGCTCCAGCAGTGGATCGAACAACGGCCGGTCCTCGGCGGCGGCGAGCGCGACGATCCGGCCCGGTCCGCCGGCGGCCTCCATGGCCACACCGGAGAACGACGCGCACCCGCCGGGCGTCCTCGGCCCGCCGTTGATCACGTCGATGGCCAGATTGCCCAGCACGGTCACGCCGTCGACGAGCTCGGCGCGCGGTTCTGGCACTCGACTTCTCCTCATCAACGTCGGCGCATCCATCGTCGCCGTCGGCGCGAGATGGTAGTCGGGTTTTCCTCGAACCAACGACACAGGCGGATGGAGTCGAACTAGCTGATCTGACCGCCCCCGGGGTCTCGGGGGTGCCAAGATGCCACCATGCAGACCACCTACCCCGCACCGGGCCGCCCTCTCCCCGCGTATCAGGCCAGGCCGACCGGGGCGGGGCCGTGGCCCGGGGTGGTCATCGTCCACGACGCGGTGGGCATGACGCGCGACGTGCAGCGCATCACCGACCGGTTCGCCGACAACGGCTACCTCGCGATCACACCGGCGCTCTACCACCGCGGCAATCGGCTGCTGTGCGTGGTGCGGACCCTGCAGGCATTCCGCGACGGCAAGGGGACGGCCGTCGACGATCTGGTCGCCGCGCGCGATCACCTCGCTGCCGATCCCGACTGCACCGGAAAGGTCGGCATCGTCGGGTTCTGCATGGGCGGCGGATTCTGCCTGGTGCTCGGCCCCAGTGGACATTTCGACGCCTCGGCCCCCAACTACGGCGCGTGGCCCAAGGACATCTCCGCGATTCCGAACTCGTGCCCCACTGTCGCCAGCTACGGCGCCAAGGACCGGATGCTCAAGGGCGCAGCAGCCAAACTCGAAGAATTACTCGCCGAAGGCGGCGTGGCGCGCGACATCAAGGAATACCCGAACGTGGGGCATTCCTTCATGAACCAATTTCCCGCCCCGGGACCGCTGAAAGTCATCGAGCAGGTCGCCGGATTGGCTTACTCGGAGCCCGAGGCCGAGGACGCCTGGCAGCGCATCCTGGCGTTCTTCGGCGAACACCTGAAGTGATGCCGAGGCTGGCACTCGCCTGAGCGGGCCAGCCTCGGCGCTAACTCAGAGGATGTAGAGCATTTCCTGGTAGGTCGGCAGCGGCCAGAGGTCGTCGGCGACAACGCTTTCCAGCGTGTCGGCGGCTTCCCGCGCCGCAGCCATCGCCGGCAGGACCGCGTCCCGGTAGTGCAGCGCCTCCGCGGCGGCACCGTCGACGTGAGTTCCCATCGCGGCCTTGAGATCGGCGAGCGCCTTGGTCAGGTCGGTGATCGGAGCCGACACGGCCTCCAGCAGCGTGGTGTCGGGGTCCATACCCGCCTTCTTCAGCGCCGTGACGTTCTGCGCCAGTTCGGTCTGGTAACGGATCGCCGCCGGCAGGATCACTGTCGAACCCATCTCCAGGACCAGCTTGGCCTCCACCGCGATGGTCAGAACGTACTGCTCCAGCCGCACCTCGTAGCGGCTGTGCAGCTCGCGCTCGTTGAACACGCCGTACTTCTCGAACAGCGCGATGGCTTCCGGCTTGATCAACTCCGGGATGGCATCCGGGGTGGTCTTCAGGTTGGGCAGACCACGCTCGGCGGCCTCGATCTGCCAGTTCTCCGAATAGCCGTCACCGTTGAAGACCACCGCACCGTGTTCGGTGATGACATCGGTCAGTAGCTTCTGCACCGCGGAGTCGAACTCTTCGCCGTCGGCAACCGCCTTCTCCAGCACGGTGGCCATGTAGTCGAGCGAGTCGGCCATGATCGTGTTGAGGACGATCATCGGAACGTTGATGGTCTGCCCCGAACCCGGTGCGCGGAACTCGAACCGGTTGCCGGTGAAGGCGAACGGGCTGGTGCGGTTGCGGTCGCCGGGATCGGTCGGCAGCACCGGCAGCGTGTCGACGCCGATGATCATGCTGCCCTTGCCCTTCGACGATGTCGCCGCGCCCTTGGCGATCTGCTCGAACACGTCGGCCAGCTGCTCGCCGAGGAAGATCGAGATGATCGCGGGCGGGGCCTCGTTGGCGCCGAGCCGGTGGTCGTTGGTGGCCGAGGCCACCGACACCCGCAGCAGGCCGCCGAACTTGTGCACGGCCCGGATGACGGCCGCGCAGAACACCAGGAACTGTGCGTTCTCGTGCGGGGTGTCGCCGGGCACCAGCAGGCTGCCGAACTGGGAGTTGCCCATGGAGAAGTTGACGTGCTTGCCCGATCCGTTGACGCCGGCGAACGGCTTCTCGTGGAACAGGCACTCCATGCCATGCCGCTTGGCGACATTACGGAACGTGGTCATCAGCAGCTGCTGATGGTCGGCGGCGATATTGGCCCGCTCGAACATCGGAGCGATCTCGAACTGACCGGGCGCGACCTCGTTGTGCCGCGTCTTGGCCGGGATGCCCAGTTTGAACAGCTCACGCTCGGTGTCCATCATGAATGCCAGCACCCGGTCGGGCACCGCGCCGAAGTAGTGGTCGTCGAACTCCTGGCCCTTGGGCGGCTTGGCGCCGAACAGGGTGCGCCCGGCATTAATGAGGTCCGGACGGGCCAGGAAGAAGTGCCGATCGACCAGGAAGTACTCCTGCTCCGGGCCGCAGAACGACACGACATGCTCGAAGTCGGTGTGGCCGAACAGCTTCAGGATCCGTTCGGCGTGCGTGCCCATCGCCTGTTGGCTGCGCAGCAGCGGCGTCTTGTAGTCCAGGGCCTCGCCGGTCATCGACACGAACACCGTTGGGATGCACAGGGTGTTGCCGTTCGGGTTCTCCAGGATGTAGGCGGGGCTGGTCACGTCCCAGCCGGTGTACCCGCGGGCCTCGAAGGTGCTGCGCAAACCACCGGACGGGAAGCTCGACGCGTCGGGCTCACCCTGGATCAGGGTCTTGCCCGCGAACTCGGCCAAGGTCTGGCCGTCGGAGACGGGCTCGAGGAAACTGTCGTGCTTCTCGGCGGTCAGTCCGGTCATCGGGTAGAAGACGTGGGCGTAGTGGGTGGCGCCCTTCTCCAGGGCCCAGTCCTTCATCGCGACCGCAACCGTGTCCGCGACCGCGGGATCGAGCTTGGCGCCCTTCTCGATCGTCGCGATAACCGACTTATAGACCGACTTGGGCAGCCGGGCCTGCATCTCGGCCTTGGTGAACACGTTCGATCCGAAGATCTCACCCGGCTCCTCGCCGGGGACGAAGCTGACCGCCGGAGGCTCGTAGGCCTCGACATTGATGATCGCCTGGATGCGGGCCGCGTTTCCGCTCAACTGATGTTCCTCTTCCAACCAAGGTGCCCGCGTCTGGTTCGCGGGCATACGACCGGCCAACCGTAGGTCGCCTGCATGCCGATCTCGTTACGCCCGCGTCAACGTCAGAATGCGGCACTGATCGGGAACAAGTCCCCGCAAACTCATTTTGGGCAAACAAACACGGATTACAGACCGCATTACCGCACGTAAATATGTGAAAAAGCAAGATGAATTTATTGTGTCGTTCGAGCTCAGCAAGGTCCCCAAGGTCGTATAAGTGGAGTTATAGGGGTTTTGGATTCAACACTTATGGGGGCACTCATGTTTGGTTCAGCCGTCATCGCACCTCTCACCGTCTGCGCCGTTGTCGCCGCAGCATCACCCACCCTCAGTCCGGCGAATTCGCCGGACTATTACTCCTCAGGGGCCACCCTGTCGAGCGCATTCCAACTCACGAGCGTGACCAGCGGGTCAGTCGCCCCCGCTGCCGCGGCCGTCGTCGCCAGCTCGGTGCCTTTCGGCCTGCCACAGGTTTTGGCGGTCATGAACGCGCTGGCCGCGTTCAACCCGGACACTGCCGCAACGATGCAGTTCGTGACCACGTCATTGATTGACGAACTGAACAACGGTACGCCGCTCGGCGAGGCGATGGTCAACGTCAGCTTGCAGCTGTCCCCGTCGGTCGGCGGCGATATCGGCTCACCGCTCGGGACCGCTCTGACCCAGATCGGCCCGATGTTGGCGTTGGCGCCCGCGGTGATCAGCGGCGCGATGACGGTGCTCGCGGCCATTCCCGAAGCGGTGATACCGGTGGTGGGTGCGGTGGTGGTAGCCGTCATCAACACCGCCTCCGCCGTCGGTACGGACGGATTGTCCGCTGCCGTGCAGGCCGGCCTCTACGACGTGGTCGCCGCTGTCGGCAAGGGGATAGCCACGATGGTCAACGTGGTCAAGGCAGTGCTACAGGACATCGCGGGCACCCTGACCAGCGTATCCGCCGCGAGGACGGCGGCCCCGGCCGCGGCCGGGGGCCTGAGCGCACTGCCCGCCGTCCAGGTATCGGGCAACACGGCCAAAACCGACACGAGGACGAAACGCGCCACCGCCGCCGCGACACCGGCGAGAGGCACAGCCGGCCCGCGGCCGAGGCACTCAGCTTCCGCATCGGCCACGGCCAGCAGTAGCAGGTCCACCGGTTCGGCTCGAGCCGTCGGTAAGCGCCACGCCCGCCCGGCGGCCACGAACGGCACTGCCAAGTCAGCCCGTTGATGCCGACGTCGGGCCGCGCGGCCTAGATTTGAGGGCATGAGCAACGGCCGCGACGTCCCAGCCGACTACGACGAACGCGCGGTACGGGTGAGCGCGCCCAAGGATGAGGCGGCCGGCGTTCCCGCGGTTCTGGTGGCGCTGCGGCGCGGGCTGGCCGAGATGGGCGCGGTCCGTACGGTGGAGACCCTGGCCCGGCTCAATCAGCGCCACGGATTCGATTGCCCGGGCTGCGCCTGGCCCGAGGAGCACGGCGGCCGCAAGCTTGCCGAGTTCTGCGAGAACGGGGCCAAAGCGGTGGCCGAGGAGGCCACCAAACGGCGGGTCACCCCGGAGTTCTTCGCCCGCCATTCGGTGGCCGAACTCGCCGACAAGCCCGAGTACTGGCTGTCCCAGCAGGGCAGGCTGACCCACCCGATGGTGCTGCGCCCCGGCGAGCAGCACTACCGACCGATCGGCTGGAACGAGGCGTACCGGCTGATCGCCGAACATCTGAGTGCGCTGGGCTCGCCGCACGAGGCGGTCTTCTACACCTCGGGACGCACCAGCAACGAGGCAGCCTTTCTCTACCAATTGCTGGTGCGCAGCTTCGGCACCAACAATCTGCCGGACTGTTCCAACATGTGCCACGAGTCGTCGGGCACCGCACTGATCGATTCCATCGGTATCGGCAAGGGCTCGGTGACCGTCGACGACGTCGAACACGCCGACGTGATCGTCATCGCCGGCCAGAACCCCGGCACCAACCACCCGCGGATGCTGTCGGTGCTGGAGAAGGCGAAAGCCAACGGGGCGAAGATCATCGCCGTCAATCCGCTTCCCGAGGCAGGCCTGATCCGGTTCAAGGATCCGCAGAAGGTCCACGGAGTCGTCGGCCACGGGGTGCCGATCGCCGACGAGTTCGTCCAGATCCGCATCGGCGGAGACCTGGCCTTGTTCAAGGGCCTGGGCCGGCTGCTGGTGGAAGCCGACGACCGCGCCCCGGGCAGCGTGATCGACCGCGAGTTCATCGCCGCGCACTGCCACGGAGCCGACGAGTACCTCGCCGATGCCCGAACCGTCGACATGGACAGCGTCACCGAGGCCACGGGTATCACCCGCCCGCAACTGGATCGGGTCGCGGGCCTGCTCGCCGCATCGCAACGCACGATCGTGTGCTGGGCGATGGGCATCACTCAGCACACCCACGCCGTCGCCACGATCGCCGAGATGACCAATCTGCTGTTATTGCGCGGCATGATCGGAAAGCCCGGCGCCGGAGTGTGTCCGGTGCGTGGCCACTCCAACGTCCAGGGCGATCGCACGATGGGGATCTGGGAGAAGGTCCCCGAAACCTTCCTGGCCGCGCTGGATGACCGGTTCGGCATCATCAGTCCCCGCAAGCACGGTTACGACACGGTCGATGCCATCCGGGCCATGCGCGACGGCCGGGCGTCGGTATTCGTCGCGATGGGCGGAAACTTCGCCTCGGCCACCCCCGACACCGCGGTGACCGAGGCGGCGCTGAGCGCGTGCGCGCTGACCGTGCAGGTCTCCACCAAGCTCAACCGCAGCCATCTGGTGCACGGCCGCACCGCGCTGATCCTGCCCACCCTGGGACGGACCGACCGCGATCTGGTGTCCGGCCGTAAACAGGTTGTCTCCGTCGAGGATTCGATGTCGATGGTGCACCTGTCGCGAGGCAGTCTGACCCCACCCAGCGACGAGGTCCGCAGTGAAGTCGCGATCATCTGCCAGTTGGCCCGCGAGGTGCTCGGAGCCGAGCATCCCGTGCCGTGGGACAGCTTCGCTGCCGACTATGACACCATCCGCGACGCGATCGCCGCCGTCGTGCCGGGCTGCCAAGATTACAACGCCCGGGTCCGCCGGCCGGATGGCTTCCAATTGCCGCACCCGCCAAGGGATTCCCGCGAATTCCCCACCCTCACCGGCAAGGCCAACTTCACCGTCAGCCCGCTGCACTGGGTGCCGGTGCCGCCCGGGCGCCTGGTGCTGCAAACCTTACGCAGCCACGACCAGTACAACACCACGATCTACGGTCTCGATGACCGCTACCGCGGGGTCAAGGGTGGCCGCCGCGTGATCTTCGTCAATCCCACCGACATCGAGGCCCTCGGGCTGACCGCGGGCGACCGTGTCGACCTGATCTCGGAGTTCACCGACCGCCAGGGCGAATTGCAGGAGCGCCGCGCCAAGGATTTTCTGGTCGTGCCGTATTCCACCCCGGTCGGCAACGCCGCCGCCTACTACCCCGAAACCAATCCTCTGGTACCCCTGGATCACGTTGCCGCCAAGTCCAATACACCGGTATCGAAGGCGATCGTGATCCGGCTGGAGCGCGGCGAGCAGGAATCGTCATGGGGCGGGTGACCTCGCGGCGGCGGGCCAGTCACCTCATCGACGGCACCGTCACCGAGCGCCCCGAAACCCTGGTGGTGGAGGAGCCGCTGGAGATCCGGGTCAATGGGACACCGCTGAGCGTCACCATGCGCACCCCCGGCTCCGATGTCGAACTCGCGCAGGGCTTTCTGCTGACCGAAGGGGTAATCGCCCACCGCGACGACGTGCTGACCGTGCGCTACTGCCGGGGAGTCGAAGGGGAAGACGGAACCAACACCTACAACGTCCTCGACGTCACCCTGCGGCCTGGCGTACCCACGCCCGAGGTCGACGTCACCCGCAACTTCTACACCACCTCTTCGTGCGGCGTCTGCGGCAAGGCCTCGATCGACGCGGTCCGGCTGACCAGCCGGCACTCCCCCGGCGACGACCCGTCGACCGTCACCGCGGCGGCACTCACCGCGATGCCCACCCAACTGCGCTCGGCACAAAAAGTCTTCGCCAGCACCGGGGGGCTACATGGCGCGGCGCTGTTCGGTGTCGACGGCACGGCGCTCGCCGTCCGCGAGGACGTCGGCCGGCACAATGCCGTCGACAAGGTGATCGGCTGGGCGTTGGAGGCCAACCGGGTGCCGCTGGGCGGCACCGTCCTGCTGGTCAGCGGACGGGCGTCCTTCGAGCTGACTCAGAAGGCGGTGATGGCCGGCATCCCCGTGCTCGCCGCGGTGTCCGCGCCGTCCTCGCTGGCCGTCGACCTGGCCACCCAGTCCGGTCTGACGCTGGTGGCGTTCCTGCGCGGGGAATCGATGAACGTCTACAGCAGGGCCGACCGCATCCTGCGCTGAGTCGTCCACCGGCAATCTCCACCTAATCTCCATAGAACCTCCAAGCCGCCGTGGCGCGATACCGGCGACCATTCAATCCCGATCACCCACCGAACGATTGGGAGCACGATGGCCGAAATTCTGATTGCGGGTCTGTCCGCGGCCGGGCACATCACCCCGTTGCTGGCCATTGCCGGTGGGCTGGCCCATCGCGGTGACCAGGTCACCGTGCTGACGTCACCCAGACACGCGGCGAGCATCTACGCCTGCGGCGCCAAGCTGCACCCACTACCACCCGAAGCCGACCTGGTGGACGGCAAGGTCGACCAGTTTCCGGAACGGGCCCAGCTGACCGGGCTGCGGCGGCTCAACTTCGACATCGCCGAGATGTTCGTCGCACCCATGCCCCGGCAGGCGGCCATCCTCGCCGAACTGTTCACGTCGACCCGCTTCGACGCCGTGATCGTCGATTCGGCGTTCCTCGGGATCCTGCCGTTCCTGCTGGGTTCGCGGGCCTCTCTACCGCCGGTGCTGGCATTCACCCCGATGCCGTTGATGATTGCCAGCCGCGACACCGGCCCCGCCGGTCTCGGCATGCCGCCCACCACCGGCCCCCTGGGGCGGCTACGCAATCGGACCCTCACCGCACTGTCGCACAGTGTGCTGCTGGGACCCTCGCACCGCGCCGCCAATCGGCTTCTGGACGCCATGAACGCCCCGCGGCTACCGGTGTTCGTCTTGGACGCGGGGCTCCTGGCCGATCGCTACATCGTGCCCACCGTGCCGGCGTTCGACTATCCGCGCAGCGACCTGCCCGCCAATGTGCGCTACGTCGGCGCGGTGCACCCGCTGCCGGCCCGAGGATTCCGGCCGCCACCGTGGTGGAGCGTGCTCGACGACGGTCGGCCCGTCGTGCACGTCACCCAGGGCACCGTCGACAATGCCGAATTGGGCCGCCTGCTGGAACCGACCATCGAGGCCCTCGGCGGCGAGGACGTCGTCGTGGTCGCCACCACCGGGGGCCGTGCCATCACCGACGTCAAGGTCCCGTTGCCGTTGAATACCTTTGTCGCCGAATTTATCCCGCACGATGTCCTGCTGCCCAAAGTGGATGCCATGGTGAGCAACGGCGGCTACGGCGCCGTCCAGCGCGCTCTGTGCGCCGGCGTTCCGCTGGTGGTGGCCGGCGATACCGAGGACAAGCCGGAAGTGGCCGCCCGGGTCGGTTGGTCGGGCGCGGGGATCAACCTGAAGACCGGCACACCCACACCGCGAGCACTGCGCCATGCCGTCAGCGCGGTGCTGCACAATCCGCACTACCGGAACTGCGCCCGTAACCTGCAGACTGCGTTCGCCCAGCGTGACGGTGTCGCTGAGATCGCCGCATTGGTCGACGAGGTGATCGACCGACCCCCGAGCCGGGTGGCTCTGGACAGCGGCTCGTCGGGTCATCGTCAGCGGTCCTAGCCCGAGGTGACCTTCTGCCCTTCCTTCGCTGTCCCGCCGATGCACACCATGGGGAGACAGGACGCAGTTGGATCACCTGCTCGGAGGAACATCATGATCAAGGCCCTGTCCGGATTACCCGACAACGTCGCGGCATTCTCCTGCCACGGCCACGTCTCGAAATCGGACTACGAAACGGTGCTGATACCGGACGTCGAGACCCGTCTGGCCCGGCATGACAAGGTCCGCATCTACTACGAGATCGATCCCGACTTCGACGGTTTCGATCCCGGTGCCATGTGGGACGACACCAAGTTCGGGTTCAGCCACGTCCTGAGATGGGAACGGTTTGCCGTTGTCACCGACATCGAGTGGATCAAGCAGACGATGAAGTTCGTCGGCTTCCTGATGCCGGGTGAGATGCGCGCGTTCCCCATCGCGGATGCCGCGAAGGCGCGCGAATGGGTCAGCGAGTCGGCAAGCTGACTTGTCGCGGCGCCCGGGGCGGGCGCGCAGGACGTTGTCCTCCGTCCGGATGACACAAGGTGAGGACATAGGTCCTGGGATCAGTGGCTGTCGGCCGTTCCGGGCACCAGCGCC
The DNA here is from genome assembly GCF_026242045.1 of Mycobacterium pinniadriaticum. Lineage (GTDB taxonomy): Bacteria > Actinomycetota > Actinomycetes > Mycobacteriales > Mycobacteriaceae > Mycobacterium > Mycobacterium pinniadriaticum. Next base: position 228,127 of record NZ_JAPJDO010000008.1, read on the forward strand.
AGAAAAATAGAGTTCGACGTTGACGCACATTCATACGCCGGACTCATGACAGCCGAAGCAGGTGCCTAGACCGTATGGGGAGGCTGGGGCCTCGCCACATGTGATCGTGGGTTGCCGTCAGGAGTGGGTCCTGGCCGGTAGAGCCACAGATGTGGATGGAGGCCCCAGTGAAGGTT
>NZ_JAPJDO010000009.1 GCF_026242045.1 Mycobacterium pinniadriaticum
CCACCACCGTGCGCCGTCACGAAGAAGAAATCCGCCGCCTACGAAAAGCAAAACCTGACTGAAGACCCACCTTCAACAGCAGAAACCGCACCAAGATTAGCCGGATAACCGAAGGACAAACCCCGCATCGAGCGGCCGATGCCCTACATTCGGGACTCGTTCTTCGCCGGCCGCGAGTTCACCTCGCTGGCACAGATGCAGGCCGAGGCGATCAGGTGGTCCACTGAGGTATACGGGGTCCACAAGCACCGCGGCCTGGATGGGCAGACACCGGCATCGGTGTTCGCCGCGATCGAACGTGATGCACTGATGCCGTTGCCGCCCAGAGCGTTTGAGTCGGTTGTCTACTCGATCGGGCGGGTCGCCGCGGATTGCCACGTCAAGTCCGGCAAGGCGCTGTACTCAGTGCCGTGGCGGCTGATCGGCCAGCAGGTCACCGCCCGCACCGCTGGTGACGTCGTGCAGATCTTCCACAGCGGGACCGTGGTCGCGACCCACGTGCTGCACCTGTCGGGCCGCTCGACGAACTTCGAGCACTACCCGCCACACAAGATCGCCCACACCCTGCGCACCGTGACGTGGTGTCGCACCCAGGCCGAGCAGATCGGGCCCGGCGCCGTCGCGGTCGTCGCCGAACTGTCCACGGTCAACGCCATCCACCGGCTCCGCGCCATCCAGGGGATCATCCGCCTGCGCGAGAAGTACGGCGATTGCCGCCTGGACGCGGCCTGCACACGAGCACTGCAAGTCGGGGACCCCAGCTACCGCACCGTCAAAGGCATCCTGGTCGCCGGCACCGAAGCAGACCAGGACCCGCCCGCAGTCGTCCCAGCACCACCGGCGATGCTGCGCGGACCTGACGCGTTCGACACCGACCTCAGCGCCTGAGCGCACCAAAACCACTCCACTGCAACCACTTCGACTCCAAGGACATTGTCATGACAATTCACGATCCCAGCCTGCGGGCCGCACTGAAGACCCTCAAACTGACCGGCATGCTCGATACCCTCGACGCCCGCCTGGCCCAAACCCGCGACGGGAAACTCGGACACCTGGAATTCCTGCAGGTGCTCTGCGAAGACGAAATCGCCCGCCGCGAGACCGCCGCCCTGGCCCGACGGGTCCGCCGCGCCCGCTTCGAACAGCACAACACTTTCGAGGACTTCGACTTCACCGTCAGCCCCAAGCTCCCTGCTGCGATGCTGCGCGACCTGGCCGCGCTGCGCTGGCTCGACGCCGGCGAGTCGGTCATCCTCTACGGTCCCGTCGGCGTCGGGAAAACCCGTGTGGCACAAGCACTCGGGCACCAAGTAGCCCGCCGCGGCGGAGACATCCGCTTCGTCAAATGCTCCCGCATGCTCGCCGACCTCGCCGGCGGCCACGCCGACCGCACAATCGGACAACGCATGCGCGAATACACCCGCCCCCTGGTCCTGATCGTCGACGATTTCGCGATGCGCGAGCACACCCCCACCCAAAGCGACGACCTCTACGACCTGGTCTCCGACCGCGCCATCGCCGCCAAGCCCCTGATCCTGACCAGCAACCGGGCCCCGAAGGACTGGTACCCGCTGTTTCCGAACCCGGTCGTGGCCGAATCGCTGCTCGACCGACTGATCAACACCAGCCACCAAGTCCTCATGGACGGCCCGTCCTACCGACCCCGGAAACGACCCGGCACCAAGACCACCTGACACCCACTTCAGCGGTTCGCTACGCTCACCGCAGCAGCGCCTGAACCTGGGGAATTACGTGACGGCAGCCCCTGGGGAATTACGTGACCGTGGACAGCCGAACATTACTGTCGACCAACAACTTCAGCTGGCAGACGACTGCACCCTTATGACCTGGTCGGCGACCGCGATCTAATGGCGACATCGGTTCGGATGGATCGACGGTGTACAAGACCGTGCCGGTGTCGCTGGATTTCGCGGCGCTGTGGCGAGGCGGTAGCATTCAATCCTGCCGTTGTCGTGTCTGCGTTTGGCCTGCTCTACTGAACAAGCGGCCGGTAGTTAGAGGGTCGCGGAGGTTGGCCCTACACTGACAGTGATGCTGTGCGGAGGAGTCCCACCGATCGCCCAAGCGGTACCCGTTGCGGTGTAGACCGCGCCGGACCGCGCTGGTGTGAACGTCACTTGGGCTGCGTTCCAGGCAAACTCCGTCCCGCACTGCGTCTGAACTCCTTCAGTTGCGACACAGACAGTGACTCGAGTCGGCTGGATTGACCCGCGACAGGATCGGACGGACAAAGTGGCCGTCACGGCCGCACCGCCCATGGGAAGTTCGATCCGTTGCGGCAGAGTCAGGGTGTAGGAGCACGTCAGGTCCTGTGCTTCATCGGGTGCTGCGGAAACCGTTGCCGGGTAAGCGAACATGACCGTCAACACGGCAGTGGCGGCTATCGAGGCACGTAGGTTGCTGGATCGGACACCGGGGCTGCTCGCTCTCTTCGATTGTTGGCCGACTGCCGTAGTGATAGCGGCCCGAGTGAAATTACGCCTATCCACCCCACGCCCTCTCTCTGTGCCGATGGTCAACGACTTCGCTGCTACGAGCGCGCCCCCGATCCCGGACTATACAGTTCAAAGATCAAACTATATAGTGACGGCGTTCTTGTTTGAGTGGAGAGGTCTGGTGTGACGAGCTGGCTGGGCATGGTCACTGCGGCTTATGACAGTGATCGTCCGAAGGTTGCGTCCGAAGGATCGACGATGTCCGGACGAGAGCTGCTTAGTCGTGCTGCGGCGGCCGCCGACTGGCTCGATGATCTTGACATCCCAGTCGGAGGATATGTCCCCGCACTGATTTCGAACCGCGCGGACTCGCTGGCGCTACTCATCGGCGCCGTTGGATCGGGCAGAGTACTCGCCCCGTTGGGACCCCGACTAACACCGCGCGAGATCGCGCAGTGCGCAGGCCCACTCGGAGTCGGGGTGATCGTGGCCGAGCAACAGGCGAGCGAGGTCGCCGCGCGGGTTGCTCGCGATATCGGCTGCGCCGCCGCGACGCTCCCACCCCTCCCCGAGAGCGGGCGAAAGCTCTGGACCAGCCAGGCCGAGAACGACCCGGTGATCTTGATACACACCTCGGGCACCACTGGGATGCCGAAACCTGTGCTCTACCGCGACCGCCATGTATTGAGGCGAGCGTTGGTGAGTTCGCAGCTCATGGAACTCAGCGAGCGAAGCACCTATCTGACCGCTTCGCCCTTCCATCATGTCGGCGGTGTCGGGAACCTTCTTGTGGGGCTGGCAGTAGGCGCCACTCTCGTACCCTTTCCGCGATTCAGAGTTCAAGCGTGGCGAGCTCTGGCTAATGTGGCCGTCACACATGCACAACTCGTCCCGACAATGATCGAAATGCTGCTGGAATCGGGCGAACTTCGCGCAGGGACGTTGCAGGTAATCCAGTACGGTGCTGCACCGATTCATCCGGATACCCTCCGCCGGACGGTCGAGACGGTGCCGAACGTGCGGCTGTTGAACATGTTCGGTCAAACCGAAGGAAGTCCAATTACTTACCTCAGTCCGGAAGACCATCGGCGCGCCGTTGCGGGTGAGACAAGCCTGCTGTCGTCGGTCGGACGTGCTGTGCCCGGAGTAGAGCTACGTATTCAGGATCCGGATGTCAATGGGCTCGGTGAAGTCCTCGCTCGTGCTGAGCACTTCGTGCATGTCGACGACGAGGGGTGGCTTCACACCGGTGACATAGGGAGGTTAGCGGCGGACGGCTATCTATACCTGCGCGGTCGTCTTGGCGACAAGATCGTCCGTGGCGGTGAAAATGTGTATCCGATCGAGGTCGAACAGGTGCTCGCGAAGCATCCCGGCGTCGCGGATGTGGCTGTTATCGGGGTGCCAGACCGACGTCTCGGCGAGACGGTCAAGGCATTCGTAGTTGCGGCCGATCAAACTGACCCCCCTTCGCCAGACTCCTTGCGGGCCTTTGCCCGTGAGCACCTTGCTGGGTTCAAAGTTCCGAGCGACTGGGAATTCGTTACCTCACTTCCTCGGAATCATGCGGGGAAGATAATGCGCCGCCTACTTTCCGAAGGCAGCGCCACTCGTTCCCCGTCAAATCCATAAGTCGCAAAGACATGATCTCAAAGGATTGACACCATGACTGAAAAGCAGACTGTCCGTTACGAAGTGGCCGCAGGTGTCTGCACACTCACGTTCAATCGGCCGGACCGTAACAATGCCTGGAGTATCTCGATGGAGCAGGCGTATTATGCGGGGCTGGACAGGGCGGCAGTCGACGACGACGTTCGGGTCATCATCGTGACCGGAGAAGGAAAGTCATTCTGTCCCGGCTTGGACAAGGCGATCCTCGACGAAATAAGATCTGGTTCGACGTTCGCAGACAACCGCCGTCCAGCGACCGTCGCCACCACGATTCCAAAGCCCGTGATCGCGGCCATCAATGGTGGATGTGCCGGTGTCGGAATGGTGCAGGCAACTCTCTGCGATCTACGGTTCGCCGCAGCGGGAGCAAAGTTGAGCTGGGCCTTCTCACGGCGGGGTTTACCTGCGGAAGATGGCTCCTCCTGGACGCTGGCACGTCTCGTCGGGCACGGGCGTGCGATGGATCTGCTCCTTTCCGGACGAGTCTTCACAGCCGAGGAGGCCTACGAAATGGGTCTGGTTCAGCGGCTTTTCGAACCCGATGAGCTGTTGGCTCGGACGATGGACTACGCATCTGATCTCGCACGGAACGTGTCCCCGACCGCGATGGCTATGGTCAAGCACCAGCTTTGGAGCGACTGGGATACGTCTTTGGAGAACTCACGGGTGCGGGCTCAGCAGCTTCTACCGATCGCCAAGCGGCAACCCGATTTCCAGGAAGGTGTGCGCAGCCTCGTTGAGAAGCGACCGCCTGAGTTCGCTCCATACCGCACGGTTTACTTTTGATCGTTGGATCAGGAGTTCCTCCGCATCGACTGGCCCGACAATCCCGGAGAAGAGAATGACCGAGTACGCCACGGAGTTCCCGAGCTTGAAGTTCGACCGCCCAGACCATGGGGTCTTGCGCGTTGTCCTCGACGCACCGAACCTCAACGCGGTAGGGCCGCAAATGCATCGCGATCTAGCCGACGTCTGGCCGGTAATAGACCGAGACCCAACGGCGCAAGTTGTTCTCGTTCAGGGCGCAGGGAAAGCCTTTTCCGCCGGCGGTACGTTCGACTCGATTGAGCAGATGGCCGCGCAACACACCGTTCGCGCACGGGTGATGCGGGAGGCGCGAGACATGGTCTACGGGATGATCAACTGCTCAAAACCTGTGGTTTCCGCGATCACCGGGCCAGCGGTTGGTGCCGGCCTTGTCATCGCGATGATGGCCGACATCTCTGTCGCAGGCCGCACGGCGCGTATCGTAGATGGTCACACACGCCTCGGCGTGGCCGCAGGTGACCACGCAGCGATCTGTTGGCCGCTGCTCTGCGGCATGGCGAAGGCCAAGTATTACTTGCTGACATGCGAGCCGCTGACCGGTGAAGAAGCGGAGAGAATCGGCCTTGTCTCGAAGTGCGTCCCGGATGATGAGGTGGAATTGGTCGCGGGAGACATCGCTCGCCAACTCGCCTCTGGTTCCGCACATGCCATCAGAGGAACTAAGTATGCGCTGAACAACTGGTATCGCTCGGCCGGGCCGATCTTCGATGCCGCGCTCGGCCTGGAGTTCTTCGGCTTCGGCGGACCAGATGTGGTCGAAGGACTGACGTCGCACCGGGAGAAGCGCAAACCCAACTTTGCCGTGCTGAACGACGCGCCGACTCCGCCATCGGGCTAACGCGCCGCGTCGGCCCACCACCCCAACTAGTTGATCGATCTGGAGATTGTTCGTGGACAAGAATGTACCGGCCAGCCCTCGCTCCGATGAAGTTGAACCGTTCGTCAAGGGCCTCACATGGGAAGAAATGCGAGTGGGTCAACGGTTCAAGACCGCGCGGCGAACGATCACCGAGACCGACCTTGTCAACTTCGTGACCTGGGGCGGCTTCACAGAGCCCTTGTTCTGGGAGTCGACACACGCCGCCGAAGGCGGCTACACGGGGCGACTCGTTCCAGGAGCGTTGACCTACTGCGTCGCCGAGGGACTTGTCCTGCAGACCAACGTATTACATGGCACGGGACTTGCCTTCATGGCCATGGAGTTGTATGTGCGCCAGCCAGTCTACGTTGGCGACACGATACATGCGATAGTCGAAGTAACTGAAAGTCGCGCCGCCAGATCTGGGGAACGCGGGGTTGTCACCAGCCGGATCAGCGTTCGCAACCAACGCGACGAAGAGGTGTTGACCTATGTACCGGTCAGGTTGATTCGCGGAAGCGACTTCAGAGATGCGGCGCCGCACTCTTGAGACGGAGCGTTCGGGGGAAGGCTTGAGACGGAGCGTTCGGGGGAAGGAAGGAAATGATGAACAACGTAATTGAAGTATCGGGGCCGAAACTTCCTGAGTCCCTCAAAGATGTGACCCCGGAATGGTTGTCGGGGGTCCTGTCAGGGGAACGGGGACGCGTCGTCGTCAAGTCAGTGACGATTGACAAAGAGGTACACGGCACGTCCACCATGGCCCGTCTAGCCCTTCAGTACGACGATTCGACTGCCGCCGCGTCACTTCCCGATCGCTTGTGGGTGAAGGCGGGGTACGAACCCCATAGTGACGCTATGGGTCAGCTTGACCTGTACGCTGCCGAAGCTCGCTTTTACCGCGACTTGCGAGGAGAACTGCCGGTGAACGCGCCGCAGTGCTACTTCGCAGCCTGTGATGAATCGGCAAAGCGCGGGGTGATCTTGATCGAAGACCTCGATGGTCGCGGTGCCACCTTCGGCTACTCAACCCGTCCGGTCAGCATCGACACCATGCGAAAGATCTTGACTGGCTTGGCGCGGCTGCACGCGGCATGGTGGGCTGATCCAAAGTTGTGGGAACTCAGCTGGCTCCAGCTGCCCCTCGACTATGGCAGTCCCATGGAAGCCTACTTCCGGGCGCACACGCCGGAAGTTGTCGCATCCTATCTCGATCGTCCCCGCGCTGCGGCAGTCCCCTGCAACATCGCCAACCCAAAAGCCCTCAATGACGCGTTGTGGGCCCTGCAGGCCTTGATGGCCTCTACGCCGTCCTGCCTCTTGCACGGCGACCCGCACATAGGCAACATGTTCTTCGAGAAGGACGGCACGCCAGGGCTGTTCGACTGGCAGATCTTGCGCCGCGGACGCTGGGCGCACGATGTCACGTACGCCATCGTCACGGCACTCGATGTCGCCGATCGTCGAAACAGCGAAGAAGATTTGTTGAAGCACTATCTTGCTCAGCTTGAGGAATATGGCGTCGACGCACCCGATTTCGATGAGGCGTGGCTCGAGTACCGGCGCTACCTCGCCTGGGGCTTGATGGTTTGGCTGGTGAATCCAGAGGATTTCCAGCCCGACGAGGTTAACGAACCGTATCTGACGCGATTCGCCATCGCAGCCGACGACCTCAAAATGTTCACTTCACTCGGCCTGGGGTGAGGCCGGCTATGGTTCTCACTAGAGACCCGCGCCCAGAGTCCTCGCAAGGGTGGCCGTCATCAATGCCGGCATGAGGTGCCCAACATCGCGCAGATCCGACGCCCACCTGAACCCGCCGCCTCGTCGGGAGTTGCGAACATCGAAAGTCGAATGGACAATAACGAGCCAAGATTGCCGACACCAAGGGTCGTAATCCGCACTCCGCGTGGTTCCCTGACCAGCGGAGCCTCCGCCCTGCGTGACTGGGTTGCTCGCGTCGAGATGACGCCAATCGAGGGCGTATTCACCGGAGACCACATCAGCTTTCACAACGGCTCCGGCTATGAAGGACTCATCGAAGCTACGGCCGTGGTCGCTGCGAGCCAGCGGCTCACAGTATGGACGGCGGTCTATCTGTTGGCGCTTCGCCACCCCGTTCCCGTTGCACGAGCGATTAGTTCGCTAGCGGCAGTTGCCAAGGATCGCTTCGTCTTCGGTGTCGGACTCGGCGGCGAAGACCCCCATGAATTGGAGATCTGCGGAGTGGACCCGCATACACGCGGACGCCGACTTGACTCTCACCTCGCTGTCGTCAGGTCTCTCATGGCTGGCGAGACGGTCAGCGTGCACGACGAATTCGTCGACATTCCCGAAGCCACCATCCGGCCGGTGCCAAATCCACCGGTACCCGTTCTGGTGGGTGGGCGCTCGGACGCGGCCTTACGCCGGGTCGCCCGCGACGCCGACGGGTGGATAGCGATATGGACCTCGGTCGAACGCGCCAGAGCGGCTCTGGCGACGATTGCCGATCACGCTGCGGCATGCGGTCGGACACAGATACCAAACCGGAATGCGCTGATGGTGTGGTGCGGCTTCGGGCCGTCGCGCCAGCATGCCCAGTCACTCGTCGCGCCGGTGATGGAAGATCTGTACAAGATTCCGTTCACCAGGTTCGAGCAGTATACACCGTGCGGAACACCGGAAGATGTGGCGGAAGCGATAGCTCCTTACCTCGAACTCGGTTTCGACGATGTGCTGCTGAACGGCGTCGCCGACGATCCGAGCAACTTGATCAAGCTGAGCGCCGAGGTTGCCACCATTCTCGGCGCACCGTAAGCGTACCGTCTTCGGTACTTCCATTAGCTGTCATAGCTGTCAGCTGAAGCTTGCCCAGCCAATGTGGAGAGTGGTTCGAATCTCCTGATTGCAGGATATCTGGCACGCCACCAGGGCTGGGTCACATAGCTGAGACGCAACCCCCCAGTCCAACTCCCGGTGGCTCGGTTGGGCCGACGGGCTCACTACCCTAAAAGTCGCGCTGCAATGTGGGTTGGCATGTGTGGGCACGCTTGCGGCGGGAAAGCAAGACTGCACCGCCTGCCGGTCATCCGCGCGCGGGGGACTGAGTCGGGATAGCGTCCCGGGGAGTGGTGGAATTCGGATCTGGCGTGGTTCACGCGTTGCGATCAACGAGTCATGTTGAACGCTAGGTGATTTGGTGTTGTTTGGCAAGTGCTGCAGCGGCGTGTTTAGTGGCGATGACGGTGCGTAATTCGTCCATGGAGACATCGGAGAGATAGCGGCGGGTGACCTGCCATTCGTCGTGGGCTTCGATGACCACCGCGGTCGCCAGCCGCAGGAACGCTGCCGGGTTGGGGAAGATCTCCACGACATCGGCGCGGCGCTTGATCTCCTTGTTGAGCCGCTCGATATGGGATTGTTCGACCAGATCTTCTGCCAATGCGCCCGCGGGAACGCGGTGAACGCCAGCACATCGGTCTTGGCCTCAGACATCATCGCGGCCACTTTCGGGAAGCTGGCGGCCAGGGTGTCGGCGACGCGGTCCCACTGGGCGGCGACCTCGATGGGGTCGGTGTGGGCGAAGATGGTCTTGACCGCCGCGGTCACCGCCGGGGCATGCTTGGCCGCGACGGCGGTGTGCAGGTTACGCATGAAGTGCACCCGACACCGCTGCCACGATGAGTTCGTGAACTGTGGTGCCACAGAAGTTTTCAGACCAGCATGAGCATCAGAGATGACCCGATGCCCCCCGGTGAGCCCGCGCGCTTTCAGCGACGCCAGGAATTCGCGCCAGAACTCATAGGACTCACTGTCACCAACGGCGGTGCCCAGGACTTCGCGGGTGCCGTCAATGGACACCCCGGTGGCCACCACGAGGGCCTGAGACACGACGTGCGCCCCGATACGGACCTTGCAGAAGGTCGCATCGCAGAAGATGTACGGGAACTCGGTATGGGCCAAGCTGCGGGTGCGAAACGCCTCGATCTCTTTGTCCAGGCCGACGCAAATCCGTGACACCTCGGATTTGGACACCCCCGCCTCGACGCCCATCGCGGCCACCAGGTCATCGACGCTGCGGGTCGAAACGCCATGGACGTAGGCCTCCATGATCACAGCATGCAGCGCCCGATCGATGCGGCGCCGCCGCTCCAGCAGCGACGGAAAGAACGACCCGGCCCGCAGCTTGGGGATCTGCACCTCGATGTCACCCGAGGTGGTCGACACCGTTTTCGGTCGGTGCCCGTTGCGGTGCACGGCACGGCCCTCAGTGCGCTGGTAGCGGCCGGCGCCGATCGTGGCGGTGGCTTCGGCCTCGATCAAGGCCTGCAGCCCGGCGCGGATCAGCTCGGCGAACACCGCCGAAGCATCGGCGGACTTCAGCGCATCGAGCTGGGCAAGCAGGGCAGAATGATCATGGGTCATCGCGTCGTGTGTCCTATCGTGAGTCACTTTGGTCGGTAACTCACTGACCACTACGCGATGGCCCACCCCGGCACCATCAGCGACACACCCGGCAATAGGTCCGGCACCGTCGACACCGGATTCCGAAACCCCACCACGCCAGGGGACTTACCCTGAGTCGGATTGGCGCAAAGAACCCAGGTGCCCCTCTGCGAGGCGGACATTGCTAAGTCGGAGACGATTAGGTGCCGTGGAGAGTGACGGTGCCTTGGTTCCGACCGCGATCGTCTTGGGCAAGACCTTCATCCACGGGGATCGACCCACGCGGCGCTGCTGATGACGGAGAAGCCCGCCTCTCCGAATAACTTCCGAACCTGCGGTGGGGAAGGAAGGTGCAAAGGACTCGACAAGGCGTCGGGTGATAGACGCCGAATCAGAGGGCGCTGGGGCTGACTACTGCGACGATCGCGAGCCCTTGCGGAGCAACTACCCGGTAGAATTCTTGCAACGCGGCCGCTTGGTTGAAGAACTGAAATGCCGAGGTCGTCACGACACCGTTCAGAGTTCCGTCGGTGAAGGGCAGCTGCTCAGCGGGACTTATGCACCACTGCACCAGTGAAAAACGCTGTCGTGCCTCGTCGATCATGCCTTCGGATACATCGAGCCCGTAGGCCTCGTCGGGATGCAGCTCACGCTGGATGCGGTTGGCTAGTATCCCCGTGTCGCAACGGACATCAGCGATCCTGCGAGCGCCGTGGGACTCCAGGACCGCGATCACCTCATCTTGTGCGGGACGACAAAGCCGGTTCTGCAGATATTCGAAATCGTATGCGTGCTAGGCAAAGTTCCAAAAACGCCTGACCGCATCGCCGTGGTCTCTTCGTCGCACAGTCATGACTCCACCACCATCGCGTTCTCATGGTTGACGGCCCGTTCGAGGTTGCTCATCCAATTCGATGTATTAATGTACTATATGATGCGGAAAGTTCGCGTTGACGATCTTGGGTGCTGGACCAGCCTCGCCGCTCAAGAGGGTGACGGATGCGCATCGTCGGGGTTCACCTCGACAGGCGATCTCGAGGTAATTCAAGGGGTATGAATAAAATTGAGTTCGAATATGCTTGTTGGATCGTCTGCCAGGTCGCTGATGTCCAACGCCGAGCGAATTCCCCGAATAGTTGTTGGGTCCGATCCTGAGAGCTGCTCAATCGGCGTGTTTGACCGGAGGTCGAGGCCCCCTAACTGTGATCTGAGTCAACCGACTTACCCATTCGCCCTGATCTCTTCTCTTCGTGGACAGGCAGCGGGGAGATTGCGCGACGAGTCTTCGGGCAGGCTCGTGTGATCTCCAAGGTTCTCGTCGCCAATCGTGGTGAGATCGCGGTCCGCGCTTTCCGCGCCGCCTATGAGATGGGCATCGGCACGGTGGCCGTCTACCCCTACGAGGATCGCAATTCTCTGCACCGGCTCAAGGCCGACGAGTCCTATCAGATCGGCGACATCGGGCATCCGGTGCGCGCGTACCTGTCGGTCGACGAGATCGTCGACACCGCGTTGGCGTGCGGCGCCGACGCGATCTATCCCGGTTACGGGTTCGTCTCGGAGAACCCCCAACTCGCCGCGGCGTGTGCCGCCTCGGGCATCACGTTCATCGGGCCCGACGCGGCGATCTTGGAGCTCACCGGCCACAAGGTGAGCGCCATCGCGGCGGCCGGTGCGGCCGGCCTGCCGGTGCTTGCTTCGTCGGCACCGTCGTCGTCGGTGGAGGAGCTGGTCGAAGCCGCCCAGACCATGCAATTCCCGTTGTTCGTCAAGGCTGTCGCCGGCGGCGGTGGGCGGGGTATGCGCCGGGTGGCCGACCCGGCGGTGCTGCCCGAAGCGATCGAGGCGGCCAGTCGCGAGGCCGAATCTGCGTTCGGGGATCCAACGGTGTTCCTCGAACAAGCCGTGGTGAATCCACGCCACATCGAGGTGCAGATCCTTGCCGACACCTACGGCAACGTCATCCACCTCTACGAGCGCGATTGCAGTGTGCAGCGTCGCCACCAGAAGGTCATCGAGCTGGCCCCGGCACCCAACCTGGATCCCGCTCTGCGCGAACAGATTTGCGCCGACGCCGTGGCGTTCGCCCGCCAGATCGGCTACAGCTGCGCGGGCACCGTCGAGTTCCTGCTCGACGAGCGTGGCCGGCATGTGTTCATCGAGATGAATCCCCGGATCCAGGTGGAGCACACCGTGACCGAGGAGATCACCGACGTCGATCTGGTGTCGGCGCAGCTGCGGATCGCCTCGGGGGAGACGCTGGCCGATCTCGGTCTGTCCCAGGAGGCGATCCAGCCGCACGGAGCGGCGCTGCAATGCCGGATCACCACCGAGGACCCGGCCAACGGATTTCGGCCGGACACCGGGCGGATCACCGCCTACCGCTCGCCGGGCGGCGCCGGTATCCGCCTGGACGGCGGGACCCATCTGGGCGCGGAGATCAGCGCCCACTTCGACTCGATGCTGGTCAAGCTGACCTGCCGGGGCCGGGACTTCTCCACCGCCGTCAATCGGGCCCGGCGCGCGGTCGCTGAGTTCCGCATTCGCGGCGTGTCCACCAACATCCCGTTCCTGCAGGCGGTTCTGGATGATCCCGACTTCCAGGCCGGTCGGATCACCACGTCGTTCATCGACGAGCGTCCGCAGTTGTTGACATCGCGATCGTCGGCCGACCGCGGCACCAAGATCCTCAGCTTCCTTGCCGACGTCACCGTCAACCAACCACACGGCCCGCGGCCGTCGACTGTGTATCCGTGTGACAAGCTGCCCGCTGTCGATCTCACCGCGCCGCCGCCGTCGGGATCTAAGCAGCGCCTCGAGGAACTTGGCCCGGAGGGATTCGCGCGCTGGCTGCGGGAGTCGCCGGCGCTGGCCGTCACCGACACGACGTTCCGTGACGCGCACCAGTCGCTGCTGGCCACCCGGCTGCGCTCCACCGGTCTGCTGGAGATCGCCCCCTATATCGCCAGGATGACCCCGCAGCTTCTGTCGATCGAGTGCTGGGGCGGCGCGACTTACGATGTGGGACTGCGGTTCTTGAAGGAAGACCCGTGGGAGCGGCTGTCCGCCCTGCGCGAGGCGATGCCCAACATCTGTCTGCAGATGTTGCTTCGCGGCCGCAACACCGTCGGCTACACGCCCTATCCGGAGGTGGTCACCTCGGCGTTCGTCGAGGAGGCGACCGCGACTGGTATCGACATATTCCGGATCTTCGACGCGCTCAACAACGTCGAGTCGATGCGGTCCGCCATCGACGCGGTACGCGAAACCGGAACGGCGGTCGCCGAAGTCGCGATGAGTTACACCGGCGACCTGGCCGACCCGGCCGAGAACATCTACACCCTGGACTACTACCTCAAGCTGGCCGAGCAGATCGTCGACGCCGGTGCGCACGTGCTGGCCATCAAGGACATGGCCGGGTTGCTCCGGGTGCCGGCCGCCCAGCGGTTGGTGGGCGCGCTGCGCAGCCGCTTCGACCTGCCGGTGCACGTGCACACCCACGACACCCCCGGTGGGCAGCTGGCCACCTACGTCGCGGCCTGGATGTCCGGCGCGGACGCGGTCGACGGGGCGGCGGCACCGCTGGCCGGAACCACCAGCCAGCCGGCGCTCAGCTCGATCGTGGCCGCGGCCGCGCACACCGAGTACGACACCGGGTTGTCGCTGTCGGCTGTCTGTGACGTGGAGCCGTACTGGGAGGCGCTGCGAAAGGTGTACGCTCCCTTTGATGTTGCCGCATCCGGTCCTTCTTCTCCCACCGGCCGGGTGTACAGCCACGAGATCCCGGGCGGCCAACTGTCGAACCTGCGTCAGCAGGCGATCGCGCTGGGTTTCGGTGACCGGTTCGAGGAGATCGAGGAAAACTACGCCGCCGCCGACCGCATCCTCGGCCGGCTGGTCAAGGTCACCCCGTCGAGCAAGGTGGTCGGCGACCTCGCCCTGGCTCTGCTGGGTGCGGGTGTGAGCGCCGACGAGTTCGCCGCCGACCCGGCGCGCTATGACATCCCCGACTCGGTGATCGGCTTCCTGCGCGGTGAACTGGGCGACCCGCCGGGCGGCTGGCCGGAGCCGCTGCGCACCAAGGCGCTGGCCGGCCGGCCGTCGGAGAAACCGGTCGACGAGGTCACGGCCGAGGACGAGGCCACCTTGCACCTGGCCGGACCGAAGCGGCAAGCCACGCTGAACCGACTGTTGTTCCCCGGTCCCGCAAGGGAATTGGAAGCCCATCGCGAACAGTACGGCGACACCTCACGGCTGACCGCCAACCAGTTCTTCTACGGGCTGCGCTACGGCGAGGAGCATCGGGTGCAGCTCGAGCGTGGTGTCGAACTGCTGATCGGGCTGGAGGCCATCTCCGATCCCGACGAGCGCGGCATGCGCACGGTGATGTGCATCATCAACGGTCAGCTGCGGCCGGTGGCGGTGCGCGACCGCAGCATCGGCGAGACCGTGCCCACCGCCGAGAAGGCCGACCGGGCCAACCCCGACGATGTCGCGGCGCCCTTCGCTGGCGTCGTCACCGTCGTGGTGGCCGTCGGTGACGAGGTCGCCGCCGGGCAGACCATCGCCACCATCGAGGCGATGAAGATGGAGGCGGCGATCACCGCACCCAAGGCCGGCACTGTCAACCGGGTCGCGGTCGGCACCACCGCCCAGGTGGAAGGTGGCGACCTGCTGGTGGTGATCGGCTGACCCGCATCGTCGCCGGCACGGCCGGCGGCCGACGGGCGTCCCAGGCTGGGTACCACCCCTCGTTATCGAACATCGGGGCCGCCGCTCCTTGGCAGGGCAAGGAAAGTTCCGAAGCGCACGACATCGGCCTCGGCGCTCTCGGGTCCCCGGGCGTGCCTGACTACCACAGCGTGCATGGGCGGACAATGCGCCCTGCCGTCCAACACTCATACTGACGTCCCGCAGATCTCGGGATTACTTCTCACCGATCGATTCGTCGCGTCCAGAACCGCACACCGAGGACGACGGCATTGATGACCCAGATCCATGACCCACAGATTCGATACCGACGCGATGGCGCGCGTGTCCTCGGCGGCTGCCACCATGGGTGCACGGAGGCGCGCTCATGTCAGATCCGATAGTCGGCCAGCAGCCGCTTGCTGATGATGTTCTTCTGGATCTCGCTGGTGCCCTCGCCGATGAGCAGGAACGGTGCGTCCCGCATCAGCCGTTCGATCTCGTACTCCTTGGAGTATCCGTATCCGCCGTGGATGCGGAAGCTCTGCTGGGTGACCTCCGCACAGAACTCACTCGCCAGGTACTTGGCCATCCCGGCGGCGACGTCGTTGCGCTCGCCGGAGTCCTTCAGCCGAGCCGCGTTGACCATCATCAGGTGTGCCGCTTCGACTTTGGTGGCCATCTCGGCCAGTTGGAAGGCGATGGCCTGGTGCTCGGCGATCGGCTTGCCGAAGGTGCTGCGCTGCTGGGCGTATCGGACGGCCAGCTCGAAGGCGCGGATGCCGACCCCGCAGGCCCGGGCAGACACGTTGACACGGCCGACCTCGACACCGTCCATCATCTGGAAGAAACCCTGTCCCGGCTTGGCGCCGAGGACGTCGTCGGCGCTGGCGACATAACCGTCGAAGATCAGCTCGGTGGTGTCGATGCCCTTGTAGCCGAGCTTGTCGATCTTTCCCGGGATCGTCAGGCCCGGCGCGACTTCGCCGAAGCCGGAGGGCTTTTCGATCAGGAAGGCGGTCAGGTTGCGGTGTGGCTTGTCCGCGCCTTCGTCGGTGCGCACCAGCGCGGCGACCAGGGTCGAACTGCCGCCGTTGGTCAGCCACATCTTCTGGCCGTCAATGGTGTAGGTGTCGTCACCGTTGTCCCTGGCCCTGGTGCGGATCGCGGCGACGTCAGATCCCAGCTCGGGCTCCGACATCGAGAACGCACCCCGGATCTCGCCGGTGGCCATCCGGGGCAGGAAGCGCTGCTTCTGCTCGTCGGTACCGTGCTGACGAATCATGTAGGCCACGATGAAGTGGGTGTTGATCACCCCGGAGATGCTCATCCAGCCGCGAGCCAGCTCCTCCACGCACAGCGCGTAGGTGAGCAGCGATTCGCCGAGCCCGCCGTACTCCTCGGGAATCATCAGGCCGAACAGGCCCATCTCCCGCATCTGGTCGACGATGGCCTGCGGATAGGTGTCGGAGTGCTCGAGTTCCTGGGCGTTGGGAATGATCTCCTTGTCGACGAATTGCCGTACAGTGGAGACGATTTCGTCCTGAACGTCGGTCAAGCCGAGAGTCTGGGCAAGTCTGGTCATCTCAAACCCTTTCGAACACCGCGGCCAGGCCCTGGCCGCCGCCGATGCACATCGTCTCCAGCCCGTAGCGCGCCTCCCGCCGGTGCAGCTCCCGGGCCAGCGTGGCCAGCATCCGTCCGCCGGTGGCGCCCACCGGATGTCCGAGCGAGATTCCCGAGCCGTGGACGTTGGTGCGCTGGTGGTCGGCGTCGGTGAAGTTCCACTCGCGCATGACGGCCAGCGCCTGGGCGGCGAACGCCTCGTTGAGCTCGATGAGGTCGATATCGGCCAGCGCCAGTCCCGCCTTGGCCAACGCGGCTTCGGTGGCGGGTACCGGCCCGATGCCCATCACCTCGGGCCCGACCCCCGCCGAGCCCCATGACACCAACCGCACCAGCGGGGTGAGGCCCAGTTCAGCCGCCCGTTCCGGTGTCGTCACGATGCACATCGAGGCGGCATCGTTCTGCCCGCTGGAGTTGCCCGCGGTGACGGTCGCTTCCGGATCCTCCTTCAGCAGAACGGGTTTGAGCTTGCCCAGCGACTCGACCGTCGTGTCGGCCCTGGGGTGCTCATCGGTGTCGATCACGTCCTCGCCGCGGCGGTTCGCGACGGTGACTGCGATGATCTCCTCGGCCAGGATGCCGTCTTTCTGCGCGGCGACCGCCCGCTGATGTGAGGCCACCGCCAGCTCGTCCTGCTCCTGACGGGAGATGCCGTACTGGCGGCGCAGGTTCTCGGCGGTCTCCAGCATGCCGCCCGGCACCGGGTAGTGCTTACCACCGGCGGTGGTGCGTCCGCGGGCCAGCCCGTCGTGGACCCGCACCCCGGTACGGCTGCCACCCCAGCGCATGTCGGTCGAGTAGAACGCGACGTTGCTCATGCTCTCCGCGCCACCGGCGACGACGAGATCGTTGTCACCCGAAGCGACTTGCAGGCACGCCTGGATGACCGCCTGCAGGCCCGAGCCGCAGCGGCGGTCGACCTGCATGCCGGGCACCGTCACCGGCAGGCCGGCGTCGAGCGCCACGACCCGGCCGATGGCCGGGGCCTCGCTGTTGGGATAGCAGTGCCCGAGGATCACGTCCTCGACGGCGTCGGGTGCGACCCCGGTGCGCGCCAGTAGACCTTTCAGCGCGGCCACCCCGAGGTCGACGGCCGTCAGCGAGGCGAACATGCCGCCGTAGCGCCCGATCGGCGTGCGAACCGGCTCGCAGATGACGGCCGTGCGCGTCATTCCGCGGCTCCGCGGGCACGAATTACTACGCGGTGAGCCACGAACGCCATCTGATCAAACCTCTCTTCGCCGATCCACCCAGCGTCATACATCCTATTTCATATATGATTTGCCGGTGGCACGCACCCCCGGGGAGTCCACGTGAGCAATGACCCCGCTGAAGGGAAGGTCGTTCCCGCGGCGCGCGATACAACTCCTTGGTGAAGTGCCTTGCCTCGGTGGACGCGCCGACGGTTATTCTGCGGGTATCCGAAGATGGGATGCTTAACCTGTTGCCAGACTCCTCGGCTGAGGCACGCTTGTCCGTCCGAGTCTGTTTTCATCGAATGTGGCCCTGGTGTTGGCGGATAGTTGTTGTTGTGGCGGATGATCTCGCCATGGCGTGCCAAGCACCGACGGTTGGTGCCAACTTTGACCATTATCGCGGGACGCCGCCGCTTGCGCTGGATCCGAGTCGGAAGCTGCCCTTCGCGAGCGCGAACGTATTCGAGAAGCTATCCGCACTGGAGGTGTGATGAAAAAATCTATCGGGCAATCACATTCGACCGGAACCGCGCCGCGACTCCTGACCATCAAACAGGTCGCCGACCGCCTCACGATCAGTGTCGGGTGTTTGCGGGCGTGGCGCATCCGTGGCGAGGGACCGCCCGCGATTCGAGTTGGCTCGGCCTTGCGTTGGGACGAACGCGAGGTTGATGCCTGGCTGAATACGCGTCGCGAATCAGGCGGATTAGCCTCTTGAGGCTGAATACAGTTCGCGAGCCGGTTGGCAACGGACGGCACGGTGATTGAGGTCCGGACTGGCCCTGACGGTGCTCGGGCCTATCGAGCTCGGATTTACTACCGCGGTCGCTACGTCGCGTCACGGACTTTCGCTCGGAAGCGAGATGCTCAGGAATGGGAACGTCGTCAGGTTGACGGTCTGCGTTCTGGAGTATGGTCCGACCCGGGTGCGGCAGAAAGGCCAGTGCAGGACTGGTGTGATGCTTGGCTAGCCGCACAGCCTCCGCGAGCGCCGGCGACCGAACGCAAGATCCGTGAGGCCATCAACAAGAGGATCGCAAGAACCTTCGGCCGGCGCCCGGCGATATCGGTGCGACCGTCTGAGGTCAGGGCTTGGTGCGCGGATTTGGCACGAACACAGTCCTCGGCGACCGCGCGTCACTCGCTGGGCGTCTTACGCCGTGTCTTCGACTACGCGGTGCAGGACGGCGCCATTCCCCGGAATCCCGCGACAGGTATCCGCCTACCTAAAGTCCAAGGGAATGAGCCCCGGCCGCTTACGCACACCGAATTATGGCAGCTCGCCGAGCAATTCGATGCCAGGAGAGACCGGGTCCTTATCGTCGTTGCCGGGTACTGTGGACTTCGTTGGGGCGAGCTGGCGGCGTTGAGATGGAGCGATATCGATCTCGATCTATGTCGACTGCGAGTATCTCGTGCCTACTCCGAAGAGGCGCCTCGAGGTGAGATGTCTCCGGTGAAAGATCACCAGGCACGCACCGTTCCGATCCCGAGAATGGTGGTGGATGAACTGAGCAAGCTACATGCGCTGTCAGCGCCTTCGGAACTCGTTTTCCCCTCCGCGAACTCTACGCCGCTGCGAAACCGCAATTTTCGACGCGACAGCTTCGATGCGGCTACGGCTGCTCTGGGCCTGGCGATCACTCCGCACAACCTCCGTGACACCGCAGCGTCGCTCGCCATACAAGCGGGCGCCTCGGTCGTTGCGGTTGCGCGCTTACTTGGCCATGAGTCGGCTGCGACGACGCTCAATCATTATGCAGGGCTCTTTCCTACCGACCTTGACGATGTCGCGATACGCCTCGATGCCGCCGCGAGAGGGGCCGTCGGGGACCAGTGAGTGCCACTTCGTGTGATCGGCTCACCGACCAGGCACCGACCAGGAGTCGGACCGACGTGTAGCCGGGAATCGCGAAAAGCATTGATGAGCTGCGGTAACGCTAGTAACGCTAGTGCCCCCGGCAGGATTCGAACCTGCGACACCGGCTTTAGGAGAGCCGTGCTCTATCCCCTGAGCTACGGGGGCGCACCGGCTGGCAGCTTACCGCCTACCGGCGTCAACCCCGTCGGTCCCGCACAGCGCGACCAGGTAGCAGTGCCCTCGAACCGGGGCGGCTTGGGGATGGTCCTGGCGAAACCAGGCGACAAGGCGACGGATCATGCTCGTCCCGGTCGGTGAAATAGCGCGCCCCACTCGTAGCGGGCGACGGAGGTGGCATTGCTGTCAATCTCCGGGTCGACGTCCTGAGCCAGCCGGACCAGCGCCTGTGCCACCCGCTGGGTGTCCAGGTGATGCCGCTGCGATGCCAGCGCGATCTCGCTGGACGCGGCGTCCAGCGTGCACCGTTTGAGCCCGACCAGCACGCCTTCGGCATACCGCCGCATATCGTCGCCCGCCGTCATGGTTCGCCTCCCGTGCATCAAGCCATTGCCCGACTGGCGGGTTGGCAAACCCTGATCGTCAGCGCAGTTCGGCGATCACCTTGGCGAAGTACTCGGCGTGGTAGTCCTGCACGGTGAAGTAGGTGATGCCGTAGTCATCCCGGCGGGCCCGCAGGGTGTCGGCGATATCGCGTGGCGTCCCGGTCAGCACGGTCGGCAGGGCCAGCAGCTGCTCCTCGGTGGCGTCGGGGGCGTATCCGCGGGTCAGCGCGAGATCGGGGATACCCGAGGAGTCGGTGGGCACCCCGGTGATCGCGATGTTGAGCTCGAGGTCGGCGAATCGTTCCCCGGCAGCGTCGCGGACGAACTGGATGCGCTCGGCCAGCGGATCGTGGCCGGGATACTCGGGCACCCCGCCGCCGGTGAGGCCGATGATGTCGGCGTGCTTGGCAGCGATCCGCAGCACCCGGTCACCGTTGCCGGCGATCAGGATCGGGATCGAGGGTGCGGTCTGTTTCAGGTATTCGGTGGTGTGCCGGAGGTGGTCGACGCGTTCGCCCGCGCTCGGATACGGCATCTCGGCGGCTTCGAACTCCTCGCGCACATATCCGGTGCCCAGCCCGAGGTCGAGCCGTCCCTCACTCAGGACGTCGACGGCGATGGCGTCGCGAGCCAACAGCGCGGGCTTGTAAAACGCCGCGTTGATCACGAATGTGCCCACCCGCATCGTCTTGGCGATCTCGGCCGCGGCCACCATCGTCGGGAACGGTGCGGGTATCCCGAAGCGGCCGAGATGGTCGGGGACGTGCAGCACGTCGAAACCCAAATCTTCGAACCGCTTGACGGTGTCGCGCAGTTTCTGCGCCGACTTGACCGATCGCACGCCGATGCCGAAGCGGAAGTCTCTGCCCATCCCGGCATGTTAGGACCGGCTCCGGCCGCGCCGACAGCGTCGGTCCCGCTGCGTGGCACTAACCGTCCAGCCGGACGAACCCCTTGGTGCGCATCAGGAAGTCGGCCAGGAACCCGTCGTGCGGCAACCCCGCCGCCGTGTAGTAGGTGGGCACCGGCCCGCGGTAGACATTGGCGATCGACGGCTCATCCAGCAGGTCGCCGACCAGGGCGTCGTCCTCGGTGAATACCGTGACCACCAGCGAATCACGCAGCGGTCCAATCCCGTTCGTCCGCTCCCAAGGCGCGATCCAGACACACGGAAAGGCCAGCTCGGTGTTGAGTTTCTCGCTGTCCGGGCCGGTGAGCACGTGCACGGCCGGGCGCAGTGCCGCTCGGCCGTCGCCGAGGTCGGCCACGACCTGATCCGCCCCGAGCAGTGCCGTCGTTCCCGCGGCGCGGGCCGCGACGAAGCCGGCGACGGCCCGCGCGGATTCGATCGGCTGGGTGGGCAGGATCGCGCGCTCGTCCTCGGGTGGCAGTGCCTCGATGCCGCGCAGCCGCTCGGCGATCGCGGCAGCCAGCGGCGCGGCGTCACCCTCGACGAGCACGGCGGTGGCGTTGACGCACGCCATGCCGCCCAGTCGGGCAATCGAATCAACGATGACGTCGAGGTGATCGCGCCAGTCCTGCTCGGCGGTGAGCAGGATCTTGGTGCGGCCCGGACCGTTGACGAAGACTGTCGGATCCCCGGAGTACTTGGCGACGACGTCGCTGCCGCCGTACACCAGCGCCAGGTCGGCCGACGCGACGATCTCGTCCGCGCCCGCGTGGTCGGTGGGCAGATAGGCCACGTCGTCATCGCGAAAACCGGCCTCCCGCAGTGCGGCCACCAGCCGGTGGGCGGTGAAGGGTTCGCGCCGCGACGGGCGGATCGCCACCCGGTAGCCCAGCGCCAGCGCCTGGGGCCACAGGCCGTGGACGCCCGGCGCGTTGCCGGAGGCATGCACGCCGAACAGTTCGCCGCGCCGCGACCAGATCGCCGTCGCCTGCCCGGATCGTGCCGTCTGCCAGTCGAGCGCCGCCGCGACGGGTCGGGCCGGCTGGGCCGAGTCGAACGCGGCGATGACGGCCTCGCTCACCTCCCGCGCTTGGCGGCGCGTAACAGCGATCGGCAGGCCGGACACCCGGCTCGCCGCGCGGACATAGGACTCGAAGTCCAGCCCGGCGGCCTCCGACGTGGCGAAGACCGCGCCGGCCTTGTTCAGGGCGGCGCGGCGCTGATCGACGGGCAGCGGCCTTGTCCTGCGCTGCGCAGCCATCGCCCTGGCGATGTAGAGCGGCGGCGCGATGCTCAGTTCGGCCATCGGGGTGCCGGCCGCGTCGGTGACGACTTCCCTTCGGCGGGAACGGTATTCTCCGCCGGGTACCAAGCCGGGCAGGTCGATCACGTCAGTACACGCCTTCGATCACCGGCTCACCGTCGAGCGTGGCGACCGGCGCCACCTCGGCGACCGAATCCCCGACCTGGCCGTCGGGGCCGGGAAGCCGGATGGCACTGTCGCGTTCGAGATTGTTCGGGATGAACATGCCCTTGCTGATGTGGTTCATCACCACTTGGCCGCGTTCGCCGTAGCCGACCTGCTCACCGGTGTCGGGGTCGACCACCCAGAACACGACGTAGGGGCTGCGCGGATCGAAGACGAACGTCTCGCCGTCGACTCTGGTCTGCGCCTGCGACAGGATCATCGTGCTACCGAACACCATCGCGATGGTGGCCTCCGCAAAGACGTCCCGCAGCACGTCGAGGGTGTCGGGGTCCACATGCGCACCGCTGAGCAGGATGAAGCGGACCTTCTCGCCGACCAGCTGCGCGAGGGTGTCGTCGCGGGCGATCGCGTCCAGCAGCGGGGGCGTGGTGTGCAGATTGGCGATGTCCTGGCTGCGCAGAACGTGTTCGGCCTGCTCCAGGAGGTGGCTCAGATACGCCGACATCTCCGTCGCGGCCCCGCGGGCGACCAGCTTCTTGACCCATCGCGGATCCAGGTCGACCGCATGACAGATCGAACCCAGGCGCGCCGACACCACCCGGGAGAAGTAGCCCACACCGTGCGGGCCGCTGGGCATCAGACACAGGAAACCGCGTCCCGCGTTGAACCCGGCCCGTCGGAAGTCGTCGGTCTGCCAGTCGATGACCTGGGCCACCCAGTCCGGCAGTTGTGCCGTCCGCTTCGGTGCGCCGGTCGTGCCGCCGGATTCAAAGATGAGCGGGATCGGCGGGGGTGAACCGTAACCGCGCGGGATCAGCTCTTCGGCGGGTACGTCGCGCAGTTGGTTGACCAGATTCGGGAACCGGCGCAGGTCGGCGAAGGTCCGCACATCGGTCAGGGGATCGAAGTCGAGCTCCTTGGCGGTGCGCAGCCAGTACGGTGAGCCGGTGTCGGCGCCGAAGTGCCATGCCATGGCCGCGCGCAGGTAGGACTCAGCGTCCGGCGGCGGCGCCTCGCGCGGCAGATTCAATACGGAGAAGTCGACGTCGGCCACACTCTGAGATCCTGTAGCAGCGTTGCTCGATGCGATACCCGGCGGGGCCGCCGTTAACCGGTTTGTCTGCCGGAGTTTGCATTCCCGCTAGAACGCCCAGGAATTGGCCGCCGCGGCCAGGCCCTGAACCAATGCGGAGGTGGCCTGTGAGAGCCCGTCGGCCTCCGGCGGCTGGCTGCGCGGGCTGATGCCGCGAACCCGGGTCGGCAGTTCCAGCTGAGCCCCGCCGCCGCGCACCCGGTTCACCGGGTTGTCGGGATGTAGGCCCCGCAATTCGGAGGGGATGGCGCCGAGGTCGGTGACGATCCGATACCCCGGCAGGTTGATATTGGCGGCCAGGTGGCGGGCGAGTTCCCGATTACCGCCGCCCGCGAGCAGTTCGGTGCTGCGACCGATGCGGCCGTAACCATGCACCGACACCGCCACCTCGACGTGGTCGAGAAACGCTGCCAGCCGGTCGGATTCGGCGGCGAGATAGCGCGCGGACGGCAGGTGGTGCGGATAGTTCGCAGGGTGGCGAAGCAGATACAGCGACGCTCCGGCGGCGTCGGCGGCGCGTTCGGCGATGACGTCGGTCATCTGCTCCAGCCCGCCGCCGTGGATGGCCAGGAACCCGAACTTCGACTTCAGCCGGCTCACCTCGACGACCGCGGGATCGGTGAGAAGCTGGGAAAGAGATTGCGGGCCAGATCCATTCGACGCCAACGGCCGCGGCCAGTGCATCGGATCCCAGCGGCGCAGAAAATCCACCCAGCGCGTCGGCAGGCCATGGTGCAGGGCGCCGTCGATGATGCGCTCCAGATAGCCGGGCCGCGGTGGTCCCGGTTCGGTCCGGTGGTCGATGTAGACCCAGGCCGGTGCGGGACCGTCGGAGGTGTGCACGGTCAGCCAGTCGCGCCGGTAGCGCACCGGGACTCCTTCGGCGCTGTCCAGGGTGGCCAGGTCGTGGTCGGTCAGCCACCACAACACCCCGTGGACGGTGCTTCCGGCGAACCGTTCGACGGTGGCCACGCCGCGTTCGTTGATCAGCCAATCGTGGTCGGTCAGGGTCGCCGGCCGCGGGTCGGCGGCCTCGGGACAACGCCGGGCCATCTGCTGCGCGCAGAGGTTGGACCCGTAGGCGAAATACGGGTGCCGCACAGTCACCCGGCGACGGTCAGGTAGATCAGGGCCACGTTCAGCAGCGTAATGACCGCGGCCACCGTCCACCCGAGCAGCGTGGTCAGCCGGTTGTTGGTGTCGGCACCCATCAACGCGGGATTGCTGGTCAGGCGCACCAGCGGCACCAGCGCGAACGGGATCCCAAACGACAGCACCACCTGCGAGATGACCAGGGCGCGACTGGGGTCGAGCCCGACTGCCAGCACCACCAGTGCGGGGATCAACGTCACCAGCCGGCGCAGCAGCAACGGGAAGGTCTTATGCAGTAACCCCTGCATGATCATCGCCCCGGCGTACGCGCCGACCGACGTCGACGCCAGCCCGGACGCCAGCAGTCCGATTGCGAAGAGCAGCGCCACCGTCGGGCCGAGAGCGTCGCGGACGGCGGCGTGCGCCCCCTGGATCGAGTCGGTGTCGTTGCGTCCCTGCAGATTGGTAGCGGCGATCAGCAGCATGGCCATGTTGACCGCGCCGGCGACCAGCATCGCGATGGCCACGTCCCAGCGGGTGATGCGCAGCAGCCGGGCGCGCGCCGCACCGGCCTCGGGGTGCCCGTGCCGGTCGCGGGCCAGCCCGGAATGCAGGTAGACGGCATGCGGCATCACGGTGGCACCCAGCATGGCCGTCGCCAGCAGCACGCTCTCCGGGCCGTCGAACCGGGGGACCAGGCCGGCCAGGACATCAGCGGCCGGCGGCGGTTTGACGAAGAGGCTGGCCAGGAACCCGACCGCGATGACCAACAGCAACCCGGTGATGACCCGCTCGAACATCTGCTGACCGCGCCGGTCCTGCACAGCCAGCAACACCAGTGACACCGCGCCGGTGATCACCCCGCCGAGCAGCAGTGGCAGGCCGAAGAGCAGACACAGCGCGATCGCGCCACCCACCACCTCGGCGAGGTCGGTGGCGATCGCGACCAGTTCGGCCTGAATCCAGTACCCGATGCGGCTGGGAGTGCGGGTGTGGTCGCGGACCGCCTCCGGCAGGGTGCGCCCGGTGACCAGACCGAGTTTCGCCGACAGGTATTGCACCAATCCGGCCATCACGTTGGCTATGACGATGACCCACACCAGCAGAAAGCCGAACTGTGCACCGGCGCTGATATTGGCCGCGACGTTGCCGGGGTCGACGTAGGCGATGGCGGCGACGAAGGCCGGGCCGAGCAGATACCAGCCTCCACCGCGGGCGCGCGTCACCTGTGCCAATCGCCGAGCCTTCTATCCGGACACTCAAACAGAAGACGAAACTACCTCGGGGTGTCCGGAGGGCCCGTCACAAGCCGATGAAGATACCGCCGATGCCGATCCCGATTCCGCCGAAGCCCCAGCCGGCCAGCGGATTCTGCAGGGCCGGGTTGGGTGACGTGGTGATCTGTGCGTGCCCGGGGGTTTGGCAGACCGTCGTGGTGGGTCCGGTGTCTTCGCATTGCGTGGGCCGAGCCGTCGCCGGGGCGGCGAGCAGGACGCTCGCGGCCACGATCAGCAGGGGGGTGCCAAGAACAATCCTGGTCGTCATGTTGGCCTCCTTTGTGGCCGCGATCTTCGAGCTCAGCGACCGCCGTGGCCGCCGCCGCCACCGCCACCGTGGAAGCCCCCGCCGGGGCCGCCGAAAATCAGTGCGGGACCGTAGAACTCGTCGCCCCAGGGGTATGCGAAATCCTCCGGGACTTCCGGTGTTGCGTTGAGCTGAACGTTGCCGGGGGTGGCGCATTGGGTGGTTTGGCCACCGATGACGGCGCTGCCTCCGGTGTTGGTGCAGCTGGGAACTGACGGGGTGATCAGCGTCGTGTCGGCGCCCGCGGACGGCGCCAACACACTCGCGGCGGCGGCCGCCGTGATCATGAGCGGAAACACATAGCGGAGCCTATGCCGCATGGGCATTCCCTTCCTGGGAGTTCCCCTACCCAGTAGCGTACAGCCCTTTGCCAGTGGCGAGCGGCAAGTCAATTGTGGTGCAGATCCCGGCGGGGGCGGCGACCACCGAGGGGATGGCGTTGACGAGGCGCATGGCGGTGGCCACCAATCCGGCGTGGTTGTGGTCGCCGTTGGGCGAGCTCAGGCACAAATCCAGCGCGTAGGACGGTTCGCCGGTGATCTCGATGCGGTAGTTGCCCCCGGGTTGCGCGGGCTGCGGCCACTCCGGGTACAGATCCTCGCGCAGCCGGGTGACGTGTTCGACGACGATGACCGGGGCGCCGCCGACCAGTCCGATCACTTCGAACCGCAGCCCGGCGGCGGTGCCCTTGGCGATGGTGCCCGCCGCGATCTCGATGTCTTCCGGCGCGGGCTCGCGTACGTACATGTCTTCGATGCCGTCGAGTTCGAGGCCGAGCCCGGCCGCGATCTGGCGGATGACCGAACCCCAGGCCAGGCTCAGCACGCCAGGCTGCAACAGCATCGGGATCTCGTCCATCGGCTTACCGAAACCCATCACGTCGAACATCACCGTGGCGCTGTCGTAGGTGGCGTAGTCGAGGATCTCCATGCAGCGGATCTGCTCGATGCTCTGACAGGTGCCGGCCAGCGCCAGCGGCAGCAAATCGTTGGCGAAGCCGGGGTCGATGCCGTTGACGAACAGGCTTGAATTTCCTTGTTGAGCAGCGTCTTCCAACGGTTTGATCATCTCGTCGGGGATCACCTGCCATGGCCACTGCAAGAACACCGGGCCACTGCCGACGACATTGACCCCGGCGGCCAGGATCCGTCGATAGTCTTCCAGCGCTTCGGGCAGCCGGTGGTCGGCCAGCGCGTTGTAGACGGCACAGTCCGGCTTGGTCGCCAACACCGCGTCGAGATCGGTGCTCGCCGTGACACCGGTGGTGCCGGGTAGTCCGGCAAGTTCGGCGGCGTCCTTGCCGGCTTTGGCGTCCGAGGAGACCCAGACGCCGGTGAGTTCGAATGCGGGGTTGTTGATCAGGGCGGTCAACGCATGGACACCGACGTTGCCGGTGCCGATCTGTGCGACGCGGATGGCCATGGCTCTCCTTAGCGGTCGGGGCTTACAGGTCTGGGATGGGAAGGTCGAGGTTCGGCACGATGAGGCCGCCGTCGACCTCGAGCATCTTGCCGGTGAGGTAGCTCGCGGCGGGGGACGCGAGGTAGACCGCCGCCGCGGCGATGTCGAGCGGATCGCCGAGCCGCTTCATGGGGGTGGCCTGCTCCATCGGCTCGCGCAACGCATCGTTGGAGGCCACGATGTCCAGCGCCGAGGTCAGGATGGAGCCCGGTGCGATCGCATTGACCCGGATCTTGGGGGACAGGTCGAGGGCGGTCAGCCGGGTGTAATGCGCCAGGGCGGCCTTTGCGGTGCTGTATGCGGCGAACCCGCGACCGGCCAACCGGCCCATCGTCGAGGTGATGTTGATGATATTGCCGCCGCCGGAGTGCTCGAGCATCAGCGGCACGGCGGCCAACGTCAGGGCGTGCGCGGTCAGGACGTTGAAGGTGAACGCGTCCTTCATGTCCTTGACGCTGGTGTTCAGCAGCGCGTTGGGCATGGTGCCGCCGACGTTGTTGACGACGATGTCCAGCTTGCCGAACGCCTCGACCGCCGTGCCGGCGAGCGCGGCGGTCGTCTCAGGGTGCGCGAGGTCCCCGACGGCCACGTGGGCGCGCCGGCCCGCCGCCTCGATCTGTTTGGCGACCGACTCCAACTCCGACTGGGTTCGCGAACCGATGACGACGTCGGCGCCGACTTCGGCAAATGCGACGGCGATCGCCGCACCCAGGCCACGGCCGCCGCCGGTGACTACCGCAACTTGACCATCAAGTCTGAACTTGTCGAGGATCACGTGTCTCTCTTCCCTTGTCGGCGAACACCGTAACAAGATCGTCGCGGTCGATGACGCTCACTTCGCAACGTAACTGAAACACGTTCTATTCTGGTGCCGAGTTCAAGTTTTGGGTGAAAAACGGATCATTTCTTGGCGGCCGCCTTCTTGGCGGCAGCTTTCTTCGCGGGCGCCTTCTTGGCCGGTGCCTCGCCGTCGTCGCCGTTCGATTCGCCACGGCGGCGTTTGACGCTGGCCTCGAGCTTGGCCAGCAGGTCGGAGACGTCCTCGGTCTCGTCCAGCTCGGCCGGCTGGTCCTCGGTGGTGAACGCCTCGCCGCCGTCCAGCTTCGCCTGAACGAGCTCCATGAGCTGTTCCTGATAGGTGTCGTGGAATTGTTCGGGGTGAAAGTCGTCGGCCATCGACTCGACGACCTGGCCGGCCATCTTCAACTCGGCCGGCTTGATCTCCACCTCTTTGTCGAGGACCGGGAAGTCCGGGTCGCGGATCTCGTCGGGCCACAGCAGGGTGTGCACGACCATCACGTCCCGTTTGGAGAAGTCCTTGACCCGGAGCGCGGCCAGCCGGGTCTTGTTGCGCAGCGCGAAGTGCACGATCGCCACCCGATCGGTATCGGCGAGCGTTTTCGCCAGCAGCACATAGGACTTCGACGACTTACCGTCCGGTTCGAGGTAATAGCTGCGGTCGTACATCAGCGGGTCGATTTCGCTGGCGGGGACGAACTGCACCACCTCGATCTCGTGGCTGCGTTCCTCGGGCAGGGTGGCGATGTCCTCGTCGGTGATCACCACGGTCTGGCCGTCGTCGGATTCGTATGCCTTGGCGATGTCGCGGTACTCAACCACTTCACCGCACACCTCGCAGACGCGCTTGTAGCGGATGCGGCCATTGTCCTTGGCGTGCACCTGATGGAACTTCAGATCGTGGTCCTCGGTGGCGCTGTACACCTTGACGGGGACGTTCACCAGACCGAATGCGATCGAGCCTTTCCAGATGGAACGCATATGTCCAGTATGCAGACCCTAACCGGGGTTACCGGGTCAGATGGCGGGCTGGACGCCCGGATTCACCCCGATGGGCAGATCCGGGTTGGCCCCCGGCGCGCCGTCGCTGGTTTCCTGATTGGGTGCGGGCCGGCAGTTGGCTTCCGTCGGGTCCTGCCCGGCCGAGCAGTACGGCACATGCTCATCCGGATCGGCAGCGGCCTGCGGAACGCCGATCAACGCGGGCAGCGCCATCAAGGTGGCCACCAGCATTCTTGTCATTGGTCCACGGTAGCAGCGGGTAATACGTTGGCATGGTGAATGACGTGTGGCCGCCAGGGGCGACGAGGGGACCGCGCGTCGTGCTGACCAATGCGGACAAGGTGCTCTACCCGTCGACTGGCACCACCAAGGCCGATGTGTTCGGCTACTACACCGCCATCGCTGAGGTGATGCTGCCGCACATCGCCGGCCGCCCGGTCACCCGCAAACGCTGGCCCAACGGTGTCGAGGAATCGTCGTTCTTCGAAAAGCAGCTCGCCAGTTCGGCCCCGGACTGGCTCGACCGCGCGACGGTGGCACATCGCTCGGGCAGTACCACCTATCCGATCATCACGAACACGACCGGCCTGGCATGGATCGCCCAGCAGGCCGCGCTGGAAGTCCATGTGCCGCAGTGGCGGTTCACCGCGGATGGAAAGCCCGGTCCGGTAACGCGGTTGGTGTTCGACCTCGACCCGGGCGAGGGGGTGACGATGGCGCAGATGGGTGAGGTGGCCAGCGCGGTCCGCGATCTGATGGACGATATCGGGCTGACGGTCTATCCGCTCACGAGTGGTAGCAAGGGGCTGCATCTGTATGCCCCGCTGACCGATCCGGTCAGCAGCAACGGGGCAGTAGTGCTGGCGCGCCGGGTAGCCCAGCAGCTCGAGCAGAGCATGCCCAAGCTCGTCACCGCCACGATGACCAAGAGCCTGCGGGCGGGCAAGGTCTTCATCGACTGGAGTCAGAACAACGCATCCAAGACCACCATCGCGCCGTATTCGCTGCGCGGCCGTGCTCATCCGACGGTTGCCGCACCGCGGACGTGGGAGGAGATCGGCGATCCCGGATTGCGGCACCTGGACTATCGCGAAGTGCTGGACCGGGTGGCTGAGCAGGGGGACCTGCTGGCCGGCCTGGACGCCGACGTGCCACGAGAAGACCGCTTGACGACGTACCGCAGCATGCGGGACTCGGCCAAGACGCCCGAGCCGGTGCCCACGGCCACACCCGCGGTCGGCGAAAACAACACGTTCGTGATCCAGGAGCACCACGCGCGCCGGCTGCATTACGACTTCCGGCTGGAACGCGACGGTGTGCTGGTGTCCTGGGCGGTGCCCAAGAACCTGCCGGACACCCCGGCGGTCAACCATCTGGCCGTGCATACCGAGGATCACCCGCTGGAGTACGCGACGTTCGAGGGCACCATCCCGAAGGGCGAGTACGGCGGCGGCAAGGTGATCATCTGGGACTCCGGTACGTATGAGGCGGAGAAGTTCCGGGATGGCGGTGATAAGGGCGGCGAGGTGATCGTCGACCTGCACGGCCAGCGGATCTCGGGACGCTATGCGCTGATTCAGACCAATGGCGATCAGTGGCTGGCGCATCGGATGAAGGAGCAACCCCGCCCGCGTCTGCAGGACTATTCGCCGATGCTCGCGACATTGGGTTCGGTCGAGAAGCTGACCGCAGCCCAGTACGGGTTCGAGGGCAAGTTCGACGGTTATCGGCTGCTGGTCGAGATCGATCACGGCCGGCTCCGGCTGCAATCCCGAAGCGGTCGCGATGTCACCGCCGAGTATCCGCAATTGCATTTGCTGGCGGCAGATCTGGCCGACCACGAGGTCATCCTCGACGGCGAGGTGGTGGCGCTGGATGCGCACGGTGTCCCGGACTTCGGCGAACTACAGAACCGGGCGCGGGCCACCCGGATCGAGTTCTGGGCCTTCGACATCCTGCGGCTCGACGAGCGCTCGCTGCTGAAGGCGAAGTACCGCGACCGGCGGAAGGTGCTGGAAACCCTGGCCGAGGGAACGGATTTGATCGTCCCGCCGCTGATCGACGGCGACGGCGCCGAGGCGCTGGCGTTCTCTCATCAGGAAAAATGGGAAGGGGTTGTCGCCAAGAAATGGGACTCGACCTATCAGCCGGGCAGACGGTCGGTGGCCTGGATCAAGCAGAAGCTCTGGAAGACGCAGGAGATCGTGATCGGCGGCTGGCGTGAGGGCAACGGCGGACGTTCCAGCGGCATTGGTGCGCTTCTGCTCGGTATCCCCGAGGACGGCGGCCTGCGGTTCGTTGGACGGGTCGGCACCGGTTTCTCCGAGAAGGAGCTCGCCCGGCTCAAGAAGATTCTCGCTCCGCTGCACACCGAGCAATCACCGTTCGTTGCACCGCTTCCCAGGCTGGACGCCAAGGGCGTGACCTATGTGCGCCCTGAGCTCGTGGGGGAGGTCCGCTACGGGGAGTGGACGTCCGACGGCCGGCTGCGCCATCCGAGTTGGCGCGGCCTGCGGCCCGACAAGGAGCCCGCGGACGTGGTCGTCGAGCTGCCGGTTTAGGCGGCGCCCGCATCATCAGATGGCGGGTCATGCTCGTTCCCCAATAGCCGTTCTGGGTGGTGGTAGTCGTTGACGCCGCCGCGCAGCATGGGGAGTTGGGGTGGTGGGATCCATTCGGTGTCGCCGCCTGCGAGTTTCCTTGTTTTCCATCCGCCGGTTTCGACGAGTTCGTTGTCGGGGTGGCAGGCCAGGGTGAGGTCGTCGATGTTGGTGGTGCCGCCGTTTTTCCAGTCTTGGGCGGCGTGGTGGACGCCGCTGTGGTAGCCGGGTGCGTCGCAGCCGGGTCGGGTACACCCACGCTCCTTGGCGTGCAGCATGATTCGCTGGTCGGCGGTGGCGATACGTTTGGTGCGGCCCAGCCACAGGGCTCGCCCGTTCACCCCGTCGAACAGGGCCAGGTAGTGGTAGGCGTGGGTGGCCATCCGGATCAGGTCGGGGATGGGTAGCAGGGTTCCGCCGGCGGTGACGGCGTGGCCGGTCTTGTTCTGCAGGTCCTGCACGGTGGCGGTGGCGATGACGGTCACGGGTAGGCCGTTGTGTTGGCCGAATGTCGGATTCCCCAATTGTCCGCGCACCAGGGCCTTGAGGGCGTCGTGCTGGCGTTGGCCGTGACTGCGGACATCCCGGTCAACCACGTCATCAGACGGCGCCCTCGTGGGATTTTCGTCGGCTGGGTTGTAGACACCAGGCGCGGCGAATTTGGCGAACCAGGCATCGAGTTCGGCGCGTAGTTCGGGGTCGGCCACCAGCTTGCCTTCACTCATGCCGTCGGGGCGCTGCCGACCCTTCCAGGTGAAGCTGCGTTGACGGGCGCGGTCCTCATCGGAGAACAGCCCGTCGGGATTCAGCAGGAGAGCCAACTGATCGGCGAGCTTCCCTAACTGGTCGGGGCGCAGGGTGACCGCGTGTTCGGCCAGCGAACGTTCGGCCTTGTCGACCTCGGCGGGTGGTACGTGGTCGGGCAGGTCGCGGAAGAATTTCTGAATCACCGCCAGGTGCTCACCGTCGAGGTGCCCGGCTTGCCACGCCGCCGCGGTGTCGGGCAACACCGGCGGGAGCGGCTCCCCGGTCAGCGCGGTGCGGGGTGTGAGCTGGGTGGCGTCGCGGATGCGGCGGCGGGCGTCGGTGGGGCTGATGCGCAGCACGTCGGCCAGGGTGATCGGGATCGGTGGGCAGCCCTCGAAGCGTTCCAACCGCGCCACCACCGCGTGCGAGACGGCGACCTGGCGGCGCCGCGCGGTTTCCAACCGCTCCAACACCACGAACCGCTCCGGCGGCGACAACACGTCGAGATCGACCGCGGCCAGGGCGTCGACCGCGTCGTCGAGCACCTCCAACACCGCATCAATCGAACTCATGGTTCGAACAATAGTTCGACCTACCGACAAGTTTCGGGTGGGTGATCGCGAAGGTCAGATCGTGACACCCGACGCGGCGATCGCTTCCTGTAGTCCACGCGTCGCCAGCTGATCGGCCAACTCGTTGTCGGCGACACCGGAGTGACCCTTCACCCAGAACCACTCGACCTGGTGTCGCGCGCATGCGGCCTGCAGCCGCTGCCACAGATCGACGTTCTTGACCGGCTCCTTGGCGGCGGTCAGCCAGCCGTTGCGCTGCCAGCCGGCCACCCACTTGGTGATGCCGTTGCGGACGTAGGTGCTGTCGGTATAGAGGTGCACCGTCACCGAGCGGGTCAGCGCTTCCAAAGCCATGATCGGAGCGGTCAGCTCCATCCGGTTGTTACTGGTCGAACCGGCCTCGCCGCCGAACATCTCGCGTACGTGCTCGCGCATCCGCAGCACCGCACCCCAGCCTCCGGGACCCGGATTGGGTCGGCACCCGCCGTCGGTATGAATGACAACGACATCGGAAGTCATGCGCCGACAATAGGCGGCGAGATCATCGCCGTCCGGACCGACATGCCCAGATCCCGATTCCGCAGTGTGGTGATCCGACGGCCGGGCTGCACGGCATCCTTCACCGGCAGCGTGCGGTCCCCGAAGAACGATGCGGTGGCGTCGATGTCGTCGACGACATAGGTGATGCCCCACAGGGTCGACGGGTCGTCGCCCGCCGCATCCGGTGCGCCGACGACCTCGAGGATCACCGGACCCAGGCGGTAGAAAACCTGCCGCATCGGCTGCCCGCCCAGCTCGGCGTCACGTTCGCGGCGCGGCCGCAGTCCGACGGCGGCCAGCGAGCCGACGGTCCGGTTCAGGTTCGGCGACAACAGGACCACGTGGTCGATTGTGGTCACGCCGTTGGGGTGCGCCGCCGGCGCCGGGGGATCACTCTCGGACCGCATCGTCGGGATACCGTCGAGCGCACCGTCGGAAGGCAGGCCCCGCAACGTCCACCCGACGATTCCGCTACCGCGTCCGAGCAGCCGAACCCGAACCTCGCCGATCCGGCAGACACCGTCGGGATCGACGCTGAAACCCGCTGCGCGCCAGCGATCAGCCGGGTCGGCGACCTGCAATTCGTCGATCGTGACGGTCATCAACCCCGCAGGATCGGCCGCAACGTGTCCAGCACCGCCGGATCCTCGATCGTCGACGGCATCGGCTCGTCCTTACCGTGGGCGATGCCGCGCATCGTCTTACGCAGGATCTTCCCCGAGCGGGTCTTCGGCAGCGCGGGCACCACATCGACCAGCCGGAAGCACGCCACCGCACCGATCTCGTCGCGCACCGACGCCACCAAAGCCTCGGCCAGGCCGTCGCCCGACGCTCCGGCCTTGAGCACCACGAATCCGCGTGGCACCTGGCCCTTGATCTCGTCGGCCACGCCGATCACCGCGCACTCGGCCACTGCGGGGTGCGCCGCCAGCACAGCCTCGATCGACCCCGTCGACAATCGGTGTCCCGCAACGTTGATCACGTCGTCGATCCGGCCCATGACGAACAGGTAGCCGTCCTCGTCGAGGTAGCCGCCGTCGCCGGTCAGGTAGTAGCCGGGGTGCTCGCACAGATAGGACGCCTCGTAGCGGGCGTCGTCGCCCCACAGCGTCGGCAGGGTGCCGGGCGGCAGCGGCAGGCTGATGCAGATGGCGCCCTCCTCGCCGGGCGCGCACGGCGAGCCGTCCACCTGCAAAATCTGCACGTCATAGCCGGGCATCGGCACGGTCGGGGACCCGGCCTTCAGCGGAAGATGTTGCACCCCCATCGGATTGGCCGCGATCGCCCATCCGGTCTCGGTCTGCCACCAGTGGTCGACCACCGGGATACCGAGTTTTGCCGACGCCCACGCGTAGGTGTCCGGATCGAGGCGCTCGCCGGCCTGAAACAGGTACTTCAGGCCGGACAGGTCGTAGCGGCCGATGTGCGAGCCCTCCGGGTCCTCCTTGCGGATCGCCCGGATCGCCGTCGGCGCCGTGAACAACGCCTTCACCCCGTATTCGGCGCAAACCCGCCAGAACGCACCGGGATCCGGTGTGCCGATCGGCTTTCCCTCGTAGAGCACCGTCGTGGCGCCGGCGAGCAGCGGCCCGTAGACGATGTAGGAGTGCCCCACCACCCAGCCGACGTCGGAGGCCGCCCAGAACACGTCACCCGGGTCGATGTCGTAGATGTGCCGCATGCTCCACAGCAGCGCCACCGCGTGGCCGCCGTTGTCGCGGACGATGCCCTTGGGTTTGCCCGTCGTCCCCGACGTGTAGAGCACATAGAGCGGGTCGGTGGCGGCCACCGGCACCGGGTCGGCCGGCCTCGCCGTGGCCATCACGTCGGCCCAGTCCACGTCGCGCCCCTCGACCAGATCGCAGCGGAGCCGGTCGCGCTGGACGATGACGCAGGCTTGCGGTTTGTGCGACGCCAGTTCCAGGGCGTGGTCGAGCATCGGTTTGTACTCCACCACCCGGGTGGGTTCGATGCCGCAGGACGCCGAGACGATCACCGACGGCTGCGCGTCGTCGATGCGGGTGGCCAGCTCGTGGGCGGCGAACCCGCCGAAGACCACCGAGTGCACCGCGCCCAGGCGTGCGCAGGCCAGCATGGCGATCACCGCTTCGGGGATCATCGGCATGTACAGCACCACCCGGTCGCCCTTGCCGACGCCCAAGCCGCGTAGCGCTCCGGCGAAACGTGCTGTCTCGTCGAGCAGTTCGCGATAGGTGTAGGTGCGCTTGGTGCCGGTGACCGGAGAGTCGTAGATCAACGCCGTCTGATCAGCGCGACCGTCGACGACGACGTGGCGGTCCAGGGCGTTGACGCAGGTGTTCAACTCGGCATCGGGGAACCACCGGTAGAACGGCGCGTTGCTGTCGTCGAGAATCCGCTGCGGCGCCTTGAACCACGATACGGCGCGGGCGGCCTGCGCCCAGAACTGGTTGGGGTCAGCGACGCTGGCGTCGAACAGTTCGCGATATCCGCCCATCGGCGCTTCCTCCCGTCATTGGGTGGTAGCACGGTAGCGCGGGGAGGCGGCG
Organism: Mycobacterium pinniadriaticum; assembly: GCF_026242045.1. Classification (GTDB taxonomy): domain Bacteria; phylum Actinomycetota; class Actinomycetes; order Mycobacteriales; family Mycobacteriaceae; genus Mycobacterium; species Mycobacterium pinniadriaticum. The sequence goes on from NZ_JAPJDO010000009.1 coordinate 36,534, forward strand.
CAGATGGCGGCTACCCGAAGGTTTGTCGGTGAACGCACCGGCATCTGCGCCGAACGGCTGGTCCCGATCAGGCCGGCGCGGTGAGATTGTTCACCGATTTCTGCACTTCGGATTGGAGCTGGCGGGCGACCAACCGGCCTATCGGGCCGTTCAGCAGCCCGCCGGACAGTTCCGCGAGCAGGCGAAAGCACGGCGACGGGCCACCGCTAACGTGCAGCACATGGCTGCTGTGGAATTCGAAGACCTCGAAGACGGGATCGCCGGTGTCACCCTCAACCGGCCGGAGGTGCTCAACGCGATCGACGGTGCCCTGATCGACGGGCTGGACGCCGTCCTCGACGAGCTGAGCTCGTGGAAGTACCGGGTCGCCGTCCTCACCGGTGCCGGCCGGGGCTTTTGCGCCGGAGCCGATCTCAGTGGCACCGGAAAGCCGTGGACCGCACCGGCGAGCGCGCAGTTCAAGACCACCTACGACGCCCAGGTTCGGTTGGCCGACCAATTGACCCGGCTCTACGAGCTGCCGGTCCCGGTGGTCGCCGCGGTCAACGGCGTGGCCGTGGGCGGCGGTCTCGCCTACGCGCTGCATTGCGACATCCGGATCGCCGCGCAGGCCGCGCGTTTCGGATCGGTGTTCATCAAGGCGGGCTTCTCGTCACTGGATATGGGAACGAGTTATCTGCTGCCCAAGATCGTCGGTGCGGGCGCCGCGCGGGAGATGATGCTGACCGGGCGGATCATCGACGCCGCGGAGGCCTACCGGATCGGGCTGGTGCACGAGGTGGTGCCCGAGGACCAACTCGCCGACGCGGCATTGGCGATGGCGCGCAGCATCGCCGCCAACAATGCCTTCGGGGTCTGGCAGACCAAGACCGGGCTGAACGCGGCCCTGGACGCGCCGAGCCTGCGGCACGCCAAGGAGATCGAGAACCGGACGCAGATCCTGACCGGCTTCACCAACAACCCGCGCGAGGCGGCCATGGCGCACTGGGAGAAGCGCTCCCCGAAGTGGGATCCGCTGTGACGGTTACACCTTGGCCATGACGTTCTCGGCGAACCACTCCAGGTTGCGGATCTTGGCGTCCAGCGGCTCGGTGTCCGCCCCCTTGATGTAGGGGATCCGGAAGCCGACGATCACATCGGTGACGCCCTTGTCCTCCAGGCGCTTCACCCCGTCGACGGTGAACGCGTCGACTGAGATCACGTGGATTTGAAAATCGTCACCGGTGCTGCCTTCCTCCTGCCGGTAACGGTTGAGCTTGGCCAGCAGTTCGTCGAGGTCCTCGGTGCCGCCGCCGTGCATCCAGCCGTCGTTGCGGGCGGCCCGACGCAACGCGGCATCGGCATGACCACCGATCAGGATCGGTACCGGCTTCGACGGCGCCGGTGTCATCTTCGTCTTGGGGATGTCGTAGAACTCGCCGTGGTATTCGAAGTAGTCGCCGGAGGTGAGCCCCCGGATGATGTCGATGCACTCGTCCATGCGCTTGCCGCGCTTGGCGAACGGCACGTTCATCAGCTCGTAGTCCTCGGGCCACGGGCTGGTTCCCACACCCAGGCCCAGCCGGTTGCCGAACAGGGCGGCCAGCGAGCCGGCCTGTTTGGCCACCAGGGCGGGCGGGCGGATCGGCAGCTTGAGCACGAAGTGATTGAAGTGCAGGGTCGTGGTCACCGCACACAGCGCCGCGGTCAGCACGAACGACTCGATGAATGCCTTGTCGTCCAGGAATTCCCGGTTGCCGTCCGGGGTGTACGGATAGGTGGAGTCCGACTCGAATGGATAGGCCACGCTGTCGGGGATCGTCATCGCGTGGTAGCCGGCCGCCTCCGCGGCCTGGGCCAAGGGGATATAGAACGTGGGGTCGGTCATGGCCTCGGCATAGGTGAATCGCATGCCCGCGATAGTAGAACGTGTTCTACCCGCAGGGCTATGGTCGCAGGTCGAAGTGCCACCCGAGCGCCCGGTCGCCGGGGTGCCTATCCTTTCGGCGGAAAGGAACGCCCGTGCGCAGACAACCCGGCAGTCTCGAAGACGCCATCATCGCGGTCCTGGGCCGCCACCCGGCGATGAGCGTCGCCGCGGTGCGGGCGGAACTGGGCGGTGACCTCGCGCATACGACGGTGATGACGGCGTTGGTCCGGCTGACCGACAAGCAGTTGGTCACCCGGACCAAGACCGGCCGGGCGTACCGGTATTCGCTCGCGGTGCCCGCCGGTGAGCTGCCCGCCTTGCGAACCGCCATCAAGATGCGCGACGAACTGCACCGCAGACTGGCACCCGACCGTGCCGACGTGCTGGCCAATTTCGTCGCCGCACTGGACCCGGCCGATGAAGCGGCCCTGCGCAGACTGCTCTCCGACGACGACGCGAGTGCCTCCTGATGCTCTGGCTGATGCTGGCAGCGCCGTGGCTCGTCGGTGCGGTGCTGACGTTGTGGCTGCGGCGCTGGGCGGTCCTGTTCACTCCGGGCTGGTTGGCGAAAGCCCTTGCCGTCACGGCGGTGGCGCTGGCGATCACCACCTGGACGTCAGCGCTGGCGTTGGCGACCACCGCGATCGGCATCGGTTCCGTGCCGATCCGGGTTGCCGCCGTGCTGCTGGGTGCTGCGCTGGTGTGGACATCGCTGAGCGCCGTGCACCACAGCGTGCGGGTCGGGGCGAATCTGCGTGCCGGGAGACTGTTTCGGGATTGTCCGGGCCGCGTCGGTGACGTCCTTCTGGTCGACTCGACCATGCCGGACGCGTTCGCGGTCCCGGGTCGGCGTGCGGTGGTCGTCATCACCAGTGCGCTGGCTTCCGAGCTCGACGACAAGGAGTTGAGCGCCGTCATCGAGCACGAACGGGCCCACCTCTCCGGTCGGCATTGGCTGCTCATCCAGGCGGTGCACACCGCGGCCCGCCTCAACCCGCTCGTGCACTCCTGGTGCGCGGCGGTTCGATTCGCCGCGGAGCGGGCCGCCGACGAGCGGGCCGCCGCGGGTGATCGCGGTGCCGCGCTGCGAGCGGTCGCGAGGGCGGCGCTGTTGTGCTCGGCGACGGCGTCTCCGGCGTGGGTCGGGATCGGCGGGGAGTCGGGCGAGGTGATGCGACGCGTTCACGCGCTGCGGCGGCCGGGTCCTCGACCGCAGCGCCGGTGGCTGTTGGCGGCGGTGTGCGCGGTGGTGCTGGCGCTGGCGGCCAATTTCGTCGTGATCGCCGATATCGCGCAGGACCGGATCGCGCCCGAGCGGGGCGAGCCCGCGGACCAGGTGCTCGGTTAGCTCTTCGGGGCCGGCGATACCAGGGCGACCTGGCCCCAGGTGGCCTTCGCGCCCGAGTCGCCGATGCGATACACCTGGACGATGGTCGCGATGGCGGTCACCACGACGAAAACCGCGATGGCGACCGACAGGGCCGAGGACAGCGCCCGCCCGCGCCCCGCCCGAAGGTGCACCACCACCAGCAGGACCGCCGCGATGACCAACGCGGCCGAGAAGTAGAGCATCGTCTCGCCGAGTTCGGCATGGGTGCGCACCGCCGGCGTACGTCCCACCCGGTGCTCGAGCCACTCACCGGCCTCGGTGGTCAACGGCGTCAGCACCGCCGTCACCAACGACAGTGCCGCCACCAGCCACACCAGGCGCTGGCGGGCGGCGGGCCACACCGCGCACAGGATCGCCAGCACCGCCGTGAGCGGTGCGAGTACCACGATGAAGTGCACGAGCAGCGCATGGACGGGTAGACCGTTGAACGTCGACACCTGAGATTTCTCCTGCCGATGGGTGGGCTGCGGCTCAGCCGCGAATACTACATACCCTGTAGTAGTTGCCGCAGCCCGGGAAAAGCCGTCACACACCGGAGATCATGGCTGATATGGACGACCCAGTGCCGAAGAATGCCGGTCTCGCCGGGGGATTCATGCGTTGGGCACTTCTCGCCGTTACGCTCACCGCGCTGCTCGCCGGCGGGGTGGCATGGGTACTCGGCGCCCATCTGGTGGCCGATGCCTGCTGGATCGTCGGCACCGGCGCCGCCATCCTTCCCGCCTTGTGGTGGGTCATCGCTTCCGTCCGGGCCGGCCGGGTCGGCGTGGACGTCCTTGCCGTCTTGTCGCTCGCCGGTGCGCTGGCGGTGCGCGAATACCTGGCGGGCGCGCTGATCGGCGTCATGCTCGCCACCGGCCAGGCGCTCGACGCGGCGGCCGAGCGACGGGCCACCATGGACCTGCGGGCGCTTCTCGACCGGGTGCCACGCACCGCGCGCAGACGCACACCCGACGGCGTCGAGGTGGTCGGCCTGGACGACATCGAGGTCGACGACGTCGTGGTCGTGGGCCCCGGCGAGGTGCTACCCGTCGACGGAATCGTGCTCTCGGAGCACGCCGTGCTCGACGACTCCGCGCTGACCGGCGAATCGGTGCCCGTCCGGTGCGGCCGCGGTGAGGCGCTACGAAGTGGCAGCGTCAACGCGGGCAGCGCACTGGAACTTCGGGCGTCGGCCACCGCGGCCGACAGTACTTACGCCGGGATCGTGCGGCTGGCCCGTCAGGCCGCGGCGGAGTCGGCGCCGGTGGTGCGCATCGCCGACCGTGTCGCGGCCTGGTTCCTGCCGTTGGCGCTGGCGGTGGCCGGCCTGGCCTGGATCGTCAGCGGGACCCCCGAGCGGGCGGTCGCGGTCCTGGTGGTGGCGACCCCGTGCCCACTGCTGTTGGCCGCGCCCGTCGCCATCGTGTCCGGGCTGTCCCGGACATCGCGGATCGGCGTACTGGTCCGGGGCGGTGGTGCCCTCGAAACACTCGGCCGGGCAGTTACTTTGGTTCTCGATAAGACCGGAACATTGACGTCGGGCCGCCCGCGCGGGACCGACGTCGTGGTCGGTCCGGGCTGGACGATCGGCGAGGTACTCGCCCTGGCGGCGTCCGCCGATCAACTGTCCCCGCATGTGCTGGCCGCCGCGATCGTCGAGGAGGCGCGGCTGCACGGGGCGCCATTGCGAATGCCCAGTGCTGTCACCGAGGAAGCCGGCATCGGTGTGTCGGCGACGGTGGACGGAAAGCGGGTCTCCGTCGGCAATCTCAGCCTTGGCGCAGCGGTGCCGGAATGGGCGGCGGCGGTGCTGTCGCGGGCATCATTCGACGGAGCTGTGGTGGCGTGGGTGCGCGTCGACGACGAACTGGCCGGTGCCGTGCTGCTGACCGACCCGCTGCGGCCCGACGCGCCGCGCACCCTGCGGCGGTTGCGGATGGCCGGCATGGCCCGGCTGGTGATGCTCACCGGCGACCGGCCCGCGCCCGCGCAACAGATCGGTACCGTCCTGGGTCTCGACGAGGTGGCCGCGCAGCAGACCCCGGCCGACAAGGTCGCCCGGGTGCGCGCCGAGAGTGAACGGGCCGTCACGGCCATGGTCGGTGACGGGGTCAACGACGCGCCCGCCCTGGCAGCCGCCGACGTCGGGATCGCCATGGGGGCCCGCGGTGCGACGGCGAGCTCGGAGGCCGCCGACATCGTGATCACCTCCGATCGGCTCGACCGGCTCGCCGACGCGAAACTGATCGCCCGCCGGTCGCGGCGCATCGCGGTGCAGAGCGCGGCGGTGGGGATGTGCCTGTCGTTGGTAGCCATGGGATTCGCGGCGGTCGGTTGGCTGCCGCCGGCGTGGGGAGCGTTGCTGCAGGAAGGAATCGACCTCGCGGTGATTCTCAACGCGCTTCGGGCGCTCCGCGACGATCACAACGGGTTGCCCCCACTGAGCCACGACGCCGAGGCCCTGGTACGGCGGTTCGCCGCCGAGCATGACCAGATGCGCGACGATCTGTCCCTGCTGCGCGACACCGCCCACTACCTCGCAACCGGGCAGTCGGCACAGGCACTGGTATCGCTCCGCGCCGCCGACTCCTTCCTGCAGGACACGCTGCTTCCGCACGAGGACGCCGAGGACAGCGCGCTGTACCCGCAGCTGGCCCGACCGCTGGGCAGCACCGAGGCCACCGCGACGATGAGCCGCATGCACGCCGAGATTCACCGTCTCGCGCAACGCCTGCACGCCCACCGTGAGCTCGCCGACGAGGCCGCCGCGGTGCGGGGAGACCAGAGTGAGGACCTGATGGCCTGTCTGTACGGTCTGTATGCGTTGCTCCGGCTGCACTTCGTTCAGGAGGAAGAGAACTTCTTCGTGCTCGCACCGGCCTTCTTGAACGTGGCAGACGAGTCGTGACGTCCTGGCTGACCCGCAACGTCCGTGTTCTCTCGGCGGTGTCGTTCCTGCAGGACGCCGCCAGTGAACTGTTGTATCCGCTGCTGCCCATCTATCTGACCGCGGTCCTGGGTGCGCCGCCGTCGGTGGTCGGCGCGATCGAGGGGGCGGCAGAGGGGGCGGCATCGCTGACCAAACTCGCGGTCGGTCCACTGGGTGACCGGTTTGCCAAACGCCCCTTGATCGCAACGGGTTACGGGCTGGCCGCACTGGGCAAGGTCATCATCGCCGTCGCAGGGGCCTGGCCCGGTGTGCTGGCCGGTCGCGTCGTCGACCGACTCGGCAAGGGTATCCGGGGGGCGCCACGAGACGCGCTGCTGGTCGATGGTATCGACAAGTCGTTGCGCGGCAAAGTGTTCGGCTTCCACCGAACGATGGACACCCTCGGCGCCGTAGTCGGTCCCCTGGTGGGACTGGCCGGCTACGAGCTGCTCGACCACCGGATACCGCCGCTGCTGTACCTCGCGATCGTCCCCGCGGTGCTGTCCGTGCTGCTGGTGGTGTTGGTACGCGAGCCGCGGCGGATGATTCCGTCGACGACCCGTCAGCCGATCTTTCGCGGGCTACGGGAACTGCCGAAACGGTACTGGCGGGTGACCGGGCTGCTGGTCGCCTTCGGTGCTGTCAACTTCCCGGACGCGCTGCTGCTGTTGCGGCTCAACGAGATCGGTTTCGGGGTCGTCGAAGTGATCCTGGCCTACGTCGGCTACAACCTGGTCTATGCCCTGGGTAGTTTTCCGGCCGGCGTGCTGGCCGACCGGCTGCCCCAGTCGGTGGTGTTCGGCTTCGGGCTGGTGTTCTTCGCCGTCGGATACATCGGGCTGGGGCTGACCACGGATCGGGTCGCGGCGTGGCTGCTGATCGCGGCCTACGGGATGTTCACCGCGTGCACCGACGGTGTCGGCAAGGCGTGGATCTCCACCCTCGTCGGCGCGGACCGGCAGACCACCGCGCAGGGAGTCTTCCAAGGTGCCAGTGGGTTCGCGGTGTTGGCGGCCGGGCTGTGGGCCGGGCTGCTGTGGGGCAGTGACGGGCGGCTTCCGCTGTTGGTCTCCGGGGTGATCGGCGGGTGCTTCGCGGTGGTGCTCCTGGCGCCGACGGTCGTGCGGCGCTGTCGATAGGCTGACCCGCATGCGCACGATCCACGTCATCGGCATCGGAGCCGGTGACCCCGACTACGTGACGTCGCAGGCGATCCGTGCGCTCAACGACACCGAAGTGTTCTTCGCGATGGACAAGGGCGAGGCCAAGAGTGATCTCGTCGCACTGCGCAGGGACATCTGCCGGCGGTTCGTCGACGAGCCGCGCTACCGCTTCGTCGAGCTACCCGATCCGAAACGCGCCGCCGAAGGCGACTACACCCAGGCCGTCGCCGACTGGCACCTCGCCCGCGCCCAGCTCTGGGCTCGGGCGATCGAGGACGAGCTGGGGCCCGACGGTGTCGGGGCCTTTCTGGCCTGGGGAGACCCGTCGCTGTACGACAGCACCCTGCGGATCCTCGACGAGGTCGCGCATCACGTCGAACTCGAGTACGACGTGATCCCCGGGATCACCGCGGTGCAGGCGCTGACCGCACGTCATCGCATCCCGCTCAACGACGTCGGCGAGCCCGTCCTGATCACCACCGGGCGGCAACTGCGCAGCAGCGGCCTGGCCGGCTCGGCCGTCGTGATGCTCGACGGGGACTGCTCCTTCCTGACGTGCCCGTCTGAGACCCGGATCTGGTGGGGCGCCTACCTGGGTACGGCCGACGAGCTGCTGATCGCGGGCACCGTCGGCGAGGTCGGCGAGCGTATCGCGGCCCTGCGGGCCGATGCCAGGAAACGGCACGGCTGGATCATGGACACCTACCTCCTGAGGGCGTAGTCGACTACGGTCGTACGGGTGGGTGGTGAGACGCTTCGTAGCACAACCAGAGTTACCGGCTTCGAGGATCCCGAGCTCGACTTCCAGTTGCTCCGTCATCTGGGGTCGGCTGTCTACGGCGGGGCGGCGGTCGGCGAATGCCTCGCGGTGGCCGCGCAGATCCGTGACGGACAGGGGTGGACCGACGCGTTCGCCGCGCTCGCCGAGCGCCAGCGCGCCGAGGCCGAGCAGTATGCCGCGGCGGGGCACCGGGTCAGCGCGCGTGAACGGTACCTGCACGCCGCCAACAGCTTTCGTGCGGCCGAGTACTTCTCGCCTTTCGGTGCCCAACGTCATGTCGATCTCGGGCTGGCCAGCCGGGCCGCTTTCGGGTCAGCAATGGAATACGACCCGGTTCACATCGAGGAGCTGTGGTTGCCGTGGAATGGTCAGCGGTTGCCCGGCTACTGGCTGTCGGCATCGCCTGACCCCGCCCCGACGCTGGTCGCGACCAGCGGGTTCGACGGCACGCTGGAAGAGACCTACTTCCAGATCGGTGTTTCAGCGCTTCAGCGCGGCTGGAACGTGATGATGATCTGTGGCCCCGGCCAAATGGACACCGCGCGAACCGAACCCGATACGCACTTCGTTCCCGACACCGAGAGCTGGGTGTCGCCCTGGATCGATATGGCATTGGCCCGCCCCGGGGTGGATGCCGGCCGGCTGGCCCTGCTAGGTATCAGCTTCGGTGGGTACTTCGTGTCCCGGGCTGCCGCCCACGAATCGAGAATCGCTGCACTGGTGGCGAATTCACCGGTCATCGACCTACGGGCGTACATGGTGTCGTTCGTCGCGGCGATGGGTGGCGACCCGGAACAGGTTCTGCGTCCCGAGGATGATTTCAGCCTCACCGATATCGACGAAATCCCCGACGAAGAGATGCCCCCGACGATCAAGGAGATGTCGCGGTCACTGATCCGACGGTTCGGCCAGACGACATTCCTGGGCACGTTCGCCCATCTGCGTCAGTTCAGCGTCGATCCCGCGGAGATCCGCTGTCCTGCGCTGGGACTCGTCGGTACCGGGGAAGGCGGGGAGCCGATCCGCCAGTACGAAGAATTCTGCCAACGCGCCGGTGGCAGGGTCACCGGGCGGATGTTCACTTCGGCTGAGGGCGCCGACACACACTGCCAGCTCGGGAACCTTACGCTGTCCAACGCGGTGACCCTCGACTGGCTCGACGAGATCGTCGGTTCCCGGCCCTGACCGCGGCCGTCGTCTGGGAAGATCGCCACATGGGACCGTTTCTCGTTCGCGCCGCAGTTACCGGACTGGCGCTGTGGGTCGTCACACTGATCGTGCCCGGCATCAACTTCGTCGGCGGCGAGACGCCGCTGCAGCGGGTCGGCATCGTTCTGGTGGTCGCGGTGATCTTCGGCCTGGTGAACGCGATCATCAAACCGGTCGTTCAGGTCTTGTCGATACCGCTGTACATCCTGACGCTCGGGCTGATCCACATCGTCATCAATGCGCTGATGTTGTGGATCACCGCCTGGATAACCGAGCACACCACCCATTGGGGATTGCAGATCAACCAGTTCTGGTGGACCGCGATCTGGGCCGCGATCGTGTTGTCGATCGTCAGCTGGGTGTTCTCGCTGCCGTTCAAAGACGCCGACCGGTAACTGGCCCGGCTAGCCTTGACACATGCCCGAACTTCCCGAAGTCGAGGCCCTGGCCGACCATCTACGCCGGCATGCGGTCGGCAAGCCGGTCGGCCGCGTCGACGTCGCGGCACTGTCGGTGCTGAAGACGTTCGATCCCGCGCCGACGGCGCTGCACGGGCGCGCCGTGACGGGCGCGGCGCGCTGGGGCAAATATCTCGGGCTGCAAGCCGATGACCTCTGGCTGATCACCCATCTATCGCGGGCGGGCTGGCTCAAATGGAGCGACAAACTCTCCGCGGCCCCGCTCAAGCCCGGCAAGGGGCCGATCGGCCTTCGAGTACACCTCGGCGACGGCGTGGGGTTCGATCTCACCGAGGCGGGCACCCAGAAGCGGCTCGCGGTGTGGATCGTCGACGATCCGGCCAAGGTCCCCGGCATCGCGGCGCTGGGCCCCGATGCACTGGAGGTCGGCCCTGACCAGCTGGCGGAGATCCTCGCTCCGCACGGCGGACGGATCAAGACGGTGATCACCGACCAGAAGGTCATCGCCGGGATCGGCAACGCCTACAGCGACGAGATCCTGCATGTCGCGAAGCTCTCGCCGTTCGCGACGGCCAACAAGCTCTCCGCCGCGCAACTCGGTGCCCTGCACGATGCGATCATCTCGGTGCTGACCGACGCCGTGCAACGGTCGGTGGGGCAACAGGCGGCAACGTTGAAGGGGGAGAAGCGATCCGGGCTGCGGGTGCATGCCCGCACCGGGCTGCCGTGCCCGGTGTGCGGCGACACCGTGCGTGAGGTGTCCTTCGCCGACAAGTCGTTTCAGTACTGCCCGACCTGCCAGACCGGGGGCAAGGTGCTGGCCGACCGGCGAATGTCACGACTGCTCAAGTAGTCGATAGGCTGCCACCCGTGACTCGGCAGAGAATCCTCATCACCGGCGCCAGTTCGGGTCTCGGCGCCGGCATGGCGCGTGCCTTCGCAGCCAAGGGGCGCGACCTGGCGCTGTGCGCGCGGCGCGCCGACCGCCTCGACGAGCTGAAGGCCGAACTCACCCGGCGGCACCCGAACATCACGGTCGCCGTCGCCGCCCTTGATGTCAACGACCATGACCAGGTACCCAAGGTATTCGGCGAACTCTCCGACGAACTCGGCGGTATCGACCGGGTCATCGTCAACGCCGGCATCGGCAAAGGCGCCCCGCTCGGGTCCGGCAAGCTGTGGGCCAACAAGGCGACCATCGAGACCAACCTCGTCTCGGCGCTGGTGCAGATCGAGGCGGCGCTGGAGATGTTCAAGGCGGCGGGTTCGGGACACCTGGTGCTCATCTCGAGCGTGATGGGCACCAAGGGTGTTCCGGGTGCGAAGGCCGCCTACGCGGCATCCAAGGCCGGAGTCAGTTCGCTGGGGGAGTCGCTGCGGGCCGAATACGCCTCCGGCCCAATCAAAGTCACTGTCGTCGAGCCTGGTTACATCGAGTCGGAGATGACGGCGAAATCCAACACCACCATGCTGATGGTGGACACCGAGACCGGTGTGCGTCAAATGGTCGACGCCATCGAACGCGAGCGCGGGCGCGCGATCGTGCCCGGCTGGCCGTGGATTCCGCTGGTGGCGCTGCTGCGGGTGCTGCCGCCGCGGTTCACCAAGCCGTTCGCCTGAAATCTATCGTGCACGGCCGCGTTCGACTCGATACCGGCGGACCAGCTCATCGGTTGAGCTGTCGGTCTGCTTGGGCGGCGAGCCGTCGCTGGTGATCACGCCCAGCAGCGCCTTGGCCTGCGTCTTGCCCAGCTCGACGCCCCACTGGTCGAACGAGTCGATGCCCCAGATCACACCCTCGGTGAAGACCTGGTGCTCATACAGCGCGATCAGCTGCCCGACCACCGACGGGGTCAACCGGTCGGCCAGGATCGACGTGCTCGGCCGGTTACCCGGCATCACCTTGTGCGGGACGACATTCGCGGGCGTGCCCTCCGCGGCGATCTCGGCCGCGGTCTTTCCGAAGGCCAGCACCTGGGTCTGGGCGAAGAAGTTGCTCATCAGCAGGTCGTGCATGCTGCCCGACCCGTCCGCCGTGGGCAGGTCGTCGGTGGGCTGGGAGAAGCCGATGAAGTCGGCCGGCACCAGCCGGGTGCCCTGGTGCAGCAATTGATAGAACGCGTGCTGGCCGTTGGTTCCCGGTTCACCCCAGAAGATTTCACCGGTCGGCGTGGTGACCGGGCTGCCGTCGGCTTTCACCGATTTGCCGTTGGACTCCATGGTCAACTGCTGCAGGTACGCCGCGAACCGGGACAGGTCGTTGGAATACGGCAGCACCGCCCGGGTCTCGGCGCCGAAGAAGTCGGAGTACCACAGCCCGATCAGGCCCAGCAGCGCAGGCGCGTTGGACTCCAGCGGCGCGGTGGCGAAATGGCGGTCGACGGTGTGGAAACCCGACAGGAAGTCGGCGAACGACTCCCTGCCGATCACCGCCATCACCGACAGGCCGATCGCCGAATCCACCGAATAGCGGCCGCCCACCCAGTCCCAGAACCCGAACATGTTCGCGGTATTGATGCCGAAGCTGTCGACGAGCTTGGAGTTGGTCGACACGGCCACGAAATGCTTCGACACCGCGGCATCGCCGAGGGCGTCGACCAGCCAGCGCCGGGCCGCGGTCGCGTTGGTCAGCGTCTCCAGCGTCGAGAACGTCTTGGAGGCGATGATGAAAAGTGTTGTGGCAGGGTCGAGTCCGTCCAGCTTGGCAACCAGGTCAGCCGGGTCGACATTGGAGACGAACCGCGCCGAGATACCGGCGTCGGCGTAGTGCCGCAACGCCTGGTACACCATCACCGGACCCAGGTCCGAACCGCCGATGCCGATATTGACCACGGTCTTGATCCGCTCGCCGGTGGCGCCTAGCCAATCGCCGCCCCGCAGCCGGTCGGTGAAGTCACCCATTGCGTCGAGGACCTGGTGCACGTCGGCGACCACGTTCTGGCCGTCGACCACCAACTCGGCGTCCCGGGGCAGCCGCAGCGCGGTGTGCAGCACCGCGCGGTCCTCGGAGGTGTTGATGTGCTCGCCGGACAGCATCGCGTCGCGACGTTCTTCCAGGTGCGCCGCGCGGGCCAGGTCGACCAGAAGGGTCAGCGTCTCCCGGGTGATGCGGTGTTTGCTGTAGTCGATGTAGAGGTCACCGACGGTGAGCGTGAGCTCGCGACCCCGGTCGGGATCCTGGGCGAAGAACTCTCGGAGGTGTTTCCCGGCGATCTGGTCGTGGTGGCGACGCAGTGCGTTCCATTCGGGGGTGGCGGAAATGTCTCCAGTCATTCGTTCAACCCTAGTGTGACGAGGTGTCCAAAGGTGTACATGATGGAGGCATGAGCACCCCAGACATTGAACGGCTGTTGTCGTCGGTCCCCACCGGCCTGTGGATCGGTGGTGAGGAGCGACCCGGCTCGTCGACGTTCGAGGTCCACGACCCCTCCAACGACGCCGTCCTCACCACGGTGGCCGACGCGACCGCGGCGGACGCCGTCGCCGCGCTCGACGCGGCGTGCGCGGTGCAGGCCGAGTGGGCGGCGACCTCACCCCGCGACCGTGGCGAGATCCTGCGCTCGGTGTTCGAGACCATCATCGCCCGCGCCGATGATCTCGCGACGCTGATGACCCTGGAGATGGGCAAGGTCGTCGCCGAGAGTATGGGCGAGGTCAAGTACGGCGCCGAATTCTTCCGCTGGTTCGCCGAGGAGGCGGTGCGTATCGGCGGGCGGTACACGCCGTCGCCGGCCGGCACCGGGCGCATCATCGTCACCAAACAGCCGGTCGGACCCTGCTACGCGATCACGCCGTGGAACTTCCCGCTGGCCATGGGGACTCGCAAGATCGGACCCGCCTTCGCGGCCGGCTGCACGATGATCGTCAAGCCCGCCCAGGAGACCCCGCTGACGATGCTGCTGCTGGCCAAGCTCATGGCCGAGGCCGGCCTGCCCTCCGGTGTGCTGTCGATCCTGCCCACCAGCCGGCCCGGCGAGGTCACCAAAGCCCTGATCGACGACGGCCGGCTGCGGAAGCTGACGTTCACCGGCTCCACCGGGGTCGGTAAGGCGCTGGTGGCCCAGTCGGCGGACAAGCTGCTGCGCACCTCGATGGAACTCGGTGGCAACGCCCCGTTCGTCGTGTTCGACGATGCCGACATCGACGCCGCGGTCGACGGGGCGATGCTGGCCAAGATGCGCAACGGCGGCGAGGCCTGCACGGCCGCCAACCGGATCCACGTCGCCAATGCCGTCATCGAGGAGTTCACCGACAAATTCGTCAAGCGGATGGGTGAGGTCAACCTGGGCAACGGGCTCGACCCGTCGGCCAAGCTCGGCCCGCTGGTCAACACCAAGCAGCTGGCCAAGGTGCAGGAACTGGTCGACGACGCGGTGGCCAAGGGCGCGAGGGTCGCGCTCGGCGGTCAGGCGCCCGGCGGCCCCGGCAACTTCTATCCGGCTACCGTGCTGACCGACGTCCCGCCTGATGCCCGCATCCTCACCGAGGAGGTGTTCGGTCCCGTCGCTCCGATCATCGGCTTCGACACCGAGGAGGACGGCGTCGCCGCGGCCAACAACACCGAATACGGACTGGCGTCCTACATCTACACCGAGTCGCTGGACCGGGCGCTGCGGGTGGCCGAGGCCATCGAATCCGGCATGGTCGGGGTGAATCGGGGTGTCATCTCCGATCCGGCCGCCCCATTCGGCGGTGTGAAGGAGTCCGGGTTCGGCCGCGAGGGCGGGTACGAGGGCATCGAGGAGTACCTCGACACCAAGTACATCGCGCTGACCAAATAACTCGGGCGGCCTCAGCCGACCGCGCGGTCGGCTGCCGCCCAGTACTTGGCCCGCAGTTCGCGTTTGAGGACCTTGCCCGCCGCCGACAACGGCAATGCGTCGACCAGCTCGAAGCTGCGGGGGATCTTGTAACCGCCGATGAGCGACTTGCAGAACTCCCGCAGCTCGTCATGCTCCGCGCGCTGTCCGGCGGCGAGCACCACCACCGCGTGCACGCGCTCGCCCCACCGTTCGTCGGGCACCCCGATGACCGCGCAGGTGGCCACCGCGGGATGGCGGGCCAGCGCGTTCTCCACTTCGACGGAGTACACGTTCTCCCCGCCGGACACGATCATGTCCTTGATCCGGTCGACGACGAACACGTAACCGCGGTCGTCCTGGTAGCCGGCGTCGCCGGTGTGCATCCAGCCGCCCCGCAACGCGGCCGCGGTCTCCTCGGGCTTGCCCCAGTAGCCGGCCATCACGTGCCCGCCGCGCACGACGATCTCGCCGACCTCACCACGCGCCAGCTCGGTGTCGTCGTCGCCGACGATGCGGACCTCCGAATGCGGTGCGGCACGCCCGCCGGACCGGCGCAACGCCGGGTTGTGGTGGTCGGCCGGCGATAGCAGCGTCGCGACCGGCGACACCTCGGTCATCCCGTAGGCCTGCACGAACGACGCTGTCGGCAACCGCTGGGCCGCACGTTCCAGCAGGGCCGCCGAGATCGGGGAGCCGCCGTATATGACCATCCGCAGGCTGGAGGTGTCGTAGTCGGGCAGGGTCGGCTCGTCGACGAGCATCTGCACCATCGTCGGAACCAGCAGCAGGTCGCTGACCCGATGCTGTTGCACGGCGCCCAGCACCAAGTCCGGCCGGAAAGCCGGGATGAACACGTGGGTGCCGCCGTGGATCACCTGCGCCAGCCAGATGGCCAGGTCGGCGAGGTGGAACATCGGCGCGGCATGCAATAGCGGCCCGCCGGAGGTCAGGAAGAATCCCGACGCAAGGCAGCCCAGCGCCGACGTCATCAGGTTGTCGTGGGTCAGCATGACGCCCTTGGGATGCCCGCTGGTGCCTCCGGTGTAGAAGACACCGGCCAGATCCGAGCCGCTGCGATGCGCGTCGGGCACCGGGGCGCTGGTGGCCACCAGCTCCTCGTACCCGAGGGTTCCCGCCGGCGTCGGGCCGTCGCCGCAGTGGATGACCGTCGCCAGATCGCTGAATTGCGAAAGCAATTCGGGAAGCAACGGTAGGAAAGTATCGTCGATCAGCAGTATTCGAGTGTCGGAGTCGCGCAGGCTGTAGGCGATCTCGGCGGCACGCAGGCGGATGTTGATCGGGTTGACGACGGCACCGGCCCAGGGGGTGGCCAGCAGGTACTCCGAATAGCGATCGGAGTTCAGCGACAGGATCGCGATCCGGTCGCCCTCGTGGACGCCCAGCGACTGGAACGCCCCGGCCAGCCGGGAAACCCGATCGGCGACGTCGGTGAACGTGTGGACGCGGTCACCGCAGATCGTCATCGTGTCGTCGCCGGTGGCGCGCGACGACCTGTGCAGACCCTGCGTGAGATACATGCCGGCGGTCATTGTGGTGTGAAATCGTTGGTGCCCAACAAATCTGGTATGCACATTTCAACTCCTGGTCGTAGTGTATGTCGCCGTCGGGCGATTTCATGAGCCTTCAGTGTCGAAGGCGCCGGCGTGCGCCGAAATCCCCCCAAGAGGGTCTGTTTGCCTCTCGATCGGACACCTGCCTGAGCTATTTGACGCCGGCGACCGCGCGCCTGCGTCCATTGGCCGTCGATGCCATCTAGATTTCACAGCACTCGAACTAGGAGGGCATGCACGTGACGGCGCGCTTATCCGCGCAAAGTCCATGGGTCGATCCCGTTTCACAGCCGAGCCAGCGGCGGCGTCCGAAGCCACGCGGCTCGGGTGTTCCCGCGCTGAACGGGATCCGGGGCGTCGCCGTCGCCCTCGTGCTGATCGGCCACGGTGGAATTCCCGGCGTCGCAGGCGGATTTATCGGGGTCGACGTCTTCTTCGTGCTCAGCGGGTTCTTGATCACGTCGCTGCTGCTCGATGAGCTCGGTCGCACCGGACAACTCGACCTCGGCGCGTTCTGGGTGCGTCGGGCCCGCCGGCTGCTGCCGGCCCTGCTGATCATGGTGCTGGCGGTGGTCGCCGCCCGCATGCTGTTCCCGCCGAACGCGGTCAGCGGCCTGCGCAACGACGCGATCGCCGCATTCCTGTGGGTGGCGAACTGGGCGTTCGTCAGGCAGGAGACCGACTACTTCAGCCAGGGTGCGCCGCCGTCACCGCTGCAGCACACCTGGTCACTGGGCGTCGAGGAGCAGTACTACCTGATCTGGCCGGTGCTGATCGTCGGGGTGGCAATGTTGCTGGCGCTGATCGCCCGGCGACGGCGCAAGACGCCTACCATCGTCGCCGTCCGGCGCGCGGTGCTGGTCCTGGCGGTGTTGGGAACAGCGGGATCGGCGACCGAGTCGATCCTGATGGCGTCGGACAGCTCACTGAACCGGGTGTACTTCGGCACCGACACCCGGGCTCAGGCACTGCTCGTCGGCGCCGCGGCCGCCGCGCTTCTGGTCAGGGACTGGCCGGCGATACTGGCCGGCTGGCCGCTGATCCGGTCACGGTGGGTCCGCTGGCTGGCCTGGGGTGTGCCGGTGGCCGGTGTGGCCGTCCTGGCCGCGATCACGCATGTCGCCACCGGCAGCGCCGCCGAGTTCCGGCACGGCCTGCTCACCGTCGTCGCCGTCGCCGCGGTGGCGGTGATAGCGCCGGTGGCACTCGAGCAGCGCGGACCCGTGGCATGGGTGCTGTCCACCCCGCCGCTGGTGGCCCTCGGCGTCATCTCCTACGGCGTCTACCTGTGGCACTGGCCGATATTTCTGGTGCTCACCGGCGAACGCACGGGATGGTCGGGGTATGCGTTGTTCGGTGCCCGCTGCGTGATCACCGTGCTGGTCGCGGCGGGGTCGTGGTGGGTGATCGAGCGGCCGGTTCGGCGCTGGCGGCCCGTCCACGTCCCGCAGCTGCGGCTGGCTGCCGCCACCATCGCCACGGCCGTGGCGATCGCGGTCGTCGTCGTCCCGGTCGGAACCCGGATCGATCCGCGGAGTCCTGACGTCGCGCAGGCCGCGCTGATCTCACCGGTGGAAACGGTGCGGGTCGCCCCGCCGCTGCACTCGGGTCCCCGCGAACACACCGTCTCGGTGTTCGGCGATTCGATCGGCTGGACGATAATGCGGTACCTGCCGCCGACCCCGGGCAACAACTTCCTGGACCGCACCACCATCGGCTGCGGCCTGGTGCGCGGCGGGCCGTACCGCTACTCGGGTCAGGTGCTGGAGCAGAAGCCCGAATGCGACACCTGGCCGGAGCGCTGGGCGCAGCGGATCGGCTACGACCGGCCCGACGTCGTGCTGATGGTCATCGGTCGCTGGGAGATCGTCGACCGCAAGTTTCACGGGACCTGGGCGCACATCGGCCAACCCGAGTTCGATCAGTATCTGCGGAGCGAGCTGAACCATGCGCTGGACATCCTGACCTCGACCGGGGCGCTGGTGGTGGTGACCACCGAGCCGTACAGCCGGCACGGCGAGCAGACGAACGGCAAACTGTATCCCGAGGATCAGCCCAGCCGGGTCGACCAGTGGAACACCTTGCTGCGCAAGGTCGTCAGCGGACGCAAGAACGTGACGCTGCTCGACTTGAACAAGAAACTCGGGCCGAACGGCGCCTACACCAACAAGATCAACGGTGTGCGGGTGCGTATCGACGGTGTGCACCCGACCCCGAACGCGGTCAAGTGGATGACACCCTGGCTGCTCGACGCCGTGCGCTAGGAGTGCCCGAGCCGGCGCTGCCTGATGGCCGGCGTCAGTGCCCGAGCCGGCCGCGGCCCATGCGCAGGAGCAGCATCGCGAGATCCTTGCCGTCCTCGCCGAGCTCGCTGTAACGCTCGATCACCTTCATCTCGCGGCTGTGCACCAGCCGGGTGCCGCCGGAGGCCATCCGGGCCCGGCCGATCGCCTGGGACACCTCGGTGCGGCGCTTGACCGCAGCCAGGATTTCGGCATCGAGCCGGTCGATCTCGCCGCGCAGACTGCCGATGTCGTGTTCGGCTTCAGGAACCATTTCCAGGGTCATCGCTTCTTCTCCTCGTGTGTGGGTCTGGTCCCATCAGGTTCCGGGCCTCACACAAGAGACGAGCCCCGGATCCGGAATGCGGACCGCGGGGCTCTCGGGTTGAGCAGCTAGACCACCACGGGCACCGCGGACCGGTACCCGTAGAAAAATCGACGCTGCGGTGAAAGCACGTTTGAAGTGTGCCACTCCGAAGGGCGGCTTAGCAAAAAAACTGTCGCCATACAGCGGTAGGTTGGGTCAGACATGAGTGTGAACGTGACCGATTTCAAGCCTCCGGCCGACGCGGCCGAACTCCTCGAGGGTCTCAACCCGCAGCAGCGCCAGGCCGTGCTGCACGAGGGTTCCCCATTGCTGATCGTGGCCGGTGCCGGGTCGGGCAAGACGGCCGTCCTCACCCGGAGGATCGCCTATCTGCTGGCGGCTCGCGACGTCGGGCCGGGCCAGGTACTGGCCATCACGTTCACCAACAAGGCCGCCGCGGAGATGCGCGAGCGGGTGGTTTCGCTCGTCGGACCCCGGGCCAGGAACATGTGGATTTCCACCTTCCACTCTTCCTGCGTGCGGATCCTGCGCAATCAGGCCTCGCTGCTACCCGGGCTGAACTCGAATTTCTCGATCTACGACGCCGACGACTCCCGGCGCCTGCTGCTGATGATCGGCAAGGACATGGGGCTGGACACCAAGCGGTACTCACCGCGACTGCTGGCCAACGCCATTTCCAACCTCAAGAACGAGCTGATCCTGCCCGAGGATGCGGTGGCCGCGCTCGAGCCGGAATCCGACGATCTGGCCCGCACGGTCGCCAGCGTCTACGGCGAGTACCAGCGGCGACTGCGCGCGGCCAACGCGCTGGACTTCGACGACCTGATCGGCGAGACCGTGGCGGTCTTGCAGAACTTCCCGCAGATCGCCCAGTACTACCGGAGGCGTTTTCGGCACATCCTCGTCGACGAATATCAGGACACCAACCACGCCCAGTACGTCCTGGTGCGCGAACTTGTCGGAGTCGCCGCCCCTGACACCGACACCGTGCCGCCCAGCGAGTTGTGCGTCGTCGGGGACGCCGACCAGTCGATCTATGCCTTCCGCGGCGCGACGATCCGCAACATCGAGGACTTCGAACGCGACTTCCCGAACGCCACCACGATCCTGCTCGAGCAGAACTACCGGTCGACCCAGAACATCCTGTCGGCGGCCAATTCCGTCATCTCGCGCAACTCCAACCGGCGCGAGAAGCGGCTGTGGACCGACGCCGGTGACGGAGAACTGATCGTCGGCTACGTCGCCGACAACGAGCACGACGAAGCCAGGTTCGTCGCCGGGGAGATCGACGCGCTCGCCGACGGGGCTCGTGGGGCTGGCGATATCTCCTACAACGACGTCGCCGTGTTCTATCGCACCAACAACTCATCCCGTTCGCTGGAAGAGGTGTTCATCCGCGCCGGCATCCCCTACAAGGTGGTGGGCGGCGTTCGGTTCTACGAACGCAAGGAGATTCGCGACATCGTCGCCTACCTGCGGGTGCTGGACAACCCCGGGGACGCCGTCAGCCTGCGTCGCATCCTGAACACCCCGCGCCGGGGCATCGGTGACCGGGCCGAGGCCTGCGTGTCGGTGTACGCCGAGAACACCGGTGCCACCTTCGCCGACGCGCTGGTCGCCGCAGCCGAGGGCAAGGTGCCGATGCTGAACACCCGCTCGGAGAAGGCGATCGCGAGTTTCGTCAAGTTGATCGACGAACTGCGCGGCAAGCTCGACGACGAGCTCGGCGACCTTGTCGAGGCGGTACTGGACCGCACCGGCTACCGCAATGAGCTGGAGTCCTCCAGTGACCCACAAGACCTGGCGCGGCTGGACAACCTCAACGAATTAGTCAGTGTCGCACACGAATTCAGCATCGACCGGGCCAATGCCGCTGCGCTGGCCGAGGACGACACCACCGACGAGGACGTCCCGCAGACCGGCCTTCTCGCGGAGTTCCTGGAGCGGGTGTCACTGGTGGCTGACTCCGACGAACTGCCCGAACATGGCGCCGGTGTGGTCACGCTGATGACCCTGCACACCGCCAAGGGCCTGGAGTTCCCGGTGGTGTTCGTGACCGGCTGGGAGGACGGCATGTTCCCGCACATGCGCGCGCTCGGTGACCCGACCGAGCTCTCCGAGGAGCGCCGACTCGCCTACGTGGGCATAACCCGTGCGCGCCAACGGCTTTACCTCACCCGCGCGAAGGTCCGCTCATCGTGGGGGCAGCCGATGCTGAACCCGGAATCGCGGTTCCTGCGGGAGATCCCCGAGCACCTTGTCGACTGGCGCCGCACCGACCCCACACCGTCCTACAGTGCGCCCGTCAGCGGTGCGGGCCGCTTCGGTACCCCACGGCCGTCCCCCATGCGCTCGGCGGGCGGCAGCAAGCGGCCGCTGCTGGTCCTCGAACCCGGCGATCGGGTCAGCCATGACAAGTACGGTCTCGGCCGTGTCGAGGAGGTATCCGGGATGGGGGAGTCGGCGATGTCCCTGATCGACTTCGGCAGCGCGGGGCGGGTCAAGCTGATGCACAATCACGCGCCGCTGCAAAAGCTTTAGTCGCGCAAGCTCACCGCAAGCGGCACCAGCGCCGGGTTGAGGGCTGCAACGCCAGGATCAGGCTTGTCAGCGGCAAGATCGGAATCAGATAGACCGGCAAGGGGATTCGCGCCCCCGCGACGAACACGCTGCCGAACGTCAGCAACGCGATGACGGATCCGAACGCGATCAGATAGCGGCCGGCCGAGCGCCGCAACAGCAACATGATGACCCCGGCGATGCTGCTCACCGCGAACAGCAGGGTGAGGAAGCCGACCGCCGCGCAGAACAGCCGATCGGTGCCCCACCACCCGGTGATCAGGTCGGTGGCGACCACGGCCGTCGCCCATCCGCTGAGGATGCTGACGGCGCTGGCCGCGATCGCCGTTCGCCCCGTCGAGATGTCGACGTGAACCGATCGGGCCGGAACGGCCACCGGGGCGGCCCGGCGGATCAATCCGGTCTGAGCCTCGTCGGCGGGTGGGCGCGGAATGTGCGTCGTGCGCTCGTCGGGCACCTGCGGAATGGGCCCGGTCGGGGCACGCCGGATGATGCCCGTGCGGGGCTCTTCGGGTTGGGGGATCGGTCCGGACGGCTGGCGTCGGATGATGCGGGTGCGCGGGTCGTTCGGCTCAGACACCAGGTCAGCCGGCGTAGGGGCCGACCGCCAGCCCACGCTGCGCCAGCCACGGCGCCGGATCGATCCGGTTGGTGCCGTTCTGCAGCACCTCGAAATGCAGGTGCGGCCCGGTCGAGTTGCCCCGGTTGCCGACGGTGGCGATCTGGTCGCCGGCGAACACCCGCTGCCCGATCTGGACCGTCCAGGTGTTGACATGACCGTAGAGGGTCACCGTGCCGTCCGAATGCCGGAGCTTGACCCAGGCGCCGTAACCCGCCGTCGGTCCGGCGTCGATGACCACACCATCGGAGGCGGCGACGATGGGTGTGCCGATCGGAGCCGCCAGGTCGATGCCGGCGTGCAGCGCGCCCCACCGGTAGCCGAAGCCTGAGGTGAAGACGCCCTTGGTGGGTATCACGAACAGGGGCCGCTGCAGCCGCGCCTCACGCTCGGCGCGTTCCTGGGCGAAGGCCACACCTTTGGCCAGTTCCTCGCCGTGCACGGATGCGTCGGCGATCGGCTTGACGGCGATCAGCTGCATTCCCCGCGGCGTGGTCACGGTGCCGTCCATCGGCGCTTTGTCGACGGCCAGCACGGTCCGTGTGGTGGTGTCGGTGGCCGGCTTCAGAGCGGTGTAGGCGGCAGCAGCGGCGGCGCCGGCGGCCATCGCGGCGATCATCGCGCGGCCCTTCGCGGCCCCGGTCGGTTGCCTGCGGTGGGCTGGCGTGCGGGGCAGCACGTCGGTGTTCTCGCTGTTGCTGAAGCGCGGTACTTCGGCACGACGGTCCTCGCGGGCCGCGGCGAACTCCGACGGCACGGCCAGCCGGAGCGGTTTCAGGTCGTCCGCGTCATGCAGATCGTCGAGCTCCGGGCAGCGGGCAACCTCTGCATCGGTGTCGAAGGCGCTGTTTTCCCGGAAATCGATGTCACCGAGGTCGCCGAACTCGTTGAACGGGATGATGTCGGTGACGTCGAGCCGCTCCGGATCCGTCGCCCGGCTCGAGGCCGCTGGACGACCATATGTGCTGGTCTTCGCATGCGAGGCCAAAGAATCTCCGACTGGAGTCGGGGCCGGCCTATGCTGCGTCAAAACTCGAAGTCCCTCTAGTCGTGACCAAAGCGTTATCTGAGACTCCGACGACGTTAACGAAGATCTAATGAAGGTGGCAACCCAAGCGCCTATTCCACGGGGGATTGTGAGTTGAATCACTTCGGCCCCGCGGTGAAATGGGCCACATGAGTGGTGGGCGGGGACGGCGTCCCGTAGTCGTCTAGATACAGTTCCCCCGGAGCGACTTCCTCAATCATCTTCTTCAACAAGCAGTCAGCGCCGACCAGACAGTGAGCCCATGGATCTTTTCGAGTATCAGGCGAAGGAATTGTTCGCCAAGCACAACGTTCCCACCACCCCGGGCCGGGTCACCGACTCGCCCGAGGACGCCAAAGCCATCGCCGCGGAAATCGGCAAGCCCGTGATGGTGAAGGCTCAGGTCAAGGTGGGTGGCCGGGGTAAGGCCGGTGGTGTCAAGTTCGCCGCCACACCCGAGGACGCCTACACCCACGCCAAGAACATCCTCGGCCTGGACATCAAGGGCCACATCGTGAAGAAGTTGCTGGTCGCCGAGGCCAGCGACATCGCTGAGGAGTACTACATCTCCTTCCTGCTCGATCGGTCCAACCGGACCTACCTGGCGATGTGCTCGGTCGAGGGCGGCATGGAGATCGAAGAGGTCGCCGCCACCAAGCCCGATCGGTTGGCCAAGGTGCCCGTGGACGCCGTCACCGGTGTGGACCTGGCCTTCGCCCGCTCGATCGCCGAGCAGGGCCACCTGCCCGCCGAGGTACTCGACGCCGCCGCGGTGACCATCCAGAAGCTGTGGGAGGTGTTCGTCGGCGAGGACGCCACCCTCGTCGAGGTGAACCCGCTGGTGCGCACCCCCGACGATCGGATCCTGGCGCTGGACGGCAAGGTGACCCTGGATGCCAACGCCGACTTCCGCCAGCCCGGGCATGCCGAGTTCGAGGACAAGGACGCCACCGATCCCCTCGAGCTCAAGGCCAAGCAGAACGACCTCAACTACGTCAAGCTCGACGGCGAGGTCGGCATCATCGGAAACGGCGCGGGCCTGGTCATGTCGACCCTGGACGTCGTGGCGTACGCCGGGGAGAAGCACGGCGGCGTGAAGCCGGCCAACTTCCTCGACATCGGCGGCGGAGCGTCGGCCGAGGTGATGGCCAACGGCCTGGACGTCATCCTGGGCGACAGTCAGGTCAAGAGCGTGTTCGTCAACGTGTTCGGCGGCATCACCGCGTGCGATGCGGTCGCCAACGGCATCGTCGGCGCGCTGAAGAAGCTCGGCGACAGTGCGAACAAGCCCCTCGTTGTGCGCCTCGACGGCAACAATGTCGAGGAAGGCCGCCGCATCCTCAACGAAGCCAACCACCCCCTGGTGATTCAGGCCGACACCATGGACTCCGGCGCCGACAAGGCCGCCGAGCTGGCCAACAAGTAAGGGAGCCAACGAAATATGTCTATCTTCCTGAACAAGGACAGCAAGGTCATCGTCCAGGGCATCACCGGCGGCGAGGGCACCAAGCACACCGCACTGATGCTCAAGGCCGGCACCCAGGTGGTCGGTGGCGTCAACGCCCGCAAGGCCGGAACCACCGTGGCTCACAAAGACAAGGACGGCAACGACGTCGAGCTCCCGGTGTTCGGTTCGGTGGCGGAGGCCATGAAGGAGACCGGCGCCGACGTGTCGATCGCGTTCGTGCCACCGGCGTTCTCGAAGGACGCCATCATCGAGGCCATCGACGCTGAGATCCCGCTGCTGGTCGTCATCACCGAGGGCATCCCGGTGCAGGACACTGCGTATGCATGGGCCTATAACGTCGACAAAGGCGAGAAGACCCGCATCATCGGGCCGAACTGTCCCGGCATCATCACCCCGGGTGAGTCGCTGGTCGGCATCACGCCCAACAACATCACCGGCAAGGGCCCGATCGGCCTGGTGTCGAAGTCGGGCACGCTGACCTACCAGATGATGTACGAGCTGCGTGATCTCGGCTTCTCGACCGCCATCGGCATCGGCGGCGACCCGGTCATCGGCACCACCCACATCGACGCCATCGAGGCGTTCGAGAAGGACCCCGAGACCAAGATCATCGTGATGATCGGCGAGATCGGCGGCGACGCCGAGGAGAAGGCCGGCGCCTACATCAAGGCCAATGTCTCCAAGCCGGTCGTGGGATATGTCGCCGGCTTCACCGCGCCCGAGGGCAAGACCATGGGCCACGCGGGCGCCATCGTGTCCGACGGTGCCGGCACCGCGCAGGGCAAGAAGGAGGCCCTCGAGGCCGCCGGGGTGAAGGTCGGCAAGACGCCGTCGGCGACCGCGACGCTGGCCAGGGAGATCCTGGCCGGGCTGTGATCTAGCCGCGAGTTCTGCATCAGGGCTGTGATTCCGCTGGAGTCACAGCCCTGATGTCGATTTCGACGCGGGCGACAAATCGGTTAGCCTGTCGAACTATGGTCGATCCCCGTACTCCCGTCATCGTCGGCGTCGGGCAGTTCACCGAACGCATCGACGACGCGGACTACCGCGGCATGTCGGCGGTCGAGCTGGCCACCGAGGCGGTTCGCGCGGCGCTTGTCGACACCGGAGCGGACGTCGCCGCCGTCGCCGGAGCCATCGAGGTGTTCGCCGGCCTGCGACAGTTCGAGATCTGCACACCCTTCGCCGACCCGCGGCTGGGATGCTCGGACAACTACGTCCGATCGGTGGCGCAACGTGTCGGTGCCGACCCTGCACGGGCGGTTCTCGAGCCGATCGGCGGCAACGGTCCGCAGAAGTTGGTCACCGAGTTCGCGGGTGCGATCGCGGCCGGCGAGATCGCGGTGGCGTTGATCCTCGGTTCGGAGAACGGCTCGACGCTGAAGACATTCGCGGGTCGCGACGGGAAACCGGACCACAGCGAGACCGTCGGCGGCCAGCTCGAGGACCGCGGCTACGGCTTCGAGCAGTACATGAGCGAGTACACCGCCAAGCATGGACTGACCGGCGCGCCGGTGCAGTACGGGCTGCTGGACAACGCACGCCGTGCGCGGCTGGGCCTCAGTGTCGGAGATTACCGGCTGAAGATGGCGGAGCTGTTCGCACCATTCTCGAAAGTCGCTGCCAAAAACCCATTTTCGTCGTCACCGGTGGAGCGATCTGTCGAGGAACTGGCCACCGTCACCGCCGAGAACCGGATGATCTGCGACCCGTATCCGCGGCTGATGGTGGCCCGCGACACCGTCAACCAGGGGGCGGCAGCCCTGCTGATGTCAGTCGAGGCCGCACGCAGACTCGGTGTGCCCGAGGAGAGATGGGTCTACCTGCATGGGCACGCTGATCAGCGTGAGCAGGACCTGCTGGACCGCGCGGACGTCAGCGTCAGCCATTCGTCGAGACAGGCTGTGGCAGAGGCACTTCGGGGAGCCGGAATCTCCATCGACGACGTCTCGACCTTCGATCTCTACAGCTGTTTTCCCTTCCCTGTCTTCGCGGTGTGTGATGACTTCGGACTGGCCGCCGATGATCCCCGTGGGCTCACGCTCACCGGCGGCCTGCCGTATTTCGGGGGACCGGGCAACAGCTATTCGTTGCACGGTATCGCCGAGACTGTCGCCGCAATGCGGGACAAGCCAGGTGCTTTCGGGCTGGTGGGTGCCAACGGTGGTGTGATGAGCAAGTATTCGGTGGGCGTGTACTCGACGACCCCGGTCGAGTGGGCAGCTGATCGAAGCGCGGCCCTGCAGCAGGACATCGCCGCTCTTCCGACGGTGCCGGTCACCCGTAACGCCACCGGAGCGGGTGTGATCGAGACTTATTCGGTGCGCTACGACTGGCCGGAACGCACCGGCGTCATCATCGGCCGCCTCGACGCTGATGGCAGCCGCTTCATGGCGATCGGCACCGACCCCGCCCTGGTATCACTCATGAGCGACGGCGACCCGCTGGGCGCCGCGATCACGGTGACCGCCGGCGAGGACGGGATCAACCGGGCAGTCCTGGCCTGACCCTCAAGCCAGGGCGGAGAGTTTGCCCGCCAGCCGCTCGACGTAGCCGGCAACCTCGTCGGCTGATTTGTCCGGCAGTCCGAAAAGCACTTCGGTGACCCCGATTTCGCGCCAGTGTGCCAACTTCTCGGGGACCGGCTTGAAGTCGAGTGCCACGATCTGCGGGGCGCCGTCGCGACCGGCTCCGGCCCAGGTGTCCTGCAGCAGCTTCACCGGCTCGTCGATGTCGAAGTCCCGCGGGGTGGTGATCCAGCCGTCGGCGCTGCGGGCGATCCATTTGAAGTTCTTCTCGGTGCCGGCCGCGCCGACGAGAACCGGGATGTGCGACTGGATCGGCTTGGGCCAGGCCCAACTCGGCCCGAACTTGACGAATTCGCCGTCGTATTCGGCTTCTTCCTGTGTCCACAGGGCCCGCATCGCTTCCAGGTACTCGCGCAGGCAGGTGCGGCGCCGTCCGGCCGGAACGCCGTGGTCGGCCAGCTCATCGGTGTTCCAGCCGAATCCGACGCCGAGGCTGACCCGGCCCCCAGACAGATGGTCAAGGGTCGCAATCGATTTCGCCAAGGTGATGGGATCGTGCTCGACGGGCAGCGCCACCGCGGTGGACAGTCGAACTTTGGAGGTCACCGCGCATGCGGTGCCCAGGCTGACCCACGGGTCCAGCGTGCGCATGTAGCGGTCGTCGGGTAACGACTCGTCACCGGTGGTGGGGTGGGCGGCCTCCCGCTTCACCGGGATGTGCGTGTGTTCGGGCACGTAGAACGTCGTGAAGCCGTGGTCGTCGGCGAGCTTGGCCGCGGCCGCCGGGGCGATGCCGCGATCGCTGGTGAACAGAACGAGCCCGTAATCCATGCGCTGAATTAGAACGGGCGCCATATCCCGGGGCAAGGCCGGGTTTCAGTCGCCGAGACTGCGGTTCTTCCCGCACTTACTCGCAAGTTGTGTCCAACACTTGCACTCTGGGCGGGCATCCACATGGTGAATAGCTGCGTGGGCCGGTTGTGGCGACGATGTCGGCGTGGTGAAGCTGATCATGGCCGACGAGGCGCTTGCCGCCGGGGTGGTCACCCGGCGCGAGTTGGGCAAGAGATTCGTCAAAGTACATCGCAATGTCTATGCGCCTCGCGGGGTCGAACTGTCCGCCGCTGACCGAGCGATCGCCGCGTGGATGTGGTCGGGGAGACGGGCCACCGTCGCGGGGGTCTCGGCAGCCGCGCTGCTGGGAGCCCCGTGGATGCCCGACAACCATCCCGCGGAACTTGCGCGTGCACAGAAGCGCTGCCCGCCAGGCATCGTCGTGCATTCGGGTGCCCTCCGCGACGACGAAGTGTGCAGGGCATCGGGCATCAGCTGCACCACGCCGGCACGTACTGCCTATGACCTGGGTCGCACCTACGAGTTCACTGTTGGGGTGATTCGAGTCGACGCCGTGTTGGCGGCTACCGGCATCGGTGTGGAGGACGTCGCCGCAGTCGCCCGCCGAAACTCTGGTGCTCGTCATATTCGACGGTTACGCCGTGTGCTCGAATGCGCTGACGGTGGAGCGGAATCACCGCAGGAAACGAGGCTGAGGTTGCTGCTGGTGCGAGCCGGTTTGCCTCGGCCCGCCACCCAGATACCGATCTGCGGCCCCACCGGTCGGGTGGTCAGGCGGATTGACATGGGCTGGCCCCTGTGGAAGGTCGGGGTCGAGTACGACGGAGCGCAACACTGGACTGATCCGGTACAGCATGCGGGCGATATCGACCGGCTCGAATTCTTCGCCGACCTCGGCTGGCGGATCGTTCGGGTGAGCGCGAGGCATCTACGCAGCCAACCTGACGGCATCGTCCGTCGCGCCGCCGCGGCTCTACGGGCTGCTGGCTGCGCCCAGACGGCACTTGTTGACGCTCCCACTCGCGATTCCCGTACAACACCTGCACTCTCGGCGAGTTGGTAGGCCCGATGTGACACGCCGATGGTCACAGGTCGTCACGGCGGCGTGCGCTAGCGTGGTGGGCGAACCGGACCTGCGGGTCCTTTCACGAGCCACAACCGACGCAGCGCCGCGGGGAGCGCCGGCGTGACGAGGCTGAAGGAGAGGCCATGACTTACCCGCCCAACCCGGGCTACCCACCGAGCCAGCCGGCCGGACCCTACGGTGCTCCCGCGCAGCCATTCGCGCAAGCCGAGGCAGGGCCGAGCAAGCTGCCGCTGTACCTGAACGTCGCCGTCGTGGTCCTGGGCTTGGCCGCCTATCTGTCCAGCTTCGGACCGATCCTCACCATCAAGGCCGACCTCGGTCCCTTCGGCGGGGCCGAGCTCAGCGGCGGTGGCGGCGGCTATCCGGTCCTCGCGACTCTGGTCGCCGCGTTGTTGGCGGCCGCCAGTCTGTTGCCCAAGGCTCGCGATTACGGAGGTGTGATCGCGACCGCGTCGGGGGTGTCGGTGCTGACGGCGATCGCCATGGTGCTCGGCAAACCGACCGGTTTCAGTGTCGGGTGGGGGTTGTGGGTGATGATCGCCTTGACCCTGTTGCAGACCATCGCCGCCGTGGTTGCGCTGCTGCTGGAGTCCGGAATCATCTCCGCCCCGGCGCCTCGGCCCCGCTACGAGCAGTTCGGCCAGTACGGTCCCCCTCCCGGCGGCTACTACGGTCAGCCCGGACCGCAGGGCCCGCCGCAGGGGATGCCGCCGCGGCCCGGTTACCCCTCGCAGTACGGCGGTGGCTACTCATCGGGTCCGTCCACCGGTGGATTCGGCGGGCTCGGTGCCCAGAGCGGACCGCCCACCCCGCCCACGGGCTTCCCGAGCTTCAGCCCACCGCCGTCGACCGGGTCGGGTCAGCAGCAGACCGGCTCGCAGCCGGAACAGCCTCAGGCGCCGTCATCGTCGCCGTCATCGGGTTCCACCCCGTCGTAACCGGGCGCTCGTCGCGCAGTACGTCTGACTGGCGCGTCGGGTGACACGGATGGAGGACAAGCGACCGGTCGGGGCGCGCCAGGCGCGTGACCTGGTGCGGGTCGCGTTCGGCCCGTCGCTGGTGGCGTTGGTGGTGATCGCGGCGGTGACGCTGCTGCAACTCGTCATCGCCAACAGCGATATGACCGGCGCGTTCGGCGCGATCGCCAGTATGTGGCTGGCCGTGCATCAGGTGCCCGTCTCGATCGCCGGCCATCAGTTGGCGGTTCTGCCGCTGCTGCCGGTGTTGCTGATGGTCTGGGGTACCGCGCGGACCACGGCGCAGGCCACGTCCCCGCAGGGGTCGTGGTTCGTGATCCGCTGGATCGTCGCGTCGGCCATCGGCGGTCCGCTGCTGTTCGCCGCGATTGCCCTGGCCGTCATCCACGACGCCTCGTCGGTGATCACCGAGTTGCAGACGCCGAGTGCGTTGCGTGCGTTCTCCGGTGTGCTCGCGGTGCACGCCATCGGCGCGCTGATCGGGGTGGGGTCACGCGTGGGGTGGCGGGCATTGCGCGCCCTGCGGCTCCCCGAGTGGCTCGGCGACACCGTACGAGCCGCGACGGCGGGCGTGCTGGCGCTCCTGGGACTGTCCGGGGCGGTCACGGCACTGTCCCTGGTCGTGCACTGGGGGACCATGCACGAGTTGTACGCCGTGACGGACTCGCTGTTCGGTCAGCTCAGCCTCACGGCGTTGTCGGCCCTGTACGTGCCCAACGTGATTGTCGGGACGTCGGCGGTGGCGGTCGGCTCCAGCGCCCACATCGGTTTCGCCACCTTCAGCTCCTTCACCGTCTTCGGCGGGGACATCCCGGCGCTGCCGATCCTGGCGGCGGTGCCGACGCCACCGTTGGGACCGGTGTGGGTGGCGCTGCTCATCGTCGGTGCCGCGTCCGGGGTCGCGGTGGGGCAGCAGTGCGCCAGTCGTCCGCTGCCCTGGCCGACCGCGCTGGGCAAGCTCGCGGTCGCGTCGCTGCTGGCGGCCGTCACGATGGTCGTGCTCGGCTATGCCGGCGGTGGCCAGCTGGGCAACTTCGGCGATGTCGGGGTGGACCAGGCCACCTTCGGCCCAGCGGTGTTCTTCTGGTTTTTCCTCGTCGGTGCGGTCACCGTGGTGATGACCGGTGGCCTGCGGCGCCGCCCCAAGCGGGTGAAGGCCCCCGAGCCCGCGCCGCCCACCGAAGAGCCGACAGTCGAGGACGACGAAGAGGCGCTGACCACGCCGATACCCGACGTCTCCGAGGAACCGGGGCCGGAATCTGAAGCCGGGCCGGACCACGAGCCCGAGCCCGAGGCCGAGGCCGAGGCCGAGGCCCAGGGTGAACCCGAGCCGGCGCCGCCGACGCCACCGCCGCCGGTTCGACCCGCGCCCGACCTCGAGGACGTGGAGGATCTGATGTTCGTCGACGACGACATCGACACCGGCCCGCCCGAGCGGTGAGCTGCGCTCGTCGTCCTCCCGCTAGGCTCATCGCCGTGCAGCATCCGATCCATGTCGCCCCGAGTGCGCCGGCGCGGCTCGTCGTCCTGGCGTCGGGGACCGGTTCATTGCTGCAATCACTGCTGGCTGCCGCCGTTGGCGACTATCCCGCCCGCGTTGTCGCGGTCGGGGTGGATCGCGACTGCCGAGCCGTGGACATCGCGCAGGCAGCCTCCATCCCCACTTTCCGGGTGCGGTTGAAGGATTTCGCTGACCGCACGGACTGGGACGCCGCGATCGCCGATGCCACCGAAGCGCACAGCCCCGACCTCATCGTGTCCGCAGGCTTCATGAAAATACTTGGCCCGGAATTCCTTTCGAGGTTTCTTGGCCGCGTCGTCAACACTCACCCGGCGTTGCTGCCGGCATTTCCGGGTGCTCACGCGGTTCCCGAGGCGCTGGCGTACGGGGTCAAGGTCACCGGGTGCACCGTTCACCTCGTGGACGCCGGCATGGACACCGGGCCCATCCTGGCCCAAGAGGCGGTCGAGATTCTCGACGGTGATGACGAAGACACCTTGCACGAACGCATCAAGGTCGTGGAACGACGGCTGTTGGTGGACGTGCTGGCCGCGCTGGCAACGCGCGGTGTGACCTGGAGTGGCAGAAAGGCGACCATAGGATGACCGCGGGGACATTGATCGGAAAGAAGCCGATCCGGCGTGCGCTGATCAGCGTGTACGACAAGAGCAGGCTGATTCCGCTCGCACAAGGTCTGCACGACGCGGGCGTTGACATCGTCTCCACCGGCTCCACGGCCAAAACCATTGCCGACAAAGGTATTCCGGTCACCCCGGTAGAGTTCGTCACGGGCTTCCCCGAGGTGCTGGACGGACGGGTCAAAACCCTGCACCCGCACATCCACGCCGGCCTGCTCGCCGATACCCGCAACCCCGACCACATGCGTGCCCTCGAGGATCTCAAGATCGCGCCGTTCGACCTCGTCGTGGTCAACCTCTACCCGTTCAGCGAGACGGTCGACTCCGGCGCCGAAATCGAGGAGTGCGTCGAGCAGATCGACATCGGCGGCCCGTCGATGGTGCGTGCGTCGGCCAAGAACCACGCCAGCGTGGCCGTGGTCGTCGACCCACTCGGTTATGACGGGGTGCTGGCCGCGGTCCGTACTGGTGGCTTCACCCTGGCCGAGCGGCAGAAGTTGGCGTCGTTGGCATTTCGGCACACCGCGGAATATGACCTGGCAGTGGCCAGCTGGATGGGTTCGGTGCTGGCGCCCGCAGAAGAAGATGGGGGGACACTTCTGCCGCCCTGGTTCGGTTACACCTGGCGGCGCACCTCGCAGCTGCGCTACGGCGAGAACCCGCATCAGCAGGCCGCGCTCTACAGCGACGATTCCGGCTGGCCGGGATTGGCGCAGGCCGAGCAGCTGCACGGAAAAGAGATGTCCTACAACAACTTCACCGATGCCGATGCGGCATGGCGGGCGGCGTTCGACCACCAACAGATCTGCGTGGCGATCATCAAGCACGCCAACCCGTGCGGTATCGCCATCTCGTCGGTGTCGGTGGCCGATGCGCACCGCAAGGCCCACGAATGCGATCCGCTCAGCGCATTCGGGGGAGTGATCGCGGCCAACACCGAGGTCAGTGTGGAGATGGCCGAGTTTGTGTCCGAGATCTTCACCGAGGTGATCATCGCCCCGGCCTACGAGCCCGGTGCGGTCGAGATCTTGGCCCGCAAGAAGAACATTCGCGTGCTGGTCGCCGCTGAACCTCCGGTCGACGGGGTCGAGCTGCGGCAGATCAGCGGGGGTCTGCTGATGCAGGAGCGGGACACCCTCAACGCGTCCGGTGACGATCCGTCGAACTGGACGCTGGCCACCGGAACACCAGCGGACCCGGCGATGATGGCCGACCTGCAGTTCGCCTGGCGGACCTGCCGCGCGGTCAAATCCAACGCGATCGTGATCGCGGCCGACGGCGCCACGGTCGGCGTCGGCATGGGACAGGTCAACCGCGTCGACGCGGCCAGGCTGGCGGTGGAGCGTGGTGGTGAGCGGGTTCGCGGCGCGGTCGCCGCCAGCGACGCGTTCTTCCCGTTCCCGGACGGGTTGGAGACGCTGACCGCGGCCGGGGTGAAAGCCGTCGTGCACCCCGGCGGCTCGGTGCGCGACGAGCTGGTCACCGAGGCCGCCGCCAAGGCGGGCGTGACGCTCTATCTCACCGGGGCCCGCCACTTCGCGCACTGATCCATATGTGACATTGCGCCGACCGCGTAATGCCCTCACGGCGTCGCAGTCGTAGCGTGGAGAGGTGACTTCACCTGACAACCTCCCCCGCACACTTGGCGAATTGCGCGCGTCCGGC
Source organism: Mycobacterium pinniadriaticum (assembly GCF_026242045.1). Lineage (GTDB taxonomy): Bacteria > Actinomycetota > Actinomycetes > Mycobacteriales > Mycobacteriaceae > Mycobacterium > Mycobacterium pinniadriaticum. Next base: position 70,244 of record NZ_JAPJDO010000009.1, read on the forward strand.
CATCGGGAACGCACCGTCAAGCAGGAGATCCGGGAGAACCTGCTGGCCGCACTGGCCCAAGGAGATGACGTCTGGCCAGGCATTTTCGGGTTCGAGGACACCGTTTTGCCGCAGCTTGAGCGGGCTCTGATCGCCGGGCACGACTTCGTCCTGCTGGGTGAGCGGGGGCAGGGCAAGACCCGGCTGCTGCGGTCATTGCAGAACCTGCTCGACGAGTGGACGCCGGTGATCGCCGGAGCCGAACTCGGTGAGCACCCGTACACCCCGATCACACCAGGGTCGATCCGCCGGGCGGCCGACCTGGGTGACGCACTGCCGGTGGGCTGGCGGCACCGTAGCGAGCGCTATACCGAAAAGCTCGCCACCCCGGACACCAGCGTGGCCGACCTGGTCGGCGACATCGACCCGATCAAGGTCGCCGAAGGACGTTCCCTGGGTGATCCCGAGACCATCGCCTACGGCCTGATCCCGCGCGCGCACCGCGGCATCGTGGCCGTCAACGAACTGCCCGACCTGGCCGAGCGGATCCAGGTCTCGATGCTCAACGTGATGGAGGAACGCGACATCCAGGTCCGTGGCTACACGCTGCGACTGCCGCTGGACGTGCTGGTGGTCGCCAGCGCCAACCCCGAGGACTACACCAACCGCGGTCGCATCATCACGCCGTTGAAGGACCGGTTCGGCGCCGAGATCCGCACGCACTATCCGCGTGAACTCGACGCCGAGGTCGGCGTCATCACTCAGGAAGCGCACCTGTCCGCGCAGGTTCCGACCTACCTGATGCAGATCATCGCCCGGTTCGCGCGCTATCTGCGCGAGTCCAATTCCGTCGACCAGCGTTCGGGTGTGTCCGCGCGGTTCGCGATCGCGGCCGCCGAGACCGTTGCGGCATCGGCACGCCATCGCGGCGCGGTGCTGGGGGAGGATGAGCCGGTGGCCCGGGTGGTTGACCTCGGCACCGTGATCGACGTGCTGCGCGGCAAGCTGGAATTCGAGTCCGGCGAGGAGGGCCGCGAGCAGGCGGTGCTCGAGCACCTGCTGCGCCGGGCCACGGCCGATACCGCCCAGCGCGTGCTCGGCGGTATCGACGTCGGCCCGCTGGTCTCCGCGGTCGAGGGCGGCTCGGCGGTGACCACCGGCGAGCAGGTGCCGGCCAAGGACGTACTGGCCGCGCTGCCCGACCTGCCGGTGATCGACGCGATTGCCAAGCGGCTGGAGGCCGAAACCGAGGGCGAGCGTGCCGCGGCCGTGGAATTAGCGCTGGAGGCACTGTATTTGGCCAAGCGCATCGACAAGGTGACGGGAGAAGGCGAGACGGTCTATGGGTGACCCCAATGAGCTCTAAACGCCCGCATGCGCACGACTCCCGGTATTCGGCCTACACCGGGGGGCCGGATCCGCTGGCGCCGCCGGTGGACCTGCGTGACGCGCTCGAGCAGATCGGGCAGGACGTCATGGAGGGCACGTCGCCGCGCCGGGCGTTGTCGGAACTGCTGCGGCGCGGCACCAGGGACACCAAGGGCGCCGACCGGCTGGCCGCCGAGGTCAACCGTCGACGGCGAGAGCTGTTGAACCGCAACAACCTCGATGGCACTCTGCAGGAGATCAAACAACTGCTCGACGAGGCGGTGTTGTCCGAGCGTAAGGAGTTGGCGCGGGCACTCGACGACGACGCTCGGTTCGCCGAACTGCAGATCGAGGCTTTGTCACCGTCACCGGCCAAGGCTGTGCAGGAGTTGTCCGACTACGACTGGCGCAGCCCCGAGGCGCGCCAGAAATACGAGCAGATCAAAGATCTGCTCGGCCGGGAGATGCTCGACCAGCGATTCGCCGGGATGAAGCAGGCGCTCCAGGACGCCACCGACGAGGACCGCCAAGCCGTCAACGAGATGCTCGACGACCTCAACGACCTGCTGGACAAGCACTCTCGCGGTGAGGACAGCCCCGAGGACTTTCACGACTTCATGCGCAAGCATGGACAGTACTTCCCGGAGAATCCGAAGAACGTCGAGGAGCTTCTCGACTCGCTGGCCAAGCGGGCCGCCGCGGCCCAGCGATTTCGCAACAGCCTGACCGCAGAGCAGCGCGCCGAGCTCGATGCCCTGGCACAGCAGGCATTCGGTTCGCCGCAATTGATGAACGCGCTCAACCGCCTCGACTCCCATCTGCAGGCCGCCCGGCCCGGCGAGGACTGGAGCGGCTCGTCGGAGTTCTCCGGCGACAACGCCCTCGGGATGGGGGAGGGAGCGCAGGCGCTGGCCGACATCGGCGAACTCGAGCAGCTCGCCGAGCAACTCTCGCAGAGCTATGCCGGGGCCACCATGGACGACGTCGACCTCGATGCCCTAGCCCGCCAGCTTGGCGATCAAGCCGCCATCGATGCGCGGACGCTCGCCGAGCTCGAGCGCGCCCTGATGAATCAGGGTTTCCTGGATCGCGGCTCCGACGGGCAGTGGCGGTTGTCCCCGAAGGCCATGCGGCAACTCGGCCAAACGGCTCTTCGCGATGTTGCCCAACAACTCTCCGGCCGCCACGGCGAGCGGGACACCCGTCGCGCGGGGGCGGCCGGTGAGCTGACCGGCGCGACCCGGCCGTGGGCGTTCGGGGACACCGAGCCGTGGAACGTCACCCGCACCCTGACCAACGCGGTGCTGCGACAAGCCGGCGGGCAGGAGCGAAGCGACGGGGGAATCGGGCGGAGCACCGACAACCTGGGCGGCCCGCTGCGGATCACCGTCGATGACGTCGAGGTGTCGGAGACCGAGACCCGCACCCAGGCGGCGGTGGCGCTGCTGGTCGACACCTCGTTCTCGATGGTCATGGAGAACCGGTGGGTGCCGATGAAGCAGACCGCGCTGGCGCTCAACCATCTGGTGAGTACGCGGTTCCGGTCCGACGCGCTGCAGATCATCGCGTTCGGCCGCTACGCGCGGACGGTGACCGCCGCCGAGTTGACCGGGCTCGAGGGCGTTTACGAGCAGGGCACCAATCTGCATCATGCGCTGGCACTGGCGGTCCGGCATCTGCGTCGTCACCCCAACGCCCAACCGGTGGTGCTGGTGGTCACCGACGGGGAGCCGACCGCGCATCTCGAGGATTTCGACGGGACGGGGTCGGGTTCTGCGGTGTTTTTTGATTACCCGCCGCATCCGCGGACCATCGCCCACACTGTTCGCGGCTTCGATGAGGTCGCGCGTCTGGGAGCTCAGGTAACGATCTTCCGGCTCGGAAACGATCCGGGTCTCGCCAGATTTATCGACCAGGTTGCTCGTCGGGTGGAGGGCCGGGTGGTCGTTCCCGACGTGGACGGCCTGGGTGCGGCGGTCGTCGGCGACTATCTGAGGTCGCGCCGTCGCCGTCGCTGAGCTGGAGACATGTGGTGTTCAGCAAATCGCTATGCCATCTGGAGCGCAGCGCCTGTTCAGGCGGTGGCCGCAAAGAGCGTGGCAAACCCGGTTATTATTGACGGCAACATTCTTCGGCATCGTGTCCTAGCGAACACGTGCAAGATGTTGTTCACCTGAATGTCGCCCGGCTGTGAACCGGCTACTCAATGGCTGTCGAGACGCCGTGATGGAAGTGACACAAGCGAAGGATGATGGTCGCCAATTTCACCCGTTCCGCTTGCTGAAGGGCAAACAGCCCCTTAGTATCTATCAGGATCTTCTAAGATTCGCATCAGCAAAGCATCGAGTTCGTCACGAACCTGGCGAACCGCATCCACAAGGGGAAACAGCAATGGCGTCACGTACTCGACCTTTCCTGATGACCGGCGCGGCACTGGCCAGCGCCGCAGCCATCGTCACCGCCTCGCCGGCGTTCCTGCCGACCCACGACATCGCGGTGGGGACGCCCAGCCCGCTGCCGCTGTCGACCGCGAAGTACGAGCTGACGGCGATCACCGACATCACCATTCAGGGCATCAACGATGCCTACTGGTTCGGGTGGGGCGGCTACATCACTGCGGAGAATTTCTACTACCCGGGCGTGAGTGATATCTACCTCAGCGGTGCGTCGGGTGTCCTCTACTACGTGGTGGACAATGTGGTGGACTCCTTCGACTCCTCGTTCGACCTGGACAACTACTACTTCGAGATCGGTGCGCCCGCGGTGCCCTATGTGGGCGCCGGCGAAATCTTTGGAACCACATCGCCGGTCTTCCAGGCCGCGCAGGCGACGTTCTACTACGGCATTCCCAACGTGGTCAACTCGATCGTCGCCTCGGCGGCGTCGCTGGTCCCCACCGTCGACATCGGCCCGGTCACGGTCGGTGGCGGCATCCTCGCCAGCTTGTACTTCTACGGCGAAACCCCGGGCGGCGACGCCTACGGTAGCGGCGGCATGTCCTCGATCCTGGCCTACATCTCGACGTCGATCTCGGACAGCCTGCCCACCGCAGCCGCGGTCAGCAGCTCGTTGACCGCGGCCGCCACCGAGGTTTCCACGGCTGTCGAGGGCGCCGTCGAGGGTGTCGAGACCGCTGTTGCGGCCGCGATCACCCCCAGCGCATCGGCTGCGGCCAAGTCGAGCACCAAGTCGGTGCCAGCCGAGGCTGCGACCGAGTCCACGGATACCACCTCGACCGAGGACAGCAAGTCGACCGAGGAGAGCACCTCGACCGAGGACAGCACCTCGACCGAGGACAGCACCACGACGTCGGTCGCAAGTGCTGCAGCTGCTACCCCGAAGACCACCGCGGCCTCGTCCGCCAAGCCGCAGAACCCGCTCGCCAAGATCGGCAAGCGGATCTCGGACGCGCTCGGCGGCGGTAAGAAGGCCAAGTCGAGCTCCAGCTCCTCGAGCAGTTCCAAGTCGAGCGGCGGCTCCAGCTCCGGCAAGGGTCACAGCGCGAAGTAGCTAGTCTCCCAACAAACTTCGGCCCCTTCCGGATGGAAGGGGCCGAAGTTTTTGATCGGGCTCGGGTTGGCTAGCGCGCCAGTTGCTCAGAGCCGCCGGGTTTACGATTCTTTCGTTTGACGCCCACACCGCCCCATAGTGAGAAGCCGCGGATTGTGACTTTCGGCGCCCCCGGGGTGCCGGCGCCGTCGACGTGGTGGTCAAAGCCGCCCATCACGCCGACCCCACGCACTTCGAGATTGACCTCGGGTGGCAGCAGGATGGTCTGCCCACCCATGATCGAGTACGCGTGGATCTCCACGGTGGCCGAGGTGAAATCGGCATAGCGCAGGTCGACCACGCCGCCGCCGAAAAGCGTGAACGTGGTGATCCGTCCGGGCACGTTCCATCGGCCGCGGCGCTCGAATCCGCTGAGGATGGCCAGCAGCAGTGTCTTGGGCGCCGGCTTGCATGCGCCGCGCCGGTGCGATGTGTCGGTCGCCTCCGGCAAGTCCTCGGTGAGCCGATCCAGTTCCTCATGGGTTTGCGCGGCATAGGCCTTGGACAGCCGGCGTTCGTATTCTCCGAGCTGCAGACGGCCCTTGGACGCGGCCTCGGTGAGCAGCTGAGCAACCTGGATGCGGTCGGTGTCAGCGGCTCGCGTCGATGCGTCCCGCGGCGTCGAGTTGCTCATCGCTACGAGCGTACGGCTCTGGAAGGCAACCGCAAGAGTGTTCGCTGATCTCTCACAGTGGTGTTATCGCAGCCAGCGCGGCTGTCGTTTCTCAAGGAACGCCAGCATCCCTTCTCGCGCTTCGTCAGAGACGAACAGCCGCGCCGATTCTTTCGCCAGCCGTTCGGCGTCGCGGTCGAACCCGGCCAGGACATCGGCGGTGGTCAGGGCTTTTGACGCGGCGAGGCCCTGGGGTGAGCCGCGACCCAGGTCAGCCACAACGGCGGCGATCGCGGCGTCGAGGTCGTCGGCGGCCAGGGTGATCAACCCGATCTCGGCGGCCGTGGCCGCGGTGAACGTTTCGCCCGTCAGGAAGTAGCGGGCAGCGGCGCGCGGCGACAACTTGGGTAGCAGCGTCAGGGAGATGATCGCCGGTGCCACGCCGATACGCGCTTCGGTCAGCGCGAACGTGCTGCGCGGACCGGCAACCACGATGTCGCAGGCACCCACCAGGCCCAGCCCGCCGGCGCGGACGTGGCCGTCGATGGCCGCCACCACCGGCAGGGGTGACTCGACGATCGCGCGCAGCACGGACGTGAGTTCGCGGGCCCGGGCCGCGGTGGTCTCGAACGGGTCGCCGTCTGGTGCTTCGCTCAGATCGGCGCCGGCGCAGAACGTGCCACCGGCGTGACCCAGCACCACGGTCCTGACCGCCGGATCGGCGGCCGCCTCCCGCAGGCCGGAGTGCAGCTGCTCGACCAGCCGGGTGGACAGCGCGTTGCGGTTGTGGGGTGAATCCAGCGTCAGCCGCGCGACGTGGCCGTCGACGGCGTAGCGAACCAAGTCGGTCATGTCAGTACGACCGCGGCAGGCCCAGCGAGCTCTGGGCGATGAAGTTCAGGATCATCTCGCGGCTCACCGGGGCGATACGCGCCAGTCGTGAGGCGGTCAGCAGAGACGCGACGCCGTATTCCTTGGTCAGCCCGTTGCCGCCGAGGGATTGCACGGCCTGGTCCACGGCCCGCGTCGACGCCTCACCCGCGGCGTACTTCGCCATGTTGGCGGCCTCCGCGGCGCCGAAGTCGTCGCCGTTGTCATAGAGCGTGGCCGCCTTCTGCATCATCAGCCTGGCCAGCTCGATCTCGATGTGGTTCTGCGCCAACGGGTGGGCGATGCCCTGATGGGCGCCGATCGGGGTCTTCCACACCTGCCGGGTCTTGACGTATTCGGCGGCCCTGCCGATCGCGAAGCGGCCCACCCCGATCGCATTGGCGGCCCCCATGATCCGCTCCGGGTTCAGGCCCGCGAACAGCTGGGCGATCGCGGCGTCCTCAGAGCCCACCAGAGCTTCGGCAGGCAGCCGGACCTCGTCGATGAACAGCTGGAACTGGCTCTCCGGGCTGACGATCTCCATGTCGATCCTGGTGTACGTGAGGCCCGGGGCGTCCGTCGGGACGATGAACAGCGCTGGCTTCAGGTTGCCGGTCTTGGCGTCTTCCATCCGGCCGACGACAAGGACCGCCTGGGCTTGGTCGACACCGGAGATGTACACCTTCGCACCCGAAAGGATCCAGTCGCTGCCGTCGCGTCGCGCGGTGGTGGTGATGCGGTGCGAGTTCGAACCGGCGTCGGGTTCGGTGATGGCGAACGCCATGATGGTCGAGCCGTCGGCGATACCGGGCAGCCAGCGCTTCTTCTGCTCGTCGGTGCCGAACTTGCTGATGATCGTCCCGTTGATGGCCGGCGAGACCACCATCATCAGTAGGCCGCAGCCGTTGCTGGCCATCTCGTCCATCACCAGCGAAAGCTCGTAGATACCCGCGCCCCCACCGCCATACTCCTCGGGCAGGCTCACGCCGATGAATCCGAGTTTTCCTGCCTCTGCCCACAATTCGTCGGTGTATTGGCCGGCGCGCGCTTTTTGCAGGTAGTAGTTCTGGCCGTAGCTGGCCGCCATCCCCGCGACCGCCTTGCGCAGCTCCTGTCGTTCGGCACTCTCGATGAATCCGGTGTCGGTCTTCAAGGCGGTCACAGCTCTCCTTCTGTTTCGTTCTTGTTCTCCACCCGGGCAAGAACGGTCCCCACGTCGACCTGCTGGCCGACGCTGACATCCAGTTGGGTCACCACGCCGTCTGCCGGTGCGGTGATGGTGTGCTCCATCTTCATCGCCTCCAACCAGACCAACGGTTGGCCGAGCACGACCTTGTCACCCAACTCCGCGCCGAGCCGGATCACCGCGCCGGGCATGGGTGCCAGCAGCGATCCCTTCTCGACGGCCGAGCCCGGCTCGGGGAAGCGCGGGGCGACGGTAAACCGCACCGATCTCATCGGCGAGTCGACGAAAACCTCTGCGCCATAGCGGCTCACCGCGAACACGGTGGCGACCTCGTCGGCATCGGCCAGAACCACCTCGTCCGGGTGGGCCCGGAGCAGGGTCACGCCGTCGTCGTCGGGCAGGACCAGGCCGCCGCGGGTGAATCGATAGGCGACCCGGTGCTCCTGCCCGGCGGCGTCCAGGTAGGTCTTGTGCTGATTGTCCGAGACGACATTGCGCCAACCGCTGGGAAGTCCGCCGAGCACCGTGGCGGTGGCCCGGTTGTGGGCGGCTTCGGCCAGGGCGGCCGCCACCACGGCGAGCCGGACCGTGCGGTCGTCGGCCAGCGGGCGGGTCAGCTCGGTCAGACCGTGGGTGTCAAAGAACGCGGTGTCTGTCTCGCCGTCCAGGAACGCCTGATGCCGAAGGACATTGACCAGCAGGTCGCGGTTGGTGCCCACGCCGTGCAACCTGGTACGGGCGAGCGCATCGGCGAGCACCTGGGCCGCGCGACGCCGGGTCGGGGCCAAGGAGATGACCTTGGCCAGCATCGGGTCATAGTGAATCGACACGGTGGAAGAGTCGGTGATCCCGGAATCGAGGCGGACACCCGTCCTCGATATCAATCCGAAACACGTTGCAGTGCCGGGCACTTCGAAGTGATGGATTCGGCCGGCCTGCGGTTGCCAGTTGCGGGCCGGGTCCTCGGCGTAGATCCGCGCCTCGATGGCATGTCCGTGGGCTGCGGGCGGCTGGGCGCCGAGTCGCTCTCCGTCGGCCACCGACAGCTGCAACTCGACCAGATCCAGGCCGGTGGTGAGTTCGGTGACGGGGTGCTCTACCTGTAGTCGGGTGTTCATCTCGAGAAAGTAGAACGCGCCTTCCCGTCCAGGTGCGTCCTCGGCCAGGAACTCCACTGTGCCCGCTCCGGCGTAGCCGATGGCGCCGGCAGCCAGCCGGGCGGCCGCAAACAGCCTCTCCCGCATGCCCGCAATTCGCTCGACCAGAGGTGAGGGAGCCTCCTCGATGATCTTCTGGTGCCGGCGTTGAATGGAGCATTCCCGCTCGCCGACCGCCCAGATCGTGCCATGCTCGTCGGCGAGCACCTGGACTTCGATGTGGTGGCCGGTGGGCAGATACCGTTCACAGAACACGGTCGGATCACCGAAGGCGGACTGGGCTTCCCGGCGTGCGGCCTGCACCTGGCCGGGCAGCTCGGACAGTTCGGTCACCACCCGCATACCGCGTCCGCCGCCTCCGGCCGACGCTTTCACCAGTACCGGCAGCTGGGCTTGGGTCACCGTGTCGGGGTCGAGTTCGTCGAGCACCGGAACACCGACCGCTGCCATCATCTTCTTGGCCTCGATCTTGGAGCCCATCGACGCGACGGCAGCCACCGGTGGTCCGATCCAGGTCAACCCGGCGTCGATGACCGCCTTGGCGAAATCGGCATTCTCGGAAAGGAATCCGTAACCGGGGTGGATAGCGTCAGCACCGGCGCGGCGGGCCGCGCTGATCAGCTGCGCGATGTCCAGGTACCCGGAACTGCCGTCGAGCCGTACCCGTGCGTCGGCCTCGAACACATGTGGCGACTGCTCGTCGGGATCGGTGTAGACGGCCACGGTGGCGATTCCGAGCCGACGGCAGGTGGCGAAAACGCGACGGGCGATTTCACCGCGGTTGGCGACGAGAACTCGACTGATCACGGGTGGCTCACATCCGGAAGACGCCGAAGTTCGACGTCCCCTCGATCGGTGCATTGGCGATGGCGGACAGGCACATTCCGAGAACGGTGCGGGTGTCGCGAGGATCGATCACCCCGTCGTCGTAGAGCCGGCCGGACAGGAACATCGGCAACGACTCCGCCTCGATCTGTGCCTCGACGGCAGCCCGAAGGGCGGCATCGGCCTGTTCGTCGACGGTGCCGCCGCGGGCCTCGGTGGCCGCGCGATTGACGATCGAAAGAACACCGGCGAGCTGCGCACCGCCCATCACCGCGGATTTCGCACTGGGCCAGGCGAACAGGAAGCGAGGATCGTAGGCGCGTCCGCACATCCCGTAATGGCCGGCGCCGTAGGAGGCGCCGATCAACAACGAGATGTGCGGGACCCGCGAGTTGGATACGGCATTGATCATCATCGAGCCGTGCTTGATCATCCCGCCTTCCTCGTAGGTCTTGCCCACCATGTAACCGGTCGTGTTGTGCAGGAACAGCAGTGGCGTGTTCGACCGATTGGCCAGCTGGATGAACTGGGTTGCCTTCTGTGACTCTTCGCTGAACAGCACGCCGCGGGCGTTGGCCAGGATGCCCAGCGGATAGCCGTGCAGGGTGGCCCAGCCGGTCACCAAAGATCCCCCGTACATCGCTTTGAACTCGTCGAAGTCGGAGCCGTCCACGATGCGGGCGATCACCTCACGCGGGTCGAACGGTATCCGCAGATCTGCCGACACGATGCCGAGCAACTCGTCGGGGTCGGCCAGGGGCGCGATGACCGGCCGCGGCGCCGGTCCCTGTTTGGCCCAGTTGAGCCGTGCCACGATACGTCGGCCGATGCGGATGGCATCGAGCTCGTCGACGGCGAAATAATCGGCCAAACCCGATACCCTGGCATGCATTTCGGCTCCACCGAGGGATTCGTCGTCAGCCTCCTCCCCGGTGGCCATCTTCACCAGTGGGGGACCAGCCAGGAAGACCTTCGACCGTTCCTTGATCATCACGACGTGATCGGACATGCCCGGGATGTAGGCACCGCCGGCGGTGGAGTTGCCGAACACCAGCGCGATCGTGGGAATGCCGGCCGCGGACAGCCGGGTCAGGTCCCGGAACATCTGACCACCCGGGATGAAGATCTCTTTCTGGGTGGGCAGATCCGCACCACCGGACTCCACCAGTGAGATGACCGGCAGCCGATTTTCGAACGCGATCTGGTTGGCTCGCAGTATCTTCTTCAGCGTCCAGGGGTTGCTGGTGCCGCCCTTGACGGTGGGATCGTTGGCGATCAGCAGGCACTCGCCCCCTTCCACCACACCGATACCGGTCACCAGGCTGGCGCCGACCTGGAAGTCGCTGCCATATGCGGCCAGCGGGCACAGTTCCAGGAATGGCGAATCGGGGTCCACCAACATCTCGATCCGCTCGCGGGCGGTGAGCTTGCCGCGACCGTGGTGCCGGTCCACGTATTTGGGCCCGCCACCGGCCAGCGCCTTGGCCAGTTCACCGTCGATCTCGGCGAGCTTGGCGGCCATGGCCTCGGCCGCCCCGACGTACGTCGGCGCCTTCGGGTCGAGGGTGCTTCGCAGCAGGGTCATGGGCAATCCGCTCCGCTTCTTGCTGGCGTCATGACTGATATCCCAATACTTTTGCGGCCAGGCTGGTCAGGATTTCGGTGGTTCCGCCGCCGATACCCAGGATCCGCATGTCCCGGTACTGGCGTTCGACCTCGCATTCGGTCATGTAGCCCATCCCTCCGAACAGTTGCACGGCCTGGTGCGCCACCCATTCACCCGCTTCCACCGCGGTGTTCTTGGCGAAGCACACCGCCGCGATCAGATCCGTGCTCGTGTTTGATGTCGCCGGCCCAGCGGCTCCGGCTGCCAGTTGCCGCTCCACGACATGGCGCGAGTACACCCGGGCCACCTCGATGCGGCGGGCCATCTCCGCCAGCGTGTTCTGCACCGCCTGCCGGGAGATCAACGGCCGGCCGAATGTCTCCCGGTCGCGGCACCACTGCACAGTCAGGTCCAGGCAGCGCTGTGCCGACGAATATGCCTGGGCGGCAAGCCCGATCCGCTCGGACACGAAGGCCTGGGCAATCTGGGCGAAGCCGGTGTTCTCGATACCGACGAGGTTGGCCGCCGGAACCCGCGCCTCGGTGTAGGAGAGTTCGGCGGTGTCCGAGGATCGCCAGCCCATCTTGTCCAGCCTGCGGGTGACGTCAAACCCCGGCGTACCTTTCTCGACGACGAGAAGCGACACCCCGGCGGCACCGGGAAACTCGTCACCGCCGGTGCGCACGGCGGTGACGACGTAGTCGGCGCGCACGCCCGACGTGATGTAGGTCTTCGCGCCCGAGACCACGTATTCGTCACCGGCGCGAATCGCCGTCGTCCGCAAGTGACCGACGTCGGAGCCGCCGCCGGGCTCGGTGATCGCCAGCGCGCCGATCAGCTCACCTCGCAGCGTGGGGCGGACGAACTTCTCGATCAGCCGTTGATCGCCGGCCGCGACCATATGGGGTACCGCGATACCGCAGGTGAACAGCGAAGCGAAAACCCCACCGGGAGTGCCGGCTTCATGCAGCTCCTCGCAGATGATCAACGAATCCGCGGCATCGCCGCCGCCGCCACCGGCCGACTCCGGCAGCTCGGCCCCCAACAGCCCGGCGGCGGCGGCCCGCCGGTGTAGATCGCGGGGGAGCTCACCGGCGCGTTCCCACTCCTCGACGTGAGGAAGGATCTCGCGTTCGGCGAAGCCGCGCACGGTCTTGCGTAGCTGCTGGCGTTCGGGGGTGTTCCAGATGGTCATGCCAGGATCGCTTCCGGGATGTCGAGGTGCCGGCTACGCAGCCATTCGCCGAGACCCTTGGCCTGTGGGTCGAACCGGGCCTGATAGGCGACGCCCTGTCCGAGGATCCCGTCGACGACGAAGTTCACTGCGCGCAGGTTCGGGAACAGGTGCCGGGAGATTCCGAGAGCCTTTGTCTCCGGTAATAACTCGCGCAGGACGTCGATGGTCAGCGTGTTGGCCAGCCAGCGCCACTGCTCGTCGGTGCTCACCCAGACGCCGACGTTGGCCGCCCCGCCCTTGTCCCCGCTGCGCGCTCCGGCGATCGTGCCCAGTGGCAGGCGCCTGGTCGGACCGGGGGCCAGCGGTTCGGGCAGCGGCGGCGCGTCGACCTCGGCCAGCTCCAGTGTGTTTGTGGCAGGGGCGATGTCGGTTCGGCTCCCGTCGGGTCCGACGGCGACCTGCGCGATCTCGTCGGCCGGTACATAACCGGCGGTGAACACACCGTAGACCTGACCGTCGCCCGGCGGTGCGGTGGAGGTGAAGCCGGGATAGGAGGCCAACGCGAGTTCGACTGCAGCCGAGGAGAACTGGCGGCCAACCCGATTCGGATCGGGGTCGCGCACGACGCAACTGAGCAGTGCGCTGGCCGCCTCCTCGGTGTCGGCGTCGACATGGTCGGTGCGGGCCAGCGTCCAGCCCATCTCGGCGGGTTTCACGCTCAGCGCCGACTCCAGCTGCTGGCGTACCAATGTCGCCTTGGCCTCGATATCGAGTCCGGTGAGCACGAACGTCACCGAGTTGCGGAACCCGCCGATGCTGTTCAGCGATACCTTCAGCGAGGGCGGCGGAGGCTCGCCGCGCACACCGCTGATGCGTACCCGGTCTATTCCGTCGTCAGCCAGCGCGACGGTGTCGAAGCGGGCGGTGACATCGGGGTTGGCGTAGCGCGCGCCGCCGATTTCGTAGAGCAACTGCGCGGTCACCGTGCCGACACTGACCTGGCCACCGGTACCGCTGTGCTTGGTGATCACCGAGGAGCCGTCGGCATAAACCTCCGCCAGCGGGAAGCCGGCGTGGCCGAGGTCGGCGATCTCGGTGAAGAACGCGTAGTTGCCGCCGGTGGCCTGCGCGCCGCATTCGATGACGTGACCGGCCACCACCGCCCCGGCCAGCTGGTCGTAGTCCTGGCGGCCCCACCCGAAATGCGCCGCTGCTGGAGCGACCACCACGGAGGCGTCGGTCACTCGGCCGGTGACGACGATGTCGGCGCCGGCCTGCAGGCAGTCGACGATGCCCCACGCCCCCAGGTACGCGTTGGCGGTCAGCGGCGAGCCCAAGCCAAGTTGAGGGGCCCGGGGGAGCAGGTCGTCGCCCTCGACATGGGCCACTGTTGCCGGGATGCCGAGCCGATCGGCGAGCTCGCGGACGGCGTCGGCCAGGCCCGCCGGATTGAGGCCACCGGCGTTGGCGACGATGCGAACTCCCTGGTCGTGGGCGAATCCGAGGCACTCTTCGAGCTGGGTCAGGAATGTCTTGGCGTAGCCGCGTTCGGGATGTTTCATCCGGTCGCGGCCCAGAATGAGCATGGTGAGCTCGGCCAAGTAGTCGCCGGTCAGATAGTCCAACTCACCGCCGGTGAGCATTTCGCGCATCGCGGCCAGACGGTCACCGTAGAAGCCTGAACAGTTGCCGATCCGCACCGCATTCGCCACGCGCGCCGTCTTCCCTCTCGTTGACCAACCAACTGGTAGGTTACTGGCGACGTCCGGTCTCCAGTCAAGGGGTGAAGGCACCAACCGCAGGCCGCGGGACGTTTTGGAGCCCACGCAGGTGAGCGGCTATCCTGAAGTGCAACTGTTGGCCGCCGGCACCATTTCACTCCTGCGCGGCGACACCCCTGATCAAGGAGAAGCACGTCATGGCTGTGCCCAAGCGCAGAATGTCGCGCGCGAACACTCGCAGTCGGCGCGCGCAGTGGAAGACCGAGGCCACCGGTCTGGTCAACGTTTCCGTCGGCGGCCGCCAGCACAAGGTTCCGCGTCGGTTGCTCAAGGCCGCGCGGCTCGGATTGATCGACCTCGACAAGCGCTGACAACGTTCGCCGACCGCGAATTGCCTGCTAGCACGGCGTGCCTCTCAGCCCAATCTCAGGCGTTGGGTTGACACTGGTGCCCGTGCGAATACTTGTCGTTGATGATGATCGCGCAGTGCGCGAGTCGTTGCGCCGGTCCCTTTCATTCAACGGATATTCCGTAGATCTGGCGCAGGACGGTGTCGAAGCCCTCGATGCGATCGCCAACGACCGGCCCGACGCGCTCGTGCTCGACGTGATGATGCCCCGGCTGGACGGGCTCGAGGTCTGCCGGCAACTGCGCAGCACCGGTGACGATCTGCCGATCCTGGTTCTGACCGCCCGGGACTCGGTGTCTGAGCGGGTGGCGGGCCTGGATGCCGGCGCCGACGACTATCTGCCCAAGCCGTTCGCCCTGGAGGAGTTGCTGGCGCGGATGCGCGCGCTGCTGCGCCGGACCAGCCCCGACGAACAGTCCGATTCGGCGCTGATGACGTTCGACGATCTGACGTTGGACCCGGTGACCCGCGAGGTGCATCGAGGCAAACGCGCCATCAGCCTCACCCGGACCGAGTTCGCGCTGCTGGAGATGCTGATCGCCAATCCGCGACGGGTTCTGACTCGTAGTCGCATCCTGGAAGAGGTGTGGGGTTTCGACTTTCCGACTTCCGGCAACGCGCTGGAGGTCTACGTCGGCTACCTACGCCGAAAGACCGAAGCAGAAGGAGAACCGCGGCTGATCCACACCGTGCGAGGTGTGGGTTACGTGCTGCGTGAGACACCGCCCTGATGGCACGACTGAGGCGGCGCGCGCGAGCCTCGCGGGCGCCCGAGGAATCGACGACATCGCTGTCCCTGCGATGGCGGGTGATGTTGCTGGCCATGTCCATGGTGGCGATGGTCGTCGTGCTGATGGCCGTCGCGGTTTACGCCGTCGTGTCCGCGGCGCTCTACACCGACATCGACAACCAGTTGCAGAGCCGGGCGAGCCTGCTGATCGCCAGCGGGTCGCTGGCCGCCGATCCCGGAAAAGCGATCGAGGGCACCGCCTACTCCGATGTCAACGCGATGCTGGTCAATCCGGGCCGATCGATCTACACCGCGAACCAGCAGGGCCAGCGGCTACCGGTCGGCGAGCCGGAGAAGTCTGTCATCGGCGGAGACCTGCTGATGTCCCGCCGGACGGTGGCCAACCAGCGGGTACTGGCGGTTCACCTGCCCACCGGCAGCTCACTGCTGATCTCGAAGAGCCTGGCCCCCACCAACGCGGTGATGACCAAGCTGAAATGGGTGCTGCTGGCGGTGGGCGGTATCGGCGTGGTGGTCGCCGCGATCGCCGGCGGCATGGTGGCACGGACCGGCCTGCGACCGGTGGCGCGGCTGACCGAAGCCGCCGAGCGGGTGGCGCGGACAGACGATCTTCGGCCGATCCCGGTGTTCGGCAGCGACGAGCTGGCCAGGCTCACCGAAACGTTCAACACGATGCTTCGCGCGTTGACCGAGTCGCGGGAACGGCAGGCCCGGCTGGTCGCCGACGCCGGGCACGAATTGCGCACGCCGCTGACGTCGCTGCGTACCAACGTCGAGTTGCTGATGGCGTCGATGCAACCGGGTGCCCCGCGGCTGCCGGAGAACGAAATGGCCGATCTGCGCACCGATGTGATCGCACAGATCGAGGAGTTGTCCACGCTGGTGGGCGATCTGGTCGACCTCACGCGTGAGGACGCCGGCGGGGTGGTGCACGAAGCGGTCGACCTGAGCGACATCGTCGACCGCAGCCTCGAGCGTGCGCGCCGACGCCGCAACGACGTTCTTTTCGACGTCGACGTCGTCGGCTGGCAGGTCTACGGCGATCCCGCCGGACTGTCCCGGGCGGTGGTCAACCTGCTCGACAATGCGGCGAAGTGGGGCCCGTCGGGCGGCCATGTCGGGGTTCGGCTGCGTCAGGTGGACGCCGCCCATGCCGAGCTCGTGGTGTCCGACCACGGGCCGGGGATTCCCCCTGCCGAACGTGGTCTGGTGTTCGAGCGGTTCTACCGGTCGGCATCGGCACGGGCCATGCCCGGGTCGGGGCTGGGCTTGGCGATCGTCAAGCAAGTTGTCGTCAAGCACGGCGGGATGATCCGAATCGCCGACACCGTGCCGGGCGGCCAGCCGCCGGGCACCGCGTTCTACGTCCTGCTACCGGGGCTGCCGACGACCGCGATGACGTATCCGGATGCTTCAGCTGAGAGCGAAATCACGGCCAAAATGGCCAAGACCAACGGTGGTCAAGGGGCCTCCCAGCAAAAACGATCGACTGTACCGAGTGTTATCTCAGTCGATTCTCAGTAGCGCAAGGCAAGCTTGAAGGCAACGTCTCTTTGATCAATAAGAGCGTGCGTCGTGCGAAGAGAAAGAGCGATCTGACGACATGACCGACCCCTCGAGGTACTCGCCGCCGCAGCAACATGGCCACTCCGGGCCGAATCAGCATGCGGCATCAGGGTATTCACAGCCACCAGGCACGGCCGGTTACCAGCAGCCCTATGACTGGCGCTACGCGACGCAACAACAGCAGCCGGGCTACCGGCAAGCCTATGACCCGTATCACGCTGTACGGCAAGGACATCCGTCCACCACGCCGGGTATGCCGACGATGCCACCACGGCGACGGTCGCGCGCAGGGGCATTGACAGCGGGAGCCCTTGCCATCGCCGTTGTGTCGGCCGGCGTCGGCGGCACGGTGGCGCTGCTCGCTCAACCGGACCGGCAACCGGTCGGCTCCGTCCTGCAAGGCTCACCCAACGTGCCCGCCAATGTTCCGGCGGCCAATTTGCCGGTGGGTTCGGTCGAGCAGGTGGCGGCCAAGGTGGTCCCCAGTGTGGTCAAGCTCGAGACCGAGTTCGGCCGCCAGTCTGAGGAAGGCTCGGGCATCATCCTGTCCTCGGACGGACTGATCCTGACCAACAACCACGTCGTGGCGGCCGCCAAGCCCGGTGGCCTGGGGCCTGCCGCCCCGCCGGCGATACCGGGTCTGCCGTCGCTGGTCCCAGGCGGACCAGGCAGTTCCGGCGTGCCGAGCGCTCCGTCCACCGATGGAGCGCCGAAGACGATCGTGACGTTCTCTGACGGCCGCACCGCATCGTTCACCGTGATCGGCACCGATCCGGCCAGTGACATCGCCGTCGTTCGGGCGCAGGGAGTGTCGGGCCTGACCCCGATCAGCGTGGGCTCGTCGTCGAACCTGCGGGTCGGCCAGGACGTGGTGGCGGTCGGTTCGCCGCTGGGCCTGGAGGGCACGGTCACAACCGGGATCGTGAGCGCCCTGAACCGCCCGGTGGCCACCGGTGGTGATGCCAACAACCAGAACACCGTGCTGGATGCGATCCAGACCGATGCCGCGATCAACCCTGGTAATTCCGGTGGTGCGTTGGTGAACATGAGTGGCGAGCTGGTCGGGGTGAACTCGGCGATCGCCACGTTGGGAGGGGACTCCCCGGACGCCCAGAGCGGCTCGATCGGGCTGGGCTTCGCCATCCCGGTGGATCAGGCGAAACGGATCGCCGACGAGCTGATCAGTACCGGCACCGCGACCCACGCCTCACTGGGTGTGCAGGTCAGCAACGACATGACCACTCACGGGGCGAAGATCGTCGACGTGACAAAGGGCGGTGCCGCCGCGGCAGCGGGCCTGCCCAGCGGCGTGGTGGTGACCAAGGTCGATGACCGGGTGATCGGCAGTGCCGACGCCCTGGTAGCCGCCGTCCGATCGCGTGCCCCGGGCGACAAGGTGACGCTGACTTTCACCGACCCCTCCGGAACTGACCGTTCCGTGCAGGTCACGCTCGGAAAGGCAACCCAGTGATCCGGGTGGTGGGTGAATATCCCGTCACACTGACCAGCACGACTGCCGGGATGTCGTCGGGCGGATATACGGTGACATCCATGGAACAGCCAGGGGAGCTGGTGGGGCGTGCCCTCGTCGTCGTCGTCGACGACCGCACGGCCCACGGCGATGAGGAGGACCACAGCGGGCCGTTGGTCACCGAGCTGCTCGCGGAGGCGGGTTTCGTGGTGGACGGCGTCGTGGTGGTGTCTGCCGACGAGGTCGAGATTCGCAACGCGCTCAACACCGCCGTCATCGGTGGTGTTGATCTGGTGGTTTCGGTGGGCGGCACGGGCGTCACTCCGCGTGATGTGACGCCGGAGGCCACCAAGACCATCCTCGATCGCGAACTCCTCGGCATGTCCGAGGCGCTGCGCGCTTCCGGCCTGTCGGCGGGAATCACCGACGCAGGTTTGTCCCGCGGTCTGGCCGGGATCTCCGGCAGCACGCTGGTCGTCAACATCGCGGGGTCGCGTTACGCGGTTCGCGACGGCATGGCGACGCTGAACCCGCTGGCGGCCCATGTCATCGGCCAGCTGTCCAGCCTGGAGATCTAAGCAAGCTCCACGCGGAGCATCGGCGGTCGCGCCTGGTGGTGGCGTACCGTCAATTAAGGGACCCACAACGAGGGGTAGGCATGTTGTGTTAACACCTCGTGAACTGCACAAACATCAAGATTGTGATCTTTGTCACAAATATGGGGTGATGTGATGGGATCCTCGCGCCAGAGCCGAAGCGCAGTTAACAAGATCTTCGGTACCGACTTGCCTCAGGAGTCGTCCGACGAACGTGATTCGGACGACCGTCGTGACATCGCGGACCGCGAGCAGTGGTTCAGGGATAACGTTCCGCCACACCACCATTGAGGATCAGCAGGTCCTGATCGGGCAGGTCTACGCGTGCCAGATGGCCGGGGAGGCTTCCGAAGGGGGCGGGTCGAACTCGTGGTTCCTGGTGTCGCCGTGGCCGAGGCCGCCCCGGCGTCCGGATGGCTGTGGCACCGCTCCCAGCAAACTTCCCCACGCAAACACCACCTCGGCGCACCGCGACCCTACGCGTTGCCGCCCAGATGCCATCCCGTTATGTTCCTCGTGTCAACGATGAGCAAAGCGTAAGAGCAGGTTGTGAGGATTCTCATTGAACTGCCGAGCGCCGTGTGCGGTGTCAGCATGTTTTGGACCCCGAGCACGAACTACAAAACTCGGTGAGCCCACGGGTCCGCCGTCGACATAGCTAGGGAGAACATGAAGGTAATCGGTCGGGTACTGGTGGCGATGATCGCTGCCGTCGCGGCGCTCTTCGTCGGGACAGGTACCTCGCACGCAGGTTTGGACAACGAACTGAGTCTGGTTGACGGCGGTGGCCGCACGATGACGATTCAGCAGTGGGACACCTACCTCAACGGTGTGTTCCCCCTGGACCGCAACCGGCTGACTCGCGAGTGGTTCCACTCCGGCAAGGCCGTCTACAGCGTGGTCGGCCCGGGTGCTGATGACTTCGCGGGCACCTTGGAGCTGGGCTACCAGGTGGGCTTCCCGTGGTCGCTGGGTGTGGGCATCAACTTCAGCTACACCACGCCCAACATCCTGCTCGACGACGCCGACATCTCCCCGACGGGCTTCAACCCGCTGGGCTCGGTGATCACCCCGAACCTGTTCCCGGGTGTGTCGATCAGCGCTGACCTGGGCAACGGCCCCGGCATCCAGGAAGTCGCCACCTTCTCGGTGGACGTCGAAGGCCCCAACGGCTCGGTGGCCGTGGCCAACGCCCACGGCACCGTCACCGGTGCGGCCGGCGGTGTGCTGCTGCGCCCGTTCGCCCGGCTGATCTCCAAGGCCGGTGACAGCGTCACCACCTACGGCGAACCCTGGAACATGAACTGACCTCTCCCTAGAGCAGTCAACAGAATGGCCCCCGGCTCAAGCCGGGGGCCATTTTGTATGCGCGACACGCAGTTCTAGTCCGCGTTCTTGGTCTTTGCGGTGTCGGGACTCGGGCCAGAACCCGGGCCGGTGACCTTCTTGGGCGTGCCGTTTGCATCGGCTAGGAGGTCGCGGATGTCGGTGAGCAGGCTCAACTCGGTATCGCCGGCCTGTTCGATCTCGCCCTTCTTGCGCAGCCGGTTGTAGGGGGCGACGACGAAGAAGTACACGACCGCTGCCACCAGGACGAAGTTGATCAACGCCGACAGCAGAATGTTCAAGTCGATGGCCTGTCCGCCACCGATGCCGATCCGCAGGATGCCGTATTCGGTGTCCTTGCCCGCCCCGATCCGGTCGATCAGCGGCTGGATGATGCTGTCGGTGAACTTGGTCACCAGCCCGGTGAACGCGGTACCGATCACCACCGCGACAGACAGATCGATGATGTTCCCGCGGGACAGAAATTCCTTGAAACCTTTCAACACGGCATTGCCCCTTTCGGTGGGAGGTAACGGTCCTCGAAGGGTATTACGCGCCAGGCGGGCGGAGCGCCGAGCTGTTAGCTTGGCCGCAGGCCTCTTTGGAAGGAAACCAGCATGTCGATGCCGCCCCGGCCGGTCATGATCGCGGCCACCGGCGCAGTTCTGTTCGGTGCGCTGACGGTGTCCGGCGGTGTCGCGCCTGCCGCACCAAGTCCGGCTCCGGCGCCCGGGCCGACAAGCGCGTCGTCCTCCGACGACATCGCCGATATGGTGATGGATGCCATTGCGCGACAAGCTCCGCCCACGACCACAGCGGTGCCCGCCCCGCCCGCCGGCTAGCCGCAAGCTCAGTGGATCGTCAACGTCACGGTCTTGACCAGGGCGGCCGCCGCCAGGGAGTGTGCCGCGGCCGCCGGTAGTGCCACCAGCACCACCCGGTCATCGCCGGTTCCCACGGCTTTCTGTTTGGGCGAAACCAGCACGACGATCGCATCGGAGGCCACCACCGTCGGCTCGGCGTCGGTACCCGCGCCAGCCACGCCCATGACGTCGACGACATCGCCGGGTCTGATCAAGTCGAGAACCGCCGCGTCCGCAAGGGTCAGCGGCACCACCCGAGCGTCGGGTCCGGCTGCGAGACCGGCCAGTCGTGGGCCGAGCACTCGGACGTCGGTGAGAACCTCGCCCCGGCGGGCCGGCCCGGCCAGCGTGCTGCCCACGAGGGTGTCGATAGTCGCGGAAGCGCCGTCGGGCACCGATGGCGCGGAGCGCTTCTCAAGTCTGAGATCGGTGGCGGCCAATGCCTGGCCGGGGCTGAGGTCGTGGGCGGCCACCACCACGTCGGTTCGGCGCTCGCCGGGATCGGGCCGCAGCGCGGCAACGCCGGCGAGGACGACCAGACCGCCCGCGGCGACGCGTCGCGCCGTCGTCGTTCGGGTGAAGTCGGGCCGAAGCATTTGCCGAATTCGGGCCGGCAGCGTGGGATTGAGCGACTCGCCCATCCGGTCAACGTAGCCCGAGCAGCCTGGGCCGGGCTTCGCCCGGCGCGCTACCCTGTGGATAAGCGGGGCTGCTTAGGGCACTGGTTGGCTGTTTCGGGGTCCCGGGACGACTTTGCCTGTACGTTGACGTAACCGCTGTTACGGCGCCTGGGGTGGGGAGAAGGGGGCGCGGCTGTGAACGCTGACCAGCTCCTCGCGCGCAACCTTTTGTCCGCGCTGTCCGGCGGTGGGGTGGCGCCGTTCTTCCAGCCGATCGTGTCCTTGGAGGACGGACACGTTCTCGGCTTCGAAGTGCTTGCCCGATGGCATGATCCGGTTCAGGGTTACATCGCCCCGGACCGATTCATCCCCATCGCCGATCGCTTCGGTCTCCTCGACCGTCTGCTTGATCAATTGATGCGCACGTCATTTCTGGCCGCGGCGGAATGGCCGCACAATCTGTTCCTCGGTTTCAACGTCTCGCCGACCCAACTGCGTAACTCCGAGCTGGCGACAAGAGTCGCCAAGGCGGCAATCGACACGTCATTTCCGTTGAGCCGCATACACATTGAGGTCACCGAGTCGGGCTTCATCAACGATCTGACCCAGCCGCGACGCACGCTCGAGCGGCTGATAAACCTCGGCTGCGTGATTGCGATGGACGACTTCGGTACCGGCTACTCGAGCCTGAGCTGGCTGAGCACATTGCCGTTCTCCAAGATCAAAATCGACGCCAGCTTCGTGATGGCGATCCACGAACACCGTCAGAGTCGCAAGATCGTCGACGCGGTGGTCGGACTGGGCCACAGTCTGGGACTGGCGGTTGTCGCGGAAGGGGTGGAGACCGCCGAGCAGGCCGACCTGCTCAGGGGTATGGGCTGCAAGTTGGCGCAGGGTTATCTGTTCGGCCGGCCGGCGCCTGCGGACCAAGTTCCGGCAGTCCTGGCCGACCTGATGTCGTCCACCGACGACGCCGAATCGTTGGTCCCGATGTCCCTGGAGCTACGTGCTCATCGGCTCTCCGAAGCGTGCGAGTCGGATGCCGCCATCGCGTTCATGGATCCGACCGGCACCGTCGTCGCATCGAGTACCGCCTTTGACCGAACGGTGGACATCGATCGAGGGAAAGCGGCCGGCCGCCACATCTGGGATCTGATCGGGGTCACGCCGGAGACATTCGCCGAGCTGTGCGCGACCGACCTGCTCGACGAGCCCTTCCCGGCGCTCGAAGAGGCCACGGCCACCGGGTCGAGGGCGCGCATACTGATCCGCCCCGTCAAGGACGAGAGCAGCGAATTGCTCGGCTATTCGGTCGAATTCGGCGACACCTCGAACCCGAATTCGACCGAGGTGGCGTCCTGACGGAAACGGCGCCTTCGCTAGCTGGAGGCTGCCGCAGCCGGCGTCGACGTGCTCGAGGTACTCGAACTCGATGCACTGGCGGATGACTCGCTGGAAGTCGACGACTTCTCCGGGCTGGACGACGAAGACGATTCCGACTTGCTGGTGCTCTTGGCCGAATCCCGGCTGTCGGTGCGGTAGAAACCACTGCCCTTGAACACCACGCCGACGGAGTTGAACAGTTTGCGTAGCCGACCGGAGCACTCGGGGCAGGTGGTCAGCGCGTCGTCAGTGAACGCCTGCACCGCGTCGAAGCGGTTGTCGCACTCGGTGCACGCGTAGCTGTAGGTCGGCACATGAACCTCCGGGATGAAACGTGGGTCTTTAGCACTCTATCGTGTCAAGTGCTAGAACCGCCATGTGGCGCGTATCATTCCCGCAAGCCGCGCGCGGGGAGCCGGCCAACAAAATGCGACAAAACCGATTCGACGGGGGACGCTCGGGTGCAAGGTAGGCCGATGGCGGCATTACCTGTCGGCCAGCGCGAACAGTCCGTGGTGGGGGGTCAGCACATGGGTCATCCGTACGTCGTGCGGCTCGCTGGGCAATTCGTCGACAACCTCGCTGTCCCGGACCACCGCGACGAGCATGGCGCCGGGTTTGCACAGCACCAACGATCGGTCGTAAAACCCGCCGCCGCGCCCCAGCCGCACTCCTGCGCGGTCGACCGCCAGCGCCGGGACCAACACCATGTCGGCCTCGGCCACCGCGGAGCTGGGCAACCACGGCTCGGCGGGCTCGAGCAGGCCAAATCGCGCCGCGACCAACGCGCCGGGCACGTAGACGCCCCACAGCAGGGCGAGTGGTTCACCGTCGGCGCTCGAACGGGTCACCGGCAAGAGCACCCGCGCACACAGCTCGCGCAATCGGTCCACCATCTGCGGCGAACCGGGCTCGGCGCCCACCGGCAGGTAGGCGCAGACGGTGTCGTTCCGTCCGACGATGCCGGTGAGATGGTCGTTCAGCGCGACCGCTTCGTTGGCCCGAGTCGCGTCGGGAACGGCGCGTCGTGCGGACAGCATTGCTTCTCTGTATTGGGCTTTCGTACCGGCGAGCACGCCATCCACCATGTCAGCGCGCGTGTCGAATGCGCCAGAGTGAAGGGGGAACATGATGCCGATAGGGTGTGAACGATGAGGCCGCCAGAGGTCCCGATTCCGCGGACTGCGATCGTCCCCGCGGCCGGGTTGGGGACGCGCTTTCTGCCCGCGACCAAGACCGTGCCCAAGGAACTGTTGCCCGTCGTGGATACGCCGGGCATCGAACTGGTCGCTGAGGAGGCCGCCGAGGCCGGCGCCGAGCGGTTGGTGATCGTGACCTCCGAAGGCAAAGACAGCGTCGTCGCGCATTTCGTGGAGGACCTGGTGCTCGAGGGCACGCTGGAGGCGCGCGGCAAGAGCGCGATGCTGGAGAAGGTGCGCCGCGCCCCCGCCCTGATCAAGGTCGAGTCGGTGGTGCAGCGTGAACCGCTGGGCCTGGGGCATGCGGTCGGGTGCGTGGAATCGGTGCTGTCCCCGGACGAGGACGCGGTGGCGGTGCTGTTGCCGGACGATCTGGTGCTGCCCTCGGGTGTGCTCGAGACGATGGCGAAGGTGCGTGCCAAGCGGGGCGGCACGGTGCTGTGCGCGATCGAGGTATCCGAGGACGAGGTGAGCGCCTACGGCGTCTTCGATGTCGAAACAGTGCCTGACGCGGCCAACCCGAATGTGCTCAAGGTCAACGGCATGGTGGAAAAGCCCAAGCCGGAGGACGCGCCCTCGCACTATGCGGCGGCCGGTCGTTATCTGCTGGATCGGGCTATCTTCGACGCGTTGCGCCGGGTCGATCGCGGGGTTGGCGGCGAGATCCAGCTGACCGACGCCATCGAGTTGCTGATCAAGGAAGGCCATCCGGTGCATGTCGTCGTGCACCGCGGCTCTCGACACGACTTGGGAAATCCCGGCGGCTACCTGAAGGCTGCGGTTGACTTTGCGTTGGATCGTGACGACTATGGCCCGGATTTGCGGCGATGGTTGGTGGCGCGCCTAGGCCTGGCCGACAAGTCCGAACAGTAGGAGCTGCGGCCGGCCCGCGCGACCGGGGATCGAGGCAGAAAGGCGCGCGGTGCGTTCGGTAGAGGAACAGCAGGCCAGGGTGGCGACTGCCGCGGTGGCGCCACGTCCGGTTCGAGTGCCGATCGCCGAGGCACAGGGACTGATGTGTGCCGAGGAAGTCATCACCGAACACCCCCTGCCGGGTTTCGACCAGGCGGCGATCGACGGCTATGCCGTGCGCAGTGTGGATGTTCAGGGCATCGGCGCCGATCCCGAGGACGAACAGGGTGACGGCGACATCAGCTTGCCGGTGATGGGTGTCATCGAGGCCGGTGCGCGTACCCCGAGCCGGCTGCAACCCAAACAGGCGGCGCGGGTGCAGACCGGCGCGCCGATGCCGACGCTGGCCGACGCCGTGCTGCCGTTGCGGTGGACAGACGGTGGTCAGGCTCGGGTGCGGGTGCTGCGCGGGGTTCGGTCAGGTGCCTATGTGCGGCGGGCGGGCGACGACGTACAGCCCGGCGATGTGGCGGTGCGGGCCGGAGCGATCATCGGCGCCGCGCAGGTCGGCTTGCTGGCCGCGGTTGGGCGAGAGCGGGTGCTGGTGCACCCGCGACCCCGGGTGACCGTGATGAGCGTCGGCGGTGAACTGGTCGACATCTCCCGTACGCCCGGCAACGGCCAGGTGTACGACGTGAATTCGTACGCGATCGCCGCGGCCGCGCGCGATGCGGGCGCCGAGGTGAACCGCGTGGGCATCGTCAGCACCGATCCCAAGGAGCTGCGCGAGGTGGTCGAGGGCCAGCTCAACCGGGCCGAGCTGGTGGTGATCGCCGGCGCCGTCGGTGGGGCCGCCGCCGAGAGCGTGCGCACGGTGCTGTCCAAACTGGGCGAGATGGAAGTCACCCGGATCGCGATGCATCCGGGGTCGGTGCAGGGCTTCGGGCAGCTGGGCCGCGAAGGGGTGCCGACATTCCTGCTGCCGGCGAACCCGGTCAGTGCGCTGGTGGTGTTCGAGGTCATGGTGCGTCCGCTGATCCGGCTGTCGCTGGGCAAACGCCAGCCGATGCGGCGTGTCGTCCAGGCCCGGGCGCTGTCGCCGATCTCGTCGGTTCCCGGCCGCAAGGGGTACTTGCGCGGGCAGCTGATGCGCGACCAGGACACCGGCGAATACCTGGTGCAGGCGCTCGGCGGTGCGCCTGGCGCCTCGTCGCACCTGCTGGCGACACTCGCCGAAGCCAATTGCTTGGTGGTGGTGCCCACCGAGGTCGACCAGGTACGGACGGGCGAGCTCGTCGACGTCGCCTTCCTGGCTCAGCGTGGCTGAACCGCGGAACCGCTTGTGAATCTGTGGCGTAACAGTTCTCTGCATCCGGGTTGGCCCGCTTCGGTGGGTCCGCTGCGGGTGCATGCCGGTGTCATCCGTTTGCGGCCGGTGCGGATGCGCGATGCCGCGGCGTGGAGCCGCATCCGGCTGGCCGACCGTCGCCAGCTCGAACCGTGGGAACCGACGTCCGAGGTGGACTGGACTGTGCGACATGCAGTTTCGTCGTGGCCGGCGGTGTGTTCGGGTCTTCGCGCGGAAGCGCGCAAGGGGCGGATGCTGCCGTATGTCATCGAACTCGACGGGCAGTTCTGTGGCCAGCTCACGATCGGCAATGTGACGCATGGAGCCCTGCGCTCGGCCTGGATCGGCTACTGGGTATCCAGCGCTGTCACCGGGGCGGGCGTGGCGACCGGCGCCCTGGCGCTGGGACTCGACCACTGTTTCGGGCCGGTCACGCTGCATCGGGTCGAGGCGACGGTGCGCCCGGAGAACGCCGCCAGTCGCGCGGTGCTGGCCAAGGTCGGCTTTCGAGAGGAAGGCCTTCTCGAGCGCTATCTCGACGTTGACGGAGGTTGGCGAGACCACCTGCTGGTCGCGATGACCGTGGAGGAAATCGACGGGTCGATCGCGAGCCGGTTGGTGCATCGCGGGCTGGCGAAGTGGACGTGATTGCGCGGTCGACTTGTTACTAATGTGGCATTTGGGGCTGTTGGTGCTTGTCAATGGCTAATTACACGTGTGTAATTGACTGCGGCGCGCCGTTGCAGGTTGCGTAGGTCACGGACCTAGCCTGAACGGGAAAGGAGCAGGCCACCATGCCAAGCATCCCCCAGTCATTGCTCTGGATCTCGCTCGTGGTGCTGTGGTTGTTCGTGCTCGTCCCGATGCTCATCAGCAAGCGCGAGAATGTGCGTCGCACCAGCGACGTCGCGCTTGCCACCCGGGTACTCAACGGCGGCGCGAAATCACGCAGGTTCAAGCGAAGCGGGCCGTCGGCCGGCCACCGGCACGACCCCGACTGGCAGCCGGAGGAAGACCAGTTCGACGTGATCGACTCCGACGACCAGGTCGCGCCGACCCGCACCCGCTCGGTGGTCGTCGTGGCCGCCACGGTGGAAGAGGTCGAGCCCGACTACCTCGATGTCGACGTGGTCGACGAGGATTCCGGCGCTCTTCCCGTCGGCGGCGGCGCGACGCGCGCCGCTGACGCGCAACCGAGTCTGTTCGACGAGGCCGCAGAATCGGCGGCTACGGAGCCGGCGGTCGAGGAAGACGTCGAGGAAGACGTCGAGGAAGACGATGCCGAGGCCATCGCCGAAGGTGAGGCCACCGACACGTTCGAGGCGATCGCCGATGACACGCCGCAGGACGGCACCGCCGACGAGTACGAATACGTCGAGGACACTTCGGGTCTGGAGGCCGAGGAGGAACCGGCGACGGTCATGGCCCCGCGGTCCAGTCGGCCGCGGCGGGCAGAGTCCGCGACAGCCGCCGCGGTCAGCGCGCGCAAGTACCGCTTCCGTAAGCGGATGCTGATGGCGATGGCCGCGGCCATGGTCATCACGGCGGTGCTGTCCTTCACCGTCAGTTCCGGCCTGTGGTGGGCCACCGGTACGGTCGGCGCGGTGACGGTGCTCTACCTGGGCTACCTGCGCCGGCAGACCCGGATCGAGGAGCAGGTGCGTCGCCGTCGCCAGCAGCGGATGGCGCGTTCGCGCCTCGGCGTGGAGAACACCGAGGATCGCGACTTCGACGTGGTTCCCTCCCGGCTGCGCCGCCCCGGTGCCGCCGTGCTGGACATCGACGACGAGGACCCGATCTTCGAGCACCTCGACGAGGTTCCGTTCGCGCGGCACTTCGACCTGCCGCGGGCCGCAGGCCAGTAGGTCGCCGGTTTCGGCAAGGCGGGCTGCGACTGGTAGCCTGCTACCGACCAAGGGGCTATAGCGCAGTTGGTAGCGCGTCTCGTTCGCATCGAGAAGGTCAGGGGTTCGATTCCCCTTAGCTCCACAGAGTTTGAGCAGTTGCACGCCGAGGAACTGAAGCGGTCCAAACACCGGACCCTCGTGCTGGCCACTTGGAGAGTAAGCAGCGAGAATCTGGCCGCCTGTCACGGGCACCGTTATTTCGGCTAAACACGCCAAGGCATCGGAGTATCCGCGTAACGATGTCAAGGCACAGAAACGCCACGTAAAGCGGGGTTTCCGCAGGTATGACCTGGGGTTCGAGTCCCCTCAGCTCCATAGAGTGACGACTCGGGTCCGAGCTCGATTGCTCACCTTGCGTCATGGGTTACAGATAGCCCCTGCCGTTGCTCGGGGCTATCTGCTGGGGGTAGGCAATCGGTCGGTGCGTTCACATGTGATCGGCATGCTCGGAGCCAGTGTGAGGTCACGTCCATTGAAGATCTCGACGTGGTCCTTGTGGAAATAGGCACGCGTGATTTCGTGATTTCGGGCTCCCCGTCACGCCGTTCAACCTGATGAATTCCGCGATTGTCGGCGACGCCGCGTTGGACTATTGCAGGGTTTCACGAGCGCTCCATCGGGTTTGGTGTGCCATGGCCGTGCGACTGAAATTGTGTTCCGCACTAGCTGCCCGGGCCTGCCACCGAGAAGACGGCGAAGCCGTTGACGAATTTGCGCGGTGCAATCAGACTGGGTAATTACGGTGAATGGGGGACTGATGACTGTGCCTTTGCCCTCGACTTCACGCTGCTTATTTCGAGATGTGGGTAGCGGCGCAAAAAATCAGCCGCACTGTGAGTCGGCAGTGGATCCGGTACGCAGGACGTGTAGGACGGTGTCAAGGATTGCCGCGGCAGTCGTGTGCCTCGTATTCGTTGGTACTTCGTGTTCTGCCATCGCTCGGGACAAGGACGCAGACGTTACGTCCATGGCTAGCGTCCCAATGTCTTCGACGGAACCGACCGAGGCTTTGCCCGTCACGTCGTTGACGCCGCCCCCGACGCCGCCCCCGACTACGAAATCCATCCCGGGTTTGATTCCGGCGGGCATCGGCGACAAGGTGAATGACGGCGCATTTGCGTTTGTCGTCAACAGAGCAGGCACAACCGAGGCTCTGCCAAGCCCTGCCAACCCGTTGAAGATCGCACACGGCGTTTATGTGGTGGTGGAGATGGTGGTAGAGAACACGGGAGATCGTCCGCAGTCGTACTCCGACGAGTACCAAAAGTTGAAGGACGATGCTGGCCACGAATTTCCAGCAGATCCTCAGGCTGACCTCTTGCTCAACAAGGGAATCCAGACCACGATCAGCCCTGGAGATCGGGTGAATGTCAAGGTGGTTTTCGACGTACCGGATGGCGCGACACCAACCGAGATTGAGCTGCACGAGTCACCGATCTCCGATGGGAAATCAGTCAGGGTCTATTCCCGCTAGCCTGTCGGATTCGCGCTGCACTCACGTTGATTTCTTGGTGTAGACGTCGTGGAAAATGCTGCTGGATAGGCGAATTCCGATGCGATGCCTGCCGGACTGCGATTACGCGGGGAACGGTTTCTCGTCAAAAGTCAGCGACCCGCGGATGCATCGAATTATTGTTGCGGCGAGGTTCAGCTTCCGGTCTGGCCGATCTGCCGACGCGGGGGTGGCTATGGAATCGGCGGGTACTGGCACTGGTGGACAGGTACTCGGGCGGCGAGGGAGGGGCGGATGTCCAGCGACATCGAACTGGAGATCGGAGCTGGACCCTCCCCTGACGAGTTCACGATCCGGGTGGTACGTGCGGTCTCGGGAGGTGAGCAATCGGCGAACACGCGCCTCGATGTGGACGGGATTCTCCGTGGTCGCGACGCGCTGGAATCCACGGTGCTGGCGTCTGCGGTGGCTGGACGCAGGATCGCCTCTGCTGGGGAACGCCAGTTGCAGCAGGTGGGTCGGCAACTTTTCGAAGCATTGTTCAGCGGTCCGGTCTATGGCGCCTATCGGGCCAGCCTCGGGGCGGCGCAGCAGCAGGGTGAACGTCTGCGGGTGGTGCTGCGGCTGACCGCCCCGCGGTTGGCCGCCCTGCCTTGGGAGGCGCTCTTTGACCCCGAAACCGGGACTTACATCTGCCGGAAAGAACCGTTGGTACGGCACGTCCCTGCGCCGTATACCCCTGAACCGCTGGAGGTGGTGCTGCCGCTGCGAGTGCTAGGGCTGGTGGCCTCGCCGCGCGGTTTGCCGACGCTTGATGTCGTCGCGGAGCAGGCCCACTTGTCGCAGGCTCTGGCCGGGCCGATTTCTGCGGGCCTGATCGAACTGGTATGGCTGACACAGGCGAGCTGGGAGGCTGTGCAGGAGAAGTTGCTGTCCGAACAGTGGCACGTGCTGCACTTCATCGGGCACGGCGACTACGACGTCGCCAACGATCAAGGGCTGATAGCTCTGGTCGGCTCGGATGGCCGGGCAAACCTGGTGGGCGCCGACCAACTGGCCGACTTGCTTAACGAAGCGCACCCGACTCCACGGTTGGTAGTGCTCAACTCTTGTTCGTCAGGTGAGCAAGGGACCCAGGATCTGTTCTCGGGCACCGCCGCGGCTCTAGTGCGCAGCGGCATCAGTGCCGTGGCCGCCATGCAATTCACCGTTAGCGACGCCGCGGCGATCGCGTTCGCAACAGGTTTCTATACCGCGATAGCACATGGCCATAGCGTGGACGACGCCACCCGCAGCGGCCGAGTCTCGATCCTTGGTGCACCCGGAACCCTCGAATGGGTCACGCCGGTACTCTACGTCCGCGGTGACACCACCGTGTTGTTCCATGTCGCCGGACGCTCGCCCGAACCGATGCGTACGGCTGCTCCGCCGCAAACCGAAACATCGCGAGAGCATCCTGGCCCACTCGCAGTAGGCCAACGCATCCAGAGTCTGCGCGAGCGGATGTCAGGCCGGGTGCTGCTTGTGTCGATACTGGCCA
Source organism: Mycobacterium pinniadriaticum (assembly GCF_026242045.1). Taxonomy (GTDB): domain Bacteria; phylum Actinomycetota; class Actinomycetes; order Mycobacteriales; family Mycobacteriaceae; genus Mycobacterium; species Mycobacterium pinniadriaticum. The sequence continues at coordinate 101,579 of NZ_JAPJDO010000009.1, forward strand.
TCACCGGTGTACTTGTCGCCGTTGCCGTAGCGAGCTATGTCTACGTCGAACATTTTCAACATCGATCACGCTACCGGGTAATCGCCACCGTGCCCGTGGCCAGCAATCCCCGGGGGGTCGCATTAGACGGGGCAACCATTTACGTCACCCACAACAACGACAACGGCACGGTGTCTGTGCTTGACGGGTCGACGGATAAGCTTCTGCCCATCGGACCGCCGATTGCCGTCGGCGCGAAGCCGGCAGGGGTTGCGGTGGATCCGGCCACTCGTGCGGTGTACGTCGCTAACTTCGGCAGCGGCACGGTATCCGTGATCGAGAGGTCGTCGACGAAGGCGCAGCGCTACCCGCTCACAACAACCACCGACAGCCCTTCGGGGATTGCCGTGGGCCCTAAGAGCATCGTCTACGTCACCCTTGTCGGGGGGGAAAGGGTGGCGGTGATGAAAGGGGCACGAACGACGTTCGACCCGGTCGTGCCGCCCATCGCTGTCGGTGTGAAGCCGAACGGGGTAGCGGTGGATTGGAGTACCGGAACGGCGTACGTCACTAACTACGGCAGCGGCACAGTGTCGGTGATCGACGGACACACGTACACGCGGATGATCCCTGACCTGGAGACCGGCGGGAGTCCCGACGGGGTGGCTGTTGATCCCGACCCCAATACCCCGACGATCTACGTCGCCAACAACGCAGGCAAGACGGTGTGGGTGATCGACGGCCGCTCGCACACGCTGATCGCCCCCGTAGATGTCGGCCTTCACCCCAACGGCATAGCGGTCGATCCTGTCACCCGCACCGTCTACGTGACCAACGAGGATGGCCGTTCGGTGTCGGTAATCGACGGGCGCACTCACCAGCCGATCGACGATGTGGCCGTCGACGGCAAACCCGAGGGCGTGGCAGTCGACCCGGTCACACACAAGGTCTATGTGGCAGTGGCTAACGGCAATGCCGGCTCGGTGTCCGTGATTCAGCATCGATAAGTCGCCTAGCTGTCGGAAATATGTATTGGGGCCCTGGCCGGGCAATCGCCCCAGTTTTTCTTCTAGCCGTGTGGGGCGTGCCCGTGAGTCGACACACTCATTGACGAGTGAACAGGCACGCCAATCTTCCGGACGTGCACCGCAACAACAGCAGCCATGGGCATGGTGTGCCGCAGCGTCGGGCGCTGATCGGTTCAATACTTGTCACCTTTCGCCCCTGGTCTCCTAGTGTGTGCGCTCGGAGGGACCATGACCGACAAGACGATGGCCAGCAAGAAGAAGTTGTCGCGTGCGGGCACGGCGGTGGCCGTCGCCTCGGTGCTCTTGTGGGCGGTGTTCGCCGCGGTGTTGCTGACGCGCGCAGGGACCGATGACGAAAGGCTGTGGTCGCATATGACGTGGATCTTCAGTTCCGTCCAGAGCATCGCGTTCGCGGCGGCGGGTGCCTTGTTCGGTACCGCCGTCCAACAAGGTCGGGTTGATGACGCAGAACGCCGCGCAGCTGATTCGAAGACTGATGCCGACAACGGACGCGCATTGGCGACGATTTTGCAGCATGATGCCCCAACCGCGGGCACCGCGATGCCGGAGATAGCCGGTGGCGTCGGTTTGACTAGGGGAGTTGATGTTTCATCACCGGTCGAGGATGTGCGACAACGGTACGCGGACCTCGCACGCAGCCTGTTCGGTGATCTCACCAGACAGCAGCCATAAACATAAAGCGGCGGACGATGCCGACCGGACGCCAGGGGCACCGCCTATGCCTCGGGCGGGCCGGACCGGAACTCTGCGAATTACCTTCGGGTAGTCTCTGACTGCCGGCCCTCTATCGGGAGTCGATTCGCCTCGGCGATGCTGTGTTGCTGCGTCTTGATCGCATCCTGCGAGGCCGCCGACAGTGACGAAACTATGCGGAAATGTCCGTGGAGCGTTCCCGAAGCTGATGTCCCCGCTCGATCAGATAGTCGACGGCCCAGCCGATCGTGTACTTCCAGTGCGGAGCCTGGTTTCCGGCACTGGCGAATACCAGCCCGTTGGCAATGGCCTGCGCCATGTCGACGATTTCCGTCAGGGGTCTCTGAACTATCTTGGCCACCCGCTCGGCGATCGCCAATATGGTTTCAGGCGTCGCATTTTGGACGATGTCGAAGATCAGACGTTCGTCTTTGGCCACTTCGGTTTCGTGATGCCAGGGGTCGTCGCCGGTCGGGGAACAGGCAAACAGATCCCCGTCGTTGGCGAAGGAGAGTAAGAAGTCTGGGGTCTGCGCGGGCGTGAGGTTACCTGGTCCCGCGATACCGCCTGTCGTGTGATGTTGAAGATTGACCTGCTCGGGTGTGGGCCACCCGGTGTCCGGGAGAAAAGGCCAGCCGGCCTTGGTCGGTGGCGCCGCCCCGGCGTACTTGTTGCCATTGGCGATTCCCGGGCAACGCATCGGGTCACCGAAGTTGACGATCGCCACAACGTCGTCTTTGCGGTGATGTAGGGACCCGCTCGGGCTGAGAATGTCATCGCGCCAAACGATGTCGACCACCATTGCACCCTGGCTGTACCCGCTCAGAGCGATTCTGCCCGAACGCTGGTTGATGTCGCTGATCAGCTGGTGGCGCCCGGCCCGCACGGAGGGACCCATCGGGAAAACCGCGGCTGGGTAGCCGATCGGCTGCCAGATCCACAGCCCATCCGCCTTCTCGATCAGCGCGCGGGCGACATCGCCGGGGTAGCCGGGTCCGAACGGGTCGGCGACCATGGTGCCGTTGACGGTGAACAAGGTACCCACCGGTTCCCAGAACACCCCGTTCTTGGCGGCGCGGATCTCTGGCCACAGTGGAGTGCTCACGACTACTCGAAGTCTGGCTTGGCAGGGAAGTCCTGGGGCCATGGCCGCAAGGTCGAGGCCGCTTGGCGGTACTTGGCCAGCTTGTCCGCATCGGTCTCAGCGACCATCTTCTCGATAAGCACGATCACGAAGTCTTTGAGATCCCAGACCGTGCCGGTGGAGTCGATGTAGCGCCAGCCGACCTGCTCGGCGGTGAGAACGTCATGATCGAGTTGGCTGGTCGTCGCGGCTACTGGGCTGCCGTTGGGCAGCACGCGGGAGAACGGTTTGCGGTTGGCGCCCATGAGATCACCGAGCACGGTGCGCGCACGGCCCCTGACCCACGCCCACGGGCGCGGAGTTCCGTCGGACTGCACCCCGTTGATCCCGTTATAGACGTCTTGGTCAGCTGGCATCATTCACCTCGTTCATTTGGAATCCTGATGGCTTGTGGGACAGAGCATTTCGGTTCTGACAAATGAAATGACGAATATGAGGCCCGGTTATCGGGTGCCGTTTGCCTTCGGCGGTGCTGAGGTTTCCTTCTTTGCGGGTTTGGCAGTCCGTTTCTTCGCGGCCTTGGTTGGTTGGCTCTTGACCGAGTTCGCCGATCGTTTGGAGGGACGCGTCGTCGCCGGTTCACCGTTGTCGGTCACTGCGGCGATGAACCCGCCCGGCGGGGAATTGAGGCCGGCGTCAACAGGTGTCGGTGCCAGCCCAGTATCGACGGGGCCGGGTGGATTGGCAGGCGGGAATGCGCTTGTCGGCAGGTTGTTGGCTTTGCGCCACGCGATGGCGAACTCCATCAACTCCAGCAGCACGTCTCCGGAGTCACGTTTGATGCCATCGGAGAACACGTGCGTCCAGGCGATCTGCTCGTTGATCGGGACAATCTGCTCAAAGGCGTCGGTGTGGCCATCATGTTGGGTGCCGTCGGGTTGTCTGCGGTTCCAGGGACCGCGCTCGGGGTCGTTGACGATTTGGTTGAAGTCACGCGGGTGGCGCGAGTAGGCGAAGCGCCACGGCAGCGGCCAGCCGTTGGCGTCGACACCGGCAGCTGGGTCCTTGATTTCCGGTGCGTTGGGAATGCTGATCTGTCCCGTCTCGGGCGGTCCTGTGAGGGTCAGCAGAGCCGTCCCGATGTCTCGGCATCGGCTCCAGCGTGCGATGCGATCCTCGATTCCGTTGGCACGGCCCGTCACTGAGTTGCGGCCATTGACCGCGACCGATCCGCCTTCGATATCGGCGTTGTCTGCGAAGCTGTTCATGTTGCGGGCCACCGTCCAGTACCAGATGACCCCGATGAATCCGTAGACGTCACTAGCGAGTTGGTCAGGATCGTCGACGAAGAACGTTGGGGAGGGCGCCAGCCCGCGGGTGTGTGCCCAGCGTGACAGCTCGGTGTAGTTAAGCCGACCGGTCACCTGGATGGGCCCGCGGCCGCGGAAGCGCGGCCCGTCGGTGGGTCCGTTACCCAGATCGGGTCGGTTGTTGTACTTCCTGAAGTAGTCGTCGTCGCCGAGTTCGGTCATGTACTTCAGGCCGACCGACTCGTGGCCCACCTGTGCCATCCACATCGCGATGCGGTTGATGGTGGTAGCGGGATCCGCGGTGACGCAGCCACACGCCTGTAGTGCGCTCGTTACGGCGGGCAACAACGCTCGGTACCGGTCGAGGGGGAGGCTGGCGCCCATCGCCTGCGAGAGTGTCTCGGCGCCACCCTGCGCCACTGGGACCTGTGAAGGCTTGGGCGTGATCGTTATCGGGCTGACCGAGGTCGCGGCGGCGTAGGCATAGGCCTTGCGCGGGATCAAGGACGCGGCCTGCTCGATGCTTATCCAGTATCCGAACGGGCGAAAGCCGCTATCGGCGATCCACACCGCGCGCAGGGCGGGGTTGGAGTCGTAACCCATGCAAGCGACATAGTGGAACACTTCACCGCCGTGATAACTGGGATTCACCGACCCTTTCACACCGCGGGGATAGTTGCTCACTGGCGCATCCCAGTTCATGATCACGCCGTACCCGGCGTCGATCGAGCCGACGATGTTGGCCCACAGCGCTTCACGCTGGGCTGCGGTCGGGGGATCGTTGGGCATCTCGACCGATGTGTAGCGGGCGTTGGGCAGCCGCCTGTCGAGGGCAGCCTCGATCATCTGAACACAGTTGGTGCCGCTTCTGGTGGTGCCGATCTCGTTGCAGAGGACGTGCTCGGCGACGTTGATGCCCAACGAGTTGAGTACGACTTGCGTTGCCGCAGGACCACAGTCGTAATACGTGTCCTGCGGCACGATCGCGTGGTCATAGGACAGCACCTTCTCGGTGACGGCGACTCGGGCAGCGGGCGCGCCGATGAAGCCCGGGTCGCGACCGCACAGTTCAATCAGCGTATGCAGGTCTCCGTCGAACTTGTCGACACAGCAGGACTCCTGTCGTCCCACCTTTCCGTTGGAGGCGAACTGCAGGATCCGCGGCTTCCGGCCTGACATGAGGCTCCAGCCGGCGGCGCAGTCCGTCACGCCTTGGTACTGCTCCTTAAACGCCCGGGCGGCACCGGATCCGCGATAATCACTGCCCCAGACGTCATAACCGGCGTCCAGGCTGTTCTGGTACACCGATCGCGGAGCGTAGACGATCACATAGCCTGTCGTGCCCTGTGTCGCCATTCTGCGTCGCACCGCCTGCACTGCTTGCCCGATCTCTTCGGGGGTAGGTGGGCGCGGAACGTTTTCCTTCTCGGCATCGATCTGCCAGATCCACGGCACGGTTTTCCACCAGGGTGTCTGTTCGTCGACATAGTCCATCCAGAACTTCACCTGGGCCTCGATGTCACCGGGCTTCAGATAGTGGTAGGTGCCCAGTACGGGGATGGCTGCGGCCCGGGCACGATCGAGCGCATCCTTGTAGTGGCTGTCCTTCCAGTCGCCTCCTTCGGTTGCCTTGTGGGTGAAAAACGAGATGCCGTCACCCTGGGCGGCGACCAAGTCCATGGGGCCGCGCTCCCAATCGAGATTCGATGCGTCCCAGCCCCACACCGGAGCGGTGTTGGCTATGCCGACCAGGTCGGCAGGTTCCCCCGGCGCGGGGCTAACCGGCGCAACATCTTGCGGGATATCAGCGGCCGCAATCGCCGGCTGTTCACCAGCCGGCCGTTCGAGGTCTTGGAGCAGGTCCGCGGAGGTTGCCCAATGGACGTGGTCGTAATGGTCGATCGCCTCGGGCCCGCCGTAGATACCGCCGCCGGGGTACCGCTTCTGATTCTTGACGTAGAAACCGCCGCCGTCAGCCGTTCGGCTTGAATGAATCAGCTCCACTGTGTGGTCGGAGTAGTTGTCGTACAGCCATTTCGCGAAGTCGCGCCTCTTTTCCTTGTCGGCAGCAGTGACGTCGAGCGCTGCGGTGGGCGAGCCCAGGTAGTGGAGGCCATAGTGGTGCGACAGGGCTCCGTGAGCGCCGTCCTTGCCGCTGGCTATGGAGATCTCGCCGGCTTTGGGATAGCGCTCAAGGAATTTCGCCATTCTGTCGCCGAGGACGTCGGTCAGTACACCTGGATCACGCCGAACAGCGGTCATATTCTTGCCACCTCGATTCGGCCACCGGGCGTCTCGTGCGGGGAGTTCGCGCGATTTCGCCACTGTGGCGGCAGTCCTGGCTTAGGTTGTCCGGCGCCGTTGAGTGGCGCCAGATGATGCGTGGGGTGTGCGCCCACCGCGACGGTCGGCATCGGTTGTGATTCATCGTCCTGCCTTGTTGTCCGGCAGTCCCCAATTTGCGGCGTCACCACAATGGCAGATCCGTTACTGCAGGGTGAAGGGACCTAATGCCCCAATGCTTCGGCCTCGATCCTCAGGATCGCAGTCTCGGATTGCGCATGTCTCCTTGATGACCGACTACGAGCGCCGGGCTGGCTGCCAGGCCGAGGTCGCAGACAGCGATGCCGGTCGGATGAACTCGGCTGTGAGCCGCAAAGAGAACCCACCTTTGCCGCGATCTGCCGTCATGGCCAAGCGAGGCCTGTGGGCTTCGGCGACCTCGATCGCCGTCGGGTTGCCCCGTGGTCGTACGCTACGAGAAGCTTCGTTGCTGGCATCCGAGTAGCGAACTTCCCGTGCTGCGGCCGTTGGTTGGTGTGCGGCGTTCGTCGCGACCGACGGAACGCTCGGTGTCCCGGCCGTTCGTCGGGAGCAAAGAAAGTAGTTCGTCAGCCCGGCGCTCATCGGCGGGATCTGTGTGCCGCACATGCGGAGAGAACGCCGGGCACCCGGGCCGCCGCAGCCCTCTGCAGCTGGGGACAACGCGGTGAGCCGTTCGCCCAACAGACGGGCAACCGCAGGGCTATCGTTCGTCCCTGAAGGGCACCGAAAGGTCTGGGCTCATGCGGCCGATCGATCAACGGAGGTGGCTATGGCCCCAGCGCCGTACAGTTTCGGTCATCTGATCGACACCGGACTCGCCGGGCGCCTCGCCGGTCAGCGCATTGGAGACCGGCGGTGACTGGCGCGGCAGCGAACATTCCGTGGAAGACGCTACCTAGCGAACTCGGCGATGTGCCGTTCTACGTCATCGAATTCGACAAGAACGGCAATTGCACTTCGCCGGACGCGCTCGAGCACCTCATCGGCACGAGCGCGAGCAAGACTGATGTGATCTTGTTCTCGCACGGCTGGAACAACGACTGGAACGCCGCGACGAGTCGTTACGACCGATTCATTGATCGGTTCATCGCCATCCGACACCAACGGTGGCGCCCCCCGACGCGTGCTTTCGCGCCCGTCTTGGTCGGGGTGTTCTGGCCGAGCGCGGCGCTGGTGGCCCCCTGGGAGCAAGGCCCGGATATTGCTGCCGCGTTGCTGCCCGATGCGGATGTCGCTGTGCTGGCCGACGCCTTGCCGCCCGACCAGAAGGACGCCTTCCTCGCCCTGGTGGCCAACCCCAGCGCCGACGACGTCAACCAACTGGCGAGAATGTTGGCACCCGTTGTGTCGCAATGTATCAACGAGGTCGACTCCGACGAGGCTCCCGTCACCGCGGAGGACGTTCTCGCGGTGTGGAACACAGTGGCAACCGCGCAAGCGCCGTCCTCAACGGGGCTCGATGGTGGTTTCATCGATGACGGAGGCGCATCGGCGGGAGGTGCGCCGGCCGCGGCAGGCTGGAATCCGATCCAGCTCATCCGTGACGGAATCCGAGCTACCACCGTGCTGCTGATGAAGGACCGGGCCGGCCGGGTAGGGGGCAACGGGGTTTCCCGAATGCTGCATCGGCTGGCTGACACCTCGGAGGCCAGAATTTCCCTCGTTGGGCACTCTTACGGCTGCAAAGTCGTGCTATCGGCACTGTGCAATGGGCCGGCTGCGAGCCGTGTCGTCGACTCGGCGCTGTTGCTGGAACCGGCGCTGTCCTGTTTTGCCTTCACCGACAACGTCGACGGGCATGCCGGTGGCTACCATTCGGCGTTGGAGCGGGTGCGTCAACCCATCATCACCACCTACTCGGCCAACGATGTGCCGCTGACCAAGTTCTTCCATCTTGCGGTTCGCCGAAACTCCGACCTCGCAGAGGCCGTCATCGCCGGGCAGCCGCCTTCGAAGTTCGCGGCGATGGGCGGCTACGGCCCCGCCGGCGTCGACACGGATTGGATCGACATGCCAGCCGTTGGAGATCCATACCCGCTGTCCACCGATTTGCGGGTCATCGCCGTCAATGGAACGCGCTACATCGCCAGCCACGGGGCTGTCGAGACACCCGAGACCGCGTGGGCGTTGCTCAGCCAGATACGAGCCTGACGATGGCAATGCAGATCCGCTCGGAATTCGAGCTGCCGACCCTGCAGATCTTGCTCGACCCGCAGCGGACGAACTTCTCCGAGGCGGTGTTTCGGGTGCTGCTCGGTACACAGACACCCGATGAGGTTGCCCGGTGCAGCCTTGGCGACCTAGGCTTGCCGGCCGCAATGACCGGCCTGAACCCGGTAGACGATCACAATCTGTCGATACCGGCGGAAGTCGTCGAGGCACTGCAGCGGGCGGCTGGAACACTGGGACGGTCGCCGTTGCCGCCGCAAGACGCCCTGTGGTTGGAGTTCCCCAGTCCGCGTGGATCGCTCTACATCATGCCGTGGGAACGCATTCTGGCCCCGCTTGGCCGGCCCTTGATTCGGCTGCCCAACCACCTCGTGCGCCCGCAGGCTCCCGGTGACGCGCTCGAAGTGGCGATTTGTGCGACCACGTCGCAGGAGTCCTCGACACTCAAGAAGCTGCCCGACATCCTCGACCACCTGGTGGCCCAATATCTGCAGCACGCCGCTTCCCGTGCCGTCACCGTGCACATCTTCACCGACCCCTCCTGGTTCGGCGCAGTCCAAAAGAGGCTCGACGCCTACGGGGACTCGGTTGTGCTTCATGATCCGGCTGGCGCCGTCGGCTACGACCCCCGGTCGAATGTGTCCAATACTGGCTCCGCCGTGCAAATTTCGAGCCCGTGGCTGCTGTGGATGCGTGACAATCTCGGCACCAGGCCGTTCGACTGGGTGCATTTCGTGGGCCCGGGGTATCTGGCCGGGGACCGGGGAGCACTTGCTGTGGCGACCTCACCGGTGGTCGGCCAGACCAAACAGGGCTCTCGGTCGATCGGCCCGGGTGAGCTCAATACATTCTTGTCCCAGGTGGGCGCTTGGGGACTGGGACTGAGCGGGCCGCTGGGTGGTTCCGCCGACGTGGGTTTGCGTGAACTGGCCGACGCGGTCACATTGATGCGTCCATGCGTGACGATCGAGCATTGCCTGGATGTTGACCCTGCGAGTGCTGACTTCGGGACGTTGCTCGAGACGGTTTTTCGGCCCGGAAGCGCACTGAACCATCCCGTGCCGGCCGTGACATGCTGGGCGCACCCCCAGTTTGTGCAGTATCCCGACGACTACCGCTACGACCTCGGGCTCAACACCGACGGCAGCTCAGCTTTCGTCAGCGAACTGACGAAAGCAGCTTTGGCACAAAGTGATACGCCCACCTGGATTGCCTCGGCTTCCCGTGTCATGGAATCACAGCAGATGCGGTGGCTGCCAAACTCGGCCGATGTCGCTGCGGACCCGGCAGCAGTCACCGCGTTGCAGAATGTCGCCGACCTCATCGAGCGCCACGTCGGCCAAACCTTTCCACAGCGACTGGCCGACGGTGGTGAACCGTGAATCGCATCGTCATTCAGCTAGGCACGACGATCGCCCCCGATGGCAGCCCATTCGTGTCGCTGTCCTTGGAGGAACCACATGTCTTCGGTAGTCCGACAATCGCTTTCACCTGCGCCGTCGATGATCCCGCATTTCAGGCGTTAAGCGCCGCACAGCTCGACGTCGACTCGGTCAAGCGCGCTGGCGAGCACCTCTTTGATGCGCTGCGTAAACACCCCGTCATCGGCGAGTACCTTCAGACGGCCCTGCAGACGCGTGCCGGAAGCCGCTGTCCGCTGCTCGTCGAGATCACCGCGCCCGCCTGTGCCGAAGCGCTTCCGTGGGAAGCGTTGTGCTCGCCGACGGGCGACTTCTTCGGCCTTGATGAACGGTGGTCGCTGGCCAGGACGGTGGAACCCCAGACTCCCGGTGCCCCGTTCTATCGGCTTTCCCCACCCGTACGTATCGCAGCGGTGCTGTCGTGCCTGGGCATTTCGGCGGCCGGAGAGCTCAAGGCCCTGCGCGCCGCGGTGCGTGCGGCCGGCCCGCAGCACGTGGAGTTGCTCATAGTGGCCAGTGAAGAAGAGTTGGTCGTCGATCTTCAGGCGGAGATTGACTCCGGGTCGGCTCCAGAGGTTGCCCGGGTGTCGCTCATCGCGACCGACCTAGGGGCGCTGCAGGCGCTGATCGGCGAGTTTCGACCCCATCTGCTGCACTTCTTCTGCCACGGCTCCCAGCAAGGCACTCCTCATATCGCGCTTGCGTTGAAAGAGGATTGGGAAAAGCTCGGTCCGGCGAGCAGCGGGCTGCTCGCCGAGGCACGAGACTTTCGCGGCTTCACCCAGCCTACCGACGACCTACCGTGGCTGTTGGTACTCAACTGCTGTGAGGGAGCAGGTGTGGACGCCGGTGCCGATTCGCAGTCGCTGGCCCTGTCGTTGGCGCTGGAGGGTATCGCGCCTGCAGTGGTTGGCATGCGCGAAGCCGTTGTCAGTGACACCGCGAACCTGCTGACCCGAAATCTGTACTCGAAGCTGCTGGCGGATCTGGTTGCGCGCATTGCGGCTGTGGACGGGTCGCCGGAACCGCTGGACTGGCCTTCGTTGTTGGTCGGTGTCCGAGAGGCACTGATCCGAACGCCGGGTGTGCTGCCCAGCCAGGCGGCCGCAGGCACCAAGGAATGGACTTTGCCAGTGGTCTACGTCAGACCCGAGGAGTTCAGCGTCCAAGTCGTCTCCCAGGTCGCGACGGAGACCCCGACGATTCGCGGTATTCCCACCCTGGGAATACCAGACGAGCAACCACCGACGGAGGCCGTCCTCAATGGGACCTCTGCTCGTGCCGCTCGCCTGGAAATCGAAGCGCTGGAGGAACTTCTCGTCACCTTGCCGCCGGAACAAGCCGACGGGCTCAAGGCTGAGGCGAGCCGGCGGATCGCCGAACTCAACGCCCGTTTGAGCGCCGGCTAGCGGAGGGTGCACCATGCCCAACCCGAGTGTCGACACCTCCGAAACCATCGCCATCGACGCCTACACCGGCGATGCACCCGTCGTGGGCCACTTCGCCCGCGAGTATCGCGGATGGGCCCTTGTGCAACCGCGGTACGGGAAGCCCGTCATGCGGCCCCCGGAGTTGGATCTTGCGCAGTGGCGAGATGACCGGGTCGGTTGGGGCCTCATCCTGCCGGACCGCGACGACCGCACAGCGGAACAACTGGCCGGTGCAGGTGATGCCCCGGATCCGATCCAACGCCTGCTCGCCCACCGCAACGGAAAGGTGTTGCGCTACCGGGCCGGAACACAGTTCGGGGACTGGACTTTGCGTGACTATGGCGGCGGTGGCGATCTGTTGAATGCGGCCTCCCCGATGGGGACGGCGGCGCGGCAACTGCCGCAGTACCTCCTCATCTATGCAACACCGCTCGAGGTGCCGTGGCGCATCCAATACGCTCTGAACCCGGTTCGCTTCGTCGGTCGGCTCGATCTGACCGGCGAAGCCCTCGACAATTACGTCGAAGCGTTGCTCAGCGACTGGAACGACTCACAGGCCAGCTATGCGCGTCCGGTCGTCTGGGCGGTTGATCACGGGGGCGGCGACATCACCGCGCTGATGCGTGACGTGGTGGCCGAGCCGGTATATGAGAGACTGCACGGCGACCCAGAGATGACCGGAGCGACATTCGTCGATGGCAGGGCCACCGCGGCGACCGGCGGTCGCCTGCACGATGCGCTTGCCGCCAATCAACCGTCGCTGGTAGTCACTTCCAGCCATGGGATGACGGGCCCGCTGTCTGACCTTGCGACGATGCATGCGAACTTGGGCCTTCCAGTCGATGCGAGCCACCAGATAATCGCTGCAGCAACGCTTCTCGATGGATGGCGACCGGACGGAGCTATCTGGTTCGCACAAGCATGCTGTTCTGCTGGCTCTGATTGTCCCACCGCCTACACGGGTCTCTTCGAGTCTGGCTCGTTGCTGGATCAGACGCTGACCGGTATCGCGCAGGCCGGCGCATCGATCGCCCCCCTTCCACGCGCTCTACTCGGCTGCGACAAGCCGCTCCGGGCATTCGTCGGGCACGTCGAACCGACGTTCAGCTGGACGTTGAGCTTCCCGCCGAACCGGCAGGCGCTGTCGGCCGACCTGACGAGGGCGCTCCATGACGGAGTGTGTTCGGGCAAGCCGGTCGGGCTGGCCATGAGCGCGTACTACCCTGCTATCGGGTCGCTGCTGGTGAGCTACACGGCCGCGCGCGAGGACTATAACGGTCTGGTCGGTGCCGAGGCCAAACCGAGTCTGGACATGCTGGTCTACAGTCGGGTCACCGCCCACGATCGGGCGAGCACCGTGATCCTGGGGGATCCAACCGCTGCGATTCCCTTGCCCCAGCGCTGAGGTACTGGTGCACTATGCAACACGTCAACGGGTTCCGGTCTACGGCGGAGAAACACACGGAGATCGCCTCACGCACTCAGGCCGGTGGGCGGCGGACGTGGTCGCTGATCCGGGACCACCGACCGCGTCGTCGGGCTGCCGCGCTCGATGGATGAAAACCGTTGTCATGCAGAACTATGAGAGGAAAACAGATATGTATGAGGCCATTCGGGATCAGAAATGAAAACCACGCTCATATGGGCGCCAGGCACTTGGGAGGCCGAGGTCGCCGAGAGTCGGGGGGAGCATCCGGCTGAGGACAACGGCTTCGGCCTTGGCCTGTGGCTCGTCGACTGGCGTTTCGAGGGCAGGCTCGACCCTGCCCGTTGGAGCTACAGATTCCTATGTCCTCCGGGCTATAAGGGGTCCTTCGGGTTCATCGACGGCGACGGTCAGAATCCCGAGGCATCGCTCCTGAATCCATCGTATGAGGAATCAGTAAGCGCTGGCGTGGATTACGCTATCGGTGTTATCAAGCGCACGCCAGGTCCACTGGTGCTTGGCGGCTATTCGCAAGGGGCGGACTTGGCCTCGCGTCTCGTAGAGGAGTTCACGTCCGGCCGTCTCGTTGATCGCCGGGGAGATCTCGATGCCGTCGTGACGTTCGGCAATCCACGACGTGCCCAGGGACGCGAGATCGAAGGGCAGCCGGCGCTGGAGTTCGCGGGGATCGGCGGCGGCATAGAAGTGCGGGGCGTGCTGTGGTACGACTACTGCTTCCCTGCCGATATGTACGGAAACGCGAACCCGAACAGTTTTCTGCATGCCGGATATGAGCTGTTCACTCCGGCCCAGCTTCATAATCCGTGGGACTACGCCAAGTTGCTGCAGGATTACATCACCGACGGTCGTCTGTACAGCGAACTCGGCATCAAGCCAGACGACTGGATCTGGAAGATCACGCACCCCATCGAGGCGTTCAAGTTGGCTGGCAAGGTCGCCAACACGATAGTCGCACTGGGGGCTTTCGCCACGACGGGGGCGCACGGCCACTACAGCGACCAGCCGTTATGGGACGGGGGCGAGGTCCCGGTCTTTCATGCAATACACGCGCTCAATCAGTTGGCGGTAGCACGTGTTCTCTGATCACTGGCAGGTTCGGGCGGCGCTGCGGTAATTGCTGATTCGTGCAGCGCGGATCCGCGTGGCGATTACCGGTTCGCCCAACGATCCACTGATGCGTTCTTGTTCTCGGTGGGGTTGTCAGCGTGTCGCGATTGCAGGCATGGTCATTTTGGCCACCGCTGCCGTGATTGCAGGAGTGGCATATGCCATTTGGGGTCGCAGCGATGGTGATCAACTTTTCCGGGGCTATATATTGCCGCCCATTGAAGGTGTGACCGGTGTAGATGTACGCGCCGAGCCAAGATTGTCGTCGCCGCAAGTTGGAAGCATTCCCGTCAACACTCCTGTGTATATCGTCTGCGTCGCAATTGGCGACTGGGTGGAGGGACCGGGGCCGAAAGGATAGCCGCGGCTGAGCACTCCGATATGGGACAAGGTTCGCACGGAGCTCAGTGGTCGGGATCTCGGATTTGTGCCCGACGTTTGGGTGAATACCGGCGGGACACAAGCGCGTGGGCCCTATTGCTAGCCGCGCGTCCGTTGTTGAGTCGTCGCCGAACGGCCGTCGCAGAGGAGCCGTGACGACCACACAATCCGCCGTGCCTGCTCCTGCTGATCCTGTCACCAAAGTTGCTCGAGAGTTGTCCTCATGGCCAGCACGCCGCGGTTTTGCAGAGCTCCTCGTTAAGGTGGCTCAGGCCACCATCCGGTTTGCGATTTGTTTCTGGCGAAGGGCAATTCGAGAACGGAAGTCGTAGCTGCTGATCGTATTGTGGGCGTGGTAGGGCAGCTTGGCCGGTACCGAGTCGAGGTCGACGATCTCGGCAATCGGGCCGTCGGCTTCGGTGAGTTCGCGTGCAGTCCGCTGCCAGCGGAACTGTAGATAGCCGCGTCGATGTCCCAGCGTCTCCACCCAGTTGGTAATGCCTGGGTTCTCGTGGGCGACGACGATCCGGATCATGCCATCGGGGTCGACCTGAGCTTGCGCGCCATTCAGTGAGGTCTGGTGATTGATGTAGTCCAACGAGATGTACCACATGCTGCCGAGTTGGAAGCCGAGGTAAGGGGCGTCGGAGGCGGGCAGCGTGATCACCATTGCCTGGCCAGGGGCGAGGTCGAAATGGCCCACGGAGGAGTACTGGGTGGCCAGGCCGCCGGGTGTTATCCGGGGCGCGGTCAGCGTGTTGACCGGAACGTTCAGGTAGTACCAGCGGGGGAATGTGAGCCACGTCTTGATGCGTTGGGTGAGCTGCTTACCTGCTGCCGCGTAGCGGTTTTCGATCAGCGTGGCTGTCAGTGGGCTCGGTGCTGTCCCGGCGCTGTCCGTTCGCGTGATAGCGACGGTGCCGCGTTGAGCCGACCAGTCGTTGTAGACCTCACGAATGACGAGTTGGGCGTCGCTGCGCGGGCTGAAGCGGAACCTGAAACTGCGGTCCGAGGCGATATCAAGTTCGCGGTCATCAAAGGCGAACTCGCTTATCGGCACGTGATTGTCGGAGTACTCGCCGGAGAGCAGTTGAAAACTCACATCGGTGGTGGTGCCCCGGTACCCCGTGATCTCGTACTCGTGGCCCGCCTGTAGCCAGGTGCCGAGGTACAGGGTATCCGGATTGTCCAGGGCCATCTTGGTGAAGGGACCGGTGCCGGTGTGGAGGAACGGATGGTCGCGCTGGTAATCGAAAACGAGGCGCGTGCACGCTGCGATGCAGCCGGCCAGGTACTGCAGACCTTCGAGTAGATCGGTTTCACTCTCCACATGCGGTGCCGTACGAATCAGTTGCTCAGCGGCTGATATCCGATCTGCGTACTCCTGTACATACATGCCGGCCCGCCTATCTGGTCCAATAATGGAACGTAACGGTAGATAGTTCGAATGAACTATCGCAACGCCGGAGAAGGTCTGTCAACAGATTGTCGGGATCTGACTTCGAAACCGTTTCGGCGCGGGCCGACTGACCCAGGTCAATATCGCCAAGCACCTGTGATCATGTTGTGAGGCGATATCGTCGAGGTCATGTCGGTGGTAGAAAAACCGTCCACCCGCGAGGCCAGGCGGCTGCAGACCCGGGAGCGCCTCATGGGCGCCGCCATCGCCGAATTCAAACGGTCCGGTATCGCCGCGGCCGACGTCGGAGCCATCGTCGCCGCCGCGGGCGTCGCGCACGGTACGTTCTTCTTCCACTTCCCGACTAAGGAACACGTGCTGCTGGAGTTGGAGCGCCGCGAAGAGGAACGCATCGCCAAACAATTCACCAGAAGCCTGGCAGGTTCGGAACGCGACCTCGCCTCCACCCTCAATGAAGCCATTCGTCTGGTCATGGGTCTCGAGCGTCGACTCGGCGCCGTTCTCTTCAAAGACTTTCTTGCCCTGCACTTCTCACAAACCAGGCCTGCGGATGAGAGTAAGGAGCATCCGGTTGTCGTCGCGGTCGCGGGCGAGATCGAGCGCCTCCAGCGGCGCGGCGAGGTGGACCCGTCGGTGATTCCGATCAATAGCGCGGTCTTCTTCCTGCTAGGTCTCTACGCATTGCTGACGACCACGCATGACTGGCCGGCCCAGAGCGCGATGATCGACGACTACGTAGCAAGGGCATTGCGCAGTATCGAGTCTCGTTAGCGTTACTGACCAACCCCAGTTTGGCTCAGTGGCTCACCCGCGACGACGCGGTCATACCATGCTACGATCTCGCGTGCCTCGGACTCCGGCTCCTCGAGCGCGATGACATGTCCGCAGTCCATCCGGACGTACTCCCATGGCCCCTGCACCATCGACCGCACGCGAACGACGTCGTCGTCATCGAGCGAGCCGTCCATCGTGAACGAAGAAGTTGGCGTGCAGGAACAAGACCGGTTGAGTGATGCGGGCCAACGTCTCGGCGTGGTCGAACCCCGCGCCGACGGTACCGTCGACGAAGGCGCGGGAGAATGTCCCGTCGAACTGCGATGTGCCGCGCATCATGATGCGCATGCGCCGTGGGAGGAACAGGAAGTCGATCGGCTGGCCTGGGGCGAGCGCCTGCTTGAGCGCGATGAGTCGGGCGACGACGGCCAGCGCGGGTTTCGGCGGAGTCCTGTCGTTCATCACGCCGGCGGCCTGTTGAAGGGTGGGGATCAGATGCTCGCGGAAGAAGTAGGCGTAACCGCCGCCGCCGGCGGCGGCGACCCGGCTGAACGCGAGCCAGGTGTCATACACCGCGGTTCCCTTTGACGTTCGGACAGTCGCACCGGAACAGCGGCGGATCCTCCAGGACGATTGCCACGACGTGCTCAGTGGCGTTGGCGGCCAGCCCGGCGGTCAGGACACCGCCGGACGAATTGCCCGCCACGACGGCAGGATGGCCCACGACGTCGCGCAGGAACACGGTGACGTCCTCCCCCAACTGATTGAAGGTGTATGCACCCGGCGTCCAACTCGACCGGCCGTGCCCGCGCAGCGTGACGGCATACACCTGAAACCGGTTGGCCAGCAACGGCATGATCAGCGTGTACTCTTCCCACGTCACCGACTGCCCATGGATGAAGACCAGCGGCGGACCGCCCGGGGGCCGACGACATAGTTCAAGATCACGTCGCCGGTGTGAAAGTACCTCTCCGCGAAACCGAGTCTGGCAAGCGACTTGTCCATCGTCTCAATCCTTCCACTGCGGCGGACTTGATCGGAAACGGCCGGCGCATGTCCCCGTCGAACCTTAGAGTCGATACGCAGAGTGTCCAGGTGCATCCCGGGGGGCGACGGTGAGTGGATGGATCGTCAGCAACATTCCGCCGGGCCTGCTTCTCGTCGGACTGATCGTCGTTGTCGCCGGGGGAGCGATGCTCCTGGTCAAATGGGTTCGGCGCCGGTTCCCCGCCCTGACCCGTGACGAACACAACGACGTCACCAAGTTCACCTACAGCTTCATCGGTTTCATCTACGCCTTCTTCATCGGTTTCGTCGTCTCCTCGATGTGGGGGCAGATCAACACCGCCGACGGAAATGCCCGGGCCGAGGGTGCGGCGGCTGCCGAAATGGCGACCAATCTGGATGTTTTCACCCACGCCGACGCCGATCGCATCCGGGCGAGTCTGCTCGGCTACGAGAAAGCTGCGATCGCGGAATGGGACAGCGGCCGCGGCACCCGGTCGCCGGAGGCCGACGCGGCGCTGGCCAAATTGTCCGCGGCCTACCATCAGGTCAGCGCCACGACCGACTCTCAGAAGAGCGTTCTGTCGACGTCCTACGCCAATCTGGACAAGATAAGTCAGGCACGCACCGTCCGCCTGCTGACCGTTCGCGAAGACGCCGGGCCGCCCTGGCCGTTGTGGGCGGTCATTTTCCTGACCAGCTCCATGGTCTTGGGCACCGTCGTCATCTACGGGGTGGAGAAGTCCGGGATGCACTACCCGATGGTGGCCATCGTCGGCCTGATCGTCGCGACCAATCTGTTCCTCATACTCGAGCTGTCGCACCCATTCGTCGGGGGGATCGCGACAACGTCGGATCCGCTGCGCGAGGTCGTGTCGATCCTCAGCCAGCCGGCTCGGTAGAGGTTCGGGGGGCGAGCGCCGGTCCAACCCAGCGGTGGAGATAGGCCCGCAGTTCGGCGCCTTCGCGAGGCGGTTCCGGCGGGGCGATGACCATCGACTGGATCATCCGCAACAGGAACTCGATCAACTCGTCGATCACGCGGTCGTCGAAGCCGAGATGGTCCCAGTCGATCTGGGCCCGATGCAGGACCACCCGGCAGCGGGCGATCACGTCACCGGTCAACATCGACCGGCTGAACATGTTGGAGCGGTCATTGGCCAGCAGCAGGGCCAGCTGAGGCTCCTGCGGTAGCCGCTCGATGATGTAGGCGACAACCTCGACGAGCTGGCTGGCGACGTCCAGGTCCGCGACGACCCGATCGATCTGGGCGACGAAGCTCGTGAGTGCCTCCTCCGCGGCAGCGGTGAACAACTCGTCGGTTCCGCTGAAGTAGCGGTAGACGGTGCGGCGGGTAATGCCCAGGGCATCCGCGATATCCGACACGGTGGTCTGCGCGGCGCCGCGACGGTCGACGAGACGCAACGCGGTGTCGATGATTCGCTTACGCGCCTCCGCGTCGTCGGCGGGTGGCGCACCGCCCCAACCTTTTCGCGCCATCAGCCTTGACTCTTCCCTCTGGTTGCTTCAAGAATACACACATGACACACGCATGAGCATTGTGTGTAATAGCGATGGCGGAGGAACGATGACGGCCCTGCAGGTCCGGCGGCCCAAGTTCGACTTCACCGGCGATGTGCCATGGGAGTGGAACCCGGCCAACCCGCAGTTCTCGTTCTTCATGAACGCGACATCGATCATCGCGGTCTGCTTCGAGCAGATGATCGTGGCCGCCGTCCAAGAGGCCGCGCCGCTGATCACCGATCCCGAGGCGGCAGCCGAGGCGACGGCGTTCCTGCGTCAGGAGGCTCAGCATTCGGCCACTCACCGCAAACACGTGGCCGCGCTGATCCGGCGGTATCCCGGCCTGGCGCAGACCATGGACGCGGCAACGGCCAGTTATGACCACGTCACCAAGACCACTCCGCTGAAGTTCCGGTTGGCCTACATCGCCGACCTTGAAGCCACCTTCACACCGAGTTTCAAGATGATGCTCGACAACGAGGCGACGCTGTTCCGCCCCGGCGATGACCGGGTGGCCTCGCTGCTGATGTGGCATTTCGTCGAAGAGGTCGAACACCGCAGTTCGGCTTTGGTGGTCTATAACGCGGCCATCGGCGACCGCTGGTATCGGATGAGGGCGTTGCCGGGCGTGGTTCGCCACCTCATGGGCGTGATGCGCATCATCGCCGACGGAGTGAACGAGCATGTCCCCGAGGCGGATCGCAAGGTCGACGCCCGCACGCTGCTGCCGACCTTCGGCATGTTGCACACGCTGAGACAGCGGTTCGCGCGAAGGCGGGCGTCGACGCCGAACGCGTTCGCGACGGTTCCCCGCCGCGAGCGTCTCCTCGCGGCTGGCCGGGTGTTGTTGAGCCAGACACCGTTTCATGATCCCGCCGACCAGCCACTGCCGGAGTTCGCCGACCGGTGGTTTGCGCGCTGGAACGCCGGCGCCGATGTGACGCGCTGGTACACCGGTCAACCGGTTGCTTGAGGAGCATGATGGCCGAACAGTGCACTGCCGCCTTCGACGCGATCGCCCGACCCCTCGGTGGCTTCACCTGTCAGAACGCGCCGGCGTTCATCCACCTGCGTAACCCACTGGGGCTGAGCAATTGGACGCTGCCGGTCCTGGAATTGATGATGGTGACCGGCGCCGTCCTCGCGCTGGTGTACTCGATCCGCCGCCTGCGTCGGCACGGTGACCCGATCAATCTGGCACTGTGGTGCGCCACCGTGGTCTATCTGTTCGCGATCGAGATCCCGCTGTACTTTCCGAATGTCTTCGGTGTCCAGGACCAACTCGGAGTGGTCTTCGCCCACAACGTCTACACCGTGCAGTTCCTGTTCGACCGGCTGCCGCTCTACATCGTCGCCCTGTATCCGGCCGTCATCACCCTGGCGTACGAAATCGTGCGCAGCCTAGGGGTTTTCCGGGATCGCGGTGTGATCGTCGGCGCCCTTTGCGTCGGGTTCGTGCATCACTGCCTCTACGAGGTTTTCGATCAGCTGGGTCCGCAGCTTCGATGGTGGGCCTGGAACACGGACAACCCGATCAACCACCCGATGTTGGCGTCGGTACCCATGACGAGCGTGTTCATCTTCGCGACCCTCGGTCCGATCGTGGTGACCCTGTTGGTAATGCTGGTGGTGGGCCGCAAAACTGGAGCGTCGGCTCCCACAGGTTGGCCGTTGGCCTGGCGGACGGTGCTCGCGGGTCTGCTCGTGCCGCTCGGGGTGGCGATCCTGAGCATTCCCAGCTCGCTGTTCGGCGGGGCGCAGCCCAACACGATGGCGCAGGCGGTCGTGTTCGCGGCCGAGCTGGTGATCGTGGCCGGGATCGCGGCGCCGGTTCTGGTCCGGCAATGGCTGCACACCCGAGAGGATCTCGAACCCAGCGAATTCGTCCGCGTCTTCGGGCCGCTCTATCTCGGCGTCCTGGCGGCGCTCTGGATCAGCGCGCTCGGTGCGTACTTCGGAGCGACGAACGGCGTGACCGCCGACGGAACCCCAACCGGGAGCCTGGTGTACACGGTGATCTGTTTCGTCGTCGCGGTGCTCGCGGTCGCGGCGTCCGCGCGCAGGGTGGGGGCGCGAATTCCCGCGGCGACGCGCGGGTGAGGGTCAATGCGGTGAGACGGCGAACGCGGGTGCCACGAAACGCTCCAGCGCTCGCCGCTCGTCGCGGATGTCGGCGATGGGCGAGTATGCCAGCGACACCACGACTCGCACGATCCACTGTGCCGCTTGCGGATCGTCGTCGGTGATTCCGGTGAGTTCGGCGGCAAGATGAGCCAGCACGGGCGAGGAGTGCAATTCCTTCACGTCGGGTAGGGTGCCCGCGCTGAACATCAAGCGCCGCAACGGGTCGGATCGAATCTGCTCCAGGGCCACCACAATCGCAACGATCACCCGCTCCGGGCCGGTGAGCCCGTCGACGGCTCGCCGGACCGTGTCGATGATGCCCGCGGCCAGGCGCATCAGAACGGCGTCACGTATTTGGGCCTTGCCTCCGGCGTGGCGGTACACGGTCGCCCGCGAGCAATGGACCTTCGCGGCCACGGTGTCGATGTCGAAGGCATCCAGGCCCTCCTGGATGACGAGTTCGGTCGCGGCGGCGTAGATGCGATCCGCCGCGGCCGCCCGGCGATCGCCACCTACCACCCAGTCGTCGCGGACCATCACTGTCCCCCTCTGCGTCACTGTCATGCCAGCTTCTCAAATTTGACACAAGATACTGGAAGTATGTCCCGATTTCTGCAGGTGAGAGTGATGTGATGAGACGTTGGGGTTGTCAGATGAGCACACCGGGTCGCGACTTTCTCATCCGCGATTGACGTGGCGCCGCCCGGCGGCTCAGCGTAAAGACATGACATCGGCGGAAACCGGCCTCGGGTTGTCCCTGTTCGAGGACCGCTACCTCCAGGACCCGTACCCGCTCTACGAACAGATGCAGCAGACCGGACACCTGCACCGCATCGGCGAATCAACCTTCTACGCGGTGAGTAGCTGGGACGCCGTCAACGAGGTGGTCACCCGCTGCGGTGATTTCTCGTCCAACCTCACCGCCACGATGATGTATCAACCCGGGCAGGAGGTGACCGCGTTCCCGGTCGGTGAACTCGGCGGAGAAATCCAAGCCCTGGCCACCGCCGACGAACCGGCACATGCGGTACACCGGAAGCTCCTGCTGCCGCAACTGGCGGCCAAGCGCATCCGCGCCTTCGAACCGTTCATCGCAGAAACCGCAGTCCGACTGTGGGAGCAGGACGCCAACGCCCTCGGCATCGAATGGATGAGTGTGATGGCCAACCGCCTACCGATGATGATCGTCGGCCGGATCATCGGAGTGCCCGATACCGATATCGACAAGCTCATCCGGTGGGGATACTCGGCCACCCAGGTGGTCGAAGGGCTGGTGACCCCGACCCACATGGCGGACGCCGGCGTCGCGGTAATGGAATTGAGTGCCTACATCACCGAACAATTCGCCCTGGCAACCGCCGAGCCGCGCGACAACCTGCTCGGCGACCTCGCCCGCGCATGTGCGGCCGGAGACGTCAGTGACGTGGCGGCGCTGACGATGATGATCACGCTCTTCAGCGCGGGGGGCGAATCCACCGCCTCGCTGATCGGTTCCGCCGCACACATTCTCGCCACCCACGCCGACGTCGAAGCGCAGATCCGGGACCGGCCGGAGCTGCTTGGGGCGTTTCTCGAAGAGGTCCTGCGTTACGAGCCGCCCTTTCGAGGGCACTATCGCCACGTCGTCAACGACACCGAACTGTGCGGGACCGAACTCGAAGCGGGTTCGCGACTGCTCCTGTTGTGGGGAGCGGCCAATCGAGACCCATCGCACTTCGACGATCCGGGTCGCTTCCGGCTGGACCGGGCGGAGGGCAAGGGCCACATCACATTCGGCAAAGGGGTGCACTTCTGCGTCGGTGCGGCGCTGGCCCGAATGGAGGCCAGAATCGTGATCGGGCAGCTACTCGAACGCACCTCGAGCATCAAGGCCACCGAGATCGGGAAATGGCTGCCGAGTCTACTGGTGCGCCGCCTGGAGCGACTCCAACTCGCCTGTCACTGAGCGCACGGCTAGCGAGGGCTGCCACCCACCTCGGCCGGCAGGGGCGGCGGCAACGGCGTCGTCGACGTCGGGGTGGTCGAAGTGGCGGTGGACGAGGTCGTCGGGGCCGACGATGACGACGTGGACTGCGAAGTCTGGGGACCGTGGAAGTCCACCCACGACTCCTTGCGCATCACAGTGCTGCCGGAACTCACCGTCAGCGAGCTAGAGCTCACCGTGTAGGTGACGCCGTCGTTGACCGCGGTATAGGAGCCGTCACTGGAACTCGACGCGGACAGAATCAGCTTCGCTCCGTCGCGCACCCGCACACCGCGGTACTGATAGCCGCCCCCGGACGTCTCACAGATCGCGACCCGAGAGGTGCCGGTACTACCGAACAGCACCGCGGCGTCCGAACAGCGCGCCGTCGAATCGAGGTAGCCCTGCGAGTCGAAGTCGGGCGCGGCGCCGGCGTGCGGCAAGGCGGTCACAAGCAACGCGGAGCAGGCCGCGGCCGCCGTGAGGCCGGCGACACGGATCAGATGAGAGGGCATCGCCATCCACGACACCATGGCCCCTCGGGGCAGGCGAGCGCTGATGCCGAGAAGGTACGAGATCGTTAGTGTCCCGAAACCGCGACATGGGTGTTTGTAGACAGATTTCCAATTATGTACTGTGACCGAGCGCACAGTCGCTATTGTCTGGGCGTTGTACCACCGACGGGGGATCAGATGGAGTTTGGGATGCGACATCACACAGGCGCTCGGCCCATACCGCGCCGCGCACTGAAAGCACTGGCGACGCTCATCTCGGCAGTCGCGTTGTTCCTGGTATCGGCACTGCCAGCCTGGGCCGCTGATTCGATCACCCTGACCTGGGTACGGCACGGCGAGTCCTACGGCAATGTCGCCGGCGCCGGGATCGACACGAAGGTGCCGGGACCCGAACTCACCGAACTGGGCGAGCAGCAGGCAGAGGCCATTGCCGTGCAGCTCAACGATGGTGGCTACGACAGCATCTATGTCTCGGACATGATCCGCACCCATCAGACCGCCGCACCGCTGGAAGCACTTGTTCCGTCGCTCCCGGTGCACGAGGAGGCGGGTATCCACGAGATCAGCGCGGGCATTTTCGAGGGCTCGCCCATCGACAGCGGGCTGGGGCGCATCGGCTACTTCCTGATCCCGGTGGCCTGGACCCTGGGTTTGCGCAGCCTGCCGATTCCGGGTGGAGAGACCGGCAACGGGTTCGAGGCGCGGGTCGACGATGTGATCGACGCCGTCACCGCCAACGGTGCCACCGCCCCCGTGCTCTTCTCGCACGGGGCGACGATCATGGTCTGGACGATGATGAACGTCGACAACCCCGACATCATGCTGATGCTGACGCACCCGCTGGGCAACACCGCGGTCGTGGAGGTGACCGGCAACCCTGACGACGGCTGGATGCTGCAGAGCTGGGATGGCGCTGCGGTCAGCCAGAATCCGCCACTCGCCGGCCAGTTGTTCGTCAACGCTCGCAGACTCGTCGTGGCGCCGCAGACCGCGGTCTACGACGTCGTGCAAGCCATCAAGTCGCGCGATCCCGCACAGGTTGTGGCAGCCGTCCGCGACGGCGTGGTCATGGTCGCCAAGGCCGGCGTCGACTTCGTCACGGACTCGGTCACCGACATCGGTCAGGCGATCCGCGGTGCATTGCCCGACCTCGGGGGCGCGGCTGCCGACACCGCTGTCACCAACCTCAGGTCGTCCACCGCCGCGGCGACGACGGAGGAGACCGCCAATGGCGCCACCGATCTGACCGACGGCAACAAGGTCGAACCGCTCAAGGCCAGCGCCGGCGCCAGCCGCCGCGCCGGTGCGACACCAGCGGTGTCGGGCAAGGCCGAGGCGAGCTCGGCAACCGATAAGGCAGGCGGGGGAGCCAAGAAGGGCACCGGCTCGAGTCGTCGGGGCAGCACGCACAAAGCGGCTGCCTGACACACCGGGATGTCAGCCCAGATACTCGGACTCGAGAACCAGGTCGCGTACCAGCTTCTGGTATTCCATGTGGCTGCGGTGCTCGGTGGTCTCCCAGCGTTGGCCTTGTTGTTCCCGCATGTAGCCGCGGTATTTCGGAGAGCCGGGAAAGCCGACGTTATCGGCTACGACGATGGCGCCGCGCCGTAACCAGCCGCGCTCGACAATGCTGAGCAGGTCCGCCAGGTACGCGTTCTTGTTGTGATCGATGAACAGGAAATCCAATGTGCCGGGGGCGAATCCGTACTCGTCATGCAGAGTGTCGAGGGTTCGCCCACCGTCACCGATCGTTCCGACCACGCATGTGACACGTTGTTCGACGCCGGCATGCGCCCAAATCCGACGGGCTACCGCCGCATTCGCTGCCGACAACTCGACCGAGACAATCCGGGCCGACGGTGCGGCGCGCGCGATCCGCAGCGCTCCATAGCCGCAGTAGGTGCCCAATTCCAGTGCCAGCCGCGGGTCGGCGCGGCGTACCGCGGCATCGAGCAGTGCGCCCTTCTCGTCACCGATATTGACCAGAAACGACTTCGCGTACGCGTACTCATCAATGGTGGCCAGCACGTCGTCGATGTCCCCTGGGCGGGCGTTGGCTTCGACGTAGTCGGCGGCGGCGGCCTCCCGGCCGTCACCGACCTGGCCGGTCTTGTTGAAATTGCGGATACCGATGCCGGTGCGCAGCAGCGACCATCGTAGGAGGGGCATCCGCTGGCCAAGCCTCATGTCCCCACGCTACGTTGTGGTTCGGTGGTGCCACTGGAGAGGTTTGAGTGCGGGCAATGTCGTCACCGCCCGCCGCCCGGGGACGCGGCGGCCGGATTCTGATAGCGGTCGGATACGGCGTTTTCTGCCACGCCGCATTCGTGCTGGGTGTCGTCGCGATGATGGTCGCGATGTACTTCGGCATGAGCCGCTCGTTGGGCACCTTGTCGCCGCCGTGGAGCTGGATCGCGAACGCCGCGCTGCTGGTCCAGTTTCCCGTCGTCCACTCGCTGTTGCTCACCGGCCCGGGCCGGGCCCTGATCAACCGGCTGGGACCGTGCGGTACCGGCACCATACTGGCCCCTACCACCTTCGTCACGGTTGCTTCCCTGCAGGTGCTCGCCCTGTTCGCACTGTGGTCACCGTCCGGCACGATCTGGTGGCGGGCGCACGGAGTGGTCCTGGCTGTGCTCGTCGTGGCGTACGTCGGTGCGTGGGTGCTGCTCGGCAAGGCGATGTTCGATGCCGGACTGTCGGTCCAGATCGGCACCTTGGGCTGGGTGGCACTGTTGCGCGGTCGGCGACCGACGTACCCGAGGATGCCGACGACGGGCCTGTTTCGGTGGACTCGGCAGCCGATCTACGTCGCCTTCACCCTCACGGTGTGGACGGTGCCCACCTGGACGCCGGACCAACTGGCAGTCGCCGGTACATTCACCCTGTATTGCCTGATAGCACCCCTTTTCAAGGAGGCCCGATTCCGCCGCATCTTCGGCTCGGCGTTCGACAGTTATGCGCGCACTGTGCCGTATTGGTTACCGTTGCCTCGTAGGCCACGACGTCCTTCGGGGAGGCATTGTGAACCTGCTGCTGGTCGTGCACGTATCAGCAGAAGGCAGGGCTGACATCGAAGGGCAAAGCATTGCTGAGAGCGATCGCCCGGCTAGCCGTCGCCGCGCCGCGCCGGGTGGTCGTGGTGGGCATCCTCGTCATGGTGGCGGTCGCCATCTTCGGCGTACCCGTCGCCAAGGATCTGTCCCCGAGCGGTTTTGCCGACCCTGATTCGCAGTCGTCGCGGGCCGCTCAGCTGCTCACCGAGAAGTTCGGGCAGGGGGATGTTCCCTTCCTGGTGATCGTGACGTCCGACCGATTCGACAGTCCGGCGGCGCGCGCGGTCGCCCTCGACGTCATCGACCAGCTGAAGCGGTCGGGCCATGTCACCGGAATCAGCTCGGCGTGGACCTCCCCGCCACAGGCGGCGGCCGCGCTGGTCAGCCGCGATCAGAAGTCGGGTCTCATCTCCGCGGGAATCACCGGCGAGGAGGCCAGCCAGCAGATCTACGCCCGGGATCTGTCCGATCAGATCAGCCGCGACCGCGACGGCGTCGTCGTGCGCACCGGCGGAACCGCGATGGTCAACCTGCAGGTGACCGAGCAATCCCAGCACGATCTCCTGCTGATGGAGTCCATCGCCATCCCGCTGAGTTTCCTGGTCCTGGTGTGGGTGTTCGGTGGTGTGTTCGCCGCCGCGCTACCCGTCGCCGTCGGGTTGATGGCCATTCTCGGCGCGTTGGCGGTCCTTCGGGTGACGACCTTCTTCACCGACGTGTCGATCTTCGCGTTGAACCTCACCACCGCGATGGGCCTGGCCCTGGCGATCGACTACACGCTGTTGATGATCAGCCGCTACCGCGACGAACTGGCCGAAGGCCACGAGCGGGACGACGCGCTGGTGCGGACCATGGTCTCGGCCGGGCGCACCGTGGTGTTCTCGGGCACCACCGTCGCGCTGTCGATGGGCGCGATGGTCGTGTTCCCGATGCATTTCCTGAAATCGTTCGCCTACGCGGGCGTAGCCACCGTCGCGTTCGCCGTGCTGGCCGCGATCGTGATCACGCCCGCCGCGATCAGCCTGTTCGGTGATCGGCTCGACTCGCTCGATGTGCGCCGGCTGGTTCGCCGCATACTCGGCCGGGCAGAACCCGTCCGGCGGTCAATCGACGAACAATTCTGGTACCGCTCAACGAAATTCGTGATGAAGCGCGCGGTGCCGATCGGGTTGGCCGGTGTGGTCGTGCTGGTGGTTCTGGGCGCGCCCTTCCTCGGTGTTCGCCCGGGATTCCCCGATGACCGGGTGCTACCGCAGTCGGCCTCGGCGCACCAGGTGGGTAATCAGTTGCGCAGCCAGTTCACCAACAACTCCGAAACGGCCATCCCCATCGTCATCCCGGATGCGGCCGGACTGTCCGATCCTCAGATCGCCCGATACGCCGCGGATCTGTCGCGAGTGCCCGATGTGACCACCGTGTCGGCGCCGATGGGGGCGTACGTGGCCGGAAACCTGGTGGGGCCGCCGTCGGCGGCGGCCGGGCTTGCGTCGGGTAGTGCCCTGCTCACGGTCGAGAGCACGGCACCGCTGTACTCGAACAGGTCCGAAAACCAGCTCGACCGGTTGCACGCGGTGAGTGCCCCGGGCGGCCGGACGGTCGAGTTCGCTGGAACGGCGCAGACCAATCGGGACAGCGTCGATGCCATCACCTCGCGGCTTCCCGTCGTGTTGGGTCTGATCGCGGTGATCATGCTGGTGCTGCTGTTCCTGCTGACCGGCAGCGTGGTGCTCCCACTGAAGGCCCTGGTGCTCAACGTGCTGTCACTGACGGCGGCGTTCGGCGCGATGGTGTGGATCTTTCAGGACGGTCACCTCGGCGCGCTGGGCACCACCTCGACCGGGACTTTGGTTGCCAATATCCCGGTGCTGTTGTTCTGCATCGCGTTCGGCCTCTCGATGGACTATGAGGTGTTCCTGGTGTCCCGTATCCGGGAGTTCTGGATCGCATCGCCCCAGGACGGCGTTGCGGACAACGACGAGAGCGTCGCTCTTGGTGTGGCTCACACCGGTCGGGTGATCACCGCCGCTGCGCTGATCATGGCGATCTCGTTCGCGGCGCTGACAGTGGCCCACGTGTCGTTCATGCGGATGTTCGGGCTTGGTCTGGCGCTGGCTGTGCTCACCGATGCGACATTGGTGCGGCTGGTCCTGGTACCGGCGTTTATGCACGTGATGGGGCGGTGGAACTGGTGGGCGCCCAAGCCGCTGGCCTGGATGCACGAACGGGTAGGCATCCGCGAAGGCGGCCCGGCGAGGCATACTGGTTGACGTGTCGAACAAGGGGTCTCGGGCAAAGTCTCATGAACCGGCGGCGAATGATCTTCGTATTCAGAACATGCGTCCGATCAGTGTCATTGCCGGTGTGCGTGGTGAATTGCCACCGCACCGCTTCAGTCAGGCCGAGATCACCGAGGCCTTCCTGACGATCGGTGGGTACGGCGACTACGAAGAAATCCTTCGCAGCCTGCATCGCAGCGCCAAGGTCGACAATCGCCACTTCGTCCTGCCGCTGGATCAGTACCCCACCCTGAAAGACTTCGGCGAAGCCAACGACTTGTTCATCGAGCACGCTGTCGAGCTGGGATCCGCCGCGATCGCGGGTGCGCTCGATGAAGCCGGCCTGCGTCCCGAAGACGTCGACTTGGTGGTATCGACGACCGTGACGGGTGTTGCGGCACCGTCGCTGGAAGCCCGGATCGCCGGCCGCCTGGGGATGCGGCCCGATGTCCGGCGGGTGCCGATGTTCGGCTTGGGCTGTGTGGCCGGCGCGGCCGGGGTCGCCCGGCTGCACGACTACCTACGCGGGGACCCGGACGGGGTCGCGGTGCTGGTGTCGGTGGAGTTGTGCTCCATGACCTACACCGCCAACAAGCCCACAATGCCCGGACTGGTCGGTAGCGCGCTGTTCGCCGACGGGGCGGGAGCCGTCGTCGCGGTCGGCGAGCGGCGCGCCGAGAAGATGAACGCCAGCGGCCCCGACATCATCGACTCCCGCAGCCACCTGTATCCAGACTCGTTGCGCACCATGGGCTGGGATGTCGGCGCGTCCGGCCTGGAGCTGGTGCTGTCCGCCGACCTGCCCGAGGTGATCGAACGTTACCTACCTGCCGACGTCACCGAATTCCTTGACGCACATGACCTGAACATCGACGATATCGGCACCTGGGTCTGCCATCCCGGCGGTCCGAAGATCATCGAAGCGATCGTGGGTAGTCTCGAATTGCCCGACGAGGCACTCGAACTGACCTGGCGTTCGCTGGCCGACATCGGCAACATCTCCTCGTCCTCGGTGCTGCACGTGCTGCGCGACACCATCGCCAAACGTCCGCCGTCGGGCCCCGGCCTGATGATGGCCATGGGCCCCGGGTTCTGTTCGGAACTGGTGCTGCTGCGCTGGCACTGATGACTTGGTATGTGCTGCTGGTCGCCGCGGTCGCGCTGGAGCGGGTCGCTGAACTGGTCGTCGCACGGCGCAACCTGGCCTGGAGCCGGTCGCGAGGCGGCATCGAATTCGGGGCGAATCACTATCCGGTAATGGTCGTCCTGCACACCGGGCTGCTCCTCGGGGCCCTGGTGGAGGTCATCGGTCTGCACCGCCCGTTCCTGCCCGCCCTCGGATGGCCGATGCTGGCGATAGTGCTTGGCGCTCAAGGCTTGCGCTGGTGGTGTATCACCACCCTCGGCCGACAGTGGAACACCCGGGTCGTGGTGATTCCGGGTGCACCGCGAGTGGCCGGCGGCCCCTATCGGTTCTTTAGCCACCCCAACTACGTCGCGGTCGTCGCCGAGGGCATCGCGCTGCCACTGGTGCACACCGGATGGATCACCGCACTGGTCTTCACCGCACTCAACGCCGCCCTGTTGCGGACCCGGATCCGCACCGAAAACGCTGCCCTGGCAAGCCTGTCGTGATCGATCTCCTAGTCGCGGGCGGCGGGCCGGCCGGTCTCGTGACCGCGTTGCACGCCGCGCGGGCGGGCCTGACGGTGACCGTCATCGAGCGGCGGAGCCCGCCGATTGACAAGGCCTGCGGTGAAGGGCTGATGCCCCATGCCGTCGCGCAATTGGACAAGCTCGGAATCACTGTGCCCGGGAAGCCTTTTCGCGGGGTCACCTATCTGGACTCGAAGCGGTGCGTAGATGCCCCGTTGCGAGCGGACCCCGGGCTCGGCGTGCGGCGCACCGCGCTGCACAGCGCCTTGGTGGATGCGGCCGGCGCGGCCGGCGTCGACCTGGTCACCGCCCATGTCGGATCGATCAGTCAGGATTCAGGTTCGGTTCAGTGCGCGGGATTTCGCGCGCGCTATCTGGCTGCCGCCGACGGGCTGCACTCGACGATCCGACGCTCGCTGGGCCTGGCCCGCCCGAGCCGCGGACCGCGCCGGTGGGGATTGCGGCGCCACGTCCACACGGCGCCGTGGAGCGACCGGGTCGAGGTGTACTGGGGTGACGGCGCCGAGGCGTATGTCACGCCGGTGGCCGACGACTGCGTCGGCATCGCGATCCTGACGGCGCGGCAGGGCTCGTTCGAGAGCCGCCTGGGCGAATTCGGTGCGTTGAGTGACCGCGTCGACGGCCACCCGCACGGATCTGAGCGGGCCGCCGGACCGTTGCGCCAACGGGTGGCGGGCCGCAGCGCCGGGCGCGTCATGCTGGTCGGCGACGCCGCCGGCTATGTCGACGCGTTGACCGGTGAAGGACTCGGCATCGGGTTCGGTGGTGCCGAGCTATTGGTGAATTGTGTTCTGGCCGACCGACCGGGTGACTATGACCGGCAATGGCGCCATATGTCGCGACGCTACCGAATGCTGACGGCGGGGCTGCTGCACGCCACCGAATACGGCACCACCCGCTCGCGGGTGGTGCCCGCGGCAGCGGCCTTTCCCGGCACCTTCGCCAAGATTGTGAACCTCCTGGCGTACTGAGCGGCGTAGGCTGCGCCGCTATGAGCAACGGCCCCCGCGGCGTCCCGGACATCGCGGACTGGAATCGTCTGCTGGACGGCCGCGTTGCGGTGGTGACCGGGGGTGGTGCCGGGATCGGCGCGGCGGTCGCGGCCCTGTTCGCCGAGCATGGCGCCGCGGTGGAGGTCGCCGAGATCGACCCGTCCCGGGCCGAGGCGATCAGTCGTGAGGTATCGGACGCCGGCGGCGTGATCCGCAGCCATATCGCCGACGTCACCGTTGATGCCGACGTCGAGCGCTTGGCCGACGCGGTATTGGCCGCACACGGCCGGGTGGACGTGCTGGTCAACAACGTCGGGGATTACCGGCCGTTGCTCGCATTCGACGAGTCGACGCCACAGAGTTGGCAGCGGATGTATGACATCAACGTGCGGCATGTTTTTGCGGTGACTCGGGCCTTCGTCTCGGCGATGATCCAGGCGGGCAGCGGAAGCATCGTGAACATTCATTCCGTCGAAGGCATGCGTGGTTTTCCGCGCGACCCCGTGTATGGCGCCATGAAAGCCGCTGTCGCGCATTTCACCACCTGTCTGGCGGTGGACCTGGGTCGCCACGGTATCCGGGTCAACGGCATCGGCACCGACCTGACCCAGACCCCGCAGGTGGACTACCTCACCGGATACGAGGACGTCGACCACCTGTGGCAGTCGTGGGCACCGGTCGGCCGCGTCGGGTGGCCCCAGGATCAGGCGCGAGTGGCGCTATTCCTGGCTTCCGAGATGTCGGCATTCGTCACCGGGCACAACATTCCGGTCGACGGGGGAACGAAAGCCGGTGGTGGCTGGCTGTTTTCGCCACGTGCCGGCCGCTTTGTCAACCGTTCGAAGCACCTTTAGTCCTCGGCGGCGGCCCCGTGCGCTGAATCGGTCCGGCGGGTTCCGCCCCGTCGGTAGTCTCGAAGTCGTGACTACGGAGGTCGCATGAGTGCGGGCGGCGGCGAAAACGGCCTGGCGTCGGCATTGGGTGCGACGCCGGAGGTGATCGCCGTGCGGGCCGACGGGCTGGCGCGCATGGAGGTGTTCGACGGGTGCCGGCCCGAGCTGCTCCGTCCGCTGGCCGCGCGATTGCGGCCGTTGCGGGCGCCGGCCGGACAGGTCTTGATGCGTCAAGGCGAGCGGGCGGTGTCCTTCCTGCTCATTCAATCGGGCCGGGCGCAGGTGCGCCACGTCGGCGATGACGCTGAGGTCGTTCTGGACGAGGTGTCGGCCGGTGTGATCGTCGGGGAGATCGCGCTGTTGCGGGACAAGCCCAGGACGGCCACGGTGACGACCACCGAACCGCTGACGGGATACATCGGCGACCACGCGGCATTCGAGGCGATGGCCGAGTTGCCCGGGATCAGCGAGCGCCTGGTGCGCACCGCCCGGCAACGACTGGCCGCATTCGTCACCCCAATCCCGGTGGTGCTCAAGGACGGCACGGAACTGATGTTGCGTCCGGTGCTGCCGGGTGACAGCGCGCGCACCTCGAATGGTCCGGTCGAGTTCTCCAGCGAGACGCTCTACCGACGCTTCATGTCGATGCGCGCACCCAGTATGGCGTTGATGAACTATCTGTTCCAGGTGGACTACGTCGACCATTTCGTCTGGGTCCTCGTCGACGGGGCGGACGGGCCCGTCGTCGCCGACGTGCGGTTCGTCCGAGATGAGACGGATCCGTCCGTCGCCGAGATCGCGTTCATCGTCGGTGATGCCTACCAGGGACGTGGGATCGGTAACTTCCTGATGGACGCACTGATCATTGCCGCGCAGGTCGGGGGTGTGAAGCGGTTCTCGGCGCGGGTGCTGTCCGACAATCTGCCGATGCGGACAATTCTCGATCGCTTCGGTACCCACTGGGAGCGGGAGGAGCCAGGGGTGGTCACCACTGTCTTCGATGTTCCGAAAGCCGATGGGTTGCAGATTGATCCGGTCTTGGCCGAGGAGATCCGGGCCATGGCGCGCCAAGTGCTGCGGGCGATCGGCTGACATGGCCAGACCCCCGCTCAACAAGGACACCAGACTGTGCATATCGCTGGCGGCTAGGCCCAGCAATATCGGCACGCGCTTCCACAACTTTCTCTACGAGCAACTCGGCCTGGACTTCATCTACAAAGCCTTTACCACCGCCGATATCACCGCCGCGATCGGTGGGGTGCGGGCGTTGGGGATTCGCGGGTGCTCGGTCTCGATGCCGTTCAAGCAGGATGTGCTCGCCCTGGTGGATCATGTGGAGAAGTCCGCCCGCGCCATCAATGCCGTCAACACGATCGTCAACGATGACGGTGTGCTGACCGCGGCCAACACCGATTACACCGCCGTCCAGCGACTGATCGCCGAGCACGGGTTGGACCCGCATGCACCGGTGTTGATCCGCGGCAGCGGCGGAATGGCCAGCGCGGTCGCAACGGCGTTCCGGGACAGCGGATTCGGCACTGGGACGATTGTGGCCAGAAACACCGACAGCGGGCCTGAGCTGGCGCAGCGGGTGGGCTATGAATGGCGCCCCGACGTGGGTGACCTCCGGGCGTCGGTGATCGTCAACGTGACACCGATCGGGATGGCGAACGGGCCGGAGGAAGACGAACCGGCGTACGGCGACGATGTCATTGCGGCTGCCGATATGGTTTTCGACGTCGTCGCGGTGCCGGCTGAGACGCCGTTGATCGTGGCCGCCCGGGCGGCGGGTAAGCCGGTGATCACCGGCGCGCAGGTGATCGCCCTGCAGGCGGCCGAACAATTCGAGCGCTACACGGGGGTGCGGCCGACTCCGCAGCAGGTCGCCGAGGCGTCTGCGTACTCCCGAGCCTAGCGAGCGCAGCCGCAGCCGCGGAGGGGACCGATCAGGGGGTGATCGTCGTCTTGTCGTCGATGATGCCGGTGGCGTCCATCAGCGGACCTTCCTGGCCGTCCAGCGCATCGGCGTTCATCTGCAGGACGTACAGGCCATCCTGGCCGGGAATCACCACCGTCTTCTGGGCGATGATGCGCTTCTTGCCGTCCTTCATGTAGTTGCCGCCGAGCTGAACGGCATCAAAACCACCGAGCGTGCTGTCGCTGGGGTCCCCGAGCGGCTCCCAGTCCGGGAGGTTCTCCAACTCGCCCGGTGCGAACTGGAGAATCTTCTTCGGGTCCACGTTGCCGGTCAGCTTGGAGACGATCGCGATGATGCTCGGGGGATCACTCGGATCCTCCGGGGAGTCGTAGACGATCGCCCCGTAGGCCCAGTCCGGCGTCTGCGCCCCGGCGTCCTTCCACCCCGGCGGCATCGCCAGGTCGATATTCGGTGAGCCGGGATCGCCGCGCTTGACCGGCGACTCAGTGATCTGGTTTTCCTTCAGGTAGTCCTGAATTGTTTGCTGCTTGCCCGCGGATGGCTTCGAGCTGGTCGATGTCTCAGTGGATATCGACGTGGACGTCGCGGTTGACGTCGAGGTGGACGTGGATGTCGTGCTCTCGGTCTTGCTGTCCGAGCCGCAACCGACGAGCGCCACACTCAACGAAACGGCGGCCAGTCCCGCCGTAGCTACCGCCGTCACCTTGTTCATCGAACGCGTCTCCTTTTGTCGCGGCGCGCTGCTGCCAGCGGCCAATCGAACTCGATTGAGCAGCTTAGTGCGATTCACAGGAAAATCGCGAGAATGTCTGCGAACCCGCACCGCGTGAGTGGCCGGGAGGCACCATGGCCATAGGTCGCGTGATTGCAATGGCGCAGTGTGGTCGCGGCGGTGGGTCGGGCGAAGCCACCAAGGGCGTTGCGCCTGGCGTTCGGGGGCGCCATGGCCAGCTGGCTGCGCTCGCCATGCCTGGCGGTGGCTGCCATTGTCGGCGCGGCCGCGTTCGCCGCTCCCGGACCGCTGACCGTCGGCGTTCGGCTGAGCGCCACCACCGCGTTGATCATGGGCGGGACAGGCCACCCGCTGGTGAACTCGAGACCAGACGCGACATCTGTCGGTCCGGCTGATTCGTTGCTCTCCTATCCGCTTGGCGAGTCCGCGGATTTCGTCGGAGCGTTCGTCCGGGGCGCACTCGATCTGTTCATCGCGCCAACGGGTTCGTCCCGGGGCGTTCCGGATGATCCCGGAGCCTACAACCCCGTCGCAGTCCAAACACCCGAGCAGTTCTGGCCGGTCGTCGGTTCGGACGTGTTCGACACGTCGGTGGCCACCGGAGTCGGCAATCTGGACAACTGCCTGCAGGGCAGGACGGCATGTAAAGCGCACTACTTCGGTGACGACGTTGCGTTGACGTCCGATTACGTGGCATTCGGATATTCGCAGAGCGCCCGGATCGCGACCATCGAGAAGCGAAACCTGATCGCGCAATACCGCAATGCGGACGGAACCTGGCTGCCGGTGGTCGATTCCACCGGTGCGGCCCTGAGCGCCGCGTTCGTGCTCATCGGCAATCCGAACAGGCCCAACGGGGGAATCCTGCAGCGCTTCGCCGGACTGCACTGATTGCCGGTTCCTGACCACCGATATCACCTGGCAGTACGACGGATGGGCGGACTTCCCCCGCCGCCCGCTGAACCTGCTGGCCGATCTCAACGCGCTGGCCGGGATCGCCAATCTGCACCCGAACTACACCGTGTCGGTAACCGAAGCCATCTACCAAGGCCGTACCGGCGACACCGGGTACTACCTGCTACCGGCCAACCGCCTGCCGCTCTTGACGCCGCTCGCCCGACTTGGCATACCAGGGCCGATCCTCGCTGTGCTCGATGCGCCGCTGCGGGTGATGGTGGAATGGGGCTATGACCGCGGTATCAGTCCGGGCGACCCCGCCGCGGCGACCCTGGCCGATCCGAGCACGCCGGCGGCCAAGGTCCGCGACCTGCTGGCCGCCATCCCCACCGGGCTAGACGACGGCCTCGAAGACGCCGGTTTCGGGCGCCCCCTCGGAACCACACCGGCCGGGCCGTTCGGAGTCGGTGGCCCAGCACTCCCCGCGGCATCTCCGAGCGCGCCGACGCCGGCCATCAGACAGCCGTCGGTCAGGCAACACGGCACGGCCGGCCGTACACCTCGTACGCCGGTGGCCCGCACATCGCGGCCGCCGGCATCGGTCGCCGCTGTCCAGCGCACGCGCCCTGGTGTCGGTGGGCACCGGCCGCGTTTCCGGGGCGCGGCGGATGGGTAAATTGGCGGTCATGGGCAAGTCGATCATCACGACATCGTTGGCCACCGCTGCGGCGGCCGTGGTCGGCAGCGTCGCCAGCCGCCAGGGTGTCGAAACGTGGTATCCCACGCTGCGTAAGCCGCGCTACGTTCCGCCGAATGCGGTGTTTCCGGTGGCATGGACGACGCTGTATGCCGATATCGCGGTGACTTCCGCCGCGACGATCGAGAAGTTCCGCGGTGCCGGCGAGGGCGACAAGGCCCGCGCCTACGTGGGCGCGCTCGGCGCCAATCTGGTCCTCAATGCGAGTTGGAGCTGGCTCTTCTTCAAGCGGCACAAGCTCGGACAGTCGGCGATCGTGGCGGGAGCGCTGGCCGTCAGCAGCGCGGACCTGGCCCGCCGCGCCGCGCAAGCGGACCCGAAGTTCGGTGCCGCACTGACGCCTTACCCACTGTGGTGTTCGTTCGCGACGCTGATGTCCACCGACATCTGGCGACTGAACCGCTAGCATGCATGCCCTGTTGAGAAGTCCTGCAGGGAGCTGAGTTTCGGCTACTCGCCGCAGCTCGAGTGCAGGTGACCGACGGGCTTGCCCGCGCGGCTCGCACACCAGCCGATCATTAGGTGGTATCAAGACCCCGTGCGGCAGCTCATCGTCTGCCTGACGGCGCTCTGGTTGGTCGCGTGCGCGGCGCAGCCCACTTCGACGCCCCCCGCCTCGACGGCGCCCAGCGCGTCGCCCGTGCCGGGTCCGATCGAGCCGGCCAACATCAAACGGATCCGGCCGGCATTGCCCGCCGGCTACGAGATCGCCGACGTGTCCGGGCCGGTCAGCGCGGCGGGGTTATGGGGCTTCGGATCCGGGTGGACGGCGGCACCGGAGTCCTGTGGCATCCTGGCCGACCCGGCCGCCGCCGATCCGGCGGCCCGGGGGTACTCGGCCTCGGGGCCCGGCGGCACCGTCTACGTCGTCGTCGCGGTACCTCACCAAGGCGTGCCGGACGCCACGCTGCTCGACGAATGCGCGCGCTGGACGATGACGTTCGCACACACCACCGGCGAGGTGGCGATCTCCGATGCGCCCCACATCGATGGCGCCGACACCATCGCGATGACGGTCGCCACCCGGACGGTCGTCGAGTCGGGCACCGAAACCAACGGCCACGCCGTCACCGAGCAGGCCTACCTCGACGGCCACATCGCATTCGTCACCGTGGTCACCGATCCCGGGTCGCCTTACCCGCCGCTGGACGCGCGGTTCGCCGGTGATCTGTTGGTCGCAACGGTGTCCGCGCTGCGTGACTGAACACCGGGTACATTGGCCACGATGGTGAAACCCGGCGCGGTCATCGCATTCGTGTGCGCCGGCCTTCTTGTTGCGTGCGGTTCGGGCGGATCGGCCCAACCGAATTTCGATATCGCGAAGGTGACGACACTGAAGTCCAGCTTCGGTCCCGAATTCACCGTGCGCGAGACGGCCAAGACCGGTATCGACCCCCAATTGCTGACCGGGCAGAAGCTTCCCGACGGCCTGACCTTCGACCCGCCCGCCTGCGCGAAATTCGCCGCCGGGCAACTGGTACCGGCCGGCACCGAGGGCAATATGGCAGCCGTGACGGCCCAGGGGGAGGGCAACCGTTTCATCGTCATCGCGGTCGAGACCAACTCGGCGCTCCCGGTGACCGAGCCCGGGCCGGAGTGCCAGAAGGTCACGTTCGCCGGTTCCGGAATGCGGGGCTTGGTCGAGCGCGTCGAAGCCCCGCACATCGACGGAACCCAGACGATCGGTGTGCACCGCGTCCTGCAGGCGATGGTCGACAACCAGGCGCGCACGGGTGAGACCTACAACTTCTCCGCCCACTTCGGCGCCTATCAGGTGATCGTCAGCGCCAACCCGCTGGTGCTACCCGACAAGCCCGTGGTGCCGGTGAACACCCAGCGTGCCCGCGACCTCCTGATCACCGGCGTCAATGCCGTTCGCAGCTGAGCTCAGCGCACGTCGCGCGGGCGGAACTGGACGCTGATCCGGGGACCCTTCGGGCGCGCCGTCTTCGGGACCGCGTGCTCCCAGGTGCGCTGGCACGAGCCACCCATCACCAGAAGGTCGCCGTGGCGTTGGGGGAGACGCAGCGAGGCTCCGCCCCCGCGGGGCCGCAGCGCGAACACCCGGGTCGCCCCCAAACTGACGATGGCGACCATGGTGTCCTCGGTGCTGCTGCGGCCGATGGTGTCGCCGTGCCAGGCCACGCTGTCGGCGCCGTCGCGGTACAGACACAATCCGGCGCTGGTGAACGGTTCGCCGAGTTCACCGCCGTAGATGTCGTTGAGGCGGCGGCGCAGCTTGGTGATGACGGGATGGGGCGCCGCTTCGGTCGTCAGGTCGTGGAAGCTGACCAGCCGGGGTACATCGAGGACGCGGTCGTACATCTGCCGCCGCTCCGCACGCCAGGACGTGGCACCGAGGAGGCCGTCGAAGAGCTCATCGGCGTCGTCGACCCATGCCGACCGCACGTCGATCCACGCTCCGGCGCCCAGGTCGCGGCGCTCACTGTGCTCGAACAGCGCTCCCTGAACTGCTACAGACACGACCCCGAGGATATCGCACACCTGTTCGATGACAGGCGATCTAGAGCCTCGCCGCCCCGGGGCCGCGGCCGGCGAGCACGTCCTCGGGGTTGGACAACGCGCAGCTGCGCAGGCTCAGGCAGCCGCAACCGATGCAATCGGCGAGATTGTCGCGCAACCGCTGCAGGTGCAGGATCCGCTCGTCGAGGTCATCGCGCCACCCCGCGGATAGCCGCGCCCAGTCCCGGCTGGTCGGCACCCGGTCGGTCGGCAGCGTCGCCAAGGCATCCCGCACCCGGGCCAGGGGTATGCCCAGCCGCTGGGACATCCGGATGAACGCCACTTTACGCAGGGTGTCGCGAGAGTATCGGCGCTGGTTGCCCGAGGTCCGGCGACTGCTGATCAGCCCCTCGCGTTCGTAGAAGTGAAGTGCCGAGATCGCCACGCCCGCCCGCTGGGCGAGTTCGCCGGGCGCCAGTTCCTGCTCGGTCACACCTCAACGATAGTTGAGGTGCCTGACCTGTTGTTACGGTGCTACGTGTGACTACCACAGTGCTGGGCTCCAACTCCGAGGTCGGGACGCTGCGAGTCGTCATATTGCATCGGCCCGGCGCCGAGTTGCAGCGGTTGACGCCGCGTAACAACGACAAGCTGCTCTTCGACGGCCTGCCGTGGGTGTCCCGGGCCCAGCAGGAGCACGACGCGTTCGCCGAACTACTGCGGTCGCGGGGTGTGGAAGTGCTGTTGATGTCCGACCTGCTGACCGAGGCGCTGGCCAGTGGCGCCGCCCGGATGCAGGGCATCGCCGCGGCTGTTGATGCGCGCCGATTGGGATTGCCTCTGGCGCAGGAACTTTCCGCCTATCTGCGCAGCCTCGAGCCCCCCGCGCTGGCGCATGTGCTGACGGCGGGTATGACGTTCACCGAATTACCGCAGGACGCCAAAGCCGACACGTCGCTGGTGCGGCGCATGCACCACGGCGGAGACTTCGTGATCGAGCCGCTGCCCAATCTGCTGTTCACCCGCGACTCGTCATTCTGGATCGGCCCGCGGGTGGCGATCACCTCGCTGGCGCTGCCGGCCAGGATCCGTGAAACCTCGTTGACCGACCTGATCTACGCCCACCACCCGCGGTTCCTCGGTGTGCGGCGTGCCTACGAGTCGCACACCGCGCCGGTGGAGGGCGGTGACGTGCTCCTGCTTTCGCCTGGCGTGGTGGCGGTCGGGGTCGGGGAACGCACCACCCCGGCAGGGGCGGAAGCTCTGGCGCGCAGTCTGTTCGACGACGGACTGGCCCACACCGTGTTGGCCGTCCCGATCGCCCAGGAGCGGGCGCAGATGCACCTGGACACCGTCTGCACCATGGTCGACGTGGACGCGGTGGTGATGTACCCCGCGATCAGCGATTCGTTGTCGGCGTTCACCATCAAGCGGGCTCCCGGCGGGGTGACGATTCTCGACGAGGCGCCGTTCGTGAAAGCCGCCGCCACCGCGATGGGGATCGAGCAGTTGCGGGTGATCGACACCGGACTGGACCCGGTGACCGCGGAACGCGAGCAGTGGGACGACGGAAACAACACCCTGGCCTTGGCGCCGGGCGTCGTCGTCGCCTACGAGCGCAACGTCGAAACCAATGCCCGACTGCAAGATTCCGGTATCGAGGTACTGCCCATCGCCGCCTCGGAACTCGGGACCGGGCGGGGTGGGCCGCGGTGCATGTCATGTCCGGTTGCCCGGGATCCGCTATGACCGAACTGCTCATCGATGGGCGGCTATCCGTCGGCGGGTCGGGCACGTTCAGCACCATCAACCCGGCCACTGAGGAGCCGATCGGGCCGGCCGCCGACGCGGACGCCGCGGACATGGACCGGGCGATCGGCGCGGCGCGCCGCGCGTTCGACGACACCGACTGGTCGCGTGACGTGGCGCTGCGGGTGCACTGTCTACGCCAGCTGCGCGCAGCGCTGAACGCCGAGATCGAGCCGATGCGCGACGTGACCGTCGCCGAGGTGGGAGCCCCGATCACCTTCACCCACGGCCCACACCTGCAGGGCCCGGTCGACGATCTGGCATTCCCCGCCGATATCGCCGAAAACTATTCGTGGAGAACTGATCTCGGGGTGGCATCCCCGATGGGGATCTCGTCTCGGCGCGAACTCGTACGGGAGCCGTACGGTGTTGTCGGCGCGATCACCCCGTTCAACTTTCCGCATCAGATCAATCTCGCCAAGCTCGGCCCGGCACTGGCGGCCGGCAACACGGTGGTCCTCAAGCCGGCTCCCGAGACCCCGTGGTGCGCCGCCCATATCGGGCGAATCATCATCGAGCGCACCGACTTTCCGCCAGGCGTCGTCAACGTTGTCACCGGCAGCGACCCGCACCTGGGTGCGCGGCTGGCCGAGGACGCCAGGGTGGACGTGGTGTCGTTCACCGGGTCGTCCGCCACCGGTGCGTCCGTGATGGGCGGCGCGGCGCAGACCATCACCAAGGTGTGTCTCGAACTCGGTGGCAAGTCCGCCTTCATCGTCCTCGACGACGCCGACCTGGCGCGGGCCTGCGGCGTCGCCGCGCTGGCCGTTTCCCGGCACGCCGGGCAGGGCTGCGCGTTCACCACTCGACTGCTGGTGCCGCGTGAGAGCTACGACGACGCAGTCGAGGCCGCCGCCGCGGCGATGTCGGGTATCGCGGTCGGCGACCCGACCGATCCGGCCACGGTGTGCGGACCGTTGATCTCAGCGCGCCAGCGTGATCGGGTGCAGGGCTATCTGAATTTAGCTGTGGCCGAGGGTGGTTCGTTCGCCTGCGGCGGCGGAAGGCCGGCCGGCCTGGACCGGGGATACTTCATCGCGCCGACCGTGATTCGAGGACTGGACAACTCGGCGCGGGTGGCGCGCGAGGAGATCTTCGGGCCGGTGCTGGTGGTGCTGGCTCACGACGGCGACGATGACGCCGTCGGCATCGCCAACGACTCACCGTACGGTCTGTCGGCCGCGGTGTGGGGTGCCGATCCGCAGCGTGCTGCGGGTGTGGCCGGGCGGTTGCGGACGGGCACCGTCAGTGTCAACGGGGGAGTCTGGTATTCGGCCGACGCTCCGTTCGGGGGTTACAAGCAGTCGGGCAACGGCCGCGAGATGGGTCTGGCGGGTTTCGAGGAATTCCTGGAGACCAAGGTGATCGCCAGCGCGATGTAGGCAGCCCAGCGACGTGACTGCTGCAGATTCACCTGCACGTTACTTTCCGTAAGCAACCAGTCGGCGAAGCCGTGATACACCTGCCCTGGTAATTGACGCACGCGTGCGTCGGGCTGTCGGGTGGAAGGTTGGGAACCGGTTGATGGGCTTTTCCCTGGGCCGGGTCGGGGGCTTGGCGATTGCGTTGGGTGCGGGCGCGGCGGTGATGGCATTCATGCCGGTGGCGTCGGCTGACACCACGACAGGATCGTCGTCGCGGCACTCGACCGGTCATACGAAGCAGTCGAAGCCCAAGGTCGGATCCCACGCGTCCCGCTCGGCCACATCGAAATCGGGCCCGGCGAGCCGGCCGACGGCGAGGGTGGCGGGTGCCCGATCCGCGGCAGCGGTCCCCGCTCTGCCCGCGCCGGAGGAGGTCGTGCGGTACTTCGTCGGCAACGGGACCGCCGCGCACCCCGACGGCGGGATCTTGGTCGGCAATGGCTACAGCTGGACTGCGTCGTCGTGCACCACGGTCTGCAACGGAGGTAACGCTGGGCTGCTCGGCAACGGGGGTGCCGGCTACAACGGTGGCGACGGCGGGAATGCGGGCTGGATCGGCAACGGCGGCAACGGTGGTGCCGGCGTCGACGGCGGGGCCGGAGGAACCGGTGGGGTCGGCGGTCTGCTTGCCGGAAGTGGTGGTAGCGGTGGTGCCGGTAGCGCCGCGACCGCAGCGGGTGCCACCGGTGGCGCCGGCGGTGCCGGCGGTGGAGTTGGCCGAATCTCTTTGTGGGGCAATGGTGGTGACGGTGGTGCCGGCGGTGCCGGGATGTCCGGCGGATCCGGCCAGGCCGGAGGTGACGGCGGAATCGGTGGTACTGGCGGCGCCGCCGGGTTCATCGGTGTCGGTGGCGCGGGTGGCCAAGGCGGTGCGGGCGCGGCGCTCGGTTACGGCCTGTCGGCGGGGACCGGCGGCATCGGCGGCGACGGAGGCAATGCGGGCTGGGTCGGCGACGGCGGTTCCGGTGGAGCGGGACTGACGGCCGCGGCCGGCGGCTCCGGTGGCAGGGGCGGCTTGTTCTTCGGCAGCGGTGGCGCCGGCGGGGCTGGTGGTGAAGCGAACCCCGGTGGCATCGGTGGCGCCGGTGGTGACGGCGGCAGCACCGGATTGTTGTCGCTGTGGGGTAACGGCGGCGCCGGTGGCTCGGGCGGCGCAGGTGGTTTCGGCTATGCCGGCGGCGCGGGCGGGGCCGGCGGCAACGGCGGTGCCGGCGGCGCGGCGGGGCTGTTCGGCATCGTCGGTGCACGAGGGGCCCGGGGCGATGACGGAACCGACGATATGGTTCCGGCTCTCGATCCGACGGGCTGGTCGACCACCGTCTACCAAAACCTTGTTCAGGCCATCAGCCGGGACGCCGGACAGGGCAAGATCGCCGTGTTCGATTTCGACAACACCACCCAGGCCCGCGACGTCAGCGAGGCGATGATGGCGTATGTCCAGCTGAACGGCGTCATTGATCCGACCACATTGTCGACAGCACTGTTTCCGTCGTTTATGACGTCCACTGGCGAAGTGTCGGTCACTCAAGGTGTGTACACGTACTACGAGGCACTGCTGGACTCGTTGTCGAATGACCCGTTCGGCGAGTATTCGAGCCTGACGATGCCCAGTTCGGTGTTCGACGGGTATTCGGTCGATGATTTCGTCGGCGTGACGTCAGCCGTCTACGACAACGGAGCGGCTGAGGCCGACCTGACCACTGGACAAGAGTCGATGATCTTGGGCGCCGGGCAACCCTTCGTCTATCCGCAGATGGCCGACCTGCAGGGCAACCTGATCGCTCACGGCTACCGGGTGTACATCGTCTCCGCCGGGATCACCTGGGCGGTGCGCTGGATGGTGCAGAACGCGGAAAACCCGACCATCGCTGCGAAGTACGGCGAGGACGCGACG
The DNA here is from genome assembly GCF_026242045.1 of Mycobacterium pinniadriaticum. Classification (GTDB taxonomy): domain Bacteria; phylum Actinomycetota; class Actinomycetes; order Mycobacteriales; family Mycobacteriaceae; genus Mycobacterium; species Mycobacterium pinniadriaticum. The sequence continues at coordinate 146,112 of NZ_JAPJDO010000009.1, forward strand.
CTCCCGCTGGACCATGTCATCGGGATCAACACCGTGATGAAGGACAGCACCACGGGCCAGCTCGTCACCGACTACGAGCTGACGTTCCAAAATCCGGATGAGGCCTACATCAACCTCGACCCGACCCGACTCTCGCAACTCGGGATCACAGCAATGCCGGATGGCTTGTCGTCCTGGCGTGGAGGCAAGGTGGGCGCCATCGTCAACTACATCCTGCAGGGCCCCATCTCGGTGGGCGATTTGTTCTTGGTGGGTGGCGATTCCACCGGTGACATCGAGATGCTCAACGAGGCCGGTGTCCACCTGACGATCGATCGGATGGATCAGCCCGACCTGGTGCAGGCATTCGTCGACAACGCGGCGGCCAATCCGGCGGGGTTGTGGTTGATGCAGCCGACCATCGAAACGGCGCCTGTCGGGTTCCTGCCGACGCAGTGCGAGATGAACACCAAGATCGCGAATTACCCGAACCTGACTCAATCGGTCGGTGAGTCCTTGGCGACGCTGACCGGTTCAGGACGCTTGGGATCGTTCGGAGCTTGCTAGCGGGCGGGTTCTCCGCGCGACTGGGACATCGAGCCGATCCCGGCGTGATCCACATATAGTGCGGAGAACGTGTCCGACTTGCCGTTCGACCCTGATGCGCTGCGCGCCCGATACGCCCGCGAGCGTGAGGTCCGGCTGCGCGCCGACGGGATCGCCCAGTACGTGGAGGTGGCGGGTGATTTCGCGGGGTTCGCGCGCGACCCGTGGTCGGACCAGCCGCCGACCCGTGATCCGCTGACCGACGAGGTTGACGTCGCGATCATCGGCGCCGGATTCGGCGGCCTGCTGACCGGGGCGCGGCTGCGTGAACTCGGTGTTCGGTCCATCCGGCTGATCGACAAGGCCGCCGACGTCGGCGGCACCTGGTACTGGAACCGGTATCCCGGTATCGCGTGCGATGTCGAATCCTATGTCTACATGCCGCTGCTGGAGGAGGTCGGCTACCTGCCGACCGAGAAGTACGCCAAGGGCCCGGAGATCTTCGCCCACTGCCAGCGCATCGCCGAACACTACGACCTCTACCGCGACGCCTGCCTGCACACCGAAGTCCGGCAAATCCGGTGGGACGAAGACCTGTCGCGGTGGATCGTGGAAACCGACCGCGGTGACGCGATCCGCGCCCGGTTCGTGTCGATGGCCAACGGCTATCTGCAGAAACCAAAGCTGCCCGGCATCCCGGGCATCGCCGCGTTCACCGGGCACACCTTCCACACCAGTAGGTGGGATTACGACTACACCGGAAAAGACCTGGAGCTGTTGGCCGACAAGCGCATCGGCCTGATCGGAACGGGTGCGACCGCCGTGCAGTGCGTACCGCATCTGGCGCGTGCGGTGGGGCACCTGTCGGTGTTCCAGCGCACTCCGTCCTCGGTCGATGTGCGCGACAACCGACCGACCGATCCGCAGTGGGCCGCCGGTCTGACGCCTGGCTGGCAACGTCGACGCATCGAGAACTTCCAGCAGCTCACCGCAGGCGGCCAGGCCGACGAGGACCTGGTGGCCGATGCCTGGACGTCCATCACCAAGACCCTGCTGGTGATGCGGGATGGCGAGCTGGCCGATTTCGCGAAGATGGAGGAGATCCGGGCCCGCATCGACGCGATCGTCGCCGACCCGGACACCGCCGAGGCGCTCAAGCCGTGGTACGGCTACTTCTGTAAGCGGCCATGCTTTCACGACGACTACCTGGCAAGTTTCAACCGGCCCAACGTGACTCTGGTGGACACGCACGGACAGGGCGTGCAGTGCATCACCAAGCGGGGCGTCGTCGTCGACGGGGTCGAGCACGAGATCGACTGCCTGATCTTCGCGACCGGTTTCGAAGTCGGCACGGAATACGCGCGGCGCACCGGCTTCGAGGTCGTGGGACGCAGTGGGTTGACGCTGACCGAGAAGTGGCGTGCCGGGGTGCGGACCCTGCACGGGCTGATGGTCGAGGGATTTCCGAATCTGTTCGTGGAAAGTATTGCGCAGTCCGGCTTTACGGTGAACTTTCCCTACCTTCTCGACGTCCAGGCCTCGCATGTCGCATGGATCATCGCGCAGGCACTGGCACGCGAGGTCACCCGGCTCGAACCGACGTCCGCCGCCGAAGAGGGGTGGGTCGATACCGTGGTGGTCAGGTCGGCCGGCACCGCCGACCGCGCCCGGTCCTGCACGCCCGGGTACTACAACCGCGAGGGGCAGGCCAACGCCATCACCCGGCAGGGCAGCTTCTTCTACGGCACACCAACCGAATACGCCGATATCCTGGCGGCCTGGCGGGACGGCGGCGCGCTGGAGGGACTCCAGATCGGCGGCACCCGGTGAACCGCCGGTATCTGATCGGACGGATGAGGGCGGCCGTCCGCCGGCGGCCCTCACCACGGGTGGCGATCATCGGCGCCGGGTTCGGCGGCCTGGCCGCGGCGGTGGCGTTGCGGCGCATCGGCGTCGACGATCTGGCGATCATCGAGCGTTGTGACGGGGTGGGCGGAACCTGGCGGTTGAACACCTATCCCGGTGCGGCGTGCGACATCCAGAGCCATCTGTATTCGTTCTCGTTCGCACCGAACCGGAATTGGAGTCGCACCTACGCGCGTCAGCCGGAGATCCTGGCGTATCTGGAGTCGGTCGCTGAAGACTTCGACCTGAGCCGGCACCTGCTGACCGGCACCGCGGTGCGCAGTCTGCGCTGGAACGCGGACACCTCCCGGTGGGATATCGATCTGGAATCCGTCACCACCGGAGGTAGTTTCGCTTTCTCGGCCGACGTGGTCGTCAGCGCAGTGGGTTTGTTCGGTGAGCCGAAGCTGCCGCAGATCGATGGTTTGGCCGACTTCGGTGCGTCGGTCATGCACACCTCCCGGTGGGATCCACATGCTGATTTCACCGATTGCCGGGTCGCGGTGATCGGCACGGGAGCCAGTGCCGTGCAGGTGGTTCCGGAGCTGGCGAAGGTTGCCGCCGAGGTGACCATCTTTCAGCGCACCTCGCCGTGGATGGTGCCCAAAGACGACCGCGCGTTCACCGGTGCCGAGCTCGACCGGTTTCGGCGCGGCCCGTGGGCCGCGCGCCGGGAGCGGTGGCGGTTGTGGAAGGAGCAACACGACAACACCGCACTGCGGATTGATGACCCGCTGGTGGCGGGCCGGCAGGGCATTGCGGAGGAATTCCTGCGCCGCAGCGTCGCCGACGACGAGCTGCGCGCGGCGTTGACGCCCGATTACCCGTTTCGGTGTAAGCGGGTACTGCTCGGTGACGACTACTACGCCGCCCTGCAGCGGGACAACGTGTCGCTGGTGACCCAGCCCATCGACAAGATCACCGAGACCTCGGTATGCACGGCGCAGACGGTGACCGATGTCGACGCCATCGTGCTGGCCACCGGATTCCAGACCAACCACTACCTGTCGGGTATCGATGTGACCGGCGTCGACGGACAGTCGCTGCATCAACGCTGGGGTGAGGAGCCCAGCGCCTACCTCGGCGTGGCGGTCAGCGGGTTTCCCAACTTCCTGATGCTGTATGGGCCGAACACCAACCAGGGTGGCAACTCGATCGTCTACGTCCTGGAGGCGGGTGCCCGGCTGGTCGCCGATGCGGTGGGCCGGCTCGGTCGCAAGGGAGGCACGCTCGAGGTGCGACCGGAGGCCGAGCGCCGGTTCAACGAGGAGATCGCCGCCGAGCTCGAGCAGACGGTGTGGACGCAGTGCGGCAGCTACTTTCGGTCACCGGCGGGCCGGATCGTCACGCAGTGGCCGTATACCGAAATCGACTACGCACGGCGCACCTGGCGGTTACGCACCCGCGACTGGATCCACCGAACGAACGGTCACAGCCCCAGCGGCCAGGTTCCGATGACGTCGGTTTCTTCCAGGCGATCCAGCTCCTGAGCAGTCAAACCGAGTGACCCGCCGAGGATTTCGGTGTTGTGCTGTCCGAGCAGCGGAGCGGCGCTTTTCACAAAGCGACCGGTGACCGGTGGCCGTGGGTAGGGCAGCGGGCCGCACAACGGATGGGTGACCGTCTGGAAGAAGGCCCGGGCCTGCAGCGCGGGATTGTCGATCACCTCCGGCGGCTGTACCACCGGCGCGGCTGGTATCCCCGCGGCGAGCAGCGCGGTGACGGTCCCGTCACGGGGCCGGTCCTTCAGCCAGTCGCACAGGTGGGCGTTGATCTGGTCGGCATTGTCTGCGTTGCACTCGGTTTCGTGCGTCCAGTCCGGTCTCCCGAATATCTCTTTGAGGGCTTCCCAATCACCGTTGTGTCGGATGCTGACCGCGATCCACTGGTCGGATCCTGCGCAGGCATAGACGTTCTGGACGGGGAACTCGTGGCCGCGATTCCCTCGGCGGGTCAGCAGCACACCGGCCGCGTCGTGTTCGATGACCTGCAGCGCGCTGGCGTTGAGGACAACGTCGATCATCGGCACCTCGACCAGTTGGCCCTGCCCGGTGCGACGACGATGCTCCAGGGCGGTGAGCGTGAGGAACGCCGCGTGCACACCCGCCAGTGGGTCGCACGCGCCGCGGGGTGCGGTGGGCAGTCCGTCGGGGTAGCCGGTGAGCCAGGCCAGCCCCGCGAGCTGTTCCATCGTCATCGCGAACCCGACCCGGTCGCGCCACGGCCCGTCGAGCCCGAACCCCGGCATGCGGACCTCGATGATCTGCTCGTTGAACCGGCACAGGTCGGAGTAGCTCAGGCCGAAGTTCTCCATCACTCTGGGCGTGAAGTTCTCGACCACCACGTCGGCTTCGGCGACCATCCGACCGAAAAGCGTTCTGCCGTCGTCAGATTCCAAATCCAATGTCACCGAACGCTTGCCGGAATTCACGCCGTGGAACACCCAGCTGTATTCCCACCAGCGCTCGACGTCTTCGCGGAATCCGCCGGCGAAGCGCATCCCGTCCGGGCGCTGGACGGATTCGACCTTCACCACGTCGGCACCCAGCATGGCCAGCAGGTGGGTGGCGGTCGGGCCGGCCCAAAACGCCGTCAAGTCGACCACGCGGATGCCGTCGAGCGACAGGCCTGGGCGTTCCGGCCGTGATCCGCGGGGTGACCAGGGCGCGGCGGAGTCGGTGTTGCCGAGCGTGGGTGGCGGGGCGGGTGGCAGGGGCGGGGTGCGGCTCATCCGCCACGGCGGGCGCGGGGCGCGGAATCCGCCGGGATGGTCCAGGAATGACTCCCGGGCGACGAAATGGTCCATATCGGAGAGGGTTTCGCCGTTTCCGATGGCGGTCATCGGAATCCGGAACAGCGCGGCGAGCTCGACGATTTCCGCGACGGTGTGCGTGGCGAAGAAATCGGCGGTGCGCGCGCGGATGAGATCCCGCTGCTCCCAGCGGCCGACCTGGAAGCGCAGGTCGGGAATGTCGGCCAGATCGGGACACTCGACCATGGCGCAGAAGTCTTGCCACTGCTGTCCGGTGGCCATCGAGATACCGACGTAGCCGTCTTTGGCGCGTTCGACCGAAGGCACTTCCGTCGAACGGCCGACGACCTCCAGCAGCATCAATTCTTTCCGCAGCCAGGAGAACACCTGCATCGAGGTGGTCATGGCTTCCAGGACCGACATGTCCGCTCTCCCGCCGCGTTGGGTGGCGAGCGCGAAGAAGGCGGCATAGCTACCCGCGATGAATTCGCCGAGGTCTCCGCCGACGGCGATCGGCGGGCGCTCGGGCTCGCCCCGTGAGCCCGTCGACCCGCACCACCCCTGCAGAGTGAACTCGGTGGCCGGCACGTCAGACCAGGGTCCGGTCCAGCCGAAGTCGGAGACGGTGACCACCGATGTTGCGCGGCACGCGATGTCCTCGGTGTGAAGGCCCATCGCGGCGGCTTCTGCCGGCGTCGCACCCAGGATGACGATGTCGGCCGAGTCCAGCAGTTCGGACGGAACCGCCGGACTCGTGACGCTCCGCTTCCCGCCGGCGAGAAAGGAAAAGAACGGGCTGGTGTCGCCGGTCGGTGTGACACCCGTGGGCCGATAACGCCGAAGCCGGTGTCCGGCCGGCGGTTCGACCATTACCACGTCCGCGCCGGCATCGCGCAATAACTTGCCGCAATACGCGGTGGCGATCCGGTCACCGATCTCGAGTACCCGGATACCCGACAGTGGAGATGTCATGTGGTTGGGGCGATCCCGAAATCGATGACGCCACGGACCAATGCGCCGCCCAGCAGATCGTCGAACGCGGTGTTGATGTCGTCGAGCCGGTAGCGGGTGGTGATCATCTCGTCGAGAAGAAGTTGGCCCGAGGTGTACATGGACGCCAGCAGTGGGATCTCTGAGCGCGGATTACACGACCCGAACACTGTCCCGCACAGGGTCTTGTTCATCAGCACCAGATCCTGGATGTCCAGCTGGACGGGCAGCGGACCGGCCGGGGCCATGCCGGTCAGCACGCAGGTTCCGCCCTTGCGGGTCAGGGCCAGGGCATCCCGTAGGTCGTCGCCGGTGATGTCGGAGGGGGCGACCACCACGCAGTCGGCCATCACGCCACGGGTCAGTTCCCGGACCAGGCCGACGGCGTCGCCGGCCGATGCCGCGGTATGCGTCGCGCCGAAGCCGGTCGACGACTTCCGTTTGTTCTCGAGTAGATCCACGGCCACGATCGTCGTCGCCCCGTTGATCCGGGCGCCCTGGACGGCGGCCGTCCCGATTCCGCCGGCACCGATCACGACGACGGTGTCGCCGCCGCGCACCTGGCCGCGCCGGGCCGACGAGCCGTAGCCGGTCGGGACGGCGCACGCCAGCAGGGCCGCGGGCACCAGCGGAATGTCCGGATCGATCTTCACCAGCGAATCCGCCGCGACGACAGTGCGTTCGGCGAAGGCGCCGATCTTCGACGTATGTCCCAGATCGTGGCCGTCGAGGGTGTGGTGGCGGAAGGTGCCGTCGGTCGGCATGCCCGGGATCAGCACGCCGGCGCCCTTGTCGCACAGGTACTCCATGCCCGATGCGCACCACCGGCAGCGCCCGCACACCGCGACGAACGAGGTCACCACATGGTCGCCGGGAGCCAATCCGGTGACGCCGGGCCCGACCTCGAGGACCACCCCGGAACCTTCGTGCCCGCCGATGGTCGGTGGACGCCCTCTCGGCGCGCCGGGTGGCGCCATGAAGCCGTTGCGGATGTGGTCATCGGAGTGGCAGAGCCCGGCGGCGGCCATCTGCACCAAGACCTCGCCAGCCCGCGGGGGGTCGAGATCGAATTCTTCGACGGACCACGCGCCGCCCATCTCACGAACGATGGCAGCGCGGCTCCTCATGGCCCCGACCTTACGGGTGCGAGATATTCCCCGATTCACGGAGAGCGAAACGGGGCGCACGCCCCGGTTGGCCGGGGTTACGTTAACCCCCGTGGCAATCAAACTTGGACTTCAGATCCCGAACTTTTCCTACGGCAACGGTGTGGCCGAGTTGTTCCCGACGGTCATCGCGCAGGCCCAGGAGGCCGAGGCGGCCGGGTTCGACTCCGTGTTCGTGATGGATCACTTCTATCAACTGCCCGGCCTGGGGGCTCCCGAGGAGCCGATGCTGGAGGCCTACACCGCCTTGGGTGCGCTGGCGACCGCGACGCAGCGGGTGCAGCTGGGGACCCTGGTCACCGGCAACACCTACCGTAACCCGACGCTGCTGGCCAAGGCCATCACGACGCTGGATGTGGTCAGTTTGGGCCGGGCCATCCTGGGCATCGGCACCGGCTGGTTCGAGCTCGAACACGACTCACTGGGTTACGAATTCGGCACCTTCACCGATCGATTCGACAAGCTCCACGAGGCCTTGGAGATCATCCTGCCGATGCTGAGCGGGGACCGGGTCAGCATCGACGGCAAGTACTACAAGACCACCGAGGCGTTCGCCAATCCCCGCTTCCGCGAGCACATCCCGCTGATGATCGGCGGCAGCGGGGAGAAGAAGACCATCCCGCTGGCGGCCCGCTACTTTGACCACCTCAACATCATCGCCGGGTTCGACGAACTGCCCCGCAAGGTGCAGGTGGTCAAGGACCGCTGCGAGGAAATCGGCCGCGACCCGAGCACACTCGAGACCAGTGTGCTGGCCATCGCGCTGGTCGATGAGAACGTCACCGCCGACATGATCCCCGACGACTTCAAACAACAGGCCGTCTACGGCAGCCCGGACCAGATCGTCGAACAGATCAAGACCAAGGTGCTCGACGCCGGTGTCGACGGGGTCATCCTGTCTGCGGCCACCCTGAACGGGTATCAGCCCGGTGGTATCACCGCGGTCGGCGAGGGGCTCAAGCCACTGCTGGGCCTCTAGCGGCGGGCATTGCCGAAACCGACACCAGGGCTGTAGACCTGGTCGATCCGCGACCGTCACGCAGATCAGCCAGCCCAACTCTTCGAGCCGGGGGGCTGGCGAACGGGTCATCGAGGTGGCGAAAACGCCTTCAGGGCTGTGGAATTCTCAAAGTTGCGACCCTGGTGTCGAGTTCGTGTTGTGGATGACCTCTAGCGCCAGCTGGGCAGCCAGATCTCCATGTTCCACGTCGCCTGTGAGATCGGCACCCCGGTGAGCACCGGATACAGCCAGGCGAAGTTGGTGATCACCAGCGCGACGTAGCAGCTCACCACGATCAGCCCGAGCGTGCGGCGTTCGGCGTTCTGGTTGGGTGCATGCAGGATGTCGCCGAGGATGAGTGCGATCGCCATGATCAGGAATGGCGCCATCGGCACCGCGTAGAAGAAGTACATCTGCCGATCGATGTCGCCGAACCAGGGCAGCAATCCGGCGCTGTAGCCGACCAGCACCACCGCGTACCGCCAGTCGCGGCGGACGAACGCCCGCCACAGCGCATAGACCAGGACGGGTACGGCCAGCCACCACATCGCGGGTGTACCGACCAGCATCACGGCCTTCACGCACGACGCCGCACCACAACCGGGCACGTTCTGGTTGTCGATCGCGTACAGCACCGGCCGCAGCGACATCGGCCAGGTCCACGGTTTGGACTCCCACGGGTGGTGGTTGCCGTTGGCGTTCGTCAACGTCGAGTGGAAGTGATACGCCTTGTAGGTGTAGTGCCACAGTGACCGGATCGCATCCGGCGGCTGATACCACTGCCGCTCGCCGATCGACTCCCCGACCTCGTAGCGGTTGACCGCCGTCTCGGACGAAAACCAGGGCGCGTACGAGGCGAGGTAGATCGCGAACGGAATCAGTAGAAAGACGTAGGCGGTGGGCCCCATGTCCCGGCGGATCGCCCCGAACCACGGCCGGGGAACCCGGTAGGCCCGTCGCGCCGCGATGTCGAACGCCAGCGACATCAGACTGAAGAACGCGATGTAGTACAGACCGTTCCACTTTGTCGCGAACGCCAGGCCGAGCAGCACGCCCGCGCCGAACCGCCACCACCGCACGCCCAGCCGCGGACCCCACGGCGTCTCGGCGATGCGGCCCTCCAGTAGGGCGGTGTGCATGCGTTCGCGAACCTGATCGCGGTCGACTATCAATGCCCCGAACGCCGCGACCACGAAAAACGTCTGGATGCCGTCGAGCAGGGCGGTGCGCGCCGCCACGAAGCTCACCCCATCGGCGATCAGGAGCAGTCCGGCGATGGCGCCGATCAGGGTCGAGCGGCTGATCCTCCGGACGATGCGGACCACCAGAAGGACCACCAGCACGCCGAGCACCGCGCTGGTGAACCGCCAGCCCACACCGTTGTAGCCGAACAGCGCCTCGCCGATCGCGATCATCTGTTTGCCCATCGGCGGGTGGACGACCAGGCCGAAGCCGGGGTTGTCCTCGACGCCGTAGTTGTGCAGCATCTGCCAGGCCTGCGGTGCGTAGTGCTTCTCGTCGAAGATCGGCGTGCCGGCATCGGTGGGCGAGCCGAGGTTCATCAGCCGGGTCAGCGCGGCCAGGGCGGTGACGATGGCCGTGGCCACCCAGCCCTCGATGCGGTCGACCGGACCGAAGTCGGCGATCGGCACCAGCGGGCCGGGGCTGATGACGGGCACATGGCGCTCGTGCACGTCGAGGTCGTCGGCAGTCGTGGACATCGCCTGCGATCGTATTCTGTGCCGGTGTTGACCCCCGAGTCGCTTCGCTCCCGCCCGCCGGAGTCTGTCGGTCGTCTGCTGCTCGGGGCCACGCCGCTGGGACAGCCGGCCGACGCCTCGAACCGGTTGGTCGACGCGCTGTCCACGGCCGATGTGGTGGCCGCCGAGGACACCCGGCGAGTGCGCACCCTGGCCCAGTCGCTTGGTGTGCGGATCGGGGGGCGGGTGATCAGCCTGTTCGACCAGAACGAAGCGGCCCGGGTGCCCGCGCTGGTCGAGGACATCCGGGCCGGGGCCACCGTCCTGGTGGTCAGCGACGCCGGGATGCCGCTGATCAACGATCCCGGCTATCGCCTGGTGACCGCGTGTATCGACGCGGGGTTGGCGGTGTCCTGTTTGCCCGGCCCATCCGCGGTCACCACCGCACTGGCCGTCTCCGGGTTGCCGTCCGACCGGTTCTGCTTCGAGGGGTTTGCGCCGCGCAAGCAGTCCGCGCGGCGCACCTGGCTGGCCGGCTTGGCTGCCGAGCAACGCACCTGTGTGTTCTTCGAGTCGCCACGACGACTTTCGGACTGCTTGCGCGACGCCGTCGACGAACTGGGCGGGGAACGTCGCGCGGTGGTGTGCCGGGAGCTGACCAAGGTGCATGAGGAGATCCGGCGCGGCACGCTGGCCGAACTCGCCGACTGGGCCGACGAGAAGGTGCTCGGCGAGATCACCGTCGTCCTGGCCGGTGCCGTGCCAACCGCCGACCTGCCGACCTTGGTCGCCGAGGTCGACGCCCTGGTGGCCGACGGCATGCGGGTCAAGGATGCCTGCGCTGTGGTGGTCGAGGCGCATCCGGGCGCGCCGTCGCGGCGGGAGCTCTACGAGGCGGTGCTGCGCTCGCGAGCCGGCGGGCAGGAGCGCAGCGACTCGGGGAATTGATCCGGCGGGCAGGAGCGCAGCGACTCGGGGAATTGATCCGGCGGGCAGGAGCGCAGCGACGCGGGGAATTGATCCGGCGGGCAGGAGCGCAGCGACCCGGGGATTTGACTCGAACCGTGAATCACCGCAGCCGCCTTGTGCAGACATTCCTCCCACTCCGCGGCGGGGTCGGAGTCGGCGGTGATCCCGCCGCCGACTCCGAGCACGGCCGCGCCGTCGGCGGCGAACTCGACGGTGCGGATCGCCACGTTCAGCTCGGTGCCCGCGATCGGGGAGGCCATTCCGACGGTGCCGCAGTAGATCCCGCGCCGGCGCGGCTCCCACTGTGAAAGCAGTTGACGGGCACGGCCTTTCGGCGTGCCCGTAACCGATGCGGGCGGGAATGCCGCGGCCAGCAACTCGGTGTTGGTGACCTGCGGGCGAACCTTGGCCGCCACCGTCGAGACCAGATGCCATACGCCCGGTGCGGCCCGGACGGCCAGAAGATCGGGAACGGTGACGGTCCCGGTGTCGGCGACCCGGCCCAGGTCATTGCGCACCAGGTCGACGATCATGATGTTCTCGGCGACATCCTTGGCCGATGCCAGCAGTTCTGCGGGCGCACAGTGCAACGGCAACGTTCCCTTGATCGGGCTGGATGTGACGTCGTCGCCGGCCCGGTGGACGAACAGCTCCGGTGACAGCGAGGCCACCGCACCCCAGGTGCCGGCCAGGTAGGCCGCCCGGGCCGGGGTCGTTCTTGTCACGGCGTCGGCGAAGAACTCCAGCGACGAGCCTCGCAACGTGCCGGTGAATTGCGTGCACACGCAGGCCTGGTACACCTCGCCGGCGCCGATCGCTGCCAGGCAGGCCAGGACACCGTCTTGGTGTCTCGCGAAATCAGGCTCTTCCCAGTCGATTTCGTATGCATCGCGCTCGGTGGGATTCGACAGCGCGTCGGCAACCCAGGCGGCGATCGGTGCCGCGGACAAGCTTTCGTGCCACCAGCAGCCGTCGCGGTCCAGGCGGAGCACACTCTCGGTCCAGCCGCCTGCCGCCTCGGGTATCCGCGGCGGCAGGCTGTCGGCGGCGGCATCGGGGTAGGACAGATAGCCGATCCACCCGCCGCCGACCGCGTCGCCGTGTCCGCCCGGCCATACGCAGAACGCCTCGCCCGGGTCGATCGCCCGGACCGACACGCTGGGTGCGATCACCGCCGCCGAGCCGAACCAGTCACCGGTCAGTGCGGCTGGGGGTTCCAGCCCGTGCCGCGCGGCGGCGCCGGCAACGGCGCGCAGCACCTCGGCGGCGGTGCCGAGATCGCCGAGCCGGTCGATGCGCATCGCCCTAGCCTGACGCCTGGGGCCGGTCGACGCAAAGGCGTCAGCGGCTGATCTCCCGGCGTACGGTGACGGCGGCGAGCTTCTCCGGGTTGCGCATCGCGTAGAAGTTGGTGATCCGCCCGTCGCTCACCTCGATCATGAAGACGCTGTCGGGTTGGTCGTGGCGGTACACCACCAACGCCGGCGCACTGTTGTAGGTCGCGGCTTCCATCCGGTACTCCGGCCCGGCCTGGCGCATCAGCCCGATGATCAGCCTGGCGACCTTGACGGGTCCCAGGACCGGACGACGGGCGGCGCTGACCTTGCCGTCGCTGTCGGAGGTGAACACCACATCCGGTGCCAGCATGCCCATCAGTCCCTCCAGGTCGCCGGTGGCCGCCGCGGTCAGGAACTGTGTGGTGATCTGCTCGGAGCGGGCCGGATCGAGGGGCTCGAACCGGCGCCTTCGCGAATGCACATGCTCGCGGGCGCGATGCGCCATCTGGCGCACCGCGGCCGCGGATTTACCTATCGCATTGGCGATTTCGTCGTGGCTGAAGCCGAATACCTCGCGCAGCACGAACACCGCCCGCTCGTCGGGCGTCAGTGTCTCGAGCACCACGAGCATCGCCATCGACACCGATTCGGCGAGCACCACGTCCGCGGCGCCGTCACGTTCGTCGAGCAGCAGTGGTTCGGGAAGCCACGGTCCGACGTAGTCCTCCCGGCGCCGGGCCTGGGTGCGCAGCGTGTTCAGCGCCTGCCGGGTGACCAGCTGGGCCAGGTAGGCCTTGGTGTCCCGTACTTCGTCCAAATCCACTGTTGCCCAACGTAAATAGCTGTCCTGCAGTACATCGTCGGCTTCGGTGGTCGAGCCGAGGATCTGGTAGGCGATGGTGAACAGCAGCGGCCGAAGCAGCGTGAACCGCTCAGCGTGCTCGTCGGTCGTGGTCACGGGGTCGTCACCGACTCCGGTGCCGGTCGCTTGCCGCCGCCCTTGAGCCAGAAGTAGGACCCGGGCTTACGGGCTTCACGGCGCAGGAAGCTGATGGTGCCCTTGCAGACCGCCTCCTTGATCGTCGCCGCGGCGCGCCCGCCGATGTAGAGCGGCAGCGGGGTGTCGTCGGTGCGGGCGATCTGAACGGTCGCGCCACCCCGGCCCAGGCTGATGCACTGCCCGGTGAACGCCTGGCTGATCACGGCCGGCCGCTGCCCGGCGATGCGGGCCAACACTGTGTTGGCCGCCTGTGCGCCCAGTGGGATCGCGGCCTGGCAGCTCATCCGCAGCGGCTGATCCGACGGTGCCGCGGCATCCCCGGCCGCCACGATCCGGTTGTCGTCGACGCTGGTGAGTGTCTCGTCGGTGAGTAGCCGTCCGATCGCATCGGTGCGCAGCCCCGAGCGGGTCGCCAGGTCGGGCACCCCGAAACCGGCGGTCCAGATCGTCAGCGTGCTCGCCAGGCGCCGTCCGTCACCCAGGGTCACCTCATCGGCGGACACCGCGGTCACCATGGCCTGTGGCCCGTCGACGATCTCGACCCCGAGCTTGCGCAGCCGCTTGGCCACCGACCGGCGACCGGGAGTGCTCAGGTACGGGCCGAGCACCGGGCCGCACACCAGGGTGACGTTGCGGCCCTGCTCGGCCAGCTCGGCGGCGGTCTCGATACCGGTGGGCCCGGCGCCGACCACACACACCGGCGCGCCGTAGTGCACCTCGCTCAGCGCGGAGGTCAGCCGCTGTGCTTCTTCGAGATCGGCAATGGGATAGGCGAATTCGTCGGCGCCGGGAACGGCCGGACCACCCGAGCCACTGCCGACGGCGTAGATCAGATAGTCGTAGGGCAGCGGCCGGCCATCCGGAAAGCCATTGAACAATTCGACCTGCCGGGCTTCGGTGTCGATGCGGGTGGCCGCGTCGACCACCAGCTCGATGCCGTCGCCGAGGATGTCGGTGTAGGCGACGACGGCGTCGTCGGAACCGGTGATCAACTGGTGCAGCCGGATCCGTTCGACGAATTCGGGGCGCGGGTTCACCAGGGTGATGTCCACTCCCGCGCGCAGCCGTAGGTGATTGGCCGCGATCACCCCGGCGTATCCGCCGCCGATCACCACAACCTTGGTTCGTTGCTCGGTCATCACATCTCTCCTTTGAGGTCGCTTGAGCGTGCTGACCTCGAGACACCGTGGGGCTGGTGAATGTGACGCTACGTGACGCAGCTCACGCTTTCTTCCCGCGAGCAGACACAAATGTCTCCAAAACCCCGGCGTGTCGGGGGTCTTTGCGTCTACTCGCGCAGGGAGGTCGGCGCCTACTCGGGCGGCTGGTAGCGCGGGAAGACTCCGGTCGGCGTCGGAAGCTCGATGCCGGGTGCGATGCGCACCCCGACCGCGCCGAAGTCGCGCGCGGACTCCGACTGCCCCAGCAGGTCGAGAAACTTCGCCGCCGACGACGGCATCACCGGTTGGACCAGCAACGCGGCGATCCGCACGACTTCCAGCGTCACGTAGAGCACGGTGCGGAAGCGGTCCTGATCGGCCGCGGCTTCGGACTTGCGCAGCACCCACGGTTCCTGGGCGGAGAAGTAGCGGTTGGCGGCGCCGAGCATCGCCCAGATAGCCTCCAGCGCCAGGTGCATGGCAGGCACGTCGAAGTGGGCGCGCACCCGGGGAAGCAGCTCGTCGGCGAGCGTGAGCAGCTCGCGGTCGGGGTCGGTGAACTCACCGGGCTCCGGCACGCGGGCATCGAGGTTCTTGTTGACCATCGACAGCGAGCGCTGTGCCAGGTTGCCGAATTCGTTGGCCAGGTCGGCGTTGATGCGGCCGATGATGGCGTCCTCGCTGTAGCTGCCATCCTGCCCGAACGGCACCTCGCGCAGCAGGAAGTAGCGCACCTGGTCCAACCCGAACGCGTCGATGAGCGCGAACGGGTCCACCACGTTGCCCACCGACTTGCTCATCTTCTCGCCGCTGTTCAGCAGGAAGCCGTGGACGAACACCCGCCTCGGCAGCTCGATGCCCGCCGACATGAGGAACGCGGGCCAGTACACGGTGTGGAAGCGGATGATGTCCTTGCCGATCATGTGCAGATCGGCCGGCCAGTACTTGCGGAACGCCTCGGAGTCGGTGTCGGGGAAGCCGGCGCCGGTGAGGTAGTTGGTCAGCGCGTCGACCCACACGTACATGACGTGGTCGGGGTGACCCGGCACCGGCACGCCCCAGTCGAAGGTGGTGCGGGATATCGAAAGATCCCGCAACCCCCCGGAGACGAAGCTGATGACCTCGTTACGGCGCACGTCGGGACCGATGAATTCGGGGTGCGCCGCGTAGTGGGCCAATAGCCGCTCGGTGTAGGCGGACAGCCGGAAGAAATAGGTCTGTTCCTCGGTCCACGTGACGGGTGTGCCGGTCTCCAGCGAGTACTTGTCGCCGTCGGCGCGGGTCTCGAGTTCGTCCTCGGTGTAGAAGCGCTCGTCGCGCACCGAGTACCAGCCCGAGTACGAGTCGAGATAGATGTCGCCCGCGGCGTCCATCCGCTTCCAGATCTCGATCGATGCGTCCATGTGGTCGGCATCGGTGGTGCGGATGAAGCGGTCGAAGGATGCCCCGAGCTTCTCTTGCATCGCCTGGAATGCGTCGGAATTGCGCCGCGCCAGCTCGGCGGTGGGGATGCCCTCCGCGGCCGCCGTCTGCGCCATCTTCAGCCCGTGCTCGTCGGTTCCGGTCAGGTAGCGCACGTCGAAGCCGTCGAGCCGCTTGAAGCGGGCGATCGCATCGGTCGCGACGTACTCGTAGGCGTGCCCGATGTGCGGCGCCCCGTTGGGGTACGCGATCGCGGTGGTGAGGTAGTACGGCGCGCGGCCTGGGGTGCGCGCCCCCGCGCCGGGGATTGGATCAGTCATTTGAGGCACAACTTTAAAGTGTGGGCGTGACTTCTCGTCGCGAGCCGCCGCCGCTGCCCGAGCCGCTGACTCCGTTGATCGACGCCCACACGCACCTGGACGCGTGCGGCGCCCGCGATGCCGGGGACGTCGAAGCGATCCTGGACCGCGCGCAAACCGCCGGGGTGGAGGCCGTCGTGACCATCGCCGACGATCTCGACGCCGCCCGCTGGGCTGCTGAGGCGGCGACCTGGGACCACCGGGTGTACGCCGCGGTGGCGCTGCACCCGACCCGCGCGGCGGCGCTCACCGACGACGCCCGCGCCGAAATCGAACGGCTGGCCACGCAGCCTCGGGTGGTGGCGATCGGAGAGACCGGCATGGACCTGTACTGGCCGGGCAGGCTCGAGGGGTGCGCCGAACCGTCCGCTCAGCGGGAGTCGTTCGCCTGGCACATCGATCTGGCCAAGCGGACCGGCAAGCCGCTGATGATCCACAACCGCGACGCCGACGCCGAGGTGCTCGACGTGCTGCGCGCCGAGGGGGCCCCCGAGACCGTCATATTCCATTGCTTCTCCTCCGGGCCGGAGATGGCGCGCACCTGCGTCGACGCGGGCTGGGTGCTGAGCCTGTCGGGCACGGTGAGCTTCAAGAACGCCCGTGACCTGCGGGAGGCGGCGACGTTGATCCCGCCAGACCAGCTCCTGGTGGAGACCGACGCCCCGTTTCTGACCCCGCATCCCTACCGGGGTGCGCCCAACGAGCCGTACTGCCTGCCCTACACCGTGCGAGCGTTGGCCGACGTCGTCGATCGGCCGGCGGAGGTCCTGGCGGAGCAATCGTCGGCCACCGCGCGACGGGTCTACGGTCTCTAAGGGTCCGTTGAGAGCCGCGGGCCCGGGTTGCCCCGGTGCGGACTGTTTCGTTACCGTCTTGTGATCAAAGGGGGCCAACGTCGGCCCCTTAGTTTTGTTTAGTGCCTAGGCGGGACCGAAACTCTTGAATGCGTTGACCAAGCTCCACCAGTCGCCATCACCGATCCTTCGCCTCGTCGTCGTCGCCGTGCTGCTCACGCTCGCTGGCGCCGGGGTGTTCGCGGTGATGTCCGAGAAGACCGTCACGCTGAACATCGACGGCACCCAGATGACCGTGAGCACCATGAAGTCGCGGGTCATCGACGTCATCGAGGAGAACGGCTACACCGTCGGTGAGCGCGATGACCTCTTCCCCGGTGCCAACCAGACCGTGACCGACGCCGAGACGATCGTGCTGCGCCGCAGCCGCCCGCTGCAGATCTCGCTGGACGGACAGGCTGCCAAGCAGGTGTGGACCACCGCGTCGACCGTCGACGAGGCCCTGGCTCAGCTGAGGATGACCGACACCGCCCCGGCCGCGGCTTCGCGCGGCAGCCGACTTCCCTTGGAAGGCATGGCTCTTCCGGTGGTGAGCGCCAAGACGGTGCAGATCAACGACGGCGGCGTGGTGCGTACCGTCCACCTGGCCGCGCCGAACGTGGCCGGCCTGCTCGCCGCCGCCGGCGTGCCGCTGGAGCAGGCCGACTCGGTGGTGCCCGCGGCGTCCTCCCCGGTGATCGCCGGGATGCAGATCCAGGTGACCCGGACGCGGGTCGAGAAGGTCACCCAGCGGGTACCCCTGCTGCCGGTGGCCCAGCGGATCGAGGACCCGACGATGAACATGAGCCGGCAGGTCGTGGAAGACCCGGGAACGCCCGGGGTGCAGGACGTGACTTTTGCTGTCGCGACGGTCAACGGTGTGGAAACCGGACGCCTACCCGTTGCTAACACTGTCGTTGTGCCGGCCCGTGATTCGGTGCTGCGGGTCGGCGCCAAGCCGGGTACCGAGGTGCCTCCGGTGGAGAACGGACCCATTTGGGACGCCATTTCCAGGTGTGAAGCGGGCGGCAACTGGGCGATCAATACCGGCAACGGCTACTACGGCGGCGTGCAATTTGATCAAAACACCTGGGAAAGAAACGGCGGACTGCGCTATGCTAGCCGTGCCGATCTGGCAACAAGAGAAGAGCAAATCGCAATTGCTGAAGTAACGCGTGCGCGACAAGGCTGGGGAGCGTGGCCCGTGTGTGGTAGGGGTGCATCGTGACAATTCGTCTGCTCGGGCGAACCGAGATCAGAAATCTGGCCAAAGAACTCGACTTCAAGCCGCGTAAATCTTTGGGTCAGAATTTCGTACACGACGCAAATACCGTGCGTCGTATTGTTTCGGCTTCCGGCATTAACAAACATGATCATGTCCTGGAGGTCGGACCCGGCCTGGGCTCGCTGACATTGGCGTTGCTGGACCGTGGTGCCACCGTGAGCGCCATCGAGATCGACTCGGTGCTGGCCCAGCGCCTGCCCAAGACGATTGCTGAGCACTCGCACAGCGAAATTCATCGGCTGACCGTGCTCAACCGCGACATCCTTGGGCTCCACCGCGCCGACCTGGTCGACCCGCCCACGGCGGTGGTGGCCAACCTGCCGTACAACATCGCCGTTCCCGCGCTGCTGCATCTGTTGGCTGAATTCCCCTCGATCCGGACCGTGATGGTGATGGTCCAGGCCGAGGTGGCCGAGCGGCTGGCCGCCGAGCCCGGCGGCAAGGATTACGGCGTGCCCAGCGTCAAGGTGCGGTTCTTCGGCAAGGTCCGTCGTTACGGCATGGTGTCGCCGACGGTGTTCTGGCCCATTCCGCGGGTGTACTCGGGCCTGGTTCGCATCGACCGTTACGAGACCTCGCCGTGGCCGACCGACGAGGGCTTCCGCCACCAGGTGTTCGAATTGGTCGATATCGCCTTCGCGCAGCGCCGCAAGACCGCGCGCAATGCGTTCCTGGAGTGGGCCGGCACGGGCAACGAGTCCGCCGAACGACTGCTGGCCGCGAGCATCGATCCGGCCCGCCGCGGGGAAACGCTTGCGGTCGCCGATTTCGTCCGGTTGTTGCAGCGCTCGGGCGACTTCTCGGGTGCGACGGACTCCTCGGAAGGCTCGCCGCGGGCCGCTCAGGTGTTCTGAGCGCTTCGGCGCACTGCCTCGGTGATGTGTTGCACCAACTCGGTGCACGATGGGTATCTCAGGTCTGGGTCTTTGGCGATGGCTCGTGTCAGGACTTTGTCGAACGACCTTGATAGCCATGGGATCTGCCGCGACATTTCCGGTGGCGGCAGGTGCAGGTGTGCGTCTACGAGGGCCAGCGGGTCGTCGGCGGTGAACGGCGTTGCGCCGGTGAGTAATTCCGCTGCCGTGCACGCGAGTGCATATTCATCGGTCGCGGCCTGGGGCAGTCGGCCCTGGAGAAGCTCCGGGGCGGCATAGGGTAGCGACGCCACCACCTGGCCCGGTCGGTGCCACACATCCTCGGCCAGCACGTGCGCGACACCGAAATCGATCAGCACTGCTCCGTGCCGCGAAAAATCTTGGTGCACAAGGATGTTAGCGGGCTTCACATCGCCGTGCACGATCCCGTCGTGATGGGCGTAGTCGAGTGCCGCGGCGATCTGGGCGAGCGCATCGAGCTTCGCGTCCGGGGACGGCAGGCCGATCGCGTTTCCGCCGTCCACATACTGCATCGTCATCCAGTGCTCGCCGTGGTCATAGACGGCCACGATGTGCCGGTGCCGCAGCCGGTGCGTGATCCGGTACTCGCGGGCCAGCCGCGCGATGGCGGCATGGTCGGGCCTTTCGAGCACCTTCAATGCGACCAGACCGCGCGTGCGGTCCGCACCGCGAGCAAGGTAGACGACGGCCTCGCCGCCGTGGCCCAGCACGTTCTCGACGACGTAGCCCGCGAACGACTGCCCGGGATGTACCACGCTTCGACCCTAGATTCGCGGGTCGGCGACCGGCGGGGGAATCGATTGCGGCGCGATAGTCTCGTCCGGTGTCCTCGTCCAACGGCTCCATCGCGTCTGAATGGGTGCCGACCGGGTCGGTGACCGTGCGGGTACCCGGCAAGGTGAACCTGTACTTGGAGGTCGGCGACCGCCGTGCCGACGGCTACCACGAACTCACCACCGTCTTTCACGCGGTGTCGCTGGTCGACGAGGTCACGGTGCGCAACGCCGACGTGCTGTCCCTGCAGGTGGTGGGGGAGGGTGCCGACGCTCTGCCGGCCGACGAACGCAATATCGCCTGGCAGGCGGCGGAGTTGATGGCCGAACATGTCGGGCGCGCACCCGATGTGGACATCACGATCGAGAAGTCGATCCCGGTGGCCGGCGGGATGGCCGGCGGCAGTGCCGACGCCGCGGCGGTGTTGGTCGCCATGAACAACCTCTGGGAACTGGGTGTGCCGCGGCGCGACTTGCACGCGCTGGCCGCACAACTGGGCAGCGACGTCCCGTTCGCGCTGCACGGGGGCACCGCGCTGGGCACCGGCCGGGGTGAGGAGTTGGCCACGGTTCTGGCCCGCAGCACGTTTCACTGGGTGCTGGCTTTCGGTCAGGGCGGATTGTCGACCGCCGCGGTCTACCGGGAGATCGATCGGCTCCGCGGGGCCGGGAAGCCGCCGCGGCTGGACGACCCCGAACCGCTCCTGGGTGCGCTGGCCGCCGGGAACCCGCACGAGCTGGCTCCGCTGCTGGGCAACGATCTGCAGGCCGCCGCGTTGAGCCTCAACCCCGGCCTGCGGCGGACCCTGCGGGCCGGAGCGGAGGCGGGGGCGCTCGCCGGCATCGTGTCCGGATCCGGCCCGACATGTGCGTTCTTGTGCGAATCGGCGGCCGCGGCCGTGGACGTCGGCATGGAATTGGCCGGCGTCGACGTATGCCGAACCGTGCGGGTCGCCAGCGGGCCGGTCCACGGCGCCCGCATCGTGTCCAGCTAGCCGGGGCTGCCTGCCGGCGCGCGAGGTGTGACGCGCTTCTCAATAGCTTGTAAAACTTGGCAGTAACTTAAGGGAAGTTTAAGATGATCCGCGGTGATGACTAGCGGCCTGGCACTGCATACGTGCGAGTCGCCCACCCCGAACCGGGGCGGGCGGCAGTCCGGTGGAACCGCGGTTTGTTCCGCACCATCATCATTTCGAGACCGAACCGCTCCCCAGTTGTACCAGCGTGCCTTCTATGCACCGCGTTGCGGCAGGTGGAGCATGAATTCAACGTCGCTGATCACCCAGCTCCGGATGCCGAGGAGGTCGTCGTGAGCCGCTTCACCGACAAGATGTTCCACAGTGCCTTGACCAGTAGCAAGGGCATGGTCACTGGGGAGCCGAGTGAGCCGGTCCGGCACACGTGGTGGGAGGTGCACGAACGTGCGCGTCGTATCGCGGGTGGCCTGGCCGCGGCGGGGATCGGCCTCGGTGACGCCGTCGGAGTCCTGGCCGGTGCGCCGGTGGAGATCGCGCCGACCGCGCAGGGACTGTGGATGCGCGGCGCCAGCCTGACGATGCTGCACCAGCCGACGCCCCGCACCGACCTGGAGCAGTGGGCCAAGGACACCGCCACCGTGATCGACATGATCGAGGCCAAGGCCGTCATCGTCTCCGACCCGTTCCTGGTCGCCGTGCCGGTGCTCGAGGAGCGCGGCGTCAAGGTGCTGACCGTCGAAGCGTTGCTGGCGGCAGACCCGATCGACCCTGTCGAGACCTCCGAAGACGATGTCGCGCTGATGCAGCTGACGTCCGGGTCGACCGGGTCTCCCAAGGCGGTGGTCATCACCCACCGCAACATCCACTCCAACGCCGAGGCGATGTTCATCGGCGCCAAGTACGACATCGACAACGATGTCATGGTCAGCTGGCTGCCCTGTTTCCATGACATGGGCATGGTCGGCTTCCTGACGATCCCGATGTACTTCGGGGCCGAGCTGGTCAAGGTCACCCCGATGGACTTCCTGCGCGACACGCTGCTGTGGGCCAAGCTCATCGACAAGTACAAGGGCACCATGACCGCGGCGCCGAACTTCGCCTACGCGCTGTTCGCCAAGCGGCTGCGCCGCCAGGCCAAGCCCGGCGAGTTCGATCTGTCCACCCTGCGGTTCGCCCTCTCCGGCGCCGAGCCGGTCGAGCCCGCCGATGTCGAAGACCTACTGGACGCCGGCCGGCCGTTCGGGCTCCGGCCGGAGGCCATCCTGCCGGCCTACGGCATGGCCGAGACCACCCTGGCGGTGTCGTTCTCCGAATGTGATGCCGGCCTGGTGGTCGACGAGGTCGATGCCGACCTGCTGGCGGCACTGCGCCGCGCGGTTCCCGCCTCCAAGGGCAACACCCGCCGCCTGGCCACCCTGGGCCCGCTGCTGACGGACCTGGAGGCGCGCATCGTCGACGAGGACGGCAACGTGTTGCCCGCGCGCGGCGTGGGCATCATCGAGCTGCGCGGCGAATCGCTGACTCCCGGCTACATCACCATGGGCGGCTTCGTGCCGGCCCAGGACGAACACGGGTGGTACGACACCGGCGACCTGGGATACCTGCTGGAGAACGGCCACGTGGTCGTGTGTGGTCGCGTCAAGGACGTCATCATCATGGCCGGCCGCAATATCTATCCGACCGATATCGAACGGGCCGCCAGCCGCGTTGAGGGGGTCCGGCCCGGATGTGCGGTCGCGGTGCGTCTGGACGCCGGCCACTCCCGCGAGACGTTCGCGGTGGCCGTGGAGTCCAACGCCTGGCAGGACCCCGCCGCGGTGCGGCGCATCGAACACGAGGTGGCTCACGAGGTGGTCGCCGAGGTCGACGTGCGCCCGCGCAACGTTGTGGTCCTCGGACCGGGCACCATCCCCAAGACCCCGTCGGGCAAGCTGCGTCGCGCCAACTCGGTGGCGCTGGTCACCTAGTCAGCGCGGGCTCAGGCCCGGCAGCTGATCTCCATGGCGTCGGACTCCCGGACCGGGAAGCTCACGCCGACATACCCATTCGCCGGGTCGCGGATGTAGTCCACGTAGGGTCGGGCGTCGGGTAGACCGGTGTTGTCGGCGACGACGAGCGCACCGGGCCTCAGCTTCGGCTCCAGCAGGTGAAGCACCGGGAGATACAGGTCCTTCCAGCCGTCGAGCAGCACGAAGTCCACCGGCTCCTGGAGGCCGGCCAGCGTCTGCAGCGCGTCGCCTTCCAGGACGGTGATCAGGTCGTCGAGGCCGACCTCGGCGAAGCTGGCCGTGGCGGCGACCACCTTGGCGGCGCTGAGTTCGGTCGTCACCAGCCGTCCGACGCCGTTGTCGCGCACCGCGCCGGCCAGATGGATTGCCGAGAGCCCCAACGACATTCCGAACTCCACCACAGACTTCGGCCGGATCGCGCGGACCAGGGTGTAGAGCAATTGGCCGGACTCCGGGGTCACCGGCAGATAGAAGTCGCTGAAGGCGTCAGCCCGTTCCTGTGCGGTCTTCGCCGCCCGAATCTCAGAGCCGCGTTCGTGGAGTCGGGCCATCTGCTCGGTTGCTTCGGCGTACATACGGTCGATGACCGCGGCGACTTTCGGGTCGCGCAGCGTGTTCATGGCGCCGAGGGTACTCGCGCAAGCTGGCGAGAAGCTGGTGTCGCCGTCGAGGAGGCGTCCAGCGACTGGGGGACGAGCAGGACCGGAATGTCGGTGTGCGCCACGACCGCCGCGGCGACGCTGCCGTGAAGGTGACCGAGCAGGCCGTTGCGACGATGGGGTCCGAGGACGATGATGCTGGCCCGGTGTTCGGCTGCGGTGTCGACGATGCCCTTCCAGGTCGGCGATGCCTCGATCGCCACACTGCACGATCGGAATCCTGCCGCGTCGGCCAGTGCCGCGCCGTGGGCGGCCGTCCGCTCGGCGGCCAGCCGGACCTGGCTGGCCCGATCCGCGTCGAACGGCTGACCGTCGAGCGGTGTGAAACCGACGTCGACGGGCTGCCAGACGCAGACCACGACGGCCTCGCTCCGTGAAAGTTGTTCGGCGGCTTGGATTATCGCATGGTTGGCCAGTTCCGAACCGTCGTAGGCGAACAGCACGGGCCCGGTGGGCGCCGATGGGTGGTGTCGCGGTGCCGGCCGGCGTGGTGCGTGCAGTGAGGTCGGCGACGGCAGGCCGGAGCGCAGCCGTGCCAGCAGCGGTGGTGAGTACCAGGCGGGGGAGTCGCCGTCGAGGAATTCATCGAGGTTCGGCGTTTGTGGCCGCGCCCCGCTCAGTGCGTAGACCGCAACGCCGAACACCGCGCCGGCGATCGCGAGCCCGAATCCGACCCAGAGTGCGACACCGGTGCCTTCGAGAAGGTCACCGGAGTAGTGCGTCGCGAGATGGGCGAAGATCGGGGCGACCATGAACGCGGCGACCGCGCGCAGCAATTCGATGATCGCGAACACCCGCTGCAGGCTGTTGGACTGCAGGGAGAACCCGGCAACGAACAACGCCGGTGCAACCGCGGCGCCCAACGCCAGACCTGTCAGGGCGGAACCGAGAAGTGCCAGAGGCACATTCGCGGGAAGGGACGCACGGAACACCGCGATACCGGCGGCCAGCAGGGCCATGCCCACCAGCGGCAGGAAGTGCATGGCGCGTCGTGAGATGACGATGCCGAACACGACGGCCATGACCAGCGCGCCGCCCAACTCGGGAAGGTACAGCAGGCCGACCTCGACGGGACTGAAGTTCTGCATGAAGATCGACGCGGTCAGTACGGTGGCCGCCACCGAGGCGGCGGCTGCGAACAGGGCGACACCCACGCCCGCAACCGGGATTGCGCTCGTCAACATCGTGCGGATGGTCAGCAGCGGTCTGGGCGTGCGGAACTGGTAGACGATCAGCGCCACGATCAGGGCCAGGCCGCCGAACATCGGCCCGGTGACCGCGAAGTCGGAAAGTCCGTGACTCGTCAGTTGCGCGGCGCCCACGAATGCGGCCGTACAACCCACGGTTGCCAGTGCGATCGCCTTCAGATCCCGCGGGGCACCGGGATCGGCAGGCGGCGCATCGTCAAACGTCAGGGCGGCGAGAATCAAGGCCAGCAGGGCAATGACCGCGACGGTCCAGAACAACGGCCGCCAGGCGTGCGCCTCGGCCTGCACGCCGCCGATGAACGGTCCGAGCGCGACGGCCCCGAACACGCACATGTTCATGATCACCGCGGTGTTGCGCAGCTTGTCCCGCGGGAAGCCGATCGTCAGCGGTGGCGCGGCCGCGATCAACAGCATGCTGGTCGCCAAACCCTGCAGAACGTGGCCGCCGATGAAGGCCGTCGCATTCGGGGCCGCGGCGGCGACCACCGAGCCGACGACGAGCACAACCGCGTACACGAGCAGCATCCGCCGCTGGGGGAGGTGCTGAGCGAATTGCACGGCCAGCACGGTGCCCACGGCGTAGGCCGCGTTGCCCAGCCCCGAACTCAGGGCCATCGCCTGTGTGGTCATGTGCAGTTGCTCGGAGATGACCGGCACCAGCGGATCGAGTGCGGCCGAGAGGGCCAGATAGGGGATGAGCGCGAGGGTGACCATGGCGGCCACCGCGGGGTAGCGTCCTGCCAGCGGGCCTTGACGCATCAGGGCTGGCCTCCGATTCCCGCCGCGAGGGCGGGTTGCGCTGTCGACAGCAAGCCTGAGTGCGTGGTGAGACAGGGCATGGCTGCAAACAACTTTACATAGGTAACCAATATTCCCGTGGATCAAGGTGTTCTCGGTCACGGCATCGCATCTGAGTATGGTGTACTGTACTCAGATATGACCCCACGACTGACCGACCATCCGACCGTGCGGGCGGTACGCGCCCGCCCGCGCCCGGCGCCGGCTCGGGTGATCGACGCCGACTGGCTGCGCGAGCTGTGCCTGACCGCCGGAGCCGACGATGTCGCGTTCGCCAGCGTGGACAATCCCGACCTGGCCGGTGAACGCCAGCATGTCGAGGCGGCCCTGCCCGGGACGAAGAGCTACATCAGCCTGGTGGTGCGGATGAACCGCGACAACGTCCGCTCGGTCGCCCGTAGCGTGGCCAACCAGGAATTCCACCGCACCGGAGAACTCATCAACGAGGCCGCCCACCGGATCACCCGGGCATTGCAGGACGCCGGCCATCGTGTGCTCAACCCGTCGGCAACGTTTCCGATGGAGATGGACCGCTATCCCGGCCGGATCTGGGTGGTCGCCCACAAACCCGTCGCGGTAGCCGCCGGCCTCGGCGTGATGGGCATCCATCGCAACGTGATCCACCCGAAATTCGGCAACTTCATCCTGCTTGCCACCGTTCTCGTCGACGCACCTGTAAGCAGTTACGGTGCTCCACTGGACTATTCGCCCTGCCTGGAATGCAAGCTGTGCGTCGCGGCATGCCCGGTCGGCGCCATCAAGAAGGACGGCGAGTTCGACTTCGTCGCCTGTTCGGTACACAACTATCGCGAATTCATGGGTGGGTTCACCGACTGGGCCCAAACGATTGCCGACAGCGAGGATGCCACCGACTTCCGTTCCCGAGTCAGCGATTCGGAGAATGCATCGATGTGGCAGAGCCTGTCGTTCAAGGCCAACTACAAGGCGGCGTACTGCCTGGCGGTCTGCCCGGCCGGTGAAGATGTCATCGAGCCCTATCTCGATGACCGCAGGGCGTTCATGGATCTCGTCCTGCGGCCGCTGCAACAGAAGGCCGAAACTCTTTACGTACTGCCAAATTCGGCCGCGCAGGAGCATGCAGAGCGGCGCTTTCCGCACAAGCCGATCAAGATCGTCGACTCAGGGGCCCGGGGGCGCACGTAGGCTTGTGCAATGGTGCGCGCGCTCGGCTGGATCGGTGTGGCGGGTGCGGCGGCGGCGTTGGTCGCGGTGCTCACCCTGGACGTCACGCTCGGCGGTCGGCGCGTTCGGGGCAGGAACCTGCGCGCGGCAACGATCTCCGAATATATCTATACCTCGGGCGGTTGGGCGTTCGTCGCCGCGGTGCTGATCCTGGCCGTTACTTCGGCGGCACTGCTGTACGGCCTGATCCGGGCCGGACGGGTGAGGTTGTTGTCGGCCGGCTCGGCGTTGCTGGCGCTGTGGGTGTTGGGTCTCGTGGCTGTCGTTGCGTTTCCCAAGCACAACTGGGCGGTCGGGCCGAGTGCGTCCGGCTCTGTGCATCGGGTCGCGACCCTGGTCGCCTTCGTTGCGCTGCCGTTGGCGGTGCTGCTGATCGCTGAGGGTCGAGCCGGCATCGCCCGGGCCGCCAGGTGGCTCGCTGCGATCGGAATCGGTTGGCTGACGGTGTTGTTCGGAGCCATTGCGCTCGGTACCGTCACCGATCAGCCCTGGTGGAGGCTGATCCCGCTCGGGCTGGTGGAGCGGGGGATCGCCGGATTCGAGGTGGCCGCGTTGATCGCGACAGGGCTGTGGCTGGCCCGGGAGCGCGGGCCCGGCGACCAGGAGGCCTTACCCGATCACCAGGCGTGAACCTGATTCTGGGCGGTCTCCAGGCCCACCTCGATCAGCAACTCGGTGGCGTCGGCGGCCTGCTCGCAGATCGCCGGCACCTCGGGCCGTTCGGCGGCGGTGAAATTCTCCAGCACGTACGCCGCCGGATCCTTGCGCCCCGGTGGGCGCCCGACACCGATCCGAACCCGCTGAAAGTTCTTGGTACCCAGCGAACTGGCCACCGACCGCAGCCCGTTGTGGCCACCCTCGCCACCGCCGAGCTTCAGCCGGATCCGGCCGAAGTCGATGTCGAGCTCGTCATGGATGACGATCAGGTCGGTCGGCATCACCGAGTAGAACTTCGCCAACGGACCGACCTGTCGCCCCGACTCGTTCATGTAGGTGCGCGGTTTGGCCAGCACGACAGGGCGATGGCCGAGCCGGCCGGTCACGATCTCCGCGCCAGAACGCTTGTGCACCTTGAACTGTCCGCCCATGCGGGCGGCCAGCACGTCGGCCACCATGAAGCCGAGATTGTGCCGGGTCTTGGCGTATTGCGGACCCGGGTTGCCGAGGCCGACAACCAGCAGGGGTTCGGCCATCCGGGCTTACTCGGCCTCGGCCGACTCGCCCTCGCCCTCGGCGCTCTGGGCCGCTTCGGCCGCGTCGGCGGCCTGCTCCTCGATCGACTCGCCGCCGCCCTCGGACTCCAGGTCCTCGGCAGACGGGGCGGTGACGATGTTGACGATCAGCAGGTCGGGATCGCTGATCAGCGTGACGCCCTTGGGCAGCTCGACCTGGCCGGCGGTGATCTGGGTGCCTTCCTCGGCGCCTTCGATCGACACGGTCAGGTGCTCCGGGATCGACATGGCTTCGGCCTCGATCTCGATGACGTTGGCGTCCTGGGTGACCAGGGTGCCGGAGGCGGCATCGCCCTCGAGGGTGATGTGAACCTCGACGGTCACCTTCTCGCCTCGACGGACGACCAGCAGGTCGGCGTGCTGGATGTTGCGGCGGATCGGATGCACGGAGAGGGCCTTGGTCAGCGCCAGCTGCTCCTTGCCGTTGACGTCGAGGACCAGCACCGCGTTGGTGCCGGAGTGACGCAGGACGGCGGCGTAGTCGTGGGCGTTGAGTTCGAGGTGCTGCGGCTCGGCGCCGTGACCGTACAGGACGACGGGAACCTTGCCGTTGCGACGGGCCTGGCGCGATGCGCCCTTGCCGGTCTTCTCCCGCACACTGGCGACGAGATTGTTGGTGCTGCCGTTTTTGGCCATGATTCGGTGCTCCTGAGTTATCAGTGGTCTTCCGCACGGAGAAGGCAGGCACCGATCGATAAGGTTGCCTCGTCGATAACGGTGGCTGGACCACCCTCGCCGTGACGCGGCCACCAGGGTAGCCGAGGAATGTCTCAGAGTGGAAATTCGGTGGCCGTGAGCTGCTCCGATAGCCTCCACAGCGCCTTCGCGGTGGTTTGGTTGCGGGCCAGCGGACTGCGCGGTGACTGCCCGGTCGGCCCGCGCATCGCGAATCTGGGGCCGATGAAGCTGTTGCCCGGCAGGTCCTGGCTGGCCGCATACAGCGTCTGGCGGGCGCCGAAATCGGCGCTGGTGGCGAAGATCGCGTTGCCGGCGTCCCAGACCTTGGTGCCCATCCTGTTGCCGGTCTGGCCCTGCAGGTTGGTGGCCGAGTAGCCGGGGTGCGCGGCGTGGGATTTGACCGGCGAACCGACGGCACCCAGGCGTTTCTGCAGCTCGCTGGTGAACAGCAGATTGGCCAGCTTGGACTGGCCGTACGCCAGCCAGGCCGAATACGGCCGGGCCTTCCAGTTCAGGTCCTTGAGACTGATCTTGCCCAGCAGGTGCATGAACGACGAAACGGTGACCACCCTGTCGGTGATCTTGGGCAGCAGGAGGTTGGTCAATGCGAAATGGCCCAGGTGATTCGTGCCGATCTGGGTTTCGAAGCCGTCCTTGGTCACCGCGTACGGGACGGCCATGATGCCGGCATTGTTGATCAGCACGTCGACGTCACCCACACCCGAGGCGAATTCCTTGACCGAGGCGAGGTCCTGCAGATCGAGGCTGCGCACCTCGACATCGCCGGTCATGGTCGCGGCGGCTTCGGCGCCCTTACCGGCGTTGCGGCAGGCCAGGATGACGTGTGCGCCGACGCGGGCCAACTCCCGGGCGGTGACCAGGCCCAGTCCGCTGTTGGCTCCGGTGACGATGACGGAACGCCCGGCGAACGACGGCAGATCTGCAGCGGTCCAACTCATGGCGACCACTCTAGGGGGCCCCGGATTTCCCTCGCGAGCAGACGCAAAAGTCCCCGACATGCCGTGGTTTTCGTGTCGTTTGCGTCTGTTCGCGACAGCTCATTTCAGCTTGACGCTGAAGCCGCGGATGATCGCCTCGACATCGTCGGAGGCGGCCGCGGCCTGGTCGGCCAGCGTCGTCACCGTCAGCTGCACCAGATAGCGCTGAAAGTTCGGCGCCGGCGTCACCGGGATCACCACCCGGTTATACGAGTGCAGGCGTTTGCCGTTGAGGTCGTAACTGCCCTCGATCATCGAGGACGGGAACCCATCAAAATCATCGGACGAGGCGTTCAGCTTCGTGAAGTTCTGCGACAGCTCGGCGTCGGCGCTGGCGTGCTTGAGTGCCTCGCCGACATCGAAGTTGCCTTTCAACTTGAACACGATCACCATCGCCGTCGGGTAGGTGTTGTTCTTCGCGATCACCGTGGTGCCGGGGGAGAAATTGGAGTTCGTGTACTTGCTCCAGCCCGGCGGCCGCGGCAGCGTCACGGTGATGTCGGTGAGCTTGTCCAGCGGAATCTGCTCGCCGGTCACCCCGACACCGTAGAGGTATTCGGCGATCGGCTGTGGCGTCTCCGAGGTGGTGGGGGTCGCCGTCGTCGTGGTCGGTGTGGTCCACACCGAGGAGTAGTCCGGGGGTGGCGTCCCGCAGGCCGCCACGGTCATGGCCAGCGCGATGGGCAGGACGGCGCCGAGCGCTCTCACAGAATGTCGTGCACCGATTCGATTGGCCGGGCCAACCGGGTGCCCTTGGGTGTCACCACGAACGGACGCTCGATGAGGATCGGGTTGGCCGCCATGGCATCGAGCAACTGGTCGTCGTTCGCGTCAGCGAGATTCAGCTCGCCGTAGAGCGATTCACGCTTGCGTACGCCCGCGCGCACATCGATGCCGGCATCGGCGATCAGCTTCGCGATCTCTGCCCGGGTCGGCGGTGTCTTCAGGTATTCGACGACGTTCGGCTCAATGCCGTTGCTGCGCAGCAACTCCAGAGTCTTGCGTGAGGTGCTGCAGCGGGGGTTGTGATAGATGGTGCTGGACAACGCTACGCATCCCCGTCGAAAAGGCCTGTCACCGAACCATTTTCGAAGACCGCACGGATGGTGCGAGCCAGTAGTGGCGCGATGGACAGGACCGTGAGCTGTGGGAAGCGTTTGGAGTCGTCGATCGGCAGGGTGTTGGTGACGATCACCTCGCGGGCACCGCTGTCGGCGAGCCGTTCGCGCGCGGGGTCGGACAGCACGCCGTGGGTGGCGGCGATGATGACGTCCTTGGCGCCGTCGTCGTGCAGTAACTTGACCGCGCCGGCGATGGTGCCGCCGGTGTCGATCATGTCGTCGGTCAGCACACACGTCTTGCCCGCGACGTCGCCGACGACCCGGTTGGACTTCACCTGGTTGGGCACCTTCGGGTCGCGGGTCTTGTGGATGAACGCCAGCGGGGTGCCGCCCAGCGCATCGGCCCATTTCTCGGCGACGCGCACACGGCCGGAGTCCGGCGAAACCACGACGACGTTCTCGCAGTTGTAGTTGTCCCTGATGTAGCCGGTCAGCAGCGGCTGGGCCCGCATGTGGTCCACCGGTCCGTCGAAGAAGCCCTGGATCTGGTCGGTGTGCAGGTCGACGGTGACGATGCGGTCCGCACCCGCGGTCTTGTAGAGATCGGCCACCAGGCGGGCGGAGATGGGCTCGCGGCCGCGGTGTTTCTTGTCCTGGCGGGCGTAAGGATAGAAGGGCAGGATCGCGGTGATCCGCTTGGCGCTACCGCGTTTGAGGGCGTCGATCATGATCAGCTGTTCCATCAGCCATTTGTTCAGCGGCGCCGGATGGGATTGCAGGACGAAGGCGTCGCAGCCGCGAACCGACTCGTCGAAGCGGACGAAGATCTCACCGTTGGCGAAGTCTCGGGCGGTCTGCGCGGTGACCTGGATATCGAGCTCCTTGGCGACCTGATCGGCCAGCTCCGGGTGCGCGCGGCCCGAGAAGAGCATCAGATTCTTGCGATTGTCGGTCCAGTCCGTGCCCACTGTGTGCTGCCCTTGCCGGTCGGAGGTCGATACGGGCCAATCGTACGGTGCTATCTCCCCGGGTTACCAAAAAGGCAACATCTGGCGACGACGATCACTGGCTTGCGTCGCCCGAGTCGGACTTCTCGGCCGTGGCGGCGGCCTGTGCGGCCCGGGCTCGATTGGCGGCCTCCGCCGCTCCGGCTCGATTGGCGGCCTCCGCCGCTCCGGCTCGATTTGCGGCCTCCGCCGCGGGACTACCTGGCCGCTTGCGCAGCACCCAGTCCTCGATGTTGCGCTGTGGTCCGGCCGAAACCGCCAGCGCGCCCGGCGGCACGTCATCGCGCAGCACCGTGCCCGCGCCCGTGTAGGCGCCGTCGCCGACGGTCACCGGGGCGACGAACATGGTGTCCGAGCCGGTGCGCACGTGCGAGCCGATGGTCGTGCGGCTCTTGGTCTCGCCGTCGTAGTTGACGAACACGCTGGACGCGCCGATGTTGCTGTGCTCGCCGATATCGGCGTCACCCACATACGTCAGGTGCGGCACCTTGGTGCCCGCCCCGATGACAGCGTTCTTGGTCTCGACGAACGTTCCGAGCTTGCCGGCGGCGCCCAGATCGGTGCCGGGCCGCAGGAACGCGAACGGCCCGACGGTCGCGCGGTCGCCGATCGTCGAGTCACTGCCGTGCGTGCGGATCACCGAGGCGTCGTCGCCGACGCTCACGTCGGTCAGCGTGGTGTCGGGTCCGATCTCGCAGCGGGCCCCGATCCGCGTCGCGCCCAGCAGTTGGGTGCCGGGCCGGATGACGGTGTCGCGGCCGATGGTGACGTCGACGTCGATCCAGGTGGTCGTCGGGTCGACGACGGTGACACCGGCGCGCTGATGGGTGGCGACCACCCGGCGGTTGAGTTCGCGGGCCAGGTCGGACAGCTGCACCCGGTCGTTGACCCCGGCGACCAGGGCCGCGTCATCAACGTGTTTGGCGTGCACCACCCGATGGTCGGCCCGCAGGATCGAGATCACGTCGGTCAGATAGAGCTCATGCTGGGCGTTGTCGGCCGACAGCCGGCCCAGCGCCGAACGCAGCTCGGCGATGGCGAAGGCGTAGACACCGGCGTTGACCTCGCGGATGGCGCGCTGCTGCGGGGTGGCGTCGGTTTCCTCGACGATCGCGATCACCTCGCCGTCCTGGGTCCGCAGGATCCGGCCATACCCCGTGGCGTCGGGCAGCGTCGTGGTCACGACGGTGGCAGCCGCCTGTTGACCGCGATGGATGGCGATCAGTTCGGCCAGCGTCTCGGCGTCCAGCAGCGGCACATCCCCGGAGGTCACGACCACCGTGCCGGCGAAATCGTCGGGCAGCCCGGACAGACCGCACAGCACCGCGTGACCGGTGCCGAGCTGTTGTTCCTGGATCGCGACCTCGATGGTGCGGCCCAATTGCTCGGCGAGCCCGGCGACGACCGGGGCGATGCGTTCACGATCCTTGCCGAGTACCGCGACCAGATGTTGGGGAGCGACCTTGGCCACCGCGTGCAGGGCGTGGGAGAGCATGCTGCGCCCACCGAGGGTGTGCAGCACCTTGGGGGTGTCCGAGCGCATGCGGGTGCCGGCCCCGGCCGCCAGCACCAGGACGGCGGCATCGGTATGTGTGGTCACCTGGACCTCCCATGTGCTCCGGCCGGCCGAGGGGTCGCTCACCGAGAGCTCGCTCCGTCGCCAGGACTCGAACCTGAACTATCTGAACCAAAATCAGAGGTGCTGCCGATTACACCACGACGGACTGGCCGAAATGTCCGCCTGAGACTCTAATGCAAGCCACTGGGCCTTCCGGCGGGGCAGGAGCGGAGCGACTCGGGGATAAGCTCAAGCCGTGGCAGCACCGGAGAAGGAGCCGAAGGCGCCGCGGGCCAGGATGACCGGCACCGAACGCCGGCGCCAGCTGATTGACGTGGCCCGCACGCTGTTCGCCGAACGCGGCTACGAGGGCACTTCCATCGAGGAGATCGCCCAGCGTGCCAACGTCTCCAAGCCCGTGGTCTACGAGCACTTCGGCGGCAAGGAGGGCCTCTATGCGGTGGTGGTCGACCGTGAGATGTCGGCGCTGCTCGACGGCATCACGTCCTCGCTGACCAACAACCGCTCCCGGGTGCGTGTCGAGCGGGTGGCGCTGGCGCTGCTGACCTATGTCGAGGAACGCACCGACGGCTTCCGCATCCTGATTCGCGATTCGCCCGCCGCGATCAGCACGGGCACCTACTCCAGCTTGCTCAACGATGCCGTCGGCCAGGTGTCCTCGATCCTGGCCGGCGATTTCGCCCGCCGCGGCCTCGATCCGGGATTGGCCCCGCTCTACGCCCAGGCCCTGGTCGGCTCGGTCTCGATGACCGCGCAATGGTGGCTGGACACCCGAGAGCCGAAGAAAGAAGTGGTGGCCGCCCATCTGGTCAACCTGATGTGGAACGGGCTGACCCATCTGGAGGCGGATCCGCAGCTGGAGGGCGAGTAGCGGCATGATCGCCCCGCCCTGACGCGATCTGGGTCACAGCCGACGGTCGAATCGCCGCCCGCCGCAACGTCTTCGGTGGTCTTGCCTAGAATGGGGGGATCATGACCGCACCGGGGCACCAGCATGTCCAGACCCCGATAGCGGGGCTGGTGGACTTGGCGCTGACCGCGCCGGAGTTCGTCGAACTCATAGCTCGCGCCGGCGAGCGTCCCGAAGAGCTCAGCCTGGTCGGGCCGGCCAGTTCGCAGCTGTATGCGGCGTGTGCGCTCGCCCGCGGCGGCCCGCTGCTGGTGGTGACCGCGACCGGCCGGGAGGCCGACGACCTCACTGCCGAACTGCGCGGTGTGTTCGGCGACGCGGCGGCGATGTTCCCGTCCTGGGAGACCCTGCCGCACGAACGACTGTCCCCGGGTGTCGACACCGTCGGCGCGCGGCTGATGCTGCTGCGCCGGCTGGCGAACCCCGACGACGAACGGCTGGGCCCGCCACTGCGGGTGGTGGTCACCACCGTGCGGTCCCTGCTGCAACCGATGGCCCCGGACGCGGCGACCGTCGAACCGGTCACGCTCGCCGCCGGTGCGGAGTTCGACTTCGATCAGCTGGTCGCGCGCCTGGTCGAGCTGGCCTACACCCGGGTCGACATGGTCGGCAAGCGTGGCGAGTTCGCCGTCCGCGGCGGCATCCTGGACCTCTTCCCGCCGACTGCCGAGCATCCGGTCCGGGTCGAGTTCTGGGGCGACGAGGTCAGCGAAATGCGGATGTTCTCCGTCGCCGACCAGCGCTCGATCCCCGAGATCGACGTGGCGTCCGTGGTCGCGGTGCCGTGCCGCGAGCTGCTGCTCACCGACGAGGTCCGAGCTCATGCCGCCAAGTTGCTCGCGGATCGTCCGCGCGACGAGGACAACCAGGTCACCGGCAGCGTCACCGACATGCTCGCCAAGCTGGCCGAAGGTATCCCGGTCGACGGGATGGAGGCATTGGCGCCGGTGCTGCGCCCCGACGAGCTGACGTTGCTCACCGACCATCTCCCCGCCGGAACGCCCCTGCTGGTATGCGATCCGGAGAAGGTGCGCACCCGGGCCGCGGACCTGATCAAGACCGGCCGAGAATTCCTCGACGCGTCCTGGTCGGTCGCCGCGATCGGCGGCGATGCCCCGATCGACGTCGAACAACTCGGTGGATCCGGGTTCCGCGAGCTCGACGACGTGCACGCCACGGCCCGCGCGACGGGTCATCCCTGGTGGACGCTGAGCCAGCTGGCCGCCGAGGACGCCACCGAGCTCGACGTGCGCGCTGCGCCGTCGGCACGCGGCCAGCAGAGCAATGTCGACGAAATCTTCGCGATGCTGCGCGCCCACGTGCTGACCGGTGGGTACGCGACAGTCGTCGCGCCGGGTACCGGCACCGCGCACCGGGTCGTCGAGCAGCTCGGCGAGCGGGACACCCCGGCGGCCATGCTGGAGTCCGGCGAGGCCCCCAAGCCCGGTGTGGTGGGGGTGCTCAAGGGCCCGCTGCACGACGGGATCATCGTGCCCGGCGCGAACCTGGTGGTCATCACCGAGACCGACCTGACCGGCAACCGGGTCACCGCCACCGAAGGCAAGCGGCTGGCCGCCAAACGCCGCAACACCGTCGACCCACTGGCACTGACCGCCGGCGACTTGGTGGTCCACGACCAGCACGGAATCGGCCGGTTCGTCGAAATGGTGGAGCGCACCGTCGGCGGTGCCCGGCGCGAATACCTCGTGCTGGAGTACGCCTCAAGCAAACGCGGTCAATCCGCCGACAAGCTGTTCGTACCGATGGACTCCCTGGACCAGCTGTCGCGCTATGTCGGTGGCCAGGAGCCCAGCCTGAGCCGGCTCGGTGGCAGTGACTGGACAAATACGAAAACCAAGGCGCGCAAGGCGGTTCGCGAAATCGCCAGCGAACTCGTCGCGCTCTACGCCAAGCGGCAGGCCGCCCCCGGGCACGCCTTCGGCCCGGACTCCCCGTGGCAGGCCGAGATGGAGGACGCGTTCGGGTTCACCGAAACCGTCGATCAGCTGACCGCCATTCAGGAGGTCAAGTCCGACATGGAGAAGCCGGTGCCCATGGACCGGGTGATCTGCGGCGACGTCGGCTACGGCAAGACCGAGATCGCGGTGCGGGCCGCGTTCAAGGCCGTTCAGGACGGCAAGCAGGTGGCGGTGCTGGTGCCCACCACGCTGCTGGCCGATCAGCACCTGCAGACCTTCACCGCCCGGATGGCCGGCTTCCCGGTCACCGTCAAGGGCCTGTCGCGGTTCACCGACCCGGCGCAGTCGCGGGCGGTCGTCGACGGGATGGCCGACGGGAGCGTCGACATCGTGATCGGCACCCACCGGCTGCTGCAGACCGGCGTGCGTTGGAAAGACCTCGGCCTGGTGATCGTCGACGAGGAGCAGCGCTTCGGTGTCGAGCACAAGGAGCACATCAAGAGCCTGCGCACCCACGTCGACGTACTGACCATGAGCGCCACCCCGATCCCGCGGACCCTCGAGATGAGCCTGGCCGGCATCCGGGAGATGTCGACGATCCTGACCCCGCCCGAGGAGCGCTACCCGGTGCTGACCTACGTCGGCGGGCACGACGACAAGCAGGTCGCCGCCGCGCTGCGGCGAGAGTTACTGCGCGATGGGCAGGCGTTCTACATCCACAACCGGGTCAGCACCATCGACGCCGCCGCGGCGAGGGTCAGGCAGCTGGTGCCCGAGGCGCGGGTGGCGGTCGCGCACGGCCAGATGCCCGAAGAGTTGTTGGAACGCACCGTCGAAGGGTTCTGGAACCGCGAGTTCGACATCCTGGTCTGTACCACGATCGTCGAGACCGGACTGGACATCTCCAACGCGAACACGCTCATCGTCGAACGTGCCGACACCTTCGGCCTGTCCCAGCTGCACCAGCTGCGTGGCCGGGTGGGCCGCAGCCGTGAGCGCGGCTACGCCTATTTCCTGTACCCCAAGGAGATGCCGCTCACCGAGACGGCGTACGACCGGTTGGCCACCATCGCACAGAACAATGAACTCGGCGCTGGGATGGCAGTTGCGTTGAAGGACTTGGAGATCCGCGGCGCGGGAAACGTGCTGGGTGTCGAGCAGTCCGGTCACGTCGCCGGGGTCGGATTCGACCTGTACGTACGGCTGGTGGGTGAAGCGGTCGAAGCGTATCGGGCAGCGGCCGACGGCAAGACGGTCACCACCGCCGAGGAGCCCAAGGATGTGCGCATCGATTTGCCGGTCGACGCCCACCTGCCCCCGGACTACATCGGCAGCGATCGGCTGCGGTTGGAGGCCTATCGCAGACTGGCCGCCGCCACCGACGACGCGGGCATCGCGTCGGTCGTGGAGGAATTGACCGATCGCTACGGCCCGCTACCCGAGCCGGCCCAACGGCTGCTGGCGGTCGCGCGCCTGCGTCTGCTGTGCCGCGGATACGGGGTGACGGAAGTGGCAGCGACTGGAACGGGGTCGGCCACAACCATTCGCGTTTCACCGCTGACGCTGCCCGACTCGGCGCAGCTGCGTCTGAAGCGGGTCTATCCCGGTGGAAGCTACCGGGCGACGACCTCGACGGTCACGGTGCCGATCCCGCGGGCGGGCGGCGGGGTGGGTGCCCCGCGGATCCGTGACCTGGAATTGGTGCAGATGGTCGCCGATCTGCTTCTCGCACTCGACGGACAACCGCACAGCGAGCTTGATATAACGACCAACACAGCGGCCGGCGTGCAGAAGGGAGAGCGGCGGTGACCGTCATCCTGGTCGACCCGCGCCGCCCCTCGCTGGTGCCCGTCGACGCCATCGAACTTCTCAGCGGCGATGTGCAGTACACCGAGGAGATGCCGGTCAAGGTGCCGTGGTCCTTGCCATCGGCGCGGCCGCTGCTCACCGGGGGACCTGACAGTCCAGCGCCGGTACTGCTCTCTTCGGACCGACGGCATCCCGAGGTGCGGGCCCGGTTGGCGGCGGGCGAGCGGCTGATAGCGGCGCCGGAACCCCAACCCGGCGAGCGGCTGGTCGACGCCGTGGCGATCATGG
Organism: Mycobacterium pinniadriaticum; assembly: GCF_026242045.1. Lineage (GTDB taxonomy): Bacteria > Actinomycetota > Actinomycetes > Mycobacteriales > Mycobacteriaceae > Mycobacterium > Mycobacterium pinniadriaticum. The sequence continues at coordinate 184,459 of NZ_JAPJDO010000009.1, forward strand.
ACAAGCTGCGCACCACCGGGCCGTGGGAAAGCGAACAGACCCACGACTCGCTGCGACGCTATCTGCTGGAGGAAACCTACGAGCTGTTCGACGCGGTGCGCGGCGGTGATCTCCACGAGCTGCGGGACGAGCTCGGAGATGTGTTGCTGCAGGTGTTGTTTCACGCCCGCATCGCCGAGGAGGCGCTGCAGCATTCGTTCACCATCGACGACGTCGCCGACGCGCTGGTGCGCAAGCTCGGCAATCGGGTACCGGCGGTGCTGGCCGGAGAGTCGATCTCCCTGGAAGACCAGCTGGCCCAGTGGGAGGAACGCAAAACGCTCGAGAAGGCCGCGCGAGTCTCCTGCGTCGATGACGTTCCGACCGGACAGCCTGCGCTGGCATTGGCGCAGAAGGTGATCGGCCGGGTCCTGAACGCGGGACTGCCGGTGGAGCTGCTCCCGGCGTCGATCGTCATGGTCACCGTGGCGGCCGAGAAGGATGCCGAAAACGAGCTGCGCACAGCGGTCCTGGAGTTCATGGACACCGTGCGCGCCGTCGAGCGCGCCATCGCGGCCAACCGACGCGATGCCGATCTCCCCAGCCGGCTCGACGTCGATGCGCCGCTCGGTGTGGTCAGTGCCGACGAGTGGCGCCGGCATTGGCCGGCACCGACCGGCGAGCCGCTGGATCTGCCGCTGGTACCCGAGGTCGTCTCGGCCGAAGATCTGCCGGATGACCTCGAAACCGCACTCGCCGCAGAGGAATTCGACGTGCCGGAGCGCGCGGTCGACGATGTCGACCTGCTCGGACCGGAAGAACCCGAAGTGCCCGAAGCCGATCAGCCGAGCAACGTCGAACCCCAGTAGTCGCCGTCTCGCAGCCCTGGCGGGACGGCGAAGATCCCGCTGCCGGTGTGGGTGATGTACTCGTTCATCGAGTCGCTTCGGGACAGTTCGGCCTGCATCGGGATGAACTGGGTGGCCGGATTGCGCACGAACGCGATGAAGAACAACCCGGCGTCCAGGTGGCCGAAGCCATCGGAGCCGTCGGTGAAATTGTAGCCGCGGCGCAGGATCCGGATACCGCCCAGATGCTGGTGGGACGCCAGCCGGACATGCGCGTCGACGTCGATCAGCGGGGTGTTCTTGTTGTCGACGAGGTCAAGGTCGAGCTCCTGGAACTCCTGGGTCAAACCGTTGGGGGCGCCGCTGCCCTTCTGCCGCCCGATCACCCGTTCTTGTTCGAGAAGCGTTGTACGGTCCCAGGATTCGATGCGCATCCGGATTCGGCGGCTGATCAGGTAGCTGCCACCGGTCAGCCAGTCCGGGCCGTCGCCCTTGGCCACCCACACTTGGTCGTCGAGGGTGCCGGTGTCCTCGGCCTTGATGTTGTTGGTCCCGTCCTTGAACCCGAACAGGTTTCGCGGAGTGGACTGCTCGCGGGTGGTCGACGAGGTACGGCCGAACCCCAGCTGGGAGTAGCGCACCGCCACCGTGCCGAAACCGACCCTCGCCAGGTTGCGGATGGCATGCACGGCCACCTGGGGGTCATTGGCGCAGGCCTGCACCACGATGTCGCCACCGCACCGGGCCGGGTCCATCGTCTCGTTGGGGAACTTCGGCAGGTCTTCCAGTAGCGCCGGCTTCTGGCCGGCGATACCGAAGCGGTCCTTGCCGTCCTTGAGGAAGAACGAGGGGCCGAACCCGATGGTCAGCGTCAGCTGGGAGGCCGGCAAGCCCAATGCTTCGCCGGTATCCGACGGTGGCGCATAGGGGTTGAGCCCGATGGCGCCGTCGTGCACGGCCTCCTGGCCGGCGGTCATCCGCTCGGCCATGCCGGTCCACTCCTTGAGCATCGCGACGAGCTCGGCCTTGGAGTCGGTCGTGATGTCGAACGTGGCGAAGTGCATCCGATCCTGGGCCGGGGTGATGATCCCGGCCTGGCGTTCGCCGCGGAACGGCACCGGCTTGTCCAGTCCGCCCATGCCGGAGCTGGCCGCCGAGGCCCGCCCGGCCAGGGCCCCGGCGCCTGCGGCGCCAACCACCGCGGCGGTCACGCCGGCGGCACCGAAGAGCTTGCGTCGGGACAGCCCGGCCTGTCCCGGCTGTGCCGGGGCGGACTCGTCGGGGTTACTGGGGAGCGATGACACCTTGCACCTGACTCACGTTCTTGCTCAACGCGTCGATCGCGCGGGACAGTTCTTGGCGCTGCGGCTCGGTCACGGTGTCGTAGAGCACGAATCCGTCCCCCTGGCGGTACTGGGCCAGCAGTGCCTCGACGTCGGCGAAGCCTTTGTCGACGTTCTTGCCCAGCTCGGGATTGCGCTCGTCGAGGATCGGGCGGACCGATGCGACGGCCGTCTGTGAACCGTCCACGTTGGCCTGGAAGTCCCACAGGTCGGTGTGGCTGAAGATGTCCTCTTCGCCGCTGATCTTGCTGGCCGCGACCTCGTCCAAAAGGCCCTGTGCGCCGCCGGCGATCTGAGTGGAGTCGATGGTCCAATCCGGTGCCTTGACACCGTCGTTGAGCTCCTTGATGTCGGCCACCAGCTGGTCGGCGATCGCGTTGGTGTCGGGCTGCAGGCCGGTGACCCACAGGTCCTTCTCCAGGCGGTGGAACCCGGTCCACGTCTGGCCCGGCTCCAGATCGGCCTCACGCAGGTCGATACGGGGATCCAGATCGTTGGGGAACGACTCGGCCACCGGCTCGATGCGCTCGTAGTAGGTGCGGGTGGTCGGGTACAGCGACTTCGCCTTGGCGATATCGCCGGCCTTGATCGCGGCCACGAACGCCTCGGTCGCCGGCACCAGCGCGTCGGTCTGACTGCTGACGTAGCGCTTGTAACTCTCAGCGGCTTCCTTGAACTCGCCCTGGGTGTCGACGGCGACGGCGTCGCCGGTCACCACGAAGTCATTGCGGATGCCGTCACCGATCATGCCCGGTTTGCACGCTGTCGTGTAAGTACCGGGCTCGGCGAGCTGTACGACGAGCTTGCGCTGCAGCCCGGGGGAGATGTTCTCCACCTCACCCATCACCCGCTCACCCTCGCCGTACACGTAGAACTCGGTGACCTTGGTCCCGTTGTTGGTGATCACGAAGGTGCTCGGCCCGGTCGTGGCCTGCGTGCCCGACAACTTGCACTCGGTGTCGGAGGCGTCGACGGTGATCTCGGCGGGCGCCTTGCTGCTCGAGTCCGCGGATTTGGTCTCCTTGGCCGTGCAGGCGGCCAGCGAGACTCCGGCCAGGATCGCCGCGGCGGCGGCGGTGCCGGTTTTGATGCCGTGGGAGAGCGTCACTTATGAGACCTTTCAGGGAGGGTGGTGCGCGCCGAATCTTCGGAGACATCGGAGCTTTCGGTGGACATGCGGCTATCGGAGGAGGTGTCGGTGGCGGGTGCCTGCGGTGCCGCCGGCGCGGGCCGGCGGGGCCTGCTGGGCCGCAGGAACAGGCCCAGCACGATGACGATGTAGGCCAGCCAGCAGATCAGCTGGAGCACCGTCGGGGTCGGCGTGATGTTGAAAACGCCCTGGAAGATCTCGCCGTACCAGGCCGACCAGTTGAAGTCCGCGCTGACGTCGAAGGCCTTGGAGCCCAGGCCGGGCAGCCAACCCACGGTCTGAAGGGCCCCGATGCCGTAGGACAGGACGCCGGCGGCGACCAGGATCAGGAACACGCCGGTGTAGGAGAAGAACTTGGCCAGGTTGATCCGCACCGCGCCGGCGTACATGCCCCAGGCGATCGCGGCGGCCACCAGTACGCCGATCAGCAACCCGAGCAGCGGCCAGGCGGTCTCGGCCTCGGCGTAGCCGACCATGAACAACGCGGTCTCGAAGCCCTCCCGGCCCACCGCCAGGAATGCCAGCATGAAAACCGCCAGGGCGCCGGTTTCGAGGGCCTGTGACATTCCGGCGCGCAGTTCACCGGACATGCCGGCGGAGGCCTTACGCATCCACAACACCATCGAGGTGACGATCGCGACGGCCACCAGCGACGCCACGCCGGCGATGGCCTCCGCCGCCAGGTCTTTGACCGTGTAAGCGCCGTATTGGATGGTGAGAAACACGCCCACCGTCATCAGAACCGCCGCGCCGACGCCGAGCCAAACCCACTTCAGTGCGTCGCGGCGGTCGGATTTCACCAGGAAGGCCACCAGGACCATGACGATGATGCCGGCCTCCAGGCCTTCGCGAAGGCCGATCAGCCCACTGCCGAACAGCTGGGCGGTCACGTTGGGGGCGGCCGCGCTGAAGGTGGTGTGGAGGCCACCCGAGAGATTCCCCGCGAGGCTTACTGGGATGTCCGCCACGTCGGTCATCGGCGAGTCCTAACTAACATCGGATAGTGCCAGGCAAGCAAGGCTTACCAAACCAAGGTTGGGCTCACCTTAGCAGACGCCAGGTAACGAAGTTACCGACCGTTGGCATCGTCGGTCGGGACTAATGACACCGAACGCATGGGACGATGAACTAGGTCGGTTGGGTTCGAGGAGTGCTGTGTCGTCAACGCGTTGGCTGCGGGTTGTCGCCGTCATTGCGGCGGCCGCGATGCTGCTGGCATCGAGCTGTTCCTGGCAACTCGGCACTCCTATTCCGGAGGGGGTACCACCGCCGCCGGGTGACCCGGTGCCCGCGATCGACACCAACGCCAAGGGCCGGCCGGCCGACCAGTTGCACGAGTGGGCGGCCGCGCGGGCGCCTGCGCTCGGTATCCCGATAAACGCGCTGGAGGCCTACGCCTACGCCGCGCGGGTGGCCGAGGTGGAGAACCCCAACTGCCATCTTTCCTGGACGACACTGGCCGGGATCGGCATGGTCGAAAGCCACCACGGCACCTACCGGGGCGCCGTCATCGCCCCCAACGGCGACGTCAGCCCGCCGATCCGCGGGGTACGCCTGGACGGCACCAACGGCAACCTGGAAATCATCGACAGCGAGCAGAGCCTGGACGGCGACGAGCCGGCCTACGCCCGGGCGATGGGGCCCATGCAGTTCATCCCCGAGACCTGGCGGCTCTACGGCGTCGACGCCAACAACGACGGTGCGATCAGCCCGGACAACTTCGATGACGCCGCGCTGTCGGCGGCGGGGTATCTGTGCTTCCGCGGCAAGGACCTGGCTTCACCGCGTGGCTGGATGAACGCGCTGCACGCCTACAACCACTCCGACCAGTACGCGCGCGCCGTGCGGGACTGGGCGACGGCCTACGCGCAGGGCCATGCGCTCTAGCCCACCGACGACGCGGGAAAGCGCTGAGAGCGCTTCGGCAACCGGGACCATTTAGGCTATGAGCGGTCATCGGGTGCTGATCGGCCCCTTGCCCGACGAGCGCATTCGTCGCACACCACGACGCTAAGGAGAACGCCAGTGCCCATCATCGAGCAGGTCGCGGCCCGCGAGATTCTCGACTCCCGCGGCAACCCGACCGTCGAGGTCGAGGTGGCCCTGATCGACGGCACCTTTGCCCGCGCCGCCGTACCCTCGGGCGCGTCCACCGGCGAGCACGAAGCCGTCGAGCTGCGCGACGGTGCCGCCCGCTACGGCGGGAAAGGTGTGCAGAAGGCCGTGGAGGCGGTGCTCGACGAGATCGCCCCGGCGGTCATCGGACTCTCCGCCGACGACCAGCGGCTGGTCGACCAGGCGCTGCTCGACCTCGACGGCACCCCCGACAAATCGCGGCTGGGGGCCAACGCCATCCTCGGCGTCTCGCTGGCGGTGGCCAAGGCCGCGGCCGACAGTGCCGCCCTGCCGCTCTTCCGCTACCTGGGCGGCCCGAACGCCCACATCCTGCCGGTGCCGATGATGAACATCCTCAACGGCGGCGCGCACGCCGACACCGGCGTCGACGTACAGGAATTCATGGTCGCCCCGATCGGCGCGCCGAGCTTCAAGGAGGCGCTGCGCTGGGGCGCGGAGGTCTACCACTCGCTGAAGTCCGTGCTCAAGAAGCAGGGCCTGGCCACCGGGCTGGGAGACGAGGGCGGGTTCGCGCCCGACGTCGCCGGCACCAAGGCCGCGCTGGACCTCATCGGCTCGGCAATCGAGGCGGCCGGGTTCACCCTCGGCACCGATGTGGCGTTGGCCCTCGACGTGGCTGCCACCGAGTTCTACACCGGAGCCGCTGGGTCGGCGACATCCGCCTCCGCGGGAACCGGATACAGCTTCGAGAAGCAGACCCGCACCGCCGAGCAGATGGGCCAGTTCTACGCCGAACTGCTCGACTCGTATGCGTTGGTGTCCATCGAGGATCCGCTGTCCGAGGACGATTGGGACGGCTGGGTCGAGTTGACCACCGCGATCGGCGACCGGGTGCAGATCGTCGGCGATGACCTGTTCGTCACCAACCCCGAACGGCTCGAGGAGGGTATCGAGCGCGGGGCGGCCAACGCGCTTCTGGTGAAGGTCAATCAGATCGGCACGCTCACCGAGACGCTCGACGCCGTCGCGTTGGCCCACAACAGCGGCTACCGCACGATGATGAGCCACCGCAGCGGCGAGACCGAGGACACCACGATCGCCGATCTGGCGGTGGCCGTCGGCAGCGGCCAGATCAAGACCGGCGCCCCGGCCCGCAGCGAGCGGGTGGCCAAGTACAACCAGTTGCTGCGCATCGAGGAGGCGCTCGGCGACGCCGCGCGCTACGCCGGCGATCTGGCCTTCCCGCGCTTCGTGGTCGGCGGGTAGGCGCCGCGCAGGAAGTCCAGGAAGTCACACGTGGCGGAAAGCAAGCGGCCCGACCCGAAGCGACGCTCACCGGCCTCCCGGCCGGGGGCGTCTGGGCGGGCCCGCTCGCGTCCGGCACCCGTGACCAAACCGCGGCCCGCCGAGGCTCGGGCGGCTGCGGAGCCGGTGAGCGTCACCGCACCGATCCGGCGGGCGATCGCGGCCTCGGTGGAGCGGCACACCGAGCAGCGGCTGGGTTTCACGGCGCGCCGGGCGGCGATTCTTGCCGCGGTGGTGTGTGTGTTGACCCTGACCATCGCCGGACCGGTGCGTACCTACTTCGCCCAGCGCACCGAGATGAAGCAGCTCGCCGCGACGGAGGTGGCGCTGCGCAAGCAGATCGCCGACCTGGAGTCGCAGAAGGCCAAGTTGGGTGACCCGGTGTACATCGCCGCCCAGGCGCGCGAACGGCTCGGCTTCGTGATGCCGGGCGACATTCCTTACCAGGTGCAGCTGCCGCCGGGGGAGGTCCTCACCCCCGACACCGGCCCGCAGGCCACGCCGGTGCGCAACACCGACCCGTGGTACACCTCGCTGTGGCACACCATCGCCGACACGCCGCACGGTCCGCCGGCGGCCCCCGTCGGCGAGCCCGTCGAGCCGCCGCCGTCGGAACCCGTTCCGGTGCCACCACCGGCGCCCGGTGGTTGACCCCGCCGATCTCGATGCGGTGGCGCGGCAGCTCGGACGCGAGCCCCGCGGCGTGCTCGAGATCGCATATCGCTGCCCCAATGGCGAGCCGGCGGTGGTCAAGACCGCGCCGCGGCTGGCAGACGGCACGCCGTTTCCGACCCTGTACTACCTGACCCATCCGGCGTTGACCGCCGCGGCGAGCAGGCTGGAATCCGACGGGCTGATGCGGCAGATGACGCAGCGGCTGCAGCAGGACTCGGATCTGGCTGAGGCTTATCGCCGCGCTCACGAGTCGTACCTGGCCGAGCGCGACGCGATCGAGCCGCTGGGGACGACATTCTCCGGCGGGGGCATGCCCGACCGGGTCAAGTGTCTGCACGTGCTGATCGCGCATTCACTGGCAAAAGGCCCCGGGGTCAACCCGTTTGGTGACGAGGCGCTGGCGGTGCTGGCGGCCGAGCCGGGGATGGCGGGAATTCTGGACAAGGGGGAGTGGACATCAACGTAGCGACCAACCGGGTGGCGGCGATCGACTGCGGCACCAACTCGATCCGGCTGCTGATCGCCGATATGGCGGGTGGACGTCTGCACGATGTCCACCGGGAGATGCGGATCGTCCGGCTGGGTCAGGGCGTCGACGCCACCGGGCAGTTCGCGCCCGATGCGCTGGGACGTACCCGGGCGGCCCTGTCCGACTATGCCGCGCTGCTGAAGCGTTTCGACGTCGGCAAGGTGCGCATGGTGGCAACGTCGGCGACTCGCGATGCGTCCAACCGCGACGTGTTCTTCGACATGACCGCCGAGGTGCTGGAGTCCGCGGTGCCCGGCGCGGTCGCCGAGGTGATCACCGGCCAGGAGGAGGCCGAACTCTCGTTCAACGGCGCGGTGGGTGAACTCGACAGTGCCGCAGCACCGTTCGTGGTGGTCGATCTCGGCGGTGGCTCGACGGAGGTGGTGCTGGGTAGCGGCACCGGTGACGGCGGCGTGCAGGCAAGCTTCTCGGCCGACATCGGCTGCGTGCGGCTCACCGAGCGGTGCCTGCATTCGGATCCGCCGACCGCCGCCGAGGTGGCCGCCGCCCGCGAGGTGGTGCGCGAACGGCTCGGCGAGGCGCTTCGGGTGGTGCCGGTGGAGCGGGCCAAGACCTGGGTGGGGGTAGCGGGCACCTTCACCACATTGGCGGCGCTGGCTCAGCACATGACCACCTACGACCCCGACGCGATCCACCTGTCGCGGGTCGGCTTCCCGGATCTGCTGGCGGTGTGCTCGCAGCTCGTGGGTATGACCCGCAAGCAGCGCGCCGCGCTCGGGCCGATGCACGAGGGCCGGGTCGACGTCATCGGTGGGGGCTCGATCGTCGTCGAAGAACTGGCCTATGCATTGCGGCAGCGAGCCGGGATCGACGAGCTGACGGTCAGTGAGCACGACATCCTGGACGGAATCGCACTGTCGATCGCGTGAGGGTGCGTCAGTCCTCGGGTGGGATCAGCGGCTCCCCGTTGACGCCGGTCGGGATCCGGCTGCCGGCCAGCGTGACACCCAGCAGCGTCATCACCAGGCCGATCGAGAAGTGCAGCCAGTTGTCGGCAGTGTTGAGCGGCAGCACGTTTCGCGGACCAGCCAGGTCGATAAGCAGTCCGTAAACCCACAGTCCGAGATAGATCGACCCGCCGCCGACGAGATAGGCACGGGCTCTGGCGAAGGTGCCCGCCAGCAGCAGGCCGATGACACCAGAGGCCAGGTAGAGCAGATTGTGCAGCACCGACACTCGGAATACGCCGAACAGTTCGGCCCGCGATTCGCGACCCAGCCAGTGCAGCTGGTCCAGATGAGTGGTCAGTCCGGGGATGAAGCCGGCGATCGCGGCAAGCAGGAATGCCGCGGCGACCAGTACCGTGGCGCCCTGCACCGCCAGCAGGCCGATACCGGGTCTCTGGAGCCTGCCGGAATGGGCGGTCTCCATGGTTTTGCGCATACCCGCGACGGGCAGCGACCAACCCCCGCGTCGAAAATGGCGGTGCGTCTCGGTTAGATCTTGACCTTGCAGCCGCTGCCGATGTTGTGACAGTGGTGGCCGCCGTCGCAGGCATTACACCGGCACGTGCAACCACCGGTGTGTTTGGTCAGAGAAATCAGCATGGCCGCGCCTCCTTGGCTGTGACTCACCTCACAATAGCCATCTGCGGCCCGCGCGTGAAGTGTCGGTCAGAACCGGATCAGCCCGCGCAGGTTGATCCCGGCGTGCATATCGGCATAGCCCTGGTTGATCTCCTCGAGGGTGTACTCCCGGGTGACCAGTTCGTCGAGCTTCAACTGCCCCGCGCCGTGCAGATCGAGCAACCGGGGGATGTCGCGGCGCGGGTTCGATGAGCCGAAAAGCGATCCTCGGACCTGCTTTTCGTAGAGGGTCAGGTCGAACAACGACATGTCGACCTGCATATCGGTCGGATGCGGGATCGCCGTCATGACCACCCGGCCGCGTTTTCCGACCAGGCGCAGGGCCTGCGCCACGTACCGACCCTCCGCCACATCGGTGCTCACCACGCACACGTCGGCCATCGCGCCGTGGGTGACGTCGGTGAGCAGGGCGGCGGCCTCCTCGACCGTGGCTGCGGTGTGGGTGGCGCCGAACTCTCGTGATCGGCTGCGCTTGTACTCGACGGGGTCGAGCGCGAGCACCACCCTGGCACCCGCGATGCGCGCACCCTGCACAGCGTTGATGCCGATCCCGCCGACGCCCATCACCACGACCACGTCGCCGTCACGGGTCTCGCCGGTGCGTACCGCACTGCCGTAACCGGTGGTGACACCGCACCCCACCAGGGCGGCGGTGTCCAGTGCGATCGATGGGTCCACCTTGACCAGTGAGGACACCGGGACGACGGTGTACTCCGAAAATGTTCCCAGCACGCACATCTGGCCCAGGTCCTGGCCCCTGGCGTGGAAGCGGAAGGTGCCATCGAGTTGCGGACCGGCGATGATGGCGGCGCCGAGCACGCACAGGTTGCTCATGCCGCGCGCGCACGGCTCGCAGCGCCCACAGGCCGGAATGAAGCTCAGCACCACGGGGTCGCCTTCGGCCACGTCGGTGACCCCCGGCCCGACCTCGACCACTACCCCGGCCCCCTCGTGCCCGCCGACGACGGGCAGCTGCATCGGCATGTCACCCGTGACGAGGTGGTCATCGGAGTGGCACAGTCCGCTCGCGGTGAGTTTCACCAGGACCTCGTTCTGTTTGGGTCCATCGAGGTCGACTTCCTCGACCTCCCACTTTTGGTGCAAGCCCCACAGCACCGCGGCTTTCGTCTTCATGTCCGGTGATCTCCCTGTGTGTCAGTGCTTTTCGGGTGTCCAGGTGGCGGGCAGGCTGTTGATGCCGTTGATGAAGTTGGCGATCTGGAATTCGGGTTGCGGTGCCGAGATATCCGGGATGCGGGTGTACACCTCGGTCAGCAGGGATCGCAGCATCGTGCGGGCCAGGGCAGCGCCCAGGCAGAAGTGCGGGCCGCCACCGCCGAAGGCGATGTGCGGGTTGGGATTACGCAGGATGTCGAACGTGAACGGATCTTCGAAAACGGCTTCGTCGCGGTTGCCGGAGATGTACCAGAGCACGACCTTGTCGCCGGCCTTGATCTCTGAGCCGTTGACGGTGACATCCCGGGTGGCGGTGCGGCGCATGTGCAGCAGCGGCGACGACCATCGCAACACCTCCTCGACGGCGGTGTCGATCCTTCCCTCGATGTCCTCGATGAGTAGCGCCTTCTGATCCGGGAACCTGGAGAACGTATAGATGGCGTGGGCCGAGGCGTGCCGGGTGGTGTCGTTGGCGGCGACCGCTAACAAGACGAAGAACGCCTTGAGTTCGTCGTCGGTCATCTTCTTGCCGTCGAACTCGGCCTGCACCATCCAGGTGAGCAGGTCTTCGCCGGGGTTGGCGCGACGCTGCGGGATCAGCTCGGTCGCCACCGCATGCAGGTCCATGACCGCGCCCATGAACAATTCCAGCTCGCTTTGGTCGCCGCGGACCCGAGGGTCCGTCCAGCCCAGCAGGCGCTGCGCGGCGTTGGTGGCCTTGTCGCGGATCCCGCCTTCGGGCAGCCCGAAGAAGCTGCCGAAGATCCGCGCGGGCAGCTTCACCGACACCAGCTCGACGAAGTCGCCTTGGCCCAGGTGGGACATCTCGGTGACCAGGTCACGGGCGTGACCCTGGATCCAGCCCTCCAGCCGGCGCATGTTCTTCGGCTTGAACGCGTCCATGGTGATGCCGCGCAACTGGGCGTGCCGCGGCGCATCCATGGCAATGAACGACTGCGCGACCTCACGGGCTTCGGGGGCGAAGTCCTCCATGGTGATGCCCTCGGCCGAGGAGAAGATCTCCGGGTGGCGGCTGGCCATTCGGATGTCCTCCTGGGTGGTCAGTGACCAGAATCCCCTCGTGTTGAGTTCCGGCGGCAGCAGGTCGGACTCGGCAGGCCGACTCCACGGCACGGGGTTCTCCCTGCGCAGCACGGCGAAGGCCCGATCGCGGTCGTCCGGATGCTGCGCCCAGAACGAACGGGTGCTGAGGTCGATGTCCCCGTGGGTGGTGTCGGGCAGGGCTGTGCTCATCGAGAGTCCTTTCAGTCCGCGCCGAGGCAGCGCTGGACTGTGGTGCGCGTCACTGCGGCGTTCGGACCCATGTTGTTCATCCAGCGCGCGGTTTGGCACCGGCGTGCGTGCCAATCACTGGCCTGTGCGGGCCAGCATCAGGGCACCGCGGTCACCCGACGGGGGCGCGGAACGTCGCTATCAATCCACCGCCGGAGCGCGCGGAGAACTCGACGCGGCCGCCCATGGACTCGACGATCTGCTGCACGATCCACAGCCCGAGCCCGGCGGTGCCGCGCTGACCTCCGGCGCTGACGTACTTCGCGGTCAGTTCGCCGAGGTTCTCTGCGGGGATGCCCGGCCCGCGGTCGAGCACCGCGATCACCAGGTCGTCACCGTCGTGGGTGCAGGTGACGTCGACCGCCTCACCCCTGCCGTGCCTGGAGGCGTTCTCCATCAGATTCGTCAGCACTCGGCGCAGCCCCTGGGCATTGACGAGCACGGCGCCGACGTCGCCACTCACTGCGAGCCGCAGCCGTGGTGGTGCCAGGCCTGCCGCGTCGGCGGTGGCGGCGATCAGGTCGGCGACGTCGATGCGGCGCACGCGTCCATCCGAAAAGGTGGGGCGACGGCTCAGCGCCACGTCGGACAATGCGTCGAGCATGTCACGGAGGTGGTGCACATGACGGTTCGCCAACTGCAGACTGGCCTCCCGGTCGGACTCCGACATCGGGCGGCCTGAGGACAGTGCCTCGGTCAGGGCTTCCAGTGAGGCGATCGGAGTGCGGAATTCGTGGACCAGCACCTGCAGCCCGTCCTGCTGCGATTCGTAGGACCGCAGTAACCGGGCCCTGAGGTCGCGCTCCTCCTCGGCGGCCGCGTGTTCTGCTTCCGCTTCCACCAGCGCGCGTAAGCGAGAACGGTGCTCGCGTTCAGCGAGGGCCGAGAGTCCCGCGGTGATGATCGCCACGAACACCAGGAACAGCGCCGACCAGCCGGCCTGCAGCGTCGGGGCGATGCCGACCGGTGTCCGCGGGGACAGCATCACCGCGGTCGGAACGAGTGCCGCGCCGAGAAGCGCGGCCACCACCAGCGTCTCGGTGAATGACAGCCGGGCCGCCGACGCGACGATGACCAGTGCGAGAACCGACACGACGGGGCTGTACACGCCGCCCGTCAGTCCGATGATCGCGAGGGTGAACACCGCGTCGAATACGGTGACCAACCACGAATAACGGGTGCGCCGCACCTCCAGCTGCGGATTGGCCAGCATGACGGCCGCGTACACCATGGCCGCGGTCAGTACGGCGAAGGTGACCGGTGCGTGGTGGCGGGCCCAGGCGGGGCCGACGAGCAAGACGACACCGATGGACACGACGACCGCGGTGCGCACCGCGACCACGATGCGGGCCAGGGCGTAGCCGTCGTCGGTTGCGGTCAAGCGATCGAGTGGTCTCACCCGGCTGACCATAGGGTTGGCGTTAGCATCGCGGCAATGAACGCCCACGTCTCCGGTTCGAAGATCGTCGTGGTCATCGTCGATGACCACGAACTGTTCGCCCAGGGCCTGGCCTTGTTGCTCACCCGCGAATGGGGTGAGCTGTTCACTGTCGGCGGCCAGACCACGTATGTCGAAGAGGCGGCCGACCTGGTCGGCAGCTGTGGTGCGGACATCGCCATCATCGATCTGACCATGCCCCCGCTGGGCGGGGTGGCCGCGATCCGCCACGTCAAGGCCCGCCACCCCACGACCAGGATTCTGGCGCTCTCGGGTACTGGCGACCTGGCCCTGGCCGAGGAAGCTCTGCGGGCCGGTGCCGACGGGTTCCTGCCGAAGACGGCACGGCCCGAGGCGCTGGCCGGCCCGCTGTGGACGATCGCCGAGGGCCTTTGCGTGGTGGACCGCACGCTGCTCGACGCGCTGCTGAGCCGGACCCGCAGGCCGCCCTCGACACTGCTGGACAGCCTGTCCGACCAGGACTTGCGGTTGTGGACGCTGTTGGCGACCGGGATCGAGACCACCGACATCGCCGCGCGAATGATGGTGTCGGAGCGGACCGCCAAGCGGATGATCGCCGCGCTCCTGCACAAGCTGGGTGTGACGAATCGGATCGCCGCGGCGGCCCTGGCCGGTCGCTACCGCTTGCTCGACGACCTCGCCGACGCCGACGGGCTCAGCTGACCTTGATCGCCAGCGCCGGGCACATCGCGGCGGCCCGCACCGCCCGATCGCGCTCGGACTCGGGCGGATCGGCGTCGAGGACCACCACCTGTTCGGCGCCGTCGGGAAGGTCGAAGAGCTCCGGGGCGGCCATCAGGCACTGCCCGTGACCTTCACACAAGTCGTAGTCGACTGTGATGTGCATGGCGCCAGTATTGCCGCGGCGCTGTCCGGTAGGGCGGTCCGGGCGAGCCAGAAGTTGGCCTGGCCGGGCCAGGTGTGTTCGCGCCGAGACGGTACTTGTTGTACGCATCTGCCGAGTAACGGTGCAAACAACTGCCGTGTCGGTGAAGCGCACGGGATTCAGCGAGTCCACAGCACGCTCGGAGCTGCATCAAGGTTTGGCCGGGCACCGTCGATACAGCGCTGGGCGATTGTGACGTTGGTGAAGAAGGTTTCGATGACTCTGTCTACCGGTTTTCGGTCATTGGTTCCCCGGCGGCGCTATGCGTGCGTCGAGAATCCGGAAGTCCGCCGCATGATCGGCTACCGGGATTCCTGCGCGCCGGCGGAGGTGTCGTTCCCGGCGGCTGCACTGCGCGACAGTCAGGTTGCGCGCTGGCTGCGCGAACAACGTCTGACGGTGGATGTGCGCACACTGGCGGAGTTGCACTCGGCGATCTCGGTCGGTATCCATCCGATGCGGATGACCGTGCATGCGGATCGGCTGGACGGTCGTGGGATCCGTCGGGTGCGAGCCGCCGGAGTGGGTCGGGTGGTGCTCAGCCGCCCCGAACAGATGACGTGGTTAGGGGTCGGCCGGGTACAGAATGTGTTGTTACGCATGACCGATACCGTGACGCCCGCCGCCGGTGGCGGATGTGATTTCGTCTTCGATTCCTCGGCGGCCGACACCGCGGCGGATGCCGTGGTCGATTGCCGGTCGACCGCTCTGATCGGTCTGGTCTGTGAGATCGGACCTGTTTTCGATGGACCGGCCGTGATCGGAAACATGATCGCGCAGATGGATCACATCCGCCGCCGGCACAACGTCGTACTGACCAGGCTCACCCTCGGCGTGGGCGATGCCGGGGTGGCCGCCGGCAGTTCGATCGTCCGACGTGATCTCGCCGAGGAGGTCAGTGAATCAGTCCACGACGCCTGTGCCGCGATGCGTTTCCCGTGTCCCGCGATCGTCATGGCGGCCTGAGAGTGTGAAAAGCGTGATCACCCGGCGGCGGTCAACCCCAACGGTGCCGCCAATTCGGTCAACGTCGGCAGCAGGGCGTCCGGGCCGCCGAGCACCTGGATCGTCACGTGATCGGCGCCGGCATCGAGGTGTTCACCCAGCCGCGCGGCGATCGCGTCGGCCGTGCCGTGCGCGATCACCGCGTCGATCAACCGGTCGCTGCCGGGCCGCTCGACGTCGGAGTCGGTGAAACCGAGCCTCTTCCAGTTGTTGACGTAGTTGCTCAAGCCCAGATAGAACCCAACGCTGTCCCGGCCGAGCTTCCTGGCTTCTTCGACATCAGTAGTGAGCACCACCTTGTGTTCGGGCGCCAAGAACACCGAAGCGCCCACCAGTTCGCGGGCCTGCCCGGTGTGTTCGGGTGTGGTCAGGTAGGGATGGGCGCCGGCGCTGCGCTGCGCTGCGAGCTGCAGCACCTTGGGCCCGAGCGCGGCGATCACCCGGCGGCTGGTCGGCACGTGCCGGTCGTCGAGCTCGTCGAGATAGCCCACCAAGGCGCCGTAGGGCTTGCGGTACTCCTGCGTGTGCTCGGGGTGGCCCACACCGACGCCGAGCAAAAACCGTCCGGGGTAGGCATTTTCGATCCGGTGGTAGGAGGCCGCGACCTCGTCGGCCGGAGCGTTCCAGATGTTGACGATCCCGGTGGCGACGGTGAGGTTCTCGGTGCGCTCGAGGATCGGTTCGACGAACGAGAGCTCGGCCTCCGGCGACGCCCCGACCCACACCGCGCCGTAGCCGAGTCGCTCGATCTCCGCGGACTGCTCCGGTGACACCGGCCCACCGGTCCACACTCCATAGCGGCCGAGTTCGGGTTTGAGCAGCGACGGATTGGTCACGAGTCCCCTTCGTTACGGTCGTTGAAGTCCCAGTGGGCCGGCCAGTGCGGCCAGCGCGTCCACCAGCCTGTCAGAAGAGGTCAGCACCTGGACGGGTACGTGGTCGGCCCCGGCGTCGAGGTGCTGGGTCAGCCGGGCCGCGATGGCCTCCGGTGTGCCGTAGGCGACGACGGCGTCGACCAACCGATCGCTGCCGGGCTTGGCCACGTCTTCGTCGGTGAAGCCCAACCGTTTCCAGCTGTTGAGGTAGTTCTGCAGGTTGAGGTAGATGTCCAAGGCGTGTCTGCCGACCTCTCGTGCCGTGTCGGGGTCGGTGGTGAGAACGGCTTTGTGTTCGGGCGCCAGGAATGCCTCGGGCCCGATCAGGCGGCGCGCTTCGGCCGTGTGTTCCGGCGTGGTCAGGTACGGGTGGGCACCGGCACTGCGGGCCGCCGACAGTTTGAGTACCTGTGGTCCCAGTGCGGCGACCACCCGCCGGTTCTCCGGCACTCCGTACTCGTCGAGCTTGTCCAGATAGTCGCGCAGTGCGTCGATCGGCTTCTGGTACTCCTGGGTGGCTTCGGGATGACCCACCCCGATACCGAGCAGGAACCGGCCCGGGTAGGCCGCTTCGATCCGGTGGAACGACTCGGCGACCGGACCGGCCGCCGCCGTCCAGATGTTGACGATGCCGGTGGCGACCTTCAGTGTCGTCGTGTTCGCCAAAATCGGCTCCACCCAATCCAGTTCGGCTGGCGGCGAGCCGCCCACCCAGACTGCACCGTAGCCCAGCGCCTCGATCTCCTTGGCTTGCTGCGGGGTGACCCCGCGGCCGAACGAGCCGAATCGGCCCAGATCTGGTTTGGCATCCGTCATCGGATTCTCCTTTCGGGTCAGCCCAGCCCGAGCGGGCCGGCGAGTTCAGCCAGGGTTCCGATGGCCTTGGCCGGCGCGGTCAGCACCTGGATCGCCACGTGGTCGGCACCGGCGTCGAGGTGTTCGGTGAGCCGCGAGGCGATGGTCTCCGGAGCGCCGGACACGACAAGGGCGTCGACAAGTCGATCGCTACCGGGGCGGGTGATGTCGGTGTCGGTGAAGCCCAGGCGCTTCCAGTTGTTGAGGTAGTTGCGCAGGCCGAGATACATCTCGAGGGCCTTGCGACCGACGGCGCGGGCTTTCTCGACGTCGGTGGTCGGCACGACCGGTACCACGGGCGCGAGGAAGGCGTCAGGCCCCATCAGGCGGCGAGCCGAGGCGGTGTGTTCGGGGGTGATGAGGGCCGGGTGGGCCCCGGCGCTGCGGTTCGCGGCCAGCTGCAGGACCTGCGGGCCGAGCGCGGCAAGCACCCGCCGTTGTTGGGGAACTGCGCGCTCGTCCAGCACGTCCAGGTAGGCGTTGAGGGCGGCCATCGGCTTGGTGAACTGCGCGTCGGCCTCGGGGTGGCCAACGCCGACGCCGAGCAGAAATCTTCCGGGGTGGGCGCTTTCGATGCGGTGGAACGAGGTGGCGACGGCCTCGGGTCGCGCGGTCCAGATGTTGACGATGCCGGTGGCCAGCGTCAGAGTGCTGGTCTGTTCGAGGCTGGGCTCCACCCAATCCAGCTCGGCGGGGGGCGAACCGGCGACCCACACGGCGCCGTAGCCGAGAGCTTCGATTGCCGCGGCCTGCTCCGGGGTCACCCCCTGGCCGAATGACGCGAACCTGCCGAGATCGGGCTTGGCGCTCATGGCCGCTACAACCCGGGGCGGGTCGTCGGCTATTCCTCGCTATTCCGCGGCGGCGGGAAGTTCGGTCGGTGTCGCCGCGAGCGGCGCCGGCGCCACCAGCGGTAACAGGATGGTGAAGCGGGTGTTGCCCGGTTCGGACTCGACCCGGATGTCGCCCTGGTGCTTTTCGACGATGATGCGGCGTGCGAGATCCAGGCCGAGGCCGTCGCCCTCGCCGAACGGCTTGGTGGTGAAGAACGCGGTGAAGATCCGATCGATGATTTCGTCGGGGATACCCGGCCCGTCGTCGGCGATCTCGACCCGGATCATGTCGTCGCCCTGGTGTGCGGTGCGGATGGTCAGCGTGCCCCGGCCACCCATCGCCTGAATGGCGTTGTTGATGATGACGTCCCACACTTCATTCAAACCACCTGGATAACAAGCGATTTCAGGGATCGTCTTATCCCAGTCCTTGACCAGCTTGATGGGTTTCTCGGGCCCGACCTTGTCGCCGAAGAGGGTCTTCAGGGTGCTGTGCAGCAGCTCGTGGACATTGGCGACCTGGTATTCGGCCCGGTCCATCTGGGAGTACTTCTTGGCACCGGCGAGCAGACCCGAGATGCGTTCGCTGGCGTCGGCGATCTCGTTCATCCGCAACTCGGTGTCGATGGTGTACTTCAGCCATCCGATGGCGCTCTGCAGGGTCGCCGAACAGTCGACCGATTCCACGGAGGCCTCGACCCGTTCCAGCCAGTCGACGTCCAGGCCGGCTTCGACGAAGGTGGGGGCGTAGTCCCAGGCGCTGGCGATGCCGTGGTCGTCCAGCCAGTCGCCGATTTGATCCTCGCGGTCGGAGGTCTCCAGCGCCGACAATTCCTGGGCCTTCGATTTGGCGACCATCTCGGCGACCTCGTCCTGAATGCTCACCAGCACCCGCAGCGCTTCGGGGGTGAACTTGCCGTCGGCCAGCATCGCCAGTTTGTGGCGCATCTTGCCCACACCCTCACGCAGATCGGCCACCGCCCGGGCGGTGGCCGCGGCGGGGTTGTTAAGCTGGTGGGTCAGCCCGGCGGTGATGGTGCCCAGCGCCAGCAGCTTCTGGCGCTGGCCGATGATCTGGCTCTGCCGCCGGCCGCCGACCATGTGGCCTTCCAGCAGATGCACGGCCATCGGGAACTCCGTTTGCATGAACCGGGCGAAGGCGTCGGCGTCGAGTACGAAGAACCGGGACGGCTTGGTGACCCGCACCGACGCTTGGTAGAGCTGCTCCTCGTCGGGGATGTATGCCGACCAGGCTCCGCAATACACGCCGCGCTGCGAGGTTCGGTTGGTTTCCACGTCGACCCCGCCGGAGCGTTTGGACATCACCAGCTCACCATCGAGCAGGACGTAGAAACAGGTGGCCGGCTCGCCCTCGATGACCACCGGGCCGGGCTCGAAGACCGCGATGTGCCCGTTGTCGCACAGCGTCTGCAGCTGGTCCTCGGACAGCTTCTCGAACAGGAACAATGTCCTCAGTTCGCCGGGCAGGCAGGTTTCCCCCATGTCACTACGCCTCCGCGAGATACCGATGCACCAACATCACCGCCATCGACCCTTCGCCGACGGCGGCTGCCACTCGTTTGGCGGACTCGGCGCGCACGTCTCCTGCAACAAACACACCCGGCACACTTGTTTCCAGGTGGTGCGGCGGCCGGTCCAGAACCCACCCGGCGACGTTGAACAGGTCGGGTCCGGCGAGGACGAAGCCGTGGTCGTCGACGGCGACCACTTCCTTGAGCCACTCGGTGCGCGGCTCGGCGCCGATGAAACAGCACATCCGGCTGCACCCGACGGTCTCGCGTTGGCCGGTCTGCCGGTTCTCCAGCACCAGCGCGGTCAGGTGATCGTCCTCGCCGATGGTGTCCACCACCTCGGTGCAGGTGCGGACCGTGATCGTCGGATTCTTCTCGATCTGCTGGATCAGATAGTGCGACATCGACGCTTCCAGCGACGGCCCGCGTACCAGCATGGTGACCGAGCGCGCCTCGCGGGACATGAACATGGCTGCCTGTCCGGCCGAGTTGGCCCCGCCCACGATGTAGACGTCCTCGCCTTTGCACTCTGCGGAATCCGACACCGAGGCCCCGTAGTAGACGCCGCGGCCGACATAGTTGCAGGCCGGGTCGTCGGGGTTGTCCCAGCATCCGGTGACTCGCAGCTGGCGGTAGTCGACGCCGGTGGCCAGGATGACGGCCCGCGCGGCGATGCTGCCGCCGTCTTCGAACTCGATGGTGCGGGCGGTACCGGCCTCCCCGGCGCTCAGCTTGACCGCCTTGCGGGTGGTGATGACCTCCGCGCCGAACCGCTCGGCCTGCCGGCGCGCCGAGGTGGTCAGCTCCGCCCCGGAGATCCCGGTGGGGAAGCCCAGGTAGTTCTCGATCCGGGAACTGCGCCCGGCCTGGCCGCCGGTGGTCGTCTCCTCGATCAGAACCGTCTTGAGACCTTCGGAGGCGCCGTACACCGCAGCTGCCAGCCCGGCCGGCCCACCGCCGATGACGGCCAGGTCGTACATCTCCAGCGACGGGCTCGTCGACAGGCCCAGCATCGCGGCGAGCTCGGCGTTGCTCGGGTCGACCAGGACCTGACCCTGCTCGCTGATGACCACCGGTAGCTGGTACCCGTCCAGGCCGCCGGCGTCGAGCAGCTGCTTGCCCTTGGGCTCGTCGGCGTTGAACGCACGGAACGAGTGCAGGTTGCGGGCCAGGAACTGTCGGACCTCCCAGGACCGCTCGCTCCATCGGTGCCCGATCACCTTGGTGTGCGGGATGGCCCGGTCGCCGGTGGCATGCCAGGCCTCCAGCAGCGCGTCGATCACCGGGTAGAGCTTTTCCTCCGGCGGATCCCACGGCTTGAGCAGGTAGTGGTCGAGGTCGACCACGTTGATGGCGTCGATCGCGGCGTGCGTGTCGGCGTAGGCCGTGAGCAGCACGCGGCGGGCCATCGGGTAGACGTCCATCGCCTCTTCGAGAAACTGGATGCCACTCATCTGGGGCATCCGGTAGTCGGCGACGAACACCGCGACGGTCTCGCCGCGCAGCTTCAGTTCGTTGATCGTCTCCAGCGCGTCGGGCCCGGACTCCGCACGGACGATCCGGTACCGCTCGCCGTAGTGGCGGCGAAGGTCGCGGGCCACGGCGCGCGAAACGGCCGGGTCGTCGTCAACGGTGAGAATGACGGGTTTGCGGGGCTGGGGGGCGGGTCCAGTCATCACCGTCCAGTATGCGCCGGTTGTCCAGTGGTTATTAGGGTCGGCTTGCTGTCGCCGCGGTTCCGGTAGCGCCCGGTTCACCTCGGCTCTAAGCTGGTTCAGCACGGCTGCGCGACGGTTTTGGAGTAGCGCGCCCGAGCGGGTATCGTAGACCAACGGTGCGGTACCCGCGTCGGCTCTTGCGTGCCCTGTCCTGGAATTTCTGGAATTTCCTGATCCCGGCTCACGTTTTGCAGTCGGGGCGAATGCTGCCCGACTGCGAGGACCTGCCGCGAGAGCGGCCGGTGCGAACAGAACCGACAAAAGCAGGATCCGGAGGATATGGCCAAGAAAGACGGTGCCATCGAGGTCGAGGGCCGGGTGGTCGAGCCCCTGCCCAATGCGATGTTTCGCATTGAGCTGGAGAACGGGCACAAGGTACTCGCTCACATCAGCGGCAAGATGCGGCAGCACTACATCCGCATCCTTCCCGAGGACCGGGTGGTAGTGGAGTTGTCTCCCTACGACCTGACCCGGGGTCGCATTGTGTACCGGTACAAATAGCCCCGACCGCGAACCAGCACGACACGTAGTGACAACAACGAGAACCAGAAGGATCGAACAGCCGTGAAGGTGAACCCGAGCGTCAAGCCGATCTGCGACAAGTGCAGGGTGATCCGCCGGCATGGGCGGGTCATGGTGATCTGCTCTGATCCGCGCCACAAGCAGCGTCAGGGCTAGCGATGAGCGCTTGCGCGAAGAGCCAAGCGCTGTAGCCCGGCGCTTGCTGATCGGCCAACACAACTGAATGCAGACCTCCCAGTACCACTGAATGGATTCGCCATTCAGCCACGCCCGGAACGGAGGCCGGGCCCCACCTACGATGTCGATCCTCGCCAGAGGCTCGACGGCAGTCGGGAACGGACTGGGAACAGACCTCCGCATAGAAGAAGGAATCACTGCCTGATGGCACGTCTCATGGGCGTTGACCTCCCGCGCGACAAGCGCATGGAGATCGCGCTGACTTATATCTATGGCATCGGCCGTACCCGCTCGCAGGAGATCCTCGCCGCGACCGGTATCGACCGGGATCTGCGCAGCAAGGACCTGACCGACGATCAGGTGACCCAGCTGCGCGACTACATCGAGGGCAACGATCTCAAGGTCGAGGGCGACCTGCGCCGTGAGGTTCAGGCCGACATCCGCCGCAAGATCGAGATCGGCTGCTACCAGGGCCTGCGGCACCGCCGTGGCCTGCCGGTGCGCGGCCAGCGGACCAAGACCAATGCGCGCACCCGCAAGGGCCCGAAGCGCACCATCGCCGGCAAGAAGAAGGCCAGGTAACCCGAAGTGGCACAGGCAAAAAAGGGCGCCGCGGGCCCCAAGAAGGGGCAGAAGACCCGTCGCCGGGAAAAGAAGAACGTCCCGCACGGCGCCGCGCACATCAAGAGCACGTTCAACAACACGATCGTCTCGATCACCGATCCCCAGGGCAATGTCATCGCCTGGGCGTCGTCGGGTCACGTCGGCTTCAAGGGTTCGCGTAAGTCGACCCCGTTCGCCGCGCAGCTGGCCGCCGAGAACGCGGCCCGCAAGGCGCAGGAGCACGGCGTGAAGAAGGTTGACGTGTTTGTGAAGGGTCCGGGTTCGGGCCGCGAGACCGCCATCCGCTCGCTGCAGGCCGCTGGCCTCGAGGTGGGCGCGATTTCCGATGTCACCCCGCAGCCGCACAATGGCTGCCGGCCGCCCAAGCGGCGCCGGGTCTAGAAGGAGACTAGAGACTCATGGCTCGTTATACCGGACCCGCCACTCGCAAGTCGCGCCGCCTGGGCGTTGACCTCATCGGTGGTGACCAGTCGTTCGAAAAGCGCCCCTATCCGCCCGGCCAGCATGGTCGCGCCCGGATCAAGGAGAGCGAATACCGCCAGCAGCTGCAGGAGAAGCAGAAGGCCCGCTTCACCTACGGCGTGATGGAGAAGCAGTTCCGCCGCTACTACGAAGAGGCGAACCGTTCCGCCGGTAAGACCGGTGAGAACCTGCTGCAGATCCTGGAGACCCGGCTGGACAACGTCGTGTACCGCGCCGGCCTGGCGCGCACCCGTCGGATGGCTCGCCAGCTGGTGAGCCACGGCCACTTCACCGTCAACGGTGTCAAGGTGAACATCCCGAGCTATCGGGTGTCGCAGTACGACATCATCGACGTCAAGGACAAGTCGCTGAACACCTTGCCGTTCGAGGTGGCCCGGCAGACCGCCGGCGAGCGCCCGATCCCGTCCTGGCTGCAGGTCGTCGGCGAGCGTCAGCGGATCCTCGTGCACCAGTTGCCCACTCGCGAGCAGATCCAGGTTCCGCTGGCTGAGCAGCTCATCGTCGAGTTCTACTCGAAGTAAGAAGACGTCCGCGGGGCGCCTGTCCCGCGGATCACCTAACGGCATCAAATAGCGGGTGCCGAGAAGGAGATACGAAATACCATGCTGATTTCTCAGCGCCCCACACTGAGCGAAGAGGTCCTCGCCGAGAACCGCTCCCAGTTCGTCATCGAACCGCTGGAGCCGGGATTCGGCTATACCCTTGGCAATTCGCTGCGGCGTACGCTGCTGTCGTCGATCCCCGGCGCAGCCGTGACGAGCATCCGCATCGACGGTGTGCTGCACGAGTTCACCACGGTGCCCGGTGTGAAGGAAGACGTCACCGACATCATCCTCAACCTCAAGGGCCTGGTCGTCTCCTCCGAGGAGGACGAGCCGGTCACCATGTACCTGCGCAAGCAGGGACCGGGTGAGGTGACCGCCGGTGACATCGTCCCACCCGCCGGTGTGACGGTGCACAACCCCGACATGCACATCGCGACGCTGAACGACAAGGGCAAGCTTGAGGTCGAGCTCGTCGTCGAGCGCGGCCGCGGCTACGTGCCGGCCGTGCAGAACAAGGCCTCGGGCGCCGAAATCGGCCGCATCCCGGTCGATTCCATCTACTCGCCGGTGCTGAAGGTCACCTACAAGGTGGAGGCCACCCGCGTCGAGCAGCGCACCGACTTCGACAAGCTGATCCTCGATGTCGAGACCAAGAATTCGATCACCCCGCGCGACGCCCTGGCGTCGGCCGGTAAGACCCTGGTCGAATTGTTCGGTCTGGCACGGGAACTCAACGTCGAGGCCGAAGGCATCGAGATCGGCCCGTCGCCGGCCGAGGCCGATCACATCGCGGCCTTCGCGCTGCCGATCGACGATCTGGACCTGACCGTCCGCTCGTACAACTGCCTCAAGCGCGAAGGTGTGCACACCGTCGGCGAGCTGGTCGCCCGCACGGAGTCCGATCTGCTGGACATCCGCAACTTCGGCCAGAAGTCGATCGACGAGGTCAAGATCAAGCTGCACCAGCTGGGTCTGTCGCTCAAGGACAGCCCGGCCAGCTTCGATCCGTCCGAGGTGGCCGGCTACGACGTCGCCACCGGCACCTGGAACAGCGATGCGGGTTACGACTTGGACGCCGACCAGGACTTCACCGAAACCGAAGAGCTCTAGAGCTCTCAAAGAGAGAACCCGTCCCGGCCCTACCTGATACGGGGGTCGGCCGCGAAAAAGGAGTAGTCACAATGGCTGGAGTTTCCAATGCCTAAGCCCACCAAGGGCGCCCGCCTCGGCGGGTCGTCCTCGCACCAGAAGGCGATCCTGGCCAACCTGGCTACGTCGCTGTTCGAGCACGGCCGGATCAAGACCACCGAGCCGAAGGCGCGGGCGTTGCGGCCGTACGCCGAGAAGCTCATCACCCATGCCAAGAAGGGCGCGCTGCACAACCGGCGCGAGGTGATGAAGAAGATCCGCGACAAGGACATCGTGCATGTCCTCTTCGCGGAGATCGGGCCGTTCTTCGCCGACCGCAACGGTGGCTACACCCGGATCATCAAGGTCGAGCCGCGTAAGGGCGACAACGCCCCGATGGCGGTCATCGAGCTGGTGCGGGAGAAGACCGTGACCTCCGAGGCCAACCGGGCTCGCAAGAGTGCCGCCAAGAAGGCCGCCCCCGCGCCCGCCGCGGTGGAAGAGGCTCCGGTGGAAGAGGTTCCGGCTGAAGAGCCGATCGCCGAGGTCCAAGAGGCTGAGGCCGTAGAAGAGGACACGGCTATCGCCGACGCCCAGACCGCCGAGGCAGCCGACGAGGTCGCCGAGGAGCAGGCTGCCGAATCCGCCGAGGATTCGGACGCTGACAAGTCCTGAGGCTGTGAGTACGAACCTGCCCGTCACCTCCTCCGGTGGCGGGCAGGTTCGTCTTCGGCTCGACATCGCCTACGACGGAACAGACTTCACCGGCTGGGCGGTCCAGGAAGGACACCGCACCGTCGCGGGCGTTCTCGAGGAGACCTTCTCGACAGTGTTCCGGACGCCGGTTCGGGTGTTCGGCGCCGGGCGGACCGACACCGGCGTACACGCGACCGGTCAGGTCGCTCACCTCGATGTGCCCGCCGATGCGCTCGTCCATGCCTATCCGCGGCACGCCCGCTCCGGTGAGCCCGAGTTCCTCCCGCTGGTGCGCCGGCTGGCCCGCTTCCTGCCCGAGGACGTTCGGGTGCGCGAGATCGGGCGTGCGCCTGCCGGATTCGACGCCCGATTCTCGGCATTGCGCCGCCACTATGCATACCGGCTGTCGCTGGCTCCCTACGGTGTCGAACCCCAGCTCGCGCGCTACGTGACACCCTGGACCAAGCCGCTCGACGTCGATGCCATGGCGGCTGCCTCGCAGGATCTGGTGGGGTTGAACGACTTTGCGGCGTTCTGCCGGCACCGGCCCGGTGCTACGACCATCCGTGACCTTCAGCGACTGGAGTGGGTATGCGACGGCGATCTGGTGACCGCCTATGTCAGTGCCGACGCGTTCTGCTGGTCGATGGTCCGTTCGCTGGTAGGCGCGCTGCTGGCGGTAGGGGAGGGCCGCCGTGAACCGGCCTGGTGCGCAACGTTGTTGAGCGCAACATCACGCTCGAGTGATTTCGCCGCCGCACCGGCGCGCGGCCTGACCCTGACCGGGGTGGAATATCCTCCCGATGATCAGTTGGCCGCGCGCATCGCGATCACCCGTGATCTGCGGACACTCTAGAGCTTGCCGGCTACGAAATCCGCTGCCTGATTGATCATCCCGGCCTTCTGATAGGCGGCGGCCAGGTGATCGGGCCAGTTGGCCTCCCAGGTGTCCGGGTCGGCCGGGTTGCAGATCGGATCGTCGCCATGGCACAGCTCGATGGTCCGATCACCGAAGACGGGGTTGAAGTTCGTGATCGGACCCAGCCACTGGGTCCCGTTGCCGAACAGGGCAACCGCCGCGATGTGGCTGTCGGCGCCGGCGGGCAGCGGCGTCTTGAAGCCCAGAATCGAGATGGGAAGCGCCAGAACCATATCCGCTGCGGCAGCACCCAGCGAGTAGCCGCCCAGTACCAGGCGGGTATTCGGACAGTTGTTCATGTTGTAGAGAACGCGCCGGCTGATGTCGTTGGCGCCGATGTCGACCTGGCTGTCGGCGGGATAGTTCACGGCGTAGACGCCGATGTTCTTTGCGACCTTCGATCGCAGTGCGCGGACGAAGTCGTTACCGATGATTCCGGTGCCGGGGGATTCGAGCCGGCCGCGCGCGAAGATCACTTCGACGTCGGGACAGGATGCCGCGCTGGCTCTCGGTACCGCAGTCGATGCCCCGCCTGGCAGTGCCGACGGGCCGAGCAACATCGCGGCGGCTGCGACCAACAGCGCGACCGCACGAGTAGCTGTGCGTGACGGACGCATAGCTAGAGCCTGCTCGCCGTGAAGCTGGCCGCCTGGGCGACCAGGCCTGACCCGATGTAGGCGTCCTGCAGGTGCGACGACCAGTTGCCGGCCAGGGTGGCGGGATCGATGCCGTTGCAGATCGGGTCGTCCACGTTGCACTGGTCGATGGTCTTGGGCCCGTAGAGCGGGCTGTTCTCCGCCGACACCGGTCCGAAGATGCTACGGGTGCCGTTACCGAACAGCACCACGGCGGCGACGTGATCGGCGACCGAAGCGGGCAGCGGGTTGTTGAAGCCGAATTGGGATTCAGTCGCGCCCAGGACCACGTCGACCACCGCGGCACCCAGCGAGTACCCGCCCGGTACCTGGCGGGTGTTCGGGCAGTTGGTCGCCATGTACTGCATGTGCCGGCTCATATCGTTGGCTCCCGGGACGATGTCCCAGTCGGCGACGTAGTTGACCCCGTAGACGCCCACGCTCTTCGTGGTGTCGGCACGCAGCGCATCGACGAACGCTTGGCCGATGCGACCGATGCCCGGTGGCTCGAAGCGGCCGCGGGCGAAGATGACCTCGACATCGGGACATGGCGCGGCGGTCGCCACGGCGGTGGGCAACAGCGATGCGGCAACGCATACTGCCGCTACCGTACCGCTCAGCACCGCTGTGACGCGCATGTCAGCCATGGTAGACGAGGCTTGCAGGGTGCTGACAGCAAATAAAAATAGGTGCTACAGCAGACTCGCGATGAAGCCGGCCGCCTGCGCGGGCGCGGGGCCGGTCTCGTAGTCGGTGTGTGCGAACGGGTTGCGGCCGCGCGAGCAGATCGGATCACCGTCGTTGCACAGGTCGATGCCCTTGCCGGCGAACGCCCCGCCGGCCGCTGTGACCGGAATGCCGAACTTGGTGGAGGGGTTGCCGAAGGTCGCGAGCCCGGCGACCTTGTTCGCCAGGTTGCCGGGCAGCGGCGGCGCCGAACCGATATCGCCCACCTTGTTGCCCAGTGGCGGTATCCCGACCAGCATGTCGACCACCGCGGCCCCCTGCGAGTAGCCGCCGAGCACGAAGCGCGTCGACGGGCACTGGGCCGCGGTCGCCGCGATGTGGTTGGTCGCGTCGTTGGCGCCGTCGGCGGCGCCCAAGAAGTCATAGCTGGCCGGGTAGTTCACCCCGTATGTGCTCACGGTGCGGCCGCCGAGCTGAGACTGCAGCGAGTCGGTGAGGGCCTGCCCGACGCGGCCGATGCCGGCCGGTTCGCTGGTGCCGCGGGCGAAGACGACCTCGACGTCGGGGCACGTACCGGCATGAGCTGCCGGGGCGGCGGTCGTGGGGGACAGCACCGCGAGCACCGCGACGAGTGCCGTCGAGGTAACGCCGTAGAGACGAGCTGGTGTCATGGTCGGCCTGGCCATGCTGATGGGACCCCCTTGGTCGCGGGTATTGGGCTAATAGTCACACACCTCGCTGGGAGGCCCAAACCGCTGGGATCTACAGCAGGCTGGCGACGAAGGAGGCCGCCTGGCTGGCCGTCCCGTCGCCGCCGTAGGCCCGATGGGCTGCGACGTTGTCGCCGTCGGTGCAGATCGGGTCGCCGGTGTTGCACAGATCGATGGCCCTGCTGCCGTAGACGGGGCTGCTGGTCAGCGGGAGGCCGACCTTGGCGGTGGGGTTGCCGAACACCGCCAGCGCCGCGACGTGATCGGGCACGTTGGGCGGTAGCGGGTTGTTGAAGCCGACCGCGGGGAAGGGGATCGAGGTGATGATGTCGATGATCGCCGCGCCCTGGGAGTAGCCGCCGAGCACCAGGCGGGTGTTCGGGCAGGTGTTCACCACGTTCTGGATGAACGCGCTGGCGTCGTTGGCGCCGTCGGCGGCCGCCAGGAAGTCGTAGCTGGCCGGGTAGTTGACCGCGTAGACCCCCATCGAGCGGTTGCCGATCTTGCCGCGCAGGGAGTTGACGAACGCCTGCCCCACCCGGCCGATGCCGGGTGCTTCGTCGGTGCCGCGGGCAAAGACCACCTCGACGTCGTTGCAGTCGGCCGCGGCCGTCGGCAGCGCGGTGGGGGTGACCAGGGCGGCCAGGGCGACGAGGACGGTGGCCGGGAGGGCCAGCAGAAAACGCTGTGCAGCGGCTTTCGATGTCACATCTGGATGTTACCGGTGTGGAGCGTGATTCATTCCCGACGTTTGCTCCGCGTGCCATGCGGTCACGCCGGGGCCGGCGTGGCGACTTCCTCCATCGGTCCGGCGTCAGGCCAGGTCGCAGCGGTGACCGCGGTGCCGCGGTCACCCTGGCGGGCCAGTGCCAGGCCGAGCAGGACCACCCCGCCGCCGATGGCCTGTGTGACGGTGATCGCTTCACCGAGCAGCGCCCACGCCGACAGCACGGCGAAGAGCACCTCGCCGAGCCCGACCAGGGATGCGAAGCTTGGCCGCAGCCGGGCGACACCACTGATACCCAGCGTGTAGGCGACCGCGGTCGCGACCACGGCCAGCATGATCACCGGAATCCACCACGGCACCGTCATACCGGCGACAGCGGCGTTGTCGGCGGTGAACACCAGCGGCATCACGCCCGTCAGGCCCAGCAGCCCGACGGCGATGGCACCGACGATCAAACCGCCGGCGGCCAGGGTGATCGAGTTCAGGCCGCTGCCGTCGGCGCTCACTTCGTCGGACATCATGAAGTAGCAGGCCGCGCAGATCGCCGCCGCCAGACCCCACGCCACACCGACCGCGTTGATGTGGGCCCCGCCCGTACCTGATGTCGCCGGCCCAGCGGCTCCCGAGAACACATTGAGCACCAGCATGATTCCAGCCACGGCGAGCGCGACGCCGGCCAGCGTCACGGTACGGGGACGGCGCCGGGTGGTTCCCCAGATCCAGCCCACGACCAGGATGGGAGCGGTGTATTCGAGCAGGAGCGCGACGCCGACCGACAGGTGTGCGACGGCGTTGTAGTAGCACAGCTGGGCGCCGGCGATCGGGACGAGCCCGTAAGCCACCACCGTGCGGGCATGCGCCCGCGCTTCGCGAAGCCAGCCGGGCTTGACGACAGAGGCGAAAATCGCCATGACCAGAGCGCCGCCCGCCAGGCGGGCGGCGACGGCCGCGGTCGGGGACCAGCCGGCCCCCATCAAAGCCTTGGCGAAGGGGCCGGACATGCCGAACGTGAACGCCGATCCGACCGCGAACAGCAGACCCAGGCGAAAGTGGTCGAGGCCACGGACCGTCGTCGACATGGAGGCACCCCCTCGAATGTAATGAGTAAAATAACTCTTGGTCGTGACACTAGGTCCCGAGGGGGTCATGCGTCAAATGCTTTTTAGTCATGACACGGAGCTCACGTTGCGGGCTGCGTGTGCGCTGATCAACAGCGATCGGGTGGACGGGGAACAGTTGGGCGATCTGCCGGCCCTGGACGCCTACCTGGACAGCTACGGCTGGACCGGCCGGCGCGACCACGACGACGCCGAGGTGGAGGCGGTGCACAAGCTGCGTGGGCGGTTGGGCCGGATCTGGGCGGCTGCCGACGACGAGGCGCGCGCCGTCGGGCAGATCAACGCGCTGCTGGCCGATACCCGGGCCTCACCGTGGCTGACCCGCCACCCCGAGATGCCCGAGTGGCATCTGCACCTGGCGTCGATCCACGATCCGCTCGCCCAGCGCATGGGCGCCGAGATGGCCATGTCGTTGGCCGACCTGGTGCGTGCCGGCGACTTGCGCAGGTTGAAGATCTGCGCGGCGCCCGACTGCGATGCGGTACTGATCGATCTGTCGCGCAACCGCTCGCGGATGTTCTGCGACACCGGCAACTGCGGTAACCGCCAGCATGTGGCCGCTTATCGGGAGCGCCGCTCGAAAGAGGGGTAGCGCGCCACCGGCGAATACGCCGAGGGCATTCTTCTGGTTGCCGAGGAGTATTTCGAGCAGGCGTTCTGCGATGCGCAACAGGGTCCGGACTTGGATTTCCTGCGATCGCTGGTCCCGTACGTGTGGGCGCGCTCGCGATAGCCGCGGGATCTGACGGGCTACCCCTGTTGATGAAGGTAATCAACGAGTAGGCAACTGTTCTAGGTTCACCGGAATGGCCGGCCGACCGTCCCTTCGAGCTCAGGTCAGCGCACAGCGATTCGTGCTACGCCGCCTCGAATACTCGATTCTGGGCCGGGCGATGCCCTCTCGGCATGACCCGCTCCGCGCGCAGAAGCTCGCGCTGCTGGCCGGTTGCGCGGCGGCGGCCGGGATGCTGGTTCTCGACGTGATCCTGGGGTCGGCGCGGCACGACAAGATTCCCGACGACGCCCTGGTGATGGTCCGGCAGTCCGGTGCATTGTTCGTCCGTGTCGACGGCCGGTTGCGCCCGGTGGCGGACCTGACATCGGCCCGTCTGATTCTGGGCTCGCCGGCGACGCCTCGACTCGTCGACGCCGCCGCCCTGGCGCGCGTCGTCGATGGTCCGGTGCTGGGCATCCCCGGGGCGCCCCGGTCACTCGGGACGGTGACGGCACCTGTGGACGTGCGCTGGGATGTCTGCGACGAGGCTGACGGGACGACGACGGTCTCGGTTGGCGATGACGCGGCGCCTGCCGAACTGGACCCGAACGCTGCCGTCCTCGTCACAGCGGCGCACGGCGATGGAGCCGTCTATCTGCTCTATGACGGCAAGCGGGCGATGATCGACCCCGGCGATCCGGCCACCGCGCGCGCGCTGCACCTTGACGGTGTGGTGGCCCGGAAAGTGTCGGCGACCGTTCTCAACGTCGTTCCCGAGGTGCCGGCGATCAACCCGCCCCGCGTCGCCGGGTTGGCCGAACGTTCCGGGACGGGCGGTCTACCGGTCGGTACCGTCGTACGCGTCAGCAGGGCCGATTCGCCCGAGTACTACGTCGTCCTGCGGGGAGGGCTTCAGCGCGTCGGACGGCTGACCGTTGATCTCATCCGGTTCGCCAACCCGGCTACGAGCACGGAGATCCCCGAGGTGCCACTCGAACTGGTCGCGCGATCCCCCCTCATCGACGCCTTGCCGGTCGGCACCTACCCGGACGACACGCCGTCGTTGCTCGATGTCGGCGAGGAACTGTGCGCGACATGGCTATCAGGCCGCAGTGGGATCGCCGTCGGGCGGCCGACCGGCGACCGAATCGAAGCGGTGGTCCTGGCCGGAGCCGACGGCGACGGACCCGGCGTCGACAAAGCGCGCATGTCCCCGGGTCGCAGCCTCGACGTCGTCGACCCGAGCGCAGCGACCCGATATTTGATCGGCGCCGCGGGAGTTCGCTTTCCCGTGAAAGATTCGGCGGCAACCGCGTTGGGTCTGGACGGTGAGCCCGCAGCGGCGCCGTGGGCCATCCTCAGTGCCCTGCCCTCGGGCCCGGAACTTACCCGTGAGGCCGCTCTAGTCCGGCGGGACGTCTTCGTGTCGGCGCCCTAGCCGCGCGGATGCCGCCGCGATCAGGCCGGCCACACAGAGCGCAGCACTGGTCGCGGCGACGGCGTAGGGACGATGCGGTGCCGGATCGGTGGGCTGCAGTGCGGCGGACGGCCGAGGGGAAGGCGGGGACGATGCGGTGGTCTGGTCACTCAGAGCGGCCATCGGGTCGATGACGCCGTTGCCGCTCGTGGCATTCCAGCCGCCGGGCGGGTGGTGTGCGGTGGCCTCGATGCGCATCATCACCTGACGCGCAGACAGCCGGGGGAATCGG
The DNA here is from genome assembly GCF_026242045.1 of Mycobacterium pinniadriaticum. Lineage (GTDB taxonomy): Bacteria > Actinomycetota > Actinomycetes > Mycobacteriales > Mycobacteriaceae > Mycobacterium > Mycobacterium pinniadriaticum. The sequence goes on from NZ_JAPJDO010000009.1 coordinate 216,998, forward strand.
GAACGCACCAGCGCCACCAGGCCGCTCACCACCGGCGTCGCGTAGCTGGTTCCCGACATCGGTGCCTGCCCGGCCGGTGTCGGCATCGTGTCGATCACACCGACGCCGTCCGGGTCGAGGGAGACGACGTGCTCACCGGGTGCCGCGACGTCGACCCAGGGGCCGCGGAGGCTGAACGCCGAAGGAGTACCACTCGAGTCCAGCGAGGCAACGGTCAACACGTAGTCGTCGTACCACGCCGGGCTGGCGATCACCGTCGGTGGCACGGCGGTGTTCTGAGCCGGGCACTGCCCCTCCCCACCGACGTTGCCAGCCGCGGCCACTACGACCACGTCCTTGACGTCGACCGCGTAGGACAACGCGGCGCCGAGAGCCCGGTCCTCGAGCATCTCCTCGGTACAGGCCACCGAGGAGATATTGATGACTGATGCGCCCATGTCCGCAGCGGTGCGAACGGCCATGGCCAGGGAGTAGACGTCGCCGAATCCGCTGCTTGCTGGATCAACCGATGAACTGAATTTGTTGCTGGACTGACGGATTGCAATCAGTGTCGCTTCTGGGGCCATCCCGGTGAACCCGGTTCGATCGGTCCGATCGGGTGCTGCCGCGATGATGCCGGCGACGGCGGTTCCGTGCCCGTCGCAGTCCTGCCTGCCGTCGCCACTCGAGACGTAGTCGCCGCCGGCGACCACATCGGACAGTCGGCGATGCGCGGCGATCCCGGTGTCGATCACCGCCACCCGCTGTCCCGCACCGCGGGTCAACCGCCAGATCTCCGGCATATCGAAACCGGCCAGCTGCGTCGCCGATACGTCAACACCTGTCACGGGCACCGGCACCGCGCACGGTTCACGTTGTTCGGTCGGCTGAGTCGGGGCGGCAGGTGCCGGTGGCGGCAGCAGTGAATTGTCGATTGCCGGCGGGACGACGGCAAACGCCGGCGGGGCGCAGTGGGCCGAGGCAAGCAGTACCGCCGCGGTCGCGGCTATGGCCCGCCCGCCGCTGCTCGTCACACCTGCCCCAGCCAGGGCAGCGCTGCGAAAGCTCCAGCCGCCGCTGCTGCAGAGGGGACGACGGCCGCGCCGACCGCCAGATCGAGCACGGCGATGACCCGCCGCCACGCTATCGATCGCAGCCACTGTTCGTGCCGTGGAAGCCACAGCGCGCAGGCCCCGGCGAACAGCAGCCCCCCGCACAGCCATACCGAACTCGGTGGTGCCTTCATTGCGCACAGGGCGATCAACGACGTGATCGATATACCCGACGAAACCTTCAGGGCTGCAGTGCGATAACGGTCTTCGTGGCGATGGGAACGCAGCAACATCGTAGCGCCGACGATCGCGATGAAGCCCGCTGCGAGGACCGGTCGCCGCGTGGTCGCCGCGGTGATGACCGCACCCAGTGCCCCCGCCCCGGCCGCGCTGACGACAAGTGTGGTCAGCCGGCGATGAGCGACCTCTGTCTTGGCGTCGACCTCGGCGTCGGACAGGTCCGCTCTCGGCAGTCCGGAACTGCGGACCGACAGCCACCCGGACACGGCCAAGGTGCCGACTGATGCCGTCGCCAGTATCGGGCCGGTCGCCGCCGTTGGCCACCAGGCGGCCACCGCGCCCACCGCCGCCGTCGAGGCCGCCATCGTCACGGCGGCTATGGGCAGGAAAACCGAAGCAGCACAACCTAAAAGGCGCCACACGACCAGCGATACCGCCGAGGCGGCGGACATCGCCAGCAGAAAATCCGGCAATCCGGCGCGGTCCGAGGAAGCCAGCGCCGCGGTCACGCTCGCGAATGCGCTCGCCAGCACCCCGAGAACGACAGCACCCCGCCGATCACGACGTGTGCGGTGCAAAACCACCGCCCCGGCCATTGCCAGTACGGCCGCCGCCGCGCCGACCGCGGCATGGCCGGCGGCATCCGGGACCACAACGGTGTGCCCGAGTAATGCCAGGAGCACGACCGAAGCCCAGCTCACCGTGATCCATCCCGTACGGAGACCGGCCGCCGACCGCGCTGGGGTGGTCAAGGCGGTCACGGCCGACACGACGGCGGTGCTCGGATCGAACCGCGTCACCGGGGGCGGTGGAACCGAGGTTGTCAGGATCAGCAATTCGCCGTCCTGAATCGAGCAGTGGGCCAGCGTCGAAGCCGGGTCGAGAACCTCCCCGGTGACCCGGGTGAGGTGGGGTTCGTGGCCGGCGAAGTGGTCCGTGCCGATGAGATCCACCATGGCGGGAATCAGTTCCGCGATGGGTGCACGGGCAGGCAGCGCCACGTCCGTTTCGCGGTCGACGGTGCGGACGGACACCCGGCACGTCTCATCGGCGGTAGGCATGACAGCGGAGGCTATCCGGACTCTGATGCTGCCGAACTCGATTGTCCACAGGTGAATTGCCCACCGGGGTTGGCGCTGCCTACCGTCCGTGCATGAATCGTCCCGTTCGGTTGGCACCGGACTTTCCGACCGACGATCTGATCGTCGGTGCGCCGCCGCAGCCACCCCCGATGAGTGGGATATCGCGATTCGCGCCGATTCTGGGCGTCGGCGCGATGGTGGGTGTCGGTGCCCTGGTATGGGGGACGGGCATGGCCGCACGCGGGCCGACCGCCGCGGTTCTTCCGGCCATGATGCTGGTGTCGGCGCTCGGCATGGCGATGCGTGTCGGCAGCAGGTCTTCCGGTGGTGGCCTCGACCGTCAGCGGATCCACTACCTTGCCGAACTCGGCCGGCTCAGCGAGCAACTGTCCGATGCGGCCCAGCGCCAGCGTGCATCGCTGCTGTGGACAAGTCCGGCGCCAGGATCGTTGTGGACACTAGCCGGTGGGCGACGAATGTGGGAGCGTGTCCGCACGGACTCGGACTTCTGTCACGTCCGCATCGGGGTCGGCCGGCAACGGCTGGCTCGACGCATCGTGGTGCCGCCGATCGGGCCGGTCGACGATGTCGACCCGGTGACCGCGGATGCATTGCGACGCTTCGTCCACTGCCACATCGCACTCGACGATGCACCGCTTGCGGTGGCGTTGTGCGGGGTACGGATGCTCATCATTGAGGGTGAGTCCACGGATGCGTGCGCTCTCGTACGCGCGATGGTGTGCCAACTGGCCGTGCTGCACGCTCCGGACGGGGTCGCGATCGCGGCGCTGGTGGCCGACGGATATCGGCGACGTTGGGAGTGGTTGAAGTGGTTGCCGCACAACGGCTGTTCGGCCCGTGGCGAGCCCATGGTCTATGAATCGATACCCGATTCGGTCATCGATGACGAAACACGAAGGCGCCATGTGGTGTTGATTGTCGACGGCGTAGACCACCAAAGCCTCGCCGCGCCTGGCGTGACTGTCATCGTTGTCGGGGGTGAGGTCGATGAGTCCACCGCGCTTCGGCTGCGTGTCGACACCGGCAGGCTCGCTGTGCGGTGCGGGCAGAGCACCGAGGAGTTCGCCGCCGTCGACGGCCTCACGATGGCCCAGGCGCTGACCTGCGCACGTCGCCTCGCCCGGCATCGAGGGCCTGGCTACCCAGCGCCGGACGACCAACGCCAGTGGCGCACGGCGTTCGCGATCAACGGCCCTGTTTCGGAGCGCGTCTGGCAGCCCGTGACCGGTTCTGCCCGGTTGCGGGTGGCGCTGGGCGCCGCGGCTGATGGCGGACTCGTCGACCTCGACATCAAGGAGGCAGCCGCTGGTGGGCACGGGCCGCACGGGTTGTGCATCGGCGCGACCGGGTCGGGGAAATCTGAGCTGTTGCGCACCGTGGTGGCTGGGATGATCGCCCGCCATTCACCCGACGATCTTAACCTCGTGCTCATCGACTTCAAGGGCGGTGCAACCTTCCTCGGGCTGGAGGGCTTACATCACGTCGCCGCTGTCATAACCAACCTCTCCCAAGAGTCGCACTTGGTGGCGCGAGCGAGAGACGCCCTCGGGGGTGAGATCCACCGTCGTCAGAAACTACTGCGTCGTGCCGGCAACGCCGTCAACCTCGACTCTTATCAACGGCGTCGGGATGCCGATCCGGCGTTGCCGGTCCTGCCGACGTTGTTCATCGTTGTCGACGAATTCGCCGAACTGCTATCCCAGCAGCCCGATTTCGCCGACCTCTTCACGATGATCGGGCGAGTTGGCCGCTCACTGGGAGTGCATCTGCTCCTGGCCAGCCAACGGCCGGACGAGGGACGGTTGCGTGCTCTGGAATCGTTGCTGTCCTACCGTATCTGCCTCAAGATGTCGACGGCCGCTGAGTCCCGAGCCGTGCTGGGTGTCGCGGACGCCGCGGAGCTTCCCTCGACACCGGGGGCGGCGCTTCTTCGAACCGGTGATGGTCGGCTCATCCGTTTTCAGGCCACCTATCTTGGAGCCCGGGTGCGCGACCGCGCCCAAACCGAACTGCCGGCTCCAGGGGTGCGACGGTTCACCTCCGTGCCGTCAGTGCCTCGGGACATCGCCGACGACACGGAGCCGACCGCGTGGGACGTGATCGTCGACCGGTTCCGCGGCCTGGGCAGCCCGGCTCATCAAGTGTGGTTACCGCCGCTGGCGAAAACCCCGGAGCTGACGGAGTTGCGGGAGGTTGCCGGAGGCGAGCTGAGTGCGGCGATAGGCCTCGTCGATCTGCCGTTCGAGCAGCGGCGGGTGCCGCTGGTGGTCGAACTCGGCGGTGCCGGCGGCAATGTGGCGGTGGTGGGCGCACCCCGCAGTGGCAAGTCCAGCGTGGTGCGCACCTTGGTCACCGCGCTGGCCGCCCGCCTCGATGCACACCGGATCCAGTTTTACTGCCTGGACTTCGGCGGCGGCACCTTGGATACGCTACGACTCCTGCCGCACGTGGGTTCGGTGGCGAACGGTCGTGAAACCGAGTTGGTGCGGCGTACGGTCAGCCACATCGGTGCGGTGCTGTCCGCCCGTGAATCCGCTGGGAACGCTGACCGGTATGCCGACGTTTTCCTCGTCGTCGACGGCTGGCCGACCCTGCGCGAGGAGTTCGGTGATCTCGAGGCGGCGGTGACCGGCTTCGCCGGACGTGGCTTGTCCTTCGGTGTCCACGTGATCCTCACCGCGGGACGTTGGGCCGATATCCGGCCCGCGCTCAAGGATCGGATCGGTACCAGAATCGAACTGCGCCTGGGGGATCCGGTCGACTCCGATATCGACCGCAAGCGGGCGGCGCTGGTACCGATGGACAGGCCCGGTCGCGGAATCACCCGGGACGGCGATCACTTCCTGATCGCCGCGCCGGCAGGGGTGTCGGGGGACACCCGGGGATCGTGTCAGGCGCCGCCGGTCCGGCTGCTGCCCGAAGTCGTCGACCAGGCCGCAGTGGTAGACCAGGCAGGCGGCGGTTCGAAGGGAGTATTGCTGGGGCTCGGCGACGACCGCCTCGAACCGGTGGCTCTCGACTTCAGTCGGCAGGCGCACCTGGTGATCCTCGGCGACCGCGAGTGTGGGAAGACCGCGACGCTACGGGCACTGTGCGGTGAGATCGTGCGCGCTACAACACGACGGCCGGCGCTGATGTTCGTCATCGACTACCGACGCGGTCTGCTCGGTCTCGCCGAGGCACGAGATCTGCTCGGATATGCGTTCTCCGAGGGAAGTCTTGCCGACCAGGTGCCCAAGCTGATCACCCTGCTGCAGAACAGGTTGCCGGCCGCAGACACTTCGCTCGAGCAGCTCAAGGCCAGGTCATGGTGGACAGGTCCGGAGATCTTCGTGATCGTGGACGATTATGACCTCGTGTCGGCCACATCGCCGGACGCGCTCGGTTCACTTCTCTGTGTGCTGCCGCACGCCTCGGATATCGGGTTGCACCTGATCCTCGCGCGGCGAGGTGCGGGATCCGCACGGGCGATGTTCGAACCACTTCTGGCGCATTTGCGCGAAAGCGGCGCCATGTTCTTGGTGATGAGCGGAAGCCCCGAGGAGGGCCCATTGGTCGGCCACCACCGAGCGATGCCACAGCCACCCGGGCGCGGTCTGCTGGTGACCCACGGGACGGCGCAACTGGTCCAGATCGGCTGGTGTGCACCGTGATCAACGCGGTGCTGGAGATCGGCCCCGCCACCGTACATTCTCGCCCAAACCGACATTCGGGCGGGGAAGTTCGAGAAGAAGTGTGCAAAACGTCGAACTCGGCGGAGATGGTCGCCGTGGCGCTCGCCGGGATCGACGACACCACGGTGTTGTACCGGGAACGGCCGATCGCGGTGTCCGACCTGTTGCGACAGATCATCGGTGCCCATGTCGAAACCGGCTGTGAATCACTGACGATCGTGCACCCGTCATGGTGGCCGCGGCATCGGGTGGCACGCGTCGTCGATGCGGCAACGGCGGTCGCTGCCGATGTCCGCACGCTGCCGAGGTTCGCGGTCTTCGCCGCCGGAGATTCGACCACCATGGTGGAAATCGCCGACGACGTGGTCGCAATCAGCAGCCGGGACGAACCACCGAGGATAATTGCTCGTCCGCAAGATCCGGGCGATGTCGCGCGTACGCTCGAAACGGCTTACGGTACAAGGGTTGTTATCGATGCACCACCGGGAGTTACGGGTGCTCCCGAGTATGCTCGCGCGCTGCGGGCGACCTTGACCCGAGTCGGCGTGGCAGTCGAACTGGCTCGCACCCCTGACCTGCCGCCACCACCCGCCTCGGCGGCGAAACCCGTCTCACCGTCCACGCGGCCACGACACTGGAGGGGGTCGGCACTTGTAGCGGTCTCAGTGGCCCTGACGCTCTGCGCAATCGGCCTGAATGCGGCCCGACCACACGCTGCGGCACCGACCCTCGACGCCGTCAACCTCGTCGAAGGCCGCGTTACCTTGCTGATCCCGGCCGAGTGGGCGGTCACCCGGATTACCGCCGGACCCGGATCGCGTCGCATCCAGGCAACCTCGCCGATCGAACCCAACGTCGCACTGCACATGACCCAAACATATTCTCCGGGGGAAACGTTGGAACGAACCGGTGCGACACTGCGCCGAGCCGTCGCCGATCAGCCCGGCGGGGTGTTCGTCGAGTTCAATCCCTCCGACCGTCGCGGAGGCCGCCCCGCTGTCACTTACCGCGAGATCCGGGTCGGGCGCGACATCCGTTGGGTGGTCGTGCTCGACGGGTCGACGCGAATCAGCGTCGGATGCCAGAGTGCCTCTGGTCGTGAGGAGATGGTCGCCGAGCCGTGCGAGAAGGCGGTCGAGTCAGCCCGCGAAGTGACGGGAACCGTTGGGGGCGTGTGAACGTCGAAACCTGTGTCAACGTATACAACTCAACTCGAAGGATGAACCGTGACGACTCTGAGCACCGACTTCGATCTCATGCGCAGCGTTGCTGCGGCCGCCGACACCCGCAACGACGAGATCCGGGTTCTGTTGCAGGGCTTCATCACCCGCATGCAGTCGGTTCCGCCAACGGTGTGGGGCGGCCTGGCGGCCGCGCGATTCCAGACCGTCGTCGCGCACTGGAACAACGAATCGACCACGCTGTCCCACGCCCTGGCCGGGATTGCCGACACGATCCGGAACAACGAATACGAACTGCGTGAGGCAGCACAGCTACATGCTCAGCGCATCGCCGCAGTGACCGCAGATCTCTGACGAAGAGGTATGACCATGGATCCCATTCTCTCCTACGATTTCGCGGAGATCGACGCGGCGGTGCTCGCTGACATCCAGGGCACGTCGGCTCGACTGGGTGCCGCCCTCGACGACCTCAGCCGCCAGATCGCTCCGCTGCAGGAGGTGTGGACGCGCGACGCCGCGGCTGCCTACCAGGCCGAGCAGGCGCGCTGGCAGCAGGCCGCGTCCGCGTTGAACGACATCCTCGTGCGCCTGGGCGCCGCGGTTCGCGACGGCGCCGCCGATGTGGCCGACGCCGACCGTCACGCTGCCGGAATGTGGGGCTGACCGCCCAGTGAACTCTGTGCGGCCCCTTCGGAGGAGAGCCGTCGGGGCCGCACAGTCACTTCGGGCGTTCCGATCCGATGCGGACCTGGTGCGCCGAATGTGGCGTATCGTGGCCGCACGCGCGCCGGTCGGGGCGACCGCGCGAGGAGTGTGATCGCCGATGGGCACATCCAGAACACCGCGCACCGGGGCCGGGAATTCACGGCCGTCGGCGATGCTGCGTGCGGTCCACGAACTCTTCGTCGCCGGCGAGGTCGACGCCTCCTACCTGGAATCCAGCTCGCTGCGCCCGATCGTGGCGAAGAGCTGGCAGCGCAGCCTGGCCAAGGGTGTCGACCCCGACGGGGCGGCCCAGCCCTCGCCGGTGGGGGAGGAACTGGCCCGCCTGCGCCAGGCTCACCCGCTGGCACCGGCCCTACCGGTGATCCGGCGTCTGCTCGTCGACGACGCCGCCGGCTCCGGGGTGGTGGTCGCGGTGACCGGTGCCGACGGCACCCTGCTGTGGGTGGAAGGCGACCGCAGCGCCTGCCGCCGCGCGGAGGCGATGAACTTCATTCCCGGTGCGGACTGGAGCGAACGCAGCGCGGGCACCAACGCGCCGGGGACCGCCCTGGCCGTGGACGCTGAGCTGCAGATTCATGGTTCGGAGCACTTCTCCCGCGTGGTGCAGCCATGGAGTTGCACGGCGGTGCCCGTGCACGACCCCACCACCGGCGCACTGCTGGGCGCCCTCGATCTGACCGGCGGATCACGGGTGGCCAGCCCGCAGGCGCTGGCGCTGGTGCGCGCCACGGTCGTTGCCGTGGAAAGTCACCTGGCGCTGCTGCGGCTGACCGGCTCGGTGGTCGAGGCCGCCCCGCGGCGCCCGAGGCTGGCAGTGCTCGGGTCCGAGCGGCCGCGCTGGCTGGTCACCGACGAGTTCGGGCATCTGCGTGCCACCCCGCTGACCGGCCGGCACGCCGACATCCTGGTGCTGCTCAGCGGTCACCCGGAGGGGCTCAGCGCCGACCATCTGGCGATGCTGCTCGACGACAAGGACCTCGATGTGGTGACGGTGCGCGCCGAGATGTCGCGGTTGCGCAAGGTCGTCGGCGCCGACGTCATCGACTCGCGCCCCTACCGGCTGCTGGTGCCGATCACCACCGACATCGGCGAGGTGTACGAGGCGCTCGAGGCCGGCGATGTCACCGCCGCCCTTGACCGGTATCCGGGGCCGCTTCTGCCGCAATCGATCTCACCGGCAGTCGGGAGACTGCGCACCGAGCTGACGATGACCTTGCGCGCCGCGGTGCTGGCCACCGGCGACCCGGCGGTACTGCGCCGCTGGCTGGACAGCCCCGACGGGCGGGACGACCGGGACGGCTGGCGGGCGTTGCACGACGGCACCCTGCCCGGCTCGGTGCACCAGGCCCAGGCCCGCGGCAAGCTGGCCGGACTGGACTTCGACCTGGCCTGATCGGGCCGCGCAACGTTGCACGCCGCGTGCAACCGTGCTGCAACCCTGCACTGCCTACTTTGAGTGACGACCGACACACTTCGTCGTCCCGAACAGGCAGGAGAATGCCATGACCGTATACGCGAGGCCCGGCGCCGACGGCTCCGTGATGTCCTTCCAAACCCGCTACGACAACTTCATCGGCGGTGAGTGGACGCCGCCGGTGGGGGGTGAGTATTTCGAGAATCCGACGCCGGTGACTGGTGAGGTGTTCTGTGAGGTGGCGCGTTCCACCGGCGCCGATATCGATGTGGCGTTGGATGCCGCGC
>NZ_JAPJDO010000010.1 GCF_026242045.1 Mycobacterium pinniadriaticum
GAATGTGCACGCCCAGTTGCTGGTGGACAACAACACCCGGCTGTGGGTGTTCAGTCCGCAAACCCTGACGTGTGCCGATCCGCCGGCGATGATCGGCTACTGCGATCAGGCCCAGGGCAGCAACCGCACCTTCTACGCGCACTACCGCTCACTGGGCGGCCGCAACGGGCACTTCGACTTCCCGGTCGGCGGGCAGCACGACTGGGGCAACTGGGGACCGCAGCTCGCCGCGATGGCCGACGATGTCGCGGCGGCCATCAGATAGCGCACGAGATGGGAGAGTCGAATTGAGCGAGTCGGGATGGGATTTCGATGTCATCGTGGTCGGGTTCGGTATGGCGGGCGCCTGCGCGGCCATCTCCGCGGCGGAGAGCGGGGCGAAGGTGCTGGTGATCGACCGTGGACTCGGCGGGGGTGCCTCCGCTTTGTCCGGCGGCATCGTCTACGCCGGGGGCGGTACCCCGTACCAGCAGCAGGCCGGTTTCGAAGACAGCCCTGACAACATGTTCGACTACCTGCACCAGGAGGTCGAGGGTGTCGTCGACGACGAGACCCTGCGCCGATTCTGCGACGGCAGCGTCGACCAATTGGCGTGGCTGGAGAAGCATGGCGCCCGCTTCGCCTCCTCGCTGTGTGATTACAAGACGTCATACCCGACCGATCGGCACTACCTCTACTACTCCGGCAACGAGAAGGCATATCCCTACAACCGCAACGCTATTCCCGCACCACGCGGCCACCGTCAGATAGCGCCCGGGATGAGTTCGGGCAGGGTGCTGTGGGAAGCCATGCGCGATGCGGCACTCGCGTCGGGAGTCACGTTTGCGCCCATGACGCGCGCCGAGCGGTTGGAATTCACCGCGGCCGGCGAGATCACCGGAATCTCGTGCCGCACCGTCGGGGATGCCGGATCATGGCACTCCCGCCTGAGCCGGCGACTGACGCGGGCCAGCGTGAAGCTGATCAACTGGGTACCGCCGATCGGACAACTCATCAACCGGCAGGCCGACGCGGTCTGGCGGCGGGCCGCCGAGACACGCAGTTTCACCGCACCGGCAGTGGTTCTGGCCGCCGGCGGGTTCATCTTCAACCGGGATATGGTTCGCCGGCACGCGCCGGCCCATGTGCTGGTATCTCCCCTGGGCACCGCCGGCGACGACGGCTCGGGCATCCTCCTCGGCCTCAGTGCGGGCGGCTCGGCGGAATTCCTCGACCGCGTGACCGCCTGGCGCTTCATCTCACCTCCGTCGGCGATGATCGAAGGTGTCGCGGTGGGGCTCAGCGGTGCGCGGATCGCGAACGAAGATCTGTACGGAGCAACCCACGCCCGGGCCATGATCCGCGATTACAGCGGTAAAGGATTCCTGGTGTTGGACTCACGGATGTGGGATCGCGCGAAGTCGCAATTCTTCTCGCAGACACAACTTTTCCAGCGCGCCATGATGGCACCGGTTTTCGCCGGGGCGCACCGGAAGGCGGATACGCTGGCCGGACTGGCAGCCAAGCTCGGCGTGTCACAGACCGGCCTGTCAGCCACCGTCGACGCCTACAACGCGGCCATCCGTGACGGTCGCGAGGATCCGCTGCACAAGGCGGCCGAGGTGTGCACACCCATCCAGCAGCCGCCCTTTTACGGCATCGACATCTCGCTGAAGCCCTCTCCGCTGGACTTCGTGCCCGGCCTGACCTTGGGCGGATTGACGGTGGATTCCGCCAGCGGCCAGGTTCGACGAGTCGACGGCACGTCGATACCCGGCCTGTACGCGGCGGGCCGCAATGCCGTCGGCGTCTGCTCCAACTCGTATGTCAGCGGGCTTTCGCTGGCCGACTGTGTGTTCTCGGGCAGACGCGCGGGCGAGCACGCGGCCCGTACCCGAGCAGGGACGGCAACCGGCCACGGCTGAACCGGCTAACCCGGACCGATCCGCTCCACACCCACAAACGCAGAACTCAACGCCGGGGTCTGCGACAGCGGATCGATCGGGGAGCCGCCGACGAGCAGATTACGGTTCACGCCGAACGACATCGGCGCCGCCCCGCCGCGGGGGTCGAATACCCGCGAACCCCAGCCGTGGTCGACGATGACCACCCCGGGCCGCGGCCGGTCGTTCACCTCGGCGGCGAGTTCGACCTCACCGACCTCGGAGAACACCCGGACGCGATCGCCATCGGCAATACCGAGCGCCGCCGCGTCGGCGGCGTTGATCACCGCGTGGTTGTCCTTGCCCGACGGATGCAGGCCGTCGATGTCGTTGAGCCAGGAGTTCATCGAATGCCGGCGACGGCTGTTCGCCAGCTGGAAGGGCAGCCCGGCCGGTGGTTGCGGATGCGGCTCGCCCAACAGTTCCAGGGTGCGTGCGACGAACTCCGGTGGGGCGACATGGATCCGCTTGTCGGCGGTGCGTAAAGCCTTTCGCAGCTGCCCGAATTCACGCTGCCCGAACACCCAACCGTGCGGGTGGGCCATGACGGCTCGCCAGCTGATACCGCGGCTGGCCGCGACGAGCATCCGGTCGATCCAGTGCGGACCGAACGCCAGCGACGGCCGTCGCGTGACTCTGGCGATCGCGCGGGTAGCGCTGACGAATCCGTTGACACCCCGAATGCCGAGGAAGGGCCGCTTCATCGCCAGCGTGAGGTCGAGGAAGAACCGCCACTCCTCGCGGGCCTCGCCCGCCGGCTCGACCGCCCGTCGTCCGTACTGGATGTAGGGCTCGTCGTGCAGGCCGCTGGTCAGCGCGAGCAGGTCGTCACGTTCCAGCCAGTGGGCGGCGGGCAACAGCCAATGCGCGTGCCGGTGGCTCTCGCGCTGCAGGAAGTCGATCACCACCAGCAGGTCCAGTTGGCCCAGCGCGGCGTCGAGCCGCGCGCCGTCGGGGCCCGAGACGACGGGGTTGCCCGCGTTGATCACCATGGCCCGGATCTGCCCCCGGCCGGGCGTGGTGATCTCGTCGGGCAATTCGTCGAGGCCGTGATGGCCGGCCACCATCGACCGGCCCTGCAGCCGACTGCGATGGTCCGCGGGCTTGGCCAGCGCCGCCAACTTCAGCGCGTCGACGTAGCCGCGTTCGAAGCGGCGGCCGCCGGGGCGATCCATCCGGCCGGTGATCACGTTGAGGACATGACCCAGCCACTCGCCGATGGTTCCGGCCACATGCAGCGACACCCCGGTCCGGGTGATCACCATCGCGCCCGGGGCGGCGGCGAAATCCCGTGCCAAATTCTCGATTTCGGCCTTCGGAATGTCACACCGCGCGGCCAGGTCGTCGAGGTCGGCCGCCGCGAGCAGGCTGCGCAACGCGGGCACCCCGCGGGCCAGGTCGGCACAGTCGCCCCAGTGCTCGAGGCCCTCGTCGAGAATGACCTTGACCATGCCGAGCAGCAGCGCCCAATCCTGACCGGGACGGATCGCCAGATGTGTGTCGGCCTTCTCGGCGCTCTCGGTGCGGATCGGGTCGACCACCACGATCCTGGCCCCCTGCCGTTGCCGTGCCAGTGCGCGCTTCCACCCACCGGGCACGGTCTCCACCCAATTCCAGGCGCTGACGGCGGGATTGGCGCCGACCAGTAGGAAGAAATCGCAGCTGTCGACATCGGAGACGGGGACGAACAGCTGCGACCCGTACATGGCCTGGGCGACCACGTGCAAGGCGTTCTGGTCCACCGAGCCGACGTAGTAGCGGTTCTGGCTGCCGATGGCGTCGAGCCAGCCGGTCATGAAGAGCAGGTTCGACGACGAGAACCCGGCCGGGTTGCCGGTGTAGGTGGCCACCGCGTCCGGTCCGCCGGCGTCGATGATCGCCGACATCCGCGCCGCGATGTCGGCGATCGCCTCGTCCCACGTTGCCTCGACGTAGGTCTCACCCACCCGGCGCAGCGGCCGGGTGATCCGGCGGGGATGCTCGACGAGCCGGCCGGCGGTGCGGCCCTTGGCGCAGAAATCGGCCCAGCTGTGCGGATTCTGTTTGTCCGCAGAGATTTTCACGACCCGCCCGGACTCGACGGTGACCTCGACACCGCACGAGGCCAGGCAGTACCGGCAGAACGTGTGCACGGTCTGCTGCGGAGCGGGGCTAGGCGATGGCGTCAAGGGCTGCGCGAGTCTCCAATTCCACGAAGGCCGCCGCGTAGCGCTGGGCGAACGCCAGGCAGATCTCCGGGCGTTGCCAGGCGTCGCCGCCGCTGAGGGTGGCGATCCAGATCGCCAGTCCATGAGCCACCGAGGCGCGGTACCGTATCCACACCTCGTCGGCCGACGGCATCTCGTCGGCGGGCAGCGTCAGCGCCGCGCGGTATTCCTCGACGAGCGCGCGTTCGGCGGAACGCCGATCCTCGATCGTCAGCGCGCCTTGCAGGAAGTAGCCCAGGTCCAGTGAGAAGTTGCCACGCCGCACCATCTGCCAGTCCAGAAACCCGACCTCGCCGTCGGGCAGCACATAGGTGTTGCCGATGTGCGGGTCGCCGTGCAGCAGGGTCGGTGCGGTCTTGGTCAGCGTCGTGATGTAGCGGGCCCAGACATCGACGAACAGGTCTGTGCCGGTCATGGCCGGGATCTCGGCGGGCACCGTGTCGCCGAGGCGTTCGTAGGCGATGTCCAGTGGCGCCAGTTCCAGGCCGGCGAACGGGACGAACGGTTCGACCCAGGCCAGCCGCGGGTCGTTCACCAGCTGATCACCCCAGAACTGGCTGTGCATCCGGGCCAGCCCGCGCACGCCGCTGGCGGCCTGATCCACCGTCAGCGGTCGTGTCGAATCACGCGGGTCGGCCCCCAGGGCCGAGACGTCCTCCATGACCATCAGGAAGTTCGACGCGGACTCGTCGTAGACCGCCGCGTACACCCGCGGATGGGCAAGGGGCAGAGTCACTCCCGAGGAGAACAGTCGCGGCTCGTGGTAAAGCCCGCTGGTGAGTGCCACCAACTCGGCGTGGGCCGGGTCGACTGCCTTGGCGAACACCGTGTCCGGCCCGGTACCCGCCGCGTAGGACAGCCGCAAGCGGGCCCGCCGGTTGGTCCCGTCGTCCCGCAGTGCCACCTCGACGGCGCCGACTTCGGCATCCGGGAAGTGCGAGCCGAGCGCGGCGGTCATCCACTCGGGGGTGATCTCGTCCCACTCGCTGGGGACGGTGAGATCGGGCACGGTCACTTCAAGCAGCTGCCGCCGTCGACGGGCAGCGTGACACCGGTGATGAAGCGGGCCTCGTCGGAGGCCAGGAACAGCACCGCGTTGGCGATGTCCTCGGGTTCGACCCAGCCGATCGGCAGCGTGTGCATCAGCTGCCCGACGACCTTCATGTCCTCCGGACCCGGGTTCTCCAGATCGGGGCGGAACAGCTTCATCGTGCCCTCATTCATGAACAGCGGGGTGTTCACGTTCGTCGGGTGCACCGAGTTGACCCGGATGTTCTGCGCGCCCAGTTCGACGGCGAACGTGCGCATCAGGCCCACCACGCCGTGCTTGGCGGCCACGTAGTGGCCGGTGTGCGGGTAGGCCTTGAGCCCACCGACGGAGCTGGTCAGGATGATCGACCCGCCGCGGCCGCCTTCGAGGATGTGCGGCACGCCGGCCTTCACCGTCTTCCACACCCCGGCGAGGTTGATGTCGATCATCGCCGTCCAGTCGGTCTCGCTGGTCTTGTCCAGCGTCTCCCCGCCGTTGCCGATACCGGCGTTCGCGACGATGACGTCGAGCCGGCCGAATTCCTCGACACCGGAGTCGACGGCGCTCTTGAGCGCGTCGTAGTCACGGACGTCGACCTCGGCGGTGAAGATGCGTCCGCCGGCGTTCTTGACCAGATCAGCGGTCTCGGCCAGATCCTCTGGGGTGGACGCGGCGATGAGGTCGACCGTGTCGATCTTCTTGCAGATGTCGACCGCGATGATGTCGGCGCCCTCCTGCGCCAGCCGGACCGCGTGGGCGCGTCCCTGCCCGCGTGCCGCGCCGGTGATGAATGCGACCTTGCCTTCTACCCGTCCTGCCATGGTGTCTTCAATCCTCGTGTCGTGGTTGGTGGAGGTCATTCAACGATCGTCGGCATGGCGTCCCAGCCGCGGACCGCAGTGGTTTGGGACTTGACCGCGTTCGGCCAGTCGACGTCCCAGGTGGGGAAGCGCTTGAGGATCTCCTCGAGGGCGATGCGACCCTCCATCCGGGCCAGCGCGTTGCCCATGCAGAAATGGGTGCCCGCCCCGAACGTCATGTGCGACTTCAATTCCCGGTGAATGTCGAACACGTCACCGTTGGGAGCGAACCGGCGATGGTCCCGGTTTGCCGAACCGACGAGCATCAGCATCGCCGAACCCTCGGGCACGGTCTGCCCGTAGTACTCGACGTCGCGGGCGACGTAGCGGGCGATCTGCAATGCCGGCGGCTCCCAGCGCAGGATCTCCTCGATCGCCTGGGGGATCAGGGCCGGATTCGCGGCCAGCTCGCGACGCTGGTCCGGGTACTCGGCCAGCGTCTTGCCGGCCCAGCCGATCAGCCGGGTGGTGGTCTCGGACCCGGCGGTCGCGATCACCGTCAAGTACAGCAGAAGTTCCTCGCGATGCAGCCGCCGCACCGTACCGGTCTCGTCGGTGAACTCGGCGTTGAGCAGATCGGTCATGATGTCGTCGGACGGGTGGTCGCGCCGGTAGTCGATGAATTCGGCGAATACCTCACCGGTGGCCAGCAGGTCGACCTTCTCCGACTGCAGTGTCGCCTCACCGTGATCGGTGATCTGGCGCTGGCGATCTTCGGGAATGCCCAGCAACATGCCGATCACCCGCATCGGCATCTGCTCGCCGAGATCGTTGACGAAGTCGAACCGGCCGGTGCCGACCAACGGATCCAGGCAGCGGGTGGTGAACTCGCGGATCTGCGGCTCCAGTGCGGCCACCTTGCGCGGGGTGAACACCCGCGAGAGCAGATTGCGGTGGATGTTATGGATCGGTGGATCCTCGAAAATCAGTGTCCCGGTCGGGATTTCCATCCCGGACTTGATGATCTCCAGCAACGCGCCCCGACCGGAAATGAAGGTCTCGTGGTCGATGACGGCCTTGTTGACGTCGTCGAACCGGCTCAGCGCATAGAAGTCGAGGTCCGGGTTGTAGTAGAGGGGCGCTTCCTCGCGGAGCCGCGCAAACATCGGAAACGGGTTGATGTTTTGGTCGACGTCGTACGGATCGTAATGAAGATCCCTGTCGGCACTGACTGTCACCGGGTGTCCCTTCCGTGGGCTAGGTGGAGCAACTGTTGCAGTTCGGTTCAAAACGTGTCAATGCCATGTGCGGATTGCGTGAGGTTTGCTGGCGAAGTGAGAGAACATGGTTCTCTTCCTGCTCGCTTAGCCGCACTAATGGGTTTGTCGCCCACTTCCAGGCGGTAACTGTCGACACGTCCACTCGCACTTTTGCGCGATAGCGACAGCCTCGGCGAGATCGCATTTAAATCAACCGCTTGACTTGCGTCGGACGAACCGAGTTGACTGCGTACGCCGCCGGACCGGCGTGCGGAGGAGAGGGATTGGGCCGTCATGGGCAACGAAATGGCAGGCAAGGTCGCCGTCGTCACCGGCGGGGCATCCGGACTCGGGGCGGGCATCGTCGAGCGGTTCCTGGCAGAGGGTGCAAGCGTCGCGTTCGGCGACATCGACGTCGAACAGGGTCAGGCGCTGGCCGACCGGCACGGCGCCAAGGCGCTGTTCCTGCCGACCGACGTCGCGGTGACCGAACAGATCACCAGCCTGATCGACGCTGCCGTTGAGCGATTCGGCGAGCTCGACGTGATGGTCAACAATGCCGGGGTCTCGGGGAAGATGCACCGCAGTTTCCTCGACGACGACCTTGGTGATTTCGAGCGTGTCATGGTGGTCAACCTGAAGGCCGTGATGGCGGGCACCCGCGACGCCGCCCGGCACATGAAGGCGACCGGCGGGGGCTCGATCATCAACCTGACCTCGATCGGCGGAATCCAGGCCGGTGGCGGGGTGATGTCTTATCGCGCGTCGAAGGCCGCGGTGATCCACTTCACCAAGTGCGCGGCCATCGAACTGGCGAACTACGAGATCCGGGTGAACTGTCTGGCACCCGGCCACATCCGAACCGCCATCGTGTCGAAGTCGGCACACGGGATGGACGCCGAGCAGGTGGCGAAGTTCGAGGCGGGCATCCGGGCGACCATGCGGGCCGACCGGCCCCTGGAGCGGGAGGGGACCGCGGCCGACGTCGCCGAGGCGATCCTGTTCTTCGCCGGCGATCGCTCGCCGTACGTCACCGGGACGGTGCTGCCGGTGGACGGCGGAACCGCGGCGGGCAAGCCGTTGCCGAAGAAGAAACCCAAGGATTCTTAAATCAGTCGCTTGACTTAATGATGATCACGGCGTTGACTCAACACACGATGACCACTGCGACCACCCCTTCCAGGAGCACCCGCACCGACCGGGCCAGCCTGACCCGTGAGGCGATCCTCACCGCCGCCGAACGCCTCTTCGCTGAGCACGGTGTGTTCGCGGTGTCCAACCGTCAGGTCAGCGAGGCCGCCGGGCAGGGCAACAACGCCGCCGTCGGCTATCACTTCGGCACCAAGACCGATCTCGTCCGCGCGATCGAGCACAAGCACGCCATCCCGGTGGAGAAGCTGCGCGAGCAACGCGTCGCCGCGATGACGGACGGCTCCGAACTCCGCGAGTGGGTCGAGTGTTTGGTGCTACCGCTGACCGATCACCTGACCGCCCTGGGCAACCCCACCTGGTACGCCCGGTTCGCCGCGCAGGTGATGGCCGACCCGGCCTACCAGCGGACCGTCAGTCGCGACGCGCTCACCTTGCCGACGCTGGTCACCGTGCTCGAGGGCGTCAATCGCTGCCTGCCCGATCTGCCGGCCCACGTCCGCGCGGAACGCAAGATCATGGGGCGCAACCTGCTGATCCACACCTGCGCGGAATACGAGCGGGCCCTCGCCGAGGGCACGTCGTTGCCCTTAACCAGTTGGCGGACAGCCGCTTCCGGGCTCATCGACGGGATCGTCGGGCTGTGGCTGGCGCCCGTGACACGACAAGGTTAGGTCCACCATGAAGGTCACCGTCGACCAGGACAAGTGCGTGTCCTCCGGTCAATGCGTACTCAACTCCGCCGAGGTTTTCGATCAGCGCGACGAGGACGGCGTTGTCGTCCTGCTCACCACCAACCCCCCGGCCGACGAGGCCGACAACGTGCGCCGGGCCGCCGCGGCCTGTCCCGCGCAGGCCATCTACGTCGAGGAGTAATGCATGTCGGACACTTTGACCACTGACGCCACCGAGGCGGCCGGGGCCGTTCCGGACTATCCGATGGCGCGCGCGGCGAGCTGTCCGTTCGCCCCGCCGCCCGAGTTGCTCAAGATGAACGAGACCAAGCCGCTATCGCGGGTGCGGATCTGGAACGGCAGCACCCCGTGGCTGGTGACCGGCTACGAAGCGGCCCGCTCGCTGTTCGCCGATCCGCGGATCAGCGTCGACGACCGCAAGAGCGGATTCCCGCACTGGAACGAGCACATGCTGTCCACGGTCGACAAGCGGCCCCGCTCGGTGTTCACGTCCGATGCCGAGGAGCACACCCGGTTCCGGCGGATGCTGTCCAAGCCGTTCACCTTCCGCCGGGTGGAGACGTTGCGCGGGGTCATCCAGCAGGTGACCGACGAGTGCATCGACGAGATCCTCGCCGGGCCGCAGCCCGCCGACCTGGTCGCCAAGCTCGCCCTGCCGGTGCCGACGCGAGTCATCAGTGACATGCTCGGCGTGCCCTATGAGGACCACGAGTTCTTCCAGGAGCACGCCAACGCCGGGCTGGCCCGCTACGCCGCGGCCGACGCCATGCAAAAGGGCGCGATGTCGCTGCACCAGTACCTGATCGACCTGGTGAAGAAGAAGCAGGAAGAGCCCGCCGAGGACGCCATCTCCGACCTCGCCGAACGCGTCACCGCCGGCGAGATCGACGTCAAGGAGGCCGCGCAGCTGGGCACCGGCCTGCTGATCGCCGGGCACGAGACCACCGCCAACATGATCGGGCTCGGTCTGCTGGCGTTGTTGCAGAACCCCGAACAGGCCGCGCTGCTGCGTGATTCCGATGACCCCAAGTTCATCGCGAACGCCGTCGAGGAGTTGATGCGTTACCTGTCGATCATCCAGACCGGTCAGCGCCGGGTGGCCCTCGAGGACATCGAGATCGGCGGTGAGACCATCAAGGCCGGCGAGGGCGTGATCCTGGATCTGGCCCCGGCCAACTGGGATCCCGCCATGTACCCCGACCCCGACAAGCTGGACCTGACCCGTGACGCCAGCCAGCAGCTGGGATTCGGCTACGGCCGGCACCAATGCGTCGGCCAGCAGCTGGCCCGTGCCGAGATGCAGATCGTGTTCCCCACCGTTCTGCGCCGCATGCCCGACATGAAGTTGGCGATCCCGTTCGACGAGGTGCCGTTCGCGGAAGACCACCTCGCCTACGGAGTCTACGAAGTCCCCGTTACCTGGTAGCCACCCGAACGACATCCCTCAGCCCTGATTGGAGACCAGAATGACCAGTGCAACAGCCACGCTGTATCCGCCCGAAGGTTTCGGTGCGCCCAAGAACCGCCACGGCCATTCCACCGGCGGGGTCGTCGGCCTTCCGGCCGGGACCGAGATCTTCTCGGCCGACAACCACATCTCGGTGGCCGACGACATCTTCTACGAGCGCTTCCCCGAGGAACTCAAGGGTGCTGCCCCGCGCATCTGGTACGAGGACGGCGCCTACATGGTCGGCATGAAGGGCAAGGCCTGGACCGGCGGTGACTTCGGTCGGGTGCTCATGCAGTATGACGACCTCGCCGGCGCGGCGTCGAACAACATCGAGGCCCGCATCCGCGAGCTCAAAGAGGACGGCATCGACAAGGAACTCGCGTTTCCGAATGCCGTACTCGCCTTGTTTCATTACCCCGACAAAGCGCTGCGGGAGCGGGTGTTCCGGATCTACAACGAGCACATCGCCGATCTGCAGGAGCGCTCCAACGGTCACTTCTACGGCGTCGGGCTGATCAACTGGTGGGACCCGAAGGGCACGCGCAGCACCCTGGAGGAGCTCAAGTCGCTGGGACTCAAGACGTTCCTGCTGCCGCTGAACCCGGGCAAGGACGACGACGGCAATATCTACGATTACGGCAGCACCGATATGGACGCGGTCTGGGACGAGATCGAGGCGGCCGGCCTGCCGGTCAGCCACCACATCGGCGAGACCCCGCCGAAGACTCCGTGCCAGAACAACAGCGTGGTGGTCGGCATGATGGTCAACGTCGACTCGTTCCGCGAGCAGTTCGCCAAGTACGTGTTCTCGGGCATCATCGACCGGCATCCCACCCTGAAGATCGGCTGGTTCGAGGGAGGCATCGCCTGGGTTCCCACCGCGTTGCAGGACGCCGAGCACATGCTGGCCTCTTATCGGCACATGTTCAACCACGAGCTACAGCACCCGGTGCGTGACTACTGGTCCAAGCACATGACCGCGTCATTCATGGTCGACCCGCTGGGTCTGCAGCTGATCGAACAGATCGGCGTCGACAACGTGATGTGGTCGTCGGACTATCCGCACAACGAGAGCACATTCGGCTACTCGGAGAAGTCCTTGGCATCCGTGGTGGAGACGGTGGGTCCAGAGGCTGCCGTGAAGATCGTCAGCACCAACGTGCAGAAGTTCCTGGGGACCTTGTGACAACGTCTACCCATTCCGGCGTCACCCAGATCGCCCGGACCGGGTGTAGCTGGCTGGACATCCCGGCCGAGCCGGACTTCGCGCGGATGCGCAGCGAAGTCGGTGCGCGTCTGCATGCCGCGATGGCCGATCAGGGCGTGGACGCACTGGTGTTACTGGGCAACGGCAACGTCATCTACGCCACCGGTATCAGCTGGCCGCTGGCGGACGCCGGGTTGTCGCATGTCGAGCGGCCGGTGGCGGTGATCCTGGCTGACGACGAGCACCCGCACCTGTTCCTGCCGTTCCGTGAGGGCGCGGCGATGGAGTCCGGGCTACCCGATGACCATCTGCATGGGCCGGTCTACCTCGAATTCTCCGAAGGTGTAGCGGAATTCGCGAAGATCCTGGCCGGACTGGTCCCGGCGGGTGCGACGGTCGCGACCGACGAGTTGACCGGGGCGATGCGGCGCGCCGGCAGTGCGCTGTTCCCCAGCGCGCCGGTGGACGCCGGCCCGGTGATCGGTGCGGCTAAACTCGTCAAGACGATCGACCAGATCGCCTGCCTTCGGCGAGCTTCCCAGATCACCGAACTGGCTGTCGCCGAGATTGCGAAGTCGCTGGCGCCCGGCGTCCGTCAGATCGATCTGTCGGCCGAATTCGTGCGTCGCACTTTCGAACTCGGCGCGACCACCAACATGTTCGACTCGATCTGGCAGGTCATGCCCACGTCGAAGGCGCAGGGAACCTGGACCACTACCGGCGATCTCGCCTTGCCTTTGTTGACGACCGAGCGCGAGCTGGCACAAGGCGACGTGTTGTGGACCGACGTGTCCATCTCCTACCACGGCTACTGCTCCGACCACGGGCGCACCTGGATCGTGGGTCAGGAACCGACACAGGCGCAGCAGCACCAGTTCGAGAAATGGAGCCGGATCGTCGACGGGGTGCTGTCGGTGACCAAGGCCGGCGCCACTTGTGGTGACCTCGGACGCGCGGCGATCGCCGCCGCCGGCGGGGAGAAGCCGTGGCTGCCGCACTTCTACCTGGGTCACGGGATCGGCACGAGCGCAGCCGAAATGCCGATGATCGGAACGGATCTCGGCCAGGAATGGGACGACAACTTCGTCTTTCCGCCCGGCATGTTGTTGGTGTTCGAGCCGGTGGTATGGGAGGACGGTACCGGCGGCTATCGCGGCGAGGAGATCGTGGTGGTCACCGAAGGTGGCTGGATGCCGCTGACGGCCTATCCGTACGACCCCTATGAGGTGCCCAATGGGAATTGAGATCGAGGCCGATGCCAGGGCTCTGCGTGTCAGCCGTCGCGAGCGGGCCCTGGCCCAGATGGAGGCCCACGACCTCGACGTGCTGGTGCTCGGCCGTCAGGCCAACGTCCGCTATGTTTCCGGTGCCCCCCAGCTATGGGTGGTGGGCACTCGCCCATTCGGGCCGATCTGCGAATTCGTGCGCGCTACTGGCGAGATCCATCTCAACAGCACGTGGGATGAGGGCATTCCCGAGGAGATCCCGCACGAGAATCTCTACGGGTTCGCATGGAACCCGATGACACTGGTCGAGATCCTGAAGAGCATCAAGGGTGCCGATACCGCGCGGCGAGTCGGTACCGATGCCCTGACACCGACTTTCGCCAAACTGTTACCGATGGCGTTCCCGAACGCGGAGTTGGTGGACGCCGAGCAGGCCATGCAGGCTGCCCGCCGGATCAAGACTCCCGAGGAGGTGCAGGCGTTGCGTCACGCGTTGGCGATCGCCGAGGAGGGCCTGGCCGCGGGTGTCGCCGCGCTCGGTCCGGGGACGACGGAGAAGGCGATCACCGCTGTCGTGTTGGAGGCGGAGGCCGCCGGTGGGGTGAGTACCCCGGCAACCCAGGAGGCCGCCTGGGTGACGTCCAAGGAGCATCCGTGGCGCCGCGCCGAGGGCGGTGGTGTGATACGCGAGGGTGACCTGGTGGTGTTGTCGGCCGGGGTGCTGGCCGACGGATATGTCGCCGAGGTGGCCCGCACGCTTTACGTCGGTGAGCCGACCGATGCCGTGCGCGGACTGTACCGGCGCCGAGATGCCCTGTGGGACAGGCTGGTCGAGGCATGCCGACCCGGCGTGGCGACGAGCGCGTTGTTGGACGCCTACGCCCACGCCGGTGAGCGGCTGCCGGTCATGCCGGTGGCGCACGGCCTCGGTCTGGGCTTCGATCCGCCGGTCGTCTCTCCCCAGTTGCGGGCGACCGCCGAGGCTGAACTGCTGGAGGCGGGAATGGTGCTCGCCGTCACCGCCCACGTCTGGGAGGAGTCGGTCGGTTCGGTGATCACCCGCGATGCCGTGCTGATCACCGCCGACGGATGTGAGGTACTGACGTCTAGCCCGGCGTTGAGCGCCGCGGCGAGCGCCAGCCCGGTCCATGGCTGAGGCGAAGCGCCCGTCGGCTGAGGAGATCATCCGCTACGAGAAGAACCCGAAGACCAAGATCGCGACGATCACCTTCGACCGGCCCGAGTTTCTCAACGCGCCGACTGCGGCGGCACGCCTGCGCTATTCGGACCTGCTCTACCAGGCCGGAGTGGACGACCAGGTGAAGGTTCTGGTCATCCGCGGTGCCGGCGAAGACCTTGGCAGTGGTGCCGACCTTCCCGAGTTCATGGAGTTGCAGAACGACGAGGACGACGGACCCCGGCTGTCGGAGTTCCGGATCGCGCCCGGCGAGGTGAAATACCCACCCAAGGGGTCTTTTCGGCGCGGCGCCACCGTCGGTGCCTGGTATGCCAGCCCGCACTCGGGCATCCGCACCCTGCAGGACTTCAAGAAGATCTCGATCCTCGAGGTCAAAGGGTACTGCTACGGTTGGCACTTCTACCAGGCCGCCGACGCGGACCTGGTGATCTCCTCCGATGACGCGCTGTTCGGCCATCCGTCGTTCCGCTACTACGGTTGGGGCCCCCGAATGTGGTGGTGGACCCAGATGATGGGAATCCGAAAGTTCCAGGAGATGGTCTACACCGGACGGCCGTTCACCGCCGACGAGATGTACGAGTGCAACTTCCTCAACAGCGTGGTGCCGCGCGACGAGCTCGAGGACGAGGTGCAGCGGTACGCGCTCGCGTGTGCCCGAAACCGGCCCACCGATACCGTCTTTCAGCAGAAGATGTTCTTTGAGGTGTTCAAGCAGTTCCAAGGCGAGTACCTGGGGAGCCTGCTGGGCAGCACCTTCGAGTCACTCGGCGGCACCGCTGCCCACGACGAGGACGAGTTCGACATGCACTCCGCCCTCGATGAGGGACTCTCCGGCGCCGTCAAGGACAACGACAGCAAGTTCCCGCCGGAGTGGCGGCTGTCGAAGGCCGGCCGCAAGAACGCCAAGACCAAGACCAAGACCACGACCAAATCCAAGAAGAAGAAGTAGCGCCATGGCCGACTCGCCGCTGACCGGTTTCGTCGTGGTCGACTTGTCGACCGGGATTCCCGGCGGTTACTGCACCAAGCTCCTGTCCGACGGCGGGGCCGAGGTCATCAAAGTCGAGGCACCCGAGGGGGATCCACTGCGGCAATGGTCGGCGTCGGGCACGCCGATCGGTCCGGGGGAGGACGGGGCGTTGTTCGGCTTCCTCGCCGGCGGCAAGCAGAGCGTGGTGGCCGACCCGGGTGTCGCCGATGATCTGGCGTTCGTACACGACCTGCTGGCTTCGGCGGACGCGGTGGTGTGGTCACCGGGTTCACCAGTGGCCGACGATCCGACCCTGGCGCCGGTGGCCTTGCAGGCCGCGCACCCACACCTGATTGTCACCGCGATCACCCCATTCGGCCTGCAGGGGCCGTGGAGTGACCGCCCGGCAACGGAATTCACGCTGCAGGCCTGGTCGGGCGGGATCGTCGGCCTGGGCCGGGGCGCACCGGATCGCGCTCCGGTATATGTCGGCGGCCGGGTCGGTGACTACCTGTCCGGGGCATATGCCAGCGCGGCGATCATGGCCTCCCGGATGCGTGTGCTCGGCGGTGGTGGCGGTGAGCTCATCGACCTGTCGATGCTGGAAAGCCACGTCATGGGCCTGACCTACTACCCGGTGACGTATTACGAGATGTTGGGCCGGCCCTGGCGCGATGCGCGCAAGCTGACCGTACCCGGTATCGCGCGGGCCAAAGACGGTCTGGTCGATGTCGGGTGCGGCACTGCCCAGCAGTGGTTCGACCTGTGCGCGATGACCGGACACGAGGACTGGATCGTCGAGGACTCGGCGCTGACGATCACCGAGCAGGCCAACGAGAAATCCGGCGAGCTCTACGCCTGGATGGCCGAGCGCACCGGTGACGAGATCCGCGATCTCGCGACGGCCTTCCGCATCCCCAACGCCCCGGTGGCGACCCCGGACACCGTCGAGTCGCTGGAACACTTCATTGCGCGCGGATCGTTCGTCACCCATCCCGCCGGCTTTCGCCAGCCGGCCCATCCGTACCGGATCACCGGTGTCGAGTTGCGCCCGCCGTCGGCGGCGCCGCGGCTCGGTGAGCACACCGACCGGCAGCGCAACGCCACCCGAACTCCGCGGCAGGCCGGTACCGCTGCAGACCGACTGCCGCTGAGCGGAATTCGAGTTATCGACCTCACGACGTTCTGGGCCGGGCCGTCGTGCACCCATCTGATGGCCTTGCTCGGTGCCGAGGTGATCCATGTCGAGTCCGCCCGTCGCCCCGACGGCACCCGAATGATCGCCGGCGTCCCGGCCACCGAAGATCAGTGGTGGGAGAAGCAGCCGATCTTCGCCGCGCTGAACACCAGCAAGAAGGACATCACGCTCGACCTGGGTACCGAACGGGGCCGAGAACTGTTGGGCCGGCTCATCGCCACTGCCGACGTGGTCGCCGAGAACTTCACGCCCAGGGTGCTCGAACATCTCGGCTTGGATTATCCTGCCGTGCAACAGATCCGGCCCGACGTCGTCATGCTGCGAATGCCGGGCTTCGGGCTGGACGGGCCATGGCGGGACAACCCGGCTTTCGCGTATGTCATCGAAGCGGCGGCCGGCATCAGCTGGCTCACCGGTTACCCGGACCGAAATCCCTACGAACCGTACTCTGTTGGCGATCCCAACGCCGGACTCCACGCGATCAACGCGGTGCTGCTCGCGCTCGAGCACCGTAGGCGCACCGGCGAGGGGGTGCTCGTGGAGGCGGCGATGGTGGATGCCGCGCTCAACATCGCCGCCGAGCAGATCGTCGAATACAGCGCCAACGGGGCGGTGTTGCAGCGTGCGGGTAACCGGGGGCCCGCGGCCTCGCCGCAGAATCTCTACCAGACCAACGAGATCGACGAGTTCGGCCGGGAGGACTCCTGGGTCGCGATCGCGGTTGCCAGCGATGAGCAGTGGCGATCACTGTGCGAGGTACTGGGCGATCCGGACTGGGCCGCCGATCCGGACCTGGCCACGGCCCGCGGTCGGCGCGAGCGGGAGGACTTCATCGACGAGTTCGTCGGTGCCTGGTGCCGCGAGCGCACCGGCGACGAGATCGTCGCGGCCCTGTGGCCGGCGGGGGTCCCGGTGGCCAAGGTGATGCAACCGCACCGGCAGCCCGAGCTCGAACAGCTCACCGCGCGCGGCTTCTTCGAGGTGCTCGACCATCCGGTCAACGCGCCGGCGAGGTTCACCACCATGCCGTTCCGGGGATCCCGCGGCCCGCGACCGGTGCACGCCTGGCCGGCGCCGCTGCTCGGCGAGCACAACCACGAGTTGTTAACCGAACTCGGCCTGTCCGAGCAGGCCATCGCGATACTCGAGACCGAGGGGGTCATCGGCTCCGGGTATTGCGGTTAGTCCATAATGAGAATATCGTTCTCACGACTGAAGTAGGAGGAAGAATGGGTCAACTTTCCCACCGGGTGGACGTCCCGTTTCCGATTTTCGATGCGGACAACCACCTCTACGAGCCGCCGGAAGCGCTGACCAAGTTCCTGCCCAAGGAGTACAAGGACTACGTCCAGTACGTGCAGGTGAACGGGCGCACCAAGATCGCGCTGCGCGGCCAGATCAGCAACTACATCCCCAACCCGACTTTCGAGGTCGTCGCCCGGCCGGGCGCCTGGGAGGAGTACTTCAAGTACGGTAACCCGGAGGGCAAGACCAAGCGCGAGCTGTTCGGTGAGCCGATGCGCGCGATCCCGGCCTTCTTCGAGCCGGCTCCTCGCCTCGAGGTGATGAACGAGTTGGGTCTGGACAAGACCCTGATGTTCCCGACACTGGCCAGCCTCATCGAGGAGCGGCTGCGCGACGATCCGGTCGCCATCCACGTCCTGGTGCACTCGCTGAACCAGTGGCTCGACGAAGTCTGGGGCTTCAACTACCAGAACCGGATTTTCACCACCCCGGTGATCACCCTGCCGATCGTGGAGAAGGCGATCGAGGAGTTGGAGTGGGTGGTCAAGCGCGGCGCTCGCTGCATCCTGGTCCGCCCGGCCCCGGTCCCCGGATTCCGCGGTCCGCGGTCGTTCGCACTGCCTGAGTTCGATCCGTTCTGGGAGCGGGTCGTCGAGTACGACCTGCTGGTCGGCATGCACTCGTCCGACAGCGGTTACTCCCGGTACACCTCCGAGTGGGACGGTGCCGATCAGGAAATGCTGCCCTTCCAGACCAATGCGATGGGCATCCTCAACGAATGGCGGCCGATCCAGGACTCGGTGGGGTCGTGGGTGATTCACGGTGCCCTGTACCGCCATCCGAAGCTGAAGGTGGCGATCGTCGAGGCCGGCTCGAAGTGGATGACGCCGCTGCTGGACGGCCTCGCCGAGGTCTTCCGCAAGGCCCCGGAGGCCTTCCCGAGCGACCCGGTCGAGATGGTCAAGAGCCGGATCCACGTCAGTCCGTTCTTCGAGGACGGCATCGACGATCTGGTCAACCTCGTCGGCGTGGATCAGGTGTTGTACGGCTCGGACTGGCCGCACCCCGAGGGGCTGGCGGAGCCGACCTACTATGTCGAGGCGCTGCAGCACCTGCCGGCCGAGGATCAGGCAAAGATCATGGGCGGCAACCTGTCCCGACTCGTCACGGTGTGACGGCTCGGACGCAATTGAGCAATACCTGGCAGACCATCCCCGAGATGGTCGCCAGCGCGGCGGACCGGTTCGGCGACTCGGAAGCAGTCGTCGACGGTCCGCTGCGCCTGTCCTTCGCCGAAGTCGCGCACCGGGTGCGGTGCGCGGCGGGCGCGTTCGCCGACCTCGGTGTCGACAAGGGTGACCGCGTCGCGATCTGGGCGCCCAACTCCGCGCACTGGATGATCGCGGCGTTCGGGGTGCTCACCGCCGGGGGCATCGTCGTCCCGGTCAGCACGCGGTACAAACAGGCCGAGGCGGCCGACATCATCACCCGAAGCGGCGCCAAGGCGGTCCTGATCGAGAAGGGTTTCCTGGGGCAGGATTTCGTGACCCCGCCCGGTGTGCCCACGATCGATCTGAAGTCCGGGTTCCTGGAGGCCGGCCGTCCGTTCGAACGTGCGGTCAGCGGGACCGACATCGCCGACATCATCTACACCTCGGGGACCACCGGCCGGCCCAAGGGCGTGATGATGAACCATCAGCAGAACCTGCGGATGTACGCCGAGTGGTGCGATCTCGCCGACCTGCGCCGCGGCGACCGCTACCTGATCGTCAACCCGTTCTTCCACACGTTCGGCTACAAGGCCGGCTGCATCGCCTCGTTCATCCGCGGCGCCACGATGGTGCCGGTGCCGGTGTTCGATGTCGACCGCGTCGTCGAGTTGATCGCCGCCGAGCGGATCACGATGCTGCCGGGCCCGCCTACGCTGTACCACTCACTGCTGGCAGTACCGGACAAGAGCAAGTTGGCCACCCTGCGGGCCGGCGTGACCGGTGCCGCCGACATCCCCGTCGAACTCATCCGCCGGGTGCACGACGAGCTCCCGTTCCAGACGCTGGCCACCGGCTATGGCCTCACCGAGGCCGGGACGGCGACACTGTCGCGTCCGGGTGACTCCGCCGAGGACGTCGCCACCACGGCCGGCTTGCCCTGCGACGGGGTCGAGGTGCGTATCGCCGACGACGGCGAGGTGCTGGTGCGCGGCTACAGCGTGATGCAGGGCTATTTCGACGACCCGGCCGGCACCGCCGAGGCGATCGATGCCGACGGCTGGCTGCACACCGGTGACCTGGGCAGTTTCACCGAATCCGGCCGACTCAAGATCGTCGGACGTAAGAAGGACATGTTCATCGTCGGCGGGTTCAACGCCTACCCGGCCGAGATCGAGGGCTTTCTGATGGAGCATCCGGCCGTCGCCCAGGCCGCCGTGATCGGAGTGCCCGACGACCGGCTCGGCCAGGTGGGCAAGGCGTTCGTGGTGCGCAAGGCGGCCACGAATGTCGAGGCCGAAGAACTGATCAGCTGGAGCAAAGACCGAATGGCCGGGTTCAAGGTGCCGAGGACGGTCGTGTTCGTCGACGCGCTGCCGCTCAACGCGACGGGCAAGGTGATGAAGGACCAGCTGCACTGAATTGCCGGAAATATCATTTCCGCACTATGGAGGCGGGATTCGGACCGCTCTGGTCGCAGTGCAACCAGGCTACTTACCGCTGGTGATAATCTCATTCTCACAGGATGTCGCGTCTGTACCAGGCGTGTCGGCGCGAACTGCGCCCAGCGTCGCCGCCGCATCGTCGACAATGAGCGGCGGTCCGGGCGGCGCGCTCAGCGGCCGCCCGTACGCTGGCGGGATGGTTGGACCAGAGAGGAGTTCGACATGCGACGCTCATACGTTGTCGCGCGCCGCGTGCCGAGCATGAACGACGTGCGTGGACGCCATGGCGGCTGACGTGAACGAAGAGGCGGTCTCGGAGGCGCTGGCCGAGCTCGCCGAGGCCGAGGCGGCCGAAGCCGAAGCCCGCGCAGAGGCCGCGCGCGCCAAGGCCACCGCCGCACGCCTGCGGGGCTCGGCATCGACCGATGACGCCGCGGCGTCAGAAGAGATGGAGCCCCTCGAGTCCACCGAGGACATCGAGGACTTCGAGGACGACCGCCGCGGGTGGTGGTCGCGGATAGGTCGGTTGACGGTCGCGGTGGTTCTGGTCGTGGCTGTGGCTGTTGGATCGCTGGTGGTGACGGGCATGATGGTCGTCGCGCATCAGAAAGTCACCGCCGAGCAGGCACACCGCGCGGAACTCATCAAGGCCGCCACCACCGGTGTGACGGCGCTGCTGTCGATCGATTACAACCGCGCCCAGGCCGACGTCCAACACGTCATCGATTTGTCCACCGGAACGTTCAAGGATGATTTCTCCCGGGGTGCCGACGATTTCGTGAAGACGGCCGAGCAGTCCAAGGCGGTGACAGTCGGTTCGATCAAGTCGGCCGCACTCGACAGCGATAACGGCGATACCGGGGTGGTGTTGCTCGCGGCGTCCTCGACAGTCACCAATGCCAATGGGGCACATCAGGATCCGCGCGCCTGGCGGATGAGCGTCACGGTGGCGCGCGACGGGGACCAGTACAAGATGTCGAATGTGGAGTTCGTGCCATGAGCAGCGACGAGAACAAAGAAGAAAATCTGACCGGCGTGGAGATCACCGAAACCGCTGCGACAGAACCCGACGTCACCGACGACGACAAGGTAACCACCGAGGACTCCGGCGCCAGCGAGGAAACCGTCGCCGAGCCGGCGGCAGCCGACCCTGCACCCGGTGCCGGCCGTCGGGCGCTGAGTTGGTCCGGCAGGCACTGGGCGGCGATTCTGCTCGCGGTGCTGCTGGTGGCATCGGCCGGCGCCGCCGGCGGCGTCTACTGGTGGATGTACCGACCGGATCAGCAGGCTTTCGGCTTGAACCTGTTCACCACGGCTTCCGTCGACCAGCAGATCCAGGACCGGCAGAAGCAGGTCTCCGACGCCGCGCGGGACGGCACGGTGGCGCTGCTGTCCTACGCGCCGGACACTCTGGACAAGGACCTGGCTAACGCCAAGTCCCACCTCACCGGTGAATTCCTCAAGTACTACAGCCAATTCACCGACCAGATCGTGGC
This sequence comes from Mycobacterium pinniadriaticum, assembly GCF_026242045.1. GTDB lineage: Bacteria > Actinomycetota > Actinomycetes > Mycobacteriales > Mycobacteriaceae > Mycobacterium > Mycobacterium pinniadriaticum. Next base: position 21,706 of record NZ_JAPJDO010000010.1, read on the forward strand.
GCCGGCCGCTAAACAGAAGGGTGTCAAGACCGAGGCAACCGTGCAACGCGCGGCGGTCTCGGAGTTGAACCCCGACATGGCGACCGTCCTGGTCTTCGTCAACCAGGTGACCACGAGCAAGGACCGGCCCGACCCGGCGCTGTCGACGAGTGCCGTCGTGGTGAAGCTGACCAAGACCGACGGTCGTTGGCTGATTTCCGAATTCAACCCGGTCTAGACACGCGGCGACAGGAGAGGTCAATCGATGAGCGTGGCACTGTTGTTGGAGATGGCGGCCTCCGACGCCGAGCGGGTCGCGGTGGTCACCGACGACCAGCGGCTGACGGTGGGCGAGCTGAACGCCCTGGCCGACGGCGGCGCCGGAATCATCGCCGGCTCCGGAGCGGGCAGTGTCGTCTACGTGGGTCTCGGTGGTGCCATGCTGCCGCTGCTGATCTTCGCCTCGGCGCGCGCCGCGCGGGCCTTCACGCCGCTGAACTACCGACTGTCCGGGGAGGCGCTGACCGAGCTGATCGAGCGGTTACCCGACCCGCTGATCGTCTTCGACGCCGAATACGCCGACGTGGTCGCGGGCCTGGGCATGGCACGGATGGAATCGCAGGAGTTCCTGGCCGCCGCGGCGACGGCCGAGCCGGCCGCGGAATTCCCCGACCCCGATGATGTGGCCGTGGTGCTGTTCACCTCGGGTACCACATCACGGCCGAAAGCCGTTGAGCTGACCCATAACAACCTCACCAGCTACGTGACCGGCACCGTCGAGTTCGCCTCCGCCGAGCCGGGCGACGCCGCGCTGGTCTGCGTGCCGCCCTATCACATCGCCGGTGTCAGCGCGGCACTGTCGAATCTGTATGCCGGTCGCAAGATGGTCTACCTGCGCAAGTTCGACCCGCGCGAGTGGATCCGGCTGGCCTCGACCGAGGCGGTCACCAGCGCGACCGTGGTGCCCACCATGCTCGATCGCATCATCGCCGAGCTGGAGACCAATCCCACCCCGCTGCCGGCGCTGCGGAGCCTGGCCTACGGCGGCTCGAAGGTCGCGTTGCCCCTGGTGCGCAAGGCGCTCGAATTGCTGCCCGAGGTGGGCTTCGTCAACGCCTACGGCCTGACCGAGACCAGTTCCACCATCGCCGTTCTCACGCCCGACGATCACCGGGATGCCCATCAGGCCGCCGACGAACCAGCCCGCAGGCGACTCGGCTCGGTCGGCCAGCCGGTGCCGGGCATCGAGGTCCAGATCCGCGCCGACGACGGTACGGTCCTGGGTCCCGAAGAGGTCGGCGAGCTGTTCGTCCGCGGCGACCAGGTGTCGGGCCGCTACGCCGAAATCGGCTCGGTGCTGGATCCAGAAGGCTGGTTCCCGACCAAGGACGTCGCCTACCTGGATGCCGATGGTTATCTGTTCATCGGAGGTCGCTCTGATGACACCATCATCCGTGGCGGGGAGAACATTGCTCCGGCTGAGGTCGAGGATGTGCTGGTCGAACATCCCCACGTGCGCGACGTCGCCGTCGTCGGTGTGGAAGACGCCGAATGGGGCCAGATCATGGTCGCCGTCGTGGTCCCCGTCGCGCACATCACCCCGGACCCGGAAGATCTGCGCGCCCACGTGCGGACGCAGCTGCGCGGATCGCGCACGCCCGACCGGGTGGTATTCCGCCACGAGCTGCCCACCACGCCGACCGGCAAGGTGCTGCGCCGCCAGCTGGCCGACGAACTGAAGTCGCCGAGCCCAACCCAGTGATTCCAGGAGGACAACCATGATCAAGACCGGCACCCGACTGCAGAGCCAGGTCTGTGACACCCAGGTGATCGTCGTGCGGTCGTCGGACAGCCTCGATGATCTGCGCGCCGGCGGCGTTCCGATGATCCCGCTGGACGGCGAGAAAACCGAAGGGGCCCAGCTGGATTCAGCGTTCTCCGGCGGCACCGTGATGGGCAAGCGTTACGTCGACGAAAGCGGCGCCGAACTCCTGGTCACCAAGGCCGGGGCGGGCAGCCTGAGTGTGGGCACCACGGTGCTGGAGCAGAAGACCGCCAAGCCGCTGCCGGCCAGCGACTAGACGGGGGTCGGGCGTGGACGGTACGGCGCAGGGTCAGACCCACACGCTCGTTCTCGCCATGGACTACCGGGTTCCCGACCCGAGCCGGGTATGGCCGGTACTGCAGCGCAGCAAGGCGCCCCTGGTCGACCTGGGTGCGCATTATGTGGTGCTGTACACCGCGACACGGGACCCTGGCCGCGTCATGGTCACAATGTCCTTGCGCAGCAAGGAGCCCATCCTGGAGGTACTGCGCTCTCGCGCCTTCCTCAGCTGGTTCGACGCCGTAGGCCTCGATGACATCCCCGCGATCTTCGCCGGCGAGACGGTGGAAAAGGTCACCCTGGTCGAGCCCACCGAGGCGGGCCCGCCTGGGGTGATCGTCGGGGCGATCGCCACGATCGAGGACGTGCCGTCGCTGATCGAGGGCGTTCACGAAGGATTGCCGAGATTCGCCGCCGCGGGCGTGCGGGCGGTGCGGATATTCCAGGCCTTCGACGACGACCACGAGCTGATGATCCTGCAGGAACTCGATGACGAGGCCGACGCGATCGCCTGGGTGGACCACCCCGATGTCGCGGCCGAATGGATGGGCCGCACCGGCATCGGGGCCTACCCGCCGGTCTTCGTCGGCCGGCTGCAGCACATCATGCACATGGACGAGAACGCCTGAGTCCCGCGATGTTCGTCTGTCTGTGTAACGGTGTGACGAGTCAGGTGGTGACCGATGCGGTTGAAGCCGGTGCCCACACGACCAAACAAGTTGCCAAGGTTTGCGGTGCGGGGGCCGAATGCGGTCGGTGCCGACGCACCGTCCGGGCCATCATCGAGGCCGCCGGGGTCGCAGAGCCGAAGCGGCACAAGGGTTTCCTGCACAAGAGGTGAGAAATGGACATACAGCGCATCAGTGACGAACTCGAAATCGCCTCGGTGCTCCACCGCTATGCCCGCGCGGTTGACGGCAAGGACTGGGACCTGTTGCGGTCGCTGTTCACCGATGACGCCCACCTCGACTACAGCTGTGTCGGGGGTCCGGCCGGGGGGCGCGAGGAGGTCTGCGGCTGGCTGGAGCGCTCGCTGACGCTGATGCCGATGACCCAGCACTTCGTCACCAATATCGAAGCCGACATCGATGGTGACACCGCAACCGTGCGTGCGATGTTCTACAACCCGATGCTGCTGCCCGGCGCCAGTGAGACAAGTGCGTGCGGTGGCTACTACCACCACGTTATGGTGCGCACCGCAGGCGGATGGCGCAGTAAGCAGCTGCGGGAGGAGAACCTCTGGTTCGACAACCCGCCGAGCACTCAGCGCCGAGCGGAGTTGCATGAGAAGGCGGATCGCGCATGAGTGGCCCTGTGTCAAGCCGCCCTGTGTCAAGCCGCGGTGTCGTTGCGGCTTTGGATGAGGCGTTGGAGGGCGCCGTGTTGGTCTGGGTTGTAGGCGACGCCGTCCTGCCAGCAGTGCCAGATGACGTAGATCCAGGCGCGGGCCAGGATGCGTACGGCGTGGGGGTGGTCGTGGCCGCGGGTGATGGCGCGGTCGTAGAGGTCGGCGGCCCAGGGATTGGCTCGTCGGGAGTCGCCGGCAAAGTCGGTGACGGCGTCGCGCAGTTGTTTGTCGCAGGACCAGCGGAATCCGACGCTGCGGATCTTGCCGGATTGTCGAGTGGAGGGGGCGACCCCGGCCAGACAGGCCAGGGACTCCGGTGTGGGGAAGCGGGCGCGGCAGTCGCCGATCTCGGCGAGCAGTCGGGCGGCGCGGATTCTGCCGGCGCGGGGCAGGCTGGTGAAGATGTGTGCATCGGTGTGCAGTGCCAGTTGTTCGTCGATCTGCATCGACAGTGCTTTGATCTGTTCGGTCACGGTCTGAAGAACAGCCAAAAATGCTCGGGTTACGTGACTTTCGGTGATTGCTTGGTCACCGGAGACGCCACGGGGTGCAGCGGTCAGGCGGGCGTGCAAGACGGCGGGGTCGGTTCGTCCGCAGTAGCCGACGCTGGCCAGCCAGGCGGCCAAACGTTTGGGCGAGAGCCAGTCGGCGCGGTCTTGGCAGTCGAAACGACTCAGGAACCTCAGGCTGATCGGGCTGTCGATGTCGGCGAACAGGCCCACTGCGGCGGGGAATACGCGCTTGAGATGTTCGCGGAGCTGGTTGGCCATGGCCACACGGTGGGCGACCAGGTCTTTGCGCGCGCGGCAGGCGCGGCGCAACGTGACGGTGGCCGGGTTGTCCGGTGTCAGGGGTCGCAGCCGGATGGGGTCGGTGCGCAAGGTGTCGGCGAGCACGAAGGCATCGAAGCGGTCGTCTTTGTTGCCAGCCGACCCGTAGCGTCCGCGCAGATTCTTGACCTGGTTGGGACTGATGACCACAACGGTCAGGCCGGCCTCGAGCAAGGTGTCGATCACCGGGCCGTCGGGGCGTTCGATGGCAACCTCGCCGACACCGTGTTTGGCGAGCAGCCTGACCAAGCTGTGCAAGCCGGCATCAGAATGCTCGATGGTCGCACGCACGATCTGTCGACCTCGGGCATCAACGATGGACACCGCGTGATCATCGCGGGACCAGTCGATACCAGCGGTCAGGCCGTTGGGCGGATGGTCGGGCAAGGGAATTGGGGCAGACTTCAAGACAGCCTCCTCGCTGCTGAACCCAGTGGGGAGGCACCCGACGTTCGGTGGCAGAACGTGACAGCCGCGTCGCTCACTGATCGGCGCTCACCGGCGCACAGCCCTGTTGACGGTCGGCACGGTCTGGGAACTGCCGGGCCTCGCAAAACTCATGCTGGACGTCGGCGGCGTCAAGCGAGCAGGGCGATGACCCAGCAGCCACCTCGGGTGCATCGGCGACCCATCCAAGACCACCGACACACCCGATGGTGCACCCGTAAACCCTCGGAGAAGATCACCGACACACGGATGGTGCACCAGTGAGCGGTGTTATCGTCACCGGAGCGGCATCGGGTATCGGCCGGGCCTCGGCCGAGGCGTTGGTCGCCGACGGGCGCCGCGTCGCGCTGTGGGACATGGCCGCGGCGGTTGCCGACGTCGCCGCGGAACTCGGCATGCCGTACGCGGTGATCGACGTGTGCGACAGCGCTGCGCTGCGCGGGGCGATCGACCAAGCGGCCGCTGAACTGGGCGGAATCGATGGACTGGTGCACGCCGCCGGGCGGGTCATTCCCGAACCGGTGGGCGCCTACACCGAGGAATCCTGGGACGCCGTCCTCGACGTCAATCTCAAGGCCCAGGCGATCCTGGCGCAGCTGCTGCTACCGCATCTGCAGGAGGCCGTCCGCGCCGGCTCCGCACCCGCGATCGTCGGAATCTCCAGCATCGAGGGACTGACCGCCAACCCGTTCATCCCGGCCTACTGCGCCTCCAAGGCCGGCCTGCTCGGACTCACCCGATCGATGGCCGCCCAACTGGGCCCCGAGGGAATCCGGGTGAACGCGGTGTGCCCGGGATTCATCCGCACCCCGATGTTGCAGATCGCCCTGGACATCGACGAGGTACGCCAGGGCTTCGAGGCGGCCGCGCCGATGGGCCGGCTGGGCAACCCGGAAGAGGTCGGCGCAGCGGTCGCGTTCCTGATGTCACCGAAGGCTTCCTTCGTCACGGGCGCTCATCTCGTCGTAGACGGGGGAGTGACCAGCAGGCATCCGTGAGACTCGGGTCGATGGTCCTCCGCGGCCGGGCCGTCGGCCCCTTTCTCTCCGGGGCCGGTGTCGACCAGTATTGAGCCATGACGACCGGCGTCGAGGGCATGGTCATCGATGCGGCGTTGCCGTCGTATGATGTGGCGATCTCCGAACATGTTGTGGTGCAAGCAGATCCATCGGCCACCTACCGCGCTGCCCGTGGACTGGACCTGCTCAGGGTGCACAGTCCGTTGCTCGACGCGGCGATGTGGGTGCGCGAACTGCCGTCGCGGTTGGCCGGCCGGCCGGCACCACCGCTGTCGCGCCTGGTCGTCGGCGAAGGAGTGGGCCTTCCGGGTTGGCTGGTGCTGGGTGAGCGTGATGGCACGGAAATCGCTTTCGGTGCCGTGGGTCGGTTCTGGCAGCCCGTCATCGAGTGGCGCAGCGTCGACGCCGCGGAGTTCGCCGGCTTCACCGAGCCGGGCTGGGGCAAGATCGCCGCCAACTTCTCAGTTCGCCCCTACGGGTCGGCCAAGACCCTGCTCAGCTATGAATGTCGCACCGCGACAACCGATCCCCGGTCTCGTCGACGCTTTGGGCGGTATTGGTGGTTGGTGCGGCCGTTCGTCGCGCACATCATGCGCGCAACCGTGCGTCAGATCAAGATGGATGCCGAGGTCCCGGCATGACACAGGTACTGGTGGCCTACGGTTCCAAACGCCGCGGCACTGCGGGTCTGGCCGCGATGATCGGTGATGCGCTCCTCGAGGCGGGCTTCACCGTAGTGGTGACGTCGGCGCGTGACGTCGGCGATCTGGAGGGCTTCGATGCCGTGATCGTCGCCGGCGCGCTCTACGCGAATCGGTGGCACCGCCACGCCCGGCGATTCGTACGCCGGCACGCGGCCGCGTTGCGCGGCCTGCCGGTGTGGCTGGTCAGCAGCGGACCGCTGGATGACTCGGCCGCTCTCGGCGACATCCCGCCGACCAAGCAGGTGGCCGGGTTCATCGAGCGGGTTGGTGCCCGTGGCCATGTGACGTTCGGCGGAACGCTGGCCGCCGACGCCCGCGGCTTTCCCGCCAGCGCGATGGCGAAAACCAAGGCCGGTGACTGGCGCGATCCGGCGCACATACGGCGCTGGGTTGCCGCCACGGTCGTGCCGGGGTTGTTGCCGGCCGGCGCGGGCTGAGCAGCCCGCGATCCGGCTGCACAAGTCCCCGCAGCAAAGGACTTACGTCTCTGTCCGGCCGTGGTGGGGCAGGGCGACAGTGGGTATACGAGCGGTGATCCAGTGAAGGTGACGAGAACCATGAGCGCGCATTTCCCCGACCCAGACACGGTTCGGGCCGTCCTGACCCTGGCCACGCAGGCGCCGTCGGTGCACAACTCGCAGCCATGGCACTGGCGGGTCGGGCCGCACAGTATGCAGCTCTATGCCGATCCGAGCCGGCACCTGCCCAACACCGACCCCGACCGGCGCGACATGCTCATCAGCTGCGGTGCCGCGCTGCACCACTGCACCGTCGCGCTGGCCGCGCTGGGCTGGCAGGCCAGGATCCGCCGATTCCCCAACCCCGCAGAGCCCGATCACCTGGCTTCGCTGCAGGTTCACCGGCAGCAGGCTGGGGAACTCGACATCACGCTGGCAGCCGCGATCGCCCGGCGCCGTACCGACCGGCGCAAGTACAGCGCCTGGCCGGTGCCCTCGGGCGACATCGCGCTGATGGGTGCCCGTGCCGCACGGGCCGGAGTGATGTTGCGCCAGCTCGATCTGCTGCCCGACCTCGCCGCGATCATCGCCCGGTCGGTGCGCAAGCACACCACCGACGCCGACTACCTCACCGAACTCAACGCCTGGAGCGGCCGGTATGGGTCGGTGGCCGGTGTGCCGGCCCGCAACACTCCGGCGTCCGACCCGAACGCGGCGTTGCCGGCCCGGGTGTTCGCCGGCCCGGTGCTGGCCCAGGCGGCGCAGGATTCGCCCGCCGAGGACAATGCCGTCCTGCTGGCGCTGGGTACCGAGACCGATGACGAACTGGCCCGGTTGCGCGCCGGGGAGGCGACGAGTCTGGTGTTGTTGTCGGCGACGGCGATGGGGTTGGCGACCTGCCCGGTGACCGAGCCGCTTGAGGTGCCCGAAACGCGGGAGGCGGTTCGCGCCGACGTCTTCGGCACCAGCGGCTATCCCCAGATGATGCTGCGGGTGGGCTGGGCCGCGGTGAATGCCGATCCACTGCCCGCGACGCCACGGCGCCCGCTGTCCGAGGTCGCCGACTGGCTCAATGACGGCGCCTTCATCGTCGGTGGCTGACGGTTCAGCCGAACCGCAGCGACGATCCGGGCGTGAGTCGTTGCACCTTGCCGCGACATTCGATCTCGATGGCCGGGTGATCGGTGGGATCGACGCTGACCTCGGCGGTGCGGCCGCGGACCGTCAGGTGTAGGCGGTAGCCGCGGTAGTAGATCGGCAACCGCAGGGCACCAAGGCTTTCCGGCCACATCGGGGACAGGATCAGCCGGTCGGCGCGGGTCTCCACACCGGTGAAGCAGCGCTGCAGCAGATCGATGCTGCCCGCCATTGCCGCGATGTGGATTCCCTCGGCGGTGGTACCGCCCTGGATGTCGGCCACGTCCGACATCAGCACCTGCTGGAAGTACCGCATGGCTCGCTCGCGATCGCCGCGGGCCAGCACCCAGGCGTGCACGACGCCGCTCAGCGTCGACCCGTGCGATGTCCGGTGCAGGTAGTAATCGACGGTCTTCGGGATCTGTTCCGGGGTGAAGCGATATCCCAACCGGGCCAACAGTTCCCGAAGTTCGTCCGAGGACAGCAGATAGAACAGCATCAGCACATCGGCCTGCTTGGAGGCCTTGTAGCGGTTGATGCTGTCGTTCTCGGCCTCCAGGATCCGATCAAGCCGCTGGATATTGCCATAACGCTGTCGGTAGCCGTGCCAATCGAGTTCGGCCAGCTCGCTGTACCCCTCGAACTGGCTGATCACTTCGTCCCCCGGCGTAGGCCCGGAATTCGAGGTGCAGTGGAAGGGCACGTACATCCGCCGGCTGACTTCGTCCCAGCTGTCCAGCTCGCGGCCGCGAATCCCCAGCCGCTCCATCAGATCCAACCGGTCACGCAGCGGCAGGGCGTCCAGGGCATCGAGCGCACGCACGATCACCCAGACAGCCATCACATTGGTGTAGGCATTGTTGTCGACACCGTCGTAGGGCGCGTCGGGATAGCCGGAGTGGAATTCGTCCGGGCCGATCACGCCACGGATCACGTAGCGGTCCAGTTTCTCGTCGAATTCAGTTCGGCTGACCCAGAATCGGGCGATCTCGGCGAGCATCTCGGCGCCGTTCTCGATCAGATACTCCAAGTCGCCGGTCACCTGATAGTACTGCCACACGTTGTAGGCGACCGCACTTCCGATGTGGTGGGCGCGCGCACTGGCGTCCGGATTCCAGCGTCCGGAGTTGGGATTGAGATGCAGCTTCTGGCTTTCCTCGCGTCCATCGCTGCCCGACTGCCACGGGAACATCGCGCCCTCGAAACCGGCCTCCTTGGCGGCGCGGCGCGCTTCGGGCAGCCGCCGGTAGCGATAACGCAGCAGTGATCGAGTGGTTTCCGGTGCCCGCAGGTTGAGCACCGGGAACACGAACAGATCGTCCCAGAAGATGTGGCCGCGATAGGCCTCGCCGTGCAGGCCGCGCGCGGGCACTCCGGCATCGAGGTCCACCGCGCGGTTGGGCACGGTCTGCAACAGTTGTAGCAGATGCAGGCGTACGACGCGCATGGCGTCGGCGTTGTCTTCGAACGCGATGTCGAATCGCTCCCACAGCTGGGCCCATTCGCGGATATGCCCGTCGCGCAGCTCGGCGTAGCGGCCCAGCTGGGTCAGCGATCGTTGGGCGGCGTCACCAGGTTCGGAGATCGCGTGATCGCGGCCGGTGACGACGGTGGCCATCTTCTCGATGGTGACCGACTCGCCCGCCGCGATCTTGACCAGATAGGTGTGTCCGGTGCGACGGTGCTCCTCGACGTAGGTGCCGTCGGTCATCAGGCGGTTCCCTCCGGTCCACACCCCGGTGCGGGCAGCCACCGCGATCGGGATCCGTGATTGAGTCGTCTGGCAGACCAGCAGAGCGCTGTTCGGCGACAGTTCACGGGTGGTGAACACGGCCAGGTGATCGCTGGCGAGGTCCCGGTAGCGCACGACGCCGCTGTTGCGAACGTCGCCGTCGATGATCGATCGGATTTGGATTTTGCCCGACCAGTCTTCGGCCGAGATGGTGGTCTCCAGCGCGCAGGCGTGCGGCAGATGCATGGCGGCGATGCGCCGTTGCACGACCCGGCTGGTACGTCCGGCGGGGTCACGAAACCGGAACTCGCGAGTGAGTTCGGCGTGCCGTAGATCCAAGCTCTGCCGGTAGGTCAGGATGTCCGCCGAGTCGATGTCGAACCACTCGTCGCCGTTGATCCGGAATTTCAACGACAACCAGTTCGGCAGATTGACCAGGCTCTCGTTCTCGACCGTCACCCCGTCGATCTCGTCGGTGAGCCGGTTGTAGACCCCGGCCGCATACGTCCCGGGATAGTGGAATGTCGCGGCGTCGGCTTCCGGCGCGCAGCCCCTGGTGGCGCGGTAGCCGTCGCCGACGGTGCACAACGCCTCCCGCAACCGTTCCTGTTCGGGCAGGTAGCCGCCAAAAGTGAACGACCAAGGGCCGGAGAGGATCTGGCGGTCCACATCACACTGATCGACCAGTCGCTCGATGAACTTCAGGACGTGTGCCGGATCGGACAGTGAGAACCGCGCGGCGGTCGACCGGTCGCCGTCCTCGTCATGGCGCACCACGATTCCGATCCCGTCGTGCAGCACGGCGTCGAAGGCGTCCTCGTCGGTCAGATCGTCGCCGATGTAGATGGGCAACAGCGGTTCGGTGCTGGTGATCCGGTCGGTGATCCACTCCAGGGTTTTGCCTTTGTCCCAGTCCAGGTTCGGGCGCAGCTCGACGACCTTGCGGCCTGCGGTGACCCGGAGTCCGTGGCTGCTGCCGACCCGGTGGACGGCGGCCGCGACGGTCGATGCGGCCTCGCGTGCGGCGTTGCGGTAGTGCACAGCCACCGCGAATCGCTTGTGCTCCACGACCACTCCGGCGATTTCTGCGAGTTGGGCAGTCAACTCGTCGGCGGCATCGGCCAGGACGGGCACCGCCGCCGCGGCGATCGCGTTCTCGTGGTGGGTGCCGTCGGGGTCGACCATCTCGAACCCGTGGCTGCCGGCGTACCACAGGCCGGGAATACCGATTCGGGAACGGATGTCGGCGAGGTCGCGGCCGGACAGCACCGCGACCGGATACAGCGCCGCCAGCGATTGCAGTGCTTTGTCCGCGCCGGATACCAGGGTGGCCGCCGCGGGGTCGGCGACGATATCGGACAGCGTGCCGTCGAAGTCGAAGAACAGCACCGGCTGGCGGGCCGACACCACGCCGGCCACCTGGCCGAACGACGGGAGGGCGTCGGGCAGGGCCGACATCCGCCGGTCGATCGTGCGCACCGTGACGTCGGCGAGATCGCCGATCACCACGTCGGCCCCACACCGCAGCAGGCCCTCGGCGGCGCTTCCTGATCGGTCCACGCCGATCACGAGTCCGAACCCGCCTGCGCGTCCGGCGCTGACCCCGGCCTCGGCGTCTTCGACGACGACACAGCGCCCGGGCCGTGCGCCGAGGCGATCGGCGGTCTCCAGCAGCATCGCCGGGTCGGGCTTGCCGGGCAGGCCGAGTTCCTCGGCCGTCAGACCGTCGACCCGCACCGCGAAGAAGCCACCGATGCCGGCGGACTCCAAGACCGCCTCGCAGTTGCGGCTTGCCGAGTACACCGCGGTACCCACACCGAGTTCGTCGAGCCGGCGAACCAGGGCCACCGTCGATTCGAAAGTCGGCACACCATCGGCGATCTTGGCCAGGTAGAGGCGTTGCTTACGGTTACCGAGGCCGCAGATGGTGTCCTCGCCCTCGTCGGAGGGCGCACCCCACGGCAGGGAAATTCCCCGCGATGCCAGGAAATCACGGACGCCGTCGTAGCGCGGTTTACCGTCGATGAAATGCCGATAGTCGGCGCTGGTGAAGTCGTACTCGGCGAATAACTCCGCCCAGGCTTCCTCGTGCAGCGACGCGGTGTCGGTGACCACGCCGTCGAGGTCGAACAGCACGGCGTCGTGGTAGCGCGGATCGATCGCGACCGGCAAGCCCAGGCTGGAGCCGCCGCTGCCAACGTTGCCGACAGAACCCCCGAACGGGCTTACGCTGGCCATGACACCGACATTGCCACATCAGAGCCTCGGCGATCAGGGCCTTGTGGCCATCCTGGATGGGACCAACGCCTCATGATGCCGACGACCGCCAGGCCTAGCGTGGGGGTGGCGGCTACTACACCTGAAGGGCTGCGGTCTCGTCACGAGTCGAAAGGAGCGTCTGATGTCAACTCCTGCAACGAAATATGACATTGTGGTCGGGGTCGACGGCTCACCAGAGTCGAAAGTGGCCGTCGATTGGGCGGCGCGGGACGCGGCGTTGCGCAGGCTGTCGGTGCGGTTGGTGCACGTTCTCATCCCGCCTGTGGTGATGACCTTTCCCGAGGTTCCGATGCCCTCGGGCTACCTGCAGTGGCAGGAGGACTCGGGTCGCGAAATCCTGGACAGCGCGTGCAAGACCGTGATGGAGGCCACCAAAGACCACCCGGTGGAGGTCGCGACCGAGTTGGTTTCCGGGCCCGCGGTGCCGACTCTGGTGGATCTGTCCAAAGACGCACAGCTGCTCGTGGTCGGTTGTCGCGGTCGCGGTGCGCTGGCCCGCGGATTGCTGGGCTCGATCAGCACCGGGTTGATCCATCATGCGCATTGCTCGGTGGCGATCATCCACGACGAGGATCCGCTGATGTCGCATCCGTCGAAGGCCCCGGTAGTGGTCGGCGTCGACGGGTCGCCGGCCTCGGAACGGGCCTTGGAGGTGGCCTTCGAGCAGGCCTCGTTCCGCGGGGTGGACCTGGTGGCGGTGCACGCCTGGAGTGACACGGGAGTCTTCGAGTTCCCGGGCGTCGACTGGTCGACGATGCAGACGGTGGCCCAGGAGACGCTCGCCGAGCGGCTGGCGGGGTGGCAGGAGCGCTATCCCGATGTTCCGGTCCACCGGGTGGTCGTCGCCGACCGGCCGGCCCGCCAGCTCATCGAGCAGTCCGAGTCGGCCCAGCTCGTGGTGGTCGGCAGCCACGGGCGCGGCGGGTTCGCCGGAATGCTGCTCGGTTCGGTCAGCACCGCGGTGGTGCACGGCGTCCGGATGCCGGTGATTGTCGCCCGGTGACGCGTCGGGCGGGATCGAATGTTTTCAGGCGGCGTAACCGGCCCTCAGGGCAACGGGGCCGTCCACCGGAGGATGGTGCCCCCGCCGGGCGCGTTACCCACCTCGAATTCGCCACCGACCTCCTCGGCGCGGCGACGCAGGTTGGTCAGCCCGCTGGCGGTGACATCGGCCGGGATGCCGCGGCCGTCGTCGACCACCTCGATCGCCAGTTCGTCCTCCACCCGGACGTTGACGGCCAGGGTTTGCGCATTTGCGTGCCGCACCGCATTGCTGACCGCCTCGCAGACCACCGCCTCAGCGTGATCGGCCAGCGTGGCATCGATCACGGACAACGGCCCGATGTACTGGACGTTGGTGCGCAGGTCCGAACCGGCGAACGCGCCGATCGTCTCGTCGAGGCGCTGTCGCAGCCGGGTGGTGCCCGCCGACCCACCGTGTAGGTCGAAGATCGCCGTCCGGATCTCCTGGATGACCCCCTGCAAGTCGTCGACGCTGTTCATCAGCCGCTGTTGCACTTCGGGCACCCGACTGCGGGGAATCGTGCCCTGTAGCGAGAGCCCGATGGCGAACAACCGCTGGATCACGTGGTCGTGCAGGTCGCGGGCGATGCGGTCGCGGTCGGAGTGCACATCGAGTTCCCGCAGGTGCCGCTGCGTGGTGGCCAGCTGCCAGGCCAGCGTAGCCTGGTCGGCGAATCCCGCCATCATGTCGAGCTGCTCGTCGCTGAATGCCTGCTTCCCGCGGCGGCGCACGATGACCATGACACCGGCAACGGCATTGGTGGTGCGCAACGGCAACACCAATGCCGTGCCCGCGTCGGGCACGGTGGCGAGTTCATCGCCGATGGTGTCGAACCGGCGCGGGGTGCGAGTGGCGAAGGACGCGCCGATGGCGCTGCCCGCCACGGGTATCGACGGTAGCGCCTGCGCCGGGCCGATCGCCCCGGCTGTTTCGACCACGAGCAGTTCCCGGATGTCCTCGACGGGCAGTTGAACGTCGCTGGGCACCGCGACGAGCACCACGTCGGCGGCGGTCAGCTTGACCGCTTCGTCGGCGATGAGCCGAAAAACCCGCGCCGGGTCGCCACCGCCGAGCAGCTCGGTGCCGATATCGCGGGTGGCCTCGATCCACGACTGCCGGGCGCGCGACTGTGCGTAGAGCCGGGCATTGTCGATGGCGATGCCCGCCGCGGCGGCCAGCGCTTCGACCAGCACCTCGTCGTCCTCGCTGAACGGTTGCCCATCCGCCTTTTCGGTGAGGTACAGGTTGCCGTACACCTCGTTGCGGATGCGCACCGGAACACCCAGGAAGGTCCGCATCGGCGGATGGTTCGGCGGGAAACCCACGGAGGCGGGGTGCTGCAGGATGTTCTCCAAGCGGATCGGCTTCGGCTCGTCGATCAGATGGCCGAGCACGCCGCGGCCCTCCGGCAGCGGCCCGATCTGATCCCGGGTTTCGGGGTCGATGCCCTCGTAGATGAATTCGACCAGTTCGTGGTCCTGACCGCGGACGCCCAATGCGCCGTAGCGGGCGTCGACCAGGTCGATGGCGGTGTGCACGATGGTTCGCAGCGTGACGTCCAGCTCAAGTCCCGAGGTCACCGCCAGCATCGCCTCAAGCAGCCCGTCGAGCCGATCCCGGCCCTCGACGATCTGCTCTACCCGGTCCTGTACCTCGACGAGCAACTCGCGCAAGCGCAGCTGGGACAGCGTGTCTCGCAGCGGTGGTGCCGCGTGCGGATTCCCCTCCGGCCCGACTTTGTCGGTCACGAAGACCATGGTGCCACCAGATCGGCGGCGATGCCTCAGTCTTCTCCTGTGTGATTGTGGTCAAGTTTGGAGATGAACACCGCGGCCTGCGTGCGCCGCTCCATGCCGAGTTTTGCCAGCAATCGCGATACATAGTTTTTGACCGTCTTCTCGGCCAGAAACATCCGCGCGGCGATTTGCTTGTTGGTCAATCCCTCCCCGAGGAGCCCCAGCAATACCCGCTCCTGTTCGGTGAGACCCGAGAGCGGATCGGAGCGCTCCGCGGCACCGCGCAGCTTGGCCATCAGCGCCGCGGCCGCCCGATTGTCCAGAAGCGAACGGCCCGCGCCGACGTCCTTGATCGCCTGGGCCAGGTCCATTCCCTTGATGTCCTTGACGACGTATCCGCTGGCGCCGGCGAGGATGGCGTCGAGCATGGCCTCGTCGGACGTGAACGACGTCAGCATCAGGCATCGCAGGTCGGGCATCTTGGCCAGCAGGTCACGGCACAGCTCGATGCCGTTGCCGTCCGGCAGGCGGACATCGAGCACCGCGACGTCTGGCTGCAGTGCCGGGATCTGCGCCAGTGCCTGCGCGACGGATCCGGCCTCACCGATGACCTCGAGCTCGGTGTCGGCGGACAACAAGTCGATCAGTCCGCGGCGAACGACTTCGTGGTCATCGACGAGAAAGACCTTCACCATGGGCTAACGATATCGGTCCGTCAGCCCGAATCCGTCACAACAGGCGCTGACGATCGACCACCAAAACCGAACAGTCGGTGTTGTGCAGGGCCGCCGAGCCCGTCGGGCCCAGCAGTTCCTCGATGCCTTCGGCATTGCGCGCACCCACCACGACCAGCTGAATCTCGGCGCCGTGCTTGGCGAGGTAGTTCAGCACGCTGCCGTGGACGGCGACCGGCCGGGCGTCCAGATCGGGGTAGCGATGTTTCCAGTGCGACAGCCGACGGTCGAGTTGGGCGCGCACCATCCGATTGCCGTCGGCCACCGCGTGGGAGTCATGCACGTCGGTGTAGCGCGACTGCCACGAGCTGAGCACCCGCAGCGGCGCCCCCCGCAACCGGGCCTCCTGGACCCCGAACTGCAATACCGCCGCGCTGTCGGGGGATTCATCGAGTTCGACGACGACCCATCCGGAATCATGCGCGATTGCCCGTTCGGATCCGCGCACGATCGCGACCGGGCAGTGGGCCGAGCCGACCAGAGCGGTGGCTGTCGTCCCGATGCGATTGTGGTCGTAGTGCTTGAGCCCCACCGCGCCGACACAGATCATCGCTGCCGCCCGGGACGCTTCCACGATTGTGGCGACCGGCTGGCCTTGCAGGACTTCCGTCTCGACCTTGACCGGCCGCTCGGTGACCTCGATGGCGTCGGCGGCGTAGCGCACCGCCAATTCGGCGCTGGCCTGTCGGCTCGCCTCCTCGTGCGGGTCGACCGGCTCGGAGCCGGACGGAGGGATCGCGGACACGAGTCGCAGCGGGATATCGCGGCTGACGGCTTCGTCGATGGCCCACACCGCGGCCCGGACGGCGGCCCTTGACCCGTCTACGCCGACGACGATCGACGGCGGTGTGAACGGTTCGGGCATCGATGGCTCCCCCGGGACGACAACGTCTATTGTGCCGACGTTATCGTCGCGGTGGGGCGAGTCTCAGGGCAGAAAGTCCCCAAGTGGTGCGAAAACGGCCCTAACGGCGTCAGCCGGTCACCAGTTCGATGTCGACGGGACTTTCGGCCAACTCGAACAGTCGCTCGGTGTCATCGCGTGTGCACGGGGCCGTACCCGGCGTCAGCAGCATCGCGGCACCGGCCGCGATACCCAGGCGCACCGCCTTGGTCAACGGCCAGCCGCGAGTCAGGCCGACGGCAACGCCGGCCACCATGGCGTCGCCTGCCCCGACGCCGCTGCCCGCCGGGACCACGACCGGCGGGAATCGGTGCGCACCCTGCCGGGTGACCAGCAGCGCGCCCCGCGCGCCGAGCGAGACCAGAACATGTTCGGCACATCCGCGTTCGATCAGCTCGTAGGCGGCGGCCAGTTGCTCCGCCTCGGTGACCAGGTCACGGCCGACGCATTCCCGCAGTTCCCGCAGGCTGGGCTTGAGCAGGAACACCCCGGAGGTGACGTGCCGGAGTCCGCCGCCGGAGGTGTCCAGGACGAACACCGCGCCGATGTCGACGCACACGTTGGCCACCTGTTGGTAGAAATCCGGGGGAACCCCGGGCGGCAGGCTGCCGCTGGCAACCACGATCGCGGCCGAGGCGGCTGCCCGGCGCAGCTGAAGCAGGCACTCGGTCTGCTCGGCCAGAGTGAGTTCGGGTCCGGGCAGCACGAAGCGGTATTGCTTTCCCGTGGAGCGCTCGTCGACGGTGAAGCTCTCCCGGGTGGAGCCGCCGACCTTGACGCGCTGGACCGCCAAGCCCTCGGCGACCAGCAGATTGTGCACCATGTTGCCGGCCGAACCACCGGCCGGGAACACCGCGGTGGTGGCGGCCCCGAGCACATCGGCCACCCGAGTGACGTTGATACCGCCCCCGCCGGGGTCGTACCGTGGCGCCGAGCACCGCAGCTTGTCCGTCGAATGCACTACGTCAGTGCTCGTGGTGATGTCGAGAGCGGGATTCATCGTCAGCGTGACGATCCGGTGGCCCCTGACGGCGAGTTCATTCATCGACTAGAGACCACTCGGATACGTTTCCGGGTTTTGCCCGGCGATCCACACACTGGTCGGTTCCAGTGGTTCCAGAGCGCGGGTGGAGTCGATGTGGATCATCGCGTCGAACTGATCGGATGGACGGACGTGGAAATAGTGGCTCTGCCGTTCGGTCTGCGGCAGGTAGATCACCCCTATCGCACGCCCGAGCCGCACCACCTCGAGCGCCTTGGCGGCCAGGGATCCGTCGTGCATGGGCACCAGGAAGGACGGTTCGCCGGTCTCGTGGAACAGTTCCTCGATGCTGCCCGGCAGGGCCGGGCGGACCACCTTGCGTTCGGCGATCCCGCCCCAGTCGCTGGCAGCGGTGACGGTGCCCTGGTAGGTGGAGAAGCCGATCAGGCGGCACTCGTCGCCGTACTGTTGACGGGCCAGCTGTCCGATGGTGAGCTGGCCGTCCGCAGAGACTTCGGTGGCGCGGGCGTCGCCGACATGAGAGTTGTGCGCCCACACCACGATTCGAGCGGGTTCTGGGCCGGCATGCCTGTCCAGATGGGCCAGCAGGGCGTTGAGCGTCTCGGCCATGTGCTTGTCCCGCATGTTCCACGAGGTCACCCGGCCGGCGAACATACCGCGGTAGTACGCCTCGGCGTTGCGCACTGTCACCGCGTTCTGCTGGGCGTAGAACAACTCGTCTTCGGCGAGTTCACCGTCTTGGGCCAGGTAGCTCACCGCGTCGCGCTGCATCTCCACCAGCTGCTCGATGGCCTGGCGTTCACAGGACTCCCCGGCACCGAAGGCGGCGGCGTAGCCATAGGCCTGGCCGTCATCACCGGTGGAGTGGTCAAAGCAGGCGTAGCGGGTTCTGGCGCGCACCGCGGCATTCGGGTCGACGGTGTCGAGGTAGGCGATGACCTCCTGCATCGAGCGGTGCATGCTGTACAGGTCCAGGCCATAGAAGCCGGCCTGCCTGCCGCCGTCCGCTGCGCGCCGACCGTTGTGCCACCGCAGCCAGCCGACGAAGTCACGCACTACGGTGTTGCGCCACATCCAGGCGGGGAACCGCTCGAAGCCGCGCAGCGCCTCTTCGGCCGTCGAGTCGTCACCCAAGCCCTGAACATAGCGATTGACCCGGTAGGCGTCCGGCCAATCAGCTTCTGCGGCAATGGCATTGAAGCCCTTCTCCTCGATCAGCCACTTGGTGATCTCGGCGCGGGCCTCGTAGAACTCGTGGGTGCCGTGCGAACTCTCGCCGATCAGCACGACGCGGGCGTCGCCGATCAGATCCTCGAGCACCTCGCGCGGCGGCACCCCGCCGGGGGCGTTGATCGCGGTGTGGGCAAGCAGATCGGCGGCGCGAGGCTCCGCCGGCGGCACCGGCCTGCCCGCAGTCGGTCGCGCGAGCAGCTCGCGCACCTCGTCGTCGGTGACCTGGCGGAAATCCCAGAACGATTCACCCACCGCAAGAAACGGCGTGGGCATCGAGGCGCACACCATGTCGTCGACGATCCCGGCGAACTCCCGGCAGGTGGACTCCGGTGCGGCCGGGACCGCGATCACGATCTCGGCGGGCTCGGATTCGCGCAGCGCCTGCACGGCCGCGAGCATGCTCGACCCGGTGGCCAGCCCGTCGTCGACGAGGATCACGGTCTTGCCGGTGACCTGCAGCGGCGGGCGCCCCTCGCGATAGACCGATTCCCGCCGGACCAACTCGCGGGCCTCGCGCTCGGCGACTTCCCGCAGCTGCTGCGGGGTTACCCGCAGCCCGCGCAGCACGTCGTCGTTGACCACGATGCGGCCGCCGCTGGCCAGTGCACCGACGGCGAACTCCTCGTGGCCCGGTGCACCGAGTTTGCGGACGATGAAGGCGTCCAGCGGGGCCCCCAGCGAACTGGCCACCTCGTAGGCGACCGGGATACCGCCGCGGGCCAAGCCCAGCACGATCACGTCGGGTCGGCCGCGGTACGCCTCGAGCAAGCCTGCCAGCACTTGACCGGCCTCGCGCCGGTCCTTGAACACCCGGCGGGGATGCTGCCGCCGAACTCCGGTGGATCTGGTCAATGTCTACCTCCGGTCAGGGCGGTCAGGGTGTGTCGACTGTGTTCGACGGTCTCGATCTCCGACATCGAGATCGCGAACAGCTGATTGGCCAGATTGGACAGCGCGCGGGCGACAGCCAACTCGTCGCGAAGCTCCACCGAATGCGCGTCACCCGCCGTCATCCGGGCGGTCCCCATGCCGATCAGGTTCCTGCTTCGCCAAGCCAACCGGGCGGTGGCCCGGGTGCGGTCGGTATCCTCGTCCACGGCGATCTGCACTGCCGAGTATTTGGTTGTGTTGTGTTCCATGTCTGCCCCCTCGTACCTGATTCGATCCGACCACTCGGCCCAGGTCACCGGTAGGGACCGAAGTCCTATCGCGGTGGGCAGAAGGCCCTACGGCTCGTCGAGGTTCTCGGCAAGACTGACGGTATGAACGGTATGTGGAAGACCGTGGTGGGTACGGCGCTGGTGGGTGCCGGGCTGTATGGGGCGCGGCGCTTTTATCGCAACTGGGGCACTACCAAGGAGGAGTGCCAAACACCGCTTCCCGGTGATGAACTCGTCGGCCGGCCGGCGGTCCAGACCACCGAAGGTGTGTGGATCGACGCGCCCGCAAGTGAGGTGTGGCGCTGGCTGGTGCAGATGGGCCAGGACCGGGGCGGGTTGTACAGCTACGAGGCCTTGGAGAACTCGGTGGGGCTGAAGCTGCGCAACGCCGATCGAATCCACCCCGAGTGGCAGCAGTTGGCGGTCGGCGACGTCATCCGGCTGGCCCCGCGCGGCTGGATGGGTTTGCGCGATGGGGTGGCGCTACCGGTCGCGCAGATCATCGAGGGCCAGTCGATCGTTCTTCGGATCGATCCGTCCCGGCTGCCATGGGACGGCGTGTGGTCGTTTCATGTGATGCCGCGCTGGGAGGATCGATGCCGACTCCTGGTGCGCAGCCGTTCGCGCCTGCGCCTGCCGGGTGAGGTGATCGGCGCCGAACTGTCCGGACCGGTGGTGTCACTGATGACGCGCGGAATGCTGCGCGGTATCAAGCGCCGCGCCGAGGCAGCACCCGTCGCCGAGTGAAGGTCAACCGCGGAACTCCAGAACGTCTGCCGGCGGCCGCCGCGGGGTGGCCGGCGGCAGTTGCGCGATCGCGGGCGCCAGGCCGATCCGAATGAGCAGTTGCGGGTTGTCGCGGTCCCCGGTGAGGGCCCGGATGATGGACCGGCTGGCTTCCAGTTCGGTCATGTGCGTCAGAGTGCAGGTGGCCAGGCCGGCCACGGTCGCCTCCAACAGCACATCGGAGAGCACCTCACCGCAGCCCAGCGCATCCCGGCGGGTGTCGTTATAGGTCGACAAGACCACGATGGTCGACTGATCATGGTCGACTTCTGGCCGCCGATCGGGATGCTCGTCGGCCGGGAAGGTCCGTGCGATGTCGAGCCGGTCCCGCTCGGCCGCTGAGACCAGGTTGCTATACGGCACACCGTCAGACATCTCGTATGGAGCTGTCCACCAATGGAGTTCGGCGTGATACGAGGAGTCGTACCGGCGCAGCGACTCGGTCAAACGGGACGCTTCGGCCAATTGCGGACGGATCGTGGCGGGCAGCACGTGCAACACCGCCTGGTCGGTGTTGATCGTGCTGCGCAACACCGGCTCGAAGGCTGCCCAATCGGGCGGCGGTGCGAACGGTAAACGGTCGGTGCGCCGGGTCAGGATCGCGTCAGCACGGGCTCGCTCGGCATCGGTGACGAATTCCGACGGGCTGAAGTCGATGGTGGCCAGGTGGTCGGGATCGTTGGGGTTGGGGAACCGCGCGATGTTCGCCCGCCAGCCCGCCGCGGCGAGTGCTACCCGCAGATGGTCGAGCACGGCGCCGCAGCTGATGATCGACTCCCGGCCGCTGATGTCGGTGGCGTGCGGAACCCGATGGGGCGCGAGAAAGAGTTTCAGGTCTGATCCCTCGGCGACCCAATGCCACGGCTGGCTGTTGTGCACCGACGGTGCGCGGCAGGCCAATTGCACCGCGTTCGCAATCACCTGGGGATCGAGCGCCGATTTGGCCATGGATAACCACCGCTTTCTGTTCTGAAATCAACCATAGGATCGCCGGGCGCCGATGGCACGTGCCAGAAGTCACTTCGCTCGCGAAACGTACCCGTAAGGCCTTTGTGCTCTCAACGCAAGGGACCTTGCACCCGGGTGAAGTGGCCGTAGGGCCGCTGTGTGCGTGGTCGTGGCGGGGCAAGGATCAAAGCCATGGGATGGCACCCGCAGATCGCCGAGACGCACACCGGGATGGTGTTCCTGATCGGCGACCGGGCGTACAAGGTCAAGAAACCCGTCGTCACCGATTTCCTGGACTTCTCCACCGTTGAGCGCCGCGAACATGCCTGTGCCCACGAGCTCGTCCTCAACAGCCGGCTGGCGCCGTCCAGCTATCTGGGCATCGCTCATTTCACCGCGCCGGGCGGTGATCCCGAACCGGTCATCGTCATGCGCCGCCATCCCGACGAGAAGCGGCTGGCGACGATGGTGCGCACCGGCGGGCCGGTCGAGGACCACCTGATGGCGGTGGCGCTGGTGCTGTCACGTTTCCACGCGTCGGCCTCGCGTGGGCGTGAGGTTGATGCCCAGGGCAGGGTGGACGCGATCACGGCGCGCTGGCAGGAGAACCTGGGCGAACTGCAGCGCTACGCCGACGGTGTCGTCCCGGGGACAGACCCTGAGCTGGTAGCCGAAATCAATCGACTGGCAAGCGATTTCATCGCCGGACGCTCGGTCTTGTTCGCCAGGCGCATCGGGGACCACAAGATCGTCGACGGCCATGCCGACCTGCTGGCCGACGATATCTTCTGCCTCGAGGACGGTCCGGCGATGCTGGACTGCCTGGAATTCGACGATTCTCTGCGCTACGTCGACGTCATCGACGACGCGGCATTCCTGGCGATGGACCTGGAGTTCCTCGGCCGACCCGACCTGGCCGAACTGTTCCTGAGCAGTTACACCAGGCTTGCCGAGGACGACGCGCCGGCCTCCCTCGGCGACTTCTACATCGCCTACCGCGCCGTCGTGCGAGCCAAGGTCGACTGCGTGCGCTACACCCAGGGCGTCGGTTCCGCGGCCGACGACGCCCGCCGTCATCTGCAGATCGCCCGCGACCACCTGCGGGCCGGTGCGGTGCGGCTGATCCTGGTCGGGGGCGGCCCGGGCACCGGAAAAACCACGCTGTCCCGATCACTGGCCGAAGAGTTGGGCGCAGAGGTGATCTCCACCGACGACGTGCGTGCCGAGATGGCCCGGCTCGGTGAGATCACCGGCGCGCCGGGGGTGCTCGACGAGGGCCTCTATACCCGAGAGAACATCGACGCGGTGTACGACGGCGTGTTGCGCCGGGCCCACCTGGAGCTGTCCGAAGGACGCAGCGTGGTCCTCGACGGCACCTGGCAGGATCCGCGGCATCGCGAGCTGGCCCGACGGCTGGCCGCCGATACCGGCGCCGTCGAGGTCGAGCTCGCCTGCACCGCACCACTCGACGCCGCTGTCGCCCGGGTCCACAGCCGGGCACAGACCACCTCGCAGGTGACACCCGAGATCACCACCGCCTTGGCCGACCGGGTCGGGGACGGGTGGGCCGGGGCCCACCGCATCGATACCAGCGGTGTGCAGGCCGACTCCGTGGCCCACGCCAGGGAAATCTGCACCATGGCCATTTGAGCAGTCCCGCAGCAACACTGGAGGAGATCACAGATGCCGAGCCACTACGTCGAAGACATCGCCGACCTGAGGATGAGCGATGCGGAGGAGGCCGGCGGCAAGGGTGCCAACATGGGCGAGATGGTGTCCGCCGGGCTGCCCGTACCGCCCGGCTTCGTGCTGCTCAGGGATTGCTACCTGGCGTCGACGAAGGCCGCCGGCATCGCCGACGAGCTCAACGCCGCGCACCGGGAGGCCATGACACAGGTCAGCGATACCGACAAGCTGACCGAGCTGTGTCAGCAGATGCAGACCCTGGTCCTGAACGCGGGTATGGCCGAGGATGTCCGCGAACGGGTGCTGGCCGCCTACCGGCGGCTCGGGTCGGGCACCATCGTCGCGGTGCGTTCGTCGGCCACCGGAGAAGACGGTGCCGACGCGTCGTTCGCCGGCATGAACGCGACCTTCACCAATATCAGCGGCGAGGACGGTCTGCTTGACGCCGTCCAACGCTGTTGGGCGTCGCTGTTCAGTCCCCGGGTGGTCGCCTACCGGGCCAGCCGGGGATTCTCCGCGGACCCGGCGATGGCGGTGGTGGTGCAGACGATGATCGCCTCGGAGCGCGCCGGTGTGGCGTTCACCGCCGACCCGACCACCGATGCCGAAGACCGGGTGGTCATCGAGGCAGCCTTCGGTCAGGGCGAGGTCGTGGTGTCCGGCTCAGTTGAGCCGGACACCTACGTGGTGTCGAAGGAGACCGGTGAAATCCTGTCCCGGCGGATCGGATACAAGTCTTTCAAGATCATTCGTGGCACCGACGGCAGCGACCAGAACGTCGAACTGTCCGAGGCTGACCGCCAGGCGCCGGTGCTCTCCGACGACGACGTGCGGGTGATCGCCGAGATCGCGGTCAGAAGCGAGCGGCACAGCGGCTGTCCCCAGGACACCGAGTGGGCGATCGCCGACGGCAAAACGTGGATCGTGCAGACCCGCCCGATCACCACGCTGCACCGGGTGGGGAAACCAGCACCGGAGACCCACGAGGTCGTTGCGCAGGGGCTTCCTGCGGTGCCCGGCGAGGCATCCGGAGTCGTGCGGGTGCTGACCGATGTCGCCGACGGCGCCCGCCTTCAGGACGGCGAGGTGCTGGTGGCGCAGATGACCAACCCGGACTGGCTGCCGACCATGCGCCGGGCCTGCGCGCTGGTGACCGACACCGGCGGAATGACCTGCCACGCGGCCATCGTTGCCCGTGAGCTGGGCGTGCCCTGCATCGTGGGGGCGCGGACCGCGACCACCGATCTGCAAGACGGCATGGTCGTCACGGTGGACGGCACCCATGGCCGGGTGCTCAGCGGCCGCGCGACCGGGGGAGCCCAGAGCGCACCCGTCGCACAGCCGGCGGCGGTGGCGGCCAGTGCCACCGAGGTGACGGCGACCAAGATCTACGTCAACCTGGCGATGCCCGACAGCGCCGAACGCGTTGCCGCGACCGATGTCGACGGAGTCGGGTTGCTGCGGGCGGAGTTCATCCTCACCGATGCGCTGCGCAACCGGCACCCGCGCGACCTCATCGCCCGGGGCGAGCAGGAGACGCTGGTGGACGCGCTGGCCGCGGCGGTCGGCCGGATCGCCGGGGCGTTCGCACCCCGGCCGGTGGTCTACCGGGCGACCGACTTCCGCACCAACGAATTCCGCGGACTGCAGGGCGGGGAGACCTACGAGCCCGTCGAGCACAACCCGATGATCGGCTACCGAGGGTGCTACCGTTACGTCAAGGAGCCCGACGTCTTCGCCCTCGAGTTGCGCGCGCTGGCCCGGGTTCGTGAGCAGAATCCCAACCTGCACTTGATGATTCCGTTCGTGCGCACGCGCTGGGAGCTCGAGGAGTGCCTGGCGCTGGTCGACGCCAGCCCGCTGGGGCGCCAGCGGGGTCTGCATCGCTGGGTGATGGCGGAGGTTCCGTCGGTGGTGCACTGGCTGCCCGAATACGTCGGCATGGGCATCGACGGAGTGTCGATCGGCAGCAACGACCTGACGCAGTTGATGCTCGGCGTCGACCGCGACTCCGATTTGTGCGCGGAATTGTTCGACGAGTCCGATGAGGCGGTGCTCGACGCGATCGGTCGTATCGTCTCGACTGCCCGCAGACTGGGCATAACAGCCTCGCTGTGCGGTCAGGCACCGTCAACCAAACCGGCGTTCGCCGAATACCTTGTGCGGATGGGCATCACATCGATCTCGGTCAACCCCGACGCCGCCGAGCGTGCCCGTCGCACGGTTGCCGCAGCCGAGCGACGCCTGCTCCTGGAAGCGGCGCGGGCCGGTAACGGCATCCGCCCGGAATGACCGATCCCCGTGGCCGACGGCCAAGGCCGTCACGCTGAGTCAGCCGTTGGACAACAGCAGCAGATCGCCTTTGCGGCGCGAACGCCCACTGGCTTTGGCCAGACGATGCAGCCGCTGCACCCCGCGTTCGATGCCGACGGCGAGCTCATGCACATCAGGGGCGGCGTCGAAGTCGACCAGCAGGCCGAAGGCCAGTTCGTCGACATAGCTGAATATCGCGATGCCGGTGCGGAAACCCACGGCGATCGGCGGGATGGGCAATAGGCGAAGAACCTTGTGCCCCATCATCGTCACCGGCTGGCGTGGTCCCGGCACATTGGTCACCACGGTGACCACCGATCGCTGTGGAAGCCGTGACAGCAGGCGCACGGTCCACGCCGTCACAGGAAACGGAACCAGGTTCGTCGCCCACATCAGGATGCTGCCGGCCTGGCGCTGGCCGCTGGACTTGGCCACCGAGAGCCGGCCGTGGACGGCCCGCAGCCGTTGCAACGGGTCGGCGACGTCGACCGGAAGCAGGGGCAACATCAGCGATACCCGATTGTCGGACACGTCCATGGCGTCGGAGCCGCGTACCGATACCGGAACCAGGGTGCGCAACGAGTCGGGGCGCGGCTGCAGGCCGCGACGCAACAGCGCGGCCCGGTAGCTGTCGGCGACCGCGGCCAGCGCGACATCGTTGATGGTGGTTCCCCAGGTGTGGGCGATCTCTTCGACATCGCGCAGCTTCACCACCGCCGAGCCGTATCGGCGCAGATCACCGACCGGCCCGTTCAGCGAGGACGGTGCGGCCGGGCGCAGCAGGCTGGCGGTGAGTTCGGCGGCACCGCCGGCGGCCCGCAGCGCGACCTTGCCCGCACCGACCGTGAACCGTACCGAATCACCCACCCAGGTCAATGGATTCAGGCTGGGTAGCGACAGACCGGATCGGCGGCTGTCGCGCTTTGCGGCCCCGATGGCGGTGGCGAAGCTACCGACGTTGCTGTCATCGCAGAGCGCGGTAAGCAGGTTGGCAGCCGCAATCCCGTCGGCCAGCGCGTGATGCACCTTGATCAGTAACGCCCAGCGGTCCTCGGCCAATCCCTCGATCACCCAGCACTCCCACAGTGGCCGGGCTCGGTCCAGCCGGCGTTCCATGATCGTGGCGATCTCGGCCGACAACGCCGCGTCGTCACCGGGCGACGGAAGTGCGGTGCGACGCACGTGATGGGCGATGTCGAAGGTCGGATCGTCGGCCCACTCCGGTGCGGCCAGATCCCAGGGGTGGGTGCGTAGCACCTGGGTTGACCGCGGGTTGGTCAAGACGCGGGAGCCGACCGTGTCCCGCACTGCACCGAATTCCGGTGGGGGACCGGCCAGCACCGCGACGCCGCCGATGGCGAGGCTGATGTGACGATCGGTGTCCTCGAGTTGCAGGAACCCGGCATCCAACGTCGTGAGGTGGTTGACCTTTCCCGTCATCGTCGGCCTTTCACTAACCCTGTGGGTCAGTGTGCCGGGGTGCACGCGGCCTCGGCAGGGCCGGAAGTCACCGGATGACGGGCTTCGTCGTCCGGGAGAGAAGTGGAGGCCCGGGCTGCCGCGGAGTCGGGTGTTGCGCGGCAGCTCGGGGCTGACTGGGATATCGACGGCCGTTCGGCCCGCGTTACCGCCGCTGACTACCTACCTGGGCGGGGGACCGGCTGGAGGTCGGTATCGGTGAAGAACTCGAGCAGGTACCGGCTCTCCTCGATGTCGCCGATCGTGCGCCGGGCCTTCTTGCGGGTGATCAGGATGCCGACCACGGCCAGTGCCCACACCGCATACTGCACGCACCACGCCAGCCGGAATGACTCGAAGGAGTAGCCGCCCACCGCGCCGATGATCATGCCCATCGCCTGCATCACCAGCAGCGAGGCCAGGAATCCGCCCATGTTGACCGCGCCTTGCGCGGTGCCGAGCGTGGACTTCGGGTTGAAGGTGCGAGCGAAGTCGAACCCGACCATAGACCCTGGCCCGCCGACGGAGATCACCACGATCAGCACGACCAGTAGCCAGCGCGGTGTCGGCGACGGGAGCGCGAGCACGACGGTCCACATCAGGGCGTTACTGCCGATGATGCCCAGCACCAGCCGCGAGCGCCGGTGCGGATGACGGCCGGTGATGATCCCGATCACCACACCGGAGACGATCGCCGCGACCACCGAGATGCTGAGCAGCGTGCCAGCCTCGGTGCGCGAAAGTTTCTGCGCCACCGTGAGATACGGAACACCCCACATCAGCGCGAACACCGTCACCGAGAACTGGGTACCCATGTGGGTGAAGAAGCCCAGTCGGGTGCCGGGCCGCATCCACACCGTCTTCACGCTGGCCAGCGTTTCGCGCACACTGGTCACCGGGTCGTGGACGGTCACCCCGGTCGGGGTGTTCTTCACCAGCAGCAGGGTCAGTACCAGCGAGAGCACGCCGAGGGCCGCGACGGCGATATAGGCCGTCGTCCACCCGGACCCGATCAGCAGCGACAGGAACGGCACCGCGGACAACACCTGGCCGAGCTGGCCCGAGATGCCGGTCAACTGGGTCACCAGCGGAATCTGGCGCGGTTTGAACCAGTGCGGGACCAGGCGCAACACCGAGATGAAGGTGAAAGCGTCACCGAGCCCCACCACAGCCCGAGCGGCAATCGCGGTGGGCAATGATTCGGTGAGTGCCAGCGCCAGCTGCCCGGCGACCATCAACGAACCGCCGGACAGGATCATCACCTTGGATCCGAAGCGATCCAACAGCACCCCGGCCGGGATCTGGGCACTGGCGTAGACGATCACCTGCAGCACCACGAATGTCGACAACACGCCGGGGCTGGCCGAGAACCGGTTGGCGGCGTCCAGCCCGGAAACCCCGAGTGTGGTCCGGTCCAGAACGGCCACGATGTAGGCCAACAACCCCGTCGACCACACAATCCAGGCCCGCACTGCGCCCCACCCTCTCGTCGATCCGCCGCATCAATCATCTCTCGGCGATGCAAATTCATTTCCGACGTGCCCGCGTCCGGCTGCTAGCGGCCATCGCGAGGCGGCAGTGGTCGGTGGGAGAAGACCAGGCCTGGCCTGAGTGCTACAGATACTTCTTGGCTGCGCGCAGGATGTCGTTGATCTTGGTTTCGCTCTTGATGAAGTAGTCCTTCGCGCCAAGCTCGAGCGCCTGGTTCACGATGTCCTTCTGTCCGAGATTGGATGCCACGATGACCGGAATCCCGATGGTCTCCGGGTCGGCTCGCATCTCCTTGAGGATCTCGATGCCGGACCTCTTGGGCATCAGCAGATCGAGCACAACGATGTCTGGCCGGGCGTCCTTGATCCGTTGCAACGCGGACTCCCCGTCGGGGAACGTGATGGCCTGCCACTCTTTGTTCGCCGACAACTTGAGTTGGTAGGCATCCAGGAGGAACGCGTCGTCCTCGAATATCACGATGGTATGAGTCATGTGATCAGACCTCCGTTGGTGACGCTGCACGGTGCGATTGGCGGGCGCGGATCACACCCTGTCGAGTGAGGACGGGCCAAATCTCACCTCGCCTTCGTGGGCGGGGCTGCCGGCCAGCGGCAGGGTGAAGCAGAACGTCGTCCCGCGACCCTCGACGGACTCGAAACTGATACTGCCACCGGATAACTCGACGATCGACTTGACCAGATACAGACCCAGTCCGTTCCCGTCGGTCTGTTTGTCGAGGATGTTCTCGCTGCGGAAGAACTTCGAGAACACCCGCTCCCGCTGGGACGCGGGTATCCCGTAGCCGTGATCGGTGATCGTGAACACGATGTCGGCGTCGCGCTGCTCGATGGAGATCTCGATTTCCGACTCGTCGGGCGAGTACTTGCTCGCGTTGGTCACCAGGTTCACGATGACCTGCCTGATGAGCACCGGGTCGATGTTGATGTCCGGCAACCGCTCGGCGTGCACGATGATCCGCTGTCGTCTCGGCGCCACCTCGACGGCGACCTCGTCGAGGACGCTGTTGGTGAGCTCGGCCAGGTCGGTGGGCACCGGCGCGACGGTGAGACGGCCCGATTCCAGGCGGGAGACATTGAGCAGCGCGGTGACCAGGTCGGACAGGCGATCGTTGCTCTTGATCAGCTTCTGCGCGATGTCGAGTTGCTGATCGCTGAGTCGGCCGACCGTTTCGGGATCGGTCAGAATGTCCAGCAGCCAGCCTTGTGCGGTGATCGGGGTTCTGAGTTGGTGGGAAGCGACGGAGAGGAACTCGTCCTTGGCCTTGTCGAGCCGGCGTTCCTCGGTGATGTCGCGGAGTATCTCGATGGCCCCGAACAACTCGTTGTTGTGGATGAGGGGGGCGACGCTGACCAGTGCCGGAAAGCTGTTGCCGTCTGCGCGCCGGTAGTGCACGACGGCGTTGGCCGTTCGCAGGCGGTCTTGCAGTGCGGCCTCGATGGGGCGTTCGGCGGCCGGGTAGGGCTGTCCGTCCTCCTGGTAGGCGATCAGGACGTCCCGGTAGTGCTTGCCGAGCAACTGCGCTTCGTCGGCCCGCAGGATCGCTTCAGCCGCGGCATTGATCCGTTCGATCACGCCGCCGGGACTCACGACGATCATCGCTTCGATGATCCCGTTGAGGAGCATCTCGTCCTTCTTCTGTTCCAGCAGTGCGGCATCTCGCTCGCTGGCCAGATCCTCGGTGAGCACATTGGCGATCGAGACGGCGCGCTGGCGCGAGGACGCCAGGAAGTACGTCGCCAGTGCCAGTGCGATGCTGACAGTCAGGCCGCTGAAGAGGACGAGCCGTGCTCGATAGGTGTCTTCTCGCGGGATGTAGCCGGGTGTCGCGGTGAACCGCAGCAGCCACGTGTGGCCGCCCGTACTCAGCTCCTGAACGGTGCTTGGCCCGGATCCGCGATCAGCTCCGAGAGCTTCGCCGTACATCCTGTTGTCCTCCAGCAGGGCTTCGGGATCACTGGGGTCCTGGTCGAAGACCTCGAGCCGAATATTGGAGAACTGGTTGCCGATGGCGGCGTCCAGGAAATCGTTCATCCGGAACGGGCTGTACACATAACCCTGGATATCGGCGATGCGCTCGGCGACGGTGTCCGGTGAGCTTCCGCGCCGGTACACCGGCTCGTATATCAGGAAGCCTCGCTGTGTGCGAGATTCGATCTCCTGCAGCAACAGCACGGCGCTCGACATAGCGGGCTCGCCGCTGTCGCGCGCCCTGGTCATCGCGTCCCGGCGAACCGCCTCCGAGAACATGTCATACCCGAATGCCCGCTGGTTGCGCGCGTCGAACGGCTCGAGGTAGATGATCGCGGTGTAGACATCTCGGATCGGCTCCAGCGGGAAGATCGAAAATTTCGGGAATCCCTCCGCGCGAACGCTGTTCTCGACCTCAGCGAGTTGATCTCTGTCGAGCACCACGGCATATCCGAACCCTTGGACACCGGGGTAGTCCCGCGCCAGGTTCAGACCGTCGACATAGGCTTTCCAGCTCGCGCGATCGACATCTTCGGAGGCGGCGAAGAGACTCGCCCCGCCCTTGAGTGCCTTGATGTCGCTGTTCAAATGCGACTCGACAAGATATTGCATCGTCTGGACATCCGAGTCGAATCGGACCGAGAGTTGGTTCTTCGCATCGGACTGGGCTATGCGCCACATCAATCCGGTAAGCGCGAGCAGGACGAACAATACGGCGAAGAACAGACCGGCCCCCCAACCCATTCGGCGGACCAGCCGGTGAATCGCCCACCGCTGCTCGCCGACGGCGATCGCGACCGTGAGCAGCGTGATGCTGAGCGCGGCAGGGACTCGAACCTTACGCAGAAGCGCCAACGGCGCCGAAAGATCCTCGCCGTAGGCGTAAACGATGACCGCGCTGACGCCGAGAAAGAAGGCGGCCAGAACGAACGCCTCGGCTATGACTCGTGCGGCGGTGCTCTTCTCCTGGAGCATCTTGAGAAGCAGTGCGCCGCAGAGCAAGGTCGCTCCGAACGCGGCGAGTTGGCTGATGAATGGTGCCGGACCGCGGAACACGTGGACCGCGTCGGGTTCGCTGACGGCGGAGAGCGGGCCCAGCCATACCGCCGCCGTGATGACACCCAACAGGGTGAGACCGGCGGTGATCAGGTGGAGCGTCGGCCGGGCCGGGGTGCGCAGGTACAGGATCCAGATCGCCATGCCGATGAAGCCAAACGCGATTGCCGCACCGAGGTATTCGGGTACCAGCGGCGGGGGTGTCGACTGCAGCGTGCCGCCCAGCAGCCAGTACGCCACGCTGATGACGCCGATGGCGGCCACCGCGAGCACGATGAGCCCGATCGTCGTCCGGGTGGAGCCGTACCGGCCACCCAGGCAACGCAGGCAACGCAGGCCGGCTCCGGCCGAGTCCTGCTGGCTTACCGGCGACATCGCCCCGGGCGCCGAGACCAGGCCGGCGGTCTAGCGAGTCGGTCGACAATCAGACCGTGCCACATGAACTACCCCCCTTGCCAAACCCGTTGGCGAGCGGGTGCATGGCACTGTGCACTGCATACTAATTCGAGCGGCTCCGGGCGATGGCTGATCCGTCAAATCCATCCCGGCCGCGCGACTCGCCCGGCTTCGCTGCTCCGGCTAGACCCGGGTCGAGGCCGGATCCCCGCCGAAGCGCTGCGCCAGCCACACCGGGATCACCGCGAGCAGGGTCAGGGTCGCGGCGACCACGTTGATCACCGGGGCCTGATTGGGCCGGAACAGGTTGCCGAAGATCCAGATCGGCAACGTCTGTACCGTCGGGCCCGCAGTGAACGTGGTGACGACGATCTCGTCGAAGCTCAGCGCAAACGCCAGGATCGCGCCCGCCAGCAGTGCGCCGCGCATCATCGGAAAGGTCACGTAGCGAAATGTCTGCCAGCCCGACGCACCCAGGTCGGCCGAGGCGTCCTCGAGGCCGGTGCCCAGCCGGCGCAGCCGCGCCTGGGTGTTGTTGAAGACGATCACGATGCAGAAGGTGGCGTGCCCGACGATGACCGTCGCCAGCCCGAGCGTCACCCCGAGAGCTGAGGTGAACGTCGCGTTCAGC
Source organism: Mycobacterium pinniadriaticum (assembly GCF_026242045.1). Taxonomy (GTDB): domain Bacteria; phylum Actinomycetota; class Actinomycetes; order Mycobacteriales; family Mycobacteriaceae; genus Mycobacterium; species Mycobacterium pinniadriaticum. Next base: position 54,292 of record NZ_JAPJDO010000010.1, read on the forward strand.
GCGATACCGGTGACAATTCCCGGCAGCGTGATCGGCAACACCACCAGAAAGCTGATGGTCTGCCGGCCGAAGAACTGGTATCGCTGCACGGCGAAGGCCGCCATGGTGCCCAGCACCAATGCCAGTGCCGTCGCGCACAGGCCGACCACCACCGAGTTACCCAGTGAATGCCACATGCCGTCACTGGCCCAGGCATCGGTCCACCACCGCGTGGTGAACCCGGTGGGCGGAAATGCGAACGTCTTGGACGAGTTGAACGCGTTGACGACAACCAGAAGCAGTGGTGCGTAGAGGAATACCAGGACCAGCACGGTCCAGCCCCGGACCAGTCGGCGCATCGCGGTGGACAGCATCAGACGTTCTCCAGCGCGCCGGTGCGCCGCATGGCCAGCAGGTATGCCACGATCGCGGCCAGCGGGATCAGTGACAGTGCCGCCGCCAGCGGTTGGTTGTTGGCGGTCACCAGTTGTCCGTAGATGATGTTGCCCAGCATCTGGGTCTTGCCGCCGACGATCGTCACCGCGATGTAGTCGCCCATCGATAGCGAGAACGTGAAGATCGAACCGGCGGCGATGCCGGGAAACACCAACGGCGCCACGACGGTTCGCAGCGTGGTCAGATCGGAGGCGCCGAGGTCGGCGCTGGCGTCGATCAACGGGTCCGGCACCCGCTCGAAGGCGGCGAACACCGGGATCACCATGTACGGCAGCCACAGGTAGGCGAGCGTGAGCACCGTGGCGATGAGGCCGTAACCCGGGGTGTAACCCGCAACCCAGTGCAGCGGGCCTTCCGGGGACAGCAGCATCCGCCAGGCGTAGGCCTTGACCAGATAACTCGCCCACAGCGGTGTCGTCACCGCGACCACCAGGGCCAACCGCATCCGCGGTGAGGCGACCTTGGCCATGTACAGCGCCAGCGGAACGGCGAGCACGATGCAGATGGCGGTGACCGACAGCGCGACTCCGAGCGTACGCAGCGTGACGGCGCGGAACACCGCGTCAGTGACCACCCGGACGATGTTGTCGCCGGTGTAGGTCCGCACCACCGCCCCGGTGAAGCTGTTGGTGCTCCAGAAGGCCGAAAGTAGCAGTACACCAAGCGAACCCAGGTAGGCGACCACCAGCCAGGCCAGCGGAGGGATGAGCAGGAAGGCGAGGCGGATGCGCCGGTTCACCGGAGTGTGTCACCCCTTGATCTGCTGCCACTTGTCGACCCACTCGTCGTAGGCCGTGCAGTTGTCACCGCTGCCGTCCACGCACTGCTTCTGCGGCGTGGTCCAGTAGCTGATCTTCTCCGCGTAGCCGGGGTCGGTCGCGTGATACGTCTCGCAGAACGTCTTGTCGGTGGTGAACTCGCAGGCTTTGGTCTGTGCCGGAGCCTCGCCGAAGTATTCAGCGACCTGCGCGTTGATCTCCGGGGAGGTGATCCAGTCCATCCACTGGTACATGCAGTTGGGGTTCTTGGCCTTCGACGAGATCATCCAGGTGTCCGACCAGCCGGTGGAGCCCTCCTTGGGCAACACGGTGGCGATCTTGACCTTGTTGTCGGACGTGAGCATGTTGGCGATCACCTGCCAGCTGGTGCCGATCACCGAGGTGCCGGACTCGAAGGCCTGGACCTCTTTGGTGTAGTCCGACCAGTATTCGCCGATGTTGGCGTGCTGCTCCTTGAGCAGGTCGACGGCGGCGCTCAGCTGGTCTTCGGTGAGCGCGTACGGATTCTTGATCCCCAGTTCGGGTTTCGCCTTCGACAGGTAGAGAGCGGCGTCGGCGATGTAGATCGGGGAGTCGTAGGCGGTCACCTTGCCCTTGTACTCGGGCGCGCCGGGGAACACCGCGCCCCAGGTGTCGGGGGAGTCCTTGACCACGTCGGTGTTGTACATCAGCAGGTTGGCGCCCCAGCCGTGCGGAATGCCGTACATCTGGCCATCGACGGAGTTCCATTCCTTGTCCTTGAGGAACGAGGAGATGGTCGCGTAGTTGGGCACCAGCGCGGTGTTGACCGGGGCGACGTCCCCGGCGTAGATGAGTCGCAGGGTGGCATCGCCGGAGGCCGAGACACCGTCGTATTGGCCGGTGCGCATCAGCTGCACCATCTCATCGGAGGTGTTGCCGATCTTGATGTTGACCTTGCAGCCGGTCTTCTGCTCGAACGGGTGTACCCAGTCGACCTCGGAGTCGTTGGATCCGTCCTCGGCGTAGCCGGGCCAGGCGATCAGGTTGAGCTGGCCTTCGCCCTGGCCCAGTGCCGACAGCGGCTCCATCTTGGGTGGTGCCGTAGAACTGCCGCCCCCGGAGGTGTCGGAGCTCGAGCAGGCGGCGACCAGTGCGGCGCAGGCGGCCAGCGCAACGCCGAGGCGACGGGTGGTGGTTCTCATGGCGAGCTCCTTCTCTCATTCGGACAGGGATCTGACGGCACCGGGTGGCCACGCCAGCGCGACGGTCGAGCCGTGTGTGATGTCGGTGGAGGCTTCGGCCGACAGCAGCGTTGCGGTCAGCCGGACTCCGGACGTATCGGCGGCGACCCGGGTGATCGGGCCCGAGTACACCACTTCGGCGACTTGTGCTGTGACACCGCGCATTCCGGTTGGTATTGGTTCGTCTGGTGCCAGCAGTTGGATCCGCTCGGGGCGGATCCCGAAGGTGCCGGACCGGCCGAGGAGGGCCTCGGCGGTCGCTCCTTCGACGACGTTGGAGGTGCCGACGAAATCGGCCACGAACCGGTTCGCCGGGTTCTCGTAGACTTCGCGCGCAGCGCCGACCTGTTCGATGCGGCCATTGTTGAACACCGCGAGCCGGTCGCACAGCGAGAGCGCTTCGTCCTGGTCGTGGGTGACGATCACGAAGGTGATGCCGACTTCACGCTGTATCGCCTTGAGCTCCACCTGCATCTGTTCGCGCAACTTCAGGTCCAGGGCACCCAGCGGCTCGTCGAGCAGCAGCACCCTGGGCCGGCCCACCAGGGCACGAGCCAGCGCGACGCGCTGTTGCTGTCCACCCGACAACTGAGCGGGCTTGCGGGCGGCATGGCCGGACAGTCGCACCATGTCCAAGGCCGCCGCGGTGCGCTCTTTGCGCTCGGAGCGGGCCACCCCTTTGACCTTGAGCCCGTATTCGACGTTCTGGGCCACCGTCATGTGCGGGAACAAGGCGTAGTCCTGGAAGACGGTGTTGGTGTCCCGCTTGGCCGGCGGCAGCGCGGTGACGTCGGCGCCGCCGAGGTGAACGGTGCCCGCCGTCGGCTGCTCGAAGCCGGCGATCATCCGCAGCACGGTCGTCTTGCCCGACCCCGACGGGCCGAGGATCGCGAACAGTTCTCCATCGGCGACCGAGAGGTCCGCGCCCTCGACCGCGGTCACCTCGCCGAACACCTTCCGCACCCCGCGCAACTCGATCTGTGGTGCGGCTGACGGCATGGATGGATCGTACGGATTGCGTTGTCAAAGTGCAGGCTGATGATGGGAATCGCCGGTCGCTGGACGCCTGCGCCACCGGATTCGCGATCAAACGTCAATTGCCAGGAGGTGATGCAGATGTGACCGGTGGCGTTGATGAGATCGCTGAGGTTGTTGTCGTATTCTCCAGGTGTGTCTTTGTCGCGCCGCGACGTGCTGAAGTTGGCCGCCGCAACCCCGGCCGCGCTGGGCCTGGGGACGCTGGCGTCGACGCTGGCTCCGCCCACCGCCGCGGCCGCTCCGCTGGGCGTGCTGCTGGACTACGCCGCCGGTGTGATCAGCGCCCGGGACTTGAAGGCTTCCGGTGCGCTCGGCGCCATCAGATACGTCTCCGACCGGCGCCCGGGCGGCGACTGGATGCTGGGCAAGCCGATTCAGCTGCCCGAGGCCCGCGATCTTTACCAGGCCGGGCTGAAGATCGTCTCGAATTATCAGTTCGGCAAGCAGGAGACCGCGGATTGGCTCGGCGGCCAGCAGGCCGGCGTGATCCACGCCAAGCGGGGTTGGGCGCTGCACACCGCCGCGGGTGGGCCGGTCGGTGCCCCGATCTACGTGTCCATTGACGACGATCCCAGCCTCGACCAGTACAAGTCCCAGGTCGCGCCGTATCTGCGCGCCTGGGAGTCGGTGATCGGTCACCAGCGTGTGGGCGTCTATGCCAACTCCAAGACCATCGACTGGGCGCTGCAGGACGGCATCGGATCGTGGTTCTGGCAGCACAACTGGGGCTCGCCGAAGGGCTACACGCATCCCGCCGCACACTTGCATCAGGTCGAGATCGACAAACGCAAGGTCGCCGGCATCGGGGTGGACCTGAACAACATCATGAAGCCTCAGTTTGGCCAGTGGGACTGATGCAAAACACAAAACTTACCGGCTAGTAAGGATTTGCCAGCAAACTTGCTGACGCCATTCCGGTGAACGAATGTCGACTGAAAAACCGAGCAAGTGCTTGGCTGGACGCCTCGCCGCTCGGTGGCCGACAGTAAATCCGAATGTAACGATTGGATAACAATCGTGCCTTGATCTGCACTGTTGCGCCTACTCAACCGTAACCACCTGCATGCAGGACGTTTGTCCCGGAAGGTCTCGGCGGCCGTTCGGCCCCGTGTTACCCATTGTGCTGTTACCCGTGCGTAGAACTCGCCAGTAACCGATACCGGGCGGAAAATGGTGCTGGTTCTTATGCCACTCTTAGTACAGCCGGGATGTCCGCCGACCCCAGGGGAGGGGATCGCGCGGACGCCGTGATTCGACGGGGAATCGCCGACGACACCTCCGCAAGGCAGCGCAGGTCTGACACGCCGACACACACGAAGCGAAGACGCGAAGACGCGACGAAGAGCACCGAGGGAGATACATAAGGTGACGATCCACGAACACGACAGGCTGTCCGCGGGGGACGGATCATGGCGCGGCGGTGCCAAGCAGGCCTCTACTCATGCGCTCGTGGACCGGCTCACCGCCGGCGAGCCCTATGCCGTGGCCTTCGGCGGACAGGGCAGCGCCTGGCTGGAGACCCTGGAAGAGCTGGTCACCTCGGCCGGCATCGAATCCGAACTCGCCACCCTCGCCGGCGAGGCTGAGCTGCTGCTGGAGCCGGTGGCCGACGAACTGGTCGTGGTCCGTCCGATCGGCTTCGAGCCGCTGCGCTGGGTGCGCGCGCTGGCCGCCGAGGAACCCGTTCCCTCGGCCAAGCAGCTGACGTCGGCCGCGGTGTCGGTTCCCGGCGTCCTGCTGACCCAGATCGCCGCCATCCGTGCGCTCGCCCGTCAGGGCATGGACCTGGCCGCCACCCCGCCCGTGGCGGTTGCCGGCCATTCGCAGGGTGTGCTCGCCGTGGAGGCGTTGCGCGCCGCGGGCGCCAAGGACGTGCAGCTGCTGGCCCTGGCCCAGCTGATCGGTGCCGCGGGCACCCTGGTGGCTCGCCGTCGCGGTATTTCGGTCCTCGGTGACCGCCCGCCGATGGTGTCGGTGACCAACGCCGAACCCGAGCGCATCTACGAGCTCCTCGAAGAGTTTGCTACCGACGTCCGCACGGTGCTGCCGCCGGTGCTGTCGATCCGCAACGGCCGGCGGTCGGTGGTCATCACCGGGACCCCCGAACAGTTGTCGCGATTCGAGCTGTACTGCGAGCAGATCGCCGAGGCCGAAGCCGCCGACCGGAAGAACAAGGTGCGCGGCGGCGCGGTGTTCTCACCCGTGTTCGATCCGGTGCAGGTCGAGGTGGGCTTCCACACGCCGCGCCTGGCCGACGGCATCGATATCGTGGGCCGTTGGGCCGCGGCGGTCGGTCTGGACGTCGAGCTGGCCCGCGCCTTGGCCGACGCCATCCTGGTCCAGCAGGTCGACTGGGTCGAGGATGTCACCGCGCTGAACGAGGCCGGTGCCCGCTGGATTCTCGACCTGGGCCCCGGTGACATCCTGACCAGGCTCACCGCACCGGTGATCCGGGGGCTGGGCATCGGCATCGTGCCGGCCGCCACTCGTGGCGGCCAGCGCAACCTGTTCACCGTCGGCGCCGTCCCCGAGGTGGCCAAGCCGTGGTCGAGCTATGCGCCCTCGGTGGTCCGTCTGCCCGACGGGTCGGTGAAGCTGTCGACGAAGTTCACCCGGCTCACCGGTCGCTCGCCGATCCTGCTGGCGGGGATGACGCCGACGACCGTCGACGCCAAGATCGTCGCAGCGGCGGCCAACGCCGGGCACTGGGCCGAGCTGGCCGGTGGCGGCCAGGTCACCGAGGCCATCTTCGACAAGCGCGTAGACGAGTTGGTCGAGCTCCTGGAGCCCGGGCGGGCGATCCAGTTCAACTCGCTGTTCCTCGACCCCTACCTGTGGAAGCTGCAGTTGGGCGGAAAGCGGCTGGTGCAAAAGGCGCGCCAGGCCGGGGCGCCGATCGACGGTGTCGTGGTCAGTGCCGGCATCCCCGATCTGGAGGAGGCCGTCGACCTGATTGACGAGCTGAACTCCGTCGGCATCGCCCACGTCGTCTTCAAACCGGGCACCGTCGAACAGATCCGATCGGTCATCCGGATCGCCGCCGAGGTGCCCACCAAGCCGGTCATCGTCCACATCGAGGGCGGTCGCGCCGGCGGCCACCACTCCTGGGAGGACCTCGACGACCTGCTCCTGACCACCTACTCCGAACTCCGGGGCCGCGCCAACATCACCGTGTGCGTCGGCGGCGGTATCGGCACGCCGGAACGTGCCGTGGATTACCTGTCCGGCCGGTGGTCGGCGGCCTACGGCTACCCGCTGATGCCCGTCGACGGCATCCTGGTCGGCACCGCCGCGATGGCCTGCCTGGAGGCCACCACGTCGCCGGCGGTCAAGCAGCTGCTGGTCGATACCGCCGGAACCGACCAATGGGTCGGGGCCGGACACGCCGCGAACGGCATGGCCTCCGGACGCAGCCAGCTCGGCGCCGACATCCACGAGATCGATAACGCCGCCTCCCGCTGCGGGCGGCTGCTCGACGACGTCGCCGGTGACGCCGAGGCCGTCGCCGAGCGTCGCGAGGAGATCATCGCCGCGATGGCGGTCACCGCCAAGCCGTACTTCGGCGACATCGCCGAGATGAGCTACCTGCAGTGGCTGCAGCGCTACGTCGAGCTCGCGATCGGCGATGGTGACTCCACCGCCGACACCAAGACCGCCGACTCGCCGTGGCTCGACATCACCTGGCGCGACCGTTTCGCCGAGATGTTGCAGCGCGCCGAGGCCCGGCTCAACACGAAAGACACCGGTCCGATCGAGACGCTGTTCGACGCAGCCTCGCCCGACGGTGAGTGGCTGCTGGAAAACCCGGACGAGGCGCTGGCCGCGCTGCTGTCCCGCTACCCGGACGCCGCGGCGGTGCTACTGCATCCCGCCGACGTTCCGTTCTTCGTCCAGCTGTGCAAGACGCTGGGCAAGCCGGTCAACTTCGTCCCGGTGATCGACAAGGACGTGCGGCGCTGGTGGCGCAGCGACTCGCTGTGGCAGGCCCACGACGCCCGCTACACCGCCGAGCAGGTCTGCGTCATCCCCGGCACCGAGGCCGTCGCCGGCATCACCCGGGTGGACGAGCCGGTGGGCGAATTGCTCGACCGCTTCGAACAGGCCGCCGTCGACGAGGTGCTGGCCTCGGGCGCTGAGCCCGAGCCGGCTGCCGCGCGGCTGCGGCTCCGTACCGATGTGACCGGGCCGCTGGCGATCGTGCTGGATTCGCCCGACGTGCTGTGGGCGGGTCGCACCGCCACCAACCCGGTGCACCGCATCGCGGCGCCGACTGACTGGCTGGTGCACGACAATCGTTCCGCGACAAACCATTCCACCGGGGCGCGGCTGGAAGCCGTCGCCGCAGACCGGGTGGTGTTGAGTGTCCCGCTGTCGGGCACCTGGATCGACATCGCCTACACGCTGCCGGCCACGGTGATCGACGGCGGCACACCGGTGGTGCGCACCGAGGACGCTGCGGCCGCGATGCGCGCCGTGCTGGCGATCGCCGCCGGCGTCGACGGCCCCGATGCGCTGCCGCCGGTCGTCAACGGCTCCACCACCGTCACCGTCGGCTGGGATCCCGAGCGGGTCGCGGACCACACCGGCGTGACGGCGACGTTCGGTTCGCCGTTGGCGCCGACCCTGTCGACCGTTCCCGACGCGCTGGTCGGCCGGTGCTGGCCGGCGGTCTTCGCCGCCATCGGCGGTGCGGCCACCGACACTGGTTTCCCGGTCGTCGAGGGGCTGCTGAGCCTGGTGCACCTGGACCACGCGGCCCGGCTGCTCAAGCCGCTGCCCAAGGAACCGGCCCAATTGACCGTCACGGCAACCGCTTCGGTGGCCACGGACACCGAGGTCGGCCGGGTCGTTCCGGTGACGGTCAACGTCACCGACGCCAACGGGATGATCCTGGCGGTTCTCGAGGAGCGGTTCGCCATCCGCGGCCGCACCGGGGCCAAGGAACTCACCGACCCGGTTCGGGCCGGGGGAGCGGTGTCACTGAACGCCACCGACACCCCGCGCCGCCGCCGTCGTGACGTCGCCATCGGCGCACCGGTCGACATGCGTCCGTTCGCCGTGGTCTCCGGGGACCACAACCCGATCCACACCGATCAGGCCGCCGCGCTGCTGGCTGGTCTGGAATCGCCGATCGTGCACGGCATGTGGCTGTCGGCCGCCGCGCAGCACGTGGTGACCGCCACCGATGGCAAGCCGGTCCCGCCGGCCAAGTTGATCGGCTGGACCGCCCGCTTCCTGGGTATGGTCAAGCCGGGCGACGAGATCGACTTCCGTGTCGATCGGGTCGGAATCGACTTGGGTGCCGAGGTTTTGGAGGTCACCGCCAAGGTCGGCACCGATCTCGTGATGAGCGCGACCGCGCGGTTGGCGGCACCCAAGACGGTGTACGCCTTCCCCGGTCAGGGCATCCAGCACAAGGGCATGGGCATGGAGGTGCGGGCCCGGTCGAAGGCCGCCCGCAAGGTGTGGGACACCGCGGACAAGTTCACCCGCGACACCCTTGGCTTCTCGGTGCTGCATGTGGTGCGCGACAACCCGACCAGCCTGATCGCCTCCGGTGTGCACTACCAGCATCCCGAAGGGGTGCTCTACCTGACTCAGTTCACCCAGGTCGCGATGGCCACCGTGGCCGCCGCGCAGGTCGCCGAGATGCGGGAGCAGGGTGCCTTCGTCGAGGGCGCGATCGCCTGCGGTCACTCCGTCGGTGAGTACACGGCGTTGGCGTGCGTGTCGAGCGTCTACAAGCTCGAGGCCCTGCTGGAGGTGGTGTTCCATCGCGGCAGCAAGATGCACGACATCGTCCCGCGCGACGAGATGGGCCGGTCCAACTACCGGCTGGCGGCGATCCGCCCGTCGCAGATCGACCTGCCGGACGCCGAGGTGAAGGGCTTCGTCGCCGACATCGCCGAGCGCACCGGGGAATTCCTGCAGATCGTGAACTTCAACCTGCGTGGCTCGCAGTACGCGATCGCCGGCACGGTGCGCGGCCTGGAGGCGCTGGAGGAAGAGGTCGAGCGGCGCCGCGAGATCAGCGGTGGCAAGCGGTCGTTCATCCTGGTGCCCGGTATCGATGTGCCGTTCCACTCCGATGTGCTGCGGGTCGGTGTCGACGACTTCCGCCGGGCGCTGGAACGCGTCATGCCCGAGGATGCCGATCCGGGGCTGATCGTCGGCCGGTACATCCCGAACCTGGTGCCGCGGCCGTTCACCCTGGACCGTGACTTCATCCAGGAGATCCGCGATCTGGTGCCCGCCGAGCCCCTCGATGAGGTGCTGGCCGACTACGACACATGGCGTAACGAGAAGCCGCATGCGTTGTGCCGCAAGGTCGTCATCGAGTTGCTGGCCTGGCAGTTCGCCAGCCCGGTGCGCTGGATCGAGACGCAGGACCTGCTGTTCATCGAGGAGGCAGCCGGTGGGCTGGGCGTGGAGCGCTTCGTCGAGATCGGCGTGAAGTCGGCGCCGACGGTGGCCGGTCTGGCCAGCAACACCCTGAAGTTGCCCGAATATGCCCACAGCACAGTGGAAGTGCTCAACTCTGAGCGCGATGCCGCCGTGCTGTTCGCCAGTGACGAGGATCCGGCCACTGACGATTCCGACATCGAGGAGGCTCCCGTCTCCGAGGCGCCGGCCGAAGCCGCAGCGGTCGAGGCCGCACCGGCGCCGGTGGCCGCACCTGCCGGGGGACCCCGACCCGACGACATCGGATTCGACGCGGGCGATGCCACATTGGCGCTGATCGCGTTGAGCGCGAAGATGCGCATCGACCAGATCGAGCCGCTGGACTCTATCGAGTCGATCACCGACGGTGCGTCCTCGCGGCGTAACCAGCTGCTGGTCGACCTCGGCTCGGAGCTGAACCTGGGCGCCATCGACGGAGCTGCCGAGGCCGACCTGGCCTCGTTGAAGGGTCAGGTGTCCAAGCTGGCGCGCACCTACAAGCCGTTCGGCCCGGTGCTCTCCGACTCGATCAACGACCAGCTGCGCACGGTGCTCGGCCCGTCCGGCAAGCGTCCGGCCGCGATCGCCGAACGGGTCAAGAAGACCTGGGAACTCGGCGACGGTTGGGCCAAGCACGTTACCGCCGAACTGGCGCTGGGCACCCGGGAGGGCAGCAGCGTGCGTGGCGGTGCACTCGGCGGCCTGCACGAGGGTGCGCTGGCCGACGCCGCAGCCGTGGACAAGGCCATCGATGCCGCGGTCGCCTCGGTGGCCGCCCGTAAGGGCATTGCGGTGTCGCTGCCGTCGGCCGGTGGTGCCGGCGGAGGGGTGGTCGACTCGGCCGCTCTGACCGAGTTCGCCGAGCAGGTCACCGGACGTGATGGCGTACTGGCTTCGGCCGCGCGGATGGTGCTGGGGCAGCTCGGTCTGGACAGCCCGGTGACCGCCGCGCCGGCGGCCACCGACGCCGAACTCGTCGACCTGGTGACCGCCGAGCTGGGCTCGGACTGGCCGCGGCTGGTGGCTCCGGCCTTCGACGCCAAGAAGGCGGTCTTGCTCGACGACCGCTGGGCCAGTGCACGTGAGGATCTGGTCAAGCTGTGGTTGGCCGACGAAGGCGATATCGACGCCGACTGGCTGGGTCTGTCGCAGCGGTTCGAGGGCGCCGGCAACGTGGTTGCCACCCAGGCCAACTGGTGGCAGGGCAAGGCCCTGGCCAGCGGGCGCAACATTCACGCCTCGCTGTTCGGGCGGATCGCCGCGGGTGCTGAAAACCCGGACAAGGGTCACTACAGCGACGAGGTCGCGGTGGTCACCGGCGCTTCCAAGGGCTCGATCGCCGCATCGGTGGTCGCCGGCCTGCTCGACGGCGGCGCCACCGTGATCGCGACGACCTCCAAGCTCAACGACGACCGGCTGGCCTTCTACAAGAAGCTCTATCGCGACCACGCCCGCTACGGCGCGTCGCTGTGGGTGGTCCCGGCCAACATGGCCTCCTACGCCGACATCGACGCCTTGGCGTCGTGGGTGGGCAGTGAGCAGACCGAAAGCCTTGGGCCGCAATCCATCCACATCAAGGATGCGCTGACGCCCACCTTGCTGTTCCCGTTCGCCGCGCCGCGGGTAGCCGGTGACCTGTCGGATGCCGGCTCGCGCTCCGAGATGGAGATGAAGGTCCTGCTGTGGGCCGTCGAGCGGCTGATCGGCGGGCTGTCGTCGATCGGTGCCGAGCGCGACATCGCCTCGCGCCTGCACGTGGTACTGCCCGGTTCACCCAACCGCGGCATGTTCGGCGGTGACGGCGCCTACGGCGAGTCCAAGTCGGCGCTGGACGCGGTGGTGAACCGGTGGAAAGCGGAATCCTCGTGGGCGCAGCGGGTCAGCTTCGCGCATGCGTTGATCGGCTGGACCAAGGGGACCGGTCTGATGGGGCACAACGACGCCATCGTCAGCGCCGTCGAGGAGGCCGGTGTCACCACCTACAGCACCGACGAGATGGCCGCGATGCTGCTCGATCTGTGCTCGATCGAGGCCAAGGTCGCGTCGGCCAACGCTCCGCTGAAGGTCGACCTGACCGGTGGGCTCGGCGATGTCGAACTCGACCTGGCCGAGCTGGCCGCCAAGGCGCGCGAGGAAATGTCCTCCGAGGCGAAGGAATCCGACGACGACGAGACGGTGGCGGGAACCATCGCCGCCCTGCCGTCGCCGCCGCGCGGCTACACCGCATCCACGCCGCCGGCGTGGGCCGATCTGGATGTCGACCCGGCCGACCTGGTGGTCATCGTCGGTGGCGCCGAACTGGGACCGTACGGCTCCTCGCGCACCCGCTTCGAGATGGAGGTCGACAACGAACTGTCGGCGGCCGGTGTGCTCGAATTGGCCTGGACCACCGGGCTGATCGGGTGGGAGGACGATCCCAAGCCGGGTTGGTATGACAGCGTGACCGGTGAGCTGGTCGACGAGGCCGATCTGGTCGAGCGCTACCACGACGCCGTCGTCGAGCGCTGCGGGATTCGTGAGTTCGTCGACGACGGGGCCATCGATCCCGACCACGCCTCGCCGCTGCTGGTCAGCGTGTTCCTGGACAAGGACTTCAGGTTCGTGGTGTCGTCGGAGGCCGATGCTCGCGCATTCGTCGAGTTCGATCCCGAGCACACCGTTGCCCGACCGGTCGCGGACTCCTCGGATTGGGAGGTGATCCGCAAGGCGGGCACCGAGATCCGGGTGCCGCGCAAGACCAAGCTGTCACGGTCGGTCGGTGCGCAGATCCCGACCGGCTTCGACCCGATGGTCTGGGGCATCAGTGCGGACATGGCCAGCTCGATCGACCGGGTGGCGCTGTGGAACATCGTCGCCACCGTCGATGCGTTCCTGTCCTCGGGATTCACCCCGAACGAGCTGATGCGCTGGGTACACCCGAGCCTGGTGGCCTCCACGCAGGGCACCGGTATGGGCGGTATGACGTCGATGCAGACGATGTACCACGGCAACCTGATGGGCAAGGCCAAGCCGAATGACATCCTGCAGGAGGTCCTGCCGAACGTCGTTGCCGCGCATGTCATCCAGTCCTATGTCGGCAGCTACGGCTCGATGATCCACCCGGTGGGCGCCTGCGCCACCGCGGCGGTGTCGGTCGAGGAGGGCATGGACAAGATCCGTCTCGGCAAGGCCGAACTGGTGGTCACCGGCGGCTTCGACGACATGACGCTGGAGGCCGTGATCGGCTTCGGTGACATGGCGGCCACCGCCGAGACCGCGACGATGCGGGCCAAGGGCATCAGCGACGCGAGGTTCTCCCGCGCCAACGACCGTCGTCGACTGGGCTTCCTGGAAGCCCAGGGTGGCGGCACCATCCTGCTGGCCCGTGGTGACCTCGCGCTGAAGATGGGTCTGCCGGTGCTGGCCGTGGTCGGTTACGCGCAGAGCTTCGGTGACGGCGTGCACACCTCGATCCCGGCTCCCGGACTCGGTGCACTCGGCGCCGGGCGCGGCGGTAAGGATTCGCAGCTGGCCCGTTCGCTGGCCAAGCTGGGGGTCGGCCCGGACGACATCGCGGTGATCTCCAAGCACGACACCTCGACGCTGGCCAACGACCCCAACGAGACCGAGCTGCACGAGCGGCTGGCCGACTCGATGGGGCGCGCCGCGGGCAACCCGCTGTTCATCGTCAGTCAGAAGAGCCTGACCGGCCACGCCAAGGGCGGTGCGGCGGTGTTCCAGATGATGGGGCTCTGCCAGGTCCTGCGTGACGGCGTCATCCCGCCGAACCGCAGCCTGGACTGTGTCGACGACGAGCTGGCCACCTCCGGGCACTTCGTGTGGCCGCGGGAGACCCTGCGGCTAGGTGACAAGTTCCCGCTCAAGGCGGGCCTGGTCACCAGCCTAGGCTTCGGCCACGTGTCGGGTCTGATCGCGCTGGTGCACCCGCAGGCCTTCCTGGCCTCGCTGAGCGAGCAGGAGCGGGCGGACTACACCAAGCGGGCCGGTGAGCGCGTGCTGGCGGGGCAGCGGCGACTGGCTTCGGCCATCGCCGGTGGGCCGCCGATGTACGAGAAGCCCGCCGACCGCCGGTTCGACCATGACGCACCCGAGAAGCGTCAGGAGGCGGCGATGCTGCTCGATCCGGCGTCGCGGCTGGGCGAGGGCGACACCTACGTGCGATGAGCCGGCCCACATCCGCTAGTGTGCTCGCGTGGCGATAGTCGGTGTGGGGATCGATGTGGTCTCCATTCCCGACTTCGCCGAGCAGGTGGACCAGCCGGGAACGGTGTTCGCCGAGACGTTCACCCCGGGTGAGCGCCGCGACGCCGCCGACAAGAGCTCGGTGGCGGCGCGGCACCTGGCCGCGCGGTGGGCCGCCAAGGAGGCCGTTATCAAGGCCTGGTCGGGGTCGCGGTTCGCTCAGCGTCCGGTCCTGCCGGAGGGTATCCACCGCGATATCGAGGTGATCACCGATATGTGGGGCCGGCCCAAGGTGCGCCTGACCGGTGCCATCGCCGAGCATTTGGCCGAGGTGACCATCCACGTATCGCTGACCCACGAAGGCGACACCGCCGCCGCGGTCGCCATCCTGGAGACGCTCTAACGTCCTGACCTCGGGCGAGCGTGCGTGTCTGTACGCAACACGCCGCCCCGGTGGAGCACTACGTGCACGTTCGCGCAGGATGGTCCCATGAGCGATCTCGTTGAACGCGTGCGGGCTGTGCTGCCTTCGGTGCGCGCCGATCTCGAAGACCTGGTGCGCATTCAATCCGTGTGGGCCGACCCGGACCGTCGCGATGAGGTGCACCGCAGCGCGCAGGCGGTCGCCGACCTCTTGCGCCAGGCAGGTTTCAGACAGGTCGAGATCGTCGCCGAAGGCGGTGCGCCCGCGGTGATCGCACATCACCCCGCCCCACCCGGTGCGCCGACCGTGCTGCTTTATGCCCACCACGATGTTCAGCCAGAAGGTGAACCGGCGCAATGGGATTCGGAGCCGTTCGAGCCCACCGAGCGTGATGGCCGACTGTACGGCCGCGGCAGTGCCGACGACAAGGCCGGTATTGCCACTCATCTGGCGGCGTTCCGTGCGCACGACGGCAAACCGCCGGTCGGGGTGACGGTGTTCGTCGAGGGCGAGGAGGAGTCCGGCTCACCGTCGCTGGGCCGACTCCTGGCCGCCCACAAGGACAAGCTGGCCGCTGACGTCATCGTGATCGCCGATTCAGACAACTGGACCTCGGAGATCCCAGCCCTGACGGTGTCGCTGCGCGGGCTGGCCGACTGTGTGGTCGAGGTCGCCACCCTCGATCACGGCCTGCATTCGGGGCTGTGGGGCGGTGTGGTGCCCGACGCCCTCAGCGTGCTGGTGCGTCTTCTGGCCAGCCTGCACGACGACGACGGCAACGTCGCGGTGCAGGGCCTGTACGAGGCAAGCGCTGCCGACGTCGACCGCGGCGCGCAGTGGGTCCGGGCGGAATCGGGGCTACTCGACGGTGTGCACGAGATCGGCTCGGGCCCTGTGGCGCAGCGCATGTGGGCCAAACCGGCGATCACCGTGATCGGCATCGACACCACACCGATCGCCAAGGCGTCGAACACGCTACTCCCGCGCGCCAGCGCCAAGGTCAGCATGCGGGTGGCCCCCGGTGGTGACGCCGCGGCTCATCTGCACGCGCTGCGCCGCCACCTCGAGCGGCACGCCCCCTGGGGAGCGCACGTCAAGGTCATCCCCGGAGATATCGGCCAGCCTTACGCGATCGACGCCAGCGGACCGGTTTACGACGCCGCCCGGGCCGCGTTCCGGCAGGCGTGGGGCACTGAGGTCGTCGACATGGGCATGGGCGGTTCGATCCCGTTTATCGCCGAGTTCGCCACCGCCTTCCCCGACGCCACCATCCTGGTGACCGGGGTGGAGGATCCCGGAACCCAGGCGCACAGCGTCAACGAGAGCCTGCATCTCGGTGTGCTCGAGCGTGCCGCCACCACCGAGGCGCTGCTGCTGGGGAAGCTAGGGGAGCTCTCTGGGGTGAGGGTAACGGTGTAGCCGAGGGCTTGGAGTTGACGGATGTGGTTGCGTTTCTTGACCTCTGGGTTTGTGTGTTTGGTGAAGTGATCAGCGCCGAGGTCGGTGAAGTGGGTGTCCTGGTCGGCCAGTAGGTGCCAGACGATGACGAGGATTGAGCGTCCGACGGCGACGATCGCGCGTTTCTTGCCTCGCCGTCGGGCGATGCGCCGGTAACGCTCCCCGAGGAAGGTGTCGGTGCGCCCGGCCACGACGGCGGCCTCCCCCAGGACGCGGGCCAGGTAGCGGTTGCCGTGTCCGGTGGATCCGCTGCCTTTGGTCTTGCCGGCCGAGGATTTGATGCCGGGAGAGAACTTGGCCCAGGAGCACAGGTGCGCGGCGGTCGGGAAGCGAGTCATGTCGGTGCCAATCTCAGCGAGGATGATGGCGGCGGCGACCGGCCCGATACCGGGGATCTCATCTAGGCGTGCCGCCGCCTGCGCGAAAGGGGCCAGGGCCGCCTCGATCTGTTCGTCGAGGGCGGCGATGTCGGCGTCGATGCTGTCGATACGTCCGAGCATCCGGGCCAGCAGGAACCGGTGGTGTTCACCGAAATGGCCGTTGAACGCCTCTTCGAGCCGGTCGATCTTGGCCCGCATGCTGCAGCGGGCCAGCTGAGCCAACACCTTGGGGTCGCGTTCGCCGGCGATCAGGCTTCCAGTAATCAGAGGTGGCCTCCATAACCACCCGGCTCGATCCCCAGCTCAACGAGGTGGTTGGCCAGCTCGCTCACCGAGCGGGTCATCGTCGAATGAGTCGACACCTCCTGCAGACGCTTGCGACTCGGGCCGGGAACGCGCACACAACACACCAACTCGGCCTTGCCGATATCCAGGGCCGCGACCCTGGCGATGATCTGTTCCTCATCGTGCGATTCAGCCAACATCGCCCATCACAACTCCTCTCCACGCTCGATCCGGAAAAAAGGATGTGGTCGCCCGTGGAGCCGCACAAGTGAAACTCGAGTCTAATCCGCGTGCTCGACCGAAAACCTGACGGCGGCAACAATGAAGGGCCCACAACGCGACTCCAGCGCCCGGCTAGACCACGGCCCCCCAGGACCACAGAGCTACGGCGTCGCAAGACGACCACCGCCCCATTTTCACCCCGGAACGGGCGCCGCGACAGCGGCAAATTGGCTAGAACGAGAGGTCGCGGCGGAGTTTGGCGACGTGACCGGTGGCCTTGACGTTGTACTGGGCCACCTCGATCTTGCCCTTCTCGTCGACCACGAACGTCGACCGGATCACGCCGACCACCGTCTTGCCGTAGAGCTTCTTCTCGCCGTAGGCGCCCCACTCGGTGAGCACCTTCTTGTCCGGGTCGGACAGCAGCGGGAAGGTCAGCGCGTCGCGGTCGGTGAACTTGGCCAGCTTCTCCGGCTTGTCCGGGGAGATGCCGACCACATCGATGCCGGCGCCGTTCAACTCGGCCAGGCTGTCGCGGAAGTCGCAGGCTTGTTTCGTGCAGCCCGGGGTCATTGCGGCCGGGTAGAAGTAGACGATCACCTTGCGGCCCTTGAAGTCGGACAGCTTCACGGTCTTGCCCTCGGCATCCGGCAGGCTGAACGCCGGTGCTTTGTCGCCGACTTCGAGGCGTGCTGTGTCCGTCACCTAATGGTCCCTTCATCTACCGGTGCATCGGGGTTGGCCCGGGTTGCTTTAGGGTAGTTCGGCAGGGCGGCAGTTTGGAGGACGGAAGTGGCGGATCGGGATCCCGAGGTCATCAAGGCCGAGATCGATCAGGCTCGTGACCGGCTGGCGGTGACGGTGGACTCGCTGGCCGAGCGGGCCAATCCGCAGCGGATCGCCGACGACGTCAAGGCCGCGATCGTGCGCTTCGTGACGAGGCCCCCGGTGGCCGCCGCGCTGGCCGGTGTCACCGTGGTGACGGTGGTTGTGGTGGTCCGCCGGATCCGCAACGGCTAGCGGCTAGCGGCGCCGCAGCCAGTCGCCGAGTGAACGCCGGAAGCCCGGGGGGTTGGCGGTCAGTCCGATCCGGCTGCAGCTGTGGACCTGCATCGGTGGCACCGATGCGGAGGCTTGCGGAGCTACCTCGCCCGCAGGGTGGTGAACGGGGTCTTCCGGCACCATGCGGCTAAGTCCTCACTTCGTCACCGGACCTGATGTCCGAGGGCAGCTGTTGGTCGATTCAGCTAACCAGGACTATAACACCGTTCGCGGCATCACTGCAGCACAATGCGGTGAACTTGGCATCGAAACTGTCAGCCGGTTATCTCCGAACAGCTATTTTTGCTGGTCAGTCAGGTGCCTTAACGGATTGCCCAGCGGATTCACAGCGACGCAGCTCACAGCCTTCGGTCTACGGTGCGGACGCTGCCGTGGGCAACGTCGCGTTCGGCGTCAGGGCAGCAGGATGGGCAGCCGCTCCCAGCCCCGAACCGTCGATGTCGGGGCCAGCTGCGCGCCTGCGTAGTCGATGTCCCATTCCGGGAACCGGTTGAGCAGCTCGTCGAGGGCGACTCGCCCCTCGAGCCTGGCCAGGTTGGCCCCCAGGCAGTAGTGAACACCCTTGCCGAAGGTCAGATGGCTGATCGTGTCGCGGTGGATGTCGAAGGTGTCGGGGTGGTCGTAGCGGCGCGGATCGCGGTTGGCGGCGCCGAAGAGCAGCAGCATCGCGCTGCCCGCGGGCACCGTCGTGCCGTAGCACTCGAAGTCCTTCAGCACGTAGCGGCCGACATGCGGCCCGGTCGGCTCGAAGCGCAGCGTCTCGTCGATCGTCCGGTTCAGCAGGGAACGGTCGGCCAGGACGTCGCGGCGTTGGTCGGGGTGCTCGGCGAGCACCTTGGCCAGCCAACCGATCAGCCTGCCGGTCGTCTCGTTGCCGGCGCCTGCCACCACCTGGGTGTAGTGCAGCACCTCTTTGCGGGTGAGTTTGCGGGTGACGCCGTCGTCGTCGGTGAACTCGACGTTGAGCAGTGCCGTCATCAGATCGTCGGAGGGATTGTTGGCGCGCCATTCGACGTACTCGGCGTAGATGCGGCCGTCGGCGATGCGGTCGGGATCGGCGACCTTCATCGGTGCGCCCGGCTTGGTGCGCAGGTTGGCGTCGTTGGCGTCGCGCACCGAAATCTGTTCGGACTCCGGGATTCCGAGCAGCATGCCGATGACCCGCATCGGCATCATCGAGGCCAGTTCGGCGATGATGTCGAACCCGCCCGAACCGACCAGGGGGTCCAGGCAGCCGATGCAGTACCTGCGGATCTGGTCTTCGATCTCGGCCATCCGCCGGGGGGTGAACACCCGCGACATCAGCCCACGCAGCTGCGTGTGTGCGGGCGGATCGGAGAACATCATCACGCCGCCGGGCATATCGAAGTCGGACTTGATCAGTTCCAGAATGTCGCTACGGCTGTTGGAGAACGTCTCCCAATTCGACAACGCGGCTTCGACGTCGGAATGCCGCGACAACGTCCAGAAGTCATACCGCTCGTTGTGGTAGACGGGCGATTCGTCGCGCAGGCGGGCATACACCGGATAGGGGTCGGCGACGATGTTGACGTCGTAGGGGTCGTAGTAGACGGTGTTGTGCGCAGTCGTCATGGTCCATCCCCGGGTAGGCCCCGCCGCATGCTGAGCGATCGATCAAACTTCGTTGTCGAGCCATGTTTAGCAGCCACGGCGCGGGCTGGTCAAGGGATGCGCGGCTCGGCGAACACCACGCCGGGGTTGAGGATGCCGGCCGGATCGAAGCTGGCCTTGATCCGGCGCATCAAGGCCAGCTTGGCCGGATCCTCCAGCTCGCAGAAGTAGTCGGCCTTGGCCCGCCCGACACCGTGCTCGCCGGAGATCGCGCCGCCCAGCGACATCCCCATCGCGAATATCTCGGTCAGCAGCTTCTTGCGGATCTGCGGATCCTTGCAGAACAGCACGCCGTGGACGTTGCCGTCACCGGCATGCCCGCACCCGCTCAGGCCGATGCCCTCGGCGAGTGCGATGCCCCGTGCCCGGCGTAGGAACTCCGGCATCGAGGCCCGGGGAACCACGACATCGATGATGTCGTCTGCGCCGATGGCCTTGGCCGTCCAGAACACGTTCTCCCGCGCCTCGATCAGTCTGCGCGCCGAATTTCCTTGCAGTACGTAGGCATCCAATGCACCCCAGTCGCTGAGCAGCGTGCCGAGTGTTGTGGCGTCCTCGTCGAGCCGGTCGGCGTGGTTGTTCTCCAGCGCCACGACGAGGTAGGCCTGGCAGGACTCCCGGATCGTCTCCGGTATCCCCAGTTCCAGGTTTTCGGCGTTGACGATCGCGGCCATGACGACGGTGTCGATGTATTCGACGATGGTCGGGTTCAGTCCGCTCGAGATGAGCTTCGGCACGGCCGCCATCACCTGGTCGAAGTCGCCGAACGGGGCCAGCACGGTCGCACCGTGCGCCAACCGGGGGACCAGCTTGACGGTCACCTCGGTCACCAGCGCCAGCGTGCCCTCCGAGCCGATGATCAGCTGGGTGAGGTCATAGCCGGTGGAGATCTTCGACATCTTGCCGCCGGTTCGGATGATCTCGCCGGTGGGCAGCACGGCCTGCAGGCCGAGCACGTTGTGGCGGGTGACGCCGTACTTCACCGCCCGCATGCCGCCGGCATTGGTACCGACGTTGCCGCCGACGCTGGAGGACAGTTCGCCGGGATACACCGTGTAGCTCAGTCCCGCCCTGGCGGTCTGGGCATCGAGTTCGGTCAGCGTCACGCCGGGTTGGACCACCGCGACGTGATTGTCGGCATCGATCTCGAGCACTGCGTTCATCCGCTCGAACGAGATCAACAGACCGTCGGCCACCGGTTGCGCGGCGCCGGACAGGCCGCAGCCCGATCCCCGCGCGGTGACCGGCACGCGGTGTTCGGTCGCCACCGTCAACAGGGCCGCCACCTCGTCGGCGCACGCCGGTTTGGCCAGGTAGGCCGGGCGCTGGGGAGGGATGGTCAGCGCCTCGTCGTGGCCGTAGTCCTCGGAGATGGCCTCGCCGGTCAGCAGATGGGTGTCGCCCACGATGTCGGAGAAGAGTGCCGCGAGATCGGCCATCGCCGCCTCCTTTGCTCGATGACGGAAGCGTATCCCGCCACTCACATGCGGAGACCTGTTGCGCGAGTTCGGGGTCGAAAGGCCCTTACCGCGGACTGGGTGCGTCATGAAGATGAAGCGCATGAGTGATAAGGCAGTCGAAGTCGTTTCGTGGAATCCCGAAGAGCACACCGAGTTGCCCGGTTTTGCGCACGGGCTGACCCGATACGGTAGCCACTGGTTCGACGTCGGCATATCGATCGTGCCGGGGGAGGCCGATCCCCTGGAGGCGCTGGACAAGGTGTTCGCGAAGCTCAAGGAGATTATCGTCGCCGAGGCGCCCAGCATCCAGTACTTCAGCGTCGATCTGCGCGTCGCGTCTCGGACACCCGTCCCGCACCCCAAGTGACCGAGGAGGACGGCATGGCGCAACTCGTATGTCCGGTGTGCAAACGCACCGTCAGTGTGTCGGAACAGCACGGTCAGAAGATGCCCGACCACCACGACAACAAGGGGCAGCCCTGCCGCGGTAGCGGTCACAAGCCCGCGTAACGGCTGTCGCCGCGGTGGAGGTGGCTTGAAGCGTCAGCGTGTCGACGGACGTAGAGCAGGCCCGCCTGTGTGACGACCGGTGGGCCTCAGGGGCGTCGATGTCGAGGCACCCGCCTTGGCCGTCTTGGGCTTATCAACCGTACTCGCGGCGGAGACAGGGGACTTATCAGCGGCCGTAGTGCGCGGCACCGAGAGGTTCGGCCTCGGTGCCGCATGGGCGATACTCGTGTGGTCTTGCTGTGCGGCAGCAGATTTCGCTGTCGTTGGCGTCACCCTGTCCGTCTTCTCGCTCACGGACTTATGCGGGGTGCCCGCCGCGGCAGCCGGCGGCGTAACCCCGAACAGCGATCCGATGGCCTCGGTGATGACCGTGACCGCGGAAACCGCCAATCGGTACAGCGCCTTGGGCACGATCAGAGCCAAGTTGATGATCTGGCGGATGACGATCACCGCCGATTCGAGAAACGAGGTGTTGTTCGCGTACGGGGTGACGTCAAAGGGCTGCAGGTTCCCGCTCTCGAGCTGCTGGATCAGCTCCTCGACGGTCACGGCTGCTTTCTTCGGCGTCCAGTCCGTCTTGAACAGGCCGAAGTTTTCCTCGTCGTCGAACCCGCCGGTGTTGGAGTCCCGGGTGGTGTAGATGAACATCGGCCCGGCGCCCTCGACGTCCTGCCAGGCCACCACGAAGTCATGGATGAAGGCCGCCTGCTCCTGCTGATCGACCGGGAAGTTGGTGGGCAGACCGTATTCGGTTGCCCAGATCTTGAGGTCGGCATCGCCGTTGGCGACCATCAGCGCCCGGATCGCTTGGACCTGTTTCAGTGGCGAGTTGGCTTGGGTCTGGCCCATCGAGAACGGCAATGTGTAGTTGTACGGGTGGTAAGACAGTGCGTCGAAGTAGCCTTGCGCGCCTGCGTTGTACATCTGCCTGACGAAAGCTTCCGGTGCGAGTGACAGCCCGGGCACGGTGACCACCGCACCCAGGACACCGGCGATCACCTCGGCGTTGGGGTTGTTCGCCTTGATGACCGGATAAGCCGCCTGCAGCATCCGCGTGTAGGCCTTGGCGTCCACTGGGTTGTAGAACAGCGCGCCGTTGGGCTCGTTCCAGATCTCGTAGTCGTCGATCGCGCCGATGCTGCTGGCATCGTTGTAGCGGGCGGCCACCGCGGCGGCGAACTGGGCATAGTCGGTCGGATTGGAATGCCCGTTGAGCGGGAAACCGGCCCAGGTCGGAGTGCCGGTGATCACGCCGACGATGTTCATCCCGCGCTCGCTGGCGGCGTGCACGACGTAGTCCATCTTGGACCAGTTGTAGTCCTCGTTGTCTTTTGGCTCGATGTAGACCCACGGAACCGCGATACGAATAGCGTTGACGCCCAAATCTTTCAGATGGTCGAGCGTGACGTCGATGTCCTGCTCGAGCAGGGTGTAGAGCGTCGAGTCCGCGATGCCGAGCGTGGTCGGCGCCTCATCGACGGCGCCCATGAGCACCACCGGGATGGAGAATGCGTGACCCCGTGGCGCGGTCGGTGGCGCGCCGGAGTAGCTGCCTGTGGTCGCGGTGCACACTACTGCTGCGGTCAACGCCGCTGCAAAAGTCCGACACTTCATCAAGCCCCCCCGGCCGCCCGATGTGGATGGATTGCCTGGCACCTTATCGCGGCCGCGGTTAGCCGAGCCGTCCAATCGCAAACTTGCGAGCCGGATTTCATGTAGTAGCGCTTCGCTGATCGAACGATCAGTTGTCCCGAGTAGTTGCCGCCAGGGTTGCGCAACCTGGACTCGCTGATCGAGAAGGCCCCGTAGAGGTTCGTAGCTACCCGGCCAGTGCGCCGGTTCGCGAGTCGCTCGCGATCCGTGCCCGTCGATGTGGCGTTCGCCCGGATACGGGCGAACCCCTACGGCCTCAATGCATGAGGTCGTGGTTGACCTCCGCTTTCAATTCCCTTTCGAAGTTCTGAACGCACTCATGCATCAGCGACCCGAACGATTCGGGGTTGCCGTAAATGCTCGGATGGAAGGTAACTGAGCCAACCCAGCGCGCGTGAACATTGCCTTTCTCATCGCGCGTTACGGTCACATTGGTCGAACTCATGTCGTCGTCCCTTCGTTCGGTCGGTCTGGAAGTATCCGCGGCCAATCCCGACCGTCCCGCACGGTCGGCCATGATGCTCAACGTAGGGTCAGGGAAGTGGCGCAACAAGTGGCTAACGTCACCGTGTCGGGTGCCGGCCGTCGGCTAGAAGGCGACCCCGCAGTCGTAGTCGACCAGGGGCTGGTTCTGCTCATCCCGGATCGAATGGTCGCGTCGGTCGATCACGAGGGTGCGACGGTAGAAGCCGCCCCACTTGGTGAAAACAACCATGGTGACGGTCGCGGTCTCGTCGTTCATCGCAACAGCGGGTCGCTTGTCCTGGATGGCTCGTGCTTGCTGTTGTTGCTGGGCGGACATTGGCCGGCCGGGAGAGTTTCTGTCGGCAGTGGAGTTGATGATCTTGTCGAGGTCTTCCATCCCACAGACGACCTGCCAGTCGTTGTAGTTGGCATGCCAGTCCAGATAGAACTGGTTCGCCGTCATAGCAAACGCAGAAAATTCGAAGTAGCCCTCCGGATTATCTTGCGGCACAACGAATTGGAGGAAGTCGGGGTGGTCCCCGGCGGCCCTATATGCCGCTTCGTCGACATAAGGCTGTTGGTCGACGGGGCGGGCGTAGAGGATGGGGTAACCGCCCATGCCGTCGCGGTGGTACACGTAGTCCACCGTGAAGCCATCCCTCATCTTCAGATGGGTGAACGCTCGGAAATAATTGTTTGGATCGAATTCACCGCCGCGCTTGACCGGATCCTCTCCGGAAAGAGATGCCGGGATGGTCAGGTTGTTGCGCATTTCGGTGAGGGCGGAAATCAGCGTGGGGCAGCCGAGGTCCGAAGGCTCCGATCGAGCTGAGGGATCAGATGCGCATACCAACATGACAGCGCCGAGAGCGGCGGCTACGAGACGGTGGAACATCTTCATGCGTATCTCATCTCATCGGGGAGGTGGCCTGCCCCGCCCCGGAAAACTCCAGGTCAGTCTGACACACATACCCGTGATCGACGTGATATCGGTTGGTCGCGAACTCACTCCCGAAACGACGACGGCCTCTGTCGGCGAACGTTCCGGAAACGCAAAAGCCCCGCCTAGGCGAGGCTTTCGTGTGGTGCGCCGTCAGGGTTTCGAACCCCGGACCCGCTGATTAAGAGCCAGCGTTTCTGACCATTCATACCGACCACGCTAGCATGAGCTATTGCTGCAAACAAGCACTACAGAGCATGTTTTCCGCAAACCACAGATGATTGCGAGTGCTCCGGAGTACGCCACCCTTGTGTACAGTGCGTGTGTACAGTCCCTTGTGTACAGTCACCCGCATGAGCTACACCGCAGACCAGGTCGACCAGATTGAAGCGTGCCTCGAGCGCGGCGGCCACTTCTGGACCACCGACGCACCGATCGGCGGCAACAACCACTGCACGCGATGCCCGATGGTCGGCGCTCTGATCACTGCCGGGCCGCATGACTTCGAAGGGCCACGGCCGACCGGCAGACCCGAACCGGTCGAAGGCAGCGAGTGGGAATACAGGCCCAGCACCTCAGACGGAGCGCGGTGCCGAGTCCGCTATCACGACGGCCAATGGTGGGCCGCAGGGCTCTATGGTCCGCTCGATTGGCAAGCCGACTCCCGTATCCCCGAATGGCCCGGCACCTTCACTCCCGCAGGCGGAATGGTGACGTGGAACTGCCCAGTGCACCGGCCAGTCGGCAACGACGAACCCATGAACGCCGAGACACAGTGCTACTGCCCGCCGATCCCCCTGGCCCGCGGCTGCAGCCGCCCGATCCCGGGCAGCCAGACCGATCTCCTGGCCAAACTCAACGAGGTCTACAAGACGCCGTACCCGAAGGAATTCACACTCCCGCCGAAGTTCGTCGACCTGATGACGCACGCAAGCGACCAGTCGACGGGCTCCATCCGCGGAGTCGTCGAGCGCGCCGTCGAATATGATCGGTTGTTCCCGCCCGGCATGATCGAGAAGCTCGATCATGCCGAATTGAACGTGCTTCAGGACCTAGTTGGGCGCCTTCTCGAACACGAACAGCGCGGCTCTGCCGTCGGCCCTACGCCGCCGGCACCGGGCCTCAACGGTCGATGGGTGCTCCTCGGTGAGGTCGGTGTCGACTCGGCGTCGATCGCCATCCACGACCACCAGCCCGACAACCCATTCGCCACCGCACCCAAAGTCGCACCACCCGATTCGCAGTACGCCGTTCCCGGATCTGAGTGGGCGTGGGACGCCGGGCAGGGCATTCGGTTCTGGGCCGGCTTCGGCGACGGCTCCTACAAGGTGTGGGCGTGGGTCGCTGACTACCGCGACGACGGCGCACCGGATCCTGACGAGCGCATAGCCCAGATCGTCGTCACGATGATCGACGAAGCCGACCTTGCCGAATGGCGTGCGTGATGGCCGAGAAATCACACATCCCTATGCCGGCCACACCGCTGCGGGCGGAGCGGAAGAATCTGGGCTTCGGTCGCAGACCGCCGTCGACAGTCGGCCGTGGGCTCTCGCTCAGTACCCGCGGCGAGGACGTTCCGGCCTGGTTCGACGTGTACTCCGGCCGGCGGCCGCCGACGCCAACGATCATGGTGCACGATTCGTTTATCGAGACCATCAAAGCGAACGGTGGACAGTTCGCGTCGGTTCTTCTCGTCGGAGGGAACGGCAACGTCATCGGGAATTGGGCGTACGCCGATGGGCAACTCCGACTTGCCTGCGAGGCGGGCGAGTACATCTACGAACGCACTGGCTGGGTCACCTCGGGTGGCTTCACCGAGTTCGGATGGCCGGACTAGATGGCCAAGGCGAAGCAGAAACGTCGGGCCGCGGGTGAGGGTGGGTTGTTCCTCCGCGGTGACGGCATGTGGGTGGGTAGCGTCGAGATCCCCACGACAGACGGTAGTCGACGCCAAAAGCGGGTGTACTCAAAGGATTACAACAAGTGCGCCGAGAAGAAACGCGAACTCGAGGACGCTGTCCGTGACGGGGTGATCCCCAACGCGTCGACGACGGTCGGTCGTTGGTTGACTGAGTGGCTCACCGACATCAAGGGTCCGCGGGTGCGGCCGAACACCCGGAAGTTCTACGAAGAGGCCATCCGGCTGCACATCACCCCGCAGATTGGGAAGAAACGTCTCGACCGGCTCACCCCGGCGGATGTCCGGATGATGCTGGGCGCGATCGCGACGTCGCGGAACAAGCAGCGCGCACACCAAACCCTGAACCTGGCGTTGAAGGCTGCGGTGAAGGACGGCATGATCCGGCGCAACGTCTGCGAGGTGGTGGACAAGCCGCGGCACCTGGCCGCCGAACGTCCGCCGTTCACCTTCGACGAGGCGCAAGCCATCATCCGAGCGGCGATCGAGATCGAGGCCGAACGCGGCCCTGGTGAGCCGGCGATCGCGACCCGGTGGGCAGCGGCGTTCCTGTCCGGTGCGCGCAAGGCCGAACTGTGCGGCCTGGAACTCGACCGCCTCGACCTCGACAACGGGCTGTTCGACTTCTCCTGGCAGCTCCAGCAGCTGACCAAGGTCCACGGCTGCGGAGAGCCTGTCGACGGTGTGCACCCGTGCGAGGTCAACCGGGCCCGCCGGAAACGCGCCGCCTACTGCCCGCAAGCGCGGTGGAACTTCGAGGACGGCTTCGACTACCGCGAGTGCTACAAGAGCCTGGTGTGGACCCGTCCGAAGACCAAGACCGGCGTCCGGATCGTCCCGATCATCGACCCACTGCTGGAGATGGTCCGCTGGCACGTCGAGAACGACCACGAGCCGAATCCACACGGCCTCGTCTGGCACTGGCCCGACGGCAGGCCGATCTCGCCGACCGACGACTTCGAGCTGTGGCAGCAGGTGTTGCGTCGCGCCGGCATCCCCGACGAATCCGCGGCAACACTGCACTCGGCCCGCCACTCGACCGCGACAATGCTCCAGGCCGCCGGCGTCCCCGAGGAAGTCCGGATGCAGATCATGGGCCAAAGCTCGGCGGCCGCACACCGCGGCTACGTGCACATCGACCAGACACAGACCCGGGCCGCGCTCCTGAACTTGGCTCCGCTACTTGCTCTCGACGAGCACGGCACCGACGAGCACGATTAGGCCGGCGGCGGCGAAGTGGCGAGCCGTCACGGCGGGGTTGTCGGGTTTGAGCACTGACCGCCTGCGACGACCTCGTTCTCGCCGAACGATGGCATTTTCGACCTCGCGTCCAGGATCGCGGCGTCCAGATTCGGGCCGCGGCCGCCTGCCCACGCCTGCGTGACGGTGTTCAGGGTGTAGGCGACGCACCCGTACTGGGTTGCGGTCGCCAGTACGCAGCGCCGGCCATTGCTGCGCTGGTTGCATTCGTCGAGCGCGATCTGCGTGGCCTGGTCCGGGTTGCCGGCGGCGCCGTAGGTTCCGATACCGGCTTCCGGTGAGATGGCGAGTGCGATCCAGTCTTCACCGAAGGGGTCTTCTGGGCTGGCCTGCGCAGTTGTGGCGGACGACGGAAGGTACAAGAAGCACAACACCAGCGCAGTCGCGGCGGCGCAGATCCTCCGACCCATCCGACTAGTCCTTGTAGACCTTGACGATGACGGGGGAGCCCGCGTCCACGGTGGTGCCGGGTGCGGGTTCGATGCTGACGACTGTCCAGTTCTTGGCCAGTATCACCATGGAGTACTTCGGGTTCGCTGAGGCCAGCTCGACGTTGGTCAGGCCCAGTCCTTCGAGTCGCGCGCGTGCGATCTCGGCGTTCTGACCGGTGACGTCGGGAATCGTGATACCTGCGGGCGCGGCGTCCGGCGTATCGACCGGCACCGGGGTCAGCGGTGCGTGCGTGGTGGCCGACGCCGTGTACACAGGTGTTGCGGTGGTTGAGGTGACCGTGACGGTCTGTGCTGGTGTGGTGGTCGCGCCGCACGCCGACAGGGCTATGCACGAGAGTGAGATAGCGGCAATGGTGAGCTTCCCCCTCATTTCCATCAGCGGATCGTAGCGCCTTCCTCGCGCCCAGGTGGGTACGTCGGGGTGAGTAGCGGATGTCACATCGGCTGCATATTCTGCGATTTCCCAACTAGTTCACAGACGAGCTAAGTAAATGGGGGCGCGGCATGGAAGAGATCGACGCGGTACACGACCAGATACTCGCGGTGTTGGAAACGATTCCCCCGCAGGGCTGGTCACTTGGTGAGGCGACGTTCGTCTTGACCACCCTTCGGCGGCTTGCGTCCGCTCGTGAGTGCGGCGGCAACGTGGTCAGCCTTTCTAGCCGGCGTCGGCGACGTTGTTAGTGCTGCCCTGGCGATCGCGACGAGCGCGTCCTGCATCTCGGGGCTGAGCCGGTCGACGTCGGCGGGTAGTCGCATCGCCAGGTTTGATCCGGTCGTGACGGTTATGCCGAGGCTTTTGGCGTAGGCGAGGACGATGGCGGTCTCTGAGACCCTCAGCGCGAGGGCCATCCCCGTGATGGTCTTGGCGTCTTTCGGGAACTGTTTCGGCGGGTGGATTGACAGCTCTTGGAAGGTCTGGAACTTGACGCGCTGTCCGGAGTCTTCGGCGAGGTCTCGGACGGACTTTCCGGCGTCGAGGGCGGATCGGATCAGTTCCTTGATGGTCGGCACATCAAAACTCTGATCGGGGGTCGGACCGGCGTCCACCATCCAGCACTCCCTCCCGTCTACCAGTGCTTGACGCCCAATCTACCCCCGGCCGTCTACCAATTGGTACGCCACCCGGGTAGCTATCGACGCAGGCAGGGAAAGAACATCTGTGTAATTCCTTGCGCATCGGCTACCAGTAGCCACATAATTGACCCGTAGTGCTTGACAGATAGACGGCTACTAGGGGACACTCAAAATGAACAAGCGGAAACGATGGCCCAAGGGGACATGGATGCGGTTGCGGAGCCCAGCGACGCTGCGGGCGCTGATGGAGCAGGACAAGTTCTCGCTCGGTCGCCTCGCCCGCTACGCCGGATGTTCCAAGGGCTTCATCTCTCACCTACTGTCCGGGCGCCGCTCCAGCTGCACTCCGGAACTCGCCACCCGCATCGCGGAGGCACTCAACGTGCCCATCGAGATTCTTTTCGACCCACGGATGTCCCCCGCCGGGGTACAAACCGACAAGGAACAGGTGCCGGCATGACCGATATCCGCATTCCTGAGAGTGATCCACCCACCGAGTACTTCGCCGCCCTGGAGCGCACCACCCCAATCGTTCAGGCGTCCGCCGACGGCGCGCCGACAACGACCTCTATGCGAGTCGCCAACGGAACGCGCAATGAGCATCGCGCGGTCCTCCAGCTGATCCGCGAGAACATGGCCGACTTCGAGGAGTTCGGAGGGGTCGCATTTGAAGTGGAACCCTTTGATACCGCTGGCGGCGTCCAGCACCGCCGGGTCGCGATTCTCAATGAGGAACACGCGACCCTCCTGCTGACGTACATGCGGAACAACGAGGTCGTCAAGGACTTCAAGAAGCGCCTTGTCCGGGAATTTGCGGCGCTACGTCGCGCCGCCTCCGAGGTCCGGCCCCTCACTCCACTGGAATACGCGCGGAAGCTGGTCGATGCCGAGGAGCGTGTCGAGGCCGCGACCACACGGGCCGAGCAGGCTGAGCAGCGCGCCGAAATCGAGAGTCGGCACCGCCGCGCTATCGAAGGCGGCGACGGAATTCTCCTGACCGACTTCGGCAAGAAGTACTTCTCCGAAGTTCGGCACACCGACTTCTTCGAACACCTCTACGCCAAGAAGTGGCTGATCGACCAGCGCGGCGGCCGCGTCCTACCCAACGGCGATGTTCGCAACGGCCACGACCACGGAAAGCCGACCTACAAGGGCCGCCCCTTCATCTATGAGCACGACACCGGAAATCACGGCGGCAAGCGCCGATTCCAACCGCGCGTCAGGCCGCAGCGAGAAATCGAATTCCGGGATGCCCTTGCGGCCGAGGGCCTTCCGGTCAACACGCATAGCACCGGGCTCGTATTGATCAGCAACGACGAATTGAAAGCGGTGAGTTCGTGAGCCATCGACCGAAGCACCGCCGACAGGCATGGCAGCGCCGCGTCGACCGCGTGCTCAACCACCAGCCGGCCGACCCAAGTAACCGGACACGGCGGGGCAAGCGTGCCCGGTACTGCCTGAACTGCCACACCGTGTTCAAGACCGCGCCGGCCGGCCGCATCCATGTGTTTCTCCGTAGCTGCTTCAAGGCGGCAGCGTGATGGCCGACCTCGTTGATCGCCCCGCCAAGCGGCTGTACTCGCGCGCCGGCGCGGCCGCATACCTGGAGAAGTCGACGAGCGAGATCGACAAGATGATCCGCCGCGGTGAACTGCTGGCCAAGCGTGATGGCCGCCGAATCGTGATCGACGTTCGCGAGCTGGACCGCTATGTCGATCGGCTGCCATCGCTGGAGCCAAAGCGGGCCGCGTCGTGAGCGCCGCGAGGGGTGTCGTTGTCGAGCTGGCGAAGCTGGCTGGCGTTCTGGCTGCTGGGGTCTTTCACCGTGGCTTGAATGCGTTGGTGCCCAGTGCGGCCGAGCGGCGCGCGCGGGTGCTCAACGGGCATCAGCCGATTCGCAGTGCGTACACGATCGCTGATGTTGAGGCGAAGCGTTGGCCGCGGAAGTGTTTCCGAGGCGGTGACTGCCCTGCGGGCTGTGACCGGTCGGGCCAGACCTGCGGTCCGTATCGAACTGATGTCCTGAATTCGATGACGAGCGACGCCGCGCGGGACGGTCTCTACGACTTGGTCAACGGCTTCGTCGACACGACGAGCCCCACAGTCCCCCCTTTTGATACAGGTAGGTGCGGTCCGGACGGGGTTGATGGCTCAGTGGTTGCGGCGCACGAGGTTCCGGACGCCTCGCCGTTGACCACTGAGCCATCCGTAACCTGCGAGTACTGCGGGCGCGGCGGCCGCGTGACAACCCACCGTCCGGGTTGCCTCGGTGCTGACTGCTGCTGCGACGGAGCGGCCTACACGGTCCGCCGTCACCCCTTCCTGATCCACCGTGACTGCCCCGTCCACTCAGGACCTCACGGTGAGTACCCCGACGTCGACCCCCGCGCGGTCATCACCGGTGGCCGCCGCGACTGGTCGGGTGTCGGAACCTCACAATCGTCCGCTGGTCACTCGCCGTTCCCGGCGGACACCGCCCCGAGTCTCATCGAGTCCAGCGCATGCGCTGGAGGCTCGGGGCACCCAACTTCCCCGGAGGGTGAGCAGTCCGCCGGCGTCGGTGTAGCCGGGCCCGGCGCCGGCGTGGCTGCGGGGCACGCCCTCGAAGTGGCGGCGAATGTGCGGCGCACGCGGATCACGCTGCGACGTCACTTCAACTTCCGGACTCTCGGCATTCCGGTCCCCGAGGAACTGATCACCGAGGCCGCCAAGGACCTCTTGAAGTAAGAGCGGCCCCGTGCCGCGTCACCGGCCGGGGCCACAACACCCACAACAGGAACAGGAGCCCTGAAGTGAGCACACCCAGCGTAACCCAACCGGCTTGGCGGTTACAGGACCGCGATGACGCCGGACCGGCCGTCGACGCTCACGTCGGCCGCTTCATCGTCGCTACCGCATACCAAACGGATAGCGGCGAATGGCACACGTACATCCCGATCCACACCAGAGACGCAATCGGCTGGCCCGACGACCAGGTGAACACGTTCACCCTGACGTACGGGTCCGCTTCAAGCGCCAGCGGACGCGACCAGGCTGTTGCTGTCGCGGAACTTGTTGCCCGCCTTTACGTCGCGATGGGCGGGCAGGAGGCGTGAGCGCGATCCTCCAGTTCTTTGTCGAGCTGATCGGGACGCTGATTCTGGTCGGTGTGGCCGCCGGTGCTGCGGTGGCCGGCGCGCTCAACGCCGCTGACAGTCTGGTGCAGCGGAGGCGCCCGTGAGGAATCTCCGGTTGTTCCTGTTCGCGCTTGCCATGGGCGCTGGTGTCGGTGGGGGGATCATCTGGTTGGGCCGGCCGCAATTTGTTGTTGCTGCCATCGTGATCGCTGTCGCGGCGATGGGGTGGGGATTCACCGCGAGTAGGCGGAGCCGGCGAATCCAGCAGGAGACATGGATGCCCCCCGCAGGGATCGGCACTTTGATCTTCGACGTCAAGCCCCGCAGCGATCGCAGTGGGCTTGGTTGCCCGCGGTGCCCGGCCGCTGGTTTCTTCGCGCACCGCTGCGTCGACGGCACGATCCGGCCCGGCGCGCTTGATTCCCTGGCCGAGAGTGTGCCGATGGGCATCTTCCTGCCCGACCCCGACGACCCAGACCTCGACCTGCCCTTCAAGATCGGAGCAGCAGAGTGACCGCCGCGGTGATCACTGCACCGCCGGAGGACGACGGTCTGCACCCCGGCATCAGTGACAACAGCTATCACGCTGACCGGGAGAGCTTGTCGTCGTCGGGTGCCCGACGGTTGCTGTCGACGTGCCCGGCCAAATTCCACCACGAGCAGTCCCAGCCGCCGAAACCGAAGGCTGTCTACGACTTCGGGCACCTGGTGCACCACGAGGTTCTCGGCGAGGGCGCTGAACTCGTGATCCTGGTTCCAGAAGTGCACGGCGTCAAGGCGGACGGCAAGCCATCGGAGAAGCCGACCGCAACGACCATGTGGAAAGACGCTGAAGCAGAGGCGCGATCGCGTGGCGCCGTGCCGGTGCACGTCGCCGACTACCTGGTCGCCCGGGCGATGCGTGAGCAGGTGTACGCCCACCCGATTGCCCGGAAGCTGCTCGAGCATGGCTACCCCGAACTTTCCGGGTACTGGCACGACCGCGCGACGGGGATCCGACTTCGGTATCGGCCGGACTTCCTCGCCGAACTGCCCGGCGGCCGGATCGTATGCGTCGACTACAAAAGCGCCGCCGACGCATCACCCGGCCACTTCGCCAAAGCATCCGCGGACTACGGCTACTTCCAACAGGATCCGTGGTACCGCGAGGGCCTGATCGCCAACGACATCACGGACGATCCCGCATTCGTGTTCATCGCCCAGGAGAAGGAACCTCCCTACCTGGTGTCGGTGCTCCAGCACCAGGCCGACGACGTCCAGCGCGGACGCGACCTCAACCGCATCGCCGTCGACCGCTACGCCCACTGCGTCGGTACCGGAGAGTGGCCCGGCTACGGCGACGGCACACACATCATCCGCATGCCCAGCTGGTTCGCCGCCCAGCACCAAGCGCGCGTCTCCGCGCTCACCCCACTCGTCGCCGCCTGAAAGGAACACCGTGACTGCCGCTCTGGACGTCCGCCCCGACCCGCACCTGACACCCGTGCCGATGCGCCCGGCCGACGCCGCCATCGCCATGCTCGAAGCCCACGCCCAGATGATGGACATGGCCTACAGCCTGGCCGTCAAGATGTGCAACACGAAACTGGTACCTACCAGATTCTTCAGGAAACCGGAGGACGCCACCGCGGCCATCCTTTACGGTGCCGAGCTCGGCTTGAACCCGATCCAGTCGCTGCAGCGGGTCATCCCCATCCACGGCATGCCGACGCTAGAAGCGCTGACCATGGTCGCGTTGCTCCACGCCCGCGGCTACACGATCAAGACGATCACCGAGTCGGAAACCGTCGCCGAAGTGCACGGCTGGAAACCGGGCCGCAGCCCCGATTCCGACCAGCCGGACGCGACCTGCGCCTACACGATCGAGCGCGCCATCAGGGCCCGCTACGTTCCGCAACCGGCCACCCCAGACTCCAAGATGCGCCCCGAGGTCGACTCCGACTGGGTGACCGTCACTAAGAGCGGAGACGACTGGTCCAAGACATCGGTAGTCGGGAACATGCAGTACATCACCGACCCGACCTCGATGCTGCTCGCGAAGGCCCGCACAAAGGTGTGCAAGGAGATCGCCCCCGAGGTTCTCCTTGGGATCGCCTCCAGCACAGAAGATCAGCGTGACAGCCGATTCGATGACGACGAGCCTGCCCGGGCCACCGCGGAGCGGGTGCAGGGTTCCGACGAGCCGATCACGGTCGATGAAGTCGACGTCAACGAACCCACATCGCCGCCGGCGTCCCGGCTGGCGGACAAGATCAAACCTGCCCCGGACCCGCAGGAACCTACGGCGGAACCGGACGAGAGTGATCCCGAGCCCGCCCCGGAGTCCCAGGGCGACGTACCACCGCCTCCCGAACCTGAGTCCATGCCGGAACCGGCCACCAGTCCGCCGAAGGCGACCGCCAAGACGAAGACCGGCCAGGACAAGCCGACGATGACAGCGATGCGCCGATCGCTGGAGGGCCGACTGTTCAAACTGCTCGGACAACTCAAGGTCACCGATCGTGAGGACCGAATCCACCTCTACCGCGCAACCCTCGAACGCCCCGACGTCAACTCCACCGACGACCTCGACGACGTCGAAGTCACCAGAGTCGCCGACCAGCTCTACAGGTGGCAGAAAGACGGCGTCGCCGACGACGAGATCCGCGAAATCCTCAACGCCGCAACCTATGCCGAAGAAAACAACACCGCCGACAGCGACCAGACACAGGAGCAATCGTGAACCCTTACACCATCCTTGTCGTACCGGCCCGACGCTGGTTCGGCGGCCGCGCACAGTGGAAGTTCAGCATCATCGCCGGCAACACGAAGAACCTCAGCGATCGTGATACCTACGCGAACGTCGGGGACATCGAGACCGCGATGACGAACCTCGTCAACTCCGACATCCCGGTGTACCTCGAGGTCCACTACCGCAATGGCGCCAAGCGGCGGGCCCGACTCCGGTGAGCGAGACGACGCACATGGCCCGCTTCGAGGACTACGGTGTTCCGGTCCCGGCGGTGGTTGGTGGCCGGCATCCCGGTCTGGCGAGTGCGTTCGCCGCCGCAGACCTGCGTGGCGAGCAGCTCCAAGCCGCAATCACCGAAATCCGGGAGCAATGTGACGACGCCGCAGACCTGGGCTCACATGTCATCTACATCGACGTCATCGACAGCATCCTGAAACGGCACGGACTGAAGTGAAGAACGCCATCATCCCGGTGCCGGGCGAAATTGTTGACCTTGTCGACGAATACGTGCGCAAACAGCTCGATGACGCCAAGCAGTACGACAACAGGAGCCCGCTCGACGAGTCGGGCATCTTCAGCCTGCACCGGCTGGCGTCCGAGATTTACGCGGCGGGTTTCGAGGCTGGCGTGCGGGTTGAGGGCGCGCGGGCAAGCGGCGTCGACCAGAGGCGTCGGGACGGTGTGTCGACGTGACGGGTTTCTCGCCGGCTGTCTTGGGCACCATCGGCGGTCGCAGCGGCGGCGTGTGTGAGGTGTGCGGGGCGAATCGTGCGACGCAGAAGCATCATCGGCGGCCGCGACGTGCTGGCGGGTCGAAGCGCGACGACACCAACTTGGCTGCGAATGGTTTGGACGCCTGCAACTACTGCCATGACGTGATCGAGAAGAACCGGGCACTGGCCTATCTAGTCGGCTGGCTGCTATCCGACAACCAACTACCAGACCAGGAGCGTGTTCTGCGCCGCGGCGAATACGTCCTCCTGGACAACGACGGCGACATCCAGCCCGACACCAACTCTTTCGCAACGCAGTTCATCTAGTGAAGGGAAATCCATTGTCCGACAACAACAACCCTGTGGATGAGGGACTTGAGTTCGCCTCTGTTCTGATCCGCCACCGCAACGGGATCGAGCACGACGACGCCACCCGCAGGCTGCGAGAGGCCGTCGCCGCGGCGATCAAGACCAGGAAGCCCGCGAAGGTAACCGTGGCGATGGAAATCAAGCCGGTCAGCAACGTGTCGAATGCGGTGAAGATCACGACCACGGTTGGCGACAAGATCCCCGAGGAGATCGAGTCGTCGATGTGGTTCACCGACGACGACGGCGGCCTGCACCGCGCCGACCCCTCCCAGCGCCCTCTCTGGGAGGACCCGGCTTCGACCGACGGCAAGTCCGCCGCAGCGGGCAAAGACTGATGACCACCCCGACCGCCGCGCAGGTCGCTACGACTGCGCATCACGAGGCGGATCCGATCGCGGACGCCATCATGGCGATGCCGCTCGGCGGCACCTGGGACGTTGAGATCACTGTCGGCGGCGAACGCTACATGGTGCATCACTGGGAGATCACTACCGACCCAGTCGGCGATCAGTACCTGAAGGTTGCCTGGCTTAGGCGGTCCGAGCTCATCGCCAGCGGTGGCCGTATGGGCATCCGCTGGCGCACCAAATCGTTTGTCAAGCAACTTCGCAACGCAATCAAACACCCCTGAAAGGAATCTCCATGCCCGAAGCAGCCAAGTCCACCATGGTCGGAACCATCGAACACGCCGCCGCGGTCGCGAAGACACCGTTCCCCGCGACGGTCCTCCCGGACACGGCCGACGACGGCCGCTCCCATGTCGCGATCGCGGTCACCGAGCAGCACGGCCTACAGGTCAAGAAAGTCGAGGAGGACGAGTCGAAATTCCCGGCACCGTGGCGGGCCAAGGGCGGCCGCAATGTTGCCGACATCGACTCCTTCCTCGCCGAACTCGCCCGCCGACCACTCGGCGAATCCGGCACCCTGTGGGGCAAGGGAACCGCCGGAACCATCACCGCCATCTACAACGACCACACCAAGGACACGCCAGGCTGGCGCGACGACACCCTCACCGTCACCCTCAAGGCCGACGAGGACTGGGTTGCCTGGCACCAACTTTCGGGCCAGTTCATGCCGCAGGAGAAGTTCGGCGACATCATCGAGGAGCTGCGACACACGATCCAGGCACCGGATCAGGCCGATCTACTCGAGATCATCGACTCCGTTCGGGCATCGACGAGCGGCGAGTTCGAATCGACCATCGAGCGCGCCCGAGGCGGTATCAAGGCCACGTACAAGAAAGAGGTCAACGCCCGCGCCGGCGCCGTCGGCCGTGAGCTCCAGGTCCCGGAGACGATCACCCTCTTGCTCCGGCCATGGGACAACCATCCGGTCAGCTACGAAGTGCAGGCGTACTTCCGGCTGAACATCACCGAAGGCCACCTTCGCCTTGCGGTGAAGCTGTTCCCGACGCGCGTGATCATTCGGCAGGCGTGGGAAGAGATCACCGAGCGGGTCACCAACGCCGTCAACAAGCCCGTCTACGCCATCAGCTGACCGGAACGCCGACCGCAGTTCATGCCCGCGTCGACACCAGAACAGCAGCAACGCTATCTGGCCAACCCCCGCGAGTGCGTGGACTGCGGCGGCGATCCGTCGGCGGGACGGCCCCGCTGCGACAACTGCCACACCGACCACCTAGACCGAATCGCCAGGGGAGAACCATGATCTTGGTCGACGTCCAGTGCGACGACAGCGCGTGCGATGAGATCGAGTATGTCGACGTCTACTTCAACGACTTGAACGACCTGGTCGCCGCGATTGGGCGGTACGTCCCCGACGGGTGGCGGATCGTCAGCCGCGCAGAGATCGGCTACCCGATCGTGCTGTGTCCCGAGCACGCATTCGAGGACCAGGAGTTCCTCCACGATCCGGAAACCGGCACGGTGGGGGACTGCTGGCGGGCCGGCATCGCCAGCGTGTTGGGCCGGCCGATCGCCGAGGTGCCGCACTTCGTGCGCGACTACCCCAGCCAGGAGGGCGACGAGACGGCCCGCTGGTTCGCCGAAACCCGCGGCTGGCTGCTGAAGCATCACCAGGTCGAGGTCCTCTACTACGACAACCCCGACGCGGTTCGCGCAGAGTGCCGTGCAGAGGTCAGCGTTTTCCCGCACATCCTGATCGACGGCCGATCACCACGCGGTGACTTCTTCCACGTCGTCGTCGGCGACGCAGAAACCGGAGAGATGGTCCACGACCCACACCCGGACCGGACCGGACTCCGTGAAATCACAGGCGCATTCGTACTCGTACGAGAGGCGACGGAATCATGACAGCGTACCGCAGCCTCTACTTCGGTCCGCGCGACGTCTGGTACCGGTTCCTCGCCGGCCTGCCAATCACGTTGCAGAACTTCCTCGACGACCAGTCGCTGTGGATCACTGTGCCGACGACCCGGTGGGATCTGGCCAGGTTCAACGCCGCGACGGACGCGCCTGTCACCCCGTGCGCGTGGTGGTGTGAGAAACCCGCCGGCCACGACTGGGAAGACCTGTGGTCGAACGGCTTCATCCGATACCACCGCTGGCACTGCGACGTGGCCCCGTACCACGCGATCGCTGTCGAGGAGATCGAACAGCACAGTCGCGCAGGAACCATTCGTGAACGCCACGTGGTGCTCGACGTCGAAGCACCGACCGACTGGGACGTCGAGACCGCGGAGCGTGGAGCGTTTGCCCTGTCATGGGCGATCTGGCTGGCGAAGCAAGACGTCGTCGACGCTGGGGAGGTCCGATAGTGCTCACCACTGCTGCTGCTCTCGCGCAGAGTGCTCACGAGATCATGGCCGCGCACCCGTCTTCTTCCGGCTGGGACCGCCACGAATCACGGCGTTGTGCCGGCCAACATGAGAAGCTCCCCGTCGCCAACGACAGCTTGATCCTGTGGCGGCGACGTCGCGAGTTCTTCGCCGAACCGTCGATGAAACTCCTGGACCCCGTGGATGATCCACCGCTATACGTCGCCGAGCGTGTCGGGCCAGCGCTGTGCGTCACCGATCGCTGGGTCTACATCAACCGGACGGTGCTGGACTGCGACATCATCCGCCGCGATCTGGGAACGCCGTGGTCGTTCAGCGACGGCGAGTTTGGCCCCGGAATGACGATCAAGCTGACCACCGAGAACGGCGAGTGGGTTTGGGTCGTCACCGGTAAACCATCCCCGTGCTGCGGCGGCTACACCGCAAAGTGGGCCGACTGATGCCCGAACGGATTCAGTTGCGACGCGGTTCGAAGGCCAAGGGCTGGAAGCTGCCCGAGAATGCGGTCAGGGTGTCGCGGCCGACGATCTTCGGGAACCCGTGGCGGATCAAGGAATCCGGCACCGGCCGCAGCTGGATTGTCTACGACGGTCGTGGTGGGGAGTGGTTGTACGGCAGTAAGGAGGCGGCGCATGCCGGCGCGGTCACGGTCTACGGCCGCTGGTTGTCTCACAACCTGATTCCCAGCCCCTATCTGTGGACGGCTGAGGCGCGGCTGGAACTCGACGCTCAGCGTGAACAGATCCTCGCCGGCCTCCCCGACCTCCGTGGGAAAGACCTCGCCTGCTGGTGCCCGCTGGAGCCTGTTCAGTTGGCCTGCCACGTCGACATCCTGCTACCCCTCGCGAACAAAGGACACCGATGACCGAGATTGAACGAGACATCTGCTTCGTCGACACAGAGACATTGGGAGTGCACCCGGACGCCCCGATCTGGGAGTTCGCCGCGGTCCGCCGCATCGACTCAACGCTACCGATGGCCACCGAAGTCACATTGGAATTCCAGATCCAACACGACCCCGCCGACTGGGTCGACACCCTGCCCGACGAGTTCAAAGCCGACTACCTCGGCCGCTACAACGAGACCGAGGCGTACTGCGAAAAGATCGCCGCCCAGGTGATCCACACCGCCACGAAGGACACCGTAGTTCTGGGCTGCAACCCGGGATTCGACATCGAACGCCTGGCCAAACTGCTGCAGCGCAACGGGATCGAACCGGCATGGCACTACCACCCCATCGACATGTCGAGCTTCGCGCTCGGCTACCTCGCCCGTGCCGGTGTCGCCCTGCCGACCTCGAAGTGGAAGTCCGACCTGTTGTCCCTGGCCGCGACGAACACCGATCCGGCGCGCTTCAACCGGCACACCGCGATGGGGGATGTCTTGTGGGTGCGGGCCCAGTGGGACGCCGCGATGAAAGGAACGACGCGATGAATCGTGAGCTTCGGAATTTGATCGTCGCGACGATCCACGATCACCCGAAAGGATCCCCGGAGGAACTCGCCCAGCTGGTCGCGAACAACACCACGCAGCGGGAGATGAACACGTTCTACCGGCATCTGTTGATCGGCCCGATCCGCTCGGTCGCCGCCGAGCTCCGCCTAGAACGGGACCAGCCCCCGCCGCGGCCGAAACCGAAACCGCGGCCGCCGGTGTCGAAGCCGTCCCCGAAGCTCGCTGACCGGCGTAGCTGGTGGCAGCAACAGTTGGCCACGGAGATCGTCGTCGGCCACCGCGAATCCAAACTGCTGGCCGACTGCACTCTCTTCGACCTCCAGCAGGCGGTGAAGGAATGCGACGCGGCTATCGGCCGACTCGAGGAAGGAATGTCGTTCTACCGCAGCCTCATCACCCAGATGACCAACTGCCGCGTCCACCGCGTCTGCGACCTACCCGAACCCCCAGTGCGCGAGGTCCGGCCAGCGTGAATCTTCACTACTCGGACGACGCTGTCACTCTTTACCACGGCGACGCTCTTGCAGTTGCGCAGCAACTTCCCGACGCGGTGATCGACTGCATCGTCACCAGCCCGCCGTACTTCGGCCTCCGAGATTACGGAACTGAGGGCCAGTACGGGCTGGAGTCGTCGCCGGCTGAATACGCCGAGACGATGCGGGCGCTGTTCGCCGAGCTGCGCCGTGTGCTCGCCGACGACGGCACGCTGTGGCTCAACCTCGGCGATAGCTACAGCAGCGGTGGCCGCGGGAGCTACGACATCAGGGGCGGGAAGACGCGTGCGCGCGGACATGCCGAAACCCGGCCGGGCGCAAGCGTTCCGGGCAAGAACTTACTAGGCGTCCCTTGGCGCGTCGCCTTCGCGTTGCAAGATGATGGGTGGATCCTGCGTAACGCAATCATCTGGCATAAGCCGAACGCGATGCCCGAATCAGTCCAAGACCGGCTATCTGGCCGGTACGAGCACGTCTTCATGTTCAGCAAGTCGCAGCGTTACTGGTTCGACCTGGACCCGATCAAAGTGCCGGTCACCACGCAGCACTCCGCGGCACTCAACTGGGCGCGCGAGACCAAGGAAACCGACGTGCCGGGCCAGGGCTACCGCCAGCACCGAACTGATCGCACGCCGTACGCGCCGGGGATGAACCCGCAGAGCATCAAGGCCGCTACCGGTAAGCAGCACCGACTTCCAGCCGATCACCCTGGCACCCGGAACCCCGGTGACGTGTGGGAGATCCCAACGCAGCCCTTCCCTGGCGCCCACTTCGCAGTGTTCCCACTGGCGCTCCCGACCCGCTGCATCCTCGCCGGCTGCAAGCCCGGTGGCACCGTACTGGACCCGTTCAACGGCAGTGGCACAACAGGACTCGCCGCGCAGCGGACCGGCCGAAAGTACATCGGCGTCGACATCAACCCTGAGTATCTCGATCTGACTCTCCGAACGCGACTGCACGCCGCGGCGCTTGACTTCGAGGCAGGTGCATCGTGACCACTATCGTCCCCGACCACCCGTCAGCCATGGGAGACGTGTCGCCCAGCACTGGTTCGCTGGCGGGTTCAAACCTCCTGCCGGCCATGGGAGTTTCGTCACCCAATCAGGCATCGCCGGCAGGACCAAACCCGCCCGCCATACCTTCAGCGGACCCCATAGCAGGAGCGCCGGCGGGAGAGGCGGCCCAGCCAGCCAAAGACCAAACGCAACCCAATTGCGCCCCGCTGGCTGGGCCCATCCTCGCCGACCCCGTCCTCGGCGTGCACGCCGACATGGTCGACGAACTCGAATCGACCCGGATCGCCGCCGCTAACCGGCTCCGCCAACTCACCGACCCCGGCGAACACGGCCACGGACTAACCCTGAACCACCCCGACATCCGCCGCCTGGCCGCCATGGTCGAAACCCTCGAACGTGCCGAGCACGACGCGATCCTGAACCTGCAACGCGCCATGCGCCATCACCCGTTGGGTGCGTGGGTGAAAGCCACGCCCGGGGTGGGGGAGAAACAAGCCGCCCGCCTCCTCGCGAGCATCCGGGACCCGTACTGGCATGACCTGCACGACCGGCCTCGCCGACTGTACGAACTCAACGCCTACTGCGGTATGCACCTTTGTGAAACGTCCGGCGGCCAAAGCAGTGCCGCCGACGACAGCCACCCGGGCAGCCAAAGCACGCCCGGCACCCAATGCCCTCCCGCTGCCCGGGTGGCACCGACACGCCGCCGTGGCGAACGCGCCAACTGGAACGCCGCCGCTCGACAACGCGTGTGGCTCATCGCAGAAAGCTGCGTGAAAGTGCGTAACAGCCCGTACCGCGACGTCTACGACGCCACCCGCGTCAAGTATGCCGCCGCCGTCCACGACGTCCCCTGCAAGCGCTGCGGCCCCTCCGGCAGCCCCGCAGAGGCAGGATCCCCACTCTCGGCCGGCCACCAGCACGCCCGAGCGATGCGCGCCATGTGCAAACAGATCCTGAAAGACCTGTGGCGCGAAGCCCGCAAACTACACCACCCCACCGACAACGAGGAGGGCGCCGATGGCTAAAGCAACAGGCAAGGATCACGCCCAAGTCAATCTGGACATCTGGGGCGACGACGACTGGCTTGATCTCACCCCACCCGCACAGCACCTGTACTTCGTGCTCTGGACGAGCCCTGAGCTGTCCTACTGCGGTTGCGGGCCATGGCATCCCGGGAGGATCTCGGCGAAGGCCAAGGGGTGGACTCCGGCCGCTGTGGAGGACGCCGCCGTGGAGCTGTCGGCTGAGCTGTTCCTGATCATCGACACCGTCACCGAAGAGTTCGATCTGCGGTCCTGGATCAAGCACGACGGGCTGTGGCGATCGCCGAACATGGCCGTCTCGATGGCCAACGCCCGGGCTGCTCTGGCGTCCCGGACGCTGCGCGGTGTGGTGGTGCACGAGGTTCAGAAGATCAAGGCGCGCAACATCGCGGAGGCGACTGAGGAGGACCCGGTGTCGAAGTCGTGGCAGCGGGAAGCGGTGAAGAACCTGCTCTCGCAGACGGCTGTAGACCCGGCCACGCTCCCACCCTTTACCCCCACGCTAACCCCACCGCCAACCCCTGGCGGAACCCCCATCGCAACCCCCGCGCTAACCCTTAGCGATGGGGTTGGGGTTAACCCCTCAAACAACCCCGGCCCTACTCCTGCTCCAGCTCCTATCTCCAACTCCACAGGGGGTTACGTAAGTAGGGAACGTCACCTGAGCGTCGTCCCGGCATCCGAATTTCCCCCTCCCAAAACCTGTCCCGAATTCGGC
The DNA here is from genome assembly GCF_026242045.1 of Mycobacterium pinniadriaticum. Classification (GTDB taxonomy): domain Bacteria; phylum Actinomycetota; class Actinomycetes; order Mycobacteriales; family Mycobacteriaceae; genus Mycobacterium; species Mycobacterium pinniadriaticum. The sequence goes on from NZ_JAPJDO010000010.1 coordinate 97,983, forward strand.
AAGCCAACACACCCGGTCCGGTGTGGCGCCTGCGCTGACGCGCGGCGCAACCGCGAACAGTGGGACATCGACCAAGCCGCCGCCCGCGCTCAAGCGATCACCGATTGCGACGACTGCGACGATGAAGGCTGGCGACTCGGCCCGGACAGGCTTCCCCTCGACGACGCAATCCGCTGCGACCACCAGCCACCGCAGGAAGCCGCCGCCCATGCCTGACCAGGAGTCGTTGCAGCTGTGGCCGCGAGACCACGACCTGCCGCCACGCTGGGATGGCCTCCCGGTCGAGTGGGGTGAATGGACGGATCTGGCAACGGTGTTCATCTGCCCGCCCCCACGCAGACCGGAACGGTGCGGCAAGTGCAAGTCCGAACGGCCGTCGCTGATGAACGTCGGGCGCGTCAGCGGGGCCGGCCGCCAGTTCATCGGCCGGCTCACCGTGTTCCGTTGCCCTGACTGCCGACACGACAGCGTCCGCGACCACCACGACCGCATGTGGGATCTCGACCCGACCGACTACACCGACGACGGCTCCTACGACGTGACGGGACGGTCCGGCTGATGTCCGAGTACGCGACTGGCCCGGGCCGGCGCACGCGCAGCCGCGGCGCCGTCATCGAGGCGTATGTCGACACGGAGGCTCTCGACCACAAGTGCCCGAAGCCGAAGGGCGGGTGCGGCGCCGATCTGGGCGAGTTTTGCCACCACCCCGACGGCACCGAACGCAAGATGCCCTGCCCGGTCAGGATCCCCGCCCGGCCGGAGCCCGAAGAGTCGGGAGAGACGCCGTGAGCGGGCCGCAGAATCCACTTGAGGACGCGTCACGGTGGACCTTTCCCAGCTGCCGCCACCGGAGGCGGTCGATCGCCGACGAACTCAAAGATCTCCTCGGCGAATCAGACCTGAAGATCCACGTCGAGCTCTGGCATCACCGCGTCGACGCATTCGCGAAGGGCGCCCCCTGGTGGCAGTGGCGCACGCCGTGCGACTGTCCCGACACCAGCTTCGGCCGCAACCCCCACTTGTGGAGCTGTCCCCTCACCCCCGCGTGGTGGCGGACGGCGCTGTCGACGTGGCAGAACCCCGACGACAAATCCGCGTTCGACGTCGCGCTGATCCCGCAGCTCGAGGTTTGGCGCCGGCGCCGCGAAGCGGACGACGCCATGCTGAACTACGCGATCGCGCTCAGCATCGAGTCCGCCGCGGGCATCCTGGCCACGTTCACCGGACTTACGCTCAGCCCCTGGCCTTACGACACGGCGAAAGCCCGCGCCGATCAAGCCGTCCGCGCCGCTCACCCCTGGACCCTCGGCGCCGAGTTCGGCGCACCAACCGAGGTCGACTACTACGGAGGAACGCAATGACGATCACCACTCTCAACAGCCCGGGGCTCATCGCGATCTACACCGAGCGCGCGAGACAGATCAGCGTGGAGGGGTACACGCGGGAGCACGACGCCGAGCACGGCCCTGTCGTGTTGATCAACGCCGCCCTCGCCTACACGGTGCAGGCGCAAGACATCATCTCCGAAGCTGAGGGCCATGGTGTCGGCGCGGACGGTCCAGACACCTACTGGCCGTGGGATCCCGCTGGCTTCAAAGACACCGACGACGAGATCGCCAGTCTCACCAAGGCCGGCGCACTCATCGCCGCTGCACTCGACGTCGCGCTGGATCGGAAGGCTGGCCGTGTCTGAGACGCCGATGCTGCCGGCGGGTCGCGGTGAGCGCCGCACACGCATCTTCAGCGATGACTACGGCGATCTGCTCTACGACAGCGCTACCAGCGACGAGCACCCGCACGACTTCATGCGAAGCCACGGGCTGCGGGCAGTCAATGCGGTGATCGACTTCCACAACGTCATCGACCGAAACACCGGGCGGCCGGCACGGTGGTCCGGCAAGATTTGCCAGCGATCACGCCGCCGATTCGAAAACATCGACGCCTGTGATTATTTGACATTCCTGATGTGGGTAACGAATCCGTTCATCCCGGCGCCGCGGTACGACTTCACGTCGTCCATCTTCAGGTCGGCTACCCGGGATTGGCTCGCATACCGTGAGCACTTCGCCGAGCCGACCTCCCCGTACACGATCGTCGACATGTACGGGCGGGACAGCACCCCGGATCGCTGGGCGCCCATCGTGGAGCCTGAACCGCTCCAGCTCGGCCACAGCGTCAACACGTTGGCCGAGCGAGCCCGGCGGGTGATGGAGCAAGTCACGCCGTATCTCCTCACCGAAGGTCTTATCTGATGACGGGCCCGAAGATGTGTCTGGATCCGACGCACATCAACCATCCGGTCAGGTTGGTTGAAGGTGAGAAGCCGACGTGCGAGACGTGCGGCGGTGAACGCTTGTCGTTTCAACCCGATGACGAGTCGGACAGTCTCGACGAACTGATGGACCCGCCTGTGAAGGCGAAGCCGTACACGGTCTGGCTGAACTACCACACCGAAGGCTGGCATCCGCACGAATGCGACACCCTCGCTGAGTGTTTCGACACGATGCGGGCGATGGCGCACGGCGGCGAATACCGCATCACACGCGACGTGGACGTCGAGATCCGAGAGAAGGCAGCCAGATGAACGACTTGCACCGGTGCTTCCTGGTCGGCGTGGCGATCGGCTCTGCCATCGGAATCCCGCTATTCTTCCTCGTCAACGACACTGTGGGGACGATTGTCTTTTGGCTACCAGTCATCGCCGGAATCGTCATCGCGTTCATCCGCCAGCACCGCAGCATCGAGACTCTGCCGACATTCGAGGAGATGCACGCGCAAGCGGAAGCTGATGCGCGACGACTCTGGGGCGACGCCGACTTGCCACCTGCTCTGCTCGATACGTCGCGCTGGACACTGAGCGACGAGCATTACCACCGCTTGCGCATGACTCCGGTGTCCGAAGTGATGAAGGACGTCTCGGAGGACGCTGACCTCAAGATCAACGTGGATCTGTGGCACCGCTCCATGGCACCGGGCCCCCACGCCGAGTTCGTCACGCCGGTGACCGACCGAATTGGCACGCTGCGCCACCAGGACGGCACGATCGCCCAGTGCCACGGCTATCCGAAGCACAACATCTTCGGACCACACCCGAAGGATGGGAAACGCTGGTGGCAGATAGTGGTGCACAACCCGCGCCACAAGTTCATGTTCAGTAACGACGAAATCGCGCAGTGGCCAGTGATATTCGAGGGAGAAGACGACTAGTGTTCGAGCGTTCCACGAGTGACGCCCGGCAGGAACCGAACACCCATCGGTGTATCGCCGGCGCGAGGTGTCGGGCGAAGATCATCGAGAACGGCGAACCCCAGCCGGCCTACACCGAGCAGACCGAGGTGCTGTGCGATGGCTGCCACGCCCATTACCGCGAGAGTGTGCACCGCCTGTTGCGTGACTACGCGATGTTGCGGGTGACGTTGGGGGAGCGGCATTCCAAGCCGGGTGCGGCGGTGTCGAGCAGTCCGGGTCCGGGGATCGTGATCGACGCGGCGAGTGACCGGTTGATGACGGAGATCACCGAGTGGGCTGGTTACGCCGCGGATGTGGTGGCTGACGTGTTGAAGATTCCCCGCCCGGATGGGGAGCGGAGACTCGCGAAGCAGTTGCAGCGTGCGGACGGGAAGGTGATCGACCTCGAGCCGGGCAGTCTCGCTGACGTGTCGTGGGAGGACACCCGCCCGCCGGAGGGTGAGAGGCTGTCCGCCTATGTGCAGCTGGTGGAGCAGCACGTCGACCTTCTTGCTGCCGCGCCGTCGCAGGATGTGCAGATCTGGTCTCAGCCGAAACGCTGCGAGGAACACACGGATGTGATCGCATCCGCGAAGCGGATCCTGGAGTTGGCCCGCAAGGTTGGTGACCCCGACGAGATCAAGACCGCCGCCGCCGATCTGCAGGCGGCGCACGCCGCGGCCGGCGCGTGCGAGGACTGCTGCGGCTGGACCAGCGAGGGGCCTGGTGGTCAGGCCCGCCAAGACATCCGCATCTCCGGCTTGGACGTCCTGAACCGGTTGACCCGCCTGCACCACCTGTCCCGCCAACACCTCGGTCACACGAAGTTGCGGCACCGCTACCCGATGATCTGCCCGTATTGCGGATCCACAGTCGGCCGTGACGACGGCGAAACCGTCATCACCTGCGACAACAAACATTGCACCCCGAAGGGGCCGTCGTCGTGGACGGAACGGGAGTACGAGTTCGTGTCCGGGTGGCTCGCCGACGACGAACGCGCCCGCCTGGCAACGAAATGGCTTCTCACCGAAGCGTATTCGTGGCTCGACGGCATCGCGAAAGTGGTGCACGACTTGGAAACCGATGAGCGGCTGAAGGGCTCCGAAGCTGTCCAGCTGATTGTCGGCGCGATCAAACCCCACCTCGCACACCATCAGAAACCCGCCGACCGGAAGATCGCCACCGACAAAGCCGCAGCCAAGACCCGGCAGGCGTCCGAGGAAGACTGGTCCTGGAAACGCCAACACCCCTACCAGAAGCCGAAGAAGAAACCCAAACCCGCCGCGAAAACCACGGGCCCGGCGGTGGCGGTGAGTTCCCGCACGATGGTCAACGACGACGGCGGCCTCTACCCCGACGAATACACCATTCGGCCGGCCTGCCCGAACTGCCACCTCACCCACCCGACCGGTCAGGAATGCCCATGAGGATCGACCGGCCGAATATCAAGACCAGGTGGCACACGAAACCGTGGCCGTGGCCCGGGGACTCTCGGGAAGACAAAGCGAAGCGAGTTGCCCGCACCTACCGGGCTCTGGTGCAGCGCATCGCCCAGGGACGTTGTGAAGACCCCGCCGGCGATCTTCACCGCCTCGACCAACATTGGGACGAGTTGGGCGTCCACTGGCACATGCCCGCACCCGACATGATCACCGACGCCGCGGAACACGACGAGTGGTGGGCATCCCGAGACCTGGCCCATGCGATCGACCGCGACCGCCGCGACATCTACAACTGGGCCCGCGCCGGCCATGTCCGGCAGCGCTGCGGCGCGGACGGCGCACCGGAGTACTCCGTCGCCGACGTGGTCGCCTACAACAACCACCTCCGCCACAAGCGCGCCAACGCAGGAAGGTCCCGAAATGCCTGACTCACCAGCAGAGCGAATGGTCGGTCTACTGAAAGCTGACCCGCGGCGTGCGGTGACCGCCAGTGATCTGCAGCAGGTCTTCAACCACATTCACGAACGGTTCGATCGGAGCCCCGTCGAGTCCTCGCTCCAGGGCATCGTCAAGAAGGTGATCGGGGCAGTCGCGGTGGCCGAACACGAGATCGACGTCGAAGAAGCCCAGCGCGCTGTCCGATCCGCCGAGCAGCAAGTCCACAATTCCCACCACCAACTCGATGAGAGCCAACGGCGCCTGGCCGAACTGACCGGGACGACGTAAGAGGTGGACACCGTTCCCTCAGCCCGGCGAGGAACCGGAGGATCTGTCTTGGCTGCGGACCTATCACATCCGCATGCCATCGCCGTGTCCGGAGTGCTGCACTCCGTTCTGCTGCTACCGACCTGCCGACGAGTACGGCCGACCTGTCGGCGACACCGTCTACTGTGGCTGGTGCCAAGCTTGAATGGCCCCTCGAAGAGTGGCAGGAGGCTGTCGGTCTCGTGCCTCGCGGCGCGCGGCGCACCGGCGGTACGTGACAACGGTCGGTGCTAAGAAGTACTCTGTAACGGCTGAACCGTCATGCCCAGATCCGGGCAGGGCGGTTTTTTCATGCCTGCGAACCAGGAGCCCAAGATGACCATTCGCGCCAAGTTCCGCTGCATCTCCGAGACGAAGACCGCCTACAGTTCGGAGTCGCGCCAGCTGGTCTTCCAGCCGATGTACGACCCGGAACTGGTGGCCGAGGACGTGAGCTTCGCGAAGGCGACGCCCAGCGGAGAGCTGAAGATCTTCGTGGACAACCCGAACGCGAATTTCGTGCTGGGCCAGGACTACTACCTGGATTTCACGCCGGTGCCGACACCGGCATCCGTCGAATAGCGGGTTGGCAACGGCGTAGTGGAGCGCAACGGTGCATATTCCGCTGCGCCGGCCCGATCTACGCGGCGAGCTAACCGAAGCCGTCGACCGGGCCCGCCACGCACGCCACCACCCGGACTGCCGCTGCGGCAACTACCAGAAGCTGTGGTGCACCTCCGACGAGAAGCTCTACTGCACCGCAGTCGACAAACTGATCGACCAGATCCGACGGGAGACCTGACATGGCCGCCGGCGCCGACACCAGCCCCGGCATCGGGGCCAGCGCAGAACTCAACCGGTACTGGACCGCCGGCCCCGGCCTGGCGAAGTGGCGCAACAGCCCACACCCCTGGACCACACTCCGTGACCTGCTGAAGAAGTACATGTCCCTGGCGAAAGCCAACGGGCTGGCCACCGAGTACTTCGTCATCGTGTTCGGCCACGGACCCCGCGCCGACCATAAACACCCCAAGGACCGATGATGCAGGCGCCGGTCGGCGTCGTAGCCAAGACACTCGCTCAGGCCAACGACCTCATACGCGCGCTCGGCCTGGACGGCGCACAGGCACTCTCCACACGGCCGGACAGCATCGACGGCCTGCGCCTCCGCGCAGTGATTGTCGACAGCAGCGCGCTGCCCCTGACCGCCGAATACGAGGCCGTGCTGCGCAGCAACCTGCTGAAGACTCCTGGTAGCGGCGGTCTGTACGAACTCCGGTTGCGCTGATGGAGAACTTCGCCCTGTACCACTGGGCGCCGGCAACGCGGCGCAAGCAGATCGTGCGGTATGGATTGCGTCCGGGGTCGTTGTCGTCGTGCGGGGAGTGGAAACCGCCCTATGTCTGCCTCGCTGATAGCCCACTTCTCGCATGGCAGCTGATCGGCCGACACCGTCCACAGATCCGCGAGTGGGATCTGTGGTGGACCAGCGGCGCAGCGGTTTTCCCATACGAGACCATCCCGTTCGACAACGGCGACGTGCGCGAATACCGGGTCTACCACCGCGTATACAAGCGCGATCTGTGGATGGTCGGTAGCCGCATCAACGAACACCACACCCCAAGCTGATGCCCCGCGCCCCGCGCCGCTGCCCGGGCCGCCGCGGTGAGTGCACCAACCTGATCACGAACACCAGGTACTGCCCGGACTGCGCTGTCGCGTGGCGCGGGCCGCGCACTGCCAGCAGTCAGGTCACGACGACGGCGGCGTGGAAGAAGTTCCGGGCCTTCATCCTGGACCGCGACGGGCACACGTGCCAGATCGGCTATCCCGGCGTGTGTACCAGGGTTGCGACGACGGTCGACAAGATCGTGCCGGCCGCTCGGCGCCGTGATCGCGCTATGGATCCGAACAACGCTCGGGCAGCGTGCCGGCCGTGCAATGAGCACAAGGCCCGCACCACTGACCGTGACGCGCCTACTCCACCTCGCCGAGGACGGTGACGTCGTAGTTCTCGACCTGCTCAGGATCCAGTAGATAGATCGGCTGCTGCGCGTAACCCTTCGCCTGCCAGTCGTTCACGGCGCACACCAGCTTGGCGCCCACAGCGCGTTACCGGCTCTCGTTGAGTGCGTCGACCACGGCCGCGACGATCCGGTCGGCGTCGACAGCATCGGCCGCTCGCGCCCGCTCGGCGGCCGTCGTGCGCACCTTCCCCGGCGCACGACGGCCGGTCGGGTTGGCCGCGCCGGTCTCGACGTAGTCGGCCAACCACTGCCGAACCAACGCTGACGCTGTCGTCCCCTCAGCTTCGGCGCGCGCCATCGCGGCGGACCAAAGATCTTCATCCAGCCGGACACGGGCCATGAAACTGCTACTCACGATCATGACGGTACCCTCCTCCTGTAGCTACAGCGTGGTTGGCAGTTGCCGCAGCGCGCGCCGCGCCAGCGACTTGACGATCGCGGGGATTTCCGCGGGCTCGAGCGCTGGGCACACCCAGCCGGCCGCGCCTTGCTCGGCGTCGAACGCATACGGCGGGTCAGTGCCGTGCTGGACCACTACAGTCGCGCCGTCGCCGATGGTTCGGGCCGCCGCGGTCCAGGCGCCGGCCACCGCGATACCGACACGATCCTTACCGCGATCAATCGCAATCGACACCCTCATCGTCGTGGGCCGTCGGCGATCATGTTGGCCAGATCCCCCATTACGGAAGCGGCGTAGACGCGAGCTTGCGGCGTGGCGGGCATCGAGTTCAGCGCCCATGTCAGGTCGGTGTCTTGTAGCGCGGTGATGACAGTAGCGAGCACGTCCATTGCCGCCGCGGTGGGCCGCAATCCGTTCTCGTCGGCCAGGACGTCGGCGAGCTGGCCGCGCATCTCTTCGGAGATAGTCATGATTCACCAGCCCGCGTAGGAGATCAGCAGGTCGGCAATCACGCGGCGGCGTGACTCGTCCATCCCGGCCGCCAGGCCGCCAGGTGCGCCGTCGAGCTTCGCCAACAGCTTCTTGCCCGTCGTCGGGTTGTAGAAGCTGTACATGGCGGCCAGGAACAGCGCTTCACCCGACGACAGGTAGCCCATCGCGCGTTGCACCATGTCGTAGTCCGGCGCCATGTCGTACAGCGATGAGTAGAGCCCCGGCGCGCGGCCGTCGCCGAAGAACTGCGGACCGGCAATGATCATGCCGCGCTGCCAAGCATCCAGGAACGATGTCGCGCTGTAGAACTGGGCCGGTGCGGCCGTTGGTGTTGTTGTCATGGAACTTTCCTTTTCTGTGTGGTTGGTGCTGAGCTGCACCACAGGCGGACCGGACAACGCTCGGCCGGTCCGCCGAGTCGCGCTCAGTTCCGGTCCAGCGGTAGCCAGCTGGTGCCACCGGCGGGCCGGTAGTGCGTGGCGTTCTTGAACAGTGACGCCAGCACGCCGCGCACCACCTCCGGACGCTCGGCGGACAGCCGGATGCTGGCGACGGGTACGTCAGCGTTGATCGGCACGCCCCGCGACACCTCCCACGCGTGCATGGCTGGCCGCGGTGCTGGTTCGCCGCGCTTGGCGGCGCGTTTCTGGCAGCGCGTGCACGTCAGCTCCTCGCCAGTGGCGGGCCACAGCACGGAGCTACGCCACAGGGTGGCACCGCACACTAGTTTGGTTCGGCCGTCGACTTCTACCGCGTCGTGAATGGTGATCTTGCGGCCGCCGGAACCGTAGATTTTGACCCGCCGAATCTCGCCGGTCTCGGCCGCCGAGTCGATAGCGGATCGCCGAGCGGCTTTCTTCTCAGCCTCCCGGACATCGAACGCCGCCGACCGGGCGTCGTCGAACGTCACACTTCCGCAGTAGTTCCGGTCGAAGTAGTCCGTCATCGAGTCGGAACCGTCGTGGTTGTACGCGCCGTGGATCCGCTCCAGCGTCATCCGTGCGGCCTCCGCTTCGGCGGTGAGTTTCTGGTGAGTCTCCGCACCGGGTACTGTCTCGCCGCACATCTCCAAACGCTTGGCGCAGAAGTGCTTACGGCACAGCTCGCGGCCGCGTCCCGCCACGGCGGGCTCATGGCCGGCGAATCCGTCGCAGTCCATCCACGCGCCAGGCCAGCTCTTGACCGTGATGTCAATCGATGCGCCGCCCGAATAGGTGTGCGTCCGAACGGAGTACTTGACCGGCGCACCGGGTAGCAGGCCATCAGCTACCGCGTCCTTGATATCGCGCCGCATCAGCGCCGCAATCTCGGCGGTGCTCTTGCCCTCCTGGTCGTCGTACTTGTAGCCGTAGCTGCGTTCATACATTGGTCAGTTTCCTTTCGATTCGATGAAGTCGAGCAGTTGCAGGAGCGCCTCGGCGACGGCGCCAATGTGGCGGGCGCCGTCGGTACCGCCGCGGTTCTCGTACTCGTGGTTTGCGGCTTGCATGAACTCGAACCGTGGCCCGCCGTCGTCGTGGGTCAGCTGGTCGCGGGGTACGCCCTGGAGGCCGATTGCCATGTTCTGAACGATCGGGTCGGCAGCGAGTCGCTGTCGGGTCTGTGCGTAGTGCTCGGATTCAATGGTGCTCATGTCTGTCCCTTCCCGCCGAACCGTCGGCTGTAGCTACAGAATAGCATTGTGTAGCTACGCAATGCAAGAGGGTAGACACACAAAATTGCCCGGACCCACTGCGGGCCCGGGCAATTCCGATCCGACCTGCTACGCGGCTACCCGCCGGGTCGCGGCTACACTCGCCGCAATCGACGTGCCCAGCGCCGCAACGATGAACGTCAGCGTGACCCACTCCGGCACCGCGACGACGTGGCCAAGCCACATGGACAGGCCAAGCCACACCATGATCACGGCCAGCCCGCGCGACAGGTACGCGAACCGGTCAAGCAACGCGGACACGACACCATAGAGCGACCACAGCGCGGCCAGCGCAACCAAGTTGGCCAGCGCGATGGTCAACGGGTCACGGGTCACCCCGAACGATGCCGGGATGGAATCGACCGCGAACACAACGTCAGTCAGGCCGAGCGCGGCGACAGCGACCAGCGCGGGGCGCCGCAGCACGCGCGCCGCTATCCGCATCACCACGCCATCGCCCTGGCCGTCGTCGTCGCTGTCGTCGCGTGCGATGCGGTAGCCAGTCCAGACCAGCACCGCGCCGAGCGCGAACGTGAGCCATGCGAACCGTTCGAGTGCGGCCGCACCGACGACGATCGCGCCAGCGCGCAACACGAACGCCATCGCGACGCCGGCGGCCAGTACCGCGCGGTACTGGCGGGCTGGCAGGCCGATTCGGGCAATGATGACTGCCCACACCATGACGTTGTCGACAGACAGTGACAACTCGGTGAGGGTGCAGGAGATCAGCTCGGTTGCGTTCATCGTCGCGGGTTCCCTTCTCGTTGTTCTGGGCCCTAGTTGGGCAGTGACACGGCCGGCGCATGTGTCCGGCCGCATCCCAGCTCCGCTAGTCGCAGCACCCGCAGCACGGCGCGTCCTCACAGCGGCGAGCTGCGGGCCCGTAGTAGCCACGGGAACGCGTTCGGGCGAACGGGTCGACCGGAGCGCCGGCGCCGACACGGCTAGGCGCCAGCACGTCGCGCGGTTCGAACTTGTCCCACGGGCCCGTAGGGTTCTGCACCGTCGTCAGCCCATCGGCCTTAGCGCACTCGATGCGCTCGCACGTCACGGTGCGCGCTGCGGCGTCCCAGTAGCCACGCTCGCCGGCCTGGACCGCACCGCCGCACACTTTGCAACGTGCCGGCCACCGCAGCGCCATCCATCGAGACCCGCCACCGCTCGAGCTCGAGCCCGGGCGCCGGTAGCCAACCGCGCCGATACCCGGGCCCGCGCGCTCACAGGACGCGCCCGTCGGCCGTCGCGACCCACGCGCCGTTGGCGTCGCGAACCGATGCCCACGTGCACGTGCGCAGGTCCGCCCACTTGGCGACCGCGGTAGCGCGATCAGGCGCGGTAAAGGTTCCGAGTCCGCTGTGGATCGTGAACATTTGGAGCCCCTTTCCTGCCGGACCATCCGGCGTAGCTACAGACTAGCAATCTGTAGCTACACACGCAAGCCCGAGTCAGCCCCTAATCGTCAGGTTCATCGGCGATAGGGGATCGCCGATAGGGGATGGGGGCCACCCTCCCCCGGGGGTGCCCGCCCCCCTGCCGCATCGCACTGTGAATTTCGACCTGTACGGATCCCCCAACTTTCACTGATAGCCAATCATCAACGGCGCCAGTCGATCTAGCGTGAAACGTCCCGCCATGGGAACCCTTTCCCCTTCCTGTCATAGGAGTCCGCCGATGCCACGACAACCGAAAGACCGGTCTTTGCTTGCCCGCCGGAACAAGACTTCGACGCGTGCGACGCTGACGCCGCAGAAGAATCCGAAGATCCCACCGTTGCCGGCTGGCACTCAGTGGCACCGGCAGGTTCGGGATTGGTGGCGTCGAGCTTGGTCTTCGCCGATGGTTCCCGAGTGGACCGAGTCGGACATTGACGCGTTGTACATGGTGGCCCGGCTGATGCAGATGCTCTGGGAAAAGTGCACGCCGAACGAGGCGAAGGCATTGGCGGGGGAGATTCGGCAGCTGCTTGCACAGTGCGGTCTGACTCCGATGTCGCGGCGAGCACTGCAGTGGGAGATCGACCGCGGGGAGACGGCGGCCGAGTCGACTCAAAAGCGGCGCAACAGCAAGGCAAGCGCGGACAGCAAGCCGGATGAACCCAATCGGGAGGATCCGCGCACCAAGCGTCGCCTGCAGTCCGTGTCGTAGTTAGTCCGCCGTGGACCTGATCGTTCCTCCGCTGGAGGAGCATCCGTACCCAACCTTGGGTGGTCAGGTCGGCAAGTTCCTCGAGGAACGTGCGTGCTTCGGACCGGGCTCACTCAAGGGTGAGCCGCTGGTCTTGTCGGAGGACTCGTGGTTCTGCCTGTATCGCGCGTACGAGGTGTGGCCGAAGGGCCATCACCGCGCCGGCCGCCGGCGGTTTGATCGCGTGGCGTGGTCGATCCGGAAGGGTGCGGCCAAGACCGAATTGATGGCACTGGTCACCTACGCAGAGCTGCACCCCGAATCGCCGGTGCGTTTCGACGGGTTCAACAAGGACGGCTCGCTGCGCCAGGGCCGGCCGGTGCGCGACCCCTATATTCCGTTGCTGGCCAACACCAAAGATCAGGTCGAGGAACTGGCCTACGGCGCTCTCATGGTGATTTGCGAGCAGGGCGCGGATCCGGAGTTGTTCGACATCGCGCTGGACCGGATTATCCGGAAAAGCGAGCGAGGTCGCGACGACGGGAAAGCGCTGCCGATCGCGAATGCGCCGAACGCCGCGGACGGCGGCCGCACGACCTTCCAGGGCTTCGACGAGACGCACCGCCTGTACCTGCCGAACCACAAAGCGGCGGTACAGACTATGGAATCGAACCTCGGCAAGCGATATGAAGAAGACCCGTGGTCATTCTCCACCACGACGGCCGGCGAGCCGGGACAGAACTCGCAAGCCGAGGACGACCACTTCGAGGCCGAGGCGATAAAGCGCGGCGATGTCGAGCGGCCATCGCTGTGCTACATCCACCGTCAGGCGTCCGACGGCTGGGACATGACGAAGTTCGAGGACCGCTGCAAGGCGATCATCGAAGCATCGGGTCCGGAGTTGGCGGCACGCACCGATGTGGAGGCGCTGGCCGCCCGCTGGGATCGGCCAAAGGCCGACAAGACCTACCTCGAGCGGGTCTGGACGAACCGGTGGACGCAACAGGGCGCCTCAGCGTTTAACGTCCGCCGGTTCAAGGCGCTGGGTTTGCCGGGGGAGACCATTCCGAAACGGGCATGGGTGACCCTCGGATTCGACGGCGCTCGGTTTCGGGATTCAACCGGCCTGGTGATGACCGATGTCCGTACTGGCATGCAGCAGAGAATGTTTCTGGAGGAGAAACCTCTTGAAGCCGGAGACGAGTGGGAAGTCGATGAGTCTGCGGTCGATGCCGCGGTGCGCGACGTGTTCAAGAACTACCGGGTGCTGCTGTTCTACGCGGACCCGCCATATTGGAACTCGACCGTTGGCAACTGGCACGCGCGCTACGGGGATAGCCGGGTAACGAAACGCCCCATCGTTCAGGAGTTCTGGACCAGCAAGCAGGAACGGATGATACGGGCGATCGGTGCCTACAGCGACGCCATCGGATCTGGTGCGTTGTCGCACAACGAGGACGATGACGGCGACCTGGTACGGCACGTCGGAAACGCCGGGAAGAAGCTGCTCAACCGGCAAGATCCGGAGACCGGAAACTTCCTGTGGATCCTCGGGAAGCTGCATAAAGACCGGAAGTTCGACCTGTGCATGGCGGCCATCCTGTCGTGGCAGGCCCGGATGGAAGTTCTCGGCAAGATTCCGAACACGCGACGTCGGGTAGTGAAAGTGAGGTGAATCGCGTTGGCGCTTACCCCATCTGAGTGGTTCGACAAGCTCAACGAGCGGTTCACCAAGTCGATCAAGCCGAAATGGCAGGACGGCAAGATCCGGCCCAACGAGTATGTGCAGCGCAATCAGGCGTTGGACACCTTGTGGTCGTACTACATCGGTGACCCGCCGCTTCCGCAGGTCGCCGACGAATACGAGCCTGTCTTCCGTGAGGTGATGCGCAAGGCGCGCTGTAACTACGCGCCGATGTGCGTCGCGGCGATGATCGACCGGATGGAGCTGCAGGGTCTGTCGACAGGCCGTGACAGCGACACCAACGGCGACGACCTGGCGGCGAACATCATGGACGAGTCCGGGTTCGCCGCGCAGTTCAAAGACCTCCTCGGCTATCTGTTCGCGATGGGCGAAGCCTTCGGCATGGTGGTTCCAGGCGCCAATGGGGAGAAGCCGAAGATCCATGCGATCGACCCGCGTCGCTGTATCGGCATCCCGGACCGCAACAACCCAGTCCGGTTGAGGGCGGCGCTCATCAAGGAATACGACGACATCGAGGACCGCCAGCTGGGGCACCTGTTCCTGCCGGGCGAGAAGTGGACGCTGGAGTTCGACGGCAGCCAGTGGAAGCGAATCAGTGACGCTCCGGAGGAGGTCAAGGGGCTCGACGACCTCGGCGGCATTCCGATCGTCCGGTTTGAGAACTTGCACCAGTTGGGCGAGTACGAAGCCCACATCGACCTGCTGGACCGGATCAACGACATCACTCTCGACACGATGGTGTTGTCGAAGTTCCAGGCGTTCAAGCAGCGCGGCGTCTCCGGCGATGAGGACGACGACACCGAGTACGACGACGAGACCACCGACGAGACCGCCGAAGTCGACGAGATCATCACCACGGAGGACGGCAAGAAGCAGATCAAGTGGTCCGACGTGTTCCAGGCCGGACCCGGCAAGGTGTGGAAGGTCCCGAAGGACTGGAAGTTCTGGGAATCCGGCGCCACCGACCTGACGCCAATGTTGAACAACAAGCGCGACGCAGTCAAAGAGTTCGCCGCGGTCACGTTCACACCCCTCTACTTGATCACACCCGATGACGCCAACGGATCCGCTGAGGGCGCCGGGCTGCTGCGTGAATCGCTGACGTCGAAGGTTCGGGACCGGCGATCCCGTGTCACCCCATCTCTGAAGCTGCTGTGGCGCATCACGTTCGCCATGGCCGGAGAGGCTGACCGCGGCAAGACGATGAAGCTGCTGTGGGGGCCGATCGAATTCCGGTCGCTGGCCGAGAAGGGGTCTGCGTCCGCGCAGGCCAAGGGCACGTTGTCCCGCAAGAGGATCACCCGCGAAATCTGGGAGATGACTCCGCAGGAGATCGACGACAACGAGCGTGAACTGCGTGCTGAAAGGCTGCTCGACGCAGCGCTTCCGGGCAGTGTCGGTGGGACGTCCCCGAACAGCGTGATCACGAGCCAGCAGCAGACGCCCACGGCGAATCCGGTTCGCCAGGTGAACCAGCGTGACGTCGCCGTCCCAGCCTGATACTGGTCTGACCTACGACCAGGCGCTTGCCGCCGTAGTAGCTGCGGAAGCCGGACAGTCCAGCGACAGCGAGGTTTCGACGGTAACCGCGGCGCTTGCCCTGGCCGTGATCGCCGCCAGGGAGAACGCCGGGCAGTGGGCAGCGAACCTGATCCTGCCCATCTGGCGCGACACCGACGTCTACGACGGCGCAGCGGTGCAGCAGTTCACCGAACAGGCCGGCGACTACATGGCCGCCGCGCAAACCGCGGTAGCTGAGACGGCTTCTGCGGCGCAAACCCAGATCCTCGCCACGATGGGCATCGACGCTCCGTTCACGCCGTCGGATCCGGTCAATGTGCGTGGGACAGCAGAGTTCGCTACCGATGGAACGATCAGCGTGACCCGTGACACCGCTTCGGTGGCGTACGGCGACGGTGGCCGCCAGGTCGTCGACCTCGACGAGGACGCGTCCACGGTCGGAATCTTCAACCGTCCGGCCCGCACGCAGCGATACCTCGAGTCGAAGGGTGTCGGATCCGAACAGGCACGCGCCGAGGCCGAACTGCGGATGCTGGGATTGGTCGACGGCAACCTGATGCTGGCGCAGCGCTTGGCTGAGGCGGAGATCCTGGCCAAGGCCGCCGGTGTCGACAAGCGGGTTATCGGGTTGCGGCGGGTGATCCACCCTGAGCTGTCCCGCACCGGGACGTGCGGCCTGTGTATCGCCGCGTCGGACCGCATCTACAAGGTGACTGAGCTGATGCCGATACACAACCGCTGCAAGTGCACACAGGCGGCGGTCACCCGGGAGTTCGACCCCGCCGACGTGTTGAACACCGTCGACCTCAAGCAGCTCTACACCGACGCCGGCGGAACCACGTCGGGTGCGGCGTTGAAGCGCACACGCTACAAGGTCGACGAGCACGGCGAGCTCGGACCGCAGCTCGTGCCATCGAAGCCGTACAAGCCGCGCAAGCCGCAGAAGACCACTCGGCGACGCGCCGCGGCTCGAATCTGAAAATACTTCCGCCACAGGGCGGTTGACCCGTCATGGGTTCCATCCCGACATGGGAGATGTCAGTGAACGACGAACTACCAATCCATCCGACCACTGGTTTGCAGGCACTCGGCCTCACCAAGCGTGGACGCCCGATCTGGCCCGCTATGGGCGGAAGCGAAGGCGAAGGCGCCGGTGACGGCGGGTCCGGTGAAGGTTCGGGCGACGGAGACGGATCCGGCGGTGCTGGCGGCGACAGCGGCCAGGGCGGCGGGGACAACTCTGGCGGTGACGGCGACCGGGGATTCCCGGCCAACACGCCGATCAAAGACATGACGCCCGAGCAACAGGCCGCGTACTGGAAGTTCCACGATCGTCGTAAGAGCGACAGGCTCAACGACTTCGACGGGATAACACCAGATCAGGCCAAACAGTGGCGAAAGGATGCCGAGGACGACCGCCTCAACGGGCTTCCAGCGGATCAGCGGGCAATGGAAGAAGCCCGCAACGAGGCAACGGCCGCGGCGACAGCCGAGGCAGACGCCCGGTGGGCGCCCATCCTCGCACGCGAGGTGGTCGGGCGTTTCGTCACTGACGAGGAGCAGCGCAACATCGTGCTCGCTGGAATCGACCCGATGAAGTTCGTGAAGGACGGCACGTTCGACACGGACTCTCTCATCGGGCACCTCACCGGCCTCTCAGCCGCATTCGGCGGCAACGGAAGTGGCGGTGGTGGAAATCAAACCCCGTCATGGGGCCAATCCGGCGGGACACCGCCAGCCCAGTCGGGCAAGCAAATGGGACTAGCCGAGGCTGAACGCCGCGGCTACATCAAAAAGGACTAGGAGTCTGCAATGTCGGGTGACATTTCGGTTCGCTCCACGTCTTACGCGGTCGACAATCGCGCGTGGCTCATTGGAACCCACGGCGTCGATCTGACACCGAGTGTGACGCTGGATATCTCGAAGTTCACGAAGAACACGCACTACCCGAACGGGTTCATCATGTCCGGGACGCCGCTGGGAATCGTGACCGCAACGAATCTGTACGGGCCATACGACGGCGCCGCGGTCGATGGCCGCGACGTGTGCCGTGGTCTGCTGTTCAGCTTCGTGCGCGCAATCGACCCGGCCAACGGCAACACGTTGGTCAAGGTCAGCGGTGCACGGTTCGTGCACGGCGCCGTCAAGGAGTCGAAGTTGCCGATCGCGATCGACGCGAACGGCAAGGCCGACCTGCCCCTGATCGTCTGGCTGTAAGGGAAGGACTGAACCATGGCAATCGTTTTCGATGACCAGTCCGTCAACCCGGACGCCATCACCACATTCATCCGGAACATTCCGATCCCGGCCGGCAACGTGCTGGAGTCGCTGTTCCCGACGCGGTTCTTCGACACCAACCGGATCGACTGGGCGGAGTTCGTCAAGACGAACCGCACCGCGGCCTACCGGTCGTTCGACGGTCTGATCCACGTGTCGGCGCGAGACGCCGGCTCGGGGAAGTACGTCGAGCTGATCCCGTTCAGCGACTCGCTGAACAAGGGCGAGTACGAGCGGATCGTCGAGGAGATCGCCCGCCTGGGCGGCACCAACGCGGCCGCGAAGACCCGTGCTGCCTACAACGACGCCGAGCGACTGACGGGCACGATGCACAACCGCATCGAGCTCGCCTGGGGCGACGTGCTCGACGACGGCAAGCTGACCATCGACGAAGGCGGCTTCCAGGGCGAGGCCGACTACGGTGTGCCGGCGAACCAGATCACCGCGCCGGCTGGTGCGACGTGGACGGACGCGAACGCGGCCACGGCCGTTCCGTTGACCGACCTGGACGCGTGGCAGGAAGTCCGCATCGCCAACGGGTATCCCCGCGCTGGCAAGATGATCATGTCCCGCGCGCGGCGCAGCATCTTGCGCCGGAACAAGGAGATCATCGACGCGGTCTACGGTTCGACCGCCGGCCGAACGATGGTCACCCTCGCCGAGCTGAACGGCCTCCTCGAATCCGAGGATCTGCCGGTGCCGGTCATCTACGACACGATGCTCAACGTCGAAGGTGTCGACACCCGCGTGTTCGCGGCCGACAAGGTGGCGCTGGTCCCCGACGATCCGGGCCAGCTCGGGTTCATGGCGTTCGGTCTCTCCGCGACCGCCCTGGAGCTCGCCAAGTCGGGTCAGTCGGAGATGACGTTCGGCGATGCTTCCGGCATCATCGGTGTCGT
The DNA here is from genome assembly GCF_026242045.1 of Mycobacterium pinniadriaticum. GTDB lineage: Bacteria > Actinomycetota > Actinomycetes > Mycobacteriales > Mycobacteriaceae > Mycobacterium > Mycobacterium pinniadriaticum. Next base: position 116,535 of record NZ_JAPJDO010000010.1, read on the forward strand.
CGAGAAGGTCGGCCCGCCATACCGGGAGTTCACCTTCGTCGACGCTGTCGGCATGCCGGTGCTCACCAACGCCGGCCTGCTCACCGTGGCGGACGTGGCCTGATGTCCGGCCTGGTGACGCACGTTTCCGTGCGCGACGACAACGGGACGGTGCATTCGTTCGGTCCGGGCAGCGATGTGCCGGCCTGGGCGAAGGCGAAGATCACCAACCCGAAGGTGTGGGAAGGCGGCGACGACGTCGCCGCCGACCCGACCCCCGGCGGTGACCAGGGCAGCAGCTCCTCCGGTGGTGGTGGCGATGTCGAGCCGCCACCGCTGGGTGGTGCCGGTTCGGGGCGCGACCACTGGGCCGACTACGCAGCCAACTTCGCTGACAAGGTGACGATCAGCGAAGACGACAAGCGCGACGACATCGTCGACAAGCTGCGGGAAGCCGGCATCCGGGTCGAATGACCACGCCATCGCCTCCCGACGGCGGCAAGTTCGTCACCTTCGCTCAGGTGGAGGCCCGGTTCGAAGGGGGATCATTCCCCGCGGACCGGGCCTCCATAGTGAAGTGGAGGATCCTCGACGTCGAGGACGAGCTGATGGGTCTCGTCCCGTCGCTACGGGAACTCGATCCTACCGCCGACCCGGAGTCCAGCGATCCGGTTGTTGCAGCGGCCGGTGTCCGGGTCGGAAAGGTTCAGCGGCTCGTCATCGACAAAGTGCTTGACCTGTACCGAAACCCGGATGGGGCGACGTCAGTCAATTCCGGGATGGACGGCTTCAACGAGGTCCGCGGTTACAGCCAGAACCGGAAGCGGTCCGGGGTCGGCATCACCTTCACCGATGAGGAGCTGAACAGGGTTCGGCTGCCGCGCAGAAAGCGACCGCCGCTGGGCACGTTGGGTGCCCGGCCGTGGGGAGTTCCGTGCTGAGACTCCGCTACCGGGCAGTTCAGCTCGAGCGCGCCGATGTCAACTTCGGCGACGTCACCTACACAGCGGACGGGACAGTCGACGCCTGCTGGTCGCTGGAATCCCCACGGCAGGTTCAGACGACAACCGGCGCCGCGTGGGTGCAGGACGGACGCCTGTATATGCGCCGCGATGATCCAAAACGACTCGGCCACAAGGACAAAGTGAAGTTGCCCGAAGGGGACTTCACGGTCGTCGGGCCGGTGCAGCAAGACCAGAACCATCCCATGAATGACCACGACTTCGGTGTGGTCCGCTACCACATCACGAACGGGGGTTGACCTGTGCAGTGCGACATTCCGTTCAACCCGAACCCGTTCCTGACGCACTTCTTCCTGTCGCCGGAGTGGGTCAGTGCCGGCCGCCAGGCCGCCGGCCTCGCGCACGACCTGTACGCGGTCACCGTCGCGCACCAGACCGGCGCGCTGGCCGCATCCGGTCGGATCGACTCGGCGCTGGGTGGTGAGAAGTTCGATCGCGTCGTCTTCGATGTGAGCTTTGGCCACAACCTGCCGCGCGGCGGGTACGGCGCAGCACACGAGTTCGGTATCGGTATCCACCCGGAGTCGCGGGTTCCTCCGACCCACTGGATGCCGCAGGACCCGGTCGACGACTGGGTGAAGGTGCTGGCGATCATGGATTCTCTGCCGTGACACTGACTTTCCCGTCGTGGTGGCGTGGCGGGCGGTGGGATGTCGAGCGGCTGGTCGAGGACCTGTTCACGTTCGAGGAAAACCCCGCGGCGCAGGACCTGTCCGGGCTGATCGTGTGGCCGATGACCACCCCGCTCGATCCGACCGAACGGGAAGCACACCTGAAGGCCGGCAACGCGTACCTGTTTGCGCATCGCCGCGGTGGCCACGTCGACAAGACCCGGCAGCCGTGGACGGACAAGGTCATCGTCGACCTGGCCGCGCTGACGCGGTCGCGCGACATTTCCAACGACCTGATGGCCTACGTCACGGACGTTCTGGCCGAATTCGACGACGGCGGGCTTGTGCATCGCAAGAATCCGCACCGCTCAGGAGTCTCAGCAACCTTCATGACTGTTCCGGGTGAAGTTGTTGGGCCGCAATTGATTCCGGAACAATTCAGAGATGACCGGCTGATCCCGGCGACGTGGGAGCTCCACATCGACCGTCCGCAGGGCCTCTCGACCTATCGCGAGGCACTGGGCCTCGACTGGTGAACAGGTAAAAGGAGCACATCCGATGGTTGCAACCAATCCGGACATCACCCGCCGGGACTTGATGTTCGCACCCCGCAAGTTCCGGGTCATGCAGTGGGCGTACAACACGCCGCTGATCGAGATCGTCCACGACCCGAATACCGGCGCCTTGGTGCTGCCGCCCGACGGCATCACCGTCGGACTGCTGGACAAGCAGCAGGGTGGCCGGCTCGCCAACGCCGTGCAGATCCAGGACATCCGGTCCCACGGCGAAGGCGGCCCGACGATGCAGCTGCCCACGCAGCGCGACGTCACCGTCGGCCTGCAGCCCCAGGAACTCTCGAAGATCAACCTCGAGAACTGGTGGGGCATCGACCTGTCCGACATCATCCCGGACGCATCCGGTGGTGTGACGTTCGGTGTCGAGAACCTGCCCGACATCATCCTCAAGCGCACCGTCGTACTGGGCAAGCACGCCTGGAATGGCCTGCCCTACTGGGTGGCCTACGTCGGGAACCGGACCAACGTGTCCCAGCGCAACGAGCAGAACTGGCAGGACGCCGACGTGATGGCGTTCCCGTACACCCTGAACTTCCAGGGCGTCGACGAGCTCGACGGCGATCCGATCATCGGCGACATCTTCGGTCCGGGATGGCAGGCCGCGCAGGAGGCTGCGGACGCCGGCTTCTACCCGGCCGTGACCGCGCTGGCGATCTCGCCGGACACGCCGACGCTGTCGCTGGTCGGCACGATCACGCAGCAGTTCACGCTCACCGACTCGAATGGCAACGACCGCACCGTCGGGGCGCTGTGGAAGTCGTCCGACTCGACGAAGGTCACCGTCACCCCCGCGGGTCTGGCCACCGCGGTGGCGATCACGCCGGCGCCGGCCAACGAGGTCCAGACGATCACGCTGTCCGGTACGCCGACCGGTACTTACCCGGTGCGGTTCAAGGGCAGCGCGTGGTCCTCGCCGATCGCGCCGAACGCGTCCTCGTCGTCGTTGAAGTCGATCCTGGAGGCGCTGTCCACGATCGGTTCCGGAAACGTCAACGTGGCCGGCACCGCCGGCGGCCCCTACACGGTGACGTTCCAGGGCGCGCTGGCCAACACGCCGGTGCCCACCCTCGAGGTCGACAACACCGACCTGTCGGGCGGCGCGGCGGCCGTGTCGATCGCCACTGAGGGTGTGGCGCCGGTGAAGGTCACGGCGAAGGTGCCGGGCTTCGAGGCGTCGGCCACGGTCACGGTGACCGCCTGATGGCTGCACGCCGAACAGGTGGGAAGGCTGCCCCGGCCACAGTGCGAGCTGTGGTCGGGGAGCCGACCGGCCGCTGGGCCGAGATCCGCGCCAAGACGATCTCCGAGGGCAAGGGTGTCGAGCCTTTCGAGATCGCCGAGGGTCTGGTGCTGTACCCGCCGACGCCGGCACGCTCCAGGGCGATGAACGCGGCGACCATGGCCACTCAAGCTGCGATCGCCGCGGCGGCCAACGCCGTGAGGACCGGGGCGAAGAAGGCGGAGACGGACGAGATCCAAAAGCAGATGGAGGACTGCGATCGGGCGTACGCCGAAGCTCTGCTCGGCGGCCCCGACGTCCTCGCGCAGGTGGAGGCGTACTTCGCGGACAAGGGACAGTGGGAGCTCGATCTGCTGCTCGACGCCGTGAAGACCCAATTCCTCCAGCTCCCCGACGATGGAATCTGCCAGCACTGCGGCCAGGTCGTCGATGCGGACGCGGCGGGAAAAGGCGAAGGATCCTCGACTACATCGACTGCTACTGGGATGAGCTCGAGGCAGACTTCGCCCGATACTGCGGAGGCATCCGCGCCCGCGACTGGTGCTACGGACGATCCTGGGACGAATTCTTCAACCTAGCCGAGACCGTCGCCCGCATCGAGGGGTCGCGGACGTGGTCGGCGATGCTGCGCGACCCGCGATTGCGGGAGTCGTTCAAGAAGATTCGCGCAGAGCAACTCGAGATTCTCGACGGCAAGCTGCCGCGTCCGGAGCTCGACGGGTACAGCCGCGAGGTCAGTGAGCTCCACAAGTTGCACGTCACCATGACCCGCGTCCTGCGGGCGGTGTCGAAGAACAACGCGATCCCGCTTCCCGAGGGTCCGGTGTTCCCGGGCGAAGAGATCGACGCCGAGCTGGATACCGAGTACGTCGACGACCTCGATGGCGACATCGAGGCCGCGATGGGCCGGTCAGTGACATAACCGGGTTCAGGCGCAGAGCGCGGCCGCCCACCGTTCGACGTAGTCGGCGGCCGCGCGCAACCTGACGGGATCGTCGAGCATGAGGCCGATCGCCTTGTTGCAGCGACCACAAAGCAGGTCACGAACCTTGTTCGTACTGTGACAGTGGTCGATCGAGAGGGTGCGTAGGGTCCCGCGGTGAATGTCGGTCTCCGGCTCACCGCATATGGCACAACGCGCGTTCTGGGTCTCGAGCTTGTGGAGATACTCTTCGCGCGTGATTCCGAATTTGTAGTTCCTGGCCCTGAACCGTTCACTCGGTGGAGCCTCACGCCACTTGTCTTGCCAACATGGCTTGCAGTGTGCGTTCAGTCCGTTGGCTTTTCCTCGCGCGGTGAAGAATTCACTTCTCGGCTTGATCTTGTCGCACTTCTTGCAGTGCTTCACGATCAGGTAGCAGTCGTCACACAAGTCGACAACGCCTTGTCCGTTGAACCGAGTGTCCTTTGATCCGCGGCCACCGGTGATGAATTCGTCGCGACAGTGCGCACATTGCCTCACCGTGATGCTCCCGCGTTTATCGGGAAGGCATTCGTTGCACAGCGTCTGAAGGCCAGACCGTGCGTGTTTGGACGGGGCGAACGCTGACTTTAGCGGTGCGTGATTTCGCCAGGTGCACCACTTATGAATTTGGGCACAGCGGTCGCAAAGTTGGTATCTCGCAACGTAGTTGCCACTGATCACTTCGCGTTCAAAAGCGTGTCCGCACACCGTGCAGACGCATTCCCGCAGCATCTGAACGAGCCTACACGCTGCCTGATTATTCCGCAGGGGAGGTGAAAATTATTCCGGACTTCAGTGCAGGTTCCGCGTCAGTTCGCATCCGCCCGAACGCCGACGATTTCGTCCGCGACCTGACCGCGAAGCTGCGGGCGACCAAGGATCCGGGGTTCAAGGTCAAGGTCGATGCCGATGTTGCTCCGGCGTCGCGGGAGACCGCGGAGTTCCGGGAGGAGCAGGAACGCCGGTCGGTTGATATCGATGTCGACGCCGAAACCGCGGGCGCCACCGCGCACTTGGAGGAGTGGCGGGCTCGTGAAGAGGCGAACCCGATCAACGTCCGCGTCACTGTCGACCATCAGCGCGCGGACAACGACCTCCGCCACCTCGAGCAGCGGTTGGAACGTCTGCAGCGTTCGGACTTCCTGAAGCTGAATATCCTCGGCGCTGGCACGCTGGCAGCGGTCGGCCCGGCCGCTACTGGGTTGGCGGAGCTGGCAGCCAGCCTGCAGCAGGTAGCGCAGGCGGGCCTGCTCGTGCCGGGTGCGCTCGCGGCGACCAGCGCGTCGATCGGCGCGCTGGTCCTCGGCCTGTCCGGTATCCCGACGGCGTACAAGGCGATCAGCAAGGCGTCGCAGACCGCGGCCGAAGACCAGGTCGCTCAAGCACGCCGCGCCGAGTCCGCGTCGAACAATCTGCGCAACGCAATCGTCGACGAAGCCCAGGCGCGCAGAGACGTCGCGCGGGCCACCGAAGATGCGCGGCAACGCCTCGTCGACCTGAACGTCGAGATGCGCGGCGGACTGTTGTCGGAGTCCCGCGCTATCCTGCAGGCCCAGCAGGCGCGGGAACGTCTGGCGCAGGGCAAGTTCACCGACGTCCGTGACGCACTGCTCGATGTGCAGGAGGCGGATCAGCGCGTCCTCGAGGTGCAAACCCGGAACGCTGAGAGGGCCAACGAACTGGCCGACGCCAACAAGAAGGGTGTCGCGAACTCGGACCTGGTGACCGCGGCCTCCGAACGCCTGACGCGGGCGCAGCAGCAGGTCTCCCAGGCGCAGGGCGACGTTGCTGACGCGGCGAACAAGATGTCGGCATCCCAGCGGGCGGTCAAGGTGGCCATGGACCAGCTGTCGCCGAACGCGCGCAAGCTGGTTCAAACGCTCATCGACATGAAGCCGGCGTTCGACGACCTCCGCGCATCCGTCTCTGAGCCGATGTTGGAAGGCAAAGCCGAGGAGTTCCAGCACTTCTACGAAACCGTCGAGCCGACGATCAAGGCCGGCGGGGCGAAGATCGGAAAGGCTTGGAACAGCAACATCTCCGCGCTGTTCAACTCGCTCGGCTCCGACAACACTCGGAGCCTGATCGACCGGATCCTCGGCAACACCGCGGAGGCGCAGACGAAGTGGTCGGCCGCGATCGACCCGATCGTGCGGGTCGTCGGAACACTGTCGGCAGCCGGCTCCGACGTGCTGCCGCGCCTGGCCGACGCCGTCACGACGGTGTCGACACGGTTCGCGAACCTCTTCGAGCAAGCCGACAAGGACGGTCGGCTCGATAAGTGGATCAACGACGGTCTGACGGGAATGACTCTGCTCGGGCGGACTACCGAGAACTTCGGTACGAGCTTCACCGCGATCACCCGCGCGGCGGGCCGCGACGGCGGCCGCACATTCTTGCAGTGGCTGGAGCAGGCCACGGGCCGGATGTCGACGTTCCTGAATTCTGTTGAGGGACAGAACAAGGTTGCGGAGTTTTTCGCCGAGGGCCGGCGCACCGCGGCGGAGTTCAAGCCGCTGCTGGAAGAACTCCCCGGCATCTTCCACTCGCTGCGCGAGGCGTCGCAAAACTACTTCGGCGGGATACTGCCGCTGCTGACCAAGGCCGCGGACCTGCTGAACAAGCATCCCGGCCTCGTCGAAGCCGTCCTGACCGCGTATCTCGGGTGGAAGACCATTCAGCCGATCGTCGGGGGGATTTCGTCGGCTCTCGGCGGTGTGTCAACGGGGCTGACCAACGTCAGCACTGGTTTCTACACGACCCGCGACAGCGCGAAACGCGCGATGAAGGACGTCGACGACGTTTTCACCAAAGCGGGTCGTCCATCTGGGTCGGGGATGGCGAAGTTCTCCGGCGCGCTGTCCGCATTGGGCGGCGCAACCGGACCGCTGATGCTGATCAGCACGGCGGCCATCCCCGCGCTCATGGGAGCACTGGACAAGCTCGACGAAAAGCACAGGGAATCCGCCGCGATCGCCCGGCAATTCGAGCAGGACGAACGCACCCTCGAAGCAACCCTGGACCGGGTCACCGGGAAAGTCACCGCTGCGACACGCGAACAAGCTATCCGGTCGGCGCGTGACTACAACCCGAACGGTCCCGGAGCGGGCATCGACGGAATCTCGAAGGGCAACGCCGTCTCCGCGGCGACCTCACTCGGCATTGCACCCGACCTCTACGCCGACGCGCTCGTGGGCAAGCCGGAAGCAGTTGGGCAGGTCCGAGACATCCTGATCAAGAACAATCTCCTCCCGGAGATCACCGCGAATCAGGAACTAGGGCAGCGGTTTACCGACATCCGCGGTGCAACACAGGACCGTCTCACCAACGACGACATCATCAACGCCCTGCTGGGTCAGCGCGACGCAGTCGCCAAGTACAACCGGGCATTCGAAGGGACCGGCATCGAGTCGACCACCGGCAAGTACTCGCTGGCCGAGATCGCCCTGATGCTGTCGCAGACCGGTCGCGCGTCGATCCTGTCAGGCGGAGCGCTGAACCGCAGCCTCGACGCGCTGCCAGGAGCGGCCGCAGGAGCGCTGCAGCAGAACCAGGCCGACCAGGGGCGCTGGCGGCTCACGCCGGCCGGATCGAGCTTCTTCGGCGGCAACTTCCAGGTCGGCTCCGACGGCGCGAACGCCAGCGTCGTCATCCCGGGAGACGCGCTGACTGCGATGCGCGGAAAGCTCGACCAGTCCGGATTCACCACATCACCCAACGCGGACGGCACCTACACCATCAAGGTCCCGCTCAACTCGCCCTACCTCGAGAAGTACGAAGCCGGCGGCCCGGTCAGCTCCACGCCGGGGCCGTTCGCCGGCGGCGGGAAACTCGCCGTCGTGCACCCGGACGAATTCGTCGTCTCCAAACGCGGCCGCGCCACGGTACCGGACTCGTTCCTGCACCAACTGAACGTCGGACGGTTCGCCGGCGGCGGCGAAGTGGTCGACCAGAACGGCAACCCGGTAACGCCAGGCTCAGAGCCTGGGCCCGCGGCGGCACCGGTGGCGCCGGTGGCTCCGAACCCGACCGGCGGGGGCGTGCAGGGCATCCTCGGTCACGTCATCTCAGGCATCCAAGGGCCGATCGGCAACGCGATCAGCCTCGGATCGAACCTGATCAACATGAACGGCCAACAGGCCACTGCGGCAGCCGAGGGTCAGGACTTCGGCCAGACCCTCGCCACCCGTGCCTCCGGAGTGCCCGGACTGATCGGACTGTTCGGCTCGATGGGACTCGCGAACCCGGATGTCCGGAACGCTGCCCTGACGAACTGGGCGTCGCAGACCCTCGACTGGACCGCCAACTGGGCGGTCAGCAACGCCACACAGGCCGCGTCGATCCTCTATCAGGGCGGTCTCGGCCTGGTCGGGCTGGACCAGAGCATCCTGTCGACGTCGAACCCCTGGAACCAGGCCATCTCTCGGGCTGGGCAGTTCGCGCTCGGCCAGGACAGCCCCATCAGCACACTGCTCGGCGTTGGTGGCGGATCCGGATCGACCGCCGGCCTCGTCGACCCCCTGTCGCTCGCATCGCAGTACGGCGTGTCGATCGACCCCAAGACCGGCCAATTGGTGACCAATCCGATGGCGGCCGACGCGACGCTCAGCCCCGAGTTCCTCCGGAACCTCTACTCACTGAATCCGGCTGCTGCGGCTCCGCGACCTGGAGAGGCTGCAAGGGATTTCGCTCACCGCGTAATGATGCCGTTCTGGGAGAACCAGGGTTTCAAGGTTGGCGATCATGGCGCCGACAAGTACGGCGAGCACCAAAACGGCGCAATCGACATCATGGTGCCCACCCTCGCTGCGGGCTATCGAGTTCTCCAACAGGTGCTTGCAGACCCGAACGCCTACGGCGTGATCTTCAATAACCAGACCTACGGGTACGGGCATGGATTGACACCACAGGACTACACGGCTGGGCACACAGGCAACCCGACGCAAGACCACCAAGACCATGTCCACGTCTGGTACAAACCAAAGTCCCCAGGCATGGCCAGCGGTGGTTCGGTCTCAGGACCTGGGGGCCCGAAGGGCGACAAGATTCCGGCGCTGCTCTCGGACAACGAGCACGTGTTCACGTCCGAAGATGTGAACGCGATGGGCGGACAGTCCGCGGTGTATGCGTTCCGAAAGGCGTTGCACCGCGCTTACGGAGGCGCGATCGTGAACACCGGCTACGTGCCGCCGGACCCGAACCTGCCCATTCCGGCTCCGCCGCAGCCGAAGCCGAACTTCAGCCCGGGCGCCGGCGCGATGATTAAGCAGCTGCCGCACGCGATTGTGCCGGCCCAGCCGATCGCCCCGCGGCCGGTCGCGCCGCCGCCGCAGCAGGTTCCGGACCAGGCGCCGCCGCCGGCGCAAACTCCGACGTATCGGCCGCCGACGATCGCCCCGATCGCGGCGCCGCCGAGCTCGATCGACCACAACCTGCCCGCCCTGTCGAAGGGCATCAGCTCGACGGCCTCCCTGATTGGGAACTGGATCTCGACGGCCATGAGCCTGGCCGCGGCTGGGGCGTCCGCCGGAGGAAGCGCGATCGCCGGTCCGGCGCTCGGGTCGGCCAGCTCGTTCGTTGCCGGGCTGGCGACGCAGGGCGGCAAGATCGTCGACGACGCCGCGAACGTGGTGTCCAGCTTCCTCGTCGGGAACGTGCCCGGATCCAGCGGCGACCCCAACGGTCCAGCGTACGGGGACATCATGCGGCCCAGCCAGAACCGGCCGTCGACCGCCGCTTACCGCAGCGGTGGCGGCGACGTCAACAACTTCTTCGGACACGACGCCCGCGAGGTGATCCAGATGAAGGAAAACAACGACGCCTTGAAGCGGCAAGCCCGATTGGCCTCCGTCGGCGCATGAGCCTGTACGAGCTGAACCGCCGGCACCATCTGATGCGGTCGGCTGACTCGATCAAGATCGTCGGCTACAACGGTGACGAGTGCATCGTGGCTGGCCCGGGGATGCGCGAGAGTTGGGGCCCGATCCTCGCCCGCCACTCCACCGGGTTGTTCGCGGCACCGTTTAAGACGAACTGGGCGAAATCTGCTCTCGGAATGAAGTTTTCGTCATGGTCACCGCAACGCCGTGACATCGCCGCGACCTTCCACGTGATGAACCCGGTCACCGGGGATGCGCTGCTCGACCGGGACGCTGATCTGTGGCACCTCATCTGGTCGCGGTGGCGGGCGATGTTCCACCCTGACTACGAGTCCACCGCGGTGTACACCAGCGTCGATGGTGAACGGCATCTCGGGATCCGCGAGATCCAGGAGCCGAAGCCGTTCGTCGGGGCCGACTTCGAGGGCGGTGACCCGCACCTGCTCGCCTACGGCTCGATCGGGATGCTCCTCGGTTGTGAAAACCCCTACTACGTGGGATCCACCGAAAAGTATGAGTGGGAGACCGACCAGAACGGCGACTTCTGGTTCCCGATGCCGTACTACAACCCGGGAAGCGTGATGATCTACCCGAGGGCATACCTCACCGACCGTGCCCAGTGGACGATGCCCGACTACAGCTTCGGCTGGGAGGAATACGGCACCGGCATCGAGGATCTCGGCAAAACCGTGCAACTGCCGCTCCTACGGGTGGGCGAGAACATCGACGTCAACTGGGATCCCACCGAGGAAACCATCATCGCCGAGAACGAAGCCCCCGTGTATGAGCGGATGGCCGGCAAGGACCTCGAGTATCCGATCCAGCCCGGCATGGGAGACCCGGAAGCGGGATGCGTCATCAGGGTCGAGAACGTGACCAATCCTGACGGCGCCCGCTGCGAGCTCTACCTGCCGCGCCTGCACGCCGAACCGTTCGGAACGCCCAGAGTGGTCGGCACCGGTGTGGAGGTCGGCGCAGCGTAATGAGCGTCCTCGCGGACACCCTGGAACGGACCCGCGAGGTAACCACCGAGATTCGTCGCCGCCGCAAGGCGATCAAGCAGGCGAAACCGAAAGTCTTCCTGTACAAGAACAACCCGGACGGAAGCCCCGGCGCGGTGTACCGCGGGCGCATCAACTTCCGGGAGTTCACCAAACACCAGTTCCCCGACGTCAAGAACGTGTCGTCGGCAGGCATGTTCGAGATCCGCACGACCCACTACCTCGCGAAGTGGATCATGACGGTGCCGAACAACCCCGACGAATGCAAGAACATCCTCATCCGGGTCGACATGTACGGCGGACGCTGGCGCTGGACCGGACTGGGCCACGACTGGAAGGTGTCCACCCGCGACGGCGTCGACTACCTCGTTGTCACCTTCAACGACGACATGCAGTTCGTCCAGTTCATGCTGTGCCCCCCGAACCCTCTCCTGCCAATCCCAATTTTCCAGTGGCCCAGGGACTTCTGGCTGGGCCCGGTGCCCTCGGTGTGGGGCATCGCTGTGATGATGCTGCTCAACCTGGCGCGCCTTCAGGGCCTGATCACGTTGCCGAACGATCCGGGCGACATCGAGCAGTGGGAGGACCTTCCGGCGCTCCCGCACTGGCAGGTCCACGTGAAGGTCCCGAACTTCTTCGAAGACTCGTCGCTGTGGACGTTCCTCGGATCCCGGATGAACACCATCGACTCGGTGATCGCCGACGCCCTGGAGGCCGGACAGCTGTGCCTGACCTACCGGCGCTACTTCACCGACGAGGGCGAACACGTCACCGGACTGATCGACAACAACATCGCCAACGGAGCGTTGGTGTTCGAGGTAGTCGACCGGTCCGGGTTCGGGAGAGACTCGGGAACCTACTTCGGCGGCAACGCGCTGACGGGGCTTGAGCGTTCGGTCATTCAGTGGGTACTCGGCTTTGTCGAGGACACCACGTCGTTGGTCAACGACGACGAGGGCTTGTACGCCGACGAATACTGGCAGTCGGACTTCCTTGGTCAGATCGCCGGATCGCCGCCGTACATTCTGCGGGACTCCCACATGAATGACCTCCAGTCCGAGCTGTCCTACGCAGAAGCGACGGCAACGAGAGTGATCGTCGGTGGTGACAACCCGACCGCGGACGCGATCGCGAACCTGATCATCTCGGCCACAGGGAACCTGATCGGCTACTTCCTGCTCGGCGGATTTGACTCTCTCGGCGACATCGCCAGCGACATCATCATGCCGTTCCTCGTCGGCACCATCCTGGCGTGGGATGAGTGGGAAAACCAAAGCAGGAAAACGAATCTGGGCTGGATTCATCTGTTCGAGGTCTATGTGGCCGGCGCAGAGATGAACGCCTGGAGCTTGGCTGCCCTCGAGGTGTGGCGCGGCGGGTTCAAGCACACCGATGCTGAGAACGCGAACACCTGTGTCATCGGTAACGACACCTGGTTCATCCCGGGGTTGCACGGCCGCACCGGCGACCGGATGGGTCACACCAACGGCGCGTATCGGCGGGCGACAGGTGATCGAATCATCTTCATCAGCCAGTTCGAGGAGATGACCCTGCAGGGCGGCGGCGACGGCGAGTTCGACTTCCTGATGAAGATCGGCCAGAACAAGGCAGCGCTGTCCTCGGGAGAGCACTCGGCGCTGATGTTCAAGAACGCGTTCAACAGGATCGCCGACATCGGTGTGCACCTTGTCCAGTGATCTTGGCGCAGAGGAGGAATCAGATTGCCTGGTAAATTTGCGCCGCTGATCCTGTCTCGCGGAGAGCAGTACGATCCGGCGCCGTTGACGCCCCGGTCCTACGGGTATTCGCAGTGGCCTACCCCTTCGATCGTGGAGACAACGTTCTACGCATCGGACGGCGGTGTCATCGCCACCATTGAGGGTGATGTCGCCGCCGACGCGATCCGGTTCGATGTAGATCCCGAAGAGGTCGACATCGTGCCCGCCGGCGCCCAGTACGAAACATTCCTCGAGGACAACCAGGGCAAGAAGCGTCAGCTGCGCTACGGGCAGGTGATCCGCAAGCAGGCAAACTTCTTCAACGACCCGCTGCGTGTGACCGGGAACCGGGTCTTGCAGTTCAAGGACAACTTCTCCAACCGAGTTGGCCTGGTTGGATCGAAATGGTTTGTCCTCTACGGCAAGCCGGTGATTCACGACAACAGCGGTGCCAGCAACCCGAATGGTGTCGGACCGAACCACTCGCTGTTCTACAAGGCGGCGATGCGGTTCTATGCCCCGCTCAACAGCGACACCGTTACGTTGTCGTTCAACCTGCTCAACCCCGGCCCGGGAACGCTCGGTATCGCGGTGAGCTCCGATGCGACAATGAGCAGCTATCGGTCGATCTCGTTCGTTTCCGACACCGTTGTTCCGGCGAACAACAAGGTGTACGCGGCCAGTGGCAAGGGGATCTTCACCCGCACCAATCAGGTACCATCCGTCGCGCACACGATCGTCGACAACACGAACTACAAGCTGCGCTACGACGACGACACCAAACGCCTTGCGCTGCTCGAATCCGACATGGTCACCGAGATCATCGGCTGGACCGATGAGGACGGCATCGTCGCAGTCGGGCCCGGGCACCGGTATTTCGACATCACCTGGGAAGCGTCGGCGACCTCGACCGGCCCCCAAGTCACGACCATCTCGGCACAGGACGGTGTCTGACATGCCCGACATGGACCGCGCGGACCAGATCCTCGCAATTGGGCGAACCCTCTCACGCATCCCGATGGACCCCGAAGGTCGACGGTATTACCAGACACCGGCACCGATCATCGGCATGTGGGCCACCGAGCTCCACGACAAGTACGGAATGCGGGTACACCCGGAGCTGGCCAAAGAAGAGTTGGTGCGCGTCGAGTCGCCGGCCGGCAACCACGGCCCGGTCCGCTCAGTCACCCGCAACACGCCGGCGCCGATGACCGGCGGCCCCAGCGTGAAGCACATGCAGGACGCGCGCACCGCGCTACTTGCCTGGCTTCAGGAGAAAGACCCCGACCTGCATCGGCGCGTCGTCGCGGCCGAGAACGACCCGATGAAGTCGAACCTGCTGCTCGCCGAGATCCATCGGGAGCACCCCGATGTGATCGCCAAGGGCGAAGAGTTGGTCGCCACGTACGTCGCCGAAAGCAGCGGACCGTAGATGGGTGTACCGGAAGGTGCACTCTCACCGGCCGACTCACTTCTATTCCCCGTCACGAACACAGGTCTCGTCGCCCATACGACGCTGGACCAGGCAACCGTGGAAGCCCTCCTCAAACAGCGGTGGGTCCTGGACAATCCCTCGATCCAAAACCCCGTAGAGGCTCTCTACGACGGATTTCGGCGCGGCTTCTCCTTCGCGCAGAACGTCTTCGAACAACTACTGCAGAACGCATCTGATGATGTGACGCAGGTGTTCGACAACGCCGCCGACGCCCTGACCGCGACACGGGACTTCTTCTCCGGAAAGTGGACCTCTGTCGACTCGGCGGCCGAGACAGCGGCATACGCCGCGGCGCAGCAGCGGGTCGAGGGCCGGTTGATCGTCGACAGGTTCGACGAGGCGGCCGGCGCGCCGAGCTCGAGCTGGGACATCCGGCACATCGGCGGGGGAGGGTCGGCCCGCTACGACGGGGCCGGGCACCTCGTGTGGTCGGCGTCCGGGGGTGTCGCGGCATCGGATCGGATGCGGTGGGCCGACGCCGACACCACTACGGACTATCAGGTGATTTCGACGGTCATGTCTCTGCGGCCGGCCAGCCCGTTCGCCGGCGGCAACTCGTACGTCTACCTCTGTGGGCGGGTCAACACCGGGTTCGACACGTTCTGCACCGGCCGGATCAGCTTCGGCGGCGCGGTGCTGTTGGGCTTCATCTCCGACACCGCCACCATCCTGGCCAGCAACCCGGTCACCGTGGGCAACGGCGACACCTGGGACTTCTACCCCGGCGACCCGATCGCACCGGACCCCTACAAGTTCGTGCTGGTGCGCAACGGCGTGCCGGTCATCACGATCGACGACAGCAACTGGGACGGCGCCCCGACGCCGTTGAGCACAGTCACCCAGTACGGGGCAGGTATGCGGTCGGTGGGGCTGATCATGCACGCCGCCGACCGCGCCCTCAACACCGCGCAGACGTCACCCGGTGCTCTGGTGGTGTTCTCCGCTGACGACCAGTAAGGGGATGCAATGGATTTGACGATCACCGCCCTCGTTTCACTCATCGAGGACAAGAGCGACTTGGACGCGGTCGCTGAGCGGATGGCAGGCTTCAACGTCGGCTGGTACGGCGGGCTCACGTTTGAGCGCGGCGCGTCGGGCCCGATCTGGCGGCTCAACATCTACCGCGATGGATACCCCGAGGTGCACGCCGAGATCGGCAGCGTCCTCGTGACTGATGCGTCGTTCGTGACGCTGTATCAGTCTGTGGACCAGTACAACTCGGCGCATCCTGACAATCCGATCACCGGTAGCTGAGGAGGGGATCGTGGGTCAGCAGTTCATCGCCACCACTCGGATAGGTCCGACGGAGATCGAGCATCACACCGTGAACTGGGCCGAGGAGTGCGACCTGACGGACGACAAGATCGTGGCCGCGGAGTTCGACTTCGACAACCCGCAGCTGAAGATCCAGTGGGAGAACTACACCGACACCGACACCACGCTGTGCATCAACGCCAACGGTGTCGCACCCGGCAAGTACTTCGCCGGCCACACCGTGTACCTCGAGTCCGGGCGCAAGTTGCGCCGCACCATCCTGGTCCGCGTCGTACAACGATAGGAGACCCATCATGTCCGGGTTCACAACGTATTTCGCGCAGAAGATCATCGGCTTCGCTCTCAGTGGCCAGGCGTGGACACCGCCCTCGACCTACTACCTGGTGTTGCACGTCGGGGAGCCGACCGATCTGGGCACGTCGAACCCGTCGGTGCTGACCACACGGGCTGCGGTGACCTTCTCGGATCCCGACGCGACCGGGATGGTGACCATCGAATCGGATGTCTCCTGGCTCGAGACCGCCCCGGAGACCATCACCCACGTCTCGGGTTGGGATGCCTCGACAGGCGGGCACTGCTGCTTCACCAAGAAGCTGGTGCAGGCGAAGTCCTACTACGCCGGTGACACCATCACCGTGCCGAAGTTCAGCCTCCAGATCCCGGCGGGTGTGGAACTGGAGGACGCCGCCTAATGGCCGTCTTCTCGGCAGGGGTCGGCGGCGGCGACCTCGCCGACTGGGCGATCAACGGCTTTTCCCTGGACAACGCGGTCGGATGGAATCATCCCCTGTCGGGCTCCGATATCGCGGTGCTTGGCGCCCTGTCGTACGCGGTGAACACCACCACCCTCGCGTCGCTCACTCGCGCGATGAAGTGCGACGGCGTCACCATGGACTCGTTGGGCGTGGTGGCCTGGAACGACCTGTCCGGTGGCGGCTGGACCGAGGTGTTCGGCCTAGTCGGCGTGCCGGAGGGGACTCCGCGGATCACCGCGTCGGTGGAGGGCGCCGGTACCAGTCAGCGGGTGATCCGCGGATCGTCGGTGGCCTACACCGGTGTCGAGGGCATCGGGGACGTCACCACCGCATTCGATACCGGGACAGCCCTGGCGGTGGCCGGCGACGCATCCGCTGCCTCGATGATCGCGGCGTTCTTCGGCACCCGCTCAGGACTGTCGAACGCGAACGAGACGCAGCGCTACCTGCAAAACACGTCGACGTCGCTGCTGATTTCCGAGGCGAGGGGCACCGGCTCGTCGTTCGACTTCACCGCCAGTCGCGCCTTGTCCGGCCCGTGGTCGGCGATCACGGTCGTGCTGAACCCCTCCAGCAGCGTGGCCTCTGTTCAGCCGATTGTCGTGGCGCCGCGCATCACCGCAGAGCTCGGTCGGGTGCCGCGGCCGACCGGCCCGCGCCGGGTCATCTTCGACGTCGAGCCCGAGGACTAGGAGCTTAACTGTGGCAACCACGTTCAGGATGCACGCCGACGCCGAAACCTACAACCAGGACGGGTTCGTCGCCAAGGTCGGGATGGAGATCCACTTCGACCTGCAGATCACACCCGGCGAGTTCATGCGTGTCAGCGACGACCTGCGGCCCGTGCTGCTCGATCATGAGCGGATCACCGGCTACATCCGGTCCGATGGCCGCATGTACGACAAGCGCGCGCTGCGCTCCGCGCCATACGACCTGCAAGATCCAGGCGAGCTGGGCGTCGAGTTGCTGTCAAACAGCCCGTACCTGAACCTGGAAAGCGACGTGACGTATCGGGTCACACCCGAGATGCCAGGCGAGCGAACGACGTTCACGCCGTTTTACATCGACGATCTGCCGGCCGACGGCACACCCCAGAACCTCGCATCGCTAGCGCCAGGCCCGGGACAGTCGGTGATCGGTGATGCCCGCGGCCGTCCGGGTCCTGCCAACGTCCTGACGATCGGCGATGTGCAGACAGGCGCCAGCCTGTCCGATGCCGACGCCACGATCTCAGGTGAATCGCCCGGCCAGCAGTTGAATTTGGTCATCCCGCGAGGTGCTGAAGGCCCCCCAGGACCGCTCGGCGTCGTGTTGACCTATCGGGGTTTGTGGAACGCCAGCGCCAACTCGCCCACGCTTGCCGATGGTGTTGGTATCGCTGGTGATACATGGCTGGCGTCGACTTCGGGAACATTCGATCTGGGGTCCGGTGACCTGGCGTTCGCGGCCGGGGATTACGCGGCGTTCAATGGTGTGACGTGGGAGCCGATCCCCGCTGCTTTGGTGGCTGCGGCGGGTCAGATCGTTAAGCACGGCAGCGACGCTAATTATCCGCGTCCCGGGTCGGCTGTGGTGGTGTTGTGGGACGGGGATGTCGAGCCGAATCTTGCGGTGAATGGTGACTGGTGGGGGGACACCGCGGGCGACGCACCGGCTATTTCAACGACCGTTCTGAATAGCCTGAACCAAGGTGCGATTTTCAGTCAGATGCTCGTTGCGGCTGGTTCGACACCGATCACGTGGTCTGTGACAGCCGGAACACTGCCTGCTGGATTGACGTTCTCCACTGACGGTAATCTCTATGGAACGCCGTCAGCGACTGGCGCATACGATTTCACAGTCGAGGCGCTGAACGGGTTCGGCACCGACACCCAGCAGTACACCGGAACTGTTGGCAGTGCGATTGGTCCGACAATCTTGACGACGAGCCTCGGGCCTGTTGTTGCAGGAACCGCGTTTTCGCTCACCCTGTCAGCTTCCGGCTCGGCGACGATCACGTATGCTCTCGCGCCAGGGTCTGATCCCCTACCTGACGGTTTGTCGCTCGACGGGGATACCGGAGCGATCACCGGCACCCCGACAACGACCGGTTCGTACATCTTTACGATCCGCGCAACCAATGGTGTCGGCTACGACGATCAGGCGTTCAGTGGAACCATTACTGGTGTCGCCCCGACGATCACGACGACATCACTGAATCCGCTGTGGCGGGGGTTCGCGTTCTCACAGACCATCGCGGCTATTGGCACACCGCCGCTCACGTGGAGCCAGCCAGCCGGATCGTATCCGGCTGGGATTTCGCTGAGTGGGGCAACACTTTCGGGCACACCGTCCGCTACCGGTCCGTACGACTTCACGCTCCGCGCACACAACGCCTATAGCCCCGATGACGACCAGGTGTTTACGGGATCGGTCCTGGAATCAACCCCCGCAATCGTTGAAACCAGCCTGGGTGCAATCACGATCAGCACGCCGTTCTCGCAGACACTTACACTATCTACGGGTGGGCCGACAATCACCTGGTCCGAGCAAAGTGGTTCTCTGCCTGCGGGTTTGAGTTTGAATCCATCCACCGGTGCAATCACCGGAACACCAACCGCTACCGGTGCATACAGTGTCACCATTCGCGCAACAAACGGCACCGATTACGACGACCAGGCGTTTACCGGTTCCGTTTCCGGACTGCTGCCGACTTTCGACGCTGTCGGGGTTGGGGGCTATGCCGATAGTTCCGGTTACACGTCGTACACGCATACCGTTGGTTCGAACAATTCGACTGTGATTGTCGCTATTGCAACGTATCCATACTTCACCGGAACCGTGACAACGGTGACATGCGGTGGTGTCGCGATGACGTATGTCGACAAGATCTCTCAAGGATCTTTCTCAAGCCAGATGGATGTGTACTACTACAAATTGACTGGAGTTTCTGCGGGATCGAAAACTATCGCAGTCCAGACTAGCGGTGCAAATGGGGCTACTAGTGTGAACTCCGTTTCTGTTGTGAATGGCACCGCTGGCGCTGCCCAAAAGATCGGCGGCACCGGCGCTAGTTTCTCGCAGACGATTTCTTGCGCCGCTGGCGAATTGATTGTCCAATCATTGGCCGCACTTGGTACGGGCGGTATGGGTACCTTCGCGGGCGGGACAAAGAGGTGGGATGGCTATGTCGATAGCCCTCCTTACAAATTCTGTAATCTATCGCTTTCTACCGCAACGGAAACCACGACTTTCACGGCTGTGTCGACCGGAGGGGATCAAAGCTGGGCGGGTATGGGTGTCGTATTTTCTGCATAATCTAAACGAGGTCTGCTAAAATGTTGCCGCATCAGCAATTTATGAACAAGTTGAACGCTGGGACCGAAGACTGCGGAATTCTCTTTATGGGTGACTCGTGTGTCCAGGGTTTCGGCGACACCACTTACGGTGGGTACCCAGAACGATTATGTCGTTTGTTTGCAGCACAATACGACTACAACATGTATATTGCTACATGGTGGAATCGATGGGATGAGCAGCCGCCGCTCGCCGAAAGTGGACATGTATCGCCAGTGCTGCATATGTCAGCGCCAATTCGGGGAGCTTCAGCCCCAAATCTTTACTGCTGGCAGGGCGGCATATCTGGTGCCAGTCTCGTTGACTTGGAACAGTACATAACCCTGGGAATCACGAACGTCGATCCGGTTGATTTCGCCATGATCGGTATTGGATTCAATGACATGCACGATTTCCCTGCGGTTCCCGGTTTTCAGCCAGCGTATGCCACTTTTATCACCAATCTTCAAGCAGCGGCCCCTGGTATACCGATTATCGCAACTGATGAGAATCCATTGCCGGTTGACTCGGACGCTGCAGCTTTCACGGCAGGATTCGTCAACCTAGCACAATGGCTCACAGGAGAAGGAGTTGCCAGTAACTATGGGCTCATCGAAGCCAACCTAGTTGTTAGCGAAACTGTGCCCGGCGTTTCCTTTATGGATAGCCGAAAAGCGTATGGGAATGAGCTTCACCCCGAATGGTTTTCCTTTAGCCTGCATCCGAATTCGATAGGCTATCAAGCCTCGGCGCAATGGATGTACGACGTTTTCCTCGGCAACATCGTTGCGGGGAACCCCCCCGTTATCGCCACCGTTGCGCTCGACCCCCTCGTCAAGGGATCAGCGTTCTCGCAAACCCTAATCGCCACCGGAACAGAACCGATCACCTGGTCTGCGCCAGGGGGCTTGCCCATCGGATTGGCGCTCAACCCGACGACCGGCGTGCTGTCGGGTTCCCCAGCCATCGACGGCGCTTATAGCTTCACCATCCGGGCATCCAATGACGTTGGACACGACGACCAAGCCTATGTCGGCACCATCGCCTCACTCCCGTTCATGCCCACCGGGCGAGTCAAACTCAAGCAAAAACTCAATGACCAGTGGTATCCCGTCGCCCCGATGGTCAAGGTCGGCGGCGAATTCAAACGAATGACGATCAGGGACTGACGTGTTGGCCGTGTGGCTTCACCACCTCGACCGGATCGGGATGGACGACCCCGACAACAACGAGGGTTTCCCCGAAGACATCTGCACCGTCTGCGAGCGCCGCATCGTCGATCACCCCGGCCACGAGATGTACGGCCTCGGCAACGGTTCGGCGCGATGGCCACACCGCCGAGCCGCCCTGGCACGCCTAATCCTCGGCCAACTCTAAAACCATTCCCCCGCACGCCCCGTTTGCACACCGGCGGCGTGTGCAGCGTCCAAAGAGAGGGGTCGATTTTCCATGACCTGGTATACCGAGAACGGCTGGCCAGCCTGCGGTCCTGACGAACTCGACAGGAGCCCGATCCCCGGAACTAACATCGTGGTTCCGCTGCAGCGCGGCATCCCGAACACGATACTCAAGGCGTTCCTGGCCGCGATCAACCAGTTCGTCGAGTCGGCCTACAACAGCCGCGGCGGCTCCGATGAGGGCGGTTGGACCGGCACTAACAGCGTTCCGACCTCGAACCATCTTGGCGGGACCGCAACGGATTACAACTGGTCCGATCACCCAATGGGTGTCGCGCTGGCCGGCTGGCACGGCTCGGACCTGGTGCCGGGCGAGCAGGAACCGGCTGTGCGCGATGTGCTGAAGTTCTTCACCTACAAGGGCATCCAGCTTGTCTGGTGGGGCAACGACTGGAACAGCCCGAAAGACTCGATGCACTTCCAGATGGGCTATGGCACGTACGAGCACCAGGACATCTGCCTGGAGTTCATCGCCAAGTTCATTCTGCCCAGCGGCTTCTCGACGTATCGGCCGTCGGGCGGTGGCGTGGTCACCACCCCTGTCACCGGCAGCGCACTGTCGATTCTGATGCGCGCGATCGCTCCAACCTCCGTCGACGAGGCTCGGGTCGCCGCGCTGCTTCCCGGTGTCGTGCGGTGCTTCGACGAGGGCGCCATCAGCACTGTCCCGCGGCGCGCGATGTGGTTCGCACAGGTGGGCCACGAGTCGGCCGGATTCCGCTACCAGGAGGAGGTCGCATCCGGTGCCGCCTACGAGGGCCGGATCGACCTCGGCAACATCCGGCCCGGCGACGGGGTCCGGTTCAAGGGCCGCGACTTCATCCAGATCACCGGCCGGCACAACTACTCCGAGTTGTCGTCGTGGGCGTTCGCAAAGGGATTGGTGCCGACGCCGACGTTCTTCGTCGACAACCCGGGTGCGCTGGCCACCGATGAGTACGCCTTCGTGGGCACGACGTGGTACTGGACCACCCAGCGCCGGATGAACGACGCCTCCGACGCACGGGATATTGAGCTGGCCACCCGCTATATCAACGGCGGGTTGAACGGGCTCGCCGATCGGAAAGCCCGCTACGCCACCGCAAACTCTCTCGGCGAGCTGCTGCTTGCCATCGCCACTGAAACCGATTCCGAGGAGGAACTCATGGCCACCCTGACGACGCTGAAGGTCAAATCGCTGTCGATCTACGCCACACCCGGCGAGGACGACGTCCTCCTCATCAACATGCTGCGGGCGATCGACGCTCACGGCAACCATGAGGACTACGTCGAGAAGCAGGCCCGCCTCGGCGACGCGGACGCCCTGTTCCGGGTCGCGCGTACGGCGGCGGGCCGGGGCATCTTCGGCGACGCACCATTCGCCGTCAACCAAGCGTGCGCGGTGCTCGCTGCCATCAAGGGCATCACCGTCGCAGAAATCAAGGAACAACTGAAAGGACAGGCAGCATGAACGAGGCACAGAGAGCTCAGATCCGCGAGTACCGCTACAAGGCCGCGGCAGTGTTCACCTTGGCTGGCCCGGCCATCGGCGCCGCCCTGGCTGAGGGTGGCGTGTCGAAGTGGATCGCCGCGATTATCGCCGTGGCGGGCATCCTCACCGGCACGGCCGCTGCAGGAACCGCCGGCGCCAAGACCAAGCGGCAGCGAGTCGGCGGCGTGTTCGACCCGGCGCCTGAGCCTGAGCCGGTCAACCCGGTGACACGCGTCCAGGGCGACCTGCAGCAGATCGCGAACGATGCCGCGGCCAAGGTCGGCGACCTCCAGACGGTCACCCAGGTCGCGGCGGCGGTGCTCCCTGGCCTGGGAACGGCAATGGTGGACACGGTGATCGACGCCGCTGACGAGGCCATCGCCAAGGTGGCCGGCCTGAAGCGGTGACCGCGACGCTGCTCGTCCTCAGCTTCCTCGCTGGTCCGCTCGGCCGCGAGTTCATGCCCGACCTACCGAACGACGTCGCGCACGACTGGTATGGGCTGGCCACCTGGGCGATGATCTGCATCGCGTTCATGTTCGTCGCGGCGGGATACTTCCGGCTCAAGCGCGGAGTCGACGAGACGAACAAGCAGATGAAGAACGGACACAAGAGCGTGTTCCGCCGGGACTTCGACTGGCTCATGTGGACGGTATGGCACATGCGCTTGGGGTTGGAACACGAGAGCCGCCAGCGTTATGAAGCGGATCAGAGAATCGAGGGCGAGCTGTCGGCCATGAAGCAACAGATCACACCCACGAATACGAGACGAGAGTGAGTGGCTGGCCGCCGGTGCATGCCGTAGCCTGACACCTGCTCTCCGGGATCGCCCCCTTGGCCTTCGGGCTGAGGGGGCGATTTCGTCGTATGTGGGTAGCAATCACAGAAAAATAGAGTGGTCGACTACGCGTGCCGAAATGATCCCGCGTAACCTAGCCTCGCAGCAAATTATTCGTGTGGGAGGAGTGCGGGGTTCATGCGAGGAACGGCATGCGCTGCCGCGCTGGTGTTAGCCCTGGCCACGGCACCTTCCGGAGCAGCCGCCACGACTGTCCTGGCAATGGGAGGTACCGGACACCCGCTATCAACACCGCCCGACACCGTCACATTCATCGAGCAGTACCTAGCTGATGCGGTCGACAGGTTTGTGTCCCCGGCGTCGGATCGCCAAGGTGGGATCCCGTCCGGGCCATACAACACGGTCGCTGCCATCACCCCCGAGGACGACGACGATGTCGATGAATCGGTCGCCGAGGGTGTGGCCGCACTGCACTCGTGCATCACCTCAACGATTTGCGACTACAACCAGGACGTCGGATCCCTGCCGCCGTCGGTGACGGACACATTCATCGTCTTCGGCTATTCGCAGAGCGCGGGAATTGCTATGGCGGAAAAGTCAGCGCTGGCGGCGATGTACGCGCCGGGCGAAGGACCAGACGTTTCTTTCGTGGTGATCGGCAATGCCCGGCCGAATGGTGGTCTCGCGATGCGTGACACGGCAGGCATCATCACCCACCTGCTGTTCGGAACGCCCATCAACGAGACGGATCCAACACCGCCGCCGACCGACACTCAGTACGCGACAGTCGATATCGCAACCCAGTACGACGGCCTCGCGGACAACATGCTGAATCCGTTGAACCTGCTGGCCGCCCTCAACGCCTATGTCGGGTTGGAACAACACGTCACCTACGATGCCCGCAGCCTCACCCAGCCGGCGGTCGTCGATCAAGGCCAATACGGCGACACCCACTACTACCTGATCTCCACTCCGATATTGCCGCTCCTGGTGCCTCTGGAGACCTTTGGGCCCATGGGACACGCACTGGCCGACGCGCTGGACGCTCCACTGCGTGTGATCATCGAATCGGCCTACGACCGCACCGTTAGCCCTGGCGTGCCGACGGCCTGGGACACAACGTATTTTCCTGACCCGACCGCATTCGCCAGGAACCTGATCATCTCGATACCGACTGGCCTGGACAACGGCATCGAGGATCTGACCGGCGCCCGCCCCTTCGGTACGGCACGTCCCGGCCCCCTACGGTGTCGGCGGCCCCGATGTCACTTACACCGTTCCAGACACCGCGACGGAGGAGCCCGACATCACGCCGGCACGAGTGCGTTCGGTAGGTCACGCAGCACCGGCCGCTCAATCGAGCGGTTCGGCTGCTCAACGGGCAATCAGCTCTCGACGTCCACATCGCCCATCGCCACATGGTGACGCGACCCCTTCTCGACACTCGACTGGGCGGGCGCACTCTGCGCGGTAATTGCTGGCCGGTTCTCGCCGTACATTCCGCGATCGTCGCCGGCCAGGATGAGCGCGTTCTGTTCGTCGGCGCGGGCCGCGAGTTCCCGGGCATGCCGCCGCGCTGATGCTCTCTCTGCGCGGTCCTCGGCCGCCGCGGCGCGATATCCCCTCGCGACGTACACGCCGAGCACGATCACCGCGACGGTGCCGACGATCCACCAGAACCACTCCGCCGCAGCACACGCGGCGATCAGCACCAGGAACAGCTTCAGCATGGTCGATTCCGGAATGCTGTCGGAAGCGGATCACCGGGCGACCAAGTTCGGTAGGAGCGTCCGCATCGACGGCACCGCACTGACACCGCGACGAGGCCGTGGTCGGGGCTGCTCCAGTCCCACTCGCCAGCGTGACCGAGCCAGCTGCACACCAGGAGCAGCTTCACCATTGGAGTTCGACGTCGCCGATGATCACGCCGCCGTCGACGAACCGCCACACGTGACCCGACGTGACGCCCTCGTGTGCTTCGTAGCTGTGGACGTCGATGCGGTCCCAGTCATTCAAGGCCTCAAAGCCTGAGTTCCCGAAGAACGCGAACTCCGACATCGGTTCCCCGTCGTCGTCGCCTACCACACACTGAAGCTCCGACAGCGGATACACGGTGGGATCGGTGACGATCTCGGCCCCGTACTCGCGGTAGGGGAAGTCGGTGTACTCGGCGCAATAGTGGCGGCCGGGCACCCGCATATCCTTCGACGGCCAATGTATCTCCATGCCCCACTCAACGCTGCCGTCGGGCATCTCGCTTCGGCGGATCGTGGGGCTGAAGCTTCCACCGACCTCGGGCATGCAGAGCGACAGCGTGCCGGTGGCCTGGTCGATGCTGACGTAGGACGGCAGGAAGCGCCCACCCAGCGGCACCAGGTCTGGCATGTCGATGGTCGCTGCGGCGGTCATGGCCTGATCCTACGGCCGACAAACCGCCCTGTGTGTACAGCGGTGTGTACAGTAAACGCCTGTACACACCGCCTGACCTGTGCGCCGTCAGGGTTTCGAACCCCGGACCCGCTGATTAAGAGTCAGCTGCTCTACCAACTGAGCTAACGGCGCGTGAACCGCGACAGCGACAATAACAAACACCACTGCCGAACATGAAATTCCGCTGGAGACTCGCTCTGAGTTGCTGACCTGTGTAGTCGTCACCGGCGCCGGTATTCCCTTAGACTATTGCCAATCATCCCCAGCGTTTGCACAGCTAGCGAGACAGAGAGCGATTATGTGGCAGGTCGGCTCGGCAACCCAGTCGCGGTTTCGGACCCGGTTGGCCGCATTCGTGCTCCTTCCGGCACTCGTGATCGGGCTCGGTGCGTGCAGCAGTGAACCGACACCCGCCCCGGTCAAGGTCATCGCCGACAAGGGGACGCCCTACGGTGACCTGCTGATTCCCCGGCTGATGGCGTCGGTCAAGGACGGTGCGGTCGACGTGCCGCTGGACCGGCCGGTGACGGTCACCGCCTCCGGCGGGGTGCTGGGCTCGGTGTCCATGGTCAACGAGGCCGGTAATCAGGTGGACGGACAGCTCAGTGCCGACGGCGTGACGTGGTCGACCAGCGAACCGCTGGGCTACAACAAGAGCTACACGCTGCGCGCCCAGTCGTTGGGTCTGGGCGGCGTGACCACTGAGAACCTGAGCTTCGAGACACAGTCACCCGAGAACCTGACCATGCCGTACCTGCTGCCGGGTGACGGTGAGGTCGTCGGGGTGGGGCAGCCCATCGCGGTCCGCTTCGACGAGAACATCCCCAATCGTGTTGCCGCCGAGCGCGCGATCAAGGTGACCACCAACCCGCCGGTGGAGGGCGCCTTCTACTGGCTGAACAACCGCGAGGTGCGCTGGCGCCCGCAGGACTATTGGAAGCCGGGCACCACCGTCGACGTCGCGGTCAACACCTATGGCGTCGATCTGGGCGACGGGCTGTTCGGCCAGCAGAACCTGACATCCCACTTCATCATCGGCGACGAGGTGATCGCGACGGCCGACGACGACACCAAGACGCTGACCGTCCGGCGCAACGGCGAGATCGTCAAGACCATGCCGATCTCGATGGGCAAGAACAGCACGCCCACCGACAACGGCGTCTACATCATCGGTGACCGGTTCTCCCACATGATCATGGATTCGTCGACCTATGGTGTTCCGTCCAACTCGCCCAACGGATATCGCACCGAGGTGGACCATGCGACGCAGATGTCCTACAGCGGCATCTACGTGCACTCCGCGCCGTGGTCGGTCGGGGCGCAGGGCTACTCCAACGTCAGCCACGGCTGTCTGAACGTCAGCCCCAGTAATGCGCTGTGGTTCTTCAACAACACCAAGCGCGGTGACATCGTCGAGGTGCACAACACCGTCGGCTCCACCCTGTCGGGCACCGAAGGTCTGGGCGACTGGAACGTTCCGTGGTCGCAGTGGAAAGCGGGCAACGCCAGCGCCTAGAGTCGCGAGCGTGTTGATCGCACTCGAAGAGCACTACGCGTGGAACCCGCCCAGCAGCGGCAACGTCGTCGCCACCTGGCTGCAGAGCCATAACCCCACCGCGTACCAGCGGCTCTACGACCGCGGATCGCTGCGGCTGGAGCAGATGGACGCCGCCGGAATCGATTTCCAGATCCTTTCGCTGTTCGATCCCGGCGTCCAGGAGGACGAGGACACCGCCCGCGCGGTCGACAACGCGCGGCGCGCCAACGATGACCTCGCCGAGACGGTGCGGGCCACCCCGGACCGTTTCGGCGGGTTCGCCACCCTGGCCACCCAAGAACCCGACGCGGCGGCAGCCGAGCTGGAACGGGCGGTGGAGGAACTGGGCCTGGTCGGTGGACTGATCAACGGGCACACCCGCGGCCGCTACCTCGATGATCCCGCCTATCTGGGTCTGTTCGAGTGCGCACAGCACCTGGGTGTGCCCATCTACCTGCACCCGACCACCCCGCACCCGGCGGTGATGGACGCCTGGTTCGCCCCGTATGTGAAAGACGGCCTGCATCTTGCGTCGTGGGGTTTTGCCGCGGAAACCGGCACCCATGCGCTGCGCCTGATCTACTCCGGCTTGTTCGACAAGTTCCCGCGACTGCAGATGATCCTGGGGCACTTGGGGGAGATGCTGCCGTATGCGGCCTACCGGCTCGACCGGTACTACGGACTGGGCGGTGGTGACGACGGGGGACAGCTGGCGAAACGCCCGTCGCAGTATCTGTGCGACAACTTCCACATCACCACAAGCGGCAACTTCAGCCCGACGACCTTCGCCTGCGCCC
Source organism: Mycobacterium pinniadriaticum (assembly GCF_026242045.1). Lineage (GTDB taxonomy): Bacteria > Actinomycetota > Actinomycetes > Mycobacteriales > Mycobacteriaceae > Mycobacterium > Mycobacterium pinniadriaticum. Next base: position 144,855 of record NZ_JAPJDO010000010.1, read on the forward strand.
TGGAGGTGATGGGGCCCGATCGGTTGATGTTCTCGGTCGACTACCCGATGGACGACAACGTGGATGGGGCGCAGTTCCTGCGGGATCTGCAGGTGGACGACGACGTCCGCCGCAAGATCGCCGGCGACAACGCCCTGGGCCTGTTCGGGGACAAAATCCCGCGCCGGTAAGCGACTGGAGAGCGGGCTACGCCGAGCGCTTCGCAGCGGCGTGCAGGCCGGTTGCGGCGCTTGTGCTGCGTGCCCTGACTTCGGCGGCAGAGGGCAGGCCTTCGAGATTCCAGCGCTCGCACTCGCGTCGGACGGCGTTGAGCTCTTCGGTCAGCGCGGCATGCGCATCAGAGAGCGTGAGCCGATCTTCGACGTCCGCCCTGACGCGGTAAGTGGACGCCATCACGCTCGCCAGTGCCTGCCGCACCCCGAGAACGATCAGCATTGCGGGGTGGGTCTTCGACGGAGGGTCGGCGATGGCCGAGCTCTCCCAGATGTCCCAGGCCTGCTCGCAAAAGTCTGACGGATCGTCAGCGTCCACCGCATCGAGGGCCGCGATGAAGGCGTCGAGCCGGTCGACCCAGATGCCCGGATGAACTGGTTCGCCGGAGTCTGCCACTACTCGAATACTCATGTCAGCGCGTCCCTTCGCAACTGTGTCCCCCCCGGACGCCAGTACCGTCGCTGCGGGATTCCGCAGGATAAGTGGCCTTATACCCACTTGACCGTACTTTGAACCGTGTGGGTTTGCCGATCGGCGCGAGGTGAGTTGCGTTACAGCGGCTGGGGGCTATTCGTACGTTTGCACGAAGGACAGCACGCGCGGCGACAGGTGCGGGGGCATCCAGGGCTCTTGCGACGCACCCGGAGCGGACTGCAACGCATCCAAGCCCTTTTGGCCGCCGAATCGATCGAGCAGTTGCCGCACGGCCGCGACGTCGTCGGCGACGTTGGGATACAGAATCCTGTCCAGCTGCCCCTGCAGCGAATTCACCTCGGGCTGAATCGCTTTGATCATGTCCAGCACGCTGGGATCGCGGCTCATCACCGTCAACTCGTCGCGCCCGAGCCACTGATTGGACTTGGTGAACTGCGCCATGTAGCCCCGATTCATGTGGACGGCGACCTCCGGCTCACCGTGCCGCCGAGGGGTGAACTCATATTTCACCGCTCGGCCGTCATCGCGTTGCAGTGGCTCGTGCAGCTCGCTGAGCCAGCGGTACTCGAACGACGACTGGATCATGTCGTCGAACAGTCTTTCAACCGCCTTGGCCTCCCCGCTGCCATGACCGAACGTCCGCGTCGCGGCCCTGACCGATTGCTCTCGATGGTTGCGCAGCGCGCCGGTCACGGCCAGCAGGGCCGATCTGATCCTGGCCGTGCGTTCTGACATGAGGTTCTCGTCGAATGTCGAGCCCCGGCTGGCCTGCAGATCGAGGACGATACTCGCCACGACGTCGGAAACGGCGTCGCTCTCATCGGTGATCCGCTGCAACGACTGCCGGTTCAGCATGCGCCGTAGCCGGTCGTAGGCCTCCCGATACCGCTTGTTCTCCGCGTCGGTGAGGGCACACACCTTGTCGAACACGATTCCGGCGTCCGAAATCGGCGCGGCGCCCGGTGCGGTGGTGGCCTGAAGACTTGTTACCAAAGCGGCACTCCGTGCCGCTATTTCGTCGGCCGCTGGCAAACCCTCTCGCAGCCATCGCGCCGATTGGTGCCGGAGTTTGCTCAGACAAGCTTTCAGCGACGAGTTCACGGCCGCGAGCGTCTTGCGATCTCGGGCGTCGGGCGTGCGGTAGTAGTCGAGCGTCGATGATGTCATGGCGTGTGCCACCGCGTTGAGGCCGCCGAGGGCAATCAGCGCGGCTGGGTTGGTTTCGGGCGGCGGATCTGCAGTGACAGCACTTTGCCAGATCTCCCAGGCATCGGCACAGAAGTCGAATGGATCGTCGGCGTCGATGGCGTCCAGTGCCGCGACGAAGGCATCCAGTCGGTCAGCCCAGACCTCGATGCACCGGGTCTGCTCAGCGAACTCATCGGGTCTGATTCTGAGCTGATCTTCGTCCATGTTTCAGCCCTCCCCAGCTAAGCCATGAAGCTTATTACCCGAGAGTAACCCCCAACCTAATAATTGTCCCGCTTAAGTGCGAGAATCAGATCGAATCCTTACCGTTTCGCTGTTCGGCCGCCCCAACGGTGACCTAAGGGCAAGAAAAAAGTCAGGCCCCGAAAACGGGGCCTGACCTGCCGGGTGGCTGACGGGACTCGAACCCGCGACAGCCAGGATCACAACCTGGTGCTCTACCAACTGAACTACAGCCACCATCGCTGGACGCCATCGCAAGGACGGCAGCAGCGTCGTCGATACTAGCCGCTCTGTGCCTCTGCGGCCGAATCCGCGTCGCCGGGGTGGTCGATCTCGGCGGCCGCGGTGGCGATCTCGCTGGTAGACGGCCCCGGCTGAGGCACGAAAGCGGTGCGTCGGTAGTACATCAGCTCGCGGATCGACTCCTGGATATCGGCCAGCGCCCGGTGCGCGAGACCCTTTTCCGGCTGGCCGTAGTAGATCCGCGGATACCAGCGTCGGCACAGCTCCTTGATCGAGCTGACGTCGATCATGCGGTAGTGCAGATAGGAGTCCAGCGTCGGCATGTCCCGGGCGATGAAACCGCGGTCGGTGGCGATCGAATTCCCGGCCAGCGGCGCGGTCTTAGCTTGCTTGACGTGGGTCCGGATGTAGTCCATGACGAGTTCCTCGGCGGCCGGCACGTCGATGGTCGACGCGCGGACCTCCTCGGTCAGCCCGGACCGGCTGTGCATCTGGGCGACCACCTCGATCATGCCGTCCAATGCTTCGTCGTCGGCGTGGATCACCACGTCGATGCCGTCCCCGAGGACGTTGAGCTCAGCGTCGGTGACCAGGGCGGCGATCTCGATGAGCTTGTCGGTCCGCAGGTCGAGGCCGGTCATCTCGCAGTCGATCCACACCAATTCTTCGCGCACAGCGCTCAACATTAAGCCCAGCGGGCCCAGTAGTGTCGTAGCGGCCATCACCTGAGCGACGACGGAGGTCGGTCGATGACGAGCGAATCGAGCGCGACTCCTGCCCAGCAGATCGCCGCCGGTTACGCGGTCACCGGCCCGGCGCTCGACCTCGGCTCGATCATCATCGACGGTGCAGTTCATCCGACCGCGCAGGTTCGGATCCCGCTGGCCATGATGAATCGCCACGGATTGGTCGCCGGGGCCACCGGGACGGGCAAGACGAAGTCGTTGCAGGTGATCGCTGAGCAACTCTCCGCCGCCGGGGTACCGGTGATGATGGCCGACGTCAAGGGTGACCTGTCGGGCCTGACGCGGCCGGGGGAACCCAGTGACCGAATCCTGCAACGAGCCAAGGACACCGGCTATGACAACTGGGCCGGGGCGCCGTTCCCCGTCGAGTTCCTGTCGCTGGGCACCGGCGGTCTCGGTGTCCCGGTGCGCGCCACGATCTCGGCATTCGGTCCCATTCTGCTATCTAAAGTGCTGGGGCTCAATCAAACTCAGGAATCGACCCTGGGTCTCATCTTCCACTGGGCCGATCAGCAGGGCCTTCCGCTGCTGGACCTGAAGGACCTCCGCTCGGTGATCACCTATCTCACCGGCGACGAGGGCAAGGAGACCCTCAAGACCATCGGCGGGGTCTCGCGGCAGACCGCGGGGGTCATCCTGCGGGCGCTGGTCAACCTCGAGGCCGATGGCGGTGACACGTTCTTCGGCGAGCCCGAACTCGACCCGGCTGATCTGCTGCGGGTCGACGCACAGGGTCGTGGCGTGATCACCCTGCTCGAGCTGGGCGACCAGGCTGCCCGGCCGGTGATGTTCTCGACGTTCTTGATGTGGGTCTTGGCCGACCTGTTCACCTTCCTGCCGGAAGTCGGTGACATCGACAAGCCCAAGTTGGTGTTCTTCTTCGACGAAGCCCATCTGCTGTTCACCGATGCATCCAAGGCATTCCTGCAGCAGGTGGAGCAGACCGTCAAACTCATCCGGTCCAAGGGCGTCGGCGTCTTCTTCTGCACCCAGCTGCCCACGGATGTGCCCACCAACGTGCTGTCCCAACTGGGTGCGCGCATCCAGCACGCGTTGCGGGCGTTCACGCCCGACGATGAGAAGGCGCTGTCCAAGACGGTGCGCACCTATCCCAAGACCCAGTTCTACGACCTGGCTACCGATTTGACCTCCCTGGGCATCGGCGAGGCCGTCGTCACGGTGCTCTCCGAACGTGGCGCGCCCACCCCGGTGGCGTGGACCCGGATGCGCCCGCCGCAGTCCTTGATGGACACCATCGGACCCGACGTCATCAAGGGCACCGCCGTGGCCAGCCCACTGTTCGCGAAGTACGGCCAGACCGTCGACCGCGAATCCGCCTACGAGATGCTGGCGTCGAGACTGGCGCCGCCGCCCGAGGAGCCGGTCGAGCTTCCGCCGCTGCCGCCGACCGGTATCGAGCTGCCGCCGATGCCCAAGCCCGAGAAGGCCGAGCCGGGCGTGCTCGACCAGGTGATGAACAGCCCGGCGTTCAAGAGCGCGATGCGCTCGGCGGGCACCGTGATCGGCCGCGAGATCACCCGCAGCATCTTCGGGACGGGACGCCGCCGGAGGCGCTAGGCACTAAGACGTCGAGATCGACGAAATGTTGGTGTTCACTCGCACTTTCGCTGCCAAATGTCGGTTTGGGCGAGAGGCGAGAGGTCAATCGCCGCCGAGCTTCTTGTAGACGGCGCCGACGATCGGTGTGACGATGGCGCGCGGTGCGTACCCGGAGGCCACCGACATCGCCTTGGACGTCACCCCGGGAACGACGCGCATCTTGTTGTGCGCCAACCCATCCAGCGAGATCCGCGCCGTGTATTCGGTGTTGATCCACAGGAAGTCGGGAATCAGCCGTTCCACCAGTGACTGCTCGGCGTGGTCGGGCAGCTCGGTGCGCACCGGCCCGGGCGCCAGGAGCGTCACATGAACACCCGAGCCCTTCAGCTCGCCGCGCAGCGACTCGCTGAACGTGTTGGCGAACGCCTTGGTCGCCGCGTAGGTGGCGTTGTTGGGGATCGGGGAGTTTCCCGCCGCCGAGCCCGAGATCAGGATTCCGCCGGCCTTGCGGGCCAGCATCCCCGGCAGCACCGCCAACACCAGGTCGTGCACGCCGAGGACGTTGAGCTGAACCTGCGCCCGTTCGGCGGCCGGATCCAGGTTCGACACCGGTCCGAACGTGGCCGTGCCCGCGTTGGCGCACAGGATCGAGATATCGCGTCCGGCCAGTTCGTCGGCCAGCGCCGTCCGTGCCTGCGGGTCGGCGAGATCGACCGCCCGTACCTCGACGGTGACGCCGTAGCGCTCGGTCAGCCGTGACGCCAGCTCGTCCAGCACGTCGCCGCGGCGTGCGGTGATGATCAGGTGGTGGCCACGCGCGGCGAGTTCCGTGGCCAGCGCCTCACCGATGCCTTGAGAGGCGCCGGTGACGACGGCTCGGCTGTCCGGTGTGGGTGCGGGTACTGGCATGCGGCCATCGTAGAGGGGGGTAGATACGGCGGGCAGGAGCGGAGCGACTTGGGGAATTGGCTAGTCTGACCCGCATGAGCAGGCCCCCGTCGGTTGCCTCGACCGCCGGCCGGTCGAAGGTTCTGGCCTGGGCGCTCTGGGACTGCGGTTCCACCGGCATGAACGCCATCGTCGCGACCTTCGTCTTCTCGGTGTACCTGACCAGTACCGTCGGGCAGGGCCTGCCCGGTGGCACCTCGCCGGCCAGCTGGCTGGGCCGTGCTCTGGCGATCGCGGGCTTGACCGTCGCGGTTGTCGCCCCGCTGATCGGTGTACTGGTGCAGGCGCCCCACCGGCGCCGCGCCGCACTCATCATCCTGTCCGCCCTGGCTGCGGTCTCCACCACCGCGATGAGCCTGATCCGCGCCGAACCGGCCTACTTCGCGATGGGACTGGTGTTGCTCGCGTTCACCGCGGCGTGCGGTGACCTGGCCAGCGTGCCGTACAACGCGATGCTCCGGCAGCTCACCACCCCACAGAACTCGGGACGGATCTCGGGCATCGGTGCGGCGGCCGGGTACTTCGGCAGTGTCGTGCTCCTGATGGTCATCTTCACCATGTTCATCGTCGGCAGCGGCGCCGACCGCGGACTGCTCGGCATCCCCGTCGAGGACGGTCAGAACGTGCGCGCGGCGATGTTGATGGCGGCCGCATGGTTTGTCGTGCTCGCGCTGCCGCTGCTGATCACCGCCCACGCCCTGGCGCCGGCGCCGGAGCCGGAGCCGCTGGCCGCCGTCGGTCTGCTCGGTGGCTATCGACGACTGTGGAACGATCTGCGGGGCGAGTGGCGGCGTGACCGCAACCTGGTCTACTACCTGATCGTCAGCGCGATCTTCCGGGACGGGATTGCGGGGGTGTTCGCCTTCGGCGCGGTGCTCGGCGTCAGCGTCTACGGCATCTCGCCGGCCAACGTGCTGATCTTCGGGGTGATCGCCAGCACGATGGCCGCCCTCGGTGCGGTGCTCGGGGGTCATATCGACGACCGGATCGGGGGCAAGCCCGTGATCGTGGCCTCGCTGACGGCGATGATCGCCGTCGGCGTGACGCTACTGTCGCTGTCCGGGCCGGTCGTGTTCTGGGTGTGCGGGCTACTGCTGGCCTTCTGCGTCGGCCCCGTCACGACATCGGCGCGCACCGTGCTGTTGCGGATGGCCAGCCACGGTAAGGAGGGCGTCGCCTTCGGGCTCTACACCATGACCGGGCGGGCGGCGTCGTTCCTCGCGCCGTGGCTGTTCTTCGTATTCGTCGACGCCTTCCACGCAGACCGCGCCGGGCTGGGTGGGCTGTGCGTGGTACTGGCCGTCGGCCTGCTGGGCATGCTGGGCGTGAAGGTGCCCAATCACGCCCGAACTGGTTAGCCCGCGCCGGTGCAGATCGTCAGCCCGCGGCCGGTGCGCTCCCGCACCTGCGCGCCGTTGACCGAAACGCTGCAGGTCACATCGCGCCCGACATTGACCACGGCGACGCTGGCCGAGGTGCGGGCCGGGGCGGGCAGGCTGACCTCTTTGCTCCACGGAAGCATCACATTGAACTCGGTCTGCATCACACCGCCGGTGTCGACGTAGGTGATGTTGATCGCGCGGCCGTCGCCGGAGACGTTGTAGACGACGGTGTCGGTTCCGGTCGGGCTGGTGGTGCCCCCACCGGGCACCGTTGGCGTGCTCGGCGTACCGGTCGTCGTCGGCCCCGGGGACAGCGTCGTCGTCGGGATCGATGTGGTGGCACGGGGTACAGACGTCGTCTCGGACAACGGCGGTAGCGGCGCCACCACCGTCGTCTCCCGGGCCGAACTGGTCACGATCACCAGGGCGATCACCAACCCGACCACGAGCAGCACCGCCACGGCGGCGGCGATCCACAACCACTTGGGTGATTTGGGTGGGCCGGGCGGCGGTTGCGGCGGTTCGTTGGGCGGATAACCCCCGCCCTGGTGCCAGTAGGACGGCAGTTGTTCGGTGGGCTGCGCCGTCGGCGGCACGCCGTGTCCATAGCCGGGCGCCCCGTAGCCGGGTCCGTAATACTGACCGGAGTAGGCGGGATCGGAGTTCGGCGGATAGCCGCTGGTGGCCGACTGCGTCGGGTCAGACCACTCTGGTCGACGCGGATCGTTCATTCCCACCTCACGGTTGCCCAGGCTACCCGTGCGTGGCAGCCTCCGGTCGAATGCCTATTGCTCAGCACCGTGTTTACCACCGGTCGGCGGTGTGGAACGTGTTACGGGGTAAGTGGTGACCACCCAGGCCCCGAGAAAGTGAGGTGGCGTTGGAGCCGGATGTACGCGCGACCTACGGCGCGTCCCTGTCGCCCGACGCGACGGCGTTCGCCCACATCGTCGACGACGGGGGATATCCGCGCGCTGTCCAACGGTTCCTGCGCGGCTGGCGGGCAAGTTCGTCTCGCGACGTCGAACTCCCGGTGCGGGGACCGGTCACCCGGGTCATCCATTCCGCCGACGGGCACTGGCTGGCCTGCCAGGTCGCCCCGGAGGGCGGCACCAGAAGCCAGATCTGGGTGGTGACCACCGACCCCGACGACCGGATGGCCCGCCGCATCGACGGGATGGGCGAGGATTTCATGGCGGGCACCGCTGAGCTCATCGCCTGGGACGGCACCCAGGTCTGCGCCATCCTCACTGGTGAGGACGGTATCGGCCAGTCCAGCCTGATCGACCCGGAAGACGGCTACGTGACGGTGCTGGATCGCCGGACCGGCGGCCGGCTCGTCGACGCCTGGGCCGGCTCGGCGCTGATTCGGGTCGGCCCCCGCGGCTACCGCGAGCTGATCATGCTGACGGGTTCGACCGAAGTCGCGCTGCTGCCGTCCGATCCCGGTTCGTCGACCGATATGGGCGTGATACTGGACGACCATCATCCGCGGCGGCTGCGATCGGGACCGGACGGCGAGGAGACCACGCTGTATCACCCGGCGTACACCTACGGTCGGGACTTCGTCGGAGGCTATGTTCGCGCGCTGATCCGCAGCGACAACGGCGCATCGCACAGTCGTCTGCTCGAGGTCACCGTCACCCCCGACGGGGTGGTCTACCACGTGGCCGCCGAGCGTCCAGGGTACGACCTCGACGAGTTCGTGGTGAGTGACGACCTGTCTACCGTCGCGCTGCTGTGGAACATCAACGGCTGCAGCGAATTACAGGTACTCGAGTACGCCGACCGCACGCTCACCGAACCAATCCCGTTACCCAATCTGGTCGCCGGTGAACTGTCCATCAGCGCGGGTGGGTCGATGGTGGCGATGACGGTGCAGGGATCCGATTTGCCGCGCACCGTCGAGCTCGTCGACCCGCGGTCGCGGGAGTGGGAGCGCATCGACCGTAAGCCCAGCATCGGCCCGGTCTCGTCTCGCCCGAGACTGCACACCGTGACTGCACGCGACGGCCGTTCGCTGTCCGGCTGGCTGTATTGTCCGCCGCCCGGTGTGGAGCAGGCTGGAACGATGATCTACCTGCACGGTGGCCCGGAGGGCCAGGCCCGGCCCTCGCACAGCGAGATCTTTCCCGGTTTGCTCGACGAGGGGATTGCGGTATTCACCCCGAACGTGCGGGGTTCGGGGGGGCAAGGTCGGGAATTTGTTCATGCCGACGACAAGGAGAAGCGGTTCGGGGCCATTGACGACGTGGCCGACTGCGCTCGCTATCTGGTTTCGCACGGGCTGGCCGATAAAGGCCGGATCGCCTGTGCGGGTTGGTCTTACGGCGGCTACCTGACGATGGCCGCGTTGACCTTCCATCCGGAGCTCTTTGTCGCCGGGGTCAGTATCTGCGGAATGAGCGATCTGCTCACCTTCTACCGCAACACCGAGCCGTGGATCGCGACGGCTTCCTACCCCGAATACGGTCATCCCATCGCGGACCGCGAGCTACTCGAGGAGCTCTCGCCACTGCGACGAGTGGATGCGCTGGTCGCCCCGCTGCTGGTGGTGCACGGTGGCACCGACACCAACGTTCCGGTCAGCGAATCCGAGCAGATCGTCGAGGCGCTGCGGGCGCGCGGCCGCACCGTGCGCTATCTGCTGTTCGACGATGACGGGCACGAAATCGTCAAACGCGAAAACCATGCCGCACTGGCCCGGGCGGTGGCGGACTGGCTGGCCGCGGCCTTTGATCGCGATCATGTTTAGGAAACTTTCGGGCGGGTAAAACCTTGTGCGCCAAGTGTTGCGGACGTCAAGGAGGATCCCCATGGGAGGCCGCCGAGTTCTAGGCGTGATCGTGATCGTGTGGCTGCTGATCGGAGTTTTCGCCACCTGGCAGCGCGGTTACTTCTCCAACAGCCAAACCAACTGCGCTACCGCGGGCTCCATTGCTCTGACGGTGGTGGCAGGGCCGCTCAACTATGCGGGAGTCAATCCCACCGTCGCGAGCTGCAACCTGCCGCAACCCAGCCAGTAGCGATGAAAGTAGTTCAGCAAAAGACTATCTGGAGGAAGCGATGATCGTTCTCGGAGCAATCCTGCTCATCCTGGGATTCGTTCTCAATATTCCGATCCTGTGGACCATCGGCGTGATCCTGCTGGTGGTCGGTGCGGTCCTGTGGCTGCTCGGCAGCATCGGGCGCCCGGTCGGCGGCCGGCGCTACTGGTATTGACCGACGCCGCCGCTGGCATGGTGGTCGGCGGAGGACAACGCCGCTACCGTCATGGCCCGTAGGACATCGCGTGAACGCCCCGGGTCGGCCGATCTGGCCGCCAGGGGCTTCATGCTGTGTGGGGTCGAGTTGAGCAGGCCGAACACCGCGTGCGCCATCAGCCGGGCGTCGGCCTCATCGAGGTCGGGACGTACCTCGCGCTGCACCGCGACCCAGATTTCGACGTAGCTGCGCTGTGCGCGCCGGACCTGACGCTGCGCCGTGACCGGGAGGTGCGCGAGGTCACGGTCCTGGATGCGGATGAGGTCGGACTCACCCAGTGCGAAGTCGAGGTGAAATTCGATCAGGCCGGACAGCGCCGCGGCGGGATCACCCGCCTCGGCGACCACCGCCCGCGCGCCGGCCAGCAGTCGGGTGCTGATGCCGACCAGGAGTTCGACCAGGAGCGCTTCCTTGTTGGGGAAGTGCCGGTAGATCGCCGGGCCGCTGACCCCGGCTGCGGCGCCGATGTCCTCGAGGCGAACGGCCTGGAAGCCCTTGTCCGCCATCAACCGTTCCGCGGCCGCCAGCAAGGCAGAACGGCGATCCGACTTCTGCCTGCTTCGACGGGTGGGAGTGTCGATGGGAGCTCTCCGGGAACGGGTCTGGACGTTTCGGTTAATCTTCACTAACGTTACACGAGTTAGTCGTCATTAACTCAATTCGCGACGGGACTTCGACCATGGCATCACCGGCCGTCAACCGCGAAGCGCATCTGCAGCTCGTCGAGCAGTTGCGCGGCAAGCTGGCTGCGGCGGCACTCGGGGGGCCGGAGCGCGCGCGCGAGCGACACGTTGCCCGCGGCAAGCTCCTGCCGCGCGACCGGGTGGACGGGCTGCTGGATCCCGGTAGCGCTCTGCTGGAGGTCGCTCCCTTGGCCGCCGACGGTATGTACGACGACGAGTGTCCGGCGGCCGGCATCATCACCGGCATCGGGCGGGTATCGGGACGGGAGTGCATGATCGTCGCCAACGACGCGACGGTCAAAGGCGGCACCTACTACCCGGTGACGGTGAAAAAACACCTGCGTGCCCAGGAAATCGCGCTGGAGAACCGGCTGCCGTGCGTCTACCTCGTCGACTCCGGCGGCGCGTTCCTGCCCCGCCAGGACGAAGTGTTTCCCGATCGCGACCACTTCGGCCGCATCTTCTACAACCAGGCCACGATGAGCGCGGCGGGCATCCCGCAGATCGCGGCCGTGCTGGGCTCCTGCACCGCCGGCGGCGCCTACGTTCCCGCGATGAGCGACGAGGCCGTCATCGTGCGTAACCAGGGCACGATCTTCCTGGGTGGCCCACCGCTGGTGAAGGCCGCCACCGGCGAAGTGGTGACCGCCGAGGAACTGGGCGGGGGCGACCTGCACTCCAAGACCTCCGGCGTCACCGACCACCTGGCCCATGACGACCGCGACGCACTGCGCATCGTCCGCCGGATCATCGCCACGCTCGGCCCGCGGGAACCACGGCCGTGGGACGTGCGACCCGTTGTCGACGCGGTCGTCGACCAGCATGAGCTCTACGACGTCGTGCCGGTCGATGCCCGGGTTCCCTACGATGTGCACGAGGTGATCACCCGCATCGTCGACGGCGGTGAATTCAGTGAGTTCAAGGCCGAATACGGCACCACCCTGGTCACCGGTTTCGCCCACATCCACGGCCATCCGGTCGGCATCGTCGCCAACAACGGCGTGCTGTTCGGTGAATCCGCCCTCAAAGGAGCACATTTCATCGAGCTCTGTGACAAGCGGATGGTGCCGCTGGTGTTTCTGCAGAACATCACCGGGTTCATGGTCGGCCGCGACTACGAGGCCGGCGGCATCGCCAAGCACGGCGCGAAGATGGTGACGGCGGTGGCCTGCGCGCGGGTACCCAAGCTGACGGTCGTCATCGGCGGCTCGTATGGCGCCGGCAACTATTCGATGTGCGGGCGGGCCTATTCGCCGCGGTTCCTCTGGATGTGGCCCAACGCCCGGATCTCGGTGATGGGCGGAGAGCAGGCGGCCTCGGTGTTGGCCACGGTGCGTGGCGAGATGACGCCGCAGGAAGAGGATGCCTTCAAGGCGCCGATCCGCGCGCAATACGAACATCAGGGCAACCCGTACTACTCGACCGCGCGGCTGTGGGACGACGGAGTCATCGACCCCGCCGACACCAGAACTGTTCTGGGTCTGGCATTGTCGGTAACCGCCAACGCTCCCGTCGAGGCCGTGTCCTACGGCGTCTTCAGGATGTGACGATGTTTACCAGTGTGCTAGTCGCCAATCGCGGTGAGATCGCCGTGCGGGTCATCCGCACCCTCAAGGCGATGGGGATCGGATCGGTGGCCGTTTACAGCGACGCCGACGCCGGCGCCCGCCATGTCACCGAGGCCGACATCGCGGTGCGGATCGGACCTGCACCGGCGAGGCTGAGCTACCTCGACATCGATGCCGTCGTCGCCGCGGCGCTGCGCACCGGCGCCCAGGCCGTCCATCCCGGTTATGGTTTCCTCTCGGAGAATTCCGATTTCGCCGCGGCGCTGGAGCGGGCCGGGCTCGCGTTCATCGGGCCGCCGTCGGCCGCGATCCGCACGATGGGCGACAAGATCGCCGCCAAGGCGGCGGTGTCGGCGTTCGGGGTTCCGGTGGTGCCGGGCATTGCCCGGCCCGGTTTGACCGACAACGAACTCATCGAGGCCGCAGCCGATATCGGTTATCCGATCCTGGTCAAACCGTCCGCGGGTGGCGGCGGTAAGGGCATGCGGCGCGTCGACGATGCCGCCGAGTTGCCGGCCGCGCTGGCCGCGGCCCGACGGGAATCCGGCGCGGCTTTCGGCGACGACACCCTGTTCCTCGAGCGATTCGTCCTGCGGCCCCGGCATATCGAGGTCCAGGTGCTCGCCGACCGTTTCGGGACTGTCGTGCATTTCGGGGAGCGTGAGTGCAGTCTGCAACGCCGCCATCAGAAGGTCATCGAGGAAGCGCCGTCCCCGCTGCTCGATGCCGGTACCCGCGCACGCATCGGTGCCGCCGCCTGTGACACTGCCCGCAGCGTCGACTACATCGGCGCGGGCACCGTCGAATTCATCGTCTCCGCCGACCAGCCCGACGAGTTCTTCTTCATGGAGATGAACACCCGGCTACAGGTCGAGCATCCGGTCACCGAGATGGTCACCGGATACGACCTCGTCGAGTGGCAGGTGCGGGTCGCGGCGGGGGAGAAGCTGGCGATCACCCAGGACGACATCTCGCTGGATGGGCACGCGATCGAGGCCCGGGTGTATGCCGAGGATCCCGCCGCCGGCTTCCTGCCCACCGGCGGCCCGGTGCTCGGGTTGCGCGAGCCCGCCGGTGACGGGATCCGGGTGGATTCCGGTCTGTCGCAAGGGATGACGATAGGCAGCGAGTACGACCCGATGTTGTCGAAGGTGATCGGCTTCGGGGCAGACCGCAGCGCCGCGTTGCGCACCCTCGACCGGGCGTTGTCGCAGACCGCGGTTTTGGGTGTGGGCACCAACGTGGAATTCCTGCGGTTCCTGCTGGCCGACGAGGATGTGGCTGCGGGACGGCTCGACACCGGGCTGATCGACCGTACTGTCTTTGCCGCTGAACCGGTAGGCGGCGAGGCGTTCATCGCCGCCGCGGCCTACCGTTGGCTGCAGCGGTGGCCGGTAGGGGTCACTGATCTGTGGGATGTGCCGTCGGGCTGGCGAATCGGAGCACCGGCGCCCACGAGCATTCGGCTGCGGGCCGGTGCCCACACCGACCACGTCCACATCACCGGGACGCCGGCCGCCGCGGTCGCTCACATCGAGGACGGTGAAAGCCGTTCGCTGTCAGCCCAGTTGGCCGGCGACGAGCTCGCCGTCACCATCGACGGTCTGCGCAGCACCTACACGGTGGCCGCCGACGGTCACCAGATCTGGCTGGCCGGCGCGGGCCGGACGGTGATGCTGGAGGAGGTGCGCGAAGCGCCGGTGCGCCCCGACGACGAGCACAGCGGCGACGCCGAACTCGTCAGTCCGATGCCGGGCTCGGTTGTCGCGATCGGTGTGTCCGACGGCGACGAGATCACCGCGGGCACGGTGGTGGTCGCCGTCGAAGCGATGAAGATGGAGCATTCGCTGACCGCGCCGGTCGACGGGGTGGTCGAACTGCACGTCGCGGTGGGCGATCAGGTCAAGGTGGGACAGCTGCTGGCCAAGGTCACGGCCGCCTCAGAAAAGTAAGAGCGGAGAAAGTGCGACAATGACTGACTTCCTATCCACGGGAACACTTCCCGACGAGTACGAGCAACTCGCCAAGACGGTGCGCGATTTCGCCCGCGCTGTGGTCGCCCCGGTGTCGGCCAAACACGATGCGGAACACAGCTTCCCGTATGAGGTGGTAGCCGGGATGGCCGAGATGGGCCTGTTCGGGTTGCCGTTCCCCGAGGAATACGGCGGCATGGGCGGCGACTATTTCGCCCTGTGTCTGGCGCTGGAGGAGCTCGGCAAGGTCGACCAGAGTGTCGCCATCACACTGGAGGCCGGGGTGTCGCTGGGTGCGATGCCGGTCTACCGGTTCGGCACCGAGGCGCAGAAGCAGGAATGGCTGCCGCAGCTGACCAGCGGCCGAGCACTCGGGGCGTTCGGCCTCACCGAGGCCGGCGGCGGCACCGATGCGGGGGCCACCAAGACCACCGCCCGGCTGGACGACGGGCACTGGGTGATCAACGGGTCCAAGCAGTTCATCACCAACTCGGGCACCGATATCACCCGGCTGGTCACCGTCACCGCCGTGACCGGTGGCGACGGCGACAACCGGGAGATCTCCTCGATCCTGGTACCGGTGCCCACACCGGGGTTCACCGCCGAGCCCGCCTACGACAAGGTCGGCTGGAACGCCTCGGACACCCATCCGCTGACCTTCTCCGATGTGCGGGTGCCAGCCGAGAACCTCCTTGGCCAGCCAGGTCGCGGCTATGCCAACTTCCTGCGGATCCTCGACGAGGGCCGGATCGCGATCGCGGCGCTGTCGACCGGCGCGGCACAAGGCTGTGTCGACGAGAGCGTGAAGTACGCCGCCGAGCGGGCCGCCTTCGGCCAGCCGATCGGGAAGTACCAGGCGATCGAGTTCAAGATCGCCCGTATGGAGGCCCGTGCCCATGCCGCCCGCACCGCCTACTACGACGCGGCGGCGCTGATGCTGGCCGGAAAGCCGTTCAAGAAGGAGGCGGCGATCGCCAAGATGATCGCCAGCGAGGCCGCCATGGACAATGCCCGTGACGCCACCCAGATTCACGGCGGCTACGGTTTCATGAACGAATACCCGGTGGCCCGGCACTACCGGGACAGCAAGATCCTCGAGATCGGTGAGGGGACAACCGAAGTGCAGCTGATGATCATCGCCCGGCAGATGGGACTGTAGGTGAGCGAGTCCTCCGAGGAGAAAGTCGTCGTCCAGCGCGGCTTGTGGTTCGAGGAGTTCGAGCTCGGGGTCCGTTACGTGCACGCCCCCGGCCGTACCATCACCGAAGCCGACAACGTCTTGTTCACCACGTTGACGATGAACACCCAGGCGCTGCACCTCGACGCGGCCTTCTCCGACGCACTGCCACCGTTCAACCAGCGGCTGGTGAACTCCATGTTCACCTTGTCCACCCTGGTCGGCCTTTCGGTGACCCAGCTGACGCAGGGCACCATCGTCGGCAACCTGGGATTCTCCGACATCGCGTTCCCCAAGCCGCTTTTCCACGGGGACACCATGTACGCCGAGACCGTCGTCACCGACAAACGCGAATCCAAGAGCCGCCCCGGTGAGGGGATCGTCACCTTCGCTCACACCGCGCGCAACCAGCACGGCGACATCGTCGCGACAGCCACCCGCAAGACCATGGTCAGGAAGAAGCCCGCCTGATGGCACTCGACAACCCCGGCCCCGCCTGGCTGTTCTGCCCCGCCGACCGCCCCGAGCGATTCGAGAAAGCCGCTGCGGCAGCCGATATCGTCATCCTCGACCTCGAAGACGGGGTTGCGGCCAAGGACCGGGACGCTGCCCGTGAGGCGCTGGTGGCAACCCAGCTCGATCCGGGCCGCACCGTGGTGCGCGTCAACCCGTCGACCACACCCGATCATCCGCGCGACCTCGCAGCGCTCGCACGCACGCCGTACACCACGGTGATGTTGGCCAAGACGGAATCCGCTGAACAGGTGGCCGCGTTGGCGCCGCTGGACGTTGTGGTGTTGGTCGAAACGCCCTTGGGCGCGCTCAATGTCGTCGAGTCCACCCGGGCGGACAACGCCCTGGCGGTCATGTGGGGCGCCGAGGATTTGTTCGCCGTTCTGGGTGGCACCGCCAACCGCTACCCGGACGGCTCCTACCGCGAAGTCGCCCGGCACGTGCGCTCGCAGAGCTTGCTGGCCGCCAAGGCGTACGGTCGGCTCGCGCTGGATTCGGTGTACCTCGACATCAAGAATCTGGACGGCCTGCGCGCCGAGGTCGACGACGCCGTCGCCGTGGGTTTCGACGCCAAAGTGGCCATCCACCCTAGCCAGCTCGCGGTGATCAGGGAGGGCTACCTTCCCAGCGCTGAACAGGTAGGTTGGGCACGACACGTGCTCGAGGCGGCCCGCGATGAACGCGGTGTCTTCCAATTCGAGGGCATAATGGTGGATGCCCCGGTGCTTCGGCGAGCAGAGCGCATAGTCCAGCTGGCGCCCGACCCCGGCCGCTAGCTGGAGCCTGCTACAACAGGTTTGCTCCGACCGCCTCTGCACCGGTAGAGGAGGCGGTTATGGATCAACCGGTTCAACTCATCGGGCCCGACGGAACCGCGACGGCCGAAAGCCGATATCGCCGTGACCTGCCGCCGGAAACCCTTGCCTGGCTCTATGAGAATCTCGTGGTCACCCGGGATCTCGACGTCGAGTTCGTCAATCTTCAACGGCAGGGCGAGTTGGCCCTCTATGCCTCCTGCCGCGGCCAGGAGGCCGCACAGGTCGGCGCCGCGGCATGCCTGCGCAAGACCGATTGGCTGTTCCCGCAATTCCGGGAACTCGGTGTCTTTCTGGTTCGTGGCATCGCACCCGGGCAACTGGCCGCCGTCTGGCGCGGCAGCTGGCACGGAGGCCTGGATTTCACCGGCAAGTGCTGTGCACCCGTCGCCATTCCGATCGCCACCCACGCCCTGCACGCGGTCGGCGCGGCGATGGGTGCCCAACGGCTCGGTGAGAATTCGCTGACCGTCGCCTTCCTTGGTGATGGCGCCACCAGCGAGGGCGATTCGCACGAGGCGATGAACCTCGCCGCTGTCGAGAAGGTGCCGTGTGTCTTCTACATCCAGAACAATCAATGGGCGATTTCGGTGCCGGTGAGTCACCAATACGCGGCACCCACCATCGCGCACCGCGCCACTGGGTACGGGATGCCCGGAATCCGGGTGGACGGCAACGACGTCCTCGCCTGCTATGCGGTGATGACCGAAGCCGCGCAGCGGGCACGGGCCGGCGACGGACCCACGCTCATCGAAGCGGTCACCTATCGGATGGAGCCGCACACCACCTCCGACGACGCCACCCGGTACCGGAATGCCCGCGAACTGGAGGAATGGTCGGCGCGCGATCCGATCGCCCGGTACCGCACTTACCTGCAGCACGCCGGAGTCCTCAGCGAACGGCTGGAGAAAAGGGTGCAGGCGCGCTCGGCGCGACTGAAAACCGAACTTCGGGATGCGGTGGTCGGTGCCCCCGATCCGGATGTGGGTGAACTGTTCGACACCGTCTACGCCGAGATCACACCCGTGTTGTCGGTGCAACGTGCGCAACTGCGCGCCGAATTGGCATAGGAGGCATGAGATGACGCAGACCATCGACCGGCAGCCGATGCGCGGCGACGACGGCACACCGGATCCGGGCGGCCCCATCCTGACCGAGTTGCCGAGCGTCACCACGCTCACCATGGCACAGGCGATCAACCGGGCCCTACACGATGCCATGGCTTGCGACGAACGGGTACTGGTGTTCGGCGAAGACGTCGCCACCCTCGGCGGGGTGTTCCGCATCACCGAGGGGCTGACCGAAACCTTCGGTGAGCAAAGGTGTTTCGACACCCCGCTGGCCGAGTCGGCGATCATCGGTATTGCCGTAGGCCTGGCCATCCGCGGTTTCGTGCCGGTCCCGGAGATCCAGTTCGACGGCTTTTCCTACCCCGCCTTCGACCAGATGGTCAGCCACCTCGCCAAGTACCGGATGCGAACCCGTGGCCAGGTCGATATGCCCGTCACGGTCAGGATCCCGTCGTTCGGCGGCATCGGCGCGGTCGAGCACCACTCGGAATCTACCGAAACCTATTGGGTGCATACGGCTGGGCTGAAAGTCGTTGTGCCCTCAACCCCCTCGGATGCCTATTGGCTGCTTCGGCATGCGATCGCCGCCCGTGACCCGGTGATCTACCTGGAGCCCAAGCGACGATACTGGGGTCGCGAGGCCGTCGATCTCGCCGTCCCGGGCCCGCCGATCGGAAAGGCGACCGTCCGGCGCGCCGGCGACGACGTCACGGTGCTCACCTACGGCGGGTTGGTCGGAGCCGCGCTGAATGCGGCCGAACTCGCCGACTGGAGCCTGGAAGTCGTGGACCTTCGCTCGTTGAGCCCGCTGGATTTCGACACCGTCGCCGCGTCGGTCCGCAAGACCGGCCGCGCGGTCGTCATGCACGAGGGGCCGCGGACTCTCGGCTTCGGCGCCGAGCTCGCGGCGCGAATCTCCGAGGAGTTGTTCTACGACCTCGAGTCACCGGTGTTGCGCGCCACCGGATTCGACACTCCGTACCCGCCGGCACGGCTGGAGAAGGTCTGGCTACCGGGAGTGGACCGGCTACTGGACTGCGTCGAGAAAGCGATGCGTCGGCCATGAGCGACTTCCTGGTTCCGGACCTGGGTGAGGGCCTGGTGGACGCGACGATCACCGGGTGGGCCGTCAGCGTCGGCGATGTCGTCGAGCTCAACCAGGCGCTGTGCACGGTCGAGACCAACAAGGCCCAGGTCGAGATTCCCAGCCCGTACGCGGGACGGGTCTCCGAGCTCGGCGGCGCCGAGGGTGACACCCTGGCGGTGGGAACGCTGTTGGTGCGTATCGATACGGGGGATTCGCCGGCGCGCACCCCGGTGCTGGTCGGCTACGGCGTCGACGACGGCATGGACCGCAGCTGGAGACCCCGCGCGGCCCCCAAGGTGCGCAAGTTGGCGGCCGACCTTGCGGTGGATCTGCCGGGGCTACAACCAGGTTCGGGTGTCGGTGGGGTCATCACCCGCGACGACGTGTTGAACGCGGCTGGGACGCCCCGGCCGGCGCAGAGCGTGCCGGTGCGCGGAGTCCATGCCAGGATGGCGGCCCAGATGACCCTGTCACGCAGCCGGATCCCGGATGCGCATGCCAGCGTGCAGGTGGATTGCTCTGCGCTGCTGCGGCTTCGGGACGCCCTGGACATCACACCGTTCGTCCTGACGTTGCGCCTCCTGGTCATCGCGCTGAAGCGACATCCGCTGCTCAACGCGACATGGGTCGATTCCGAAGCCGGACCGGAGATTCGGCAGCATACCGACGTCCGGCTGGGGCTGGCGGTGGCCACCGAGCGCGGTTTGGTGGTGCCGGTGATCGATGCGGGAGAGGCTTCGACCCGACGCCTGGCCGAGGCCGTCGACGATGTGGTGGCGCAGGCACGGGCGGGCACACTGGCACCGACTCAGTTGAGCGGGTCGACGTTCACGGTGTCGAACTTCGGCGCGCTGGGGCTCGATGAGGGTGTTCCGGTGATCAACTATCCCGAGGCCGCGATTCTCGGCGTGGGTTCGTTGAAGCCGCGGGCCGTGGTGGTCGACGACGCCGTGGTCGCCAGGCCGACGATGACGCTGACGTGTGCGTTCGACCATCGCGTCGCCGACGGCGCCCAGGCCGCGGCATTCCTGACCGACCTGCGAGGGCTGATCGAAGCACCGGAGACGGCGCTGCTCGATCTCTGAGCCCTCGTGTTGGCCTCGCCGAGCGTGCGAGCTTCTGTCGACGAACCGGCTTGCGAACACCGACATCTCCCACGCTCGGCGGCACCGAGTTGTCAGCGGCGTTGCGCAGCGGCCAGCCGGGCCTTGAATTCCGGTGACTCGATCGAGATGGCCTGCGGGTCGAGCTCGATGTCCTTGGCCGCCTCGTGATGGTCGGTGTCCACGAAGCCGGGGAGCGCGGTGGCACGCATCGACGCCTTCGTCGCGAGAACGATCTCACGCGGCGCCGCCGCTGGGCCGGCGGCCAGTTCCAGTGCGGCGGCGACGGGATCCTCGGCGACGGTGAGGGCTAGGCCATGCCGCACCGCGGCCTCGGCGTCGAAGCGCATGCCGAACAGCAGGGCGGCGCGGGCGACCTGTGGACCGACCGCGCGCTGCAGCATCCAGGTGGCGCCGCCGCCGGGATGGATGCCCAACTTCTGGAACCGCGGGTCGAAGAACGCGTGCGGCCCGGCGATGCGGACATCGGCGGCGAGCGCCAGGTTCAGCCCCGCGCCCACCGCGGCGCCGTTGACCGCCGCGATCGTCGGCAGCGTGCAGCGGCCGACGGCCATGAAGCCCGCATAGATGCGCTCGAGCCCTTCTTTGGCAGCGGCGCCGAGGGCGGACAGATCCGCGCCCGCACAGAACGCCTTGCCCGCACCGGTGATCACGACCGCGTGCGCCTCGGCCTCGGCGGCCTCGACCGCCGAGCACAGCTGCTGCGACATCGCATCGGTGACGGCGTTGCGCCGGTCGGGATCGTTCACGGTGATCAGGGCGACGCGATCGACGATTTCATAAAGCACCAAATCTGTCACAGCCTTGATCGTGCCACTGCCGTCGAGCGGGTGAACAGGCGGAGTCGCTTCAGTTGAGTTTCAATTGTTCATTCGTCCGATGCCTCAGAAGGGACCTCCATGGCCACTGTCAACGCGGAACCCTTCCCGCTGGACTTCGACGTCGCGAGCACCGCCCTGGTGATCATCGACATGCAGCGTGACTTCGTGCTGCCCGGTGGATTTGGTGAGGCACTCGGCAACGACACCTCGCTGCTCCTCGCCGCGGTGGAACCGATCGAGCGGGTGCTGGCCCAGGCCCGCAAGATCGGGATGCTGGTCGTGCACACCCGCGAAGGGCACCGGGCCGATCTGAGTGATTGCCCGCGGGCGAAACTGAACCGCGGCGGCAAGACGTTCATCGGCGAGGCCGGCCCGATGGGCCGCATTCTGGTTCGCGGCGAAAAGGGCCACGACATCATCGACCAGCTGTATCCCGTTGACGGCGAGCCGGTGATCGACAAGCCGGGCAAGGGCAGCTTCCATGCCACCGACCTGAGTCAGATCTTGTCCGACCGCGGCATCAACACGCTGGTGGTCTGCGGCGTGACCACGGAGGTCTGCGTGCACACCACGGTCCGCGAGGCCAACGACCGCGGCTTCGAATGCCTGGTGCTCAGCGATTGTGTGGCCTCCTACTTCCCGGAATTCCAGCGAGTGGCACTCGAGATGATCAAGGCGCAGGGCGCGATCTTCGGCTGGGTCGCCGACGCCGATCAGTTCATCGCCGCGACGTCGTGACATATGGCGACCAGTTCGCGTTTCTACCCCAACCTGTACAAGGACTCGGTGTCCTTGATGACGGTGTCGGCGCGGGTGACGTCGATCCCCGGAATCGAGGCTGCGTCGGTGGTGATGGCCTCGGCCACCAACGTCGACAACCTGGCGCAGGCCGGTCTCGGCGCGTTCGAGGTCCGGCCCAACGATCTCGTCGTGGCCGTCGCGGGCACCGAGGAGGCCTGTGACGAGGCTCTCGCGGTGGCCGACAAGCTGCTGTCGGCAGCACCCGCGGACAGTGGTGAATCCACTGCGGCCGCGCCGACCACCAGCATCCAGATGGCTGTCGCGGCCGACCCCTCGGTCAACCTCGCCCTGATCTCGGTGCCCGGCGACTACGCAGCCGCCGAGGCGATGAAGGCGCTGCGACTGGGCTTGGACGTCATGGTGTTCAGCGACAACGTCAGCGTGGAAGCCGAACTCGCGCTCAAGCAATACGCCCGCGAGGCCGACTTGATGGTGATGGGCCCGGACTGCGGCACCTCGATCGTCAACGGCATCCCGCTGGGTTTCGCGAATGTCGTGCGCCGCGGGCCGATCGGGGTGGTCGGCGCCTCGGGCACCGGCACCCAGGAGGTCACCGTCCGGATCCACCAGAACGGATCGGGGGTGTCACAAGCCCTGGGCACCGGCGGCCACGACCTGGCCGACGCCATCGGCGGCATCTCGATGCTGCACGGCCTGGCCGCCCTTGACAGCGATCCGTCCACGACGGTCATCATCCTGGTGTCCAAGCCGCCGTCGGCCGCGGTGGCGGCGAAAGTCCTCGCCGCGGCACAGGCCAGTGCCAAGCCCATCGTCGTCATCTTCCTCGGCGCCGACCCGGCTTCCATCACCGCCGACGGGGTGTACGGCGCGGCCTCCCTCGCCCAGGCCGCCGACATGGCCGTCGCACTGGCCAGCGGCCAACAGCCCAGATCCGGCGACATCGCGATCTCACCCGAAATACACACAACCCTCGGTGATCTCGCCGGTTCGATGGCGCCCGACCAGCGGTACGTCCGGGGCGTCTTCTCCGGGGGCACGTTCTGCTTCGAGGCGCAACTGGTCCACCGCTCTCACGGCATCACCGCCCATTCCAACACCCCGGTGACCGGCAACACCGCGCTGACCGACATCCGGACCAGCCGGCAACACACCATCATCGACATGGGTGATGACGAATTCACCCAGGGCAGGCCGCATCCCATGATCGACCCGTCGGGAAAGGACGCCCGCATCCGCGACGAGATCGCCGACCCGACGACGGCGGTCGTGCTGTTCGACGTGGTCCTCGGCTACGGTTCGGCCGATGACCCCACGGCGGAACTGATTTCGATCATCGAGTCCGCTCGCGCCGAGGGATCGACGGTCGCATTCATCGGCTACGTGTGCGGCACCGACCTCGACCCGCAGGATCGCACCAAGGCCGTCGCCGGCCTGCGGTCGGCCGGGGTGCTGGTCGCGTCCAGCAACGCCGAGGCCGCGCTGTGGTCGGCGACCCTGATCACCGCGCGGGGAGTCGACCGGTGAAGAAGCTGTTCGAACAGGATCTCAAGGTCGTCAACGTCGGCGTGCAGGGTTTCGCCGCCAACATCACCGCCGCCGGCGGCCAGGTCACCAACATCGCCTGGGTGCCCCCCGCGGGAGCCGATCCGGTATTGGGCTGGACGTTGGCCACCCTGGTCGGTAACCCCCGCATCGAGGCGGCCAACCGGATCGCCCACGACCGCTATCTGGAGGCGCAACCACGCCTGGTCGAACTGGTTCGCGCGGGCGAGGCGATCGTCGGCCTCGGTCCGGGCGAGCGCCGCATCCTGCACTCTGGGCCGCCGATCGCCTGGCCCGATATGTGCGGGCCGCAGCGCGGCGCCATCGCCGGGGCGATCCTCTACGAGGGATGGGCCGAGGATCTCGACGCCGCCGAAAAGCTCGCCGAGAGTGGGGAAGTGGCGCTGGATCCCTGCCACGAGCACAGCGCGGTCGGGCCGATGGCGGGCATCATCAGCCCGTCCATGCCGGTGTGGGTGGTGGAGAACACCGCTGCGGGGAACCGGGCCTTCTGCAATCTGAACGAGGGGCTCGGCAAGGTGCTGCGGTTCGGCGCCAACTCACCTGACGTAATCGACCGCTTGCGCTGGCTGGGCAGCGAATTCTTCGCCACCATGCAGGTCGCCGTGCGGGGGCTGGCCGACCCCGACCTCAAACCGCTGATGGCGCAGGCGCTGCACATGGGCGACGAACTGCACAACCGCAACGCCGCCGCGTCGGCGCTTCTGTTCAAGCGGCTGACGCTGTCACTGCTGGGTTCCGGCGTGCCCGGCGATGCCGTGCGACGAGCTCTGGAGTTCGTGGCGGGCAACGATCATTTCTTCCTCAACATCTCGATGGCCGCGGCCAAGTCGATGTCGGACGCCGCGGCCGGAGTGCCGGGCAGCAGCATGGTCACGGTGATGGCCCGCAACGGGGTGAACTTCGGCATCAAGCTGTCCGGAACGGATGATCAATGGTTCCAGGCTCCCGCCAATCCCATTGACGGACTGTACTTCCCGGGATACTCGGTCGACGATGCGGCCGCCGACCTGGGCGACTCGGCGATCACCGAGACCAACGGGCTCGGCGGATTCGCGATGGCCGCCTCACCGGCGATCGTCCAGTTCGTCGGAGGGACACCCGCGGACGCGACGGCCAACAGCCGACGCATGCTGTCCATCACGCTGGGCACCAATCCGGCGTTCACGTTGCCGCCGTTGAACTTCGGCGGTACACCAGCCGGAATCGACGCCCGCCTGGTCGTCGATACCGGTGTCCTGCCGATCATCAACACCGGCATCGCGCACCGCAAGGCCGGCGTCGGACAGATCGGCGCCGGCATCACCACCGCGCCGATGGAATGCTTCACCGACGCGCTGGCCACACTGGCCTGCGGGCTCGGAGCCGGCGCATGACGATTGCGATCGTCGCGTTCGGCGGCAACGCACTGGTCACCGACGCCGACCACGACTCCATCCCGCAACAGTACGAGACGGTCAGCGCGACCGTGCCACCGCTGGTCGACATGGTAGAGCGGGGCTGGAAACTCGTTGTGTCGCATGGCAACGGGCCGCAGGTGGGATTCATCCTCCGCCGCTCCGAACTCGCCCAGGACGAGGTCGATCCGGTTCCCGTCGACTACGCCGTGGCCGACACCCAGGGCGCGATCGGTTACATGTTCGTCAAAGCCCTGCGCAACGAACTGGCCCGGCGGGGGCTGTCCCGGCCGGTCGTGGCAGTGGTGACCCACTCGGTGGTCCGCCTCGACGATCCGGCCTTCGACGATCCGACCAAGCCGGTCGGATCGTTCCTCACCGAGGCCAGGGCCACGGCGTTGGCGGCCAGCCAGGGCTGGACGATTGCCGAGGACTCCGGCCGCGGATGGCGGCGCACGGTGGCCTCGCCGCGGCCCACGACGATCCTGGAGACCCACGTGATCGGCCGGCTGATCGACGACGGCGCGATCGTCGTCGCGGTCGGCGGTGGCGGTATCCCGGTCGCGCTCGAACCGGACGGCACCGTCGTCGGGGTGGAAGCCGTCGTCGACAAAGACATCGCCTCGGGGCTACTCGCCCATGAACTGGGGGCGGATCTGTTGATGATCCCCACCGGAGTGCCCCGGGTGGCCATCGGATTCGGGACACCCGACGAGACCTGGCTCGACACGATCACGGTGGCGCAGGCTCGCGACTACATCGCCGCCGGCCAGTTCGGCAAGGGCTCGATGGAACCCAAGGTGGCGGCCGTCGCCGACTTCGTTGCCGCGACACCGGGGGCAGTGGGTGTCATCGGGGCCGCCGAGGAGATCCCGGCGATCCTGGCCGGGACGTCGGGAACCCGCATCGTCGGCGATACTGAAGCGGTGCCAGCTGACGACGAAACCGACACCGATGCGGTGCTGTTGGCGGTGAACGGCACCCTGATGCGCGGACTGAAGCTGTCACCGAACATGGCCGCCGCCGGCGCCACCTTCGTTCGGGAGGCCGGCACCGAGCCGGTGTACCGGTTGTGGACCATCAACGACGACCACCCCGCGATGATCCGGGTCACCGACGGTTCCGGTGTCGCCGTGGCCGTCGAGGTGTGGGAGGTACCCGCGGCGGGCTTGGCCGAAATCCTGCTCAACGAGCCGCCTGGGCTGTCGATCGGCAAGGTGCGCCTCCACGACGGGTCGACGGTGCTCGGCGTGATCGGAGAGCCCGCTCTGGTCGAGGGGCAGCGCGAAATCAGCGAGTTCGGCGGCTGGCGGGCCTACACGGCGGCCGAAGGGCTGGTGTGACCAAGATGGTATAGCCACGGTCGATGGTGTCCGATACCATCCGTCACACATACTGACCACGACCCAAGGGCTATCGCATGGGTGAGCGCGAGTTCGCCATCGCCACCTCGGTGCTGCGTGCCACCGGCTTCCTGGGGGCCATCCGAATCTTCACCGGCATGGCCTGCATCTGCCTGGGGCTGCTCAGCTCGCTCGAACAGCTGCAGGGCATTCAGCCGCTCGGGCCGCACGGGGTGCCGGCCCGCGCCATCCACCTGGCGCTGCTGGTGTCGGCGCTGGTGATCGGCGTCTGGTGGCTGGCCGCCCCGTGGCCGGGGCATCGGCGGGCGATCGCGTTCGCCGTGTGGGGTGACGTCGCGCTGGCCGCGTCCGGGGCCACCCTCGCGGTGCCCGAGGCGCGCTTGTCGGCGACCGTCTACATGTGTCTGATCGGGGTGTTCGCGGCGGTGCTGCTCGGGTACCGGGTGCTGTTCCTGCACTGCGGATTCGCGACCGCGACGATCGTGGCGTTCACCTGGGTCGGTGTGCGCTATGACGGCGCGTCGCTGGCGGTGTTGTCGCTGTATTTTCTGCCCGCGCTGACGACGGTGGTGGTGATGCCGGCGATCGCCGCGATGGTGATCGAGGGCACCCGCCGTGGTCTGAGTGCCACCGCGTACGCGGCCAACCGTGATCCGTTGACCGGTCTGCTGAACCGCCGCGGGTTGTATAGGGAAACCGGGCTGGCGCTGGCCCGGAGTCCGCGGGGTGCGGTGCTCGCCGTGGTCGTGATCGATCTCGACGGATTCAAGCAGCTCAACGATCTTCACGGGCACGGCACCGGCGACGCCACGCTGCGCACCGTCGCCGAACAGCTATCCGAGATGATCCGGACCCGGGATATCGCCGCCCGCATCGGTGGTGACGAATTCGTGCTCGTCGCTTCGCTTTTGGACGATCACGACCTCGACAGTTTCATCCGTCGGGTACAGGCGCTCACGTTGCGCAACCCCGACGGGCTGACGTTGCGGTTCAGCGTGGGCGTGACGTGGGAGCTCGCGGACACCGTCGACTTCGATCTGGATGCCGTCCTGCATCGCGCCGACGAGGCGATGTACCGCGCGAAACGGGTCGGCGGGGGCACGGCCGTGGTGGTGGAACCGCCGCATGTCGGGGGAGAGCAGCCCGCGGTGTGAGGGACGGATACCTAGACTGGGGTGAACGTGGGATCGGGGATCAGGGGGGCACCCATGCAGGTCGAATCCGACGATGCGCAGGTGTCGATCGATTCGATGGTGGCGGCTGCCGGTTTCACCGATTTGTCGCCCGATGCGGGTGTCGTCATACAGGACGTTGACGGTGAGATTGTCGCCGCGTGTGCGCAAGCGGAGACCATCTTGGGGCTGACGATCGACCAGATGCGCGGACGTACCTCGCAAGATCCGCGCTGGGCGGCCGTCGACGAGTCCGGTCAGTTCGTCGAGGGTGCTCAACACCCAGCGATCATCGCGCTGCGCACCCGCACCGCCATCCGTGGCCAGATCATCGGCGCACACCGACCGGGCAGCGACGCGGCCGGACACCATGTGTGGCTTCATGTCGATGCTGTTCCGCTCTTCCGGGGTGGGGACCCGGAGCCGTGGGCCGTGGTCGTAGTGTTCCGCCCGGTACGCGGAGAGCGACTTCGGGCCCTCGAACTGCGCGACTCCGAGCGACTCTTCCGGATGATCGCCGAACACAGCTCGGACATGGTGGCCTGGCAGCTGGTGCCTGACACAACGTTCTTGTGGGTGTCGCCCGCCTCTCGTACGGTGCTGGGTTTCCACCCCGACGACCTCATCGGCACGTACGGCATCGACCTCGTCCACCCCGATGACCGGGCCCGGCTGGCCGAGTCCTGGCCGGCCGCGACGGATGCGCTGCCGAGGTTCATGATGCGCATGCGGCACGCGGACGGTTCCTATCGATGGATCGAGACCACGGCCCATGTTCTTCCCGCCCAGGAGGGCAGACCTCAGCAGATGATCACCGCCCATCGGGATGTCAGCGATCGCGTGATCGCCGAACGCGCTCGCGATGCCGCCGTGGGGATGTTCGAAATGGCAATGCAGCACGCCACCATCGGAGTTGCCTGGCGCCAGCGGGACGGCGTCCTGTCGAGGGTCAACCCGGCGTTGTGCAGCATCCTCGGTCGCAGCGCAGATGAATTGGTGGGGCATTCGCTACGAGAGTTCGCCCTGGACGAGGACTTCGGCCGGGATGACGCGATCGCGGACGTGCAGGCCGGAACGCGGGGTCATCATGAGAGCGAGCGTCGATTCGTTCGGCCTGACGGGACGGTCGCCTGGTGCCTGCACACCCTCATCGGGCTACCGGACGAATCGGGTGCCATCACCCAATTCCTCGTCCAACTCCAAGACATCACCGAGCAGAAAAACGCCGCCGCCCGTCTCGAACGCGCCGCGCTCACCGACCCGCTCACGGGACTGCCCAACCGGACCGTGCTCGAAGGCCGGCTGACCGATGCGCTTACCGCAGCGCGGTCCGACAACACCAAGGTGGGCGTGCTGTTCATCGATCTCGATCAGTTCAAGCAAGTCAACGACACGCTCGGTCACGACGCCGGCGACGACCTACTGCGCGAGGTCGGCATCCGGCTGAGCGCCGTGGTGCGTCATACCGACACGACCGTCCGTCTCGGTGGTGACGAGTTTGTCATTGTGCGCGAACACCTTTCCGGTCCCGAGCAACTGGACGACCTCATCGAGCGTGTCCAGGACGTGTTCGCCACACCGTTCGCCATCAACGGCTGCCAATTGGCGGTCAACGCCAGCATCGGCAGCGCCGCCGGTGACCACTCCACCGCCGACCAGTTGCTCTCCGATGCCGATGAAGCGATGTACCGGGCCAAGCGCGGTGCGGGCAGCCCGCCGGAATACCACCTCTGACCAGCGCCCCGGCAGCGCCCCGGCAGGGAATCGAACCTGCGACCTAAGGGATTTGAGATTTCGGGCGCCGGGCCGATCCGAAAATGTGCTTGCTTGCGCTCTCGGACTGGCCGAATCCGTCGATTCTTGGTCGTAATCACCGAATAAATGGCAACGCGGTCCAGGGGCATTGAGACTTCGGATCTCCGAGTCGCCTTACCCGTACTATAGTACGGATGAGCCAACTATAGTTGGCAACTTGGAGGTGCGCCGTGGAGCTGAACCGCCCATTTGCGACGGTCACGCCGACTCTGGATGGCGATGTCCTGGCTGTGTTGGCGGCGCACGATGTCACGTTCACAACCGGTCAGATTCACCGCGTGCTGAATTCCTTCTCCGAGGAAGGCATTCGGAAGGTCCTCGCCAGACTCGTCTCGCAGGGCGTCGTGCTCTCAGAACGCATCGGCAATGCGTTTGCGTACCGGCTCAACACCGCACATCTGGCGGCAGAGCCGATCCTGGAGTTGGCGAGACTCTTTGACACGTTCCTCAAGCGGCTCGAAGAAGAACTCGGCGGGTGGCAGTACCCACCCGTATACGCCGCGGTGTTCGGCTCAGCTGTGCGCGGCGCGATGACGCCGGAGAGCGACGTGGACCTGTTCCTGGTCAGTGCGACTGGGACGCCTGACGCTCTTTGGGCGCGGCAGGTGAACGAGCTTGCCACGGCTGTCACGGCCTGGACGGGTAACGACGCACGTGTTGTGGAGTACACGGAGATCGATCTCAAGAGCGCGAGAACCGAACCGATGGTGCAAGACCTCCTCGAACGCGGGCTCACCGTGGCCGGATCGCGGGCCTGGCTGTTGAAGCAGGTGAAGCCCGTCCGCGCAGGAAAAGGCGTGATCGATGAGTGAACGCACGAGACCCAGCACCGAGAGCATCCGACGCGGCCGGCTCAGAAAGGCTGTCGAGTTCCTTGACGGCGCGATCCTTATCGATGGCGATATGCCAGATGCAGCCGTCTCACTCTTGGTCAACGCGGGCATCGCGGCCGCCGACGTCATATGTGGTGTGCGCCTTGGTATCTACGCTGCTGGTGAAAATCACAACGAGGCCGTTGCTTTATTTGCGAAGGCCGATGCCGGGGTCGAAAAACACCTACGAACGCTGCTGAATGTGAAGTCCAAGGTGTCGTACACGCATCAGTCGGCTACGGCGGATGAGCGTAAGCGGTCGAGACGCGCGGCAGAGGCTTTGGTACAGGCCGCCCGCCGCGCGGCCGCAAGTGGCTGATCCTCATCGCGCCCCGGTAGGTGCGCGCGACATCCCCGACCAATCTCGCGCCAAATATTCTCTACATCCTAGGAGCCTCATCGCATTCTCGACGCCATCCTGCTGTAGCTGATCCCATGGAGAGGGCCATTAATTCCGATGAATAAGCGATGATTAACGTTGTAGAGTTCATCTAATGATGCCCTCTGACCAGCGCCCCCGGCAGGAATCGAACCTGCGACCTAGGGATTAGAAGGCCCTTGCTCTATCCAACTGAGCTACGGAGGCAGCGCCTCGACAGTCTAGCGGGGCGGATTTGCCAGCTGAGGCGCGTGTAGACCGGTGAGCCGGAAGCGTCTCAGCCGTCCTCGGTGCCGAATCGGATCTGCAATGCGTCGCGCAGCCGCTGGACTTCACGCAGCTTCTCGCGCAGCCGCAATGCCGGTTCGGGCGTCCGCGCGGCGCCCCAGCCGGCGTCGCGCCGAGTGGTCCAACGGCCCTGCGCGACCAGGATCAGGTCCTCGAGGTCGGTGATCTCACCTTGCAGCGACTCGGTGAATACCCGGGCCTGAGCGGTGTCGTTGGGATGGGCGGCATGCTTGCCCGGATTGCGTGGGCTCCGCGAACTCGACGGTTTAGGCGCACCCGCGGTGACGATCGACCGGGTGCGGGCGGGCGGGCCGACGGCGGGGCCCGCGGGTGGATCGTCCAGAAGCATGGACAAATAGTCCGATGGAACACTTGGGGTTTCCTGGGAGTCGACCTTGCAGGCGGCCCGTGTGAGCTATCTAGATAGTTTCGCCAATTTCTTGGTCGCTGGCCTGCGGGAATGGCGGCCGGGCAGGAAAAGTTCCTGAGAAATCCTCAGGTTTGGCCAAAGTTGAGTTATGGTGTGACGACTGGCACACGCCTGCTCGGGGCGCCGATTCCGCGGCCTGGCAAAGGCGTTAGGGGAGCTAAGGACGAGGGAGTCTGACAGCTTATGAGCAGCCCGATCGAGCAGGTCACCGCGCGATGCACGCGGGCCTACCACACCGGCTCGCTGCTGCTGCGCGGGTCGCCGGCAGCCGCGGGTTGGCTGCTGGGCTGGCTCTCGGCTGAATTCGCCCCGCACGTCCTTACCGGACACGCGCTCTCGGCAGTGCCGTCGCCGCTGGAGAAAATCGCGTGCGCCCTGGCTGTTCAGAAGGCTGACACCGTCCTGGACAGCGCGCTCCAGGAGACGTTCGGCGAGGATTACACCGCCGCGGTGCGGCACCCGCTGGAGCCGTACACCGCCCGGCGGCCCAACCTGGCCGCCGTCGTCGAGGCCATGCGGCATCGAGGCCGGTACGCGGCGACCACCAGGAACATCTCCTACGGACCCGGCGGTGGCAATCACCTACTCGACATCTGGCGCCGTCCCGACCTGCCGAAGGGGGGTCGCGCGCCGGTCCTGATCCATGTACCCGGCGGCGGGTGGTCGGTCAACGACAAACGAGGCCAGGGTTATCCGCTGATGACCCGGATGTCCGAGCTGGGTTGGATCTGCGTCTCGATCAACTACAGCCGAAGCCCGCGTAACGCGTTTCCGACCCACATCGTCGACGTCAAACGGGCCATCGCCTGGGTCAAGGCCAACATCGCCGCGTACGGCGGCGACCCCGACTTCGTAGCGATCACCGGCGGCTCGGCCGGTGGGCACCTGGCTTCACTGGCCGCGCTCAGCTCCGGGGACCCCGCGCTGCAGCCGGGCTTCGAAGCCGCCGACACCAGCGTGCAGGCCGCGGCGCCCTATTACGGCGTCTACGACCTGACCAACGCCGACAACATGCACCCGCTGATGATGCCGCTGCTCGAGCATGTCGTGATGCAGCGCCGCCTGGCCGACGATCCCCAGCTGTACCGCGACGCGTCGCCGATGCATCGCATCCACCGCGGTGCCCCGCCGTTCTTTGTGCTGCACGGTGAAAACGACGCCGTCATACCGAGTTCGCAAGCGCGAGCCTTCACCACCGCGCTACGTAAGTCGGGTTCCCGCACGGTGTCCTATGCCGAGTTGCCCAACGCCCACCACGCCTTCGACACCATTGCCACCTTGCGCTGCCAACTGGCGGCCGAGGCCGTCGCAAGCTTCCTCGGCATCATCTACGGCCGGCATGTCGCGGTGGGGAAGCGGATCAGAAGGGCGGCTGTCAGCTCAGCGAGCTGACGTCAGGTCACCGTCATCAGATAGTCGGCGGAACCGACATAGACGATGGTCGACGGGCTCGGGGTGACCGCGGCGTTGACGATCGCGGTGGCGAACTCTTCGACCGGGACGATGCTGGCGCCATCACCGGATACCACCGTCAAGTGGATTCCTGCGTGGTCGAATCCGGAACGCATTGCGTAGAGCGCAGTTTCGCCCGCGCGCTTACTCGCGGCAACTCCCGCACATCCCTTCGGCACCGCCTTGTTCGGATAGAAGTGGGCCTGGTGGCTGGTGACGAACACGATCCGGGAGCCGACCGGCATCAACGGCATGGCCAGCGATGCGAGCCGGCGTTGAGCGTCGTGGTTGGCCCGCATCGCGTAGCCGGGACCCGGGCCCATCTTGAGGCCACCAGATGCGTTGAGGATCAACGCGTCCAGCCTTCCGAACTGCGCGGTGACGTATTGCATCATCGCCGCGACTTCGACCTCGTCGGAGATGTCGGCGGCCAGGGCCGATGCATTGCCGCCGGCACTGCGGATCGCGCTGACGACGTCATTCGCGCGGTCCGCCTGCTCGCGGTAGTTCACGATGACGTGGGTGTCGGGTGCGGCGAGCTGGCTCGCGACCTCGGCTCCGATGCCTCTCGATGCGCCCGTGATCAAGACGACGCGTGCGGGTGGCTGCATGGCGGGCTCCTTCCGTTGCTGCGACGTAGTCCACCGTACACCCACCCTAAGAAAATTAAGGTAAATATAAGATAACACTAAGATAGTCGACCGTCTCAGTTCGACGAGCCGACATCCTGCGGCCGGAGCATCGGCAGCGCCAGTGCGACGACGATCGGCCAGCCCACCACCGTCACGGGAATCGCCCACATCCGCCGCACGACGAGCGCGTGCTGGCAGTGGTCGGCCTCCCCGGCGAACGACGCTTGGACCAGATCTGCACTAAACCCGCTGCCGCACTTGATCTGTACTCCCCACGGATCGAAATCGGGGAGGTACACCGGCCAGTGAAGGGCGAGCACGCCGACCATCAGCAGCACCACCGCGACGATGCCCGCGGCGATCTGGCGAACGGTCACGTCATGCAGACGTTCGCGAACAACAGCACGGGCCAGGACACGATGGACTCCAGAAAGGACACGACGAGGTCGGCGCCGTGCAGCTGATGCAGATGCTCGGTATGCGTCGATGACCACACCAGCCCGACCGCGAGGTAGGGGATCCCGAGCAGCAGCCCGATGCCGATCAGCTCGGCGATGGTCAGCTTGTAGTTCAGCACTTGGCGCAGCTTCGTCAGCAACGTTGAGGCCCCTCCCGCCTCGGCTGAATCCAATCGTAGTCAGGACCGCCCCAGGGGAGGATGATTTGTGAGAAGCTGCGTTTTCAAACTCGGGGAGGGGCCTGGTGGATGATCTGATGACCAGATTGCGTCGCGTGCTGAACTACAAGGTCAGCGTCGAGGCGCTGATCGAGGTGGCGATGTGGCTCGCGATCCCGCATCTGATCATCGGGCTCACCTGGGCCTTCTTCCATGTCGAGGCGGTGCAGCAGCTACAGGACCAGCTCGACCGGATATTGCCGGCCGCCGCCGAGGTGGGCGCCTACGTGCTGGCCGCCCTGCTGTGGCCGGTGCTGTTGCTGCTCCCGCCGTTGTGCATCGCGTGATCGGAGCCAGGTTCGTCGCTGCCCGCCGGCGCCAGCGTGCGGCAGCACTGTCGTAGGCGCGCGAGATGTCCGCCGTGATCCGCCCTTTCGCGATCCTCGATCAACCATGGGCTAACCATGGCCGTCGATCGGCTGACGTTCGGTGCCGACTGCATGCCAAGACGTCCCACAATCGATACCCGCCATCCCCGTGCGCCGACTAGCGTGGTTGGGGCCGCCTAGCGAAGCGAAGCGTGCCAGGCCATCAGCGTTGACGGCTCCGCGAAACAGGAGGGTGTGCCGGTGTCGATGAGGAGGGATCGATGAGCGGGACCGTCGATGAGAACGGCATGTCATCCGAACTCGGTGCCCTGGACATGCTGCTGCATCGCGGCGAGGCCAATCCGCGGACCCGGTCGGGCATCATGGCTCTGGAAATCCTCGACACCACCCCGGATTGGAACCGGTTCAGAACAGGCTTTGAGAACGCGTCCCGCAAAGTCCTTCGCCTGCGTCAGCGCGTCGTCGTGCCGACCCTGCCGACGGCGGCCCCGCGTTGGGTGGTCGACCCCGATTTCAACCTCGACTTCCACGTCCGCCGCGTGCGGGTACCCGAGCCGGGCACCCTGCGCGAGGTGCTCGACCTGGCCGAGGTGAGCCTGCAGTCGCCGCTGGACATCTCGAGACCGTTGTGGACGGCCACCCTGGTTGAAGGCCTGGCAGGGGGCAGGGCCGCGACCCTGCTGCACCTGAGCCATGCGGTGACCGACGGCGTCGGCGCCACCGCGATGTTCGCCGAGATCTACGACCTGGAACGCGAACCGCCGCCCAGGCCCGCCCCGCCGATGCCGGTGCCGCAAGACCTCACACCCAACGACCTGATGCGCGAAGGCTTCAACCAGCTGCCCGGTGCCATCCTCGGCGGGCTGTTCGGCGCCGTGTCCGGTGGGCTGTCGGTCGTCGGGCGCGTGGTGCGTAACCCGGGAACGGCCGTGTGGGACGCTGTCGACTACGCCCGCTCCGGGCGCCGGGTGGTGGGACGCGCCGCCGAACCATCGC
This sequence comes from Mycobacterium pinniadriaticum, assembly GCF_026242045.1. Classification (GTDB taxonomy): domain Bacteria; phylum Actinomycetota; class Actinomycetes; order Mycobacteriales; family Mycobacteriaceae; genus Mycobacterium; species Mycobacterium pinniadriaticum. The sequence continues at coordinate 180,035 of NZ_JAPJDO010000010.1, forward strand.
CGCTACTTCGTCGCCGGAGCCTGTCGTCGCGCAGCGAAGCGATCGAGATGCGCCTGGCGGACCTGCGTTCGGCGGCGCACGCCGCCGGCGGGTCGATCAACGACGCCTACCTGGCCGGGCTGTGCGGGGCGTTGCGTCGCTACCACGAGGCGCTCGGCGTTCCGGTCAACAGCCTCCCGATGGCGGTGCCGGTGAGCCTGCGCGCCGAGGCGGACCCGGCTGGCGGCAACCGCTTCGCCGGGGTGAACCTCGCCGCCCCGATCGCCGTCGCCGACCCGGGCGTGCGGATCCAGAAGATTCGTAAGCAGATGACCTCGCGGCGCGAGGAGGCGGCCATCGATCTGATGGGCGCCGTCGCGCCGGTGCTCGGCCTGCTGCCCGACGCCGTACTCGAGGCGATGACCGGTTCGGTCATCGCCTCCGACGTGCAGGCCAGCAATGTGCCGGTGTACGCCGGAGATACCTACATCGCTGGAGCAAAAGTGCTGCGGCAGTATGGAATCGGCCCGCTGCCCGGTGTGGCGATGATGGTCGTTCTGGTCTCCCGCGGTGGTTTCGCGACGATCACCGCGCGCTACGACCGCGCATCGATCACCGACGAGGACCTGTTCGCGCGGTGCCTGCGCGAAGGTTTCGACGAAGTGCTGGCGCTGGCCGGTGATCCGCCGCCGCGGGTGGTGCCCTCGTCGTTCCCCGACCCCGTAGACGACTCCACTCAAGTTTCCCCGAACGGATCGGTGGCCTTCTGATGCGCGACAAGGACATGCGTCTGCCCGGCTCGGTCGCCGAGGTGATGGCCAGCGCGGAGGGGCCGAAGATCGGGGCGTTCTTCGACCTGGACGGCACCCTGGTCGCCGGGTTCACCGCCGTCATCCTCACCAGGGAGCGTTTCCGCAGCCGCGATATGGGCGTCGGGGAGCTGATCACGATGATCGCCGCCGGGCTCAACCATCAGCTCGGCCGACTGGAGTTCGAGGAGCTGATCACCAAGGCATCGCAGGCGCTGCGGGGCCGCGCGATGAGCGATCTGCATGAGATCGGTGAGCGGATGTTCGTGCAGAAGATCGAGAAGCGGATCTATCCGGAGATGCGCGAACTGGTGCATGCGCATCTGGAGCGCGGGCACACCGTGGTGCTCAGCTCGTCGGCGCTGACCATTCAGGTCGATCCGGTGGCGCGCTTCCTCGGTATCGAAAACACCCTGACCAACCGCTTCGAGGTCGACGATAACGATGTGCTGACCGGCGACATCATCCGGCCCATCCTGTGGGGGCCCGGCAAGGCCAACGCCGTGCAGAAGTTCGCCGCCGACAACGACATTGACCTCAAGCAGTCCTACTTCTACGCCGACGGCGACGAGGACGTCGCCCTGATGTATCTGGTCGGCAACCCGCGCCCGACCAACCCCGAGGGCAAGATGGCCGCGGTGGCGCGCCGACGCGGCTGGCCGATCTTGCAGTTCCACAGCCGCGGCAGCGGCGGGCTGATGGGTCAGGTCCGCACGCTGCTCGGCGTCGGAGCGCTGGTGCCCGCCGCGACCGGCGCGATCTGGTGGGGCGCGTTGACCCGCAGCCGCCGGCGTGGGGTGAACTTCTTCACCACCGCGTTCCCGAATCTGCTGCTGGCGGTAAATGGCGTGCGGCTCAATGTCCTCGGCGAAGAGAATCTCAAGAAGCAGCGACCGGCGGTATTCATCTTCAACCACCGCAACAATGCGGACCCCGTCATCGTGGCATCGCTGTTGCGGGACAACTGGACCGGGGTCGGCAAGAAGGAACTGAAGGACGACCTGGTCGTCGGGACGCTGGGCAAGCTGGTCGACACAGTCTTCATCGACCGAGACGACCCCAAGGCTGCTGTCGAAACCATGCACGAGGTCGAGGATCTGGTGGCCAAGGGTCTGTCGATCATGATCGCACCCGAAGGCACCCGGCTGGACACCCGAACCGTCGGCCCGTTCAAGAAGGGGCCGTTCCGGCTGGCCATGGCTGCCGGTGTACCCCTGGTGCCGATCGTGATCCGCAACGCCGAGGTGATCGCCTCCCGCGATTCCTCCACCATGAATCCCGGCGAGGTGGATATCGTTGTCTACCCGCCTCTTTCGGTAGCCGAGTGGACATTGGACACTCTTTCGGAGCGGATCGAGGAAGTGCGCCAGCTGTATCTGGACACTCTCAAGGACTGGCCGAAGGACAAATTGCCGGTGCCGGATATATACAAGAAGGCGGCGGCCAAGAAGGCGCTCGCCAAGAAGGCGCCCGCGAAGAAGGCGGCGGCCAAAAAGGCTCCCGCGAAGAAAGCGGCCGCCAAGAAGGCTCCGGCCAAGAAGTCCACGCCGGCCAAGGGTCGCAAATGACCCACGCCGACCACCTCACCGACTTCAGCACCACCAACGATGCGTTGGTGTTGGCCTCGGTGTCCTCGAAGGCGGAGTTCGAACTCCTCAATGACTGGCTGCACGCCCAGCGGCGGGCGCACCCTGACACCAAGGTCGAGGTGCTGCGCCTGCCCGAAGGCGACCCGCCGCCGGGAGTGGTGGCCCAGCTCGTCGAGGAGCTCGGCGTTGGGGAGGATCGGCTGGTCGTCCCGGTCCGGGTGTTCTGGGTCCCCGGCGGATTGCCGACCCGGGTCAAGATCGTCGGCCTGCTGTCCGGTCGGGACACCTACCGTCCGCCGGAACTTGTGCAGCGCAACATCCTTCGCAAGGATCCGTCCCGCGCACGGATCGTCGCCGGCGAGCCCGCCAAGGTCTCCGAACTGCGTCAGCAGTGGCAGGAGAACACCGTCGGCGACAGCCCCCGTGACTTTGCACGCTTCGTGCTGCGGCGCGCGGCGTTGGCCGTCGAGCGGATGGAATTGCGGCTCCTCGGACCGGAATACAAGTCGCCGCGACTGATCACCGACGAGCTGATGGCGTCCTCGCGGTTCATGGAGGGCTTGGAGAAGATTCCCGGGGCCACCCCGGCCAAGGCCGAGGAGATGCTCAACGAGCTGGCCACCGGATGGAGCCGGTTCTCGGTCGATTTGATCCCGAACCTCGGGCGAGCCATCTTCAGCCGGGGCTTCGATCCTCGAATCGACTACGACGCCATGGAGATCGAGTCCATGCGGCGCGGGCTGGAAGACCATCCGGCGGTGCTGTTGTGGTCGCACCGGTCCTATCTCGACGGCGTCATCGTGCCGGTGGCGATGCAGGAGAACAAGCTGCCGCCAGCGCACACGTTCGCCGGCATCAACCTGTCCTTCGGGTTCATGGGGCCGCTGATGCGCCGCTCGGGTGTCATCTTCCTGCGCCGCAAGCTCGACGATCCGCTGTACAAGTTCGTGCTGCGCCAATTCGTCGGCTTCATCGTGCAGAAGCGCTTCAACCTCAGCTGGTCGATCGAGGGTACCCGGTCGCGAACCGGAAAGATGTTGCCGCCCAAGCTCGGTCTGTTGGCCTATGTCGCCGACGCGTATCTGGACGGTCGCAGCGAGGACATCCTGCTGCAGCCGGTGTCGATCAGCTTCGACCAGTTGCATGAGACCACCGAGTACGCGGCCTACGCTCGGGGTGGGGAGAAGACCCCGGAGAGCGTCGAGTGGTTGTTCAACTTCATCAAGGCCCAGGGGGAGCGCAACTACGGCAAGATCTACGTCCGCTTCCCCGAAGCGGTGTCGATGCGGCAATACCTCGGTGAGCCGGCCGGCCCGATCGCTTCGGATCCGGCCGCGAAGCGGCTGGCCATGCAGAAGATGGCGTTCGAGGTGGCCTGGCGGATCCTGCGGGTGACGCCGATCAACGCGACCGCCCTGTTGTCGGCGTTGCTGCTGACCACCCGTGGCCGGGCGCTGACGTTGAACCAGCTGCACCACACGCTGCAGGATTCGCTGGATTACCTCGAGCGCAAGCAGAATCCGGTGACCAACAGCGCCCTGCGGCTGCGCACCCCGGAGGGGGTGCGGGCCGCGGTCGACGCGCTGTCCAACGGTCATCCGGTGACCCGGGTGGACGGCGGCCACGAACCGGTGTGGCGCATCGCTCCGGAGCACGAACATGAAGCGGCCTTCTACCGCAACACCCTTATCCACGCGTTCCTGGAAACCGCGATCGCCGAACTGGCGCTGGCCCACGCCGGGCGGGCCCCCGACGGTGACCGGGTGGCGGTGTTCTGGGACCAGGCGATGCGGCTGCGCGATCTGTTGAAGTTCGACTTCTACTTCGCCGATTCCGCCGCATTCCGCGAACACCTCGCCGAAGAGATGTCGTGGCAAGAGGATTGGGAGATCCAAGTGGCCGCCGGCGGCGACGCCGTGGACAACCTGTTGCGAGGCAAGCAGCCGCTGATGTCGCACGCCATGCTGCGGCCGTTCTTCGAGGCCTACGAGATCGTCGCCGACGTGCTCTGCGGCGCGCCGACCGACATCGAGGAGAAGGAACTGACCAAGCGGGCGTTGGGCGTGGGCGCCCAGTACGCCGCGCAGGGGCGCATCCGCAGCAACGAGTCGGTGTCGGCACTGCTGTTCGCGACCGCCCGGCAGGTGGCTGTCGACCAACACCTCCTGGAAGCCGCCCCCGACCTTGCGCAGCGGCGACGGGCGTTCCTGCACGAGCTGCGCAGCATCCTGGCTGACATGGACCGCATCAGCGCGCTGTCCACCGAGCAGTTCTACGCGCGTGAACTGAGACTGCGTGCGCAGGCCGGCTGATCGCGGCAACGGCCACTGGCAGGCGTGACTCAGACCGGATTTCCGTAGCGGCGGGGTTCGGTAGCAGATAGCGGCTGCTGCGGTTTTGGGGCAGACACCGGAAATGACGATTGCCGGTACGGTTCGGGAATATCGCCGTTGGTATTGCTGATTGGCCGACTGTGAGAGATGAGGTCTTTGAAGACATTCGGATTGATAACGCCGTGCCGCCAGTACGCTTTGTCCCAGCCGAACCCTTGTTGCGTTGCCGCGTCGTAGTAGCCGCGACGCATGACTACGTGATTGCCGTCGAGGTCGGTCGCCTCCGCGATGACGTCGTTGATCGGATACGACGGGGACGGCGGTGGGGCTTCCTTGAAGTCGACTGCGTGAATCCCCCCGCTCTCGGGGGGCTCGTTGAATCGGTGATTCGTCAATTCTGCTGACGTAGTTGTGATCTTGGATGCCAGCTCTTTGTCAGCGGTACTGAGGGCGAGGGCGCGACTGGCGATGATTTCAGCGTGTGCGCGAGCTGCAGCTGCGCGCACCGCGCTGTGGCTGCTCGGTACAGGTGCTCGTTATCCCAGCTGAGGATCTGAGACAAGCTCGGCGCAGCACCAAACGCGGACATATCTAAGCCTGCACCGTTCCGATCAAGCGGGCAAATCGATCTGCCGATTCGGCCCCCGTCGTCTCAAACCGGGTCGCCGACGTTGCGATCTTGTCGCCTGTTGTCTGCACTCGAGCCGCCAATAGAGCTGCCAGTGCGCGCTCAGCGTGGCGTACGTCGCACCCACCGCCTCAGAAGTGGCCTGACCCGGAGGTCCCAACACTGAAGTCGGCACTTGGTCGGCTAACCGAGCCGAGGTGGCAGCGCACTGATCAGCGACGGCCCGCAAGGCTTCGTCGCAAACCTGAAGACGTCCCACGCGCCAAGCCTAGATGCGGCCGCCCGGACCAACCAGTCACCCAGGCCGGCGCCTATTCACAGATCCCAATTCACACACAACCCCAGACACTCGAGCCTCCGGCATCATCCGGTTGTCGGGGCGTGACGGCTCACTGGACTCGCATAACCCAAGCGAATCGAGAGGACCAAGCCATGTTCGAGACCCATCTGACTGTCGTCGGCCGCATCGTCACCGACCTTCGTCGCCGCGTCGTCGGCGACCAGGAACTGATCAGCTTCCGGGTGGCCAGCAATTCCCGGCGCCGCACCGGTGACGGCACCTGGGAGCCGGGCAACTCGTTGTTCATCACCGTCAATTGCTGGGGCAAGCTGGTCACCGGTGTCGGCGCCGGTCTCTACAAGGGAGCTCCGGTCATCGTCGTCGGCGACGTGTTCACCAGCGAGTACGAAGACAAGGAGGGGATACGGCGGTCGTCACTGGAGATGCGGGCCACCGCGGTCGGCCCCGATCTGTCCCGGGCGATCGTCCGGTTCGAGCAGCCCCAGCCCAAGCCGGCTGAACCCGCTGCTGACCAGCCGAGCGCCGAGGAACACCTGGACACAGACGACACCGACGACGCCGAGGCGGCGACGGGCCTGCCCCTGTCGGCGTGATCACCGGCGGCGGCCGCGTTGGCCTGGCCAGCGCGGCCGCAAGGCTCCGATGTCGCGACGCCTAGGATGGTCGGCGAGCAATTCACGACCAAAACGGAAGGCAACACCGCGGCAATGGCGGAATACATCTACACCATGCGGAAGGTCCGCAAAGCGCACGGCGACAAGGTCATCCTCGACGACGTCACGCTGGCCTTCCTGCCCGGAGCCAAGATCGGCGTCGTCGGCCCCAACGGCGCCGGTAAATCGAGCGTGCTCAAGATCATGGCCGGTATCGACCAGGCCAACAACGGCGACGCCCTGCTGGCGCCCGGCGCCACCGTCGGCATCCTCATGCAGGAGCCGCAACTCGACGAGACCAAGACGGTCCGGGAGAACGTCGAAGAAGGCGTTGCGATCAAGGCCAAGCTCAACCGGTACAACGAGGTCGCCGAGCTGATGGCCACCGACTACACCGATGAGTTGATGGAGGAGATGGGCAAGCTCCAGGAGGAGCTGGACGCCGCCGACGCCTGGGATATCGACTCCCAGCTGGAGCAGGCCATGGACGCCCTGCGCTGCCCGCCCGCCGACGAGCCGGTGACCCACCTCTCCGGCGGTGAGAAGCGCCGCGTGGCACTGTGCAAGCTGCTGCTATCCAAGCCGGACCTGCTGCTGCTCGACGAGCCGACCAACCACCTCGACGCCGAGAGCGTGCTGTGGCTCGAACAGCACCTCGCCGACTACAAGGGCGCCATCCTGGCCGTCACCCACGACCGTTACTTCCTGGACAACGTCGCCGAATGGATCCTGGAGCTCGACCGCGGCCGCGCCTACCCCTACGAGGGCAACTACTCGACCTACCTGGAGAAGAAGGCCGAGCGCCTGGAGGTTCAGGGCAAAAAGGACCAGAAGCTGCAGAAGCGCCTCAAGGAGGAGCTTGCCTGGGTGCGCTCCGGAGCCAAGGCCAGGCAGGCCAAGAACAAGGCGCGCCTCGGCCGGTACGAGGAGATGGTCGCCGAGGCCGAGAAAACCCGGAAGCTCGACTTCGAGGAGATCCAGATCCCGGCGCCGCCGCGACTGGGCAACGTCGTCGTCGAGGTCGAACACCTCGACAAGGGCTTCGAGGGTCGCACCCTGATCAAGGATCTGTCGTTCACGTTGCCCCGCAACGGCATCGTCGGCGTCATCGGTCCCAACGGTGTCGGTAAGACCACCCTGTTCAAGACGATCGTCGGGCTCGAGCAGGCCGACAGCGGCAGCGTGCGCGTCGGCGACACCGTGAAGCTCAGCTACGTCGACCAGAGCCGCGCCGGGATCGACCCGAAAAAGACGGTGTGGCAGGTGGTTTCGGATGGACTCGACTTCATCGAGGTCGGCCAGAACGAGATCCCGTCGCGGGCTTACGTGTCCGCGTTCGGATTCAAGGGGCCCGATCAGCAGAAGCCGGCCGGGGTGCTCTCCGGTGGTGAACGCAACCGGCTCAACTTGGCACTCACGCTCAAAGAAGGCGGCAACCTGATCCTGCTCGACGAGCCCACCAACGACCTGGACGTCGAAACGCTGTCCTCGTTGGAGAACGCGCTGGAGAATTTCCCCGGCTGCGCGGTGGTGATCAGCCACGACCGCTGGTTCCTCGACCGCACCTGCACGCACATCCTGGCGTGGGAGGGTGATGACGACAACGAGGCCAAGTGGTTCTGGTTTGAAGGAAATTTTGGGGCTTACGAGGAAAACAAGATCGAGAGATTGGGAGCCGACGCGGCTCGTCCGCACAGGGTCACCCACCGCAGGCTCACACGCGACTAATGTGGCGCTGCGGGCCAGCGTCGGTTCGCATGCTGATCAGGAGCGGCAGGTATGACGGTTGACCCCAGAACTACCAGCCTCGGTCTGCCGGCCGAGACGATGGGCGAGGCCTACCTCGCCACCTATCGGGGTCCACACGGTGGGGCTCCCGACGCCGATGCCGCGGATACCGGTCCGCTGGTGGCGGCGGCCGCCGAGCGGGTGGTCCCGCCGGGCCTGATCGCCGCACATGAGCGGCTGGCACACACTCGCTCGATCGCGCAGACCTTGGTCGCGGTCTATCCCGCCGACGACCCGGGCGGCTTCGGGCCTGCCTTGCAGATCGTCACCGACCAGGCCGCCTTGCTGGTGGACTCGGTGACGGTGCTGCTGCACCGGCTCGGCGTCGCCTACACCGCCTTGATGAACCCGGTGTTCCGGGTTCGGCGGGACGCGACGGGCGAACTGCTCGACTTGCGGCCGCCGACCGCGCCCGGCGCGGACCAGGACGGCATCGACGAGTGCTGGATCCACGTGCAGCTCTCACCGTCGGTCAATCGCAAGGCATTGGCCGAGGCGGAGCGGATGCTGCCGATGGTGGTGGCCGACGCCCGGCAGGTGGCCGAGGATTCCGAAGCGCTGAGCTCCGTGCTGCGCGATCTGGCGCGCGATGTCGACAGCGATTCGGGAACGCGGTTCGCCGGCCCCGATCGCGGGGATGTCGCCGACCTCCTGCGCTGGCTGTCCGAGGGCAACTTCATCCTGCTGGGCTGCCAGGACTGCACGGTCAGCGACGGGGTGGCCACCGTCATCGTCGCCAGCCGCCTGGGCGTGGCACGATTGCGCACCGAGGTGCTACCCGAGCTCACCGGCGAAGGCGACCTGCTGGTTCTGGCGCAGGCCACGATGCCCAGCTTCCTGCGTTACGGCGCCTACCCCTACGTTGTGGCGATCCGCGAGCACACCCCTCATGGAGACATCGAGCACCGATTTGTCGGGCTGTTCACGCTGGCCGCCATGGGCGCCAACGTTCTCGACATCCCGCTGATCTCCCGGCGGGTCCGCGAGGTGCTGGCGCTGTCGCACAACGACCCCAGCCACCCCGGCCAACTCATGCTCGACATCATCCAGACCATCCCACGCTCCGAGCTGTTCGCGCTGACCGCCGAGCAGCTGCACCCCATGGTGACCGCGGTGGTCGATCTGGGCTCGCGGCGCCACGCGCTGCTGTTCCTGCGTGCCGGGCGGCTGGGCCACTTCGTGTCCTGCCTGGTGTACCTGCCGCGAGACCGGTACACCACCGCGGTGCGGCTGGCCATGCAGGACATCCTGGTGCGCGAGTTCGGCGGACTGAGCATCGACTACACCGCGAGGGTGAGTGAATCACCTTGGGCGGTAGTTCATTTCACTGTCCGGTTGCCTGACAGTGCCACGCACCAGTCGATCGACGCGAGCGAGGAGAACCGCGTCCGCGTCCAGGGCCTGCTGACCGAGGCGCTGCGCACCTGGGGTGATCGGCTGATCGGTTTCGCGCGGGCCGGAAAGATCGACCTGGCGATCGCCGAACACTACGCCGAGGCGTTGCCCGAGGAGTTCAAGCAGGCTGTCACCGCCACCGAGGCGATCACCGACATCGGCCTGATCGAAGCGCTGCAGGCGGATTCGGTCAAGCTGCAGTTCGAAAAGGGTGACGAGAGCGCCGATGCCTTTCTCACCTGGTATCTCGGCGGGTCGACCGCGTCGCTGAGCCACCTGCTCCCGATGCTGCAATGCATGGGCGTCCTGGTGCTCGAAGAGCGCCCGTTCACCGTCGTGCGCCCCGACGGGCTGAAGGTCTGGATCTACCAGTTCAAGATCCGGCCCCACGCATCGATGCCCGACGCCGCCACCCAGGAGGAGTGGGACGCCACCGCGCAACGGTTCGCCGATGCGGTCACCGCGATCTGGCAGGGACGTGCCGAGATCGACCGGTTCAACGAACTCGTCCTGCGGGCCAACCTGACTTGGCAGCAGGTGGCAGTGTTGCGTGCCTACGCAAAATACCTGCGGCAGGCGGCCTTCCCCTACAGCCAGACCCACATCGAGTCGGTGCTCAACGAGAATCCCCGAACCACGCGATCCCTGGTCACCCTGTTCGAGGCGATGTTCGATCCGGACTCTGCCGGCAAGGGCCTGGACGCCCCCGCGGCGGCGGATGCCGTGACCGCCGACATCGACGCGTTGGTCAGCCTGGACACCGACCGGGTCCTGCGGGCCTTCGCTTCGCTGATCCAGGCCACGCTGCGCACCAATTACTTCGTCACCAGCCCGGACTCGGCGCACGCCAACAATGTGTTGTCGCTCAAGCTGAACCCCCAACTCCTCGACGAATTGCCGCTACCGCGGCCGAAATTCGAGATCTTCGTCTACTCCCCGCGGGTGGAAGGTGTGCACCTGCGGTTCGGTCACGTCGCCCGTGGCGGGTTGCGCTGGTCGGACCGCAGGGAGGACTTCCGCACCGAGATCCTGGGCCTGGTCAAGGCGCAGGCGGTCAAGAACGCCGTCATCGTGCCGGTGGGAGCCAAGGGCGGCTTCGTCGTCAAGAAACCGCCCGCGCCGCTCGGCGACGCAGCAGCCGACCGGGATGCGCTACGCCACGAGGGAATCGCGTGCTACCGGCTGTTCATCGCCGGGCTGCTCGACATCACCGATAACGTCGACCGGGCCACCGGCCAGGTCATCACCCCGACCGGTGTGGTGCGCCGCGACGGCGACGACGCTTACCTCGTCGTCGCCGCCGACAAGGGCACCGCCACCTTCTCCGACATCGCCAACGACGTCGCCGACTCGTACGGGTTCTGGCTGAGCGATGCGTTCGCCTCGGGCGGGTCGGTGGGGTACGACCACAAGGCCATGGGCATCACCGCCAAGGGTGCCTGGGAGGCCGTCAAACGCCACTTCCGTGAAATGGGGGTCGACACCCAGAGCGAGGACTTCACCGTCGTCGGAGTCGGCGACATGAGCGGCGACGTCTTCGGCAACGGCATGCTGCTGTCACACCACATCCGGCTCATCGCGGCCTTCGACCACCGGCACATCTTCATCGACCCCAACCCCGACGCACAGCGTTCCTGGGCGGAACGGCGCCGGCTGTTCGACCTGCCGCGCTCGAGCTGGGAAGACTACGACGCCGCACTGATCAGTGCGGGCGGCGGCGTCTTCAGCCGCCAGCAGAAGTCGATTCCGATCAGCCCGCAGATGCGCACCGCACTCGGTCTTCAGGGCACCGCGGAGGAAATGACGCCGCCGGCCCTGATGAAGGCGATCATGCAAGCCCCCGTGGACCTGTGGTTCAACGGCGGGATCGGCACCTACATCAAGGCCGAGTCGGAGTCGGACGCCGAAGTCGGTGACCGCGCCAATGACATCGTGCGGGTGAACGGAAACCAGGTGCGGGCCAAGGTGATCGGCGAGGGCGGCAACCTCGGTGTGACATCGCTGGGGCGGGTCGAATTCGACCTGTGCGGTGGGCGGATCAACACCGACGCCATGGACAACTCCGCGGGTGTCGATTGCTCCGACCACGAGGTCAACATCAAGATCCTGGTCGACTCGCTGGTCACGGCGGGCAAGGTCAGTGTCGATGAGCGCACCGACCTGCTGGCCTCGATGACCGACGAGGTATCGCGGCTGGTGCTGACCGATAACATCGATCAGAACGACCTGATGGGCACCAGCCGGGCCAATGCCGCGGCGATGCTCAACGTGCACGCCCGCCAGATCGCCGAGCTCGAGGAGCGGCGCGGGCTCAACAGGGAGCTCGAGGCGCTGCCCCCCAACAAAGAGATCCGTCGCCGTCAGGAACTTGGAATCGGGCTCAGCTCACCGGAATTGGCGACCTTGATGGCGCACGTCAAGCTTGCCCTCAAGGACGAGATACTGGCCAGCGACCTGCCCGATCAGGAGGTGTTCGCTTCCCGGCTGCCGCAGTATTTCCCGAGCCAGCTGCGGGACAACTTCACCGCCGAGATCCGCACCCACCAGCTGCGTCGCGAGATCGTCACCACGATGCTGGTCAATACCGTGGTCGACGTCGGTGGCATCACGTTCGCCTACCGCGTCACCGAGGACACCGGGGTGGGGTACGTCGACGCGGTGCGCACATTCGTGGCCGCCGATGCCATCTTCGGAATCTCCCAGGTGTGGCAGCGCATTCTCGATGCGTCCCGCAACAACGAGATACCGGTCAATGTCTCGGATCGGATGACACTGGATCTGCGCCGCCTGCTCGACCGGGCCGCGCGGTGGCTGCTGAACTACCGCCCGCAGCCGCTGGCGGTGGGCGCCGAAATCAACCGGTTCGCCGCGAAAGTGGCCGACCTGACACCGCGGATGCCGCAGTGGCTGCGCGGCGACGACAAGGCCATCGTCAACAAGGAGGCCGGCGATTTCGAAGCGCACGGCGCCGCGAGCAATCTGGCCTACGCGGTGGCCAGTGGCCTGTACCAGTACAGCCTGCTCGACGTGATCGACACCGCCGACATCCTCGAACGCGAGCCCGCCGAGGTCGCTGACACCTATTTCGCGCTGATGGATCACCTCGGCACCGACGGGCTGCTCACCGCGGTGTCCGGCCTTCCTCGCGACGACCGCTGGCATGCGCTGGCCCGGCTGGCGATTCGCGACGACATCTATGGATCCCTGCGTGCGTTGAGTTTCGACGTGTTGGCGGTCGGCGAGCCGGAGGAGACGGGGGAGGAGAAAATCGCGGAGTGGGAGCACACCAACGGATCGCGGGTGGAGCGGGCGCGCCGCACGCTGGCCGAGATCTACGCCGACGATGAACGCGATCTGGCCACACTGTCGGTGGCCGCGCGCCAGATCCGCAGCATGACCAGGACCAATGGGACAGGATCAAGTGGGTAAGGGCTTCACCACCGGCGTGCATGTGCGCTGGTCGGATATCGACATGTACCAGCACATCAACCACGCCACGATGGTGACGATCCTGGAGGAAGCCCGGGTGGACTTCCTGGCCGAGCCCTTCGCCGACGACATCGCCACCATCGGCTTGCTGATTCACGAAGTGCAGGTGCTTTACAAAGGTCAACTGCGGCTTGCTGATTCACCCCTGCAGGTGACGATGTGGACCAAGCGACTGCGTGCGGTCGACTTCACTCTCGGTTACGAGGTGCGTTCGCTGACCGCCGAGCCGGACTCGCGGCCATCGGTGATCGCCGAGACACAGCTAGCCGCGGTGCACATCGAAGAGCAACGGCTGGTTCGCCTTTCGCCCAAGCACCGGGAGTACCTGCAGCGCTGGCAGCGATGACCCTCGTCATCCCCGACGCCGTCGGACGCAGCGACCTGACCGTATTCGTCGAACACGCGCTTCGTCTCGACGAGGCGGCGGTGATCCGGTTGCGCGCCCGGCCCGACGGGTTGGTGACCGCCTGGGTGGTCACCGGGTTGGACGTGCTCGCCGGGCGCGCTGTCGCCGCTCAGCTCAGCCCCGGTGATTTGTCGTGCGGAGCAGACGAATTGGCGCGAGGATTGCGTGCCGCCGACGTATCGGGCCATGTCGACTTCGGCTATCCGATGGACTCCGCGTGGCGGGGTGTGCTTCCGCCGGACACCGGCTTCGTCCATCTCGACGACGTACCGGCGGCTGTGCTCGTCGATCTGGCCGAGCGCGGTGCCGGCCTGGCCAGAGAACACGGCAGTGCACACGGGCCACCGGCCTCACTGCTGGACCAGGACGTGCTGCAGGTGAGTTCGGGCGATGCCACCGTCGGCGTTCCGATGCGCTGTGTGTTCGCCCTGACCGCCATGGGATTCGTGCCGGAAGCGGTGGGCGAGGACGAGATCGTGCGGGTGCGGTTGTCGCCGACGTGGTTGCGCATCGACGCGCGGTTCGGCTCGGTGTATCGCCGGCGCGGAGACCCCGCGGTGGTGCTGCGGTAGTGTCCGCCGATGGCTGATACGGCGCACGGCAAGCTGCCGTTCTGGAAAGGCCCGGCCGCCCGGGTCACCGTCGGTGTGGCCGTCGGCGCGGTCGTGACGGCGCTGCTGTGGCGCGACAATGGAGTGCTGTCGCTGCTGGGCGGGTGCACGGCGCTGGCAATGATTTTCACGGCGTGGACATGGTTGGCGCTGTGGTCTTTCGATTCAGTCGAGACCCAAAGGCATGCCGAGCAGGAGCAGCCATTGCCGGCGGTGGTCACCACCTTGGTGCTCGGCACCTCGGTCGCCAGCCTGGTGGGAGTGGGGGTTCTACTCGCCCGCAGCCAAGACGTCTCCAAGGATGTCCAACATGATTCTGGTGCCGCCTGGATGGCAGTAGGCAGCGTGGTGCTGGCCTGGCTGACCATCCACACGTTGTTCGCGCTCATCTACGCCAAACACTATTTCGATCCGCAGCAGCCCGGCGGCATCGACTTCAACGGCCGTGAGATGCCCTGCTACAAGGACTTCTTCTACGTCGCGTTCGCGGTGGGGATGAGCTTTGCGATATCCGACACCAACCTGACCTCGACCAGGATGCGGGCCACCGTGCTCGGCCACGGACTGTTGTCGTTCGTGTTCAGTGCCATCATCCTCGCGTCGGTGGTCAACCTGATCGCCTCGGGTGTCTAGCCCGTCGCGATCCAGGCCGCCGAATCCGGCGCCAGCTTGCCATCGTCGAGCGGCGCACTGGCGGTGAGCAGTTCGCCGGGCGGAAGTGGCAGTGCGGTGCTCCCGGCGTTGAGCACGCACAACACGCCGCCGGACAGAAATGCCAGGGCGTCGGGCCGCAGTTGCAGCCATTCGACGTCGTACTCGGTGAAATGAAAGCGGTTGTGCCGTAATTGCAGAATCGTCCGGAAGAACGCCAGTGTCGAATCCGGGTCGGCCAGCTGGCGCTCGACGGTCAGCGATTCCCAGTCCGACGGCATCGGCAGCCAGGTGTCGGGGTTCGACGAGAAGCCGAACGGGGGAACGGCGCCGGCCCACGGCATGGGGACCCGGCAGCCGTCGCGGCCGCGCTCGGTGTGCCCGGAGCGCTCCCAGACCGGGTCCTGCAGCGCGTCGTCGGGCAGCTCCACGTTGGGCAGGCCCAACTCTTCGCCGTTGTAGAGGAACATCGCTCCCGGCAGCGCCAGCATCAGCATCGCCATGGCGCGGGCACGGGCCAGCCCCCGGACCCCACCGCCGTATCGGGAGACCTCGCGCTCGACGTCGTGATTGGACAATGTCCAGGTCGGGCTGGCATCGGCGAGAGAGGCTGCCGCCAGCGCGTTCTCGATCGCGCCGCGGATGTCGGCGGCGTCGAATTCGGCTCGTACCAGCCGGAAGTTGAACCCCATGTGCAGTTCGTCGGGGCGCAGATACTTCGCGAAGTCCTCGTTCTCGAACACCCAGATCTCGCCGATCGTGACCGCGTGCGGGTAGTCGTCGAGCACCGAACGGATCCCGCGGTGGATCTCGTGCACACCCTCGTGGTTGAACCGGGGATCGTCATCGTCGAGGGTGAGCATCTCCAGGTCGGGGTTGGTCATGTCCGGCAGGCCGGGCGGCTTGGCCATACCGTGTGCGACGTCGATCCGGAAGCCGTCCACGCCGCGGTCCAGCCAGAACCGCAGCGTCTTCTCGAGGTCCTCGAACGTCTCGGGGTTTTCCCAGTTGAGGTCGGGTTGTTCGGCGTCGAACAGGTGCAGGTACCACTGGCCGGGCGTGCCGTCGGCCTCGGTGACCCGCGTCCAGGCCGGCCCGCCGAACACCGACACCCAGTTGTTGGGCGGGCTGGCGCCCATGTCGATTCCCGGGTCGCTTCGCTCCTGCCCTCCGCTCGGCCCGCGCCCGTCGCGGAAGATATAGCGATCTCGCTCGAGGCTGCCGGGACGGGCCGCCAGGGCGGCCTGGAACCAGGCGTGTGCGGAGCTGGTGTGGTTAGGCACCAGGTCCATCGTGATGCGGATACCGCGGGCATGCGCGGCGTCGATCAGCCGCTCGAGCGCGGCCAGCCCGCCGAACAGGGGGTCGACATCGCGGGGGTCGGCCACGTCGTAGCCGTGATCGGCCATCGGCGAGACCATCACCGGGTTGAGCCAGATGGCGTCGACACCGAGCCAGCTCAGGTGATCGAGATGGGCGACGACGCCGCCGAGGTCGCCGACGCCGTCACCGTTGCTGTCGGCGAACGAGCGCGGGTAGATCTGGTAGAAAATCGCGTTCGCCCACCACGGGGCGGCAGATCGGGTCATCGGCGTCCTCAGAAGGCGGAGTTGACCATCGATTGTGCGGCCATCTCGAGATAGGCGAGCAGTTCACGGCGGTGCTCATCATCGAGCGTCTGGGCGTCGATCGAGGCGACCGCGGTGTGCATGCAGCGCAGCCAGGCATCCCGTTCGAGGAACCCGATCCGGAACGGGGCGTGACGCATGCGCAGCCGCGGATGACCCCGTTGATCGGAGTAGGTGCGCGGCCCGCCCCAATACTGCTCGAGGAACATCCGTAGCCGGTCCTCGGCGTCGTCGAGTTCGTCCGGCGGGTAGAGCGGAAGCAGCACCTCATCCTCTCGAACCAGCTCGTAGAAGCGGGACACGATCTTGCGGAACGTCTCAGCGCCGCCGACCGCGTCGTAGAACGTCTGCGGATCCTCCGTCACCCCACCATTGTGTACGCCGGCACCGGGCGCGACTCACGTCACCCGATGTTCACGGATTTGACCTGCGAACACAGGACAAATAGTCGTGCGGTCGCGACGGATCCGTGGTGGACTGGTCCCCGGAGGACGCATGTCGCAGCGCAAACGGAACCGCGGCCACCGTGCCGCGGCGGGCCCGATCGGGTCCCTACCGAGTTCAAGCCTGCACGCAGACCCTCACATACCCGGCCCGGCCGACGGATCAGTGTGGGGACGTCGCCGGGTGCTGTTACTGAATTCGACCTACGAACCGCTGACGGCGCTCCCCATGCGCCGGGCGGTGATCATGCTGCTGTGCGGTAAGGCCGACGTGGTCCACGACGACCCCGCGGGCCCGGTGATTCATTCGGCGACCCGGGCGATCGTGGTGCCGTCGGTGATCCGGCTGCGCAGCTTCGTCCGAGTGCCCTACCGGGCGCGCATCCCGATGACCCGGGCCGCGTTGATGCACCGGGACCGATTCCGGTGCGCGTACTGCGGAGCCAAGGCCGACACCGTCGACCACGTGGTGCCGCGCAGCCGCGGTGGCGAGCATTCCTGGGAGAATTGCGTGGCCGCGTGCGCGGGCTGCAACCACCGCAAGGCCGACAAGCTCCTGGCCGAGTTGGGCTGGACGCTGAGGCTGGTGCCGATGCCGCCGAAGGGCCAGCATTGGCGGCTGCTGTGCACCATCAAGGAACTCGACCCGGCCTGGGTGCGCTACCTGGGTGAAGGCGCGGCGTGAGACTGCTACGGTTTGCCTCGTGACTGCTGCTGTCGTGCACCTGTTGTTCGTGGGCATCCCGCTGGCGCTCGTCGTCATCCTGTCCCTGTTGATCTTCACTCACAAGGGCGTACACCCCGCGACGTATTCGTTGTCCGAGCCTTGGACGCACGCGCCGATCCTGTGGGCGGCCGTCGACGAGGTGGTTCCCGGCGGCGGCCATCACGGTCACGGTTCCGCCGAGGTGAGTGTGGGAGGTGGAGCAAGTGGCAAGTGGTGAACACGGCACCGCGGTAGCGACCGTCGATCCGGCCAACCTGCCGTACGGCTGGGCGGTCACCACCAGCGGACGGGTTTCGGGTGTCACCGAGCCCGGCGAGCTGTCGGTGCACTACCCGTTCCCGATCAGCGAGCTGGTCGAGCTGGATGACGCGCTCAAGTACGGCAGCCGGCAGTCGAAGGCCCGGTTTGCCGTCTACATCGGCGACCTGGGCAGTGACACTGCGGCCAGAGCACGCGAGATCCTCGCCGACGTTCCCACGCCGAACAACGCCGTTCTGCTTGCCGTGTCGCCCGATCAGAAGGCGATCGAGGTGGTCTACGGCGCCGACGTGCGCAGCCGCGGAGCGGAGTCGGCGGCCCCGCTCGGGGTGTCGGCGGCCGCGTCGGCGTTCAAGGAGGGCAACCTCATCGACGGGCTGGTCAGCGCCATTCGGGTGATGTCGGCGGGCATCTCCCGCCCGTAGCGATTTCGGCGCGGGCCGGGGCTTCTCGTGGAAGCCGCCGGCGCTGCTGGACTCGGCGCGAGGGTGCGCGGAATGCGCATTTCTGCGGCGTGTTGGCGTACTGACACGCACGCTCGCTGGGAGGTTAGCGCGCCGAAATCACGCCAGCTCGGCGCGGATCTGGACGTACCGTTCCAGAAACAGGCGTTCGTCGAGCCGCTTGCGGCGCAGCCAGCCGGTCACTTCGTCGTTGCACTTGCTGGCATTGCACGCCGCGCAGGCGGGCACCACGTTGTCCGCGGTGTACCGGCCGCCACGGGATATCGCCATGACGCAATCGCGTTGCAGCGGCTTACCCGTCACCCCGCAGTAGGCACAGCCGTTCCAGGCCGCCTTGAGCGCCGCCCACTGCTCTTCGGTCAGATCGTTGACGACGGCCTTGACGCGCCGGGTGCGCCTGCGCGCCGCGCGGGCTCGCCGGCTGTTGGGTGCCGCCATGGGGCGAGCGTAGGCGGCAGAGCCTAGCCGGCGTCGAAGGCGCGCGCCTTCAGCGAGCGTTCAACCCCGGCTCGGCCTTCGAGCACCAGCCTGCGCAACGCCGAGGGCAGCTCCCCGCCGAGGAACTGATCCGCGGCGGCCAGCGCCTCGGAGCTGATGTCCCACGACGGGTAGAGGCCGACGACGACCGTCTGGGCTACCTCGCTGGAGCGGCGCTCCCACACTCCGGGGATCGCCGCGAAGTAGCGCGCGGTGAACGGCTGCAGCAGAGCACTCTGCCCGGCCGGTGCGAAACCGCCGATGATCGCCCGAGCCGTGATGTTGGCCAGTGTGTCGTCCTCGATGACCCGCTGCCACGCCGCCTCCTTGACGGCGAGTTGCGGGCGGGCCGCCGCGGCCGCGGCCGCGTGACGGCGACCGGCCGCGGTGGGATCGGTCTGCGCCTCGGCGTCGATGAAAGGGCTTTCGGGCCCGTCGCCGTCGAGGTCACCGGAGGCGGCCAGCGCCGTGACGATGCGCCAGCGCAGATCGGTGTCGATCACCAGGCCGGGCAGGTTCACCTCGGCGGGCTCGTTGTCCAGCAGGGTGGCCAGTACCGCGACGTGGTGCAGCGACAGCGCCGACGTGCACAGCGCATTGATGAATGCCAGTTGGTGATCCGACCCCGGTGTCGACTCGCGGGCCAGGTCGAGCAGCCGGTCGGCGAAGGCCGGCCAGCCGTTCGCGCAGGCCCACTGCGGGTCGGCGTAGGAGTTCAGGGCGGTCTGCGCCTGCAGCAGCAGCCGCTGGGCCACGCCGACCTCGGTCTCGGCCTGGATGCCGCTCATCACCAGCGCGACGAAGTCGCGGGCTTTGAGCTCGGCGTCGCGGGTCATCTCCCAGGCCGCCGACCACACCAGCGTGCGGGGGAGCGGCTCGGAGATGTCGGCGATGCGGCTCAGCGCGGTCTTCAGTGACGCATCATCGAGCCGCAGCGAGCAGTAGGTCAGGTCGTCGTCGTTGACCAGGATCAGCTTGCCGCGCGAAATACCCTGCAGCGCGGGAACTTCGGTAAGCGGACCGGCAACGTCGAGTTCCTCGCGGTGCACCCGCACCAACTTGCCCGTCATCGGGTCGTCGTCGTAGATACCGACCGCGAGCCGGTGCACTCGGGTCTCGCCGGCGCCCGGCGCCGCACCGCCCTGGAGGATCGCGAACCGGGTGAAGCGTCCGTCGGCGTCGACATCGAAGTCGGCGCGCAGTGTGTTCAACCCGGTGGTCTTGAGCCACTGCCGTCCCCAGTCGGACAGGTCGCGGCCCGAGGCCTTCTCCAACGCGCCCAGCAGCTCGTCGAACGTCGCGTTGTCGAAGGCGTGCGCGGCGAAGTAGTCGCGCAGGCCGGCCAGGAAGTGCTCCAACCCGACGTAGGCGACCAGCTGCTTGAGCACGCTGGCACCCTTGGCGTAGGTGATGCCGTCGAAGTTGACCTCGACGGCATGCAGGTCGGGGATGTCGGCGGCGACCGGATGGGTCGACGGCAGCTGGTCCTGGCGGTAGGCCCAGGACTTCTCCACGTTGGCGAACGTCGTCCAGGCCTGGTCGTACTCGGTGGCGTCGGCCTGGCAGAGCACCGAGGCGAACGTCGCGAACGACTCGTTGAGCCACAGGTCGTCCCACCAGGTCATCGTCACCAGGTCGCCGAACCACATGTGTGCCATCTCGTGCAGAACGGTTTCGGCGCGGCGCTCGTAGCTGTATCGGGTGACCTTGGACCGGAAGACGTAGTCCTCGAGAAATGTCACCGCTCCGGCGTTTTCCATTGCCCCGGCATTGAATTCGGGCACGAACAACTGGTCGTACTTGCCGAAGGCGTACGGCACCCCGAAGTTGCGGTGATAGAACCCGAAGCCCTGCTTGGTTTCGGTGAACAGCCGCTCGGCATCCATGAACTCCGCCAGCGAGGACCGGCAGAACAGACCCAGCGGGATCTCACCGTGCTCGTCGGCGTAGACGTCGTCCCAGCGGGCGTACGGGCCGGCGATCAGCGCCACCAGGTAGGTGCTCATCCGCGGGGTGGTGGCGAAGGTGTGCACTTTCGTTTTGCCGTCCTCGTCGACCGTGGTGGTCGCACCGTTGGAGATGACCTGCCAGTGCGACGGCGCGGTCACGGTCACGTCGAAGGTGGCCTTGAGGTCGGGCTGGTCGAAGCAGGCGAACATCCGCTTGGCGTCGGCGGTCTCGAACTGGGAGTACAAGTAGACTTCGCTGTCGACGGGGTCCTCGAATCGGTGCAGACCCTCGCCGGTGTTGGAGTAGCGACAGTCCGCGTCGACCACCAGCACGTTGGTCTTCGCCAGGCCGCGCAGCGGGATCCCGGTCGACTCGTCATATCCGGACACGTCGATCTCGTGACCGTTGAGCACGGCGCTGTGCACGATGTCGGCGGCCAGGTCGATGACGGTGTCGGCGCCGGGAAGTGCCTCGAACTCGACGGTTGTGGTGGACCGGAACGTGGTCTGCGCGCCGATCCCCGAGTCGCTTCGCTCCTGCCCGCCGGAGCCGGTCAGGTCGAGAACGATGGAGTAGTTGCCGACGGTGACCAGAGCAGCGCGCTCGATGGCCTCGTCACGGGTCAGGTTGGGAAGTGCCACGCATCCAACCTACTGGTAGCGGGAACAGTGTTCTATCGGCATGAGTTGACTGTGAAGTCCGCGTCAATCGCTGGAAGGAGCCCGTATGTCCGAGAAATCCGTCGCCGGTTTCTGGTTCGACCCGCTGTGCCCGTGGTGCTGGATCACCTCACGCTGGATTCTCGAGGTCGAGAAGGTTCGCGATATCGACACCGATTTCCGGGTGATGAGCCTGGCCGTCCTCAACGAGGGCCGTGACCTGCCCGAGCAGTACCAGGAGGCGATGAAGAAGGCGTGGGGCCCGGTCCGGGTTGCCATCGCCGCCGAGCAGGCCAAAGGCCGCGAGATCCTCTCACCGCTGTACACCGCGATGGGCACCCGCATCCACGACCAGGGCATCAAGGACTTCGACGTCATCATCGCCGAGTCGCTGGCGGAGGTGGGCCTGCCCGCCGAGCTCGCCGAAGCCGCCACCACCGACAAGTACGACGACGCTCTGCGCAAGAGTCATCACGAGGGGATGGACGTCGTCGGCGAGGACGTCGGGACACCGACCATTCACATCAACGGGGTGGCCTTCTTCGGCCCGGTGCTCTCCCGCATCCCTCGCGGTGAGGAAGCCGGCAAGCTGTGGGACGCCTCGGTGACGCTCGCCTCCTACCCGCACTTCTGGGAGCTCAAGCGGACGCGGACCGAAGCCCCGCAGTTCGACTGACCTGCCCCGGGCGACGTTCCGGTTGCGGGTTGGCGAACGGCGGGCGACGGTATGTCCATGACAGTCGCCGAGCCCA
Organism: Mycobacterium pinniadriaticum; assembly: GCF_026242045.1. Classification (GTDB taxonomy): domain Bacteria; phylum Actinomycetota; class Actinomycetes; order Mycobacteriales; family Mycobacteriaceae; genus Mycobacterium; species Mycobacterium pinniadriaticum. Next base: position 202,025 of record NZ_JAPJDO010000010.1, read on the forward strand.
CTACCGACGGTTCCTACCGCGATCGGATCGCCGCGGTCGAGCCGGGCGGTAACGAGTTCATCGCCGAGGCTGACCGGCACGGCAAGCCACACCAGCTGTTCTGGACGTGGACCTCGCCGAATCTCGAATTCGCCACGATCTTCGTCGGCATGCTGGCGGTTCTGGCCTTCGGGATGAGCTTCTGGCAGGCCGTCGTCGGCATCGCCGTCGGCACCGGGCTGGGCGCGATCGCGCACTATTTCCTGTCTGCCCGCGGTCCGCTGCACGGTGTGCCGCAGATGGTGCTGGGACGAATGGCGTTCGGCTTCAAGGGCAATGCGCTGCCCGCGGGGCTGATGTCGGTGACAGCGGGTGTCGGCTGGTTCGCCACCAACAGTGTCAGTGGCGCGTTCGCGCTCAGCACGTTGTTCGGCTTCTCGCCGCTCATCGGACTGATCATCATCGTGCTGCTGCAGACCGGATTTGCGTTCTTCGGTCACAACCTGGTGCAGGCCTTCGAGCGATGGTCGTTCCCGGTGCTCGCCGTGGTGTTCCTGGCGGCTTCGGTAGCGATCTTCACCCATGCCGATCTGAGTGCGGCGGCGCCGACCGGTGGCGTCGGTGGGCTCGGTGGATTCCTGCTGACGGTGGGCACCGCGTTCGGCTACGCCGCGGGCTGGACACCCTATGCGGCGGACTACACCCGCTACCTGCCGTCGACGGTGTCGACGGCGGCCACCGGCCTGTATGCCTCGGCCGGGTTGTTCCTGTCCTGCTTCGTGCTCGAAGTCGTCGGTGCCGCGTCGGTCACCACCGGTGAGGCCAACCTCGGTGATCCCACCGGGTCGTTCACCAGTGAGCTGCCGTCGCTGTTGGCCAAGGCGACGCTGCTGGCGATCGCGATCGGTGCGATCGCGGCCAACTCGATCAACATCTATTCGGGCGCAATGGCGTTCGTGACGATCGGCATCAAGCTGCCGCACCACATCGCGCGCGCTCTGGTCACGGTGTTCTTCGGTGTCGCGGGCTTCGCGATCGCATGGTGGGCGCTACCCGACGCGGCGCACAGTTACGAGGCATTCCTGCTGGTCATCGCGTACTGGATCGGGCCATGGCTCGGTGTGGTGTTCGCCGACCAATACCTGCGGCGCGGCCAGGCCATAGCGGGCTATCTCTACGACCGCAGCTACGCGAATTGGGGTGGCCTGCTGTCGTTCGCCGCCGGCCTGGTGGTGTCGGTGCTGCTGTTCTGCAACCAGGAGATATTCTCCGGCTACATCGTCCGGGTCGTGCCGCAACTCGGCGACATCACCTTCTTCGTCGGCTTCCTGATCGCCGGTGCGAGTTATCTTGTGCTATGCCGATCGAAGATCGCTGCCGAACGCGAAGCGGTATGACACGGGAGGACATGCTGGAGGTCGCCTACGACGAGGCGCGAAAGGGTCTCGCGGAAGGCGGGATTCCGATCGGGGCGGCGTTGTTCAGCGCCGACGGGGTCTTGTTGGGCAGCGGACACAACCGGCGCGTACAGCAGGGCGACCCCTCCTTGCACGCCGAGACCGACGCCTTTCGCGCCGCCGGCCGCCAACGCGACTACCGCTCGACGATCATGGTTACCACGCTCTCGCCATGCTGGTATTGCAGCGGCCTGGTGCGTCAGTTCAACATCGGTGCCGTGCTGATCGGGGAGAGCCGGACCTTCACCGGCGGCCACGACTGGCTCGCCGAACACGGTGTGGGCGTGACCCTGCTGGACGACGAACGCTGCGTGGCGATGATGACGGACTTCATCGCCGAGAACCCCGCACTGTGGAACGAAGACATCGGAGTGGCCGAATGATCGCCACCGTCGACCTCTCCCGCTGGCACGCCGGGGGAGCGCAGGCCGACGCCGTCGCCGCCGAGCTCGATGAAGGGTTACAGCGGGCCGGATTCATCCTGGTCACCGGCCACGGCATCGACCCGGCGCTGGCCGCGAGCGTACGAGCCGCGTCGCGCAGGTTCTTCAACCTGCCCGACGACGTCAAACGGCGGTACTCGGTGCCGGTCGGCGGCCACGGCTGGATCGCTCCCGGTGCCGAAGCCAATGCCTACGCCGAAGGCACCGAGACCCCGCCTGACCTCAAGGAGAGCTACAGCCTGGGCGCCGAAACCGCCGTCGGCGATCCCGAGGTCGACCGGATCTGGTTTGCGCCCAACGTCTGGCCGGACGAAGTGGCCGAATTGCAGACGCTGGTGACCGAATACACCGCGGCGATGCACCGGCTGGCCGATGACCTGCTGGCGCTGATGGCCCATGCGCTCGGGCTCGTCGAGAACCCGTTCGCCACCCTGGCCGACCGGCCGACCTGGACGATGAACATCAATCACTACCCGCCGGTGAGCGTCGTCGGGGAGCCTGAGCCCGGGCAGTTCCGGATCGGCCCGCACACCGATTTCGGGACGGTGACGATCCTGGATCGCGAGCCGGGAGCCGGTGGGCTGCAAGTGTTTTCCGAGGCTGACGGCTGGGAGGATGCCCCTTACGATCCCGAGGCGCTGACGATCAACATCGGCGACCTGCTCGAGTACTGGAGCGGACGGCGCTGGCCGTCGGGCCGCCATCGGGTGTTGCCGCCGCAGCCGCATGCCCCCGAGGAGGACCTGATCTCGCTGATCTACTTCTACGAGGCCAACCATGACGCGCTCGTCACGCCGCTGGAGCCGCCGGTCGGCAAGGTGGCGGGGTTGGCTCCTGTGACCTCGTCGGCGTTCATCAAGGAGCGGTTGGACGCCATCACGGTGGGCTGAGGCGGGCCGAGATCGACGTTCTGCAGCGATCTACTCGAGGTTTTCCAGCCAATCGTCGGTTTGGGCGGAAGAAGTAGAGTATCGGCCATGCGTGTCTACCTCGGCTCAGACCATGCCGGATACGAACTCAAGCAGGCCATCATCGAGCACCTGAAATCCGGTGGTCACGAGCCGATCGACTGCGGCGCGTACAGCTACGACGCCGAGGACGACTACCCGGCGTTCTGCATCGCCGCGGCCACCAAGACCCAGGCCGACCCGGACAGCCTCGGCATCGTGATCGGCGGCTCCGGCAACGGTGAGCAGATCGCCGCCAACAAGGTGCCCGGCATCCGCTGCGCGCTGGCGTGGAGCGTGGAGACCGCGTCACTGGCGCGCGAGCACAACAACGCCCAAGTGATCGGCATCGGCGGCCGGATGCACCCGGTCGAGGAGGCGTTGACGTTCGTCGATGCCTTCCTGAACACCCCATGGTCGAAAGCCGAACGCCACCAACGGCGTATCGACATCCTCGATGAGTACGAGCGCACTCACGTGCCGCCGCCGGTGCCCGGCGCCCCGGCCTGAGCCGTGCCGGAAGGGCATACCCTTCACCGGCTGGCCCGGCTCCATCAACGCCGCTTCGCCGGCGCCCCGGCGGTGGTGTCGAGCCCGCAGGGCCGGTTCGCCGACGCCGCGATGATCACCGGCAGGGTGTTCACTCGCGCCTCGGTCTGGGGCAAGCACCTGTTCCACCACTACGATGGCGGCCCGATCGTGCATATCCACCTGGGTCTGTACGGCACCTTCACCGAGGCGCCGGTGCCGATGCCGCTGCCCGTCGGGCAGGTGCGCATGCGGGTCGTCGGCGCCGAATACGGCACCGACCTGCGCGGCCCGACCGCCTGTGAGGTGGTCGACGAGGCCCAGGTGTCGGCCATCGTGGCCCGGCTCGGTCCCGACCCGTTGCGCCGGGATGCCGATCCGGAACTGGCCTGGACGCGAATCTCGAAGTCCCGCAAGTCGATCGGTGCGCTGCTGATGGACCAGCGGGTGATCGCCGGGGTGGGCAACGTGTACCGCAGCGAGTTGCTCTTCCGCCATCACATCGACCCCTACCGGCCGGGTCGTGACGTCGCCGACGCTGAGTTCGCCGAGGCCTGGACCGACCTGGTCGCGTTGATGAAGGTCGGCGTGCGGCGGGGCAAGATCGTCGTGGTGGCACCCGAGCACGATCACGGTGCACCGCCGTACGCGCCGAACCGTCCGCGCACCTATGTCTACCGACGGGCCGGCGAGCCGTGCCGGGTGTGCAGCACCCCGGTCCGGACCGCCGTCCTGGAAGGCCGCAACGTGTTCTGGTGCCCTACCTGCCAAATCTGACGGGCGCAGCAGGGCGCTACCCGCGAGAATGCCTGAATGGAACTGATTCTCGTCGTCGTCGGCGCCATCGTTGTCGCGGCGATCGCCAACCAACGCGGTCTCGAGCCCGCCCTGATGATCGTCGTCGTCGGCATCGCCGCGTCGTTCCTACCGGGATTCACCGCACCCGAACTCGACTCCCATGTGCTGCTGACGGTGGTCCTGCCGCCGCTGCTGTACTCGGCGGCGCTGGACTTCTCGTTCCCGACGTTCATGCGCAACATCAAGCCGATCCTCGGTCTGGGGGTGGGCCTGGTGGTGGTCACCGCGGTCGCGGTTGCCGCGGTGTCCTCGTGGCTGGTGGTGGTGCCGCTGACCTTCGGCACCGCACTGGTCCTGGGTGCCATCGTCGCGCCGCCCGACGCCGTCACCGCCGTGGCCGTGGGCCGCAAGCTGGGCCTGCCCAAACGGGTCATGGCGATCCTGACCGGCGAAAGCCTGATCAACGACGCCGCGGCGCTCACGCTGTTCTCGATCGCGGTGGCTCAGGTCGCCGGCACCCACACCTTCATCGCCAACCCGCTGCTGCTGTTCGGCTACAGCGCGGTGCTCGGCCCCGCGGTGGGCGCCGCCCTCGGCTATGTGACGCTGTGGATCCGCGAGCGGCTGAACAGCGCGAGCCTGGAGACGATCCAGGGCTTGGTGGTTCCGTTCGCCGCCTTCATCGCCGCCGAACGGCTGCACGCCTCGGGTGTGCTGGCCGTGGTGGCCGCCGGGTTCGTCGTCGGCAGCGGAACGCTGAGCGCCGGCTATCAGACCCGGCTGCAGGAGCGCTACGTCTGGCACTCCGTTGATGTGCTGCTCGAGGCGTTCGTGTTTGCCTACATCGGTCTGCATCTGCGGTTCGTGCTGGAAGACCTGCGTGAGGCTCACGAGTCGTTGGCGGAGGTCGCCGTCGGCTCGGCGGTGGTGCTGGCGATCGTGCTCGCGATCCGGCCGCTGTCGGTGTTCGTGATGTTCGGACGCGGTGTCCTATTCCGTCACGTCGATCGGACGCTGAGTGTGCCCATTCCCGAGAGCGGCGGCCGGGGGGCGCTCGGAGTTCGAAAACGGGGCCGGCCAAAAGGCAAGTGGCGGTCGATGATCGACCACAGCTCGCTGACCTGGCAGGAAAACGTGGTGGTGTCCTGGACGGGTATGCGCGGTGTGGTCACGCTGGCCGCCGCGGCGGGTATCCCGCTGACGACGGCCGACGGCGAGCCGTTCCCGGAGCGCGCCACCATCCAGGCGATCGCGTTCGTCGTGGCCGTCGGGACGTTGCTGCTACAAGGCTGGACACTGCCACCCCTGATCCGGCGGCTGAAGGTGTCGGCACAGGGCGACGACCGCGCCTACCACCGGGAGGCGACCTTCAAGGCGGAGCACATCGTGCACTCGGCGGCCGACGAGGTGCTTGCCCGGTTCGAGGCGCACCCGCCCGACGGCCTCGATGCGCAGGTGCTGACCGAGATCCGCGACCGGATCGCCCGGCACTCCCAGGACGCCGACGAGATGCCCGATCCGGAGGCGCACACCCTGCGTGCGGACGTGTTCTCGGCCCTGTACCGGGACGTGCTGGCCGCCCAGCGGGCCGCGCTCATCCAGGAACGCGACGCAGGTGAGATCGACGACGAAGCCGTGCGCGCGATGCTCGGGCGCTTGGACCTGCAAGAGGCCAGTGTGACCGCCCGGCTGGAGAGCAGGCTCTGATCCCCGGGTCGCTTCGCTCCTGCCCGCCGGATCTAGAAGTCGCCGAACCCGCCGCCGAAGTCGCCGCCCCAGCCACCGCTGTCGCCCAGCCCGCCGCCGGAGTCGCCGCCCCAGCCGCCGCCGTTGTCGGCCCAGCCGCCGTCCTGGCCCGCCGCGTCCAGACCCTGGTCATAACCCTGGTCAAAGCCCGATCCGTAGCCGTTCTCGAATCCCGATGCGTCGTAGCCGACGCCGTTCATCCCCGAGAACAGCGCATCGAACAGCAGCACCGAACCCACGCCCCATGCGCCGGCGACCAGTGCTGTCTTCCACCACGGCTCGGAATACCACCCGGCCGGTACCGGACGGCCCGCGACCCGGCCACCGGGGTAATAGTTCGGGGTGCGGGGGCTGGGTACCGGCGACGCCTCGATGTCGCGGCCCTCGAACTGCACCGTGCGATCCTCGGTGACTGCTCCGGCCGCCTTCTGGCCGGCCATCGTCTCCAGTTCCGGGCCGGGATCCATGCCCATCGCGCTGCGCGCGGCGCGCACGTAGTACAGCCCCTCGAGCGCACTCTCCTTGGCCAACATGGCCTGTTTGGCAGTCGTGGCCTGATCGATCTGCGACGAGGCCGCGGTGAACCGCTCCGAGGCGTCGGCCAGTGCCTGCGTGGCCGCGTCGTTGTTGCCGGACAGATTGAGGACCTGACCGCCGAGGCGTTCGATCACCCGCCGCGCGTCGGCCTTGGCGTCGGCCAGCGAGGCCGCGGTGCGATTGCCTGACGCCCGCGACGAGCTCACCACCGCCAACACGATCGCGGCGACGACGACCAGGATGAGCACCACCAGCACACCGTTCATGGCGTCCACAGTACCGATCCTGTGAATGTGCCCGACGGGGCGAGAATTAGCTCGTCAGTGCACGCCGAGTGCGCGGTAGACCGCATCGCTCAACGCGGTGCTGCGCGGGTCGGCGTTGCACTTGGTGGCGTCGAAGTAGTTCATCACGTAGGCGTAGCCGATGCGGTGTTCCAGGTCGACGAACCCGTACGAACCGCCCGATCCGCCGTGTCCGAAACTGCGCAGGTTCGGCCCGGCGACCCCGCGCTGATTGAGCATGTAGCCCAGCCCCCAGCCGTGGTCGGCGACCCGGGCACCGAGCACGACGTCGGCGTCGAAACCGCCCTGCGAGACGCGCACGGACTGCAGGTGGTCGCGGCTGAGCAGCTTCTCCTGTGCCAGCCCGTTGTAGAACGTGGCCAGGCCCAGCGCCGAGACGTGAGCGTTGGTGGCCGGGAACTCCGAACGGCGCCACAGCGCCAGATCGTTGGAGCCGAGCTCGTCGTCGGGGACGAAGCCCATCGCGACCGACAGCCCGGCCATCGGATGTTCGCCCAGTGAGCTCGGATGCCCCGGCGCCTGGCCGTTGGCCAGGACGTCGCGGATGTGCGGCTTGTTGACCATGTCCGCGCAGCGCGCGTGTTCGGCCGCCGGCAGGCCGATGTGCACGTCGATCCCCATCGGCTCGGCGATCTCGGTCCGCAGGTACTGGCCGATCGTGCGACCGGTGACGCGGCGGACCACCTCGCCGAGGATGAAGCCGAAACTCACCATGTGGTAGCCCTGTGCGGTCCCGGGTGGCCACCACGGCGCGGCGGCGGCCAGGTCGGCGCACACTCGATCCCAGTCGGCGGTGTCCCGCCAGTGCAGGCGGGTACGCGGGCCGATCAGCCCGGAACGGTGTCCCAGCACCGAGGCGACCGTGATGTCGTCTTTCCCGTTCTGGGCGAACTCCGGCCAGTAGGCGGCGACCGGGGCGTACAAGTCGATCTCGCCGCGGTCGGCCAGCAGATGCACGCACGTGCTCGTCAGGCCCTTGGTCCCGGAGAAAATGCTGGCCAGGGTGTTTTGCCGCCACTGCCGACGGCGACGAGCGTCGGCGTAGCCACCCCACAGGTTGACCACGAGATCCCCGTCGACCCAGACCGCCACGGCCGCACCGACTTCGTCGCCAGAGGTGAAGTTCTTGGTGAAGGCGTCGCGGACGGCGCCGAAACCCGCGGCGCACGCGCCGCCGATGGGTATGTCGTCGCTCAAAACGCCTCCTGGCCTGCGTCCCGGGTGGGCGTCGGGAACTGAGGGTGAATCTAGGTGAGGCGACGGTACCCACGAAAGCTTGGAGAAGGATTGGAGCGCAATCGAAACCGCGTCGTAATTAGCGTCACCGCTGATAAGTGAAGTTCACCTGGCGTTTTCTGCCGATTCCCCGTTCTTGCAGGGTGTTGGGTGACGATTCTGAGGTGGAGATTCCCGATACCGGAATCCCGCCGGCGCTGGCCGGCCGGATGACGATGGCCGAGCAATACGAGTGGCATCAGACGTATCTGCGCCGCCACCGCATCTCCCGACGCAATTTTCTGCGCGGGTCGGCCGCCGCGGCCGCCGTCGCCGCGCTGGGCGTCTCCCCGTTCGGGCGCCGCGCGTATGCCGCCGAGGCGCAGCTGGGGGTGGCCGGCCGGCGCGTCGGCTACGGCCCGGATGCCGCGAGCCAGTTGCGGCTGGCCGCCCAACTCTCGCGCAACCCGGGCGCGACCAAGGTCTTCGTCGATCACGGCCCGACGCCGGGATTGGGCGCGACCATCGAGGCCGAAGTCCGCAACCTGGTGACACAGATACCGGACAACAGTGGCGGGGTGCTGTCGGCCGAGCAGTTCTACGTTCACGCCCCGATCGACGGCCTGCCCGCGCGCACCCCGCACTTCTATCGCTGGCGCACCGAGGATGGTTTTGTCAGCGAGGTATTGCCCGCGACCACCGCGATGCCCACCGCACGAAATGCCGTGGGGTGGTTCCGGTTCACGATGATGGGGGATCAGGGCACCGACGTGACGCCAACTCTGCCGCCGGGCCTGGCGGCGGGCGTCTACGACGACCGCTACTACAAACCCGATAACGACCCGACGGTCGCGCACACCGAGAACGTGCTGAACCAGATCATCGCCTCGCGCCCCGACTTTCACGTGCTGGCCGGCGACATCGCCTACGCTGACCCCTCCGGGGCCGGCAAGCCGCCACAATTCGTCCGAAAAGGCGAACCCCCCAAGGGTTTCGACAAGTTCAATCCCTACGTCTGGGATGTGTATCTGGGCTCCATCGAGCCGAGCGCATCGACGACGCCGTGGATGTTCGCCACCGGCAACCACGATATGGAGGCCGCCTACCCGGTACACGGCTACGGCGGGCATCTGGCGCGGCTGGACTTCCCGGGCAACGGTCCGGCGGCCTGTCCATCGGTCTACTCGTTCACCTACGGCAACGTCGCGGTCCTCTCGCTGGATGCCAACGACGTCAGCTATGAGATCACCGCCAACACGGGGTACTCGCACGGAGCGCAAAACAGCTGGGTGGATAGGACATTGGCCGCACACCGGGCCAACCCCGACATCGACTTCATCGTCTGCTTCTTCCACCACTGCGCCTACGCCACTGTCGAGGACCACGCCAGCGACGGAGGTGTGCGGGCAGCCTGGGAGGCGTTGTTCGACCGCCACCAGGTCGACCTGGTGCTCCAAGGCCATAACCATGCCTTCGAACGATCCGATCCGATCCGGGGTGGTGCGCCGACCAGGACCGCCGAGGACAACGCGATCGTCTACCCGGAGACCGACGGGACCGTCTACTACACAGTGGGATCGGCGGGGCGGCCACGGTACAAATTCCAACCCGGCGAGCAGGAGAGCTACCGCGGGCACGAGATACCCGACACCTACGTGCCCAACAGCTACGTCTGGACGGCCGACGGTGGCAAGCAGCCCGAGGCGGTCAGCTGGTCGCGGGTACGCTTCCGCAACTACGCGTTCATTCGCGTCGACGTGCGGCCGGGAAACCTGATGAGCGAGATGGATGTGACCGCCGTCGACGAATACGGCCGCGAGTTCGACAAGCTCACCTACCGTCGCCAGGTTCACCCCTGAACGGTGTCCCGGCCTGCCCAAGGCCGTGTAAATCGCCCGACAGTGCACTAGGGTTCGGTTCTCATGTCCCGTACGCTGCTGGCCCTGCTGTCGGTGGGCGTGCTCGCGCTCGCCGGATGTGGGGCGCGCGATCTCCCTGATTCGTCACAGGCGCAAGTGATTTCGGGTCCATACGCGCTCCTGCTGGCGGCCTCGGCAGATCTCGGTGACTCCCGCGCGCGGGCGGTGCAGCTCACCGTCGAACTCCGCGGCACCCAGCGACCGGACCGTTTGCAGCGTTGGGCGGCGGCCAACGGCCTGTCCGTACGCTGGCAGCCGGGTGCCGGTTGGGCAGTGCTGCAGGGCCCGCCGGCCGGTGTCGCCGCCGCGCTCGGAGTGCCGGTGCGCGACTACCGCAAACGGTCTGGGGAGCGGTTCTATGCCTCACCCGAACAGCCCGCGGTGCCTGCGGCCCTGGCCGATTCGGTCGCGGGCCTGGGTCGCATCCTCAGCTACACCCCGTATCACTCCAGCAGTCCCTCGATCCCTCCGCTTCCGGCCGACGTGCCCGACCACAGCCTTCCGCCCGATGCCCTGCGCACCGTGTACAACGCACGGCCGTTGGCCGACGCGGGCTACACCGGCAAGAACACCACCATCGTGGTGTTCGCGTTCGACGGCTTCGACCAGGCCGACCTCGACATGTTCGCGCAGACCTTCGGCCTGCCCAAGTTCACGCCCGAGGTCGTCGGTGGCATGCCCGAACAGCGAAACAACGAAGCGTCGATGGACCTGCAAGTAGCCCACGCGATGGCACCCGACGCGCACACGGTCCTGGTGAACGCCCGCCCCACCGTGGAGGGCGGCGGCACCTACGTCAAGATCGCCGAAATGATGGCTGATACGGACCGGCGGTTCCCCGGCGCGGTGTGGAGCCTGTCGATCGGGTGGGGCTGCGACCGGATGATGACCGCCGCGGACCTGGCCCCGGTGCGTGAAGCCGTGGCCGGCGCGACGTCCCGCGGCACCACCGTGTTCAACGCCAGCGGCGATCTCGCGGGTCTGGAATGCAAACGCGGCCATGACTGGTCGGCGCCGCCGGGACCGGCCGACGTCGGACTGGACGCGATCGCATCGCTGCCCGAGGTGACGACGGTCGGGGGTACTTCCCTGTCGACCGACGAGCGCTATCAGTGGCTCGCCGAAAACGGCTGGAGCGACGGGCCGTTGACGCAGGGCAGTGGCGGCGGAGTCTCCGCCCTGTTCGACCGGCCGTCGTGGCAGACCGCGGTGCCGGAGAACACGCTGCGCCGCCTGACCCCCGACATCTCGGCGGTCGCCGACACCAGCACCGGCGCCGCCATCGTCCTCAATCAGCAGGTTGTCATCGGTGGCGGGACCTCCCAGGCGGCGCCGCTGTGGGCCGGTATCGCCGCGGTGCTCAACCAGTTCCTGATCGACAACGGTGGCCGCGTGCTGGGCCAGTTCAACCCGACCCTGTACCGCATCGCCGCCGGGGCCACGCGGCCCGCCTTCCACGACATCGTCCTGGGCACCAACGCGGTGGCTGTCGCGGGCCCGGGCTACGACATGGTGACCGGTCTGGGCTCGCCCAACGTCGACAACCTGGCTCGCGACGTTCTGGATCTGCAACGGGGGGTGGCATGAGCGCTCAGCCCGAAACCATGCCGTGCCGGCTGTGCGGACACGATGTGCCGGCGGGCAGATTCTGCGGACGGTGCGGTGCACGGTTGGCGCGCGAACGCGGTAGCGGCCCGGACTGGTTGCGGGGCAATGCGTATGTGGCCGCGCCGAGTGAGAACGTTCTACAGCCCTCGCTCGTCAGCTCGGTGTTTCCGCATCTGCCGCGGCGCTCGCACGGCTCGTTCCGCGTCGGGCTGGCGTTGGTGGCGGCCGTGCTGGTCGCATTCTGCCTGCTGCACTGGTACGTGCCGATGGTGGCGGTGGCGACCTTCGCGCCGTTGTTGCTCTTCGTGATCTACCTGACCGAGACCGGCGTCAGCGCTGACCTGCCCTGGTGGGTATGGGGTTTGACCATTGTGTTCGCCGTCGCCGCCGGGGTGGGGTGGGCGCTTCTCACCGGCGAGATCGTCGCCGAGTCCTACAGTGTCGGGCTGGGTGCTGAAACATCTATCGCGGCGGTGGTGCGCGATGCCGTGCTGATTCCGTTCGGGGGACTGTTGGCGATGCAACTGCCGACCGTGCTGGTCCGGCTGAGCCGGCCACCGATCCGGGAGTCGTTGTACGGCTTCGTCATCGGTGTGCTCGCGGCGATGGTGTTCACGGTCACGGTGACGATGGTCCGGCTCATTCAGGAGATCGACGCCGGCATCACCATCAGCGACCAGTCCGTCACCGACCTGTTGACCGAAGCGGGGGTGCGCGCCCTGACGATGCCGTTGACCGCCGCCTCGGTCAGCGGCCTGGTCGGGATCGGCCTGTGGTACACCCGGCGACCGGGCGCCTCCCGTATTCGGCATCTGGCGGCCGGTGCGCTGGTTCTGGTGGTCGCCGCCGCGGCCTACGCCAACGTCGGACTGGTCGAGGTACTGGACATCGCCTCGGATGTCCAGTTCCTGGTGCATGTGGCCCTCGCACTGGCAGCGGTGGTGGCTCTGCGGGTGGGGCTGCAGGTGGCGGTTTTGCACGAGCCGCAGGATCGGATGCATCCCGGACTGCCGATCCTGTGCCCGGGATGCGGCCACGTCGTGCCGGACATGGCCTTCTGCCCCGCGTGCGGTGTGGCCGCCCACGCATCGTCGCGGGCGTCGCGGGAGGCCCGCCGACAGGACCGGCCGCAACCGGGCACCGAGTTGGTGCAGCGATGAGTGCGCCGTCGATGGCTCGTGAGCTTGCGCCGGGCTATTCGGTGCTGTCGGGCTCGTACACGGCTACCCCGGCGTCCTACACCTCGCTGCGGCGGTTGCTGCTGCTCCTGGCGGCGGGGCTGACCGTGGTGGTCGGTGCCATGACCGCCGCCTCGCTACTGACCGCCCCGCCGCCGGTGCGCTATGCCTGCCCGCCGGAGTGCGGTCAACCGCCGACGGGCGTTCCGGTCCAGGCCAACCCGCGGTTCACCGCGGCCGACGGGTCGTTCTCGGTGGCCTACCCGGCACCGGGGTCGGCATACGAGATCACCAAGGAAGACGACGGCGTCAGCGCCGAATTCACCGCCGGCGACGGTGGCGCGATGGAGCTGTTCGGCGTGCCCGCCAACGGTCGCACGGCCGAGCAGGTCGTCGACGACCTGCTGCACGAGAAACAGCCCGACGCCACGGTGGCCTACGTCCTGCCGAACGCGACGGTCGGCTACCAACTCGGATACGGCGCCGTCCTCGACGTCTACCCACAAACCTCGACCGGGGTCGCGCGACGCAACCGCATCGTGGTGATGGCTGCCGTCAAGAACGATCTGACTCTCATCGGTGCCGCGATCGGCCCGTATCGCCCGTTCCGGCCCGGCGACGGTCCCAGCCTCCCGTCGGGCGCCAACCTGCAACTCGCCGAGGATCTGGGCAAGTACATCAACAGCTTTCAGTGGAAGGGCGATCCGCCGCGGTAGCTTTGCCGGCGACGGCGAACTCGTTCATCAGACCCTTGCTGGTGCGCCCGCTAGCATCTGAGCCGCGGGTGTTTCGGCAAAATGTCAACCTGCTCGCCGCCGCACGGTCCCGGGAGGACGATTGAGCACCGAAACCGCCGTACGCACCGCCGTGGTCTTCGTGCACGGTCTGCTCGAACGCCGGCCGATGGACACCTTCGACGATTTCGCCAAGACGGTGCTGGCGCCGCAGGACGGCCGCTGGGAGTACTACCCCCAGCCGATTGAGATCACCGACTCGTACGAAGCGCGCCGCTATGTCGTGCCCTCGGCGGGCATCGAACTCTACGAGTACGACTGGTCCTTTCTCATGACCAATGCTCGGTATGCGGGCTTCGTGCCCGCGCTGGGACGGCTGTTTCTGCGCCGGCCGCGCAATGTGCCGGACCCGCTGTTCGGCATCTGGCGGGTGATGTGGATGGTCGTGCTCATCCCGCTGACCGTCTTGGCGGGGTTGTTGATCGTCGGGGGTTACTTCCTCCAGACCGGGGTCGCGGGGTGGATCATCGGTTTGGTCACCAGCGTGGTGGTCCTGACTGCGGTGCTGGCCGTGCTCCGCACGGCGCCAAGGGCCTTGATCCGGAGCTTTCTGACGACGGGCTTCATCAACGTGGCCCGCTATTTCGATCCTGCGGTGCCGGAATCCCACGCGGCACGCCGGGCGATCCGCGGTGGGCTCGTCGATCTGTTGTACACCCTGCACCAAGGCCGCTATGCGCGGATCGTCGTGGTCGGACACGGCATCGGCGGCTACATCGCCTACGACGCGATGACGACGCTCTGGGACGAGACACACGAACTCCGGGCCGCGCCAGCCGCGACTCCCGGTGGTCTGAGCTCCTTGGGAGATCTCGAGGCCGCCGCCGATCGATTGGTCGCAGACCCCGACGCGGCCGGCGCGCTCGATGACTTCCAGGTCGCGCAGTTCGCCCTGTGGCGCGACGTTCGCGCGCAGGGAAACCCCTGGCGAATAACAGATTTCGTGACCATAGGGACACCCATGGCGCTGGCCGACCTGTTTGTCGGGCGCCCGCCGATCCTCAGCGGCCTCGGATCCTCCGACAGCAAGCGGCGGGAGTTGTTCAACCGGTTGATCCGTAGGGGTGTGGTGGTCACCTGCCCGCCCCGCTCCGAGGCCGCGCCCGTCGACGCCGCCGAGTCGGGGCCGGCGAGCTATGGCATCGACGTTTCCGGCGCAACCGTGTTGGGGCCGCAGTCGCCATTCGCCGTGACACGCTGGACCAATCTCTGGTTTCCGGTGCGCCGCGGTAGCATTCGCGGTGACTGGTTCGGCGGTGTGCTGCGCCCACTGTTCGGGCCGGGTATTCGCGAGGTCCTGGTCAACGGCAACGAGCCCGACCGGCTGCGGCCGGGCGCGGCGCAGACGAAGTATTTCAAGCACCCCGATCGCGCCGGCGACGGCGACGTGGCGTTCCATCTCCGTGAAGTCCTTGGCCTACACGATCATTCAGGGCTCGACGCCTCGATGAGTGCGCCCGAGCCCGACCCTGCAACGGTCGGCAGGGTTGTCTACCGGTCGTGGCAACGCAGTATGTGACTTGTGCACACCGGCAGCTTCACCGGATCCACTGAGATGTGATGCAGATCACTGCGCCCTGGTGAACCGGACCGGGCCTGGCCGTCGTGAACGGAGGTAGTCCGCCAGCGAGACAGCTCCCATGAAAGGGGCGGGGCAATGACGCTTGCCGCGACAAAGGTGGTCACGATTCCGGTGATAGCCGTATTGGCGATGGCAGCAACGTATTTCCTGAACGATCCGCCGTCCGCGGTGCTGCTCGCGCAGTCGTGGTCGATCGTCTCGACGGCATCGCCGGCCCACCATGACACGCCTTCGAGTCCCAGCCGGCTGGGTGTCGCCGAAACCGAATTCGGCGGCGGTAGTTGTTCATCGGCGTCGCCGCTGTTCACGCCGGGCATCGTTGTGGCGACACCTCGGCGAGGCGGCATGCCGCGCGCCATCGACGCCGTGCCGAGGTTGTCGGTGATCGTGCACCCTCGGTGACCGGCGCCAGTCGGTTACTGACCGACGTCGCCGCAGAGGATCGGCTGGAAATACAGGGTGGGCTGACCGTCTTGTTCGATCTGGGAAGCCGACCCCAGGTGAATGTTGACGTACCAGCCGGTGGCCGGCGGGGCCTGATCGACGTTCTGAATCACCGTGGTGGCCTCGGCGGTACCGTCCGCCGCGGCGACCAGATCGTTGAGCGGAAACTTGACCGCACCCTGGGCGGCGCACGAGCCGAGATGGATGTGCTCGGCATGTGCGCCGGCGGCCAGGGCACTGCCGGTGACGGCCACGGTGAGCGTCTTGGCGGCCGGGTCATAGGTCAGGGTCGCCGAACCCTCCGGCCGTGGTCCGGCAGTCGGCGGCGTCATGGTGATGGTCGTCGGTGCGGCCGGTGCCGCTGGGGTGATGTCCGCGCAGGAGACCGGCGTGAACGCCAGCGAGTCCGGGCCGCCGAGTTGGTCCGATGGACCCAGGTGGATGTTCAGCAGCGTGCCGGCCGCCAGACCGTCGGGCGCGGGCTGCGAGCTGGTGACCGTCGCATTGACCGCGCCACCCTGGTCGGCCGTCACGTCCGGGAACGGGACCACGACCTTCCCCGGTGCTGCGCAACTGCCTTGATGAATGTGCATGGCGTGACTGCTTCCCGGCGTGAAGCCCTGCAGCTGCAGCTTGGCGGTGACCATCTTGGAGTCTGGGTTCCACGTCAACGTGGCGGTGCCGGAGGGTTCCTCGGCGAGTGGGACGTTGACCGGGCCGGCCGCTTCGGCGGGTGCGGTCGTGGTCGTGGCCTCCGTCGTCGTCGAGGGCGCCGACTGGGTCGAGTTGGAACTGCACCCGGCGATGACCAGAGCCACGGCGGCGGCACCGGCCACGATGACGGGCGGCGTCCCGATACGTCGATTGTTGATCCTGGTGTTCATGTGCCCCTCTTCTCCGTCGACGATTGAGGCGCGGTGGCGCCGGCTACTCCCGGAGTCGGCGACCAATGTGCTTCTGTGCATCGCCAATGCCCTGGCGTCGACAGCGGACCACGCCACTCACACTCAGCCAGTCTTCCGCGCCGCACCGGCACTTTCGGCCTATCGGTGCTGACAAAGAGCTGGCAGTTCTCTGTTCGGCTTTCGGCGCAGGCGGGTTGCCACCGCGACTCAGTGGTCGGCTGTGCCCCTGTCACGCTTGCTGCCGCCCACCCCCGATGAAGAAGGGGTGGATTTCTTGGTACCGCGGACCTTCGTCGAGGTGGGGGTGGCGGTTTTCCGGGCGGTTCGGATCGACACCGCTGCGGGGATGGCCTTGAGCCCCTGTCGGTCGATGGTCGCCGCCGGACGCTCGGCGGCGCGCTTGGAGCTCGCCACACCCCGGTTGGCCGGCGCCCCCGGGGTGGTGGTCGCCGGGTGATCGGGATTGACCACCCGGGCTTGCGCCGCCGCCGAGCTGCCGCAGCTCGGGTCGCCGGCGAAACAAACCGGGAACTTGGGCACTCTCGGGATGTTGAAGAACCTCAGCGTCGGATTGACGAGGTCGGCGAAGCCGTTCCAGGCGTACGCGGTCGCGGCGAACGCGACGGCCAGCCCGGTGAGGCCAATGGCCGCGAGACCGGGGCCCGCGCCCAGGCCGAGGCTGTTCAGGTATTCCAGGATCGAGGCCGCGAACGCGAGGAGGTCGGGGGTGTCGGCAGCCGTCGGGCTTGCCGCCGCCGACCGGCTCGCCACTACCGGCGCCGGGGCCGCGGTGGCCGGGCTAGGCGATGTCACCACCTCGGCGAGGGCGGCGGACACCTCTACCGCGGCGCTGCTGAGGTCGGCGGCGGCGACGCTCGTGAGCTGTATCGCCGGGGCGGCGGCGTGCGGGACCGGGACGGCCGGAACGGGGGACGGGATCACCAGAGCCAGCGCGAGGAGGGCGGCGCCGGCGAGCGCTGAACCAGCGGTGTACGGACGAACAGACGTGCTCTGGAATCCTCGGCGCATCATTACCTTTGGTCGTCGGCCACACGAACAAGCGGATCGATCATCGCACCGGCGTGGCGAACGAAATCGCATTTTCGCCAGCATCGCTTGCGATCGCGTCAATATGGCCCCCCAACGGGGCGGGCATGGATGAGCGGGCATAGGTCCGACGGCAGGCGAACGCATGTTCGAGGACGGGGCCAGCCGGTTCCTGAGAGCGGGCGACGGGAATCGAACCCGCGTAGCTAGTTTGGAAGACTAGGGCTCTACCATTGAGCTACGCCCGCGTGCTTGCGCGAGCCCAAATGTACCGGCGCCGACCTGATCAAATCCAATCGGCCCACCTGAGAGCGCATCGTCGAGGGCGATTGCCGCTGAACAGGCATTGGGCCGTAGGATTCGGGCGCGAGAAATACAGCACCGGGGTGTAGCGCAGCTTGGTAGCGCATCCGCTTTGGGAGCGGAAGGCCGCAGGTTCAAATCCTGTCACCCCGACACGCCTGAACAATGTCCCACCACGACCGAAGATCGACCCGAGGAGTACCGCCGTGAAGAGCACCGTCGAGAAGTTGAGCCCGACTCGGGTTCGCATCAACGTGGAGGTGCCCTTCACGGAATTGGAGCCCGACTTCGACCGGGCCTACAAGGAGCTCGCCAAGCAGGTTCGGCTGCCCGGGTTCCGCCCGGGCAAGGCGCCGGCCAAGCTGCTCGAGGCCCGCATCGGCCGCGGCGCGGTGCTGCAGCAGGTGGTCAACGACGCGCTGCCCGGTCGCTACAGCGAGGCCGTCACCGCCACCGAGGTGAGCCCGCTGGGGCAGCCCGAGATCGAGGTCACCAAGATCGAGGACGGCGAGGAACTGGTGTTCACCGCCGAGGTCGACGTGCGGCCGGAGATCGCGCTGCCCGACTTGAGTGCGCTGAAGATCTCGGTCGAGCCCATCGAGATCAATGACGACGAGGTCGAGGCCGAGCTGGAGTCGCTGCGCGCCCGCTTCGGCACCCTCAAGGGTGTGGAGCGTCCGGCCCAGGAAGGCGACTTCGTCTCCATCGACCTGTCGGCCACGGTCGGCGGCGAGGACCTTCCCGACGCCGCCACCGAGGGGCTGTCCCACGAGGTGGGCTCCGGCCAGCTCATCGACGGTCTCGATGACGCCATCGTCGGTCTGGCCGAAGGTGAGTCGAAGGTGTTCACCACCAAGCTGGCCGCCGGCGAGCACGCCGGTGAGGAGGCCGAGGTCACCGTCACCGTCAAGTCGATCAAGGAGCGCGAGCTTCCCGAGGCCGACGACGAGTTCGCCCAACTGGCCAGCGAGTTCGACACCATCTCCGAACTGCGGGAGAACCTTGTCGACCAGGTGAAGCGGGTCAAGCGCATTCACCAGGCCGAGAAGATCCGCGACAACGCGCTCGAGCTGTTGCTGGAGACCACCGAGGTGCCGCTGCCCGAGGCGATCGTGCAGGCCCAGGTCGACCAGACCGTGCACAACGCGATCCACGGTCTCGACCATGACGAGGACAAGTTCGCCGAGGCCCTCGAGGCTGAGGGCAGCTCGCGCGAGAAGTTCGACGCCGACACCCGCGAGGCCGCCGAGAAGGCCGTCAAGACCCAGCTGCTGATGGACGCGATCGCCGATGACCTCGACATCCAGGTCGGCCAGAACGACCTGACCGAGCGGCTGGTCCTGATGTCGCGTCAGTACGGCATCGAGCCGGCCCAGCTGCTGCAGATCCTGCAGCAGAACAACCAGCTGCCGGCGATGTTCGCCGACGTCCGGCGCGGGCTGACCGTGGCCGCTGTGGTCGAGGCGGCCACCGTCACCGACACCGACGGCAACGTCGTCGACACCGCCGAGTTCTTCGGTCCGCCGGCCGACGCCGAGGCGGCCGAGGTCGAGGGTGCCGACGACACGGACGACACCAGCGTCGAGGCCGATGAGGCCGCTGAGCAGCAGACCGAGAAGGCCGAATAACGCCGACAGCGAAAGCGCGCTCGCCCGGGCGTGCGCGCCGCGCTGCGTTGGTTAGGGTCGGGTAGAACGAAGTCCGTAGAAAGCAGGTATCAAGTCGTGACTGATATGCGTTCGGGCATGCCAGGACTGAATCTCACTGACTCGGTATATGAGCGATTGCTCGCCGAGCGCATCATCTTCCTCGGCTCTCAGGTCGATGACGACATCGCCAATCGGCTGTGCGCGCAGATTCTGTTGCTCGCCGCCGAGGACCCGACGAAGGACATCTCGCTGTACATCAACTCACCCGGCGGCTCCATCAGCGCCGGGATGGCGATCTACGACACCATGGTGCTCGCGCCCTGCGACGTAGCCACCTACGCGATGGGCATGGCCGCCTCGATGGGCGAGTTCCTGCTCGCCGCCGGCGCCAAGGGCAAGCGCTACGCCCTGCCGCACGCCCGCATCCTGATGCATCAGCCGCTGGGCGGCATCACCGGCGGAGCCGCCGACATCGCCATCCAGGCCGAGCAGTTCGCGCTCATCAAGAAGGAAATGTTCCGGCTCAACGCCGAGTTCACCGGCCAGCCGATCGAACGCATCGAGGCCGACTCCGACCGCGACCGCTGGTTCACCGCGCAGGAAGCGCTCGAATACGGCTTTGTCGACCACATCATCACCCGCGCCCACTTCAACGGAGCATCCAATGCCTGATACAACGCCCTTTTCCGAGGCAGATTCGCGGCTCGCACCGCAGGCGCGCTACATCCTTCCGTCGTTCGTCGAGCACTCCAGCTGGGGTGTGAAGGAATCCAACCCCTACAACAAGCTGTTCGAGGAGCGCATCATCTTCCTCGGCGTGCAGGTGGACGACGCCTCGGCCAACGACATCATGGCCCAGTTGCTGGTGCTGGAATCGCTGGACCCCGACCGTGACATCACCATGTACATCAACTCCCCGGGTGGCTCGTTCACCTCGTTGATGGCGATCTACGACACCATGCAGTACGTGCGCGCCGACATCCAGACGGTGTGCCTGGGCCAGGCCGCCTCGGCCGCCGCGGTGCTGCTGGCCGCCGGCACCCCGGGCAAGCGCCTGGCACTGCCCAACGCGCGGGTGCTCATCCACCAGCCCTCGCTGGGTGGCGTCATCCAGGGCCAGTTCTCCGACCTGGAGATCCAGGCCAAGGAGATCGAGCGGATGCGGACCCTGATGGAGGAGACGCTGGCCCGCCACACCGGCAAGGACGCCGCGGTCATCCGCAAGGACACCGACCGGGACAAGATCCTGACCGCCACCGAGGCCAAGGATTACGGGATCATCGACACCGTGCTGGAGTACCGGAAGCTCTCCGCTCAGAACGCCTAGGGCCGGAGCTTCCCGACAACGGAACTGATCGCGGCGATCTGGTCCGGCCGCACCCGGCAACAGCCGCCGACGATGCGGGCGCCCGCGTCGACCCACTGCCTGGCCAGATCGGTGTCCAGGCCGGGCCGACCGGTCCACCTGCGGCGCGGGCCGTCCCACACCTCGCCGCTGTTCGGGTAGACGATCACCGGCTTGCCGGTGACCCGGTGGGCCACCTCGACGGCGCCGAGCACGTCGGTGGGCGCGCTGCAATTGACCCCGACGGCGACGATCTCCGGGATGTCAGCGGCCACCGCGAACGCCTGCTCGAGGCTTTGGCCGGCGCGGGTGCTCCCGCCGGCGATGGTGTAGCTCAGCCACGCCGGGGCGCCCAGCTCGTGCACCAGGGCGGCCAGCGCCTCGGCCTCGTCGACGTCGGGCACCGTTTCCAGGGCCAGTACGTCCGGTTGCGCGGACACCAGCACCTCGAGCCGCGGGCGATGCCAGTCGGCCAGCTCCGCGACGGTAAGGCCGTAACGACCCTGATACTCCTCGCCGCCCGCCAGCGCAGCGCCGTACGGGCCTACCGACGCGGCCACCCAGCCACCGTCGCCGACCCGGTCGCGGGCCGCTCGGGCCAGTTCGACACTGCGGATCAGGAGCCGGCGGGCCTCGTCCCGGGTGATTCCGCGTTCGGCGAAACCGTCGAACGACGCCTGGTAGCTGGCGCTGATCGCGATGTCGGCGCCGGCGGTGTAGAAGGCCTCGTGAACCGCCACGATCTCGTCGGGGGAGTCCACCAGGAGCCGGGCCGACCACAGGTCGTCGGACAGGTCATGGCCACGGGCCTCCAGCTCGGTGGCCAGCCCGCCATCGGCAATCAGCACGGTATCGTGGGGAACGGCGAACACCACGACGCAACTCTACGTTCGGCGCAGCTCAAAGCCTCTCGGTTCGGTCACGGGGGCGACACGCCAAAAACACAGCTACGCGTTCCGGGGCGACGAGAGGCGTGTCAGGGGATATGTTCTCCATCACGCACGAATACCAGTGACGCGATTCGGCTTTATCTGTCGCACCCCGGCAGAGCAAGCGGGTAGCGTCGGGACAGACACCGACACTGACTTCTTGGCAACGATCGAAGACCCGGCGAAGGAAAGTAGGACCCCACCACCATGGCGCGTATCGGAGACGGCGGTGACCTGCTGAAGTGCTCGTTCTGCGGTAAGAGCCAGAAGCAGGTGAAGAAGCTCATAGCGGGTCCGGGCGTCTACATCTGCGACGAGTGCATCGATCTGTGCAACGAGATCATCGAAGAGGAGTTGGCCGACGCCGACGACGTCAAACTCGACGAGCTGCCCAAGCCGGCCGAGATCCGCGAGTTCCTGGAGAGCTACGTCATCGGGCAGGACACCGCCAAGCGCACCCTCGCGGTGGCGGTCTACAACCATTACAAGCGCATCCAGGCCGGCGAGAAGCACCGCGACTCCCGCTCCGAGCCGGTGGAGCTGGCCAAGTCCAACATCTTGATGCTCGGCCCCACCGGTTGCGGCAAGACCTACCTGGCGCAGACCCTGGCCAAGATGCTCAACGTCCCGTTCGCGATCGCCGATGCGACGGCCCTGACCGAGGCCGGCTACGTCGGTGAGGATGTCGAGAACATCCTGCTCAAGCTCATCCAGGCGGCCGACTACGACGTCAAGCGTGCCGAGACCGGCATCATCTACATCGACGAGGTCGACAAGATCGCCCGCAAGAGCGAGAACCCGTCGATCACCCGCGACGTCTCCGGTGAGGGTGTGCAGCAGGCGCTGCTGAAGATCCTGGAGGGCACGCAGGCCTCGGTCCCGCCGCAGGGCGGCCGTAAGCATCCGCACCAGGAGTTCATCCAGATCGACACCACCAACGTGCTGTTCATCGTGGCCGGTGCGTTCGCGGGGCTGGAGAAGATCGTTTCCGACCGGGTCGGAAAGCGCGGCCTGGGTTTCGGTGCCGAGGTGAAATCCAAGGCCGAGATCGACACCCAGGATCACTTCGCCGAGGTGATGCCCGAGGATCTGATCAAGTTCGGTCTGATCCCGGAGTTCATCGGCCGTCTGCCGGTCGTGGCCTCGGTGACCAACCTGGACAAGGACTCGCTGGTGCAGATCCTGTCCAAGCCGAAGAACGCTCTGGTCAAGCAGTACACCCGGCTGTTCGAGATGGACGGCGTCGAGTTGGAGTTCACCAACGACGCGCTGGAGGCCATCGCCGACCAGGCGATCCACCGCGGCACCGGTGCCCGCGGCCTGCGCGCGATCATGGAAGAAGTCCTGCTGCCGGTGATGTACGACATCCCCAGCCGCGACGACGTGGCCAAGGTCGTGGTGACCAAGGAGACCGTCCAGGACAACGTCCTGCCGACGATCGTGCCCCGCAAGCCGGCCCGCCCCGAGCGCCGCGACAAGTCCGCGTAGCGAGCGATTCGTCGAGCCCCGCGATGGGAATCGGCACGAATCGTCCCGCTCAGCCTGTTTCTGCCGTGACTCCGTATTCGGAGAAGATCCGCGAAACGTCTTCTAACCGGCTCGTGTCGTACAGCGCCTGACTGGCGGGGCTTTCGATGCGAATCGCGTCGATGCCGAGCTTCTGATACTTGGGCCCTGCCCCCGTGTGTTGGACACGCTTAATCCCGCAAGATTGGCGGGGGAAGCGAGATGATCCACCACGATGGCAAGGAAAAATTATCCCGACGAGTTTAAACGGGA
>NZ_JAPJDO010000011.1 GCF_026242045.1 Mycobacterium pinniadriaticum
GCGGACCACCACCCTGAAACGCCACCGGAATGTCGCGACCCATCGCCGCAGACGGCACCATCAGGTACTCGACGTCGGCGGCATGGCCGGCCGGCGCTGTGGCACCCCACATACCGAACGCGACGACGACGGCCGACATCACCGACAGCACCCGCCGCATGGGGCCTCCGCCCGGTTGTCCAGTTCGTCGTCACGCCAACCTTGTTCGCGCCACGCGATCGTTGGCAAGGGCCTGCCCGCTCAGCGGCACAACGATTGGCAGTGCCCTCGTTGAACTGGTGTTCCGCTCAGGGGAAAGCCGATGCCAATCGGCTGCCCCCGTCACTAGAGTCACCGACATCACCGCGTGGAAGAAGGCCGATGACGACACAGACCTCCGCAACCGAAAACACCCATACCGTTGATCTGTTGGTGGTGGGTTCGGGCACAGGCATGGCGGCCGCACTGGCCGCCAACGAGCTCGGGCTGTCCTGTCTCATCGTCGAGAAGACCGGTTACGTCGGTGGTTCGACCGCCCGTTCCGGCGGCGCGTTCTGGGTGCCGGCCAACCCGGTTCTGCGTCGCAGCGGATCCCCCGACTCGCTGGCGGAAGGGCGCCGATACCTGGCCGCCGTCGTCGGCGATGGCGTCCCCCCCGAACGCGTCGAAAGCTTCCTCGACAACGGGTCGTCAATGGTCGACATGCTGTCGCGCACCACTGGGATGAAGTTCACCTGGGCGAAGGGATATTCCGACTACCACCCCGAGCGGCCCGGCGGCAGCGTCGTCGGACGAACCTGCGAGTGCCTGCCGTTCAACGCGTCGGTGCTCGGCGCGAACCGCAAGACCATGCGTCCGGGCATCTTGAATCCCCCGATTCCGATGCCGATCACCGGAGGCGACTACCGGCTGGTCAATCTCATCGCCAGCTTCCCGCAGAAGGCGGTCCCCCGCATGCTGAAGCGGGCGTTCCAGGGGGTCGGCGGACTGCTCATCGGGCGGCGCTACGTCGCGGCGGGCCAGGCGCTGTCGGCCGGGATGTATGCCGGGGTGCTACGCGCCGGCATCCCGGTGTGGACCCAGACCTCTCTCACCCAACTCACGGTCGACGACGGCACAGTAACCGGTGCCGTACTGCGCCGCGGAGCCGAGACGATCAAGGTGGTCGCGCGCCGTGGCGTCGTGTTGGCGGCCGGCGGGTTCGACCATCGGATGGACTGGCGGCACAAGTTCCAGTCGGAATCGCTCGTCGAGGGGTTCAGCCTGGGCGCCGAGGGCAATACCGGCGACGCCATTCGGCTCGCCCAGGAAGTGGGCGCCGACATCACGCTGATGGATCAGGCGTGGTGGTTCCCGGCGTTCGCGCCGCTTCCCGGCGGCGAGCCGCCGATGATGCTCGCCGAACGTTCACTGCCCGGGTCGCTGATCGTCGACCAATCCGGCTCGCGATTCGTCAACGAGGCGTGCGACTACATGTCGTTCGGGCAGCGACTGCTGGCCCGCGAGCACGCCGGCAACCCGGTCGAGCAGATGTGGCTGATCTTCGATCAGAAGTACCGCAACAGCTACCTGATGGCCGGCGAGATCTACCCCAGGATGTCGATCCCGAAGTCTTGGTATGACGCCGGAATCGCCTACCGCAGTGACACGTTCGCCGACCTGGCGGCGAAGGTGGGCTTGCCCGTCGAGACGTTCAACGCCACCGTGGCGCGCTTCAACCAGATCGCCGCCGGCGGGACCGATCCCGACTTCGGCAGGGGAACAAGCGCATACGACTGGTATTACGGCGACCCGAGTGTCAAACCCAACCCCAATCTGCGCAGTCTGGACCGGGGACCGTTCTACGCCGTCAAGGCGGTGCTCAGCGACCTGGGAACCTGCGGCGGCCTGCGCGCCGACGCCCACGCCCGCGTCCTGCGCGAGGACGGTGCCGTCATCGACGGCCTCTATGCGATCGGCAACACCGCGGCCAACGCGTTCGGGACGACCTATCCGGGGGCCGGCGCGACGATCGGCCAGGGCCTGGTGTTCGGCTACGTCGCCGCCCACGACGCAGCGCGTCCGTGACATCGACACTCGAGAACCGCTAACAGCATTGGCGCCGGCAGTCGTCGGCGCCAATG
This sequence comes from Mycobacterium pinniadriaticum, assembly GCF_026242045.1. Classification (GTDB taxonomy): domain Bacteria; phylum Actinomycetota; class Actinomycetes; order Mycobacteriales; family Mycobacteriaceae; genus Mycobacterium; species Mycobacterium pinniadriaticum. The sequence continues at coordinate 2,103 of NZ_JAPJDO010000011.1, forward strand.
CTGTTGGAATCAGTGCGAATCCGGCGGCAGCAACATCGACTGCCACGTCGGCCGCTGCGGCCCCGCCTCAGCGAGGTCTGACTGGGTATATACCTGCCCGTCGGGCCCCAGATAGGCGCCGGTGGCCGGATCGTATGGGGTGACGGCCATTCCCGAGGCGGGCGCCGGCGGTGCCGGGTCGGCCGGGGGTGGTCCACTATCAGCCGGCAGCTGTGGGATGTCCTGACCGGACAGTGTGGCGTTCGGGTCACCCTTCCAGCTGGTGCCATCGTTGAGCGGCACATAGTGCTCGTCGCTCTCGCACATCGTGACCGTCGGAGCGCGCTTGCCCGGACGCGTCTCACAGGGCAGGTTGCGCGCACCACGGACGTTCTGTTGTGCGTCCTGCGGTATCCGGCAGTAGAGATCACCGGCGGGCCGGTCCGGTGCATCGGTCTGCGCGGCTGTGCGTCGCTGCGTGGCCGGTAGAAAGCCCGTCGTGCACGGCGGCGGAATGTTGACGTTCAGGTTGAAGTCGAGGTAGGTGCCCTTGTAGGCCTGCCGGGTGTTGTGGTTCGCCACCGTGCCGGCCTGCACCATCGCCACGCCCTGTGGTATCAGCACCAGGAGTTGCTCGATGTCGTGCCGATAGGTGACGGCGACTTGTCCGACGCTTACCAGGTTGGTCAGGATCACCGGAATCGTCGGTTGGATCCGCTCGATGAGTTGGCGTGCTTCCTGCGCGCCCGCACCGCCGTTGGCGATCACGCCGCCGACGGCGGTGTTCTGATCCCGCAGTTGCCGGGTGATAGTCGCCAGATGCGCGGCCCAGGCACCGATCGCATCACCGGTTTGGACTTGCGATCGAAGAAGCGGCCCGGATTGGTCGATCACCGTGGTCAGCGAGTCCAGGTTGGCCCGCGCGTCGATGGCCAGGGTGTCGCTTCCCTTGACAATCCGTGATAGGTCGGAGCCGAGACCACCGATCGCAGTGTAGGACTCGTCGACCGCCGTCTTCAGGGCATCGTGCGGGATGGCCGCGAGCCCCCGGTTCGCGGCGTCGAGCACGCCGTCGACCGGTGGGGGGACCGAGGTCTGGCTCAACGGGATGACGTCGCCGTTCTGCAAGGGCTTGGCGGTGCCGTCGCGCGGGAGCAGCGCGACGTACTGTTCGCCGATGGCGGACTGACTGTGCACCTCGGCCTCGAGATCGGACGGGATTCGGATCCCGGATGTCAGCGACAGTACCGCTGCGACCGTGCCGTCCGGGTTCAGCTGGACCGAGCTGACTTTGCCGACCTGCGTCCCGCGATACGTCACGTTGCCCGTCGGATACAGCCCACCGGATTGCGGGAGCTCGACGGTGACGGTGTAACGCCCGACGCCGAACATCGCCGGCATCTTGATGTAGCCGAACACCATCACAGCGCCGGCGGTCAAGGAGACGATCCCGAAGATCATCAACTGGATGAGAATTCTTCTGCCAAGATGCATCTCAGCGGCCTTCGTCGAGGTGATAGGGCACGATCAACGGGTTGCCCGCGGTGTAGGGACTGGGCATCTGGCCGATGGTCCGACCCCACTGCAGTTCGAGCTCGGTCAGCGCGCCCTCGAAGCGGGTTCCGGTCAAGTACGCCGCATCGAGCCGGCTCAGTGTCAGATCGACGATCGCGGTCATGTTGCCGTAGTCGCCGCGGAACCAATTCTCGAGCGTGTCGGCGGGGAACGGGTACGTCGCCAGCATACCGAGCGATCGGGTCAGTGCCGGGCCGGCATCGGCAAGCGACTTCAGCACCGGCCCAATGTCTTTGAGCTCCTTGACCAGAGCCTCCTTGGTCTGGTGCACCGAGTCCGCCGCGAGCGCGCTGAACTGGCCGAGCTTTTCCACCGCGTCGGCCATGGCGTTGCGTTCATCCCTGAGCACCGCGATGGCATCCGGAATGGTCGTGAGCGCCTTGTCCACAACCGGTTTCTGCTCGGCGAATCTGTCGACCAGCCGGTTGAGCTTGTCGGTGGCGTCGATGATGTCGGAGGTCTGCGCGTTGATGCTGGTGAAGAACGTATCGAGTTGTCCGATGAGGCTGCGCAGATCCTGCTCTCGACCGCGGAAGGCGGTGCTGAATGTCTGTATCACGTCCTGCAAGTTCCCCACACCGCCGCCGTTGAGCAGCAACGAGACCGCCGCGAGTGTCTGCTCGGTGCTCGGATAGGCGCCCGCATTGGGCAGTGCGATCACAGACCCGTCGTGCAGTCTGCCTTCGGGCGCGATGCCGGCTGGGGGTGCAAGCTCGATGTGCAGGGACCCGAACAAGCTCGTCTGCCCAATGGTGACAGTGGAATTCGCGGGCAGCTCAACACCGCCGTCGAGCCGCATCGTCACCAATGCATGCCAGCCCTGCCGTTCGATCTTCGTAACGGTCCCGACATTGATGTCCCCGACGCGTACCCGCGAGTTCTGCTGGATGTTGTTCACGTCGGGCATCTGCGCCTGGACAACGAACGAACCCGGCCCACCGCCCTGGGTACCGGGCAGGGGGAACGAGTTGAGCCCTCGCCAGCCGCATCCGGACAGCATGGCCGTCGTCATCAGCGCGACGGCCAGGCCCACGGCGCGGTGGCGCCTCACGGGGTCCCCTCCGGTGGAACCATGATGCCGGGCAGGCCCGCGGCGGGATCGGTGGGCACCGTCGACGGCAGCGGTGGGCCTTGATCGGGAGTCGCCGGGGCGGCATCCGCTGGGGGCGGCGGTCCCTGCGCCGGTGGCGCAGGCGGCACGTAGTCCGGGCGAAGCCAGTCCTCGCTGAACGTCACTTCGTTCGGCCGCGCCTGCGCCCCGGCGAAGAAGTTGAACCCGAGCGGGAGGAGGTAGTTGTACTGCCGGTTCTTGACGATCGGCGCAAGGTATTGGACACACAGTTTCGCTGACTGTTCGGCGTTGAGCCGCGATGCGGCCTGGATGGCTCCGCAGATGAAGTTGATGGGATTGCTGAAGTTGGTTCCCGCCAGCACCCCGGTGATCGCACCCTGGGCGGGTTGATAGATGTTGACGTAGTTACTCAGCGTGGTCGGCAACAGATGCAGAGCCTGCTTGATGTCGTCGATGCTGGCGCCCAGCGTCGACGCCAGCTCCGCGAGCTTGTCCGACGTGGTCCCCAGCCCGTCGCGGTTCTCGGCCACGAACCCCCGAACATCGGTGATCGCGGTGTTCAGGTCCGAGACGGCCCGGCTCACCTCGTCGGGATCGTCGGACAACAGGGCGGTGACGGCGGCCAGGTTCCGGTTGAGTTCGCTCATCAGTCCCGCACTGTCGTGCAGAGCGGACACCAACACGGCGAGGTTCTTCACGGTGCCGAAGACGTCGTCGGATTGGTCGCCGAGGATCGACAACGCCTGCGAGAGCTTGACAACCATGTCGTGGATGTCGGTACCGCGGCCGCGGAGATTGTCGGCGACGGTGTTGACGAAGGCACCGAGGGTGGATACACCGCCCGGTTCGGTCGGTTGCAGCGTTTGGGTGAGCTTCTCCAGCTGAGCGCGCAGGTTATCCCACTCGACGGGCACCATCGTCCGGTCGCGCGTTATCACCGCACCGGTCTGTAGAACCGGGCCCGCGGTGTACGCCGGGGTCAGCGCGATGGCCCGGGACGACACCAGAGACGGAGCGATGATGACGGCCTTGACATCAGCGGGGACCCGATAGCTGTCATCGACCCAGAAGGTGATCTTCGCTCGTTGCGGCTGCGGCTCGATGGTATCGATCTCGCCGACCGGGACACCGAGGATACGCACCTCGTCACCGGGATAGATGCCAGTGCTGCTGTCGAAATAGGCTGTCACCCGGATCTTCCCGCGCAGATCGGTGACGTGTAGTACCACGACCAGCCCGGCGATCAGGACCGCAACAAGCGCCAGTGCGAGCCCGATCTGCGTTCGGCGGCGGACTCTGATCATCGCGCACCCCCGGCCGGATTCGGCTCACCGGGCGCCGGCACATACACCGGCGACGGCGTCGGCTCGACGGCGGCCCCGGGGTCCGGCGGTGTCACCGCGGGCGGCCCGGGCGGCGCCCCGCCCGGCGGGGGCGCCGGAAGAGGCTCGCGGTAGGGGTAGCGGGGGTCACCCGGGTTCCCGGTGATCGCGTCGGGCAGCGTCAGGTTGGGCGTACCACCCTGGCCGGTTCGCGGGAACGGGATCGGCAACGCCGGCGTAGCCGGCTGGCCGGTCGGCGGATCCACCAGTTCGGAAGGCAGTTTCACATTCGGGTCCAGACCCAGATCGGAGAACGCCGCGTCCACGAAGGGCTGGATGAACTGACCGGGTAGGAGGTTGGCGACGTAGGCGTTGAAGAACGGGCCCGACGACACCGACTCCCCCAGCGACATCGCGAACGCGTTGAGCCGATGCAGTGACTCCTGGACGCGGTCTTTGCGGTTCGCGACGATGGTCAACGCGCCGTTGAGCTTGTCCAGCGCCGGCCGCATCTGCTGACGGTTGTCCGAGACAAAACCTGACAACTGCTTGGACATGGCCGAAAGATCGCCCATCACATCGTCCAGTGCGTCACTCTCGGTGCGCAGCTGGGCCAACAGGGCATTGGTATTGGCGATCAGGGACACCACCTGATCGCTCCGGTTCGCCAGCACCCCGGTCGCCTTCTTGGCGCTTGTCAGCAGGTCACGCAGTTGTTGATCGCGGGTGTTCAGCGTTTGCGAGAACCGTGACAGGCCCTGCACCGCGAGCTGGAGATCGGGCGGAGTGTCGGCGAATGTCTGGGCCAGCGTGGCCAACGACTCTGAGAGTTGACCGGTGTCGGTGTGTTGCACGGTCGCCGCGAGATCGCCCAGGACATCGTTCAATTGGTAGGGCGACGTCGTACGTTCCAGCGGTATCGGACCCGAGAGGCTGCCCTGCCCGCGCGGATCGACCTCGAGGATCTTGGCGCCCAGCAGACTCTTCGTCTTGATCGCGGCTTCGGTGCGATCGCCCAGGTGCACATCGTTGTCGATCTTGAACCGGACCACCACCCGCGTTCCGTCCAGCCCGACGCTCTCGACGCTGCCCACCTGATAGCCCGACACCTGCACGGCCGCACCCGGCGACAATCCCCCCGCCTCGGCGAAGTACGCCGAGTATGTCGCGCCCGGGTTCAGAAACGGAAGATTGTGATACTCCAGCACTCCGACGACGACTGCCGCCGTTGCGCCGATACCCACGGCGCCGATCACGAGTAGGTTCCGCTCTTTGAAGGTCTTCATTTCGGAGCGCACCGTCCGGTGTCCTGGCCGGCGACCTTGACGTAGACCGGTTGGCCGCCTTTACCGTTCATCTTCAGAAGAACATCGCACAGATAGAAGCTGAAGTAGTCGCCGTAGAGCCCCTGGCGACCGAGGAGTCGATACTTCTCGGGCAGTGTATTGAGCAGGTTGTCCACATAGTCGTGATCGGCGACGACGATGCTTGCAGTCCGATCCACCTGAGCCACATCGTCTTTGATCGCGGGTCGCGCGGCGGTCAGCAGGTCCGCCGTGCTCGCCGCGGCGGAGTCGGCGTACGCCAGCCCGGCACTGATCTCGGTCTTGCGGTCGGCCAGGTTCGCGACGAGTTCCGCCAGTGACGTCACCGCCTTGTCGAACTGGTCGCTTTGGCCTCCCAGGGACCCCAGGACAGTGTTGAGGTTCCCGACGACCTGGCCGATCAGCTCATCACGATCGGCCAGTGTGCTGGTCACTGCCGCGGTCTGGGTGAGAAATGATCCGATGGTGTCGCCCTCGCCCTGAAATGCCGAAATCAGTTGGTGGGTCAGCATGTTGACCTGATCGGGGTTCAATGCCCGGAACAGGGGGCGGAATCCACCGGTGAGCGCATCGAGATCCAGTGCCGGCGCCGTCCGTGTCACCGGGATGGTGTCACCGGGGCGCAGGACCGCGGTGTCGCCGACACCCTCCTCGAGAGCCAGGTAGCGGCCGCCGATGAGGTTGTCGTAGCGAATCACGGCCCGGGTTCCCGCGGTCAGCACCACGGACGGGTCGGTCGAGAACCGCACCATCAGTGTCGCGTCGGGCAAGAGCTTGATGCTCACCACCTTGCCGACCTCGACCCCGGCGATACGGACGAAGTTGCCACCGGACAGTCCGCTGATATTGCTGAATTGGGCTTGGTAGACCTGATTTCGCTCGAACCTCAGTTGACCGAAGATCGCGAACAGCGCGGCTATCCCGGTCGCACAGATGAGGATGAAGATCGCCAGGCGCCACATTGCTCCGGCGAGGCTTTGTCTCACGTCATCGTCCCCTTGCTTGCGGTTTGGTCACGGGCTGGGCTGCCCACCGTCGGGTGGTGGCGGCGCACCGAACACCGCGGGTGGCGGCGGCTGCGGCGGGATGGTGCCCGGTGCCACCGGCGTACCTTCGACGGGCACGGGCGGTGGCGCGGGCGCCGGCGGAATGCCGGGCCACAGCGGGACCCCACCGGGCCCGTAGAGCGCGGCACCGTACGGAGGCGCCCCCGGGTAGGGAATCGGTCCGGGTGCGGGTCCCGGAATGCATTGGCGGACGCTCGGTTTCTCGGGTACCGCCCGAGTGACGGGAAGGTAGTCGGCATAGCACGGGTGCCCGATGCCGGGATTGGGCCGGATGTCCATCCCGGTTCCCCAACCGGTGTTGGTCACCAGTTGCCGTACCGGGAACATCTTGGTCGCGTCCGGCAGCGACCCACAACCGGGCTTGCCGCCGGGGCCACCCTTGGCCGCTACGATCGGCAGGTTGTCCGGATAGGTGTAGGGATCATCACCCATCAACACTGCCGCGTCGGCCACATAGGTGCGACCGTTGCCACCAACTGCGGCAAGGCCACCGTTGTCCAGCCACCACTTCGCCCCGATCAGGGTGCAGGTGTATTCCGGGTTGTACGTCAGCAGCAGATCAGTGGTGGGTGCGGCCAGGTTGATCGCATCGACCAGGTTCTTCTGGTTCGGCGCGAGCAGATCTATTCCGGCTTGGGCGAATCCGATGGTGTTGAGCAGCAGCGAATCCAGCGCGGAGGCCTGACTGGTGATCGTCTCGCTCGTCACGCTGGCAGCGTCGAGCACACGAAGGATGTCGGGAGCCGCATCGGCGTAGACATCGCTGAACGCCGCGAAATCCCGCCAATTCTGCCGCATCGTGTCCGCGCGCGGATTGATGGCCGCCAAGACCTGGTTGGCGTCGGTGATCGCCTGGCCCATTCGCTCACCCTGACCCCGGAATCCCTCCGATAGGGCACTGAGCACCGCGTTGAGCTTGGCCGGATCGATCTGGTGCAGCAGGCCGACCAGGTTCTGAAAGACGGTGTTGACCTCTGTCGTGACGTTCCGCGATGTCAGCACCGCGCCGGCGGCCAACCGCTGCGGGCTCGGATGTTCGGGATAGATCAGATCGACGAACTTGGCGCCGAATACCGTTGTCGCCCGGATCTGTGCGCCGACATTGGCCGGGATGTACTTGATCTGCCCCGGTGAAATGTCAAGGCGCAGGCTGACCGAGCCCGGCCCGCTGGCGATCCGGGCGACCCGCCCGACCTGCACGCCGTTCATCATCACCTTCGCGCCGGACTCCATCACCAGACCGGCCCGGTCGGCGGTAACAGTCACCGGCACATACGAGCTGAACCTCCCGGTGTACAGCGCCCCGGTCAGCGTGAAGACACCGACGATGACGGCGACGAGGATCAATGTCCACCATGCCGGATGCAGCCGGCGTTCGCCTGGTCGTGGTTGCATGGCGTTACGAGGCCAGGTGGAAGTTGCCGGACTGGCCGTAGACGGCCAGTGAGACCAAAAGGCTTACGGTGACGGCAGATACCAGCGATGCGCGTACGGCGCGTCCGACCGCTTCGCCCACGCCGGCCGGCCCGCCGGTAGCGGTGTAGCCGTAATACGTGTGCACCAGCATGATCACCACCGACATCGCGACGGCCTGCAGGAACGACCACAGCAGGTCGGTGGGAATCAGGAAGGTGTTGAAGTAATGGTCGTACACCCCGGTCGACTGGCCATAGACCAGAGTGGTTCCCAGTCGGGCGGCAAGGAAGGACATCAATACGGCGATGCAGTACAACGGAATCACGACGATCACACCGGTGAATACCCGGGTGGAGGCCAGGTAGGCAAGCGACCTGATCCCCATGACCTCGAGCGCGTCGATCTCCTCGGAGATGCGCATCGCACCGATCTGCGCCGTGGCCCCGGCCCCGATCGTGGCGGCCAACGCGATGCCGGCTGTCACCGGCGCGATGATCCGAACGTTGACATACGCCGAAATGAATCCGGTGAGCGCCTCGACGCCGATTCCGGCCAGTTGGTTGTAACCCTGTACGGCGATGAGCGCGCCGGCGGAGAGAGTCAGGAAGCCGACGACCACGATGGTGCCACCGATCAGCGCTAACGCGCCGGTGCCCAGACTCATCTGCGCCATCAGCCGAACGATCTCGGTCTGGTAGTGGACGACGGCATCCCCGATCGAACGGACGGTTGCCGCATAGAACTGCGTCTGCCGGCCGATGCGATTCCAGCCGTCAGCCCAGTTGCGGCCCACGCGGCGGATCCTGGGCACCCGCCGGCTGGGTATGCCCGCCTTCATCGGGGACCGCCGAACTGGACCGCCGTGATGATGAGATTGATGACGTAGAGGGCCACGAAGGAGTAGACGACTGTCTCGTTGACCGCGTTGCCCACGCCGGCGGGGCCACCACCGACCGAGATTCCCTTGTAGCAGCCGATGAGGCTGGCAGCGAATCCGAACAATCCTGCCTTCACCAGGGACACCACCACGTCTTCGAGCCCGGTGAGCAGCGTCAGTCCGGCGACGAATGCGCCGGGGGTGACGTGCTGGACATAGACCGAGAAGAAGAACGAGCCGACCAGCGTGGCGAGCGACACGACGGCCGAGAGCAGGATGGCGATGATGCATCCGGCCAATACCCGGGGCACGACCAGCGACTGGAGAGGGTTGATACCCAGGACTCGCAGTGCGTCGAGCTCCTCCCGAATGGTCCTGGCGCCCAGGTCGGCGCAGATGGCGGTGGCGCCCGCACCGGCGACGACGAGCACGGTCACGATCGGGCCGAGCTGGGCCAGCGATATCCCGGCCCCCGTTCCGGCGAAGTCAGCGGCCCCGAAGTCGAAGAGCAGGACGTTGAGGGTGAATGCCGCCAGCACGGTGAACGGGATGGCGAGCAGAAGCGCCGGCACGATCGACACCCGGGCGATGAACCAGCACTGAAAGATCAATTCCCGCCATGCGAACGGACGTCGTGGGATGAGCACGATCGTGTCCAGCGCGGTGGCGTAGAAGTCGCCGATGCCCCGAAGCGGCTTTTGCAGATCCGTGTGTCGCACCGCGATCTCCCTACCGGCGCACCGGCGCGAGTGCGCGGTTCGGCGAACTCGCGACGCATTGACGACGGATGAGCGCTGTGTGCCGCCTGACCGCAAATCGGTGAATCATGTAACTCCTGCTCCGTGTTCCACTCGGAACTTGCTCTGGTGAACAGACGACCGATCGCGCTCGAGCTCACACCGATTCGGCTTTTGTTGTATGTGTCACAACGAGATTAGGGATGCCGGCGACCGCTGCATATAGCATGCCCGGTCAGCGGAAAACTTGTGGAACGTGGTATGCGCGACGCACACATGACCGAACATCCGTTGGATGACAACGGATGTCGGTACCACCAATGTGTCACGCGCACCGTCGAGCGGTCAGGCTCCTCGCGATCGGGCGTGGAACCTGGCGACGCGCTGCTCGAACTCGGCGGTACCGAACGAGCTGAATTCCTCGGCGAGTGCGTATTCCAGTACCCCGAGGGCGGCCCGCCTCAGGTGCATGTTCATCGCCGTCTTCGACGTCTGCACCGCTTGAGCCGGCAGCGCCGCAAGCCGTTCACCCAGCGCGATGGCGGCGTCGAGGACGGACGCGTCGTCGACGACCTTGGTGACGAGGTTGAGCTTCTCAGCAGCTTCGGCGGTGATCTTGTCCCCGAGCAGGACGTACTCCTTGGCTTTCATCATCCCGACGAGCAACGGCAGCATCGCAGCCCCGCCGTCGCCAGCGGTCAGGCCGACCGCGACATGGGGATCGGCCAGATAGCTGGACTCACCCATCACCATGAGATCGCTCAGCAGGGCGATTGAGCAACCCAGGCCCACCGCCGCACCGTTGACCGCCGCGACCAACGGTTTGGGAAAGTCGATCACCTCCAGGAACAGGGTCCTCGCCTCGGCGAACAGTGCCCGGCGCAGCTCGGAGTCGGCGATCATCCGGGTGAACATATCCATGTCCCCGCCCGCCGAGAACGCCTTGCCCACACCGGTTGTCACAACCGCGCGAACGTCCTCGTCGGTGGCGAGCCGTCGCCAGATTCCCGCCAGGGCGTGGTGCAGCCCCTCATTGACCGCGTTGTAGCTGTCAGGCCGGTTGATCCGCACGACGTGGACCGATCCCACTCGCTCCACCAGAAGCCACGGCGCGAAGTACCGATAGCCCGGCGCCGTCTCGGGGGCTGACGTGGTGGTCATCTCTCTCCTGTCCCACATCGGGTTGACTCCTGCGCTGGGCGGCAACAGATCACGATTCGATGCCGCGCACTGCGGCGAGCGGCTCGGTCGCCGACCAATCATGGCCCCAGTAACTGTCCGCCGAGATCTCTTCGGCGCAGTAATACTGGTTGTCGACCTGCCATCCGTCGGTTCCGAACTCGATGTCCCAGCCCCCCGGAGCCCGGACATAGAAGGACACCATCTTGTCGTTGGTATGCCGGCCGAGGGTGGATGAGACTGAGAACCCCTGCGCGCCCACACGGTCGAGCGCCTGCCCGACGGCGTCAAGCGAATCCACCTCGACCATGATGTGGACCAGCCCCGGGTCTGCGACCGACGGAGCAGGACACAGCGCAAGACTGTGGTGGCGCCGGTTCACGCCGAGGAACCGAACCCGTTGCGGCGGAACGCCGAGCGGAAGCGGCAACCGGAAGGCCCCCCGAGGCAGGAATCCCAGGACCTCGGTGTAGAACTCGAAGTTGCCGTCCAGGTCCGCCACCGGCAGCACCACGTGGCCCAGCCCCATCTCGCCGGTGACGAAACGTGACCCGAACGGGGTCACGACCGGAGTGTGGTCGAGCACCGGCCCGTGGAAGATCTCCAGGACCGTACCGCCAGGGTCTTTACACGACACCAGTTGTTCGACGCGTCGTTCGTCGGCGTCCGCAAGCGCATGCGTGCGGACCTCGACTCCATGCTTCTCCAGGGCGACAACCGCATCGTGCAGGGCTGATTGGTTCGCCACCTGCCAGCCGACGGCCTGGACTTTGTCGGTCTCTCCCGCAACGATCACGATCCGGGCGCAGTGCTCGTCCATCCGCAGATACAGCGCGTCGCTGTCGGGGCCGGTGCCCTCGGCGAACCCGAGGGTGTCGAAGGCGAACATACGCCAGCGATCGATGTCGGCGGTCTGAATTCGCACGTAACCCAGGGAGGAAAACAGCGGGCCACTAGAGGTCATGTCAATCGTCCGATCGATGAGGAGGGGTCGTGTTGCGAGATATGCGGTCAGATCATGAATTTCATCTTCGGTGGCGGATCGATGCCCAGCATCGCCATCGACGCCGCCTGGTAGACGGTGCTCGGCACGTGAATCACGTGGTTCAGGCCGGAATGGACATCGCGCCAGTACCCCTGAACCGATCCGCTGTGCCGGATGGCGTTACCTCCGGATCGGGCGAACAGGGCATCCACCGCGCCGACTGCTCGCCAGGCGGCACGGACCTGCGTTCGCCGGCCCATCGCACGTTGTTCGAATGTCGGCACCGATCCGGCGTCGACGATGTCCCACATCCGGTCGGCGTTCACCAACAACTCGTTGCGGGCGGCGTCGATGTCCGCTGACGCCTCCCCGATGGCGAACAGCAAGTTGGGGTCGTCGCGCACCGCCGATCCCATGGCATCCAGCCGCGACCGCTGATATGCCAGATGCGCCGCCAGCGCGCCTTCGGCCGCACCGATGATCGCCGAGGTGATGCCGAGCGGAAAGACATGCGACCACGGGAGCCGGTAGAGCGTCTCCTCGCGCCCGGCTTCGAGCTGGGCCCGCCCATCGAGCACCTTGTCACCGTCCATGGCCCGGTAGTCGGGCACGAAGGCGTCTTTGACGATCAGGTCTCGTGATCCGGTACCGCGCAGACCTACGACGTCCCAGGAATCCTCGACGATCTCGTAGTCCGAGCGTGGCAAGATGACATGCAGCATGGTAGGCGGCATTTCCGGCTTGCCATCCGCTCCGGCCTTCATCGCGCCGAGTATCACCCACCGGCAGTAGTCGGTGCCCGACGAGAACTGCCAGCGGCCGGTGAGCCGGAAGCCACCGTCGACCGGCACCGCGAGGCCCTGCGGGGCGTATGGCGACGCAACCCAGGTGTTGTCGTCCTCACCCCAGATCTCCTGCCGCACGCGCGGATCGGCAAACCCGAGCTGCCACGGATGCACTCCGACCACTCCGCTGACCCAACCCGCGGCCGGGTTCACCGCGGCCAGCCCCATGATCGTTTCGGCGAACTCACGAGGAGTGGCCTGCTGGCCGCCGTACTCCTTCGGCTGGAGCATCTTGATCATGCCGGCGTCGCGAAGCGTCGCGGCCGTCCCCGGCGTGAGCTTGCACAACCGCTCCTCTTCGATGGCATCGACTCGGAGCTGATCGGCATTCGCCAGAATCTTTTCCAGAACCGGTGTCGCCATGCGCTGACCTCCTAGCATGTTGGTGCTTGTCGGGTGTCAGACGGCCGCGGCCGAATGCCCACGAGTTGCGATATTTTCGGCGATCTCGGCATCCCACTTCGATTGGGCGGTCGACGTGTCGACCTCGAACTCGAAACGGTCCACCATGTCGGGAGTGACGTCCTCGGTATCGACGTAGAACTGGTTGTACCAGCGTCGCAATTGATAGACCGGACCGTCCTCGTCACACAGCAACGGATTGTTCACCCGGGCCTTGTTGCGCCAGATCTGAACGTCCTGCATGAATGCGCCACCGAGGCTGTCCGCGAACTGCTGGGCCATCGCGCCGGCCTCGTCGTCCGACATCCCGTCGGCCTTCTTGACGATCGCACCCCACTGCAGCACAAAGGAATCCGGGGTCACCGGGTAGTGGCAGTTGATCAGAAGGCCCTCCGCGGATGTCCCGCCGGCCGCCAGCGTCTGCCCGTTGACCATGAACGCGGGTCCGTAGTAGGTCGCCCACGAGTCCATGAGCAGACCTTCCTGGCCGTAGTTGGTGTCCAGGTCGATGTCCGGCCGACCGGTCGCGGACATGAACTGCGAGGCCATGTGCTTCTCGAACACGTTCTTGAAGAAGGTCGGCTTGACCAGATGCACGTAGAAGAAGTGCGCCATGTCGACGACATTGTCGATCAGCTCGCGACAGTTGCTGCCCTCGACGATCTGGGTGTTCCAGCTCCAGTCGGTCCACCGCGAGGTGCCATAGCCGTCAAACTCGGGAATCGTGACGTCCTGGGGCGGCTCACGACGTTGCGGATCATTCCACACGAACAGAAGTCCGTTGCGTTCCAACGTCGGCCACGATTGGGTGCGGGCGAGCCTGGGCACCCGGCGTGAGTACGGCACCCCGACGCATTTTCCGTCACCGCCCCAGCGCCAGTCGTGGAAGGGACAGGCGACACCGTCCCCCTTGATGGTGCCCTGTGCCAGATTGCCACCCATATGCCTGCAGTAAGCGTCAAGCACGTTCAGGGTGCCGTCCGATGTCTCGAACACCACGAGGGACGAGCCGAATGCCTCGATCTGGTGCGGCTTGCCGTCACGGTACGTCTTGGCCACACCCAGGCAGTGCCATCCTCGGGCGAACCGATCCGGGGCGGCACCTCCGTCGATCATTCGAACGTCGCCGGTCAACGCGTCGGTCTCGGTACTCACCGCTGGCTCCATTTCCGTTCCCACCATTGCTCTGTCGACTGCTTGTGATCATCGTGGTCGCGTGCGATCAGCGATTCCATAGCGCTTCCGCCTGGCGGGAAGTCTTGTTCTCCTCGGCTTTTGGCGGCAAGGCAGCAGGTTTGCGCCACGAAGCGACTCACGCTGTGCCGGCGGGCGGCCGACGCCGGGAGGCCACCGAGGCCAGACGCGCATGGCACTCGGCGGTGCCGGCCAGCCGCACCTCCGCCCTGGCCTCATCGGCCAGCCCTTCGACGACGCGCGAGCCGATCCCGTCCCACAACAAGCGCTTACATTCGGCCAGCGCCTGCGGTGAGCATCCGGCGAGCGACTGTGCCAATGCGTAGGCCTCCGTCATCAGCATGTCATCGGGGACCACCCGGCTGATCAGTCCGATGCGAAGAGCTTCCTCGGCGTCCACCGTCGCATTGGACAAAACGATCTCGACGGCCTTGCGGAACCCGACCAGCTGAGTCAGCGTGACCGTCAGTCCGCCATCCGGTGCCATTCCGACGCCGATGGCACCGGATCTGAATCGAGCGGTCTGCGAGGCGATCACGAAATCACAGCTGCCCACCAGGCCCAATCCGCCACCGCCGGTGGCATATCCGTGGACCGCCGCGATCACCGGGACCTCGAGCGCGATGATCGCCGAAGTGACCGTCTGCAGCCAACTCGACACCTCCTTCACGTGCTCCGGCAGGCGGTCGACGTTGGCGAGGAAATCGTGGACGTCGCCGCCGGCACAGAAGTTCCGGCCCTCCCCGCGCAACACGACGACCCGCGCCTCGGCACTGCGATGGCAGTCCAACAATGCCCGGTGAAGGGCCGTCAACAGAGACAGATCCATGGCGTTGGCGGCGTCCGGCCGATTCAACGAGATCACGGCGACGCCGTCGTCACGAATCTCCAGCAGCACCGGATCGGAAGGCACTGCATGGCCGCGGGTCTCAGTCGAGGTCATGATGCGACACCACCTCGGCGATGCGAAGCGCTGGCGTCGTCACGACGCACCGGGTCCCGGAGTAGATCGTCGCCATGCACTTGTTGCAGTGAATACACAGCGAGGGCGTTTCGGTGTCACTCGCAATCCGGTTGATCAGGTCGGGTTCTCGGAGCAGGGCACGCGCCATGGCCACGAACTGGAATCCTTCGGCCATCGCAACGCTCATCGAACCGAAGTCCGTCACGCCACCGAGCAGGATCAACGGCATGTCGACGGCGGCGCGCACAGCGCGTGCGTGTTCGAGCATGAAAAGCTCCCGGAACGGATAGTGCTTCAGAAAGAACCGGCCGAACACCTTCATGCCCAACCGAACCGGCGCGGACATCGCCTCGCCCCATTCGCGGATCGGAGCCTCACCTCGAAAGAGATACATCGGATTGACCAGAGAGCTGCCGACCGTCAGTTCGATCGCGTCGAGGGCCCCGTCGTCCTCCAGCCACTTGATGAATTCGATCGCCTCCGCCAATCGCAGACCGCCGGGGACACCGTCGTCCATGTTCACCTTGGCCAGGACTGCGCACCGGTCGCCGACGGCGTCGCGGACGGTCTTCGCGGTGTCCCGGGCGACTCTGGCCCGATTGGCCAGCGAGCCGCCGTATTCGTCACGCCGTCTGTTCAGTACCGGGCTGAGGAAGGAGCTGGTGAAATAGTTGTGGCCGAAGTGGATTTCGATCGCATCGAAGCCCACAGCCGCAGCCATCTGCGCCGCGCTGCCGTGAGCGCGCCGGATTCGCTCGATATCTGTCCGCGTGGCCGCGTGAACCTTCTTCAGGCTCAACGGATTGACCAGACGTGACGGTGCCAGGGCCGGATGTCCGGTCAGTGCCTCGTTGCCGACAGCACCGGCATGGCCGATCTGAGCCGAGGCCGCCGCACCCTTCTCGTGGATGGCATCGGTCAGCCGATGGAGTCCGGGAAGCGCCTCCTCGCGCATCCAGATCTGGCCGTCTTCGGTACGGCCTTCCGGGGCCACTGCCAAGTAGGCAACCGTCGTCATACCCACCCCACCGCGGCTGACGCTGCGGTGGTAGTCGATCAGCTGGTCCGACACCACCGCACCGGGCGTCATTCCCTCGAACGTGGCGGCCTTGATCACTCGATTCCGTAGGGTCAGCGATCCCAGGCGCGCCGGCGCCAAGACATCGGGATGGCCGGTCATTCTTCACCCAACTCCATAGCTCCCTCGCCAGGCACGTCCGAACCCACCGTTCGATCTCGGTTCAACATTGCGCGGTGAGCCGTCAGGACTTCAATATTCTTCCCGGCAGCCGGAACAGGACTTCCCACCGGAAATATCCCCGGTAGCGTCGAATAGGAAACCAGTGCGGCGGCCACAGGAGAACCCTTTGATAGACACCGCGTCATTGACCTATGAAGGCACCAGCAAGGAAATCTGCGGTGACTACCGGCTGCATTATCACGAAGCCGGTGAGGGCGCACCACTGTTGCTGCTTCATGGCTCAGGACCGGGTGTCAGCGCATGGTCGAATTTTTCCAGAAATCTGCCGGTCTTCGCTCAACAATTCCGCACATTATGCCTGGACATGCCGGGGTTCGGCGCCAGCCCCGCGGTCGCCTGGAATAGCGTGTATTCACAGGTCGCCGCCGATGCGGTTCGGTCCTTTATCGACGACCTCGAAATTGAAGCCGTTGATATCGTCGGAAACTCGATGGGGGGAAACGTTGCGGCAGAATTCGCGCTTCGCCATCCAACCCGTGTGCGTCGACTGGTGCTGATGGGGCCGGGTGGGCTGGCGGTAAATATCTTTTCTCCCGCACTAAGCGAAGGCGCAAAGAGGCTCTTCGAATTTCTCGGTGATCCGACCAGAGAGCGGATGATCGCCTGGGTCGAAACGATGGTCAGCGATCGCTCACTGATAACCGATGAATTGATCGACGAGCGGATGGCGAACGCCGAGCGCCCCGGCGTGATCGACACGACCAGGGAAATCTTTGCGACCTTTGACGATCCGGAGCTCAACCCGCTCGGACCGCTCTGGGGCAGAGCGGGCTGCATCCGTCAACCGACGCTGCTCATCTGGGGCCGCGACGATCGAATGCTGCCATACGAGGGTGGCATCTTCCCGTTTCGTCAATTGCCGAATGCGGAACTGCACGCATTCTCGAACTGCGGCCATTGGGCACAGGTCGAGCGAAAGCACGATTTCGAACGTCTTGTGACAGAGTTCGTCACACGGAATCAATAACTCTGACCTTGCGACGCCCTACCTGAATTGGTCGGCGATCTCACAATCGAGGGATCCTTGGTGTAGTGTTGAGCAGTGGCCAAGAAGCGATCCGAACAGAATGATTACCCAGCACTTACGGCTAATGGCTGGACAGTTCTCGGCATCGTGTCCTACAGCAAGGAAGTATCGGGCTATCAGTTGAAGAAGTGGGCCGATTACGGTCCCGGATTCTTTTATCTGTCCCCGTCCTTCAGCCAGGTCTACTCCGAGTTGAAGCGACTCGAAGAAATGGGTCTGGTGATTTCGCGTGAATCACCGGCCGGCGGCCATAACTCTCGCAGCAAGCGGCTGTATCGCATTAGCGCCGCAGGTAAGCGCGCCTTGATGAGTTGGTCGCGGAATGCACCCGTGGAGGCGCCAGTACTCAAGCACCCTATGCTCATGCGAGTGATGCTCGGAAACATGAATACACCCGAGCGGCTGCGCGAGATGCTTGCCGAATACATCGAACAATCCGACCTCAAGTCACGCGAGGCGGCCCATTACGCGAAATTCACCGCGGCCGAACCCTATTTCGCTTACGTGTGGATCGCGCTGCGGTGGTCGGAACGCTATTACGCCGCCGAACGCACTCTTGCGATCGAGTTACTCAAGGATCTCGATCTGGCTGCCGAGCGATTCGGCGCGACGGACTCGGTGCCGGAATGGTTCGAGGCCCCGGCGCTACCGCCGGCTCTGTCGCCTGAGTCGGACGACCCGTCGGACACCTAGCCTGATTGGCTGAGCCGCTGCCTGAGTAGCTGCTTGTGCACCTTTCCGCTTGCCGTATGCGGTAGCTCGCCGACGATGCGCAGCTTCTCCGGCCACTTGTGCGCGGCAAGTCCGCGTGTGCGCAGGTAACCGCCGATTTCCAGATCCGTTTTCGACACCCCTTCTGCCAGTACGAGAAACGCGGCGACCCGCTCCCCCATCTTGTCGTCGGGATAACCGACGACGGCGGCGTCTTCGATAGCGGCGTGCTGGCGCAGGTGGTTCTCAACCTCGAGGGCACTGATGTTCTCACCGCCGCGGATGATGATGTCCTTGACCCGGCCGCGCACCGTGATCGCCCCGGAATCATCAACACTGACCAGATCACCGGTCTTGAAGTAGCCGTCGCCCGTGAAGGCCGACTCGTTGAGTGTCGGGTCAAGGTAGCCGAGGAACAGTTCCGGCCCGCGAACCGCGAGTTCGCCGATACCGTCCCGTTCGTCGAGCAACCGGCCGGAGGCCGGACTCAGCGGTGTGCCGTCGGTCGTCGAGCGTTCTTCCAGGGTCGATTCGGGACCCGAGATGCTGTATGTGGGCATCTCGCTCGAGCCATACGTGCGGGTGACGAGGGCTCCGAGCTGTTGGGATGCCTCGACAATGAGGTCGGCCGGCATATCGGCCCCACCGCACAGGAACAGCCGAAGACTCGACGATGAATCTCGCGTCCGATATTCACCGGACAGTCCGTGCAGGAACGGTGTGGCCCCGAGACTCACCCGACACCCGTCGCGTTCGATGAGGTCAACGGCTGCAACGGGATCCCAGATGTCGAGTAGCGTCACACTCTGCCCGAGCAGAGTGGGCAGGTAGACACCGTAGACGATCCCGGTCAGGTGTCCGACCGGCGAAGCCATGAATATCGCGTCTTCATCGCCGAGGCCGAATTTCTCTACTATCGACCGCATTTCCCAGGTGATGGTCTGGTGATTGTGTAGCACTCCCTTGGGAAGAGATGTGGTCCCCGAGGTATAGAGCAGCAGGCAGATGTCAGAAGGATCCCCGCAGGGATCCATCCCGTCACCGGTGCCGTGGATCTCGTCGAAGGACACGAACCCGTCCGGCAGCTCACCCTGCGGACGAACGACGATGACCGTCGGCGGGTCGGACATCCCCGCCAGGATCTCCGACAACATCTCGACAAAGTCGAATCCCCGGAACACGTGGGGTATGAAAACGGCACGGGACTTGGATTGCTCGAGAATGAACGATACCTCGGCGCGGCGGTAGGTTGTCACGACCGGATTCACCACGCATCCCGCCCAGGACGCGGCATGGATCGCGACGACCGTCTCGAGCCAGTTCGGCAACAGGATGGTCACCACGTCATGCCTGTTCACCCACCGGCCGCGCAGGATCGCCGCCATCGACGCCACCGCGCTTCGCAGTGCGTGATAGCTGATGTCATCGCCGGCCGCTTTGACGGCCGAACGTTCTGGGTGCAGCGCCGCCGCCTGGTCCAGGAAGGAGCACAGTGTGCGCTTCTCCCAGAGCCCTTCGGCTGCATAGTCGACGTCCAGCGGACGGGTGTTGACGAGCATTGTCACTCCTTGATCGTGACCGGGTGGCCTTCAGGCGCTCGGGTGGATCCTTGCGGCATCCCTCCCCCACAACTACTCACGCGCCGCTGAAAGACGCCGTGGTGGTGTGTTGTTGGCTGAGTTTGAGGTGGATCTGGTGACCGGTGTGTTGCACGAGGCTGACGATCCGATCATTGATCGTCATCGACTCCAACGGCCCACAAATCGACACCGCCGCCACCACATCACCCCTGCCACCGACCGGCGCACCGATACAACCGACATGCGGCAACGCCTCACCACGATCAAAAGCCACACCCCGCTGCCGCACCGCAGCCAACTCCTGACGAACCGACAACGACTGCCCAACACCCACCGAACCACCCCCGATCACATTGGCCAACAACACCTTCCCCACACTCGTCGGCGCAGCCGGCCGCCGCCCACCAACCCGCGTCGCGATACCCCCAGCCCCCACCCCCTCCAACTTCTCCAGATACACCACATCGGCACAATCCAGAACCGCCAAATGAACCGTCGAACCCGTCACCCGACGCAACTCCCGAAGAAAAGGCAACGCCGCCGCATGCAACCGATCCTGCTGCACCGCAAGCGTTCCCAACTCCACCAACCGCAACCCAAGCTGATAATGATGCCCATCACGACGAATCCACCGCAACGCCACCAAACGATCCAACATCCGATGCACCGACGAACGCGGCACCCCCGTCCGACGCGAAATCTGCGACAACGTCAACCGCCCAAGATCATCAAACGCCTTCAAGATCAAATCAGCGCGATCAATCCCGCCCACCGGGGCGCACTCATCAAGACCGGTGCTCATCGTTGCCTCCGTCATGCCCACAACCCCTCACCACACCCAGGCTGTGACTCACATTACAGTACTAACAGAAACGTTACAAGCCAAGCCTAAGCAATGCTTGGCATCGCCATAATTGGCTTTGACGTGCGACTATAGCTACGGGCGGAGAGAGTAGCCGAATAAGGCAGACATACCTAATAGGTAGTTCGATGACGAGGTGAACTGCCCGCGGCCGGACGCCCGCGACCACTCCGAACACCCCGACTATGGTGATCGGATAAGTGGTTAAATGGTTAAATATTAAGGGAATGACGTCCAGCTCAAGGGAGTGTGATGGGTCGACTCAACGTAGCCCCGGCCGACTCCGGTCGCGCCGAGTATGTGGATCACGTCGAGCTCTACCGCGTGGATCTGCGCCGCTATCTCGCGGAGTCCGGGTGGACAGCCGACTGGCGCGCGGCGACTTTCGGCACGGCCGAGGAGCGTTTGGACTACGACGCATCAGTCCTGCAACGCCTGTACGCCGACGGATGGAACCGGTACGGCTGGCCCGAAAAGGCCGGTGGGCATGGCGGCAACGAGATCCACCGGGCCGCCTTCTACGACGAGCTGGCCGCGGCCCTTCTGCCGGTCCCCAATCAGCTCTGGACGCTGGAAACCCTTGGACCCGCACTGATCAGATTCGCGCCCCAGCTGGCCGCCGAGCACCTGGACGGCTATCTACGCGGGCAGGAGTGGTGGGGTCAGGGATTTTCCGAACCGGACGCCGGCAGTGACCTGGCCAGCCTGCGCACACGGGCGCTCGACGACGGCCGCGGCGGCCTGGTGATCAGCGGGCAGAAGATCTGGACCAGCCAGGGCGGAACGGCCAGCCGCTTCGTGGTGCTGGTACGCACCGGCAGCGCCGCCAGTCGCCACCGAGGGCTGACGATGGTCCTGGTGGACGCGGACGCGCCGGGCGTCACCGTGCGGCCGATCGCCCTGGCCAGCGGCCGCCGAGAGTTGGCCGAGGTGTTCTTCGACGACGTGGCCGTACCCGGGGACCGCGTGATCGGCGACCGGGACGGCGGCTGGGAGGTGGCGATGTATCTGATGCAGTACGAACGCGGCATGTACGGCTACGCGGTGGTGACCGCCGGCCTGGCGCAGTTGAGCCGGTTGCGCGCGACGATGGTGGGCCACGGCGCCTCGGATGCGGATAAGCAGCGCTTCGCCCAGGTATACGTCGCGACGATGGCCGCGGCCGCCCGCGGCGCGGCAACTGTCCGCAAGCTTGCCGACGGGCAGACGCTCGGGCCCGCCAGCAGCGTGGACAAGCTGCTGTTCAGCAGGGTCGAGAAGGACATCCAGGACCTGATTTTCGACGTTCGGCGCGACTGGATGATCAGCGGGACCGACGATTCCTGCTCCGCCCACGTCGACGAGGCCCGTGCGGACTGGTGGTACGCCAGGGCCGCGACGATCATGGGCGGGACGGCCGAGGTCCAGAGGAACATCGTCGCCGATCATGTCCTGCGTCTGCCCAGGGGAGACCAGTGACCGCCGCCGTCGACGACACGTTGTCCATGGTCGAAGAGACCGTCTTCCACCTGTTCGAGAGCATCGCCGCCGACACCACTGTCCCACCTGCCGCGGTGGGCGACCGGCTGACCGAACTCGGCTGGGCGGAAATCGAAGTCGAATACCCGGCCGAGGCCGATCGGCTGCTGTACCGAGCCCAGGGACGGTTCCTCACCCAGACCGACTGCCTGGATCGTGCGATGCTCGCCGAGCTGACCCCGCTCGCGGGACACCGCATCACCGCGATGGTGCTGCCCACCACCGGTGACGGCTACGACCCGGGCCTCGACTCGCGGGCTTTCAGCGGCTTGCTGACCGGTCCCGTGGAAGGCGTTGTGGCGGTGCCGATTTCCGGCTCGTCCGGGTCGGTGGAGATCGGCCTGGTCGACGTCGGCACGTTGCAAACCCGCCCGCTCGACACCTTCGATCGCTCGCTGCACTGGCTACAGGTACACGGCGCCGTGGACACCACGGTGCCGGCGACCGCGCAGTGGCGCCGCGCGGTCAGTGCCGCTCATCGCGGGATCGCCACCGAGCTGGTCGCTCTGGCCGACGAGATGCTCGGGATTGCCGTCGACCACGGCGTCGCGCGCGTGCAATTCGGCAGGCCGATCGGGAGCTACCAGTCCCCCCGGCACGCTCTGGCCGAGGCAACCGCGGTCCTCGAGGGAACCCGGGCGCTGCTGGACGAGGCATGGCGTCGACGAGACGAATTCTCCTCGACGCTGGCGAGAACCTCCGCCGGCCGTGCGCATCGGACTGTCTGCGACGTCGCGCTGCAGGTCTGCGGCGCCATCGGGCTCACTGCCGAGCACCGCCTGCATCGCTACGTCGTCAGGGGCTTCCAACTCGACTCTCTACTCGGCTCCTACCGACACCACGAGGCCACGCTGGCCCGGGACCTGTTCGGGGAGAACTGCCCAGGAACCGGCCTGCCCACCATCGTCTCGTGGGACCGGCCGCGGTGAGCTCACAGCGCCGGTAGCGAGTACTGGCGACCATCGGAGGCGGCCCAATCTGTAATATCGTTAGCTGTATTACCCGTTCAACAATCCGCAGAGGGTCAGGGAGCCGCAATGGAGGTCACCAGCCTGCGCGAACCGAAGATGTCGGATCGGGTCGCGGGCGTGCTGCGAAAGATGTTCATCCGCGGCGAGATCCCCGAAGGCACGATGCTGCCTCCCGAGGCAGAGTTGATGAGCCGGTTCGGTGTCTCCCGGCCCACCCTGCGGGAGGCCCTGCGCGTCCTGGAATCCCAGTCGCTGATAGAGATCCAGCGCGGAGTCCGCGGGGGTGCTCGGGTGACCCGCCCGACCCGCCAGACACTGGCCGACTATGCGGGCCTGATCCTGCAGTACGACGGCATCACGCTGCGCGACGTCTACGACGCCCGGGCGATCCTCGAGACGCCGATGGTCCGACAGTTGGCCGAGAAGCGCGATCCGGCGGTGATCGCCGAGCTCGAAGCCATCGTCGCCCGAGAGGGCAGCCAGCCCGTCGGCGAGCAGGGTTTCGCCACCCAGACCGAGTTCCATGCCGCGATCGTGCGGTTGTCGGGCAACCACACCATCCAGATGGTCTGCGGAATGCTCCACCACATCATCGAGAAGGCGAACCGCTCCATGCAGCCCACCGAGGGCGCTCGCGCCGACCGGGCGCTGCGGCGTTCGGCCAAATCCCATGCGTTGGTACTGGAGATGATCAAGGCCGGTGACGCCGAGAACGCCACCCAACTCTGGAATCGGCACCTGAAGAAGGCCGAGGAGTACGTGCTGGCCGGTTCCGAGATGTCGACCGTGCTCGATCTGCTGGACTAACCCGCGAGCGCCTCCTGGCGTCAACGCCTGGTACTGGACAAGACGGTCACCGCGGATACGGCCGTGGGTCCGCCGATGTTGTGCGCCAAGCCCACTCGGGCGCCATCGACCTGGTTCTCCGCCTCGCCGCGGAGCTGGTTGAACAGCTCGTAGCACTGTGCGATGCCGGTTGCCCCGGGTGGATGCCCCTTGGCCTTCAGTCCCCCGCTCGCATTGACCGGGATCGAACCCCCGACGTAGTGCTCGCGTTGTTCGACGAGTTTGTAGGCCTCGAACCGCTCGGCGAACCCGAGGTCTTCGTAGCTGATGAGTTCGACGCCGGTGAAACAATCGTGCACTTCGGCGACGTCGACGTCGGCCGGGGTCAGGCCGGCCATCGTCAGTGCGGCTTTGGCGGCCTTGACGGTCGGCGGAAAACTCGTCAAGTCGGACTTGTGCTGGTGCATCACGCGGTCCATGCCCAACCCGACGCCGCGAATCCAGACCGGATTGTCGGTGTAGCGGTCGACCACCTCCTCGCTCGCCAGGATGACGGCTGCCGCGCCATCGCTTTGGGGGGTGCAGTCGTAGAGTCCGAACGGCTCGACGAGGATCGGCGCCGCCAGCACCTGCTCGACGGTTATCTCGTACCGCAGCTGGGCCTTCGGATTGTTCAGGGCGTGGAAGTGATTCTTGACCGCCACCATCGCCATGTGTTCCTTGGTCGCCGGCGATTCGTGCAGATAACGGTTGACGTGCAGCGCGAAGTTCGCCGGGGCCACCAAACCCAAGGGATAGTCCCACGCGGTATCCCGGGTCATCGCCGACCATTCCCAGAAGGTGGCGTCGGAGGAGGTTTCCCTCACCTTGTCGGCGCCCACCACCAGCGCGACGTCGTAGGCACCAGACGCGATCGCCATCGTTGCGTTCCTGATCGCGTCATTTCCGGTGGCGCAGGCATTCTCGACCCGAGTCACCGGGACGTTCATCAAGTCGAGGGTGTCGGCGAGTATCCCGGCCGGGAATCCATCCGTGGTCGACAGCTCCCCGATCCACGCCGCCTGGATGTCGGACTTGTCGATGCCTTTGTCCACTCGGGCGGTGCATTCTGCATACGCCATCGGGATGAGATCCTTGATGCCCAGCTCGAAGTGTTCGGCGAAGGTGGTCATGCCCGCGCCGACGATCGCCACATGCCTCATAGCACCGCTCCCTCTGATCGGTCGACATGAACGGACTCGCCATCCGGTGGTGCGGTCCATGGCAGGAACGCGTAACCGTAGTCGGGAACTCCCGCACGGGTGGCGATCTTGCGCAACACAATTGAGCCGGGCTGTCCGATGTGGATCTGGCCCGCCACGGCGCCGGTCACTTTCAGCAGAACGCGCACCGGGCTGTCGTCGAGCTGGACCAGAGCCAACGAGTACGGACCGGGCAGTCCGGGAACCGGGATCCGTACCGTGGTGTGGGTGTAGACGGTGCCCTTACGGGGGAGTGGCTCGGTACGCCATGGCCGTGCCAGCCTGCCGTCAGAGCCGACCCTTGATCGCGGAGGGTATTGCGGGTCGGCGTCGATACCGGGAGCCTCCCGGTAGACATCGGCCTGCCAGCGCAGTTTGGGTTCGAATGCGCGCGAGTACGCCGCCAGCGAGATCGGTATGTCGATACCGTCGCCGGGCCGCGCGGCCGGCAACTCGCCGCCCTCGCGTTCGTCGCGGCGAACTGCGGTGGGTCCCGGACTGAGGTGGGCAACAGTGGCGCTGGACTGTTCCAGAGCCAGCACGAGCCCTTCGGCGCCCGCCTCGATCGCACTGGCCAGAGCGTGGATGACGCCCGAAGCGCTCTCTGCCGGCTCCACCGTCGCGCCGTCGGCGTCGAGGTCAGGGCCTAGCAGGCCGGGGCCCACCCCGGCCGCTGCGGCGACCGGGGAACCCGCCGTCAGGCCCAGTTTTACCAGTGTCGATTTCGTTCCGACCTCACGCTGCAGGCGTGGATCCCGGTAGCGATACTCGCTACCGTCCCGGTGGCGGACCACGACAGGCAGGCTGCGGGTCTGCCGGGCCACCGATACCAACGCCGCGCCGTCGGCGCCCACCAGGACCGCACCACCGCCCGCGACGTCGCGCGAGTCGTCGGCCGCGATCACGAGGGTTCCGGGCGCAGAACCAAGGATCGCGTCGAGCGCCGCCGGACCACCGCCGAGGACCTCCGTCACCGGAATGTCCGCGCCCAGCGACAGGCCGGCCAGCAACACCGCCCCATTGCCGCCCTCCAGGAGCGGGAAGTCGCGCGAGACGAAGACGACCCGCCTGGCGGTCTGACCGGGATCGGCGGCCCGCCCCGCCGCTACAGCCATGGTCAGGGCGTCCTCGTCGGGCCCCCGCACGCGGCGGGCGCCGGGCTTCCCGAGGGGTTTCCACGGCGGCAGATAGGTCCCGACCGCGCTGAGCCGGGTAGTACCCACACCCACGACATCCACCTCGTTCCTGTCGAGCCGCGGCCGGCGCCCGCTGTATCGAGCTGCATCCGGGGCGCGGCCATCTGAACCTTAAATAGGGTATATAGTTTGATCATTAGATCGCAAGGGTTGGCCATGTACACGCGGGAGCGGGCAAGGGAGCAGGTGTGGTGAGTTCGTTCGATGTGCTGTGCGCCAACGATTCTGATCTCGCACAGTTACGCGGTGCGGTGCGTCGGTTCTTGATCGCCGACCGGGCCGCGTTCGGCTGGCGGCCGACCGTCGACGCATGGCTGGGAGCGTGGGATGAGGCGTTCAGCCGACGACTGGCCGACGCCGGATTCATCGGCATCACGATCCCGACCGCCTATGGCGGTCGCGGCCTGAGCCATCTCCATCGCTACGTCGTGACCGAGGAGCTGCTGGCGGCAGGTGCGCCGGTGGGCGCGCACTGGATCGCCGATCGGCAGGTCGCGCCGGCATTGTTGGCCTACGGCTCCGAAGATCAACGCCGACAACTACTTCCGAAGATCGCTTCGGGTCGCTGTTATCTGGCCATCGGGATGAGCGAAGACGTCGCCGGTTCCGACCTCGCTGCCGCACAGTGCAGGGCGACACGCACTGACGGCGGGTGGCGGATCACCGGCACGAAGCTGTGGACCAGCGGCGCCCATCGTGCCCACCAGGTCGTCGTGTTGGCGCGAACCAGCCGACGCGACGAGGCGGAGCGGCACTCGGGCTTCAGCCAGTTTCTCGTACCATGCGATCGCGCCGGCGTCACCATCACACCCATTATCGGGATGTCGGGTGAACACCACTTCAACGAGGTGACTTTCGACAACGTGCTCGTCGATGACACTGAGGTCCTCGGCAAGATCGGCGACGGCTGGCAGCAGATCACCGCAGAACTGTCCTTCGAGCGCAGCGGCCCCGAACGATTTCTGTCGACCGCACCGTTGCTGATCGCGATCATCCGAGCGTTGGGAAGTCGCGAGAACCGGCACACAAGTGCGATCGTCGGGCGCTTGATGGCGAAACTGATCTCGCTACGCCAACTTTCGCTGACCGTCGCCGCCATCTTGACCGAGGGCTACGACGCCACCAATCGCGCCGCATTGGTCAAGGACCTGGGCACCCGATTCGAACAAGAGTCGATCGAACTCGCCGCCGAGCTGGCAGACGAGATCGAATCGGGATGTCCGGCCGACGCCACGATCAACGAGATGCTCGGCAGAGCCCGTCAGCACGCTCCCATGTTCACGCTGCGCGGCGGAACCAACGAGGTACTACGCGGGGTTGTGGCCCGCGGGATGGGATTGCGATGACGACGTCATGGCTGGCCGGGGGCATCTTCGACGCTGCATCCGACCGTGATGATGACCTGGCCGGCCTACGGACGTTGGTCGAGGACATCGGCCACCGCGCGACACGTACGGACAGCGGCCAGGCCCGCCTGCGGCAAGACTTCGACAAGACGTTGTGGACGACGCTGGTCGACAGTGGGCTGAGCCACCTGTCCAGTTCGGCCGAGTTGCAGGCCGGACCGGTGGAGCTGGCGATCGTGCTGCATGGGCTGGCCCGGCACAACGGTGCGGTTCCCATCGCCGAGACCGATCTACTCGGCTCATGGCTGGCCACAACCGCGGGCCTGCCCCACCCCGGGACTCCTCCGCTGACCGTCGCCATCGCAGCCGGCAACCAGCACCAGCGCCACTCCGGCCGGGTCAGCGGCATCGCATCCGACGCCCCCTGGATCGACGTCGCGGAAATCGTTCTGGCCGTGCGCGATACGGATCGGTTGCTCGTCACCGCCATCGCAGCGCCGGCAACCGACCATGGCTACAACCTCGCCGGGGAGCCCCGGGCGACGATAGCGTTCGACGTTCCGGAATCCGACTTCGTTTCCCTCGACGCGCGGGTCGGCGACGAGCTCATCCGCCGGGGAGCATGGGCACGGTGCGTACAGATCCTCGGGGCGCTGGACACCGCTGCCGAACTCACCGTCGCCCACACCCACAACCGCAACCAGTTCGGCCGATCGCTGAGCAAATTCCAGTCAGTCCAGCACGCGCTGGCCCGAATGGCCGGCGAACTCGAACGGGCACGCGCGAGCGTGACCTTGGCGGTCGCCGCCGCCGAGGGTGGTTTTGACAGCCCGCAGACCGAATACGCGGTGACTGCTGCGAAGGTCACCCTGGGTGAGGCCGTCGACGTCGTCACCACGACCGCCCATCAACTCCACGGAGCGGTAGGAGTCACGGTCGAACACGACCTGTGGATGTCGACGATGCGGGCCCGCAGTTGGATCGACGAATTCGGCAGCACAGCGCATTACGCGCGACGATTGGGAGAGGTGACGATGCACGCGGCCGGTGCCGGTTTCGACCCATGGGACGCGTTGATCGGCACCGGCCTCGACGCCTGGGGCCCACCTCAGTGACGCGGCCGCCGGAACCGAGTCAGTCCGGCTGGCCGTACACCGCGACCACCACCGAGCGATCCAAACTGTTCTCCGACCACACTCCCATGACCGTGTTGGCGCAGTTCCGCATGATCGCGAGGTCCGTGGGTTGGTAGTACCACTGGTTGAGAACGTCGATGTTGTTGATCGCCACCGACGGATCGATCGCTACCGTCTCGGCCACGGCGCCATGGAAGTTCGCTGCCGCCGCCCGGTCCTGAGCCGTCGATCCATCGCTACCGATGTCCGCGTCGAGGGCCCGGTTGTGCAGCAGATCCACGGCGTGCCACTGAGCCGCCTGTTGAAGAGCGCGGTTCATCCGCACCGCGTTCTGGCAGCCGGCCTCGTGCTGAATCGTGTACACATTCGCCACCACACTGTCATTGAGGCGTCTGTTGTCCGCTGCCGCGGTCGCCGGGGACATCAGCTGGCCGGCCAGGCCAGCGAACAGCGCGGCGACCGCCACCGCGACACGAACCCGACTCATCGACGATCCCTTCGATTCATGGTTGTGACGGTTGGTAGTGGGCAGCGGCGTTGCGCAGTTGCCATATCAACGCCGGGCACAGCTCGTTGGCAGCCTGTGTGATCAGATAGGACGCCTGGAATTCGTCAGAGGTGCCGAAATCGTGCTTCACCTCAGCCATGACCTGCGGGTAGGTGCGACCCTGCCCGATCATGTCGCAGATACCCTGTCCGTAGGACAGCGCATCGGCCGCATTGGCGAAGTTGTAGCCCGGCCGGACCGTCACATTCACCAAATACCCGACCGCGTCCGCCCGGGCGGGACAGGCCGTACCGATCACCACCGCCGGCACCAGTGCTGTTAACGCTGTGACGGTCATCCGTCTACAGATCCGCGAGTACCCTCGCATCGCTCGCCGGCTCCAATCCGCTGAGAATCTGAAATGTGTTGCCGAAGAGTCACCGTGCACGGGCGGCGCTGAGCCTCTCCTGGAAGGCCGGCGACCGAATCGACATCGCCTGAGGGATCAGCTCGATGTCCTTGGCGGCCATGTGGTGGTCGGTGTCGACGAATCCCGGGATTGCCGTGGCGCGCATCGACGCCTTCGTCGCGAGCACGACATCCCTGGGCGTGCTGGCCGGGCCGGCGGCGAGATCCACCGCACCCGCGAGCGGGTCGTCGACCAGACTCAGCGCCAGTCCGTGCCGTACCGCTTCGGATGCGTCGAGCCGAAGTCCGAACAGCAGGGCCGCCCGAGCGACTTGTGGACCGACCGCCCGCTGCAACATCCAGGTCGCGCCGCCACCCGGATGGATGCCGAGCCGCTGAAACCGAGCGTCGAAAACAGCACGGGGACCGACGATTCGGACATCGGCCGCCAGGGCCAGGTTCAAACCCGCGCCGACGGCCGCACCGTTGACGGCCGCGACAGTGGGCAGCGCGCAGCGCCCGACCGCCATGAATCCGGCATAGAGGCGCTCCAGGCTCTCCTCGGTGGCACCATCGAGAGCGGCCAGATCCGCACCGGCGCAGAAGCCGCGCCCCGATCCGGTGACGACAACGGCATGCACATCCGGCGCGGACTCAGCCCGGTGCACCGCAGCCTCGAGCTGCGCCGACATCGTATGGGTGATCGCATTTCGCCGGTCGGGGTCGTTGACCGCGATCAGTGCGACCCGGTCTCGTACCTCGTAGGTGACGCAGGTGTCGGTGTGAATGGATGACGACGGCTCAGTCATCGTAGGTGACCGCCACATCGTCCGACGTGGCGACGGCCTGGCAGGCGAGCAGGTAGCCCTCCGCGATGTCGGTGTCATCGAGCACACGATTCGACTTCATCTCGACCCCACCGCGGACAATGCGGCAAACGCAGGCCCCGCACGAGCCCTCGGTGCACGAATGCGGAACCTCGATTCCGGCCCGCTTCAGCGCTTCGAGCAGCACCGTGCCCGGCGACCACTCTGTTCGGTGTTCCTCACCGTCGATTCGCACCGTGACCGTGCCCGGCTTGTCATGCATCGGCAATCATGCTTTCCGTGATAGTCACCGCCACCGGCCGTCGCGGGCCGGCGGCTCCCGACGTGCGGTCACCCGGATCACGTCGTCGGCGATGTTCCGTTCGATGGTGGAGCGCAGGGCACGACAGGTCGGGATCGTCATGCTCCGCTGCCCATCGGCACACCGCCTCGCGAACTCGGCACACACTGCTTCGGCGTCACCGGTCCACTGGACGCTGATCTGAGTTTCGGTGTACCGCTCCACGTCCACAACGTTGTGGCAGTGCCCGCACGCGATCGCCGTCATCTGCTGCCCACTCCCCCGGAAAGGCTCGGCAGTCCCGTCAGCCGTGGCGCCGCCGTGGTGGTGTGTTGTTGGCTGAGTTTGAGGTGGATCTGGTGACCGGTGTGTTGCACGAGGCTGACGATCCGATCATTGATCGTCATCGACTCCAACGGCCCACAAATCGACACCGCCGCCACCACATCACCCCTGCCACCGACCGGCGCACCGATACAACCGACATGCGGCAACGCCTCACCACGATCAAAAGCCACACCCCGCTGCCGCACCGCAGCCAACTCCTGACGAACCGACAACGACTGCCCAACACCCACCGAACCACCCCCGATCACATTGGCCAACAACACCTTCCCCACACTCGTCGGCGCAGCCGGCCGCCGCCCACCAACCCGCGTCGCGATACCCCCAGCCCCCACCCCCTCCAACTTCTCCAGATACACCACATCGGCACAATCCAGAACCGCCAAATGAACCGTCGAACCCGTCACCCGACGCAACTCCCGAAGAAAAGGCAACGCCGCCGCATGCAACCGATCCTGCTGCACCGCAAGCGTTCCCAACTCCACCAACCGCAACCCAAGCTGATAATGATGCCCATCACGACGAATCCACCGCAACGCCACCAAACGATCCAACATCCGATGCACCGACGAACGCGGCACCCCCGTCCGACGCGAAATCTGCGACAACGTCAACCGCCCAAGATCATCAAACGCCTTCAAGATCAAATCAGCGCGATCAATCCCGCCCACCGGGGCGCACTCATCAAGACCGGTGCTCATCGTTGCCTCCGTCATGCCCACAACCCCTCACCACACCCAGGCTGTTACTCACGTACTATTCCTATTAGGAAGTTCGATACTACTCAGGAGTCCGGCTGCTAACCAGAGTTTTCAGCATATCTACGGGCATTTATCTACTTCAGTCGATGGAGCCTGAGGTTAAATGTCATGCCTATTAGGCATTCCCCTACTCACACAGGCTAGCCGCTGTGTGTCGGCTGATCCGTGAGGTAGAAGTTGGGCACGAGGTCGTCATCGGTGGCAGCCAACCGATAGCCGGCCAGATCCTCGACCCCCTCGGCCCGCAGAATCTCGGCATCGGTGTAGATCCGGCCGGTGCCATCCGCGGCCGGCCTGGTGACCAGAGCATGGACGGCGTCGGCCATGATCTCGGGCGTTCGAGCCTGTCCGCGCACCGTCTCCTCCCCCATCGCGACCATCAATCCGGTGCTCGCCACCATCGTCGCGGGCCACACGGAGTTCACCGCGATGGGTATCGATGCGAACTCGTCGGCCCAGCCGATGGTCAACATGCTTTCCGCATATTTGCCGACCGTGTGTGCGACGTGCGTGCCGAGCCACGCCGGGTTGAAATTGAGCGGGGGCGAGATGTTGACGACATGCGGATTCTCGGCCTTCCGCAGATGCGGTAGGGCCGAGTGCACGAGTGCGTATGGCCCCTCGACGTTGACGGCAAGAAGACGCTGAAATGCTTTGGGCGGCAGTGCGGCAGTATTCCGGAGGTCCAACGCGCCCGCGTTGTTGACCACCACGTCGATGCGCCCGAAGGCGCCGGCGATCTCCTCGACGGCGGCGGCGACCGCGTCGGGATCGCGGACGTCGCAGCTGATCGCCAATGGCCGGCCACCCGCGTTTCGCACCGCTTGGGCGGTGTCGGTGAGAGTGCCATCGATCTTCGGGTTCGGCGCCTCGGTCCTGGCCAAGAGTGCCACACGGGCGCCATCGGCGGCCGCGCGGAGTGCGATGGCCCGGCCAATCCCCCGACTGGCCCCGGTCACAACGATGACCCGGCCGTCGAGCGAGCGATGAGGGCGGTACGGAGAGCGGTCCACTTCGACATGCCTCTCTGCGGCAGAGATTCAACCGCGGTAGTTACATATAAACGTATAACCATATGACGCGGACATTGAGATGCGCTTCCGATTGCCACGGTGCGGCCGGCGGCGCCTCCGTCTCTCGCCGCCTATATGGTTAACTGATTATATGTATCAGCGCAACCCTGCCGACCGACCGGTCCGGAATCCGCGATGAACACACTGTCCGTCCAAGAGGCACAGGACCTCGCCCGGGCCACCCGCGATGCGTGTGAGCGTCTCGCCACCGACGAGCGAATCCGGGAAGTGGGCTTCGCCCTCACCGATCCGCGCCGGCGTGGGTTCGATCGCAGATTGTGGCAGGTGTTGTGTTCGCAGATCGGCATCACCGAGATAGCACTGCCCGCACATCTCGGTGGCGCTGGTTGCGGCTCGGCGATGCTGAGCACAGTCGCGCACGAACTGGGCCGGTGCCTCGCGCCGGTGCCATTGGTTGCTTCGTTGGTGCTCGCGACCGGGTTGATCGCCGATTGCGCGGGCGCCGGCAAACCGCCACTCGACGAGGGCAATTGGACCGCGCTCATGAAGGGAGAGCGCACCGCGGCCGCCGTGATCACCACCGACGGTGGGCCGTGGTCGCCGGATGCCGTCAACATTGTCGCGAGTGCCGACGGGCGTGGCGATGCGACGTTGACCGGCACGGGGCGGCACGTTCTCCACGCCGGGGCGGCCGACGACCTGGTGGTCGTCGCGCTGGCCGACGGGGAGCCGGCGATCTATCTACTCGCCGCGGACGTCGACGGCGTCATGATCATCCCGGAGCACGTGCTCGACGCAACCAGGCCGATGGCTACTGTGCATCTCGACCGTGCGCCGGCCATCCGGCTGCGTACGGAACGCCCGGTCCACGACGTCATCGAACGGCGGATCCAGCACGCGATCGCGGTGCTGTCCGCCGAGCAGGTCGGTACGACTGAGCGGGTGCTCGAGATGTCGGTCGAATACGCTTCCACCAGAAAGCAATTCGGTAGGCCTATCGGCACCTTCCAGAGCATCAAGCACCGCTGCGCCGATATGCTGCTCGACCTGGAGTGGTCACGGTCCGCGTCCCAGGCGGCGCTACAGGCGATCGACGACGACCCGCCCGGATCGGCCGCGGAGAGCGCGTGGCGGTGCGGCATGGCCAAGGCGGTGTGTTCGGAGTCGCTGCGCTCGGTGTCCAAGCAGAACCTGCAAATTCACGGTGGAATCGGGTTCACGTGGGAGCACGCCGCCCATCTCTACCTCAAGCGCGCACGAACCGACGAGGTCCTGTTCGGCACGCCGTCGGTGTACTGGGATCGCATCGCCACGACCGCAGGTGTTTTCGAGGAGAAGATAGCCGCATGTTCGACACCGATCTAGACGCCGAACAGCTTCGCACCACGATCCGCAACTTCCTCAGGGCGGCCCCCCGACCGGCCGGATTGCGAAACTACGGTCCGACACCCACTGCGGACGACGTGGGACCCGGTCGCGTCTGGCACAAGTATCTGGCCGCGCACGGCTATGCCTGCTTGCACTGGCCCGCCGCATACGGCGGATCCGACGCGTCGGTCCTGGCTCAGGCAATCTTCGCCGAAGAATGCGCCTATGCCAATGTCCCCCGCCAACTGGCGATGACCGGTATCGATCTCGTGGGCCCAGTGCTGATCGAGTACGGCACCGACGACCAGAAGTCGCGCTATCTGGAACCCCTGCGCACGGGCGACGACATCTGGACACAGTTGTTCTCCGAGCCCGGTGCGGGATCGGATCTGGCAGCGGTGCGCACCAGGGCCGAACAAACCCCGGTCGGCTGGCGAGTCGAGGGGCAGAAGGTGTGGAGCTCCGGAGCGATATCGGCGAGGTACGGGCTGCTGCTGGCTCGCACCGGGGCCGAGGGTCACCGCGGGCTGAGCATGTTCATCGTGCCGATGGCATCCGACGGGGTGAAGATCCAGCCGATCGTGCAGATCGATGGCGAGAGCAAGTTCAACGAGGTCTTCCTCGACGGTGTCGAGTTGGCCGCTGACGCACTCATCGGCGAGGTCGGTCAGGGCTGGAACATCGCCATGCTCACGCTGGGGCGGGAGCGACTCACGCTCGGCACGCAGGCAGTCGGCATGTTCCAACGGCTCGAGCGAATGGCCCAAGCCGCGCGGCGTCGGGACCGTCTGGATCCCGTACTGGCACGGTCGATGACGCGACTCTGGACACGGATGTGGTTGCTCCGATTCACCTGGCAGCGGGCCCTCGCGGGCGGTGACCTGTCCTCGCCGGCGTTCTCGGTGCTCAAGCTGATGACCTCGGAGACCGACCGCGATCTCGGGGATCTGGCGACCGACGTCCTGGGCACCGATGCGTGCACCGACCCGGCCGGCAAGCACGACGGCGCAGAACTGGTCCACGCCATGCTCGTCGGGTGCGCCCAGACCATCTTGGGCGGTACCAGCGAGATCCAACGAAACATCCTCGGCGAGCGGGTGCTCGGGCTGCCCAAAGAACCGCGGTGAGTCGGCTCAGCTCTGCTCGGCGAGGAACTCGAGCAGCACTTCTCCCAGCGACTCGGGCTGTTCGATCTGCGGGCAATGGCCGGCCCCGTCGATGACTGCCGAGCGGCCGCCGGGGATCTGCCCGGCGATGTCGGCGGCCCAGCCGGGCGGCAACAACTTGTCGCCCGCGCCCTCGACGACCAGAACCGGAACCTCGATCCGCTCATAGGCCCGCTTGCTGGACGGTGTCGGCGGCATCTCCAGCCCTGGACGACGAAACCTCGCTGCCGCCAAGGCCTCCCAGGCACCCGTTGCGATGCTGGACTCGTAGCGCCGGCGCACGTAGGCCTCGTCGGCCGGATAGGCCGGGTCGAAGAACAGCGCCTCCACGATGGCCCGCATGGCCTCGAAGGTGGCGTCGTACTCGTACAGCGCGGTGGTGTGCCGGTTTTTCTGGATATCCCCGCCACCGCAGATGGTGACCGCGCTGCGCACCGGCAGCACCGGTGCCGGTGAGGTCAGGTCCACGAGCAGATTGATGGCGCCCATGGAATTGCCGACGAAGTGGACGGTGTCGAGACCCAGGAGGGCGCAGAACCGGGCGATATGCCGGATCCGCATGCCTCGGCCGTCGGTGAAGTCGACCACCTTGGCCGAGTCGCCGAAGCCCAGCATGTCGGGGGCCAGCACTCGATAATGCTGTGAGAGTGCGGGAATGATTTTCTCCCAGGCAATTTCGGCGCTGACCCCGAATTCGCCGCCGTGCAGCAGCACGACCGGATCACCCTGCCCGGCTTCGAGAAAGTGCGTGGCCAGCCCGTCGACGACGATGGTCCGGTGTTGATAGCTCACTTGATCGCGATCGGGTTGACCGGCGAACCGACGGCACCGGTGACGGACAGCGGCGGTGCGACGAGCTGGAATTCGTAGCGTCCGTCGGCCGCGCAATCGGCGGCCAGTTCGGTGAGGTTCCAGTACTCACCCAGCATCAGGCCCATGTCACGCAGGCACAACATATGCATCGGCAGGATGGCACCGTCGACCGCCGACACCGGGTTCTCCACCATGAGGTTGTCGGCTGCCACCGCCGCCGCCTGATGGTCGGCCAGCCACGACGCGCAGGTCCAGTCCAGTCCGGCTCCCGGCTCGGCACCGTCGCCATTCTCCAAAAAGCGTGCCCACCAGCCGGTTCGAACCAGCACGATATCGCCCGGCTCGATGCTCACACCCTGGGTCCGGGCCGCCTCGTCGAGTTCGGCCGGGGTGATCGGCTCACCGAGTTCGCAGAACGTCGGCACCCCCCGCAGCTTGACGATGTCGAGCAGGACACCGCGTGAGGTGATGCCCTTGCCGTCGACCTTGTCGATGCCCAGGTAGTAGGCGCCCAGGCTGGACACCGAGTCGGCGGGGAATCCGTTGTAGAGCTTGTCCTCGTAGTAGACGTGCGACAGCGCGTCCCACTGGGTGGCGGCCTGCAGCGGCATGATGATCATGTCGTCGTTGAATCGCATCGGCCCGGCTTCGGAGTACCCGCTCAGCTGCACGGCCGACGGGTTCCGTAGCCACTTGGGCCCGTACTCCAACAACGTCTTGGCGTCGCCCCCGTCGATGGTCATCACATGGGTCGGGTTCTGCCGGTACTGGAAGGCCCCCTGCGGGCCCGATGAACCGAAGTCGACGCCGAGCGGAAACACCTTGCCGTGCTTGACGGTTGCCGCCGCCTGCGCAACCTTCTCCGGCGTGATGAAGTTCAGCGTGCCGAGCTCGTCGGCATCACCC
Organism: Mycobacterium pinniadriaticum; assembly: GCF_026242045.1. Lineage (GTDB taxonomy): Bacteria > Actinomycetota > Actinomycetes > Mycobacteriales > Mycobacteriaceae > Mycobacterium > Mycobacterium pinniadriaticum. The sequence continues at coordinate 39,072 of NZ_JAPJDO010000011.1, forward strand.
CACCGGCCCCAGTTGCGCACGTCGTCGGCAACCCGACGGAAGTCACTCATATCGGCCACGATGCTCAACCTTCCTCGAAATCTGCCGCTTGGCTCGCTGCGATGTTGCCGCCGTCGACCCAGATGACCTGCCCGGTGATGTAGCCGGCCGCCGCGCTGCCCAGAAAAGCCAGCACCGCGGCCTGCTCGTCGGGATTCGACACCCGCCCCAGCGGCTTGGGGATGGTGTCGAGGTAATCCTGCCCGTACCGGGTGCGCAACTGGTCGAGGATCGGGGTCTCGGTCACCCCCGGGCCGGTGCAATTGATCCGGATTCCTCTGGCGCCCAGCGGCACCGCGCTTCGCACGGTATAGCCGATGATCGCCTCTTTCGACAGCCGGTAGCCGCCGTCGGCAAGGGCCTCGGGGTGGTCGTCGCACCACTTCAACCCCTGCGCGATCGAACCGGTGGCCAGCAGACCGGCCACCTGCTCCAGATGATCACGGTAACCCGCCGCGGCCAGCGAGGACACGTTCACCACTGCCGAGCCGTCCGGCATGAGCGGCAGCAGGCCCTCGGTGAACTGGCGGGTGCCCAGGAAGTTGATCCGGACCACCAGCAGCGGATCACCGATACCCGAGGACACCCCGGCCACGTTGAACAACGCGTCGACCGGTCCACCGATCGCGGCGACCGCCGTGTCGATGGAGTCCGGGTCGGCCAAGTCGAGTTCGACGAACCTGGCGATCTCACCGCCCGGCTCACGGACATCGAGCCCGATGATCTCGGCGCCGAGTTCGCTCAGCTGCCCCGCCAGGTGCGCCCCGATACCCGAGGCGCACCCGGTGACCACGACGCGACGGCCGTCGTAACGCCACATCCCGTCGATCAGGGCCATCGGCTAGCCGGCCGACCCGCCCGCGGACTTTTCCCGAGCGTCTTTCTCCGCCTGAGCGGCTTGCACGCGGCCTTCGTTGATCTCGGCCCACGCCTCGGGGATCTCGGATGCGGTGAACTTGCCGCCCTGACCGGTCGGCAGCCCGCCGAACGCGTAGGTGTCGTCGAACGCCGGTGCCTCCGAGGGCCGGCGACGAGCCTCCACCTTCTCGATGACCGGTTCGAGACGCTTGGCCTTGGCCGCCACAGCCTTCTCATCGCGTTCGATGAATTCGGGGAGGATCTCCTTGCCCATGATCTCGATCGACTCCATGATGCCCTCGTGGCAGCGCGGGTTGAGCAGCAGGATGATCTCATCGACCCCGCTGGCCTCGTAATCGCGCAGGAACTGGCGCACGGTGTCCGGTCCGCCGATCGCACCGCGACCCGGACCATAGGCCAGGGTCGGATCTTCCTTGACGGCCTGCTCGTAGAGCTCCCACACCTTGGTGCGCCCCGGAGTGTGCATGCCGGTCAGGTAGTAGTGCATGATGCCGAACGAGAAGAACCCGCCGCCCACGCCGAGCCGCTTGATCGCCTCCTCATCGGTGCGTGCCACCATCATCGACAGATCGCCGCCGATGGCCAGGAGATTCGGATTGATCGCCGGGGTGACCGGGGTGCCCTTCTCTTCGAAGTCCTTGTAATAGGTGTCCACCCGGTCCTTCAGCGGCCCGGGGCCGGTGTAGGCGAAACTCAATGCCCCGATCGCCTTTTCGGCGGCCATGTTCACCGACGACGGCCGGGTGCAGGCCACCCACACCGGCGGGTGCGGCTTCTGCAGCGGCTTGGGGATGACATTTCGGGCCGGCATCTCGACGTGCTGCCCCTTGAACCCGGTGAACGGATCTTCGACCATGCAACGGATCGAGACCTCGAGCGCCTCTTCCCACATCGTGCGCTTGTCGGCGGGGTCGATGTTGAACCCGCCGAGCTCCGCGACCGAGGAACCTTCACCGGTACCGAACTCGACTCGTCCGTTGGACAGGTGATCCAGTGTCGCGATCCTCTCGGCGATGCGGGCCGGGTGGTTGATCGGCGGCGGCAGGTGCATCACGCCGAAGCCCAGCCGGATGTTCTTGGTGCGCTGGCTGGCCGCGGCCAGGAACATCTCGGGCGCGGTGGAGTGGCAGTACTCCTCGAGGAAGTGGTGTTCGGTGAGCCACACCGTGGAGAAGCCGGCCTTGTCGGCGGCCTCCACCTCGACCAGACCGTCCTGGAACAGCTGGTGTTCGTCGTCCTCGCCCCACGGCCGCGGCAGCGGAAACTCGTAGAACAGCGAAATCTTCATTACTTACCTCCGATGGGATGCGTCGAATCCTTGGTTGTGTCGCTGGAAACAGTGGAATTGCCGTGGTCGTCTTTCCGGCCAGCGATGTGTTTGGCCGCCACGTAGCCGAACGTCATTGCCGGACCAATGGTGGCCCCGGCCCCGGCATAGCTACGGCCCATCACGGCCGCCGAGGTGTTGCCCACCGCGTAGAGTCCGTCGATCACAGTGTCGTCGGACCGCAGTACGCGGGCGTATTCGTCGGTGCGCAAACCTCCTGATGTGCCGAGATCGCCGAGGATGATCTGGAAGGCCAGATACGGCGGCGTGGTGAGCGGGTACAGATTGGGGTTCGGCAACGTGGGGTCGCCGTAGTAGTTGTCGTAGGCGCTGTCACCGCGGTTGAAGTCGTCGTCGTGCCCCTTGCGGGCCAGCTGGTTGAAACGTTCTGCCGTGCGGCTCAGTTCGGCCGGCGGTACACCGATCTGCACCGCCAACTCGCCCAGGGTTGGAGCCGAGCGCACAATCCCGGATTCCAGCCACGCCTTGGGTATCTTCCAGCCGGTCGGCACCGGAGCGCCCGGCACTTTGGGCAGCGGCAGGTGCCCCGCCACGACGTAACGATGAAACGAGCGGGTATCGGTGATCAACCAGCACGGAATGTGCGAGACCCCGGAGCGCTGTCCGGCGATCATGGCGTGCGCGAAATCCATGTAGGGCGCCGCCTCGTTGATGAAGCGCCTGCCGCCGCCGTTGACCACGAACTGCGAGGGCATCATCCGCTCGTTGAGCATGAACTGCAGACGCCCGTCCGGCCAGCAGATGGCCGGGAACCACCATGCCTCGTCGAGTAGGTCGCTGGACGCGCCGACCTTCTCCGCCGCGCGGATGCCATCACCCATCGCCAACGGATTGCCGAAACTCCAGTCCTGTTCGAGCTCCGGCAGATGCTCGCGGCGCCAGGCCATGTCATGGTCGAATCCGCCGGAGGCCAGGATGACCCCACGACGGGCACCGATGCGCTGCTGCTTGCCCGCCCGTTCGACAACCGCACCGACCACCGCACCGTCGACGTCGGTGATCAGCTCGGTCATCGGTGCGTCCAACCACAGCGGAATGTCCTGTTCCTTCATCGCAAGCCGGAGTCGGGCGATCAAGGACTGGCCGATGGCCGCGATGCGCTCGCCGAACACGTGAGCGCGAAACTTGCGCCAGAGCAGCTTGAGCAGGACGACCTTTCCGCGCCAGTTCTGACGCACCTGGTAGAACAGCCGAAGGTCCTTGGGGCCCAGCCAGATTCCCTTGGGGGCCAAGGCCAGCGGCTTGAGCAGATTCTCCTCCTCGTCACCCAGCTTCCGCAGGTCGATCGGCGGCACATTGATGGTGCTGCCGAGCTCCGAGCCACCGGGCAATTCCGGATAGTAATCGGCATAGCCCGGCTTCCAGACGAATTCGAGCCAGTCGCTAATGTTCTCCAGGAACTCCATCATCTCGGGCGCGTACTCGACATAGGCGGCGATCCGCTCCGCACTGACCAGACCGTCGGTGATCTGTGCCAGGTACTCCCGCACCTCCTCGGGGTCGGGCGAGTAGCCCTCCCGTTTCTGCGAGGGAGCGCCCGGAACCCAGATGCCGCCGCCGGACAGTGCCGTGGACCCGCCATAGTGCGAAGCCTTTTCAACCACCAATGTGTCCAGGCCCGACGCGTGCGCGGCCAGGGCAGCGGTCATGCCGCCTCCCCCGGAGCCGATGACCAGAACGTCGACACAGGTGTCGAACGACTCGAAATTCACCGGCTTGCTCCCGTCGCCATCGCGGTACGCACCGCGAACCCGGCGATCAGTTCGGGCGCCGCCCGGTAGTAGTGGTCAATGGTGCGGTACGGACCCTGCGCCGCCAGGGCCGCGAAGGCGGCCACCCAGGTGCGCACCTCGTGTGCGGAATTGCCTGCCTCGCTCGCGATCCAGGCGTTGGTCCAGTTGTCCAGTTCACCGAACCGGCCGCTGTCCATCAGGTCGAGGAACGAGCGATCCCAGTCGGCGTTCAGGGGTTGAGACGGACCACTACCGGCAGCGAATTCCCGTGCCGCCGCGACGACCTGATCCTGGCGAGCCTGGCGTTGCTCAGGGGTCATCGGCCTGCCCTGCACGATCCGCTCGAGTGCTGCCGGCGGTGCGGTCTTCAGCGTGGGGATGGGCGGGTCGTGCGACAGGCCACCGGAACCGAGGACCAACACCCGGCTGTCGAGCCCGGCCAGGAAGGTGCCCACCGCGTTGCCCAGCGCCCGCGACCGGTGCAGCGGACCCAGCGGGGTGGCCACCGAATTGATGAAGATCGGGATGACGGGCACCGCAGCAGCGTCACCGAACAACCTCTCCAGCGGCTGAACGGTGCCGTGGTCGACATCCATGCCGGCCGATATCGCCACGTCGACACCCGAATTGAGCACATGTTCGGCGAGTTCGGTGGCCAACTCCGCAGGCACGTCCAGCGGTCCGGACTGGGTGCCGTAGTCCCCCACGCCGGTGGCGGCGGTGCCGATACAGAACGGCGGCATCAGCTTGTAGAAGAAGCCGTTGTAATGGTCCGGAGAGAAGATGACGACCAGTTCGGGATCGTACTCGCGGACGAAGTCGCGTGCGGTTACCAGAGCACTCTCCACGTCCTCAAGCAGTTCCGCTGACGGGCCGGGAAGGGTCAGCAGCGGGCTGTGCGACATGCAGCAGAGGGCCAGGGCCATCGTTGCCTCCCGGGGTCAAGGTCAACTTGTTCAGTAGGGCAGCGCTCAACTCCGGTGCACGCTGCGCGATGCAGGCGCCGGCTATGCAGCGGTCCGGGCGCAGGAAAAGTACCGACTCTTCACGGGCGTCGAAGAAGCCCTTGAGCCCGCCGGTGCGGTCGCCGACCACGATGACGTCAGGATCGTCCTGGTCGGACCAGAACAGCTGGGTCTGGGGGCGCAGCGCGACGAACACCGCACCGAGTGCCTGCCAGGCACGGAAAGACTCCTCGCCGAGTATCTTTCGCGGATTGTTGTTCCAGCACAGCACCGCGAACCATGGTCCGATGACATCGTCGAGCAGCACGTTCTGCCGGTCGCGGGTGTCGACGCGGGGCTGGATGAACAGGGTTCCCACGCCCGGCGAGGGCGGCTCGTTGTGCACCACCGCCCCCTGGGCGTAGAACGGCATCGGCTTGAAGCGCATTTCGAGGATGTAGCGCTTCAGCGTCGGCACCAGTGAGGCCGCTCGGATCACGATGTCGCGCGCACCGGCGACCCTGCGGTTGGTCGGCGAGATGACCCTGCCCACGGTGGTGGACAAGTCGATCATCGCCCTGGCGTGCTTGCGCCGCTCGACATCGTAGGTGTCGAGCAACTCGTCGCGGGCCTGACCCTTGACCACCGCCGCCAACTTCCAGCCGAGGTTGAAGGCGTCGCGGATACCACTGTTATAGCCCTGCCCCTGCCACACCGGCATCAGGTGGGCGGCGTCGCCGGCGATCAGCAGGCGCCCCTTGCGGAACGATCCGGCGATCCGCGAGTGGTGGGTGTAGACCCGCCGACGAATGATGTCGGCCCGCTCGGGGTACGGAATGAGTTTCGAGAGCATCTCGGCGACGAACGCCGGATCCTCGGCGAGCTCGTCGGATTCATCGGCGTGGATCAGGAACTCGAATCGCCGGATACCGTGCGCGATCGAGATCGATACGTACGGTCGCGCCGGGTCGGCGCCCACCTCGCTATTGGGGTGCCCGAGTGGATCGTTGGCGACGTCGACCACCAGCCACCGGGTCGACGACGTGGTCCCGTCGAAGGAAACCCCCATCAATCGCCTTGTAGCACTGCGCCCGCCGTCACAACCGACGATGTAGCGGGCCCGGACCGAGCGCGCATTGGAGCCCGAGCCGAACTCGACGGTGACCCCGTCAGCGGTCTCGGCGACTCCCGTCATCGGGCTTCCCCACGATACGCCGACGTGCTCGAACCGACTGAGGCCCTTCAACAATTCGGCATCGACCAGAGGCTGTACGAAGCCGTTGCGCTTGGGCCAGCCGAACCGGGCGTCCGGCGGCGCCATCTCGGCCAACAAGCGTCGCTTTCCGTCGAAGAACCGCAGAATCTGATTGGGCACGGTGTGCGGCAGGACCGCGTCGACCACACCGATCGCCTGGAAGCTGCGCAGCGCCTCGTCATCGAGTCCGACGCCGCGTGGATAGTCGATCAGCGCATCGCGTTCCTCGATGACCAGCGTTCGAACATTCTGCAGACCAAGGGCATTGGCCAAGGTGAGCCCGACCGGTCCGGCGCCGACCACCACCACATCGACATCCGGGCCCTCGCCATGGCCATTCGTGGAGTCGGGCATGCTCATCGCCCCAGGAGGAAGTCGATGTGCAGGCGGTTGAAGGTCTTGGGGTCTTCGTACTGCGGCCAGTGGCCGCAGCCCTCCATCACCTCGAACCGGGCACCCGGGATCATCTCAGAAATTCGCCGACCCTCACTGACGTCGGCGGTCGGGTCGTCACTGGTCCACAACACCAAGGTGGGCGCGGTGATCGCACCGTAGTCCTCGGGGCGAATCAGGTTGCGCTGCCGGATCTCCGGATCCTGCAGAGCCATGATGTCGCGCATCGCCGATACGAAACCGGGTTGCCGGTAGACCCGCTGCCGGCTGGCGACGATGTCGTCATAGTCTTTCGACTTGTCGGCCATCAGCCATTTGATCCGGGCTTGCACCGTTTCCCAGGTGGGGTTCTCCGCAGCGGCCATCGACAGCGTGATGATCCGCTTCATCACCTCCGGGTCGGCCTGTGAACCACCGGCGGTGTTGAGGACGAGGCGGTCGATCCGATCGGGATGGTCGGCGGCGAAACGCGACACGACCCAGCCGCCCAGCGACTCACCGGACAGGTGGGCGGTGTTCGCGCCGATCGCGTCGAGGAAGCCGATCAGGTGATCGACGTAGTGCCCGACCTCGAGCGGGTGGCCCGGCTTGTCGGTATAGCCGTGTCCGAGCATGTCGATCGACCAGGTCGAGAAGTGCTCGGCATGGGATTCGAGGTTGCGCACGTAGGCCTCGGCGTGCCCGCCGGACCCGTGCAGCAGCACCAGCGTCGGCTTGTCGCGATCCCCGGCGTGCAGGTATCGCGTGCGAATTCCGCCGACGTCGAGGTACCCCTGGGAGAACGCGACACCCTGCAGGTCGCTCCAGATGCTCTCGAACTCCGACACCCGCTGGCCCCTATCCTCGGCGATAATGGGATTCTCGCTTTTTGTAAGCAGTATGTGTAAATATTGAACTATGGTGTGCGATATATTAAGAGCATCACTCTCCCGATGCCGTCTGTCAAGGCGCTTCGGGACTGTTCGCCCCGCCTTGTGCATGACCGGCACGGAGAAGCCATGACGCAGACGAAGGTCGACAGGCCGGTCAGCGCCGCGCCCGGATCCCAGACACTGGCGCGCGGCCTGAGCGCGTTACAGCTGGTGGCGGCGGCTCGGGGCGGACTGACCATCCAGCAGGTCGCCGACAACATCGGCGTGCATCGCACCATCGCCTATCGATTACTCAGCACGCTGGCGTCCTACCGCCTGGTCGCCAAGGGTGACGACGGACGGTTCCGGTCGGCGGCGGGCCTGGCAGCCCTGGGCGCTTCGTTCGACAACAACGTCCGGGAACTCAGCCTGCCGATCCTGCGCGAACTGGCCGACAAACTCGGGACCACGGTCTCGCTGTTGGTTGCGGAGGGTGAACAGCAAATTGCTATCGCGGTCATCGTGCCGACCCACGTGTCGTATCAACTGTCCTTCCACGAGGGCAGCCACTATCCGCTCGACCGAGGAGCCGCTGGAATCGCGCTGCTGGCCAGCATGCCGTCTCGGCCGGGCGAGCGGGATCTGGTGACCAAGGCTCGCGACCAGGGCTGGGTCATCACCCATGCCGAGATCGAGCCGAGCACCTACGGGCTGGCGGTACCCGTGGAACGGCCGCCGACGTCCCCCCATACCTGCATCAACGTGATCTCACACCGCGAGGACGTCGTGATGCGGAGCAAGGACGCGGTGATCGAAGCAGCGCAACGACTTTCAGCGGTGCTCAGTTAAGCACCCCGCTGAACTGCGGAAAGGTCTTTAGGCACCTTGACACCCGTGGAACGCCGTCATTAGCGTGTAAACAACGAACAGATCCGTTCGATATATGCACGCACCAATATCGATGCGCGGCAACGGGAGTGATGTAAGGAGCCGGAGATGGCGCAGACCTGGGACCAGGAGGCCGATGTCGTGGTGCTCGGCACCGGGGCGGCCGGCCTCACGGCCGCACTCGCGGCCAGCGCCGAGGGCGCATCGGTGGCGGTGTTCGAAAAGGCATCGACAGTCGGTGGCACCACCGCGGTTTCCGGCGGCATCGCCTGGATTCCCGCGCACAGCCGAGCCGCGGGCGGCGAGCTGACTATCGATGATGCGCTGAAATACCTTGAGGCCCAATCACTTGGCGTGATGGATCGTGACCTGGTTGAGACGTTCGTCCGCACCGGCCCGATCATGCTGGACTACATCGAGGCCCACAGCGCACTGCGGTTCGAGGTCGCCGAGGGCTTTCCCGACTACAAGCCCGAGCTGCCCGGCGGGCAGCCCGGCGGCGGGCGGTCGGTGAACGCCGGACCGTTCGATCTGGCCGCGGTGGGCGAATGGGGGTCTCGCATCACGTCGTTCCCCGTCGATTTCAGCAACGTGGGGATCGACGCCGAGACACGTGCCCGTATCCATGCCGCCGTCGATGACATGGATGGGGATTACTGCGTGGCCGGCACCGCGCTGATCGCCGGCCTGCTCAAGGGACTGCTGGACCGCGGTGTCGTGCCGCTGACCGAGGCCCGCGCGGTTGAGCTGATCGGTTCCGCCGCCGGCATCACGGGTGTACGGATCCATCTGGGCGACAAAGACATTCGAGTGCGCGCCAAAAAGGCGGTGATTCTGGGCACGGGTGGTTTCGAATGGGACGAACGCTTGGTTGAGGCCTTCTTGCGCGGGCCGTTGCGCGGGCCGGTGTCACCGCCGCTGAATACCGGCGACGGCCTGCGCATGGCCATGGCGCATGGCGCAGACCTGGCGAACATGGGTGAGGCCTGGTGGGTGCCGGTCATCCAGATCCCCGGCGACACCCTCGGCGGCAAGCCACGCAGTCGCAGTGTGCGATTGGAGCGCACCCGGCCGCGCAGCATCATCGTCAACCGGGCCGGAAAGCGCTTCCTCAACGAGGCCGGGGAGTACAACTCCATGTCGGGGCCGTTCCACCAGCTCGACCCGCGTACCGGATATGTCAACGATCCGGCGTGGATCGTGTTCGATGCCCAGCACCTCAAACGGTACGGTTTCCTCGGCGTCGAGCCGGGCGGCATCGCACCGGACTGGTTCAACGAATCGGCAACGTTGGCCGAGCTGGAAACCAAGACCGGGATCGACGCCGACGGGCTGGCCGCCACCCTGGCCACCTGGAACGCCGGCGTCGCTGACGAAGTCGATCCCGAATTCGGGCGTGGCGCAAGCGCTTATGATGGGTACTGGGGTGACAACTCAGCGGCCACCCCTGCGCTGCAGACGCTCGGCCCGCTGGACACTCCGCCCTATTACGCCGTGCCGGTGGGGATCGGCGCCATGGGGACCAAGGGAGGCCCCCGCACCGACCGCGATGGCCGGGTACTGCATGTCAGCGGTGAACCGATACCCGGACTGTACGCGGCTGGTAATGCCATGGCCGGCGTGACCGGACGTGCCTACGGCGGTGCGGGCGGAACCCTGGGGCCTGCGATGGTCTTCGGCTACCGAGCCGGCTACCGGGCTGCCACCGGTGAGCCTGTCGAAGTGCCCGCCTGATCGCTACCGCGAGGGTTCGTTCAGCGTGCCGTCGGTAATGCCTTTGCGCACCAAGTACTTCTGAACCTTGCCGCTGGCGGTGCGCGGGTAGTCGGCCACCTCGTGCAGTTCCTCGGGCCACTTTTGCCGCGCGGCGCCACGGCTGTCGAAATGCGCGCGCACCTCCTGCAGGGACGGCATGCTATGGCCCTCCTTGACGCGCAACACCGCCGCCGTGTGCTCACCGAGTCGGGCGTCCGGCGCGGACACCACCACCGCTTCGGCCACCGCCGGCATGCTCAGCAGGAGCTCCTCCACCTCCAGTGCGCTGATGTTCTCACCACCGCGGATGATGACGTCGGCCTTGCGATCGGTGATGGTCAGGTACCCGTCCTCGTCGAGCACGCCGACATCCCCGGTGTGGTACCAGCCGTCGGAGTCGAAGGCTTTCTCGGTGAGCTTGTCGTCGGTGTAGCCGAGGCACAGATCCGGTCCGCGGGAGAGGATCTCGCCGTCGTCGGTCAGCTTCAGCTCAACTCCCGGCCGGGCGTCACCGTCGGTGAGCAACCGCTTGTCCTCGGGAGCGTCCGGCCGTGATCCGGTGATCGACGGGTGTTCGGTGCTGCCGTAGGAGCGGAAAACATGCACGCCCAGGTCGGCCAGCCGACGGGTCACCGCGACCGGCACCGTTGAGCCACCGAGCCCGACGTGTTTGATGCGGCTCATATGCGATTCGGTGAACTTGGGATGGTCGAGCAGGCTGGTCACGAAGTACGGCGGGCCACCGCCGATCGACATGCCTTCGGATTCCATCAATTCCAGCACCCGTCCCGGATCCCAGACGTCGGTCAGATCGATCGGAGCGCCCTCGAGAACCGGTATCAGGAATGCTCCGACCATGCCGATGAAGTGACCGACCGGTGCGGCGGTGAGCTGACGACCGCGATCGGGCGCATAGTTCTCCAGCAGCTGCCGGGTCTCGAACCCCAGCGTCTGGTGGCTGTGGATCACCCCTTTGGGGTCTCGGGTGGTACCGGAGGTGAACGCGATGAGCGCCGGGCTGGCCGGGTCGGTGTGCAGCTCGCCGGCCATCGGCTGATCGGCCAGCAGCTGATCGAAATTCTCGCCCACCAGCCCCACGATCGGGACGTCGGCACACAAATCCGGCTGGAAGCTCATATGACCGAAGTGCTCGGTGGTGATGAAGACCTTGGGCCGCGCGGTGCCGATGATGTGGGTCAGCTCCTTGCGGCCGTAGAAGTGCACGATCGGCACCACCACGGCGCCGAGGAAGGCCGACGCCCAGAACGTCACCGCGGCCTCGACCCAGTTCGGGAGCTGGAAGGCGATGACATCGCCCGGCCCCACCCCGCGGGCCTTGAGCCCTGCCGCCAGCCGGCGTGCGGAGTTCTCCACGTCGCGAAACGTTCCGCTGAACGGACGAACCGCGGAGTGCACCCAGAACCCCGTATCGGGGCTGGCCGCCAGCCCTCGGGCCAGCAGCTCACCGAGGGTGTCCGGCGTCCACCAACCTTCCTCGATGTAGCGTTTGCTCAGCTCAACCGGGATATTCCTCATCACTTGGCGATGCTATTCTCCTGCACTGAGAATGCCAATACCGAAAATGGAGAACCAATCATGGTGGACCTGGAGTGGAGCGAGGGACTCGTGGTCCTCACGATCGACCGTCCGCATGCCCGCAACGCCATCGCATTGTCGACCATGGGCGAGCTCGAAGAGGCGCTCGACGCGGCGGCCGGCGCACGGGCGATGGTCATCCGCGGCGGCGGCGACCGGGCGTTCGTGTCCGGCGGCGACCTCAAGGAACTCAGCGTGCTGCGCACCACCGCGGAGGCCGCCGCGATGGCGGCCCGCATGCGTGCGATCTGTGACCGGATCGCCGGTTTCCCGGCCCCCGTCGTCGCCGCCTTGAACGGCCACGCCCTCGGCGGCGGGGCCGAAGTCGCCGTCGCCGCCGATATCCGGATCGCCGCCGACGACATCAAGATCGGCTTCAACCAGGTGTCCCTGGAAATCATGCCGGCCTGGGGCGGCGCCGAACGGCTGGCCGCACTGGTCGGCACGAGCAAGGCGTTGTTGCTGGCGGGATCGGGGACGGTGCTCACCGCCGACGAGGCCGACCGGTGGGGACTCATCGACCGGGTGGTCCCCCGAGCCACCTTCGACGACGAATGGCGCACGCTGGCGCAGTCGCTGGCCAATCGTCCGGCCGGTCAGATCAAGCGGGTGATCGCCGGCGTGACGCCGGCCGAGGCCATCGACGCCTTCGCCGAACTCTGGGTGTCCGACGAGCACTGGGCGGCCGCCGACCGGGTGATGAACCGCGCCACGTGAGTTCACAGGGGGAACCGACCGCGAACCCCGTTGAACCGCTCCCACAGCTGTGCGGTGCGCTCGGAAGGGGTGACCCGCTTGGTATCCGGTGGTAACGCATCATCGAGCTCGGCGTGCCCGACCACCCGGGTGCTCAGGGTTGCCGGCTGCCCCTCGAGCATGTGGCGGTAGGTGAGATTGCCCCGTTCGAAACCCTGGGTGTCTATCCAGTTGTGCACGCCCGGGTCTTCATGGGCGAGCACCAGCCGGACCTTGCCGTCACTGTCGGTCGACGTCCGGCTCGGGGTGTAGCTCACCGGACGGTAGAGAAAGTCCATGCTGGTGAAGAACACCCCCATGTTGGTGAGCATCCACAAGCCCTCGTGAGCGTCGAATTCGACAATGAGCGCTTCGTCGGAGCCCAACTCCCAGTACATGTTCGCCGCACTCCGGCCGCGCTTGCCGTCCGCATCGGTGGCGGTCATCGCGGGAAAACGATTGGGGTGTTCGTTGTCGACGCCGCCATAGGCGAAGGGGAACTCGGGCCAGCTGGTCATCAACCCGGTGACGAACTCACCCGCCCAGACAAAGGCGTCGATCATTGTGGCGGCGGTCGGCAACGGCTTGGGCGAGGACATATCGACGCGTTCGATGCGTAGCTGTCCGGGGCGCTCGTCCCAGTGGTCGAAACCCTGGCGAATGAACAGTTTTCGAGAATCGCCGGTGGTGGGCAGCCAGTTCGGGCCGCGTTCGGGCCCACCGATGTAGAGCTCGAACCTGCCATCGGGTTCGACGTGCAGTTGGTGACCGAACAGGTTGGCCTCGGGCACGTCACCGAACGGCTCGTGCACGACGTGCGGGCCCTCGGGTCGTGCGCCCTGCACCGTGATATTGAGGAATCTCGCGGACCCGCGCGTCCCGATGATTCGGTACGTGGACTCGCCATCGATCCAGGCTTGCTGATAGGTGAAATCCGCGCAGTCGCCACCCAGTTTGCGAGAGGGACTGCAGAAGGTGTGAATACTCGGATAGTTCGGATCTCGGGTCTCCAGAGCGAGATCGAAAGCCTGCCCGAGGTTCTGGGTGAGGAAGCGGAACGCGTCGGCTCGCTGCAGGCCCGAGGTGGCGTTGTAATCCTTGAACGCCTGGTGGCCGGCAGCCTTCAATCGGTCGCAGAACTCACCCCAGGCCCGGTCGAGTTCCGTGTCGTCAGCTCCGTCGCCGAAAGCCACTGCCCTCCTCCTCTCCTCACCCGCCGAGCCGGTCGAGCATCGCGCTCACCAGGTCGCACCCGCGCCGGGCGGCCGCCAGTCTGCCCTCCACGTCGATTCGCGGCCCGATCAGCTCGAGGTCGAAACCGAATCGGTAGCCGCCCGTCAGCGCCTGGGTCACGAAGGCTTCTATCGGAATCACACCGTCACCGGGCACCGCCCGGGCCGGCAGCGCACGATCGGAGAGCACATAGTCACTCAACTGGATGAGTCGTGTCCGCGGAAGCGCCGAGGCCAGCAGACCCGCGAGGTCGGCCTCGGCCCAGCAGTGGAACAGGTCGATGCAGATGTCGAGCCCGGCCAGCCCGGCGAGTGTGATGGTGTCACGCAGGCTGTGGGCGATATGGATATCGGCGTAGAGGCTGCCGGCATTCTCGATGGCCAGGCTCACGCCAGCCTGCCGGGCTTGCCGCGCACACGGTTCTATCGCGTGGCAGAACCGATCGGCGGCCTGCTCCCAAGTGAAACCGCCGCGGCCACCGGTGAGCATGTAGATGCAGTCGGCCCCGGTGGCGGCCGCGGCCTCGATGACCTGGGAAAGGGCAGCGCGAGCGGCGGCAACCGACGGTTCGTCGCTGGGTATCCGTCCCGAGCCGAACAAGTGGTAGACGGCCTGGATCTGAAAATTCCCGGCCTCGAGAATCGCCAAGAAGTCGGGTGTGAGGAATTGGGTGTCGATGACGCTGAGGCGATGGGCGCCCAGCGCTGTCCAATTGTTCAGCAGTTCAGTGGGACCCGCCCCGAGGAAGGTGACGTCGTGGACTGATAGCCGCTCGTGCATCGTCGATTCAGTCCCGCTTTTCGATGCGGACGCCGAAGCGGTCCCGGAAGGGCGCGAACTCGGCGTGCAGATCGTCGAGGTCTTCGCCGATATCGGTCAACAGCTTGGTCGAGTAGTGAAACTTGCCGTACCGGTCACCACGGTTGCCGGCCAGGTAGTCCCGCATGGCCGTCTCGGCCTCCTGGGTGAGCATCCGTCCGCAGAATGCGTAGTAGCCCCGCACCACCTCGACCGGGTCGGCGATGAAGTCGGTGTACGGGATGTGCATGATTCGCGGATCGTCGACCATCGGTGACGTCATCGTGTTGGCGATGCTCGCCCTGGTCATCTCGAGATGCTTCTTCGCCTCCACCGCCAGGTCGATCGGTCCGACGATGCCGTCGAGGATGTCAGCCATCATCATCGTGCGCGATGCCGCGACCTGGACGGGGTCGCGATGCAGCCACAGCAGGTTCGCATCGGGATAGGTATCGAAAAGCTCCGTAAGACGAAAGCCGTGGAATCCCTTCAAAACCCAGTACTTGCGCGTGCGGTTGTATTGGAACTGCTGCAGCATCGCCTTGTGGATGCGGTATTGCGCCGCCGGGTCCGTCGGCAGCCCCGCCACCACCGCCTGCATCGGAACCCGCCACCAGGCGGTGGGAGTCATCACCCGGAAGTCGAAAGCCCAGGTGCGTTCGTCTTCGGGCAGACCGTCACCGAGCATGTCGTTGTAGGGGTGGCTGCGCAGCCACTTGGGCATCTTGGCGTTGATCTCACGCCAGTCGGCATCGGCTTGATCCTTGCGCGGATCGTCGGCGCCGGCCAGGCCGGGCGGCGGTGAGGGGTACATCACCTCCCAAAAGCGCAGCGCGCGGGCGTGCGGGTCCACCGACATCAGGGCGTGCATCAGGGTGGTGCCCGAGCGCGGTTCACCCGTGACGAACATCGGCCGGTCGATCACCTCCGCGGCGATCGGAAATCGGGCCCGGTCGGCGACGAACTCCAGCCGGGACGTCAGTAGCCAATGACACACCCGGCCGGCCGCCGCAATCCCGTTGGCGTCCAGGCCGATACCGTTGAGATGCTCGATGACCAAGCTGAACCGTTCCGGCAGGGTCGGATCGCCGAAATCGCCGCACCCCGTTTCGGCGCGGGCACGTGCCAGCAGCGCGGTCGCGTCCAACTGGGCGGTCATCGCTGCCCTCCACATAGCGTCAGCAATTCATCTTCCGTCTCGCGCACGTTGGCCGCCGATGCGGCGGCGAACTCCAAGCCCGCCATCGTGCTGTAGTCCAGGATCTTGGGGACCCGAAGCCCGGCATCGACATACGACTTGATGATCCGTGCGACCTCCTTGGGGGTGCCGTGTGGCACCACCGCCAGAATCGCCTCGGGGTCGGCCCGGTCGAGAAATTCCAGGATGCGCTCCCGGGTCAGAGTGGCCGGGTTGATGTCGTGGAATCCACCCCAGTCCTCCCCCATCGGATGGTCAAAGCCGAAGCGGCGCAGGATCTGTGCCGACACCTGAAGCAGGAAGCTCGCCACCAGCGGCGAGCGGACGATCCGTTCGATCGCCACATCGTCGGTGCCGATCAGGCAAACCTGCACGAAGCACGGGGTGATCGCCATCGGGTCACGCCCGGCCCGTTCGGCCGACTGGCGTACCGCGCCGAGCATCTGGCCGTAGTGCTCGGGCGTCCAGGCGCCAGCCGGCCACCAGCCGTCGGCGTAGCGCCCGACCATCTCCAGCATCCGCGGCCCGCTGGCGCCGATCCAGATCGGCGGCAACCGTCCCTCGTACGGTTCGGTGTCCAGTCGCGCTTGTTCGAGCCGGTAGAACTGGCCGTCGAAGTCAACCGGCCCGGCGCTATCCCAAAGCAGGCGGATGACTTTCAGCGCCTCCTCGAAGCGGCTGACAGGTCTGGCGAAGTCGAAACCGTACGGGACGATGTTCTCACTCTCGCCGCTGCCAAGACCCAGGATGAATCGCCCTTGCGACAGATGATCGATGGTGAGCGCACTCTGTGCGAGCAGCGCGGGGTGACGGCGAACGGTGTCCACGACAGCGGTCGCCAGCGGCACGGTGGTGGTGAGCGTGGCCGCGGCCGCGGCCACGGCCATGCCGTCGAGGTGGCGGTGCGGTGACGGTGACACGGTGGCCAGGTCGGTGAATTCCGGGGTCCACAACGCATCCGGCCAGAAGCTCACCATGTGGTCGGGCAACCAGACCGAGTGGTACCGACCGCTGTCCAGATCCGGCAGGCATGACAGGTCCAACGGAAGCGTGGTCCGCAGGAAGGCCGCAGGCGAAACCTCCGTCACCGGAAGGGCTCCTCGCCTTCCAGTTTGGTGCGATGCAGCAGCCTGCCCGACGCCGGATCGTAGGGTGTCGCGCGGTGCATGGTGCCGGTGTTGTCCCAAATGACCAGATCGCCGACCGACCAGCTGTGACGGTAGACGAACTCGGGCCGGGTGGCCCAATCCCTCAGACGGACAAGGAGTTCGACACTTCGCCTGAAATCCATGTCGACCACGTGGTGGGCCGTACAACCCAGTACCAGCGACTTGCGCCCGGAACGATGGTTCCACACCAGCGGCAGTTCGCGGTCACCGATCGCCATCATCGTCCGCAATGTCTCCAAGCGGGGTTCAGGCTCGTAGTAGAACAGCGTGTTCCACGCCGAGTGCATCACCCGCAGCGATTCGAGCGCACGCTTGTCAGCGTCCTCGAGCGCGTCGTAGGCCGCATAGGTATTCGCGAATTCGGTGTCACCGGAGCCGTCCTGGCACACAACCTTGCTGGACAGCAGCGACGCGCGGATCGGCACTTCGTTCATGGTGCCGTCGATATGCCAGTACAGCGATCCCTTCAGGTAGTCGGCCAGCCCATTGATGCTGGTGTCCAGCGTGACGGAATACACCTGCTCACCGGTGCGCTCGGCGGCGAAGGCGCCCAACGTCCGGGTGAAGGCGACCTGCTCGTCATCGGTGAACCCGATCCGTGGGAACACCAGCACCCCACGGTGCTCCAGGAGGTCACGGAGCGCTTCGGCGTGACGTCCGTCCAGGAGTTCCGCTTTCGTCGCGCGGACTTCGGAGGCGATGTTGGGTTTGAGGTCGACCACCGACAGCGTCATTGCCACGCATTAACCATACCCAAGAGTAAAGATATGCGGAACTACCGGGCCAGCACACCGCGCAGGAAGAGATCAACCGCCTGCAGCAGTCGACGGCGCTCCTCTTTACGGCTGCGATAAAGGCCGAAGTCCGCCAGCCGGGCGGGCAAAACCTCGACCATGGCCAGGAAATGCTCGGCGGCGAGTTCGATGTCGTCGACCTCGATGGCGCCGAGCTCCGCGTGGCGGCGGAGCAATGCCATCACCTGCTGTTGGCGGCTCGCCCAGCCGAGCGACTCGGCGGACAGACCGAATTCGGGAAACCGATGGGCTTCGTTTCGCGCGATCTTGTGGAGCTGGACGATGTCGGGATTCAGCGCATGTCGCAGCGCACCCTGGCCGACGGCGATCAGCGCGGTGCGCAGATCCTCATCCTCAGCGCCGTCAGGAGTGTCGACCTGTACCGCACGGCTGAACGCCCACGGGATGACGTCGAGAAAGACCGCGCGCTTGTCCGGGTAGCGCGCGTACAACGTGGGTTTGGTGATCCCGGCGGCATCGGCGATCGCGACCATCGTCGTCGCGTCATAACCGTTCTCCAGGAATGTCTTGACCGCCGCCTCCCGCAGCCGATGCTGAAGGGCCGCGGCCTCGGCCTGCGTGGGCCGACCGCCTCGCCGCTCAGCTGGAGACGATCGCCGTGCCATTCGGGAGAGTTTACGTCGCGGAGCTATCACATCGAGTTGAGGCTGTTACTCGCGGACGGGTCGTTCGCTAGCCTGTGCCGGTGGTCGAAGACGATAGGTGGGCTGACGTCGAAGCAATCAAGCAGCTGAAGGCGCGCTACTGCCGCCTGCTGGACACCAAGGACTGGGCCGCCTGGCGGGACATCTTCACCGACGACTTCGTCAGCGACACCACCGAGTCGGGTGGAGTGCTCATCCACGGTGCGGACGAATTCGTCGAGTTCATCCGCTCAACTCTGGGCAAGCCGTCGCAACCCACCGTCCACCAAGTCCATGCGCCAGAGATCGAGCTGACCTCGCCGCAGGCGGCTTCCGGAATCTGGGCACTCAACGATGTTGTGCGGCTTGGCCCCGGAGTCAATCTGCAAGGGTACGGCCACTACCACGAGACCTACGAGAAGTCCGACGGGCAATGGCGGATCAAGACGTCCAAGCTGACGCGACTGCGTGAGGATGTTTTCAATCCCCTTTTCTCCCTTAGGATTTCCCCCCGCCTGCGCGACTCCGCGGCACGGCTGGCACGAAAGCGAGGCATGGTCTGATGTCCCACCAGACTGTGTTGATCACCGGAGCGTTCGGCCAGGTCGGTTCCCGCTGCGCCGAGATCCTGCTGCGACGCGGACATACCGTCGTCGCTACCGACCTCAAGACGCCGGCAACGGAGGCTGTCGCGGCGCGGCTGGCCGGGGCCGGCCATCCCGGAGTGTTCGTTACGGTGTATGCCGACCTGCTCGACCCCGAGGCAGTGGCCGACTTGTTCGCCGAACACGAGCCCTCCGCGATCGTGCATCTGGCCGCGATCTTCTCGCCGTCCTCGTACCGGAACCCCAAACTGGCCCGACGGGTCAACGTCGGGGGCACCGCCACCCTGGTCGAGGCCGCCGCCACACTGCCGGCGCCACCGATCGTGTTGCTGGCATCGAGCGCGTCAGTGTACGGCTCGCGCAATCCCTATCGCCATCCCGAGCTGATCACCCCGCAGACACCGGTCAATCCGATCGACCAGTACGGCGAGGACAAGGTGCTCGCCGAAAAGGTGATCACCGACAGCGGACTGCCCTACGCGATGCTCCGCCTGGCCGGGATCATCTCTCCCGACGGCGCGGCCAACATGAACAGCGACTACCTGGTCCTGATGCGGGCGACGCCGGGTGACAACCGGCTGCACACCGTGGATGCCCGCGATGTCGGATTGGCCTTCGCCAATGGCGTCGAACGCGCAACGGCCATCGCCGGCAAGGTGCTGCTGATCGGTGGCGATGAGACCCACCGGCACACTCACCGGGATGTGGAGGACGACATGATGGCTGCGATGGGGTTGGGCCGTCTCGGGCCGACGGCCAGCCTGCCCGGCGACCCCGATGACGAGCGCGGCTGGAGCTTCACCGGCTGGTACGACACAACGGAATCCCAAGCACTGCTGGACTTTCAAGAGCACCCCTGGCCGGAGACCGTGGCCTGGGTGGCCGGGGCGCAAAGCAGAGTTCTGCGCACGGTGCTCGGCCTGGCGGGACCGCTCATCAGGCCAGCGATGCGCCTGGCCCTGGCCGCGCAGCGGCGGCACGAAGGCCGCGGGCGCTACGCCGATCCGTGGACCTTCATCGCCGGCAAGTACGGTCCCGAGGCCCTGGCCGGCGCTGCCGACGAACAGCCCTAGCTCGGGAATTCCCGGATCACCGATTCGCCGAACTCAGCGATGGACTCGGGCACCGCGAAGTCGGAGAACCACACGTAGAACCGCTGCGCCCCCTGGTGGTGCAGCCTGGCGAAGTAGTCGATGAGTTCGTCGGCTCGCCCGCACACCAGCCCCGGTCCCAGATGCCCCCAACGGCGCCGGCTCTTCTCGGTTACCGCCTCCGCGTCGGCGCTCTTGCCGATGAATCCCACCATCTGCTGTACCGAGGCCCGCGCGGTTCCGATGGCCGGCAACAATTTCGGCAATTCCCCGACGTACGTTGCCGGCAGATTCCACCAGTCGGCGTGGCGGCGAACCAGTTCCAGCATTCGGGGTCCACGGCCGCCGAGTAACACCGGGATGGGTTGGCTCGGCCGGGGTTGCTGGGCACCCTCGTCCCTGTCCCAATACCGCCGCAGGGCGATCAACGTCTGCTCCAGGGCAGCAACCCGCTGCACTCCGTTCGCGGTACCGAACCCGAACTTGACGAGCTCGTCGGGCATCGAGCCCGACCCCAGCCCCAGATCGAATCGTCCGCCGGACGCCTCGGCGAGGGTGACGGCCTGCTTGGCCAGGACCGCGGACGAGCGGAACGGATCGCAGAGCACGAGGTGACCGATCCGCAGCCGCTCGGTCCGCGCGGCGATCCACGTCGCGGTGGTCATCGCTTCCCAGATAGGGCTGTCCGGAGCCATGGGTGTCTCGAGGTGATCCAGGAAGGCCACCCCGTCGAAACCGCTCGCCTCGGCCGTGCGTGCTCGCAGGACCAAATCGTCCATGCCCATTCGGCTTTGCGGAACATACAGGTGCCACTCGACCATCATTCGACCTTTCGTGTCCATCGCGCCGATCAGCAGGGTAACGTGATTCTCGCTTTCGGAGAACCGGTTCTCGAAATGATGACGGAAGGAGCCGAAGGACGTGGCAGGACGGTGTGCGGGCAAAGTCGCGTTGGTGACCGGCAGCAGCCGGGGTCTCGGCAAGGCGATCGCGCAGCGACTCGCCGGCGAGGGGGCCACCGTGGTGCTCACCGCCCGCACCTCGCAACCCGATCCGAAATATGACGGCTCGCTGCAGCAGACCCAGGAGGAGATCTCCCGCGCCGGGGGCCATGCCATCGCCATCGCCGCGGACCTGTCCAGTCCTGACGAGCGCGAGCGGCTGTTCGCCGAAGCGGTCGCGCAGGTCGGCTCCCCCGACATCCTCGTGAACAACGCCGCGGTGACGTTCCTGCGTCCATTGGATGGCTTTCCGGAGCGACGGATGCGCCTGATGCTGGAGATGCACGTCGTGGCACCCCTGCATCTGACCCAACTCGCCACTCCCGCCATGCGCGAACGCGGCCGCGGATGGGTACTCAACCTGACCTCAGTCGGCGGTGATCTGCCGTCCGGCCCGCCGTTCTCCGAGTTCGACCGAACCGCCGGGTTCGGGATCTACGGCACGGTCAAGGCCGCGATGAACCGGATGACGAAAAGCCTTGCAGCCGAACTCTATGACGACGGTATCGCGGTCAACGCCGCCGCACCGACCAACCCGGTAGCCACCCCGGGTGCGGGCACCCTGGACCTGGCCAAGACCGACACCGAGGACATCGAACTGATCACCCGAACCGCACTGGAACTGTGCACCGGCGACCCGGCGACGATGACCGGCCGCATCGCGCACACCCAGACGTTTCTCCGCGAGATCGGCGCGCTGCCCTGACCGGCGAACTACTCGACGCGCTGCAACGCCGACTCGCCCCGAGGGACATCACGGCGCTGCGACCGCTGGCCGGCGGGGCGTCCAGCCTGACCTTCGCCGGTCACTTCACCGGGCGCCGGGTTGTGGTCAAAGTCGCCCCACCGGGCCTGGCGCCCACCGCGCACCGCGACGTGTTGCGGCAGGCCAGAATTATTCGTGCGCTGTGGACCACCGGTGTCCCAGTGCCCGAGGTGCTCCTCGAGGACCCCGGCGATCCTCCTGATACACCGCCGCTGTTCGTGATGTCATTTTCCGACGGGACATCGGTCGAGCCCTTGTTCGACACCGGTGACGCCGGCCCCTCGGCCGTCGTCGCCGAGCGCTTCCGGCGCGCGGCCGCAACGATGGCAGCGCTGCACCGACTGTCCCCCGCCGGCCTCGGTTTGGGCGGCGAGCCCGTCGTGGCGCCGGCCGCTGAGGTCGACAAATGGTGTCGCACACTGAATACGGTGGACCCGGAACTTGCACCCGGCTGGCAGCGGGTCTCCGACGCCTTGCAGGTATCCGCCCCGCCCGCCATCGCACCCGCGGTTGTGCACGGCGACTTCCGATTGGGCAACCTGCTGGCGGACGAGCAAGGAGTCACCGCCGTCATCGACTGGGAGATCTGGTCGGTCGGCGACCCGCGCGTCGACCTCGGCTGGTTCCTGATCAACTCCGACACCGACACCTACGACCGGATCACGCCCTACCGAGGACTAACACCACCAGTGGCCGATTTGATCGATGAATATCGGAAGGCGTTCGCAGGTGACATTTCAGGGCTGAAATGGTTCCGGGCGCTGGCCTGCTTCAAATCGACCGCCACCTGGTCGCTGATCGTCAAACACAACCGGCGCCGCGCCACCCCAGATCCCGGCCTGGAGGCGATGGCCGCACGGCTACCGGCCGTACTCACCAAAGCCGGCGAGTATCTGAGCTAGCCGCGCGGAATCCCGGCGAGGCGGTCGGCGAACTTCTCCTCGGCAGCCTGCCGCAACCGCAAAAGGTGTTCGGAGGGAAACAGATCCGGCGCCGGCTCCCGATCAGCCAACAACAGCCGCGCAAGGGTGACCTTGTGCACCTCGGTGGGGCCGTCGGCAAGGCCGAGGACGAAGGACTCGACCAGGTGCTGCACGAACGGCATTTCGTGGGTGACGCCCAGCGACCCGTGCAGTTGCAGCGCGCGAGCCGACACATCGTGGAGTACCTTCTGCATCATCGCCTTCACCGCAGAGATGTCGGCCCGCACGGCCTTGTAGTCGTTGTGCTGGTCGATCTTCCATGCCGTCTGCAAGGTCAGTAGGCGGAACGCCTCGATCTCCATCCACGAGTCGGCGACCATCTCCTGCACGAGCTGCTTGCGGCTCAGCGATTCGCCCTGGGTGTACCGCGAGACCGCGCGCTCGCAGATCATGTCGAAGATCCGACGGACCAGCCCGACAGTGCGCATCGCATGATGGATGCGGCCGCCGCCCAACCGCGTTTGCGCCACCACGAACGCACCGCCCCGCGGGCCCAGCATGTGATCGGCGGGCACCCGGACGTTCTCGTACCGCACGTAGCCTTCCCGCCCACCGCCGAGCGGTTGGTAGCCCAAGCCGACATCACGCAGCACATTGATGCCCGGTGTCTCCCCCGGTACCACGAACATCGAATGCCGGTTGTACGGCGGGGCATCGGGGTCGGTGACCGCCATCACGATCAGGAACGACGCCATCGATGCGAACGAGGAGAACCACTTCTCTCCGTTGATGATCCAGTGGTCGTCACCGTCGGGGACAGCCGTCGTGGTGAACACCTTGGGATCTGCCCCGCCTTGCGGCTCCGTCATCGAGAAGCACGAGACGATTCGGTTGTCCAGCAGCGGCTCGAGGTACCGCTCCCTGAGCTGCGGCGTGCCGTAGTGCGCCAATATCTCGCTGTTGCCGGAATCCGGTGCCTGCGAGCCGAAGACGATCGGGGCACATTCCGACCGCCCTAGGATCTCGTTGAGAAGCGCCAGCTTCACCTGGCCGTAGCCCGGGCCGCCCAGATGCTGACCCAAATGGGTGGCCCACAACCCGCGATCTTTCACGATCTCCTGCAGTGGGGGAATCAGCGCTTGGCGCACTGGGTCGTTGAGGTCATGGGATTCGGAGACGATCAGGTCGATCGGCTCGCATTCCGAGCGCACGAACTCCTCGACCCACTTCAGCTGATCCGCCCATTCCGGATCGGTGGAGAAATCCCAAGACATGCGCTTTCCCTTCGCCTGCTACGACCACGTGGATCTGCGGGCCGCCGCGTCATCGGTCGCGTGGCTGAGAACCTGATTGCGGTTCTCGAGCTCGAGCGCCGGGCCAAGGCCCGCGGCGGCGATGTTCACCTGTAGCGCCCGCTTCGTCAGGCGAACCCCCAGGGTGGTCAATCCAGCGATACCACAGGCGATTTCAACTGCCTGATCGAGGAGCTCGGCGGGCTCGAACAGCCTGCTGACCAAGCCGCGCCGGTCGGCTTCCTCGGCCGAGACGGTACGCCCGGTGAGCATCCAGTCCGCGGCGACCCCGGCCCCGACGATCCGGGGCAAGTGATAGCTCATCCCCATCTCCGCGCCGGACAGGCCGAGCAGGATCGCCGCGTTGCCGAATGTGGCCGCAGTGGAGGCGATCCGGATGTCAGCTGCCAGGCTCATCGCCAGGCCGGCCCCCACACATGGTCCGTTGATCGCCGCGATAACCGGCTGCGGCAGGTCGGCAAGCCCTCGCACGAGACCCGCCATCGCCTCCTGGAAGCGCAGCCGTTCGATCGCCGGCGCGCTCGCCTCCAGCATGCCGGGACCGAAGTCGCGGATGTCGATACCCGAGCAGAATCCGCGCCCGGAGCCGGTGAGCACCACCGCGTGTACATCAGCGTCGTTCGACAGCGACCTGAATGCGTCCGCGATCTCGTCGCGCATCGCCTCGTTGATCGCGTTGAGCTTGTCCGGGCGATTGAACCGGACCAGTTGGACACCCGCGGCCGGTGTCTCGATGTCGAGCGTCTCGGCCATCAGACTCGCTCGATGATCGTCGCGGTGCCCATACCGCCACCGGTACACATGGTGACCAGGCCCGTAGTGAGGTCCCGACGCTCCAGCTCGTCGAGCACCGTCCCGATCAGCATGGCACCGGTAGCCCCGATCGGATGCCCCAGTGCGATTGCCCCGCCGTTGACGTTCACCCGATCCGGATCCAGTTCGAGATCGCGAATCGTCTTGAGTGGCACGGCGGCAAAGGCCTCGTTGATCTCCCACAGGTCGATGTCCCCGACGGTCATGCCGGCCTTGGCCAGGCAGCGTTGGGCGGCCGGGCCGGGCGCGGTGAGCATGATGATCGGCTCGCTGCCCACCGCCGCGGTGGCGCGGACCCGAGCGCGCGGCGCTCCCCCATGGGCGTTGACCCACTCACCGGAAGCAACCACCACCACCGCCGCACCATCGACAACGCCTGACGAGTTGCCGGCGTGGTGAACGTGATCGATGCGTTCGACGCCGGGGTAACGCCTGCGGCAGATCTCGTCGAAGCTGAGGTTCTCGCCGTCCAGGTGTGCCGCACCCATGCGTTCAAACGCTGGTGGCAGCCCCGCCAACTTCTCCAACGTCGTTCCGGGCCGGGGATGTTCGTCGCGATCGGCGACGATCACGCCGTCGCCGTTCCGCACGGCGATGATCGAGCGGTCGAAATAGCCGGACGCGATCGCCGCCGCCGCACGGTCCTGGCTCGACACCGCGAAAGCGTCGACGTCCGCCCGGCTGAAGCTTTCCAGGGACGCGATCAGGTCTGCGGAAATACCCTGGGGCACTGTCGGATAGAGCTTCCGGAAGGCGGGGTTAGCGCCGTCGATCGTCGGCGCACCGACGGTGACATCCCAGCGGGACATCGACTCGACGCCGCCGGCCACCACCAAGTCCTGCTGCCCGGCAGCGATCCCGGCGGCCGCCACGGTGACAGCCTGCTGGCCCGACCCGCAGAACCGATTCAGTGTCATACCGGGGACCGTTTGCGGCCAACCGGCCAGCAGCAGCGAGAGCCGGGCGATGTCGTCGCCGTGCTCGCCCGCCATGATCCCGTTGCCGGCGATGACGTCGTCGACATCGGCCGGATCGAAGCCCACTCGATCGGCGGCGGCGGCGAGGCACTGTGCCAACAGATCCTGCGGATGGACGCCGTGCAGGGCACCGTCGGCACGACCCCGGCCACGGGGAGTGCGCACCGCGTCGAGGATGAGCGCGTCTTTGATGTCCAGCCCCCTTCGTCGGAACGCTGCTTTGTCGCAAGCGAGAATAGTATTCTCGCACCGAGTGTCAATGAAGCGGCCATCGGCTGGGACAAACGGCGCCAGCGAAGACGGCCGCATGGCAAACTGAGCCATGCGGTTCGTCCAGTTAGGATGGTCGATGGCACTGGCGGCGGCGTGCGTGGCGGGATCCACGACGCCGGCCAGCGCCGAAGAGCCTGTGCTGCACCAGGTCACCTACAGCGTCTTCACCGAGCAGCCGTTCCGGGCCGCCGACATCTACTACCGGGATACCGAGCCGGCGAACTGGGCTGACTACAGTCACGACCCCTACGTGTTCAGCCCCAAGGTCGAAGCCGACCTTGGGCCGACCCAGAAGTGGGTGCTCAACGTGCAGCTAGCCAATCCCGACGAGTGGGCCATGGTGGCGGCCAGCAGCGGATTGTCCGCGACCCCGCCGAATTTTCACTGCGTGCTCGCCGTCGACGGGGTCGTCGTCGCGGAGAACTCCGGCGCCAAGGGCGCGCTGTGCTCGCTGCGCCACTGGTGAACTGAATCGTCCGCGGACAGCGGCGGCCCCTCCATCACCGTGAGGTACTTCTCGACGAGTTCCATCGTTTCGGCGTGCCCCGCGGTGACGCCGAGCGCCTCACCCAGCATCACCACCGTCGACAAGCCGGTCAGCAGGATGGACCAGACCACTGGCGGCACCTCAGCGGGCAGCACCCCGTGCCGCTCCAGCGCAAGGACGAACACCTTGCGCTGATCCTCGCGGAAGCGTTCGGCATAGCGTGACATCTCGGCGCGCAGGGCCTTGCGGTGATTGGCCAGCGCGGCCATCTCCATGGTGAGCCGGCTGGCCTCGGGATTGATGCCGAACCGCCACAGCGCCCACAACGGCTGGGATGACGCCAGCGCCTGCCGATGGGCTTGCATGCCCTGGTCAGCGTAACGGCGGAAAACCTCCAGGAAGAGATCGTCCATGGTGCGGAAGTAGTAGTGGA
This sequence comes from Mycobacterium pinniadriaticum, assembly GCF_026242045.1. Taxonomy (GTDB): domain Bacteria; phylum Actinomycetota; class Actinomycetes; order Mycobacteriales; family Mycobacteriaceae; genus Mycobacterium; species Mycobacterium pinniadriaticum. Next base: position 66,006 of record NZ_JAPJDO010000011.1, read on the forward strand.
CGAGCTGCGGTTTGAGGCCCGCCTTCTCGGCGACCCGACGCGAGGTCACCGCCGCGTAGCCTTCGTCGATCAGCAGCTGTTCGGCCGCATCCAGCAGCACCGTGCGATTCTTCGCGTCGGGCGCACCGATCCGCCGCGCCGATGCCATCTGCCACCTCGTTCTCGTTTGACCGCCGATCGAACACGCCGATAGTACGTGCGTCGATGGGATCGCGCCTTGACCACGCACTTTACGTCATGCTAAGCAGGTGCACAGCAATCAGCCCGCCTGGAGGAAAATCACGCTCATGACCGACTTCGCCACCGTTGACTTCCTCACCGATCAGTCGCTGGTTCCCGACCCTTATCCGTACTACGACTATTTGCGTGCGCAGAGCCCGGCGCTGCGGCTGGAGCCGCACGGCTACATAGCCGTCACCGGGTATGAGGAGGCGCTCGAGGTCTACAAGAATCCCGAGGTCTTCTCCAATATCGTGGCCCTCGGCGGCCCCTTCCCGCCCCTGCCGTTCACCCCCGAGGGCGATGACCTCAACCCGCAGATCGACGCGCATCGGACGCAGTTCCCGATGTACGAGCACATGGTGACGATGGACCCACCGGACCACACCAAGGCACGCTCGTTGCTGAGCCGGCTGCTCACCCCCAAGCGGCTCAAGGAGAACGAGGATTTCATGTGGCGGCTGGCCGACCGCCAGCTCGACGAATTCATCTCGCTGGGCCACAGCGAGTTCCTGGCCGAATACGCAAAGCCGTTCTCACTGTTGGTGATCGCCGATCTGCTCGGCGTCCCTGAGGAGGATCACAAAGAGTTCCGCACTGTGCTCGGCGCGGATCGGCCGGAAGCCCGGGTTGGCTCGCTGGATCATCAGTCGGTGGGCACCAACCCGCTGGAGTTTCTCGACGAGAAGTTCAGCAGCTATCTCGAGGACCGTCGCCGCGACCCGCGGGACGACGTGCTGACCGAGCTGGCCACCGCGAAATACCCGGACGGCTCGACGCCGCCGATCATCGAGGTGGTCCGCACCGCGACGTTCCTGTTCGCTGCCGGCCAGGAAACCACCGCCAAGCTGCTCTCGGCGGCGATCAAGGCGCTCGCCGAACGACCCGACCTGCAGCAGGGACTCCGCGAGGACCGCAGCCTCATCCCCACCTTCATCGAGGAATCACTGCGGTTGGAAAGCCCGGTCAAGAGCGACTCACGGCTGGCGCGCCGGACGTCGAAGATCGGCGATATGGACATCAAGGCCGGCACGGTCGTCATGGTGCTGCCAGGTGCAGCCAACCGCGATCCGCGACGCTTCACCGATCCCCACGAGTTCCAGGTCCGCCGCCCCAACGTTCGCGAGCACATCGCATTCGGGCGCGGTGCACACTCCTGCCCCGGTGCGCCGCTGGCGCGGGTGGAGGGCCGGGTGTCGCTGGAACGCATGCTGGACCGGATGGGCGAGATCACCATCGACGAGGAGTTCCACGGACCGGCGAACCAGCGGCGCTACAACTATGAGCCGACCTACATCCTGCGGGGGCTCGCCGACATCCACGTCCGGTTCACCGGAAGGGGCTGACGTCGGCGAGCGCAGCTGGCTCAGGCGTCGCCCTGCACCCAGCGGGTAGCGCCACCAACTGCCAAGCACGACAGGAACATGCCGTCGGGCGCCTGCGCGACGGAATTCTCGTAACCGACGCAGGTGTCGTTCAGATTCTTGACGCCGACCATCGGCGGCGACCGGAAGTACCGCGGCTCATATCGCCGGGGTGACCCGCAGAAGATCAATCGCCCCCAGTTGTTGCGGGTGTCGACACCGAAGACGTAGTACGTCGTGTTGTTGCACGGGGCGCCGAGTTCGACGCCGGGTGTGATGCCCGGAGTGCAGAACGCGTCGTTGCACTCGTCGGCGTTGATCGGCGCCACCGCGGGGTCCGCGGAGGCCGATGCCGGCATCAGCAGTCCGGCCGTCAGGAGGGCAGCAAGAACTGGCACGGTCGATCGCACCCGAATACTTTCGCATACTCGGTAAGCGAATTCTCCGGCTCAGAGAAGAAACCGGCAAGAAATCCCGGCGCGCGCGCTGACGACCGGGCACGGCACGCAACTGCCCCTGTGGAATGCTGGTCTGCAGTGCTAACGTCGCTCTTCGCCACGCGACCGCGATGGACGAGGAGGTCCCATGCCGTCGGGCAAGAGTGATTCCGAGGCACCCGACGCCGACGATGTGGTAACCGCCGAGGCGGCGGAGGCCGCGGCAGCCGCGGCCGAGGCGCGCGCCGAGGCCGCCCGTGCGCGGGCGATCGAATTGCGCCGCAAGCTGGAAGCCTCTCGCGACGAGACCGCGCCATCCGCCGAGACCGTGACCGCGGACGAAACCGATGGCGCGCAACCCGAGGACGTCGACAACGCGGCGCCTGCCGAAGAAGACGGCACCGCCGAGGCCGCCCCGGCCCGCAAGCGCCGATTGCGCCTGCCCCGGCTCAGGACCGTGGCCGCCACACTTGCCGTCCTGCTCGTGGCCGCCCTGCTGAGCGCTACCGGGTACATGCTCTGGCAACACCGCCAAGCGGAGATGGAGCGGCATCGCTCGGCCGAGTTTTCGGCGGCGGCCCGCCAGGGTGTGGTGAACCTGATGTCGTTGGACTTCAACAATGCCAAGGAAAGCGTGCAGCGGGTCATCGACGACTCGACCGGCAAGTTCAAAGCGAATTTCCAGGATGGCGCCGAGGACCTGATCAAGGCGCTGCAACAGGCCAAGATCGTCACCAAGGTCACCGTCAACGACGCCGCGGTCGAGTCAATGGACAAAGATTCCGCGACCGTTCTGGTCGCGGCGACGTCGCAGCGCACCGGCCCGGACGCACCCAAGGAAGATCAGCAGCCGCGCGTCTGGCGAGTGGTGGTCAGCCTGCAGCGGGACGGCGAGCAGCTCAAGATGGCGGACATCGAGTTCGCCTGACGGGGACGTAAGCGGTCAAACCCGTTCTCCGGAAAGCCCAAAGATAGTATTCTCCGATCACGAGAATGCCGATCTCGCAGCGTGTTGAGCTTGGCCTGAAGGTGGAGGAAGCCGGATTTTGAAGTCCCTCGTGATGGCCACGGCGCTGGTGGCGTCGGCGGTGGTCCTCGCCCCGCCCGCCACCGCCGAGATGTACCTGGGCAATTATGAGCTGATCATGCCCGACCGACGCGACTTCCATACCTGGGTGTGGTCGGCGGTGACACCGTGCAAAGACGACGAGAACAACACCATCCCCGATTGCATCCACATCCTCACCCTGCCGCGGCCGATCGCGAAGGCGGTGCAGAGCACCGGCGATGCACATCTGGTGAACGGGCAGTACACCTTCACCGTGGATGATCCGTTCGGCCTGCGCTGCGGCGATATCTATTACGGCCCAACAATTCCCACCCACGATGTCTATACCTGGGATGCGAACACACTCACCGGATCGATGGTCTCGACGTTCGACGCCGGATGCGACGGCGCCCCCGGTGGCAGCTTTGTGTACCCGTTCAGCCTGAACCGGATGTGACCATGAAACCCACGTTGATGATCTGCGCCGCCCTCACCGTTCTCGGTGCCGCAACGGGTCTCGCGTCACCCGCCCTGGCCGATGATCCACCGCCTCCGCCGCCCGCCTATAACGTCCGGTACACCGTGACCGCCGACAAACCGGTGAATGCCCAGATCTATTACCGGGACACCGATCCCCCCACGTTCTCCGACTACAGTCATGACCCGTACGTCTTCAGTCCGAGCGCCGAAGCCACCGTCGGACCGGACCAACCGTGGGTCCTGGAGGCGAATCTGTCCGATCCGATCCAGTGGGGCATGGTGCTGGTCCAGGCCCAGGGATCGTTGCCGCTGGCGGCAGCGGGGTTCAACTGCACGATGGCGATCAACGGTGTTGTGGTGAAAACGAACAGCGGCCCGAAGGGTGCGCTGTGCTCACTTCGGAACTGGTGAGGGCGGCCGCCCAGCCCGGCCGGGGCCCGATTGGCTTGCGCTACAGCTTTTTCATGTAAAACGGCATCTCGACGACCGGCCACTGGTTGCGGCCGCACGAGCCGCTCGGGCCGATCACGCGGTTCTCGCCGGTATATTCGGTTGCGGCGCCGTCGTAGTGGCCGTCGCTGCCGACCGGATAGATTTTGTACTCCTGGAATCCCTCGATCGCCGCTCCGTCAGCGCAGAACCGCCAGTTCGGGATCGTCCGCTTGATGTACCACAGACCGTTGGTGGTGAAGATGGGAGCGGCCCAGCCGGCGTCGCTCTGCACGGTACCGCTGCATTCGGTCGGTGAGATGCAGGTGGTCGATATGGTCCAGGTGTTGCGTTCGGACGGCTGATCCTCGTACCGGGAGTTCACTTTCGCCCAATCACCGTTGGACGATGTCTCGAACGTTCCGTTGATGCCCCAATCCTCTTCTGCCCCGGCGGGTGTGGCACAACTCAGCCCGGCCAACGTGACGGCCGCGGCGACGATCGTCACTGCCGGAAATCCACGAATCGGCATCGACATCCCCTTTCAGCTCTGCAGCATGTCCTGCCAGGTCGTTGCCGGCTTGGCTAAATCGGTCTGGCGGTACAGCGTGCCGTCACTACCCATGTACTGGCCCGTGCGCCTGTCGTACTTGGCAACCTCCAGCACCGGCTCCTGCTGACCGGCGCCGTTGAAGGCACTCGGCGCGGCCTGGGGCACACCAGGTTCGGCCGGCGGAGGCGGCTGAAGATCAGGGGCCAGCATATTCTCGGGCCCCGGCAGGTTGATCGGGGCGGGCCCGATGTTGCCCTCCGGACCCGGTGGCGTCACCGGTGGAGTCAGATAGGTGGGTTGGCCCGGCAGCAGCGGACCAGGACCGGTGCCGGCGAAATTCGGTGGCGGCGGGGCCACCGGAGGCGCCCCCGGCGGCGGTGCACTCACTCCCGGCGGCAGCGGCGTGCCCTGCAGAGGTCCGAAGATGTTGGAATCCGGGAGGGCTCGGCTGTCGATGGGAACGCCCTGGGCGACCAGATTGGGGTCGATCGGGTAGGGCCCGAGGACGTGCTGGCGCTGCGCCAACGGCTGGAAGCCATTGGGGTCGTTGCACAGTTCCACCGTGGGGGCACGCTTGCCGGGATGTTCCATACACGGGTAGTTGCGCGCGCCGCGCACGGCCACCGGGGAATCCTGCGGAAGCTTGCAGTAGAGGTTGTCCGGGGTGTCGATGACCGAAGTGTCGGCCGGGTTGCGCCACGACGACGGCGGGAGGAAACCGACCGTGCAGGCGGCCGGATCACCGAGGCCGAGCGAGAAGTCGCCGTTGGGCAGGCCGGTCGGGTTGTTGGTCGGCGCGTAGGTCTGGATCTGCGCGACGAACGGCGGCACCAGGACCAGCAGCTGCTCGATCGACGGGTTATAGGTCAACCCGATCTGACCGAAGGTGGTCAGATTCGCCAACAGCACCGGCAGCGTCGGCTTCAGCTGCTCCAGGAGCTTCGAGGTCTCCTGGGCGAAACCCGGGCCGTTGCGCAGAATCGACCGGAACTGCGGGTCGTTGTTGGCCACCTGCTCGGTGATACCGGCCAGGCTGGCCGCATAGGTCCGGATCGAATCCGTGGTGTCGGCTTGCGCTTTCAGGAACGGCATCGAGTCGTCGATCAAGGCGCGGGTGTTGTCGGATATCGCGTTGGCGTCCCGGGTAATCGTCGCACCGGAGTCGACCAGCGAGCCGAAGTCGTAGCCGGTCCCGTTGAACGCCTGATAGGACTCGCTGAGCAGCTGGCTGAGCTTGTCTTTCGGAATGCTGTCCACCAGCTTGCTGACCTGGTCGAGCATCGGGCCGACTGCTTGCGGAATGGACGTGTTGTCGACCGGGATGACCGAACCGTCCTGCAGATAGGGCGCTTTATCGGTGTGCGGCAACAACTCGACGTACTGCTCACCCACCGCCGACATACTGCGGACCTCGGCCTTGAGGTCCGCCGGGATCTTCGGCGAGGTGTCCAGCGACAACGTCGCTTGCGCACCGGTATCGGTCAGTTCGATCGAGGTGACCTTGCCGATCTGCAGACCCCGATAGGTGACGTTGCTGAACTTGTACAGGCCGCCGGTGGCCGGCAGATCGAGCTTGACGGTCAGCCGGCCGAGCCCCAGCAGGGTCGGGACCTGGATATAGGCGAACAGCATGATCGCCACACCCACGATCGAGGCGATCGTGAAGATGATCAGCTGAGTGCGGACGAAACGTGTGAGCATCAGCCACCCCCTCCGGTCGGCGGAGCCGGTGGTGTGTTCGCCGGCGGATTGGGCGCCGCGTCATAGGGTCCGGCGAAGATAGGCGCCACCCCGGTCGCAGCCAATTGGGCCTGGGTGTAGATCTGGGTACCCGGCGGGGCGATCGGCGCCGGCGGCACCATCGGCAGGATCGGCCCGATGTCGGCGACCGACATCGGCGGGGTCGCTGGTGGCGGTTGATCGTCGAAGACGTCCGGCGGCGGCGGGGTGACCCCCGTCTTGAGCGGGTCATAGGTGTAGTTCAGGTAGACCGGATCACCCGGGGCGGGAATGAGTTCGGCGCCTTCCTGTCCCCATCGGGTGCCCAGGAACAGCGTGCGCTTCAGCCGCGGGATGGTCAGGTCGATGACCGCGAAGAGGTTGTAGTAGTCACCACGGACCGCGCGGTCCATGAAGCTCTGGGTGAACGGGAAATGGATCGCGTACTCCAGCAGCGCATCGAGATCGGGACCGACATCGGCGAACGCCTTGATCGCCGGTTCCAGGTTCTTCAGATTCGCGACCAGATCGGCCTGCGACTCGTTGACCAGGCGGTTGGCGGTGTCACTGAAGGTGCCTAGCTTCACCAACGCCGTTGTCAGAGTCGGCCTTTCCTTGATCAGCACATCGATGGCGGGTGGGATCTTCTCCAGTGCCTGGGTGAGATCGTCGCGTTGACCGGCGAATGTCGAGGTCATCCGGTTGAGCGACTGAATGATCGAGATGATGTTGTCGCGTTGGGAATCCAGTGTTCCGACGAAGGTGTCCAAGCGGGTGATCAGATCGCGGAACGCGGCCTCGTTACCGTTGACCGCGGTACTGAAATTGTGGATGACGTCACCGATCTGGCCGAGGCCGCCACCGTTGACGACTGCCGCCAGCGACGCCAGGGTCTGTTCGGTTGTCGGATAGGTCGAGGACGAGTTCAGCGGAATCGTCGCGCCCGGGGTCAGCCGTCCGCTCGGCGCTTGTCCGATGGGCGTGTTCAGGGACAGGTGCATCGAGCCCAGCAGGCTGGTCTGGCCAACGCTGGCAACGGCATTGGCCGGCACCACGATATCGGGCTTCACCGAGAACTCCACGTCGGCGTGCCAGTTCTTGACCGTCAGCTTGCGGACGCTGCCGACGACGACGTCATTGATCATGACCGGCGAATTCGGCTCCAGCGTTGCGATATTCGCAATCTCGACGTGATAGACGCTGGCATCGGATCCGCGTCCCACAGCGCCGGGCAGCGGCAGCGAGTTGACGCCCTGGAACGCGCAGGCACTAGTGGTGACCGCGAAAGCGCCGACGATCACCGCCCGCCGCAGGGAATTTCCGCCGATCATGGGGTGCCTCCTGCTTCCGCGGCCATCGGGGGACCGCTGGGCCCCGGGCCCGGTGGGGCGCCCACCGGGTTCAACATGCTGGGCAGCGATGAGATCACACTGGGCGGCACGATCGGTCCCGCCCCGGGCAGCAGTTGCGCGGCGCCGGGCGGTGCCTCTCCGGGCGCGCGCCCGGTGAACGGCGGCGGGCCCGGAGCCACACCCTCGTAGGCCGAAATGGCCGGCGGGATCGGCGGCACGTCCGGCGGTGGGCCTCCTGCGCCCGGAGCGAGATTGGGCTCGGAATAGACGAGGTCCTGTTCGGGTGCCGCAGGACTCAGGTAGGGATCGATCCCGATCGGCAGATAGTTGAAGTTCAACAGGCGAAGGGCCGGACCCAGGTACTGCTCGCACAGCTTCGCCGTCTCAGGAGCGGTGGTGTTCTCGATCGCACCGATGGCGCCGCAGACGAACTCGGTCGGGTTGGAGAAGTTGTTCAGCACGAACTGCCCCACCGCACTGCCGGCCGACGGGTTGTAGATGTTGTAGGCGTTGGTCAGCGCGTTCGGCGCGATGTGGAGAATGTTCTCGATCTCCATCTTGTTCTCGAGCAGGTTCGACGTGACCGTGGTGAGATGCTGGATCTGCTCGGAGGTCTGATTGCGGCTGCCCGCGACGAACCGCTGGATGTCGACGATCGCCACGGACAGGTTCTTCAGCGCGGCGTCGAGATCAGATCGGTTGCCGTCGATCACACTGGTCAGCGTCGCCAGCCGGTTCTGGAACGACACCACCTGCTGGTTGCTGTCCCGCAGGGTGGTGACGAAGGTCTGCAGATTCGTGATGACGTCGACGATGTTGCCGCTGCCGTTGGCCAGGACGCGAGAGACACCGGCCAACTCGGTGATGGTCTGGCGGAGCTTGTCGCCGTTTCCGTCCAGCGCATTGGCGGCGCTGTCGATGAACCGCGACACCGATGTGCCCGATACGCCGCTCTGCGGCCCGAGGTCGGTGGCCAACCTCGTCAGCTGGTCTTTGACCTCGTCCCATTCCACCGGTATCGCGGTGCGGTCCAACGGTATTACCGCGTTGTCGGCCATCTTCGGCCCGACGTTGTTGCGGTAGGCGGGCGCCAGTTGGACATAGCGGGCGGCGACCAGGTTCTGCGCCACGATCACCGCCTTGGCGTCGGCGGGGATGGGCACGTCGCGGTCGACGTCCAGCACCAGTTTGGTCTGCGTTCCCTGCGGTTCGATCGCCTTGATGGTGCCGACCTTGACGCCCGACACCCGCACGTCGTCACCCGGGTAGATACCGGTGGCCGTGGTGAAGATGGCCGAAATCGTCTTCGGACCGAAGAAGATGTTGCGCACCAGAACCGCGGCACCCACAACGAGAAGCCCGGCCAGTGCGACGGCGAGCACCTTGACCCAACGTGTGCGGCTCATCAGCGGGAACCTCCCGGAATACCGTTGTAGGGCAGCGGCAATTCGGCCCGCGGACCGGCATTGTCCGGCGGCTGGCCGGCATTGACCCCGCGTCGGAAGCCGAGGGCGTAGTCCATGAACGGCTGCAGCAACTGTGCGGGCTGCAGGTTCGGCACGTAGGCGTTGTAGTACGGCCCGTTGGCCAGCGTCTCACCCTCGGACAGGATGAACTTCTTCACGTTCGGCAGCATCTGGGCGATGTTGTCCTTGTTCTTCTCCAGAATCGCGACAACCCGATTCAGCCGCTCCAGGGTGGGAGCCAGGGCCTTTTCGTTGTCGGCCACCAACCCGGACAGCTGCTTGGACACCGCCGCGGTGTTGGCCAGCAAGTCGACGATCGCCTCACGCCGGTCGTTGAGCACTCCGAGCAGGTCGTTGGCGTTGAGGATCAGGGTGTTGAGCTGCTGGCTGCGCTGTCCCAGCACCGTGGTGACGTCGGCGGCACTCTTGAGCAGGCCGGCCAGATTCTCGTTGCGGCTGTTCAGAGATCGGGACAGACGGCTCAACCCGTCGAAGGTGGGCCCCAGCTTGGGAGCGATCTGGTCGATCGTCGCCGAGAGGGTGTCCAGCGACTGGTTGAGCGAGGCGGTGTCGGTGCCGGCGGTATTCGTGGTCAGATCGCTGACAGCATCGGTCAGCGAGTAGGGCGACGAGGTCCGGGTCGTCGGGATCACATCGCCGGAGCGCAGGTTTCCGCTGCCGGCCGACTCGAGGGTGAGAACGCGCTCACCCAGCAGGGAGCCGGTACGGATATGCGCAGAGGTCTGCGATCCCAGCTGGTACTTGCCCGCCGTGGTGAAGGTGACCAGCGCATCGCCGTTGTCGAGCGAAACCCCGGTGACCGAACCGATTTTGATTCCCGAGACCGTCACGTCGTTGCCGACCGTGATCCCGCCCGCCTCGCTGAACAGGGCCTGATGGCGCACCGAGGTGGCCAACTGGGTGAGCCGCTCGGGCTGCAGCCCGACGGCGATCACGAGCATGATCAGGACGGCACCGATGAAACCGGCGCGGTACAGGTTTGAAGCACGGTATTTCAGCATCAGGGCTCCGCACACCTACCGGATTCTTGTTTGATCATCGGGAAGACTCCGGTCCGTCCTTGAAGGTCGGTGACGCGGATGGAAATGCCGCAGATGTAGTACATGATCCAGCTGCCGTAGGCCCCGAGCCGGGCCATCTTGCGGTAGTTGTCGGGACCCCGCTGCAGCCCGCGGTCGAAGATGACCTTGTGGTCGTCGAGCAGTGGCGCGAGCCGGTTGAGCTGCTCGATATCACCCTTGAGCGGTGCCCGAGCCTCGTTGAGAAGGCTGGTGAGCGAGGAAGTCCCGTTGTCCAGCGAGGTGATCGCGGTGCCGATGGGGTCGCGGTCCTGCGCCAGACCACTGATCAGCGTCTCCAGCTTGTCGATGGCTCCGGAGAACTTGTCACCGTCCTTGGCCAGCGTGTCGACAACCACCCGGAGGTTGTCGATGAGCCGCTCGATGGTTTGGCTGTTGTCGGCCAGCGCATTCGAGAACGACGAGGTCTTGCTCAGCAGTGAATCGAGGGTGTCGCCCTGGCCCTGCAGGATATTGATCAGCGAGGCGGTGAGCGCGTTGACATCCTGCGGGTTCAGCCCTTGGATCACCGGCCGCAATCCGCCGAGCAAGAGGTCCAGGTCCAGTGCGCCCTGGGTGCGGTCCTCGGGGATCCGTCCCCCGGCCGGCAGCACCTTGGTCGAGCCGGGTCCGTCGACGAGTTCCAGGTACCGATCGCCGGTCAGGTTCAGATAACGCACGGCCGCTTGGGTTCCCGTGGTCAAGACGATGTCGCGGTCGGCATCGAACTTGACCAGGACGCTCTTGTCCGGTTGCAGGTCAACACTCTTGACGGTGCCGACCCGGACTCCGGCGACGCGCACCGTATCGCCACCTTTCAACCGGGATGCGTCGGCGAACACCGCGGAGTACCCGGAGGTCGAGCCGCTGCGGTAGTTGCTGAACGTCAGGAACAGGAACGCGGTCAGGACCACCATCACGACGGCGAACGTGCCGAATTTGACGAGCGTGCTTGTGGTGCGCATCATCCCGGTTGTCCGATCTGTGCGGTGTTGCGCGGCGGGCCGTCCAGCGGCCCGAACAGCAGCTGCTTGAGGCCGTCGGAGTTGAGCAGGATGCCCTGGTTGCCGTACTGCCACGGATTGACTCCGGTGTCGGTCACCAGATACTTCGACCGGTTGCTGTATCCGATGTAGGGCAGGCCCATGCACTGCGGGCCACCCTTGGCCGCGACCTTGGGCAGGTTGGACGGGTAGCGGTAGCGCTCGATACCGAGGGTGAAGGCGACGTTGACCAGAACACCGGGATCCATCAGCGGCGGCTGCAGCCGGACGAAGTTCATCCCCTCGAGGGTGCAGTTGATCGCGGATGCGTATTCGTTGAACAGGGCGGTGGTGGGTGCCAGCAGCTTGAGCACCTTGCTGAGCGCCGGCTGGTTGCTGCCGAGCACGTCGTTGCCCTGATCGGCCAACCCGATCATGTTGACCAGGAAGCTGTCCAGGTTCTGTTGATCATCGACGATGCTCTGGCTGACCTTGTTCGCATTCTGCACGGTGCGAACCAGATCCGGTGCGGCGTCGGCATAGGCGGCGGTTACCGGCGCGCTGAGTTCGATGTCACGGGCCATGTTCGGCAGGCTGGGCTCGATCTTGGCCAACAAGCTGTCGAAGTCGACCACCGTCTGGCCGAACTGCTTGCCGCGTCCGGCGAAGGCCGCCGAGAGCGCTCCCAGTGTTTCGTTGAGCTGCGCCGGATCGATCTTGTTGAGGACCTGAGTCAGCTGCTGGAACACCGTGTTGATTTCGACGGTGACGTGCTGTCCCTGCAGAACCTGGCCGGAATACATGGGTTTCGGTGACGGGTCGGCGGGTGGTTCGAAGCTGACGTACTTGGCGCCGAAGACCGTGGTCGAGGCGATGTCGGCGACGACGTTGGACGGAATTTTGCGCAGCTGCGAAGGGTCCATCGCCAGGTGCAGGACTGCTGCCCCGTCCGGGCGGGTCTCGATCGATTCGACCTTGCCGACCTGCACGCCGCGCATCTTGACTCGGGCGTCGGGGTTCATCACCAGGCCCGCGCGATCGGAGATCACCATGACCGGAACGGTTTTGGTGAAGTCCCCGCGAAACAGGCCGACCGCGACGGCGACGATAGCGACAAGGACCACCACCGTCGCGAGGCCCGCAACGGGCCGTGCCCAGCTGCGGGCGCCGAAGCTGTGGCCGGTCCGTGCCGCCACCGGTGCCGCGGTGGTTTCGGTTTCGGATCGGTCGGCCGGCCCCGGACCGAGGTTTCTCGTCACGTCTTCTCCCTATCCGGACAGGTTGAAGTTGCCGTTGGATCCGTAGATGGCCAGTGAGACCAGCAGGGTGACCGAGACGACCACGATCAGCGAGGTCCGCACCGCGTTACCCACCGCGACACCGACTCCGGAGGGGCCACCGGTGGCGAAATAGCCGAAATAGGTATGGATCAACAAAATCGTGATCGCCATCAACACCGCCTGCAAAAAGCTCCACAACAAATCGATCGGGTTCAAAAAGGTGTTGAAGTAATGGTCATAGAGCCCCCCCGACTGGCCGAACAACACCACCGTGGTGAACTGGCTGGCCACAAACGACAAGATCACCGCAATCGAATACAACGGGGTGATCGCCACCATCCCCGCCACAATCCGAGTACTGACCAGGTATTCGACCGGCGGGATGCCCATCGACTCCAACGCGTCGATCTCCTCATTGATCCGCATCGCCCCCAACTGCGCGGTCACCCCCGCCCCGAACGTGGCCGCCAACCCGATCCCAGCCACCACCGGCGCGCTGATCCGCACATTGATAAACGCCGCAAGGAATCCAGTGAGGGCTTCGATCCCGATATTGCCCAACGAGGAATACCCCTGCACCGCCAACGTCCCACCCGCAGCCAAGGTCAAAAACCCGACGATCACCACGGTGCCGCCGATCATCGCCAACGTGCCCGCCCCCATCGAGATCTCCGCGATCAGCCGAATGATCTCCTTACGGAAATGGATCGCCGCATGCGGCGTCCCCGCAATCGCCCGACCATAAAAAATCGTGTGATCACCAATACGGGAAAACGTCCCCAACGGACGACGCACCTGACGCGCAATCCGCGGATACACACCCTGCAACGACGCCATCCCCGGCCTACCGTGCGCTCATCCGGATACCAATCGCGGTCACCACCACATTCACCACGAACAACGCCATGAACGCATACACCACCGTCTCGTTGACCGCGTTGCCCACCGCCTTGGCCCCACCCCCGGTGATCGTCAACCCCCGATAACAGGCCACCAAGCCAGCGATCAACCCGAACAGGGCCGCCTTCACACACGAGATGATCACCTCGGGCACCCCGGTCAACAACGTGATCCCCGCCGCGAACGCGCCGGGATTCACATCCTGAACAAACACCGAGAACACATACCCACCCAAAATCCCGATGATCACCACCAAGCTGTTCAGCAACAACGCCACCAGACCCGACGCCAACATCCGCGGCGTCACCAACCGCTGCACCGGATTGATCCCCAGCACTTCCATCGCGTCGATCTCTTCACGAATCGTGCGCGACCCCAAATCCGCACACATCGCCGTGGCGCCGGCACCGGCCACAATCAACACCGTCACCAACGGACCCACCTGCGTCACCGCACCAAACGCAGCACCGGCACCACTCAGATCCGCAGCCCCCAACTCCCGCAACAAAATATTCAACGTAAAAGACACCAACACCGTGAACGGAATCGCCACCAACAACGTCGGCGCCAACGACACCCGCGCCACAAACCACGACTGCTCCAAAAACTCCCGCCACTGAAACGGCTTCCGAAACACAAACCGCACCGCATCCGCCGACATCGCAAACAGTCCACCAATAGCCTGCATCGGACCCGCGGCGCTGCTCAACGCAATCCCGGGTGACCAACGATCCGGTCCCTTACCTGCCATCGGTACCCGGTCCTTCCAGAATCGTCACCGCTGCGACAGCCGTCGGGCCACCGACATTGTGGGCCAGCCCGATTCGAGCTCCGTCCACCTGATTGGCGGCCTCACCGCGAAGCTGGTCGAAGAGCTCCACGCACTGGGCCACTCCGGTGGCGCCGGGCGGATGACCCTTGGCCTTCAAACCACCGCTGGGATTCACCGGCAGTGCTCCACCGACACAAGTCACCTCGGCCTCCATCAACTTGTAGGCCTCCGCGGGTTCGGCGAAGCCGAGATCTTCATAGCTGATCAGCTCGATGCCGGTGAAGAAATCGTGAACTTCAGCCACATTGATATCGGCAGGCGTCAAACCTGCCATACTGAAAGCTCTTTTCGCGGCGCGAATCGTCGCCGGGAATCTTGTCATGTCCGACTTGTGCTGATGCATCACCGAGTCCAGACCGAGGCCCACCCCACGGATCCACACCGGCCGGTCGGTATAGCGGTCGACCACATCTTCGGCGGCCAGCAAAAGTGCTGCGGCACCATCACTTTGGGGTGCACAGTCATACACGCCGAAGGGCGTGACGACCGTCGGCGCCGCCAGCACTTCGTCGATGGTCACCTCGAAGCGGAGTCGCGCCTTCGGATTGGACAGGCCGTGTCGATGGTTCTTCACCGCGACCATCGCCATGTGCTCACGGGTAGCCGGGGTTTCGTGCAAATAACGCGCAACGTGGAGAGCGAATGCCGCGGGCGCGACCAGCCCCAGCGGATAGTCCCACGCCATGTCGCGGGCCATCGCCTCCCACTCCCACAACAACTGCTTGGACGCCGTCTCGCGCAGTTTGTCCGCACCCATCACCAACGCAACATCGGCGGCCCCGGACGCGATGCCGTAGAGAGCGTTGCGGACCGCGTCATTGCCGGTGGCGCACGAGTTCTCGATTCGGGTGACCGGGAGATCGGGCAGACCGAGCGAATCGGCCAGGATGCCGGCCGGGAATCCGTCGGGGGTGCCCATCGCACCGAACCATGCCGCGTCGATCTCAGACTTGTTGACGCCCTTGTCAACCCGGGCGGCGCACTCGGCGAACGCCATCGGAAGCAGGTCCTTGAGACCGAGCGCGAAATGCTCCCCGAATGCCGTCATGCCGGCGCCCACCACCGCGACGCGCCTCATGCCGCACCCCACGACCGGACGGACGGCTCCCGGGGAGCCGCCGGGCGGTACGGCTCGAACGCGTACCCGTAGTCGGGCACGCCGGACCTGACCGCGACGCGGCGCAGCGTGAGCCGCCCACGGTCGCCGATCCGCACCGTGCCCGGCTCAACACCGGTGACTTTCACAAGTGCGCGAACACCCACATCGTCGAGTTCGACGATCACCAGCGAGTAGGGGGTGCGCAGACCCGGGACGGGGATGTGCACCGTGACTTCGGTGTAGACCGTGCCGGCACGCGGCAGCGGTACCAGTTCGTAGTCGCTGGTCAGCCGGCCGTCTTCGTCGAGACGATAACGGGGCGGAAAGTCCAGTTCGTCGGCGCCGCTGTGCCGGCCGGCCTCCCACCGCACCTTGGCTTCGAAAGCCCGCTCATAGGCCGCCAGCGAGATCGGGATGTCCGCACCGGCGACGACCCTGGTGTTGGGTCTTGGTCGCGGCGCCGGCTCGCGCCGGTACACGGCAGCGTCACCGCCGACCACCGTCACACCGGACAGGCTGGCCTGCTCGACGGCCACCAACGGGCCGTTGGTGTGTGTCTCTGCGAGCGCCGCCAACGCGAACAGCCCGGCGCTGGCCCCAGAGGTCGGCAGCGCCGGCGGATCGCCGCCGCAGAGTTCGGCGACGCGGTCGTGGTCGACGCCGGCCACGGCGACGGGTGTGTCCAGCCATGCCGCCGCCAGCGAGGCGACCAGGCCGCGTTCGTGCAGCAGGCGCGGGTCGCCGTAGTCGTGGACCACACCGTTGGCGCTGCGGGTGCGGACGGGAAGGCTCCGCGCCACACGCGCGGCGGTGCGCACAGCCAGCCCGCTCTCGGCGGTCAGGATCGCCGCCGCCCCCGCCGGATCCAGATCCGTGCCGATGACCAGTGTGCGCGGCCGCGCCGAACTGACCGCGTCCAGCGTGGCCGGGGCACCGCCGAGCCGCTCGTCCACCTCGAGTTCGGGATCCAGCCCGAGGCCCGCCAGCAGGACCGCCGCGTTGCTGCTCTCCAGGAGCGGTAGGTCCCGACTGACCAGGACGACCCGTTCGACGGCGCCACCTTCGGACAGCGCCGCCCGGCCCGCTTCGACAGCGAGTGTGATCGCATCCTCGTCATCGCCGGCAATGCGATGTGCATCACACCCCCACGAGGGTAGATAGGTGCCAATGGCGATGATGTGTGGCATGAATTCTCCGGCGCGACCTAGGTGACCGCGCCAGCGGTCTTGAGTTCGATGATGCGGTCCCAGTCCAGGCCGAGCTCTTCGAGGATCTCGTCGGTCTGTTCGGCGAATCCCGGTGCCGGGCCGGTCTGCGGTGCGGCGACATCGAACTGCACGGGGTTGGACACCAACTCCAACTCCCCCGCGTGCACCAGGTATTCGTTGGCCCGCACCTGGGCATCGGCGGCCGCCTGCAACGTGTCCTGCACCGGCGCCCACGGTCCGGCCAGCGTGGCGAACCGCGTCGACCACTCCGACAGCGTCCGGGTGGCCATCGCCTTCCCCAGGATCTCCACTGCCTCGGCGGTGTTGGCCGCGATCTGCTCCACCGAGGAGAACCGCGCGTCATCGATGTACTCATCGATGTCCATGTGGCGGCAGACATCCGCCCAGAACTTGGTGGGCTGCATCATCACGAACGAGATGTAGCGGCCGTCGGCTGTCTCGTAGAGCCCCACCAGCGGGTTGATCGGTGAACCATGCACCCCGGGGACCGGGGCCACCATCCGCTCGCCCAGGTGCTGGGTCAACGCGATGGTGTGGCCCATCGACCACAGGCCGCTGCCGAGCAGCGACACGTCGACGACCGAGGGTTCACCGGTGCGCTCCCGCGCGAACAGCGCCGCCGCGATGCCGCCGGCCAGATTGGTGCCGGAGATGGTATCGCCATAGGCCGGTCCGGGCGGGCCGATCATGCCCTCGATCCCGGGCGGGGTGATGGTGGCGGCGGTGCCGGCCCGGCACCAGAAGGCGGTCATGTCGTAGCCGCCCTTTTCCGACTCCTGCCCGCGCGGCCCGAAGGCGCTACCGCGCGCGTAAACGATCTTCGGGTTCACCGCGCGGATGTCGTCGACATCGATGCCGAACTTCTTGCGATGCCCGGGGAGGAAGCTGGTGAGGAACACGTCGGATCGGCGGGCCAGCTCGTAGAGCACCTCTTTGCCTTCCGGCACGGACATGTCCAGGCCGATGCTGCGCTTGCCCCGATTGGCGTGCTCCACATTGGGATTCGGGTCGCCCTCGACCCGCAGCGGACCGGTCTGCCGCAGGCCGCGCTGCGGGTCACCGGTCACGGCATGCTCGACCTTGATGACCTCCGCACCCCACTCGCCGAGTACCGCGCCGCACGACGGCACGAAGCCGTACATCGCAACCTCGAGGACGCGAACCCCGTCCAGGGGCCTCACGACACGACCGCCGCGAGTGTCTTGCGCTCGAGGAATTCCTCCAGGCCGGCCACGCCCATCTCACGGCCGACACCGGACTGCTTGTATCCGCCGAACGGGCTGTCCGGCCCGAAGTAGTTGCCGCCGTTGATCCCCATCGTGCCGGTACGAATACGGCGGGCGATCGCCAGCGCGCGGTCGTGGCCGCCGAACACGCCGCCGGAGAGGCCGTAGATGGAGTTGTTGGCGATCCGGACGGCGTCGTCATCGTCGTCGTAGGCGAGGACGGCCAGGACCGGTCCGAAGATCTCCTCCTGGGCAAGCTCGCTGTCGGGGGCAACGTTGGTGACCAACGTCGGCTCGTAGAAGAAACCCGGCCCGTCGACCTTCTTCCCCCCGGTGACCACGGTTGCGCCGGCGGCCACCGCGCGCTGGACCATGCCGTGGACCTTGTCGCGCTGGGTCTCGTTGATCAGCGGTCCCATGTAAGTCGACGGATCGGCCGGGTCGCCATAGCGGACCATGCCCATGAAGTTCTTCACCAGCTCGACGATCTCGTCGTGATGCTTGCGCGGCACCAACAGCCGGGTGGTGATCGCGCACCCCTGACCGGCGTGCGAGCAGATCATGAACGCCGCCATCATGGCGCAGTTGTTGAAGTCGGCGTCGTCGAGCACGACCATCGCCGACTTGCCGCCGAGCTCAAGGAAGACCTTCTTGATGGTGTCACTGGCCGCCGCCATGATCTTGCGTCCGGTCGCCGTCGATCCGGTGAACGTCACGACATCCACGTCGGGGCTGGTCGTCAGCGCCGCGCCGACAGCGGGATCGGTAGAGCTGATCACGTTGATCACACCGGCGGGGATGTCGGTGTACTTCGCGATCACCTCGCCGAGCGCGAGTGTGGTCAGCGGGGTGTCGGGCGCGGCCTTGAGGACGACGGTGCAGCCGGCCGCGAGCGACGGACCCAGCTTGGCCAGTGCCAGCTGGTTGGGATAGTTGTAGGCGATGATCGCGGCCACCACACCGGCGGCTTCCTTCTCCACCCAGCGATGGTGGCGCTGCCCGCGGCTCTCGATTTCGCCGAGATCCTCGGTCATCGAATAGGTCTTCAGCAGATTCGCGTAGTAGCCGACGATCCTGATGGGGTCGTCGAGCTGGGCGCTCTCGGTCAACGCGCGGGTTGCGCCCACCTCGGCGATCGTCAGTGCCCGCAGTTCGTCGCTGTGTTCCACGAGTGCTGCATGCAGCTGCTCCATGCAGCGGATCCGCAGCTCGACGTTGGTGGACCAGTCGGTGTTGTCGAAGGCATTGCGGGCCGCGGCAATCGCGCGCTCGGCGTCGGCGACATCCGCATCAGGGGCATAACCGACCACGTCCCCGTTGGCTGGATTGATCGACGGATACGTCTGCGCAGCCCCGACCAGCTGGCCGTCGATCAGCATGTGCCGCTCCGATACCTGACCCTCGGCCGCCTGCTCGCCGCTCGCGATGGTTGCCGTCGCGTCCTGGGCCGGCATCAGCAACTCCTCCAGTCGGTGGATAACTTGGTTCTCATCTCCGGCGAATCATACATTCGGGCCATGAGAACTCAAGCCGCGTTGGATGAAGCTCACGGCATCGGACACGCGTCCGATAGACGCGACTTGTTATCGCATCTCCGCAGTTAGACAGATTGCGCCGAAGTGTCTTGCGAAATGGATCACACCGAGAGTAGCGTTCTCATATCAGAAAGGGAGATTCTTGACATTCGAGATTCGCTGGACCGGTAACGCTACGCGGTACGGACGCCGTGGTAAACGGTGCCGACCCTTCTCTTTCTCCTTCTGCGGTGGCAAAGGAGACCGTCTGTGAAGACGGCGTTGGTGACCGGTGGCGGTTCGGGTATCGGTGCGGCGGTGGCCAATCGGCTGCGCGCCGACGGCTACCACGTGGCCACGATCGACCTGAATCCCAGCCAAGACCCGAGCCTGACGGATTTCTCCTACCTCGCCGACGTCACCGACCGCGCCCAGATCGACGCCGCGCTCGCCGAGATCCACGCCGCGCTGGGTCCGGTCACCATCCTGGTCAACGCCGCCGGCCGCGACTCGTTTCGCCGGTTCACCGACCTGTCGTTCGAGGAGTGGAAGAAGATCGTCGACATCAACCTGCACGGCGTCTTCCACACCATCCAGGCCGTCCTGCCCGACATGATCGAGGCCGGCTGGGGCCGCATCGTCAACATCTCCTCCTCGAGCACCCATTCCGGGGCGCCGTACATGTCGGCCTACGTCGCCGCCAAGAGCGGGGTCAACGGCCTGACGAAAAGCCTTGCCCTGGAGTACGGCCCGGCCGGCATCACCGTCAACGCCGTCCCGCCCGGCTTCGTCGATACCCCGATGCTGCGCAAGGCCGAAGCCCGCGGAAACCTCGGTTCGGTCGAGGATGCCATCAAGGCGACCCCGGTCGGCAGAATCGGAAGGCCCGAGGACATCGCCGCGGCCTGCTCCTTCTTCATCTCCGAGGAAGCCGGCTACATCACCGGCCAGATTCTCGGCGTCAACGGCGGCCGCAACACCTGAGTACGAATCAGCTCAAGAGTTTTCATCACATATCGATACTTGAACCGACAACTAGGCAGTGAGAGAGAGGAACACCCGTGGGACGAGTCCAAGGCAAAGTTGCCTTCATTACCGGCGCCGCACGCGGGCAAGGCCGCAGCCATGCCCTGAGGCTGGCCGAAGAGGGCGCCGACATCATCGCTGTCGACTTGTGCAAGGACATCGAAACCATCGGCTACCGCATGGCCACCCCGGAAGATCTCGAAGAGACCGCCGAGCTGGTCAAGAAGACCGGCCGCGGGATCGTCACCGCGCAGGCCGATGTGCGCGAGGCGGCTGAGCTCAAGCAGGCTCTCGAGCAGGGTCTCGCCGAGTTCGGCAAGGTCGACATCGTCGTCGCACAAGCCGGCATCGCCGGAATGAAGGGCCAGCCGCCGCTGCAGGCCTGGTGCGACGTGATCAACACCAACCTCATCGGCACCATCAACGCGATTCAGGTTGCGCTGCCGCACCTGGAGGAGGGCGCCTCGATCATCGCGACCGGGTCGACCGCCGCGCTGATGGATGCCCATCAGAAGGCCAATCCGGGCGCCGATCCCGGCGGCATGTCCTACATGGTCGCCAAACGCCTGCTGTCCAACTACGTCCACGACCTGGCAACCGAGCTCGCGGTGCGGGGCATCCGGGCCAACGTCGTGCACCCGACCAACTGCAACACCGACATGTTGCAGAGCGAGCCGATGTATCGGTCCTTCCGGCCGGACCTGGAGAATCCGACCCGTGCGGACGCCGAACCCGTCTTCGGGGTTCAGCAGGCGATGAAGGTCAATTTCGTCGAGCCCCTTGACATCAGCAACGCGGTATTGTGGCTGGCCTCCGACGAAGCCCGCTATGTCACCGGCATGCAGCTGCGCGTCGATGCCGGCGGCTACCTCAAGTGGTACGACTACCACATCTGAGGTCGGACGAGTAATCCGTACACGAAAGGGAAACTGTGAAGGTCCGGGTTGACCAGGAGCGCTGCCAGGGGCACACACTGTGCGCCATGATCGCTCCAGATATGTTCCAGCTCAGCGATATCGACGGCAGCTCGTCGGCTGTCACCGAAGTGGTCCCACCCGACCAGATAGAACTCGTTCGCGAAGCCGCGCATTCCTGTCCTGAGCAGGCGATCCTCATCGAAGAGGATTGACACCTAGCTCCTTCAGAACTGACAAACCCACGAATAGTCAAGGGAGACAGCGTCTTGAGCGTCGACGACATGACCGCTGACGACGAGCGGAAGCAGCCTCGCTACCACTTCGATCGGCACACCTCGGATTACCGTGTGCAGTTCGCCAAGATCACCGAGGAGATGCAAAGCAAGTGCCCGGTCGCCTGGTCGGACACCTACGGCGGCCACTGGGTGGCCGCAGGCAGCCAAGCGGTTTTCGAACTGGCACGCTGCCCGCACATCTCCAATGACCACGATATCCACGGCGAACGACGTGGATACAAAGGGATTTCGATCCCGACCGCGCGCCGGGCGACCGTGGTCCGTGGCGGCATGCTGGAAATGGACGATCCCGAGCACCGCGTTTATCGCAACGCGCTCAATCCGTACCTGTCACCGGCAGCCATCGCGCGTTGGGAACCATTCATCCACGAGATCACTCGCGCCAGCATCGACGAGAAGATCGAATCCGGTCGCATCGACTTCGTTGACGACCTGGCCAACGTGGTGCCCGCGGTTCTGACGATGGCGTTGCTGGGCATCCCGCTGAAGAACTGGTCAATATACAGCGAGCCGACACATGCGGCGATCTACACCCCCGAGCACTCCCCCGATGCCGAACGGGTGGCCGCACAGCACCGCGAGATGGGGATCGACCTCGTCACGCGGATGAACGAGATCCGCGAGAACCCTCGGCCGGGTCTGGTCAACGCGTTGCTCAATCTGACCGTCGACGGTGAGCCGGCGCCGGACCTTGAGGTCCTGGGCATGCTCGGCCTGGTGATCGGCGGCGGCTTCGACACCACCACCGCCCTCACCGCGCATGCGCTGGAATGGCTTTCCGAGCACCCCGACGAGCGGGCGCGACTCAGCGCTGAGCGCGAGACGTTGCTGGACCCCGCCACCGAGGAGTTCCTGCGGTACTACACGCCTGCGCCCGGCGACGGCCGTACCTTCTCCGACGATGTCGACCTCGAGGGCCATCAGTTCAAAGAAGGCGAGCGGGTGTGGATCTCGTGGGCGATGGCCAACCGGGACCCGTCCGTCTTCCACGATCCCAATGACGTCATTCTGGACCGAAAAGGCAACCGTCACTTCAGCTTCGGCATCGGCGTGCACCGCTGCATCGGATCGAACGTGGCCCGGACCGTGTTCAAGGACATGCTGACGACGGTGCTCGACCGGATGCCGGATTACCAATGCGATCCCGAGGGCACCGTGCACTACGACACGATCGGCGTGATCCAGGGCATGCGGCACCTGCCCGCCACGTTCACCCCCGGCAAGCGTCTCGGGCCTGGCCTCGACGAGACACTGGACAAGCTGCAGCGGATCTGCGACGAGCAGGAACTCGCGCGCCCCATCACCGAGCGCAAAGAGGCAGCCGTCATCGACTGATACCGTCCCGCCCGACAAACGACCGTAGCCCCTTCCGCAAGGAAGGGGCTACGGTGCGTTTTGCCTAGGCGGCCTTGCCGCTCTTCTTCGCGCCGTGACCGGACCGGCCGGACGACTTCTTCGACGACGTGGATCCCTTGGTGGAGCTGCCACTCTTGGCCGAGGTACCGCTCTTGGCCGAAGCGCCCGCCGAGGCCGAAGCCGAGGCATCCGAGGATCCCTTTGCCGACACCTTCGGCAGCGACACCTTCGGCGGCGCAGGCAACGACACCTTGGGCAGCGACACCTTCGGCGGGGCAGGCAACGACGCCGCCGGAGCGTCGGCCGACGATGGCGAACTCTCGGCGGCCTTCGTCGGGGTGGTCGCGGCGGGAGCGTCCTTGACCTTCAACGACACTGTCGGCGCGTTGCCGGCAATACTCGTCGCCGTGTCGTTCACACTCGTCACGGCGGATCCTGCCGCAGCACTGGCTGCCGCGAGGGTCGCCGCGCCGGTACTGCCGCCCACGTCGATGCCGCCACCGATGTGAATGCCACCGATGTTGATGTTGATCGCCGCCGACAGACCGGCGTTGATCGACTTCGCCAGAGCAGTCAACTGCGCACTGATGTGTGCACCCGCTGTCGCCAACGCGTTCACGACAGCCTCCGGCGACGGCAGTGTCGACAGCGCGGTGCGAATCGCGGTGTCCAGGGCAGCGCCGCCCACAATCAGCCCGTTGTTGAGGGCACCGATGAGGGCATTGCCCGCTGCCACACCGGCATTCAGTCCGGCCGTCAACAGCGCCGCGCCGTTGTTGAACACGTCCTGTGCAACCTCCAAGCCGCCACCGAGCGCGCCGGTGAGCGCGTCAACGAATACTTCCGGGCTCGGGAAGTTCGCCACTGCCGCGTTGAACGCTGCGGCCAGTTCGACACCACCGTTGGCCAGCGCATCGATGATCGCCTGTGCCCCATCGAGATTCACGTTCAGCGCGGCCTGCAGTGCCAACGCGAGGTTGACGTTGATGTTACCGATGGCATCGACCAGCGCGTTGATGAAGGCTTGCGGATTCGGGAAGCTCTCCAGAGCTGCCTGGAACGCCGCGAACAGTGCGCTTCCGCCGTCGCCGAGCGCAGCGATGACTGACTGGAAGGCGGTCGATCCGGCTGCGATTCCGGCCCGGATCGTCTCCCCCAGCTGACCCGTCAACGTCGTCAGCGTGTTGGTCAGGATGCCCAGGGTCGGGTTGATCGCCGCCAACGCATTGGCGAAGGCCTCGACGAATGCCTGCGGGCTGGGGAAGTTGGCCAGCGCGGCGTTGAATGCCGCAGCCAGAGTCGCCCCGCCCGAGACCAGCGCGTCGACGAAGCCCTGCAGGCCATCAACGCCGAGGCTGAGCGCGGCCTGCAGCGCCAGACCCAGGTTGACGTCGATATTGCCGAACGCCGCAACCAGGGCATTGAAGAACGCCGCCGGGTTCGGGAACGCCTCCAGAACTGCCTGGAACGCCGCGGCCAGAGCACTCGCGGGATTACCGAGCGCATCAAGCAACGCCTGGAAACCGGTGAGCCCGGCCGCAATTCCCGCCTGGATCGTCTCGTTGAGCTGACCGGTGAACGTGGTGAACGCATTCGCGAGCACGCCGAGGGTCGGGTTGATCGCGGCCAGTGCGCCGGTGAATGCGTCGACGAAGGCCTGCGGGGACGGGAAGTTGGCCAGCGCGGCATTGAACGCCGCCGCCAACGTCGCCCCACCGGAGACCAGCGCATCGACGAAGCCCTGCAGGCCATTGACACTCAGATCCAGCGCCGCCTGAAGAGCCAGCCCGAGATTGACGTCGATACTCGAAAACGCCTGCACCAACGCGCTGAAGAACGCCTGCGGATTCGGGAACGCCGCCAGCGCCGCCTGGAACGCTGCCGCCAACGCACTACCCCCATCACTGAGCGCATTGAGCATGGCCTGGAACCCGGTCAGCCCGGCGGCGATTCCCGCTCGGATCGTGGCACCCAGCTCGCCGGTCAGATTCGTGACCGCATTCGCCAGGATGCCCAGGGTCGGGTTGATCGCGGCCAGTGCGCCGGTGAGTGCGTCGACGAAGGCCTGCGGGGACGGGAAGTTGGCCAGCGCGGCATTGAACGCCGCGGCCAGAGTCGCCCCACCGGAGACCAGCGCATCGACGAAGCCCTGCAGGCCATCAACGCCGAGGCTGAGCGCGGCCTGCAGCGCCAGACCCAGGTTGACGTCGATATTGCCGAACGCCGCAACCAGGGCATTGAAGAACGCCGCCGGGTTCGGGAACGCCTCCAGAACTGCCTGGAACGCCGCGGCCAGAGCACTCGCGGGATTACCGAGCGCATCAAGCAACGCCTGGAAACCGGTGAGCCCGGCCGCAATTCCCGCCTGGATCGTCTCGTTGAGCTGACCGGTGAAGGTCGTGAAGGCGTCGGCGAGGATGCCCAGCGTCGGATTGATCGCCGCGAATGCCCCGACAAGTGCATCGACGAATGCCTGCGGGCTGGGGAAGTTGGCGAGCGCGGCGTTGAACGCCGCGGCCAGAGTCGCCCCGCCCGAGACCAGCGCGTCGACGAAGCCCTGCAGCCCCTGGACGCCGACATTGAGCGCGGCCTGCAGCGCCAGACCCAGGTTGACGTCGATATTGGTGAACGCCGCAACCAGGGCGTTGAAGAACGCCGCCGGGTTCGGGAACGCCTCCAGAACTGCCTGGAACGCTGCGGCCAGAGCACTCGCGGGATTACCGAGCGCATTAAGCAACGCCTGGAAACCGGTGAGCCCGGCCGCAATTCCGGCCCGGATGGTGTCGGCCAACTGTCCGGTGAAGGTGGTGAAGGCCGTGGCCAAAGCGCCCAGAGCCGGGTTGATCGCCGCGAGCGCACCATTGAGTGCTGCGACGAACGCGGCCGGTGACGGGAAGGCCGCCAATGCGGCGTTGAACGCCGCAGCCAACGTCGCCCCGCCGGAGACCAGCGCGTCGACGAAACCCTGCAACCCGGTGACACTCAGATCCAGCGCCGCCTGCAGGGCAAGCCCGAGATTGACATCGATATTGCTGAAGGCCGCGACCAGCGCGTTGAAGAACGCCGCCGGGTTCGGGAACGCCTCCAGAACTGCCTGGAACGCCGCGGCCAGAGCACTTGCGGGATTACCGAGCGCATTGAGCAGCGCCTGGAAACCGGTGAGCCCGGCCGCAATTCCGGCCTGGATGGTGTCAGCCAGCTGGCCGGTGAAGGTCGTCAGCGCACTGCTCAGGATGCCCAGGGTCGGGTTGATCGCCGCAAGCGCATCGGTGAGCGCCGCCACGAAAGCCGCCGGCGACGGGAACGCGGCGACCGCGGCGTTGAACGCCGCGGCCAGTGCTGCCCCGCCTGCGATCAGCGCGTTGGCCAGATCCGCTGCACCCTGGATGCTCACGTTGAGCGCGGCCTGGATGGCCAGCCCGAGGTTGACATCGATGGTGCCGAATGCCGCAACCAGCGCGCTGATGAACGCTTGCGGGTTGGGGAACTCGGCCAGAGCGTTGTCGACCGCCTGGGCGAGCGTGCTGCCGCCGTTGAGTAGACCGTCGACGACGGACTGCAACGCGGTGTTGCCCGAACCGATGCCGGAGATCAGAGCGGCTTGAAGCGCGTCACCCAGTTGAGTGATCGCGGTGTCGGCCGCACCGTTGAGCGCATTGAGCCCGCCGCGCAGTCCGTTCCAGCCGTCGTTGATCGCCTGGATGACGTCGGTGAGCGAGGACAGGGACACGTCGGCCAGAGCCGATAGCGCCCGATCTTGTGCCAGGTGCAGGTTTGGCGGTGTCACCTGAACAGGCGCCAGCGCAATAGCGCTCGCACCGAAGACTGCCACCCCGGCGGTCAGATATGACCGAACAGCAACGTCCATGACTATCCCTTCAAATGGCTGATCCCCGATAGGCGCGAACTTACCTGAGAAGAACCTAAGTAGCCAAGCGAACTGCTCTCAGCTTTTTTAGCTAACTGCGTCAATTCTCTGCACGGAGTCTTGCCATTTGCCGATTAGGGATTAACCACAATTATTTGACGTCCGCGCATACAAATAAGCAGCAAAGAATCACGCGTCTGCTGTTCACTCCGCACGCTGGGGTGACGGCCGGGCTGCACGCGTAGCGGCCTTCGCCGCCAATCGGCATGGTCAAGCGCGTCGGCCAGAGCGGCCGGCCGAGCCCGCCGCCGATCGTCGAGGGAAGGGAGCCGTCGGGCGCACGCCATGCGCTCGAGACTGGGATAGCAAGCAATCCGAAAACGTTGGCGCTCCGCAGTTGTGTTCGCCATCGCAGCCGCACTGCACGCCCGGGTTCGGAACAAAATGATGGTGATTCGCGGGCACGACACGCCGGATCGACCGGCCGCGCCATCCGGTCGCGGAGCCTCGAGAGGCCCCGTGCACCCGGCTTTCGACACGTTTGCAGGGCGTGGTTTGAACCACGCGGCGGATGGGAATATTGCGACCGGCGCGTTTTTCGACGTCATCACGAAGAGGGCGCGCGCATAGCGTCGCCAGGACCCGATACCCAAGTCGCTTTTCCCTGCTAGCGGGCAGATGTATATTCGCTGTGCGAGTTAATCCTGCAGTATCCACCTTGCAGATATAATTAGCTGCAGCGATTCGCGTGCACACCTGCCTGTGCTTTACCATAGAAAATCATGAGAGTCGACTGCCGGCGCCAAATTCCAGTCAGCAAACACCAGTGAACGCCACGCCGACAGCCTTTCACCGTCTCGCTCCCGCGGAAGGTACCTCGTGTACCCACCGCGGAGCGCAATCGACGGCTAGGCAGAAAAGCCACTAACAGGCGTGCATCCCCATGTCTCGCGACAGCGGCCAAGACGCGGAACGGCAATTGACCGAGCTGACGCGGATGCTCTCTACTTCCCGCGCGGCAGACCCAGAACCTGCTGGGCGATGATGTTGCGCTGAATCTCCGACGTACCCCCGGCGATCGTTCCCGAGAAGCTCCGGGCATGCCGCTCGAACCAGCTGGCGAAATAGTGATCGAGATTCATGTGCGCATACGGCCCGGTGCTCGACGGGTGGACCAGACCGTCGGAACCCGCTGCCGCGAGCGCGTACTCGGAAGCGCGCAGTTCTGCCTCGGACCCGAACAGCTTGACCACCGACACCGACGCCATATCGGATTCGCCACGCGCCGCCTTGGCCAGCCCGGAGGAACCCATCAGACGCAGCGCCTGGTAATCCATGATCATCGAGGCGTACTGATCTTTCTCCAGCGGTGTCCGCGGCTCGAAGTCACCGATCATGTTGGCGATCCGATCGGCGAACCCCAGCCACATCATCGTCCGTTCGTGGCCGAGTGACCCGTTGGCCACTCCCCAGCCGCCGTTGAGCGGTCCGACGAGGTTCTCGGCGGGAACCCGCACATCGGTGAAGAACACCTCGTTGAAATCCTTGTCGTCCACCCCGCAGATTGAGGCGAACGGCCGGCACACCACTCCGGGCAGATCGGTCGGGATGATCAGCACGCTGATGCCCTTGTGCTTCGGCGCGTCCGGGTCGGTGCGGACGAAGGTCAACAGGAAGTCGGCATCGTGCGCACCGGAGGTCCACACCTTCTGGCCGTTGACCACGAAATGGTCGCCGTCGCGGACTGCGCGGGTCCGCAGCGAGGCCAGATCCGATCCTGCGCTCGGCTCGCTCATGCCCAGCGACGCGGTTTTTTCACCCTTGAGCACCGGCACCGCCCAGCGGTGCTTCTGTTCATCGGATCCGAACGAGATCAGTGAGGCCGCAACGATATTGACGCCCTGCGGGTTGAAGCTGTGATAGATCCGGCGCCGGCAGAGTTCCTCGAGATGGACGAACTGCTGCAGGATCGTCGCGTTGCGGCCACCGAACTCGGGCGGCTGGGCCGGCAGCAACCAGCCGTTGTCGAACAACAGACGTTGCCAACGCCGCGCCCAGTCCGGCATGTGTGAGACCGACCTCGGCCGCTCCAGAGTCTCGGCCTCGGTGGGCAGATTGGCGTCGAGGAACGCACTGAACTCGTCGCGGAACGACTCGACGTCGGGATCGAATGAAAGCTGCATCTACAGTTCCCTGTACTCCTCGGCGATGATGGCGCGGTGGTCGGCGGCACCGCCCAGCATGAGTTCGCCTGCCTTGGCGCGCTTGAGCGCGAACTGGACGTCGTTTTCCCAGGTGAAGCCCATCGCCCCGAAGAGTTGCAGGCCATGGCGAAACACCACCGATTGACAGTCGCCCGCCGCGGCCTTCGCCATCGCGGCGGCCAGCCGCCGGCGCGGGTCGTCGGCGCTGATCGTGAGCGCCGCAAAGTACGACAGGGCACGAGCCCGTTCGATCGCGACGTGCATATCGACCGCCTTGTGCTGCACGGCCTGGAAGGAGCCGATCGGGACCCCGAACTGGTGACGGTCCCGCACGTGCTGCAGGGCCAGGTCGAGAATGCGCTGACAGGCGCCGACCGTGGTGACCGCCATGCCGGTCAACGCGATATGGCGGGCGCGTTCGGGATCGGTGTGCACCCGATCGTCATCGGAGACGTGCACGCCGGGAAGGGTCACGTCGGCGATGTGCAATACCGGGTCGAAAGCCGGGATGCGGGTGACGGCGGCGGCGGCGGCCTCGACGAGGAACACTCCGCCGTCGGTCACCACGGCCAGTTTCTGCGCCCGATCGGCATCGAGCACGTAGCGGGCGGTTCCGGACAGCACCCACCCGTCGGCATCCCGATGAGCGGTGACACCGTCGAACACCGCAGTGCCCGCCTGCTGTGGGTCGTAGCGATCACCGGCCAGCGGCGCGTATTGCGTCAGGGTGGCCAGGAACGGCGTCGGGTCGGTGACCCGGCCGAACTCCTCGAGCACGATCGCGAGTTCGACCGCGTTCTCCGGATCGGCGAGTTCGGTCCACCCCGCGTCGATGTAGGACTCCCACAAGGGGGTCGGGTCGACCCCGTCCTCGGCGATCCCGCGGATCAGCGAGGCCGGGCACTGCTTGGCCACCGCGTCGCGCACGGTGTCCTGCCACAACCGCTGATCAGCATCGAATTCCAATAGCACCCGCTGTCTCCTGCCCGGATGGGACCGATGTGAATGGAAATCGAATTCTCCATTCGTGCGTCACCGGTTCTCCCTAGACGGTATCGCACTCTACCGGCTGATTTGCTTGCTGCCTACGGTCGGTTGAGGCAGAGTGGTAATGAGGTTCTACTCTCAATCGCGAGAACAGTATTCTTGCCGATGAAGAACTCGCATTTACACTGGGATAGATCACCGGAAGGTGGGTTTGGTGATAGAGCACCGCGATGGGACAACGACGCCCGTGATCGACGCGAGCGTGCACATCTTCTTCGGGTCGACCCCTGAGTTGCGCGGCGTGATGCGGGAACCGTTCACGAGTCGCGGATTCCCCGACTACGAGATGGACTGGTACGGCGCCCCCGGTGGCGAGTACCTCGAAGGAACCCGCGGGCCGGACCGGCAGTACCCGGGATCCGACCCGGCGTTCGTCGCTCAGCAGCTGTTCACCGATCGCGGCGTCGATGTCGCCGTCTTGCACCCGATGACCCGAGGCGTCATGCCCGACCGCCACCTGGGTACCGCCATCGCGGCCGCCCACAACGAAATGATGGTCTCGCGCTGGCTGGAGCATCCCGAATTCGGCGAGCGATTCCGTGGCACCATCCGGATCAACCCCGACGACATCGCCGGCGCGCTACGCGAGATCGACAAGTACAAAGACCACCCACGGGTGGTGCAGATCGGCATCCCGCTACAGTCCCGCGAGCTCTACGGCAAGCCGCAGTTCTGGGAGCTATGGGAGGCCGCGGTGGCCGCCGGACTGCCGGTGACCACACATATCGAGGTAGGCGAGGGCATCGCGAACCCGCCGACGCCCAATGGGCACCCCCGCACGTTCGAGCAGTACCTGGGCTTCATGTCGCTCAACTACGTGTACCACCTGCTCAACATGATCGCCGAGGGTGTATTCGAGCGGTGGCCCGACCTGAAGTTCGTGTGGGCCGACGGCGGCGGCGACTTCGTGACACCGTTCATCTGGCGAATGGATTGCTTTGGCAGGCCGCACCTCGAGCAGACCCCGTGGGCGCCGAAGATGCCCAGCGACTATCTGCCCGGCCACGTCTACTTCATCCACAACAGCCTCGACGGCCCCGGAGATGCTGCGTTCGCCGACGAATGGCTGTCCTTCACCGGCAAGGACGACATGCTGATGTTCGGTTCGAGCTACCCGCACTGGCACTGCGGCGACGTCCGCGAGCTCCCCGCCGCGTGGACGGCCGAGCAGCGCGAGAAGGTGTGCTGGCGCAATGCTGCGCAGCTCTATGGCATAGACATTCCGGCCGGCGTGACCGCACAGTAGACGTGAGCTAAGGAGACCCCGATGACCCTGACACACATCCAGGATCGAGTCGCACCCGCCGAGCGCAAGGCCATCCGCTGCGTCGACTCCGACGTCCACCCGGTTCCGCGCCGCGGCGTGCTCCAGCAGTACATCCCCGAGCCGCTGCGGAGCAAGTACTTCATGAACCACCGGGTCGGCGAGCTGATCTACTATGACGCGCCCGACTACGCGCACGCCTACGCGATGCGCGTCGACACCTTCCCCCCGGACGGCGAATTCGCTTGCAGCGACCCCGACATGGCGTTCCGGCAGGCCATTATGGAGGCGGGTGCCGACATCGCGGTGCTGGAGCCGACACATGGCGCCTGCCGGCTCCCGGAAGCAACGGCAGCCCTTTCCTATGCACTCAACAGCTGGCAGGCCGAGCACTGGCTGGACAGCAAGAACAACTGGCACGAACGTTGGCGGGGTTCGATCTGCGTGGCGATCGAGGAACCGCAAGGCGCGGCCGACGAGATCGAGAAGTGGGCCGGCCATCCCTATATGGCTCAGGTCCTCATCCACGCCGAGCCTCGGCCGTCGTGGGGTGATCCCAAGTACGACCCGATCTGGCAGGCCGCCACCAAGAACGACATCACGGTGAGCTGTCATCTGGGCCGCGGCGTGTACGAAACGCTCCCGATGCCACCGGTCGGCTTGCCCAGCTACAACCACGACTTCATGGTCAGCTACTCGCTAACCGCGATCAACCAGGTGATGAGCCTGGTCTTCGACGGGGTGTTCGACCGCTACCCCACCCTGCGCATCGTGTTCGTCGAGCACGCCTTCAACTGGATCCTGCCGCTGATGTGGCGGATGGACGCCATCTACGAGGCACGTAAGCCCTGGATGGACATCAAGCGCAAACCGTCCGAGTACGTCAAGGACCACATCAAATTCACCACCCAGCCACTGGACTACCCCGAGGACAAGACCGAACTCCTGCGGGCCTTCGAGTGGATGGAATGCGAAAAGATCCTGCTGTTCTCCTCCGACTACCCGCACTGGACCTTCGACGACCCACGCTGGCTGGTCAAACACTTACCCGAACACGCCCGGGAAGCGGTCATGTTCCGCAACGGGATCGAAACGTACAAGCTGCCCGACACCGTTCCGGCCATCGAAGGCCAGACGCGGGTTTTCTGAACAGATGACCAATATCGAGAAGCAGCCCCGCCTGGCGCAGGGCCGAGAGCATGTAGTCGCCACGGTCGACGAGATCCCTCCGGGCACACACAAATTGGTGCCGATCGGTCGGCACGGCGTTGGTGTGTACAACGTCAACGGCACGTTCTACGCCATCGCGAACTACTGTCCGCACGAGGGTGGACCACTGTGTTCGGGACGCCCCCGTGGACGCAACATCGTCGACGAAAGCGTCCCCGGTGACGCGGTGATGGTCCGTGACATGGAATTCATCTACTGCCCCTGGCACCAGTGGGGCTTCGAGCTGGCGACCGGCACCACCGCGGTCAAGCCGGAATGGAGCATCCGCACCTACCCGGTCCGCGTGGTGGGCGACGACGTTCTCGTGATGGCATGAGCACACCGGTGACCGCGGGTCCGCAGCTGCGCGACGGCGAGCAGGTGCTGGAGATCAACGGCGGTAACGTCGTCTACGAAATCCTGGGCGACAAGGGCGATTTCATCGCCCTTACGCCGGGCGGCCGATACAGCAAGGACATCGAAGGGTTGCGTCCGCTGGCCGAGGAGTTGGTCAAGGGCGGTTACCGGGTCCTGCTCTGGGACCGGCCCAACTGCGGAAAGTCCGACCTTCAGTTCTACGGACAGAGCGAATCCCACATGCGTGCCGCGACGTTGCACGCGTTGATCACCGGGCTGGGCATCGGTCCGTGCGTGATCGCCGGCGGCTCCGGCGGCGCCCGCGACTCGATTCTCACGACAATTCTCTACCCCGAGATCGTCACCAAGCTGGTGGCCTGGAACATCGTGGGCGGTGTCTACGGCAGCTTCGTGCTGGGCTCGTACTATCTGGTGCCGAGCATCCTGGCGGTTCGCGGCCTGGGCATCAAAGGCCTTCTACACGTGGATGAATGGAAAGAACGCATCGCCGAGAACCCGGCCAACAAAGACCGGATTCTGGCTATGGACCCCGATGAGTTCCTCCGGGTCATGCTGCGCTGGCTCAACGCGTTCGTCCCCAAGCCCGGACAGGCGATTCCCGGCGTCGACGACGAGTTCTTCGGTGACATCAAGGTTCCCACCCTCATCATCCGCGGCGGCGAGAACGACTGGGACCACCCCAAACGTACGTCGCTGGAGGTCAACTGCCTGATCAAGGGTTCCACGCTGATCGACCCGCCCTGGCCGGAAGATGCCTGGGAGCGCGCCGGCGAGGACCGTGCGTCGGGGAAGGTCAAGCGATTCAACATGTTCGACACCTGGGTGCAGGCAGCCCCGGCAATTCTGGACTTCCTCGGCCGATGAGCGATCGGTTGGGCTCAGATCAGGTGGATGTGGATCTCGCAGTTGGTCGAGGCCTCCAGGGCGGTGTGGACCCTGCTCTCCGGGATGCGAGCCATATCGGCCTTGCGCAAGGACACGTGAATGATGTCGTAACCGTCGTCACCCGCGGTGCGGTCGATCTCGCCGCGCAATCCGAATCCTGCGAGCACCCCGTGGGCGTCCTCGTCGGTTCCCCGGCTGACATAGGTCAACACACCGGTCACCGGGTCAGTTCCGAATGCTCTGGCGCACAAGGTGATCGCGACGCGCCTGAGTTCCTCCGGCTCGGCGGCCGCGGAGTTGCTGATCAGCAGTTCGGCTTCCCGGCGCCCGCGCGGCATCGAGGCCAGGTTGTTGTCGACCACGGTCACGCCGTCGTGACCGGCAAGGGTGCGCAGCGCCGCAACGCCGTCGGTGAGCTGCGCCGGCGTCAGCGCGCCGGACGGGTCGACATCGACGCGCACCACAGCCGTTCTCATACGCCTCAGCCTAGCGACCCAGTGCCGAGTGCCCGAATCAGAAGAGGTGACCGATGAATGCAACCGCGCCGGCGGGCACGGCCTTGACCGTCGCCAGCGCTCCCGGCTGTACACCCCGGTTGTTGCGGCTGCCCGCGACAGTGGAAACGCACAGTGCCTACCTGTCGAGCGGCGGGTACGAGTTGTTGGAGAACGTGGAAACCCTGCTCGCCGAGGTGGAAGCCGCCGGCGTGCTGGGCCGCGGCGGCGCCGCATTCCCGCTCGCGGTCAAACTGCGCACCGTGCGTGCCGCGCACACCCGCGGCCACGAGACTGTGGTGCTCGCCAACGGCGAGGAAGGCGAGCCCGCTTCGGTGAAGGACCGCTGGCTACTGCGCCATCGCCCGCATCTCGTGCTCGACGGCGTGCGACTCGCCGCGCGGATGGTGGGCGCGCAGCGCGCCTACGTCTACGTGTCCGATTCGGAGGCGGCGCGCTCCATTGACGCCGGACTTGACGAGGTCGGCTTCGACACCTTTGGCGGCCTGGATATTTCGATCGTGACCGTGACACCCGGGTACGTCGCGGGTGAGGAGACCGCGGCAGTCCGGGCCGTCAACGGCGGCCCGGCCAAACCGACCGACAAGCCACCGCGACCCTTCCAGCACGGCGTCTCCGGTCATCCCACCCTGGTCAGCAACGTCGAAACCCTGGCGAACCTGCCGTATCTCCAGCGGCACGGCGCCGCCGCGTTCCGCTCGGCGGGCACGGCGGCCTCGCCGGGCACCTTCCTGATGACGGTCACCGGCGCGGGCCGACCACCTGCGCTTTACGAAGTGCCGCACGGCATGCCGTTCGCGGATCTGCTGACGCTCCACGGTGTTTCACCGGACTCGGTGCAGGGGGCGTTGATGGGCGGCTACTTCGCGGGACTGCTGAACCGCGACGTACTCGGCACCACCCTTGACCACGAGACGTTCCGCCAGCTGGGCTGCGGCCTGGGATGCGGCGCGGTCGCGATCTTGACCGATGACTGCCCGGTGGCGGTGGCCGCCTCGGTGCTGGCCTACTTCGACCGCGAGAACGCCGGGCAGTGCGGGTCGTGCTTCAACGGCACCGCGGCGATGGCCGCAGCCGCCGGCGCGCTGCGCGACGGTGCTGCGACCGCCGAGGATGTCGCCCGGCTGCAGCGGTGGTCGGTCGTGCTTCGCGGCCGGGGTGCCTGCGCCACCCTGGACGGGGCGGCCAATGTGGCGGGCAGCCTGCTCAAGCATTTCCCAGAGGCCGTCGAAGCGCATCTGGCCGGTGCCTGCGATCCCTGCGGGTCAGCCGCCTTCAGCGCCCAGCGTCCCTACGAAGTGGAGGCGGTGACACAGCCATGAGTCCGAACATGCGAATCCGGCTGGACCGGACGATCTGCGACGGCTTCGGAGCCTGCGCCAAGCACGCGCCGAATCACTTCTCGCTCGACGACTGGGGGTATGCGTCCCTGGTCGGTGACGGCACCGTCGCCGAGGCCGACCGCGATGACGTCTTGCGAGCGTTGTTCGACTGCCCGGTGCACGCGATCATCGAGATCAGCGACAACGAATTCGATGGCGAGACCCGGCCGGACCCGGCGGCAGCGACGGCCGACGAGACCCCGCTATTCGAGGCCCGCTGGGGCTTCGCCCAGTGAGCCGCGCTCCCCTGCCCCAGATCACAGGTGAGAACGAGTTCTTCTGGACCGCCGGCGCCGACGGCACGCTGCGTATCCAGGAGTGCCAGGGCTGTACGTCCCTGATCCATCCGCCACAACCGGTGTGCCGGTATTGCGGCAGCCACGACCTGAAGGCCCGGCCGGTCAGTGGTCTGGCGGTGCTGTCGGCATTTACGGTCAATCAGCGGTTCAGCATTCCGGGACTGCCGGCGCCCTACGTGGTGGCTCAGGTGGCGATTCAGGAGGATCCGCGGGTCCGACTGACCACCAACATCATCGACGCCGAGCCTGAGGACCTGGAGCTGGGCCAGCTGGTCGAGGTCGTCTTCGAACAGAACGACGACGTCTACCTTCCGCTGTTCCGCCCGGTCACCCCCAAGCAGATCGCCGAGACTCCGGTCGACGAGATCCCCCCGCAGGACTTCGCCAAACACGTCCGGCCGCCGCTGACGACCACCAAGTTCGAGGAGCGTTCCGCGATCACGGGTATCGGCGCATCGCGGCTCGGACGGCGGCTGATGGCGAACCCGCTGGCGCTGACCATCGAGGCCTGCGAGGCCGCCGTCGCCGACGCGGGTCTGACCTTCTCCGATATCGATGGCCTGTCCACCTACCCGGGCCTCGACATCGCCGGAATGGGCGAGGGCGGCGTGACCGCTCTGGAAGGCGCACTGGGGTTGCGGCCGACGTGGATCAACGGCGGCATGGACACCTTCGGCCCGGGCGGGTCGGTGATCGCCGCCATGATGGCCGTCGCAACGGGGATGGCCCGGCACGTGCTGTGCTTCCGCACCCTGTGGGAGTCGACGTTCCAGGAGCTGCTCAAGCAGGGCAAGATGGCTCCCCCCGGCGGTCTGCGCACCACCAGCTGGCAGATGCCGTTCGGTGCCACCTCGGCGGCACACACGTTGGCCCTCAATGCCCAACGCCACTTTGCCCGCTACGGCACCACCCGCGAGACCCTGGGCTGGATCGCGCTCAATCAGCGCGCCAACGCGGCATTGAATCCGACCGCCATCTACCGCGACCCGATGACCATGGACGACTATCTGTCGGCGCGGCCGATCACCACGCCGTTCGGGCTCTATGACTGCGACGTACCGTGTGACGGCGCCGTTGCCGTGATCGTCTCGGCAGTGGAGACCGCCCGCGACATGCCCAAGCCGCCGGTGCTGTTCGAGGCGGTGGGCACGCAGATCGTGGAACGCACGGACTGGGATCAGACGACACTCACCCACGAACCGCAGGTACTCGGACAATCGGCGCACATGTGGACACGAACATCGTTGCGTCCCGGTGACGTCGACGTCGCCGAGCTCTACGACGGGTTCACCTTCAACTGCCTGTCATGGATCGAGGCGCTGGGGTTCTGCGGTATCGGCGAGGCGAAGGACTTCCTGGACGGCGGCACCAACATCGCCCGTGACGGGGTGCTGCCGCTGAACACCCACGGCGGCCAGCTGTCGCATGGGCGGACCCACGGCATGGGCCTGATCCATGAGGCCGTCAGCCAGCTTCGGGGCGAGGCCGGCGAGCGGCAGGTCGCCGATGCCAAAGTCGCGGTGGCCAGCAGCGGCGGTTTGACGCCGAGCGGGGTGCTGTTGATGCGGGTCGATGACTAGCGATCAGGTGCCAACCCGCCGGGTGGTCCCCGTCGGCGGGATACCGATGTCGGGGTTGTTCTCCGAGGCCGCCAATCCACGAGCGGTCATCGTCGCCCTGCACGGCGGTGCGTCCTCGGCGGCTTATTACGACTGCCCGGGCCATCCGGAGCTGTCGCTGCTACGCTGCGCCGCCGCAGCAGGTTTCAGCGCGGTGGCACTGGACCGGCCGGGTTACGGCGCGTCGGCCCCGTACTCCGAGGAGATGTGGGAGCCGAGCCGCCGGGTCGAACTAGCCTATGCGGCCGTCGATGCGATCCTCGGCAAGCGGGACCGCGGCGCCGGCCTGTTCGTCATGGCCCATTCCAACGGCTGCGAGCTGGCGTTACGGATGGCGGTCGACGAGCGCGGCCGGGACCTGCTGGGTCTCGAATTGGCCGGCACCGGACTGCGCCAATACCCATCCGCCGCAATGATTCTCAAACAAGCGACGCCCACCTACCGGCCCGCGGGAATCCGGGAGCTCATCTGGGCACCCGAAGAGCTGTACCCCGCCGACGTCGTCAACGCCGTCGGATCCGCCGGCGCGCCGCCCCAGGAGGGGCAGATATCGGCCAACTGGGCCGGCCGCGACTTCGCCGCATTGGCCGGCAACGTCACCGTACCCGTGCGGTTCACCGCTGCCGAGCACGAACGGGTGTGGGACTCCACTCCGGCGGCGCTGGCCGACATCGCCGCCTTGTTCACCACGTCACCGCGCGTCGAGCTGCACCACCAGCCGGGCGCCGGTCACAACCTGAGCCTGGGTGTCGCGGCGGCGCAATATCATTCGAGCATCTTGTCATTCGTGGAGCAATGCATCACCGCTGATGTGAATTAGGAGGCCGGTCAATGCGAGTCGGATTCATCGGACTGGGCAGCCAGGGTGCGCCCATGGCGCGCCGGATCGTCGAGGGTGGCTACCCGACCACGCTGTGGGCTCGGCGCGCTGCTTCGGTGGAGCCGTTCGCCGACACCGCGGCCACCGTGGCGGCCTCACCGGCCGAGCTGGCCGAGGGCAGCGACCTGGTGTGCCTGTGTGTGGTTGGTGATGCCGACGTGCTCGAGGTGGCCACCGGCGACAACGGTGTGCTGACCGGACTGCAGCCCGGCGGCATCATCGCCGTGCATGCCACGGTGCATCCGGACACCTGCCGGCAACTGGCCGAGACGGCGGCCGCCCAGGGGGTGTCGGTCCTCGACGCGCCCGTCAGCGGCGGCGGCCCGGCCGCCGAAGAGGGCAAGCTGCTGGTGATGATCGGCGGTGACGACGCCGTTGTGGAGAAGGTTCGCCCGGTGTTCGCCACCTACGCCGACCCCATCGTCCACCTCGGTGGCGTCGGCGCCGGGCAGGTCACCAAGCTGCTGAACAACCTGCTGTTCACCGCCAACATCGCCACCGCCAAAACCGCACTCGACCTCGGCGCCGCGCTGGGCGTGGCACCGGAGAACCTGGCCGAGGTCATCACCAGAGGCTCGGCCAACAGCTTCGCGCTGGGCAGCGTGGCCCGGTTCGGGGGCAGTCTCGATGTGCTCAAGCAGGTCGCGGCGGGGCTTCTGCACAAGGACGTCAGTCTGATCGCCGGCATCGCTGAGAAGGCGGGTGTGCAACCCGGCGCCGTCCTCGATGCCGCCGACGCGGCGCTGAGGTTGATGGACAACCCGCGATGAACATCGGCTTCGTCGGTGCCGGCCGAATGGGCGCACCGATGGTGCGCCGTCTGCTCGATGCCGGCCATGACGTCACGGTGCTGGGCCGCACGCCCGAAAAGCTTGCTGCTGCAGAAGAGTTGGGCGCCACACCGGCCGACAACCTGACCGAGCTCGCTCGCGACGCCGACGCGGTGGTGGTCTGTGTGTTCACCGACGACCAGGTGCGCCAGGTCTGCCTGACCGATGACCTGCTGGGCGCCATGCATCCCGGTTCGGTACTGGTCCTGCACACCACCGGCAGCCCGAGCACCGCCGAGGCCATCGCCGGATCGGCCGGTACGCGCGGTATCGGCGTCCTCGACGCGCCGGTCAGCGGCGGACCGCATGACATCGCCGCGGGGACCGTGACGTTGTTCGTCGGCGGCGACGACGATGCTGTGCAGCTGGCGAATCCGGTGCTGTCCAGCTACGGCGATCCGGTGTTGCACGTCGGGCCCCTCGGTTTCGGTCAACGCGTCAAACTGATCAACAACGCGCTGTTCGCCGCGCAGATCGGAACCGTGGCCGAGGCGGTCCGGCTGGGCGACCGGCTCGGCGTCGACGAGTCCACCCTGCTGAGCGCGCTACCCCACGGTAGCGGTGCCAGCTTCGCCCTGAGCTCCATCGCCCGCGTCGGCTCGGCGGCCGGATTCATCGGCGCCGTCGGCGAATTCATCGGTAAAGACGTCGCCGTCGTCCGGGCGACGGTGGCCGATCTGGGCAGTGACCTCGGCCTGCTCGACGATGTGGTGAACGCCGGTCTGACACCGGCGGAAATCAGGTGATTTAGTCATTTTCCGCACTCCCTAATGCCCCACTGTTAGCGTTACAATTAGCCAGCCTTCCGTAACGCTTATCGCCCAGCTCTCGCCTCGGAGGAGAACGCAATGACCCAGGCCGAACTCGTTTTCGATCCGTTCTCGCAGGAGTACTTCAACAACCCGTTCGACATCTACCGTCGGATGCGGGACGAGGCGCCGCTTTATTACGACGCCAAAGAGGACTTCTACGCAATCTCACGGCACGAGGACGTCTCGGCGGCGCTGAAGGACCACGAAAGCTTCTCGTCGTCCCGGGGTTGCGATCTGGCCATGGTCAAGGGTGACGAGCCACCGCAGAAGTCGATCATCTTCATGGATCCGCCCGAGCACCGTCACATGCGCAGCCTGCTGAACAAGGCCTTCACCCCACGCGCAGTGCAGTCCCAGCGCGAAGTGGTCATCGAACTGGTCGATCAGTACTTGGCAGCGGCCAATCCGGATGCGTTCGACGTGGTGCAGGACTTCTCGGGGCCCTTCCCGGTCGAGGTCATCACCCGGATGGCCGGGGTGCCCGAGGAATACCGCCAGCAGGTTCGGCACTGGATCGACACCAGCCTGTCCCGTGAGCCCGGGCAGATCGGTTACAGCGAAGCCGGAATGCAGGCCAACGTCGATACCGCGATCTACTACTACGGCCTGGTGCAGGAGCGTCGCGAGAATCCGCAGGACGACATGATCAGCCGCCTGATCGCCGCGGAGATCCCCGATGACGACGGCAACCTGCGTCGCCTCGACGACATCGAGATCTGCGGTTTCGCAACGCTTCTCGGCGGTGCGGGTGCCGAGACGGTGACCAAGCTGATGGGCACCGCCGTCGTCAACTTCGCCCGCTTCCCCGACCAGTGGCAGAAACTGCTCGACGACCGCGACA
The DNA here is from genome assembly GCF_026242045.1 of Mycobacterium pinniadriaticum. GTDB lineage: Bacteria > Actinomycetota > Actinomycetes > Mycobacteriales > Mycobacteriaceae > Mycobacterium > Mycobacterium pinniadriaticum. The sequence continues at coordinate 106,843 of NZ_JAPJDO010000011.1, forward strand.
AGATCCCGGCGGCGGTGGAGGAACTGCTCCGATACGAAGGCCCGGTGCAATACAACGTCCGCTACACGCTGCGGGACACCGAAGTGCCCAGCGGGAAGATTCCGGCCGGTAAACCGGTGTTTCTGCTGATGGCGTCGGCCAACCGGGACTCGGCAGCCTTCACCGACGCCGACACCTTCGACATCGACCGCGACCGCACCGAGGCGCAGAACCTCGGCCTCGGCTACGGCATCCACAGTTGCCTGGGCGCCGCCCTGGCCCGCATGGAGAGTGCCATCGCACTGGAGAAATTGCTCGACTTCATGCCACGCTACGAAGTGCAATGGGATGGCCTGCGACGGGTCCAGATGCAGAACGTCGCCGGCTATTCACACGTACCGGTGAAGGTGCTGCGATGAAGATTGAAGTGGATTTCGGCCTGTGTGAGGCCAACGCGATCTGTATGGGGATCATCCCGGAGGTGTTCCAGGTCGACGACCAGGATTACCTGCACGTCCTCAACGACGAGGTGACCCCGGAGAACGAGGCACAGGTTCGCGACGCGGTGCGCCAGTGCCCCCGGCAGGCGATCTCGATCAAGGAATAGCGCTCAGCGACCCTCAGCCGACGGGAACCAGGTCGGCGCCGATCGGCGGGCAGCTCATGGCGCCGCTGCGGAAGCTCTCGGTCGGGGTCACCGCGATGTCGTCGACCGCGGCCGCGGCCAGCGCCTGCGCTTTGAACACCCGCGCCGCAGAGCTGAGCCGGTGCTCGACCGAGTCGACGTTGCGGTCGAGTCCGGCCGGGCGCACCTCGCCCCACAGGGCCACCTCGGTCATGCCGTAATCCAGTGCTCGCAGCACGCCCTCGCGGACCCTGGCATCGGCGTCGACGAGGTCAGCGGCGACCGCCAGTGCCTGCGGGTGCGGCTGGTCGTCACCGGCCGCGAGAACGGATTCGAAATCGAGGGTCTGGGCACCCAGGATCGACAGCGGGCGGGTGTCACCGGGATGGGCGAGGAGAACGTTGACGTCCCAGCCGGCCATCACCCGGTCGAACATCCAGCCACCGGCGTGCTGCACCGCCTCAGCGACCGTCGGCGCGACGATGTCGAGCCGGTATCTCATGATTCGGCGGCCGGTCTCAGTTGGCTCGCCAGCGACCTGGAGTACTCCCGGAACACGTCGGTCAGCGGTATCGACGGGTCGAGTAGCCATGAGGTCTCCATTCCGTTCACAAATGCCAGGATTTCCACGGCCTTGCGGGCCGGGTTCACGTCTTGTCGATAGCGGCCGGCGGCCTGACCGCCACGGATCCGGTCCGCGATGATGTCCACCGCCTGCCGGTAGCGGTCCACCAGGCGATCGTGCAGCGGGGCGTCGGGCGCGATGTTCTCCACCATCAGCACCGCGAAGGTGCCAACGAGCTGCGGTGATCGATCGAACCGGTCGGCGGCATTGGCAATGCCCTCGATGAGGTCACCGGTCAGGTAGTCGGCATGCTCGCTGTCATCGGCATCACGAGCATCGAGCACGGCGTGCAGCAGCTGCTCCTTGGATTCAAAGTGGTGCAGCAAGCCGGCAGCGGTGACGCCGGCCTCCCGAGCGATCTGAGCCAACGTGGTGTTGCGCCAGCCGTTGCGTGCGAGAAGCCGCTGCGCGACGTCGAGAATCCGTTGCTTGCGGTCCTCACCCTTAGCCAGCAGGGTTGCGTACGGACGGGTTGCCGTCACTGCACTCCCTTCCTCAGACCAACCTAGTGAACACACAGTAGGTTGGTTTGGGGCAGTGTGACAAGGGTCTCAACGGAAAAAGATTCGGCGGCGCCCGGCACAGTGCGGACTTTCGTACCTATCGGTGCAAAAGCGGTACGGTCGATCGCATGGAGAGTGGCAAGAAAGCGGCGATCGGGCGCCCGCGCACATTCGACGCTGACGAAGCCCTTGATTGCGCCATGCGGGTTTTCTGGGAACAGGGCTACGAAGGTGCGAGCCTCACCGACCTGACGGACGCGATGGGCATCAGACGCACAAGCATGTACGCCGCGTTCGGCAACAAGGAAGATCTGTTCGCCCAGGCTCTGCAGCGCTACGCCGAAGGCCCAGCCTCCTACGGCCCCCGCGCGTTGCAGGAACCGACCGCGCGAAAGGTAGCCGCGGCCATTCTGGAGGGATCAATCAAGGCCACCACCAGTCCGACCGGCCCAACAGGCTGCTTGACCGTCCAAGGCTCCCTCGCCGCCGGCAAGTCCGCCCGCGCGATTCGCGACATGCTCACCGAATTGCGCAACGAGGCAGTCTCTCGGCTGCGCGAGCGATTTCAACGCGCACTTGACGAAGGCGACCTGCCACCGGGCGCCGATCCCGGTGTGTTGGCACGCTACGTCATGACGGTGTCCAACGGCATCGCCGTTCAAGCCGCGGCCGGCGCCAGTCCCGACGACCTTCACCACGTCGCCGCCGTCGCGCTGCGAAACTGGCCGTCGGCCTGAGGCCGTTCACGTCGGGCATCACATCTTGGCGACCGCGCGCGCAACGGTGTTCGGAGTGAGCCGCAACATCGTCGGGAGCAGCTTGGTCGAGCCCGGCAGAGCCATTGGCCTGCGGCGCTCCAAGGCCTTGAGGGTCACTGCCGCCACAACCGCCGGCGACATTTTCTTGCCCTCGAGGTTGGCATTCATCGGCGTGTCGGTGGCGGGCGGAAGAAGTTCGAGGACATGGGTTTTCGTGGGCTCAAGCTGCCGACGCAGCCCCTCGGCGAAGCCATGCAGTCCTGCTTTGACCGCACCATAGGTCGGCGCGCGGGAGGGAGAAACCAAGGCGAAACCCGACGTGACAAAGACGATCGCGGCGAGCGCCGGCCAGCGCCGCAAAGCCTCACCGGTCAGCTGAATGGGTGCTGTAAGGTTCAGGGCGACTTCATCTTCGAGATCATGGGTGGCGTCGACGCCCGAGACAAAGTCTCGTTCGACAAACGTGCCCGCATTGTTGATCAGCACGTCAAGCCGACCGAACCGAGCGGCTACCGCATCGAGCAGCGCAGCCCTCGCCTCAGCAACCGTCACGTCAGCCTGGACGGCCAGCTCATCTGGGTGAGCCCGCGAGAAACTCTCCAGAGCCGGCAGCGATCGTCCGCAGACCGCTACCGCAGCACCCTGATCCAGGAAGGCTTCGGCCAGGCTCAAGCCGATACCGGACGTGCCGCCAGTGATGAGGACAACCTGCCCCGACTCCCGATGTGCCGTCATACGAGGAACCATAACACTTCAGCACCGATCGGTACAGAAATGTGACGCGCCGCTATAACCCCAGCGATTTGGCGATGATCACCTTCATGACCTCACTGGTGCCGGCGTAGATCCGGGCCACTCGCGCATCGGTGTAGAGGCGGGCGATCGGATACTCCATCATGTAGCCGTAGCCGCCGAAGAGCTGCAGACAGCGATCGATCACCCGCTGCTGCACCTCGGTGCAGAACAGCTTGACCCGGGCCGCGTCGGCGCCGCTGAGCTCACCTTCGACATGCAGGGATACCGCCCGGTCAAGCATGGCCTGGGCCGCCTCCACCTCTGTCGAGCAGGCGGCGAGTTCGAACTTGGTGTTCTGAAACGACGCGACGGGCGTGCCAAATGCCTTGCGGCTCCGCGTGTATTCGATGGCGGCAGCGATCGCCGAGCGGGCTTGGGCCACCGAGCCGACCGCCACGGTGAGCCGTTCCTGGGCCAGGTTGTGGCCCAGGTAGCTGAACGCCTGGCCGTCGGCCCCCAGCACGTTGGTGGCCGGCACCCGCACGTCGACGAACGACAGCTCGGCGGTGTCCTGCACCTTGCAGCCCATCTTCTCCAGCTCGCGCCCGCGGGTGAAGCCCGCCATCCCGTCCTCGACGACCAGCAGGGTCAGCCCGGCGCGCCGGTTGTCCGGATCGGTGGAGGTGCGCGCCACCACGACCACCAGATCGGCCTGCATACCGCCGGTGATGAAGGTCTTCGCGCCGTTGACGATGTAGTCGTCACCGTCCCGCACCGCCGTCGTACGCACCCCGGCCAGGTCCGACCCGGTGCCCGGCTCGGTCATGGCGACCGCGGTGAGCAGCGTCCCGGCCGCGAGTCCGGGAAACCAGCGGGCGCGCTGTTCGTCATTCGCGTAGTGCAGAAAATACGGCAGGATCACCTCGAGCTGGGTGCGCACCGTCGACAAGGTGACCAGTGCGCGGGCGGCTTCTTCCTGCAGCACCACGTTGTAGCGGTAGTCGTCCTGGCCGCCGCCGCCGTACTCCTCGGGCAGGGTGACCCCCATGATCCCGGTCTCGCCGAGCTTCGCGAACGTCTCGCGTGGCATCCGACCCGCCTTCTCCCACTGCGGGTAGGCAGGCACGACTTCCTTCTCGATGAAGTCGCGGGCGAGCTGGCGAAACGCCTCGTGGTCCTCGGTGAACAGATCGCGGCGCATCAATACTCTCCGAGCAGCTCGACGATGGTGGCGTTGGCGGTGCCGCCGCCTTCGCACATCGTCTGCAGTCCGTAGCGAATTCCGTTGTCTCGCATGTGGTACAGCATCCGGGTCATCAGCACTGCCCCCGACCCGCCCAGCGGATGGCCCAGTGCGATCGCGCCGCCCAGCGGGTTCAGCCGCTCGGTCGCGGCACCGGTTTCGGCCTGCCAGGCCATCGGCACCGGCGCGAACGCCTCGTTGACCTCGAACACCCCGATATCGTCGATGCCCAGCCCGGTCTTGCCCAGCACCTTCTGCGTCGCCGGGATCGGACCGGTGAGCATCATCACCGGATTGGCGCCGGCGACCGCACCGGCGACGTAGCGGGCCAGCGGCGTCCAGCCCTGTGCGGCAGCGTATTCGGCGGTGGTGACCAGAAGAGCGGCCGCGCCGTCGGAGATCTGCGACGAGTTGCCAGCATGGATGACACCATCCTCGGTGAATGCCGGTTTGAGCGCGGCCAGTTTCTCGACGGTGGTCCCCCGGCGGATGCCCTCGTCGGCGCTCACCACACCCCCGTCGGTTGCCACCGGAACGATCTGGTCGGCGAAGGCCCCGCGATCCTGTGCCGCGGCGGCCAGTTCGTGGCTGCGCACCGAGAACTCGTCGACATCCGTGCGGGAGAACCCCCACTTCTCGGCGACCATCTCCGCCGAGATGCCCTGGTTGAACGAGAAGTCGTGGTAGCGCTCGAGCACCCTGGGGCCGTAGGGCATGCCGGTGGCGCGGGCCGAGCCGAGCGGAACCCGGCTCATCACCTCGACGCCGCCGGCGACCACCACGTCCTGTTGGCCGGACATGACCGCCTGGGCGGCGAAATCGAGTGCCTGCTGGCTGGATCCGCACGCCCGATTGACCGTGGTCCCGGGAATGGCTTCCGGCCAGCCGGCGGCCAGAACCGAAAAGCGGCCGATATTGCTCGATTGGTCGCCGACCTGGGATACGCAGCCCCACACCACATCGTCGACCGTCGCGGGGTCGAGCCCGATGCGCTCGGCGAGCGCGTTCAGCACCACCGCCGACAGGTCGGCGGCATGCATGCCGGACAGCCCGCCGTTTCGCTTACCGACCGGAGTGCGCACCGCTTCGACGATCACCGTTTCCCGCATGGCTGCTCCTTACTTCTGACGATGGTTCATGCGACGGCGCCCTGCTCGCGCAGCCTGCCGATTTCGTTGTCGGACAAGCCCAATTCGGTCAGCAGCGCGTCGGTGTGCTCACCGAGGCCGGGCACCGGACCCATCGGCTGCTCGTAGTCTTCGATGATCGGCGGCGGCAGGATCGCTTGGATCGGACCGGCGGTGGTCTGTACCGTCCGCCAGCGATCACGGTCGGACAACTGCGGGTGCGCAAGAACCTCGCTGGGCAGGTTGTACCGGGCGTTGCCGATGCCCGCGGCGTCGGCTGTCGTCTGGATGTGCGCGAGATCGTGCTGTGCACACCAGCTTTGAATGGCGTCGTCGAGCACCTCGCGATTGGCGACGCGATCCGAGTTGGAGGCGAAGCGCGGGTCGTCGGCAAGATCGGGCCGTTCGATGATCTCCCGCGCCAACCGTTGCCATTCCCGGTCGTTGGTGGTACCCAGCACGACGGTCTGATGATCGGCGGTGTCGTAGGCACCGTACGGCGCCACGGCAGGCGAGCTCATCCCCAACGGTTGTTGGTCGATTCCGGAGTGCTGTGCGTACGTCAGCGGATATCCCATCAGGTCCATCATCGTGTCGAACAGGCTCACGCTGACCGCCGCGCCTCTGCGCTCCCGGCCGTCGCGGGAGATGAGCAGCGCCATGATCGACAACGCCGAGTACAGCCCGGTGGAGATGTCGGCAATCGGCGGTCCGGGCTTGGCCGGTTTGCCGGGATAGCCGGTCACCGCGCACGATCCGGATTCCGATTGCGCCAGCAGGTCGTAGGCGCGCTTGTTCGACAGCGGGCCGCCGGCCCCGTAGCCGTCGATCTCGACGGCGATCACGTGGGGGTGCCGTTCGCGCAGCTGCTCGGGTGAGATGCCGAGTCGCGAAGTGGAGCCCGGGGCCAGATTCGACACCACCGCATCGGCGCGGTCGAGCAGCTGATGCAGGATCTCGATGCCCTCGGCTGATTTGAGGTCCAGCGCAATCGATTCCTTGTTGCGGTTGGCCCAGACGAAATGGGCCGCAAGGCCGCCCGGGCCGTTGACGACATCGTCGTAATGGCGGGCGAAGTCCCCGCCGGCCGGGTTCTCGACCTTGATCACGCGAGCCCCGAAGTCAGCCAGGACGCGCGTGCACATCGGTGCCGACACGGCCTGCTCCAGAGCCACGATGGTGATACCGGCCAGCGGGGCGGCCGGTCCATGCGCAGAACTCATCAGATCACCATACGGTCGGCGCAGACACTGGCCACTAGTAGCTCTTGGGCAGGCCGAGAACGTTCGCGCCGAGGAAGTTCAGGATCATCTCCTGACTGACGGGCGCGATCTTCATCAGGCGCGCCTCCCGGAAGAACCGGGAGATGTGGTACTCCTCGGAATAGCCCATGCCGCCGTGGGTCTGCAGCGCGCGGTCGGCCGCCGCGAACCCGGCATCCGCGCACAGGTATTTGGCCATGTTGGCTTCGCGGCCGCACGACTTTCCGTTGTCGTAGAGCCAGGTCGCCTTACGCAGGATCAGCTCAGCTGCGTCCAAACGTGCCAGCGAATCCGCCAGCGGGAACTGAATGCCCTGGTTCATCCCGATCGGCCGGTCGAACACCACGCGCTCGTTGGCGTACTTGACCGCGCGATCCAGCGAAACCCGCCCGATGCCCAGCGCCTCGGCGGCGATCAGCATTCGCTCCGGGTTCAGCCCGTGCAGGATGTAGGAAAAGCCCTTGCCCTCGTCGCCGATGCGGTCGGAGACCGGGATCCGCAGATCGTCGATGAACAGCTCGTTGGAGCTCACCGCGTTGCGTCCCATCTTCTTGATGGGACGGATATCGACGTGGTCCCGGTCGAGGTCGGTGAGGAACAGGGAGAGACCTTCTGTCGGCTTGCCTCCCCGCTTTTCAACGTCCTCGCGGCTCTCGGTCCGGGTGAGCAACAGGATCTTCTCGGATTCCAGCGCCTTGGAGATCCACACCTTGCGCCCGTTGACTATGTAATGTTCGCCGGAATTGTCGCGACTGCGTTTGGCGAACGTAGTGATACGCGAAGTGTCCAGTCCGGCGCCGGGTTCGGTGACACCGAAACAGACGTGCAGATCACCGTTGACGATCCGCGGCAATGTCGCCGCCTTCATCTCGTCGGAGCCGAACACCACGACCGGTTGCATGCCGAAGATCGACATGTGGATCGCGCTGGCGGCGTTCATCCCGCCGCCCGACCGGGCGACCTCCTCGGCGAGCAACGTCGCCTCGGTGATACCGAGCCCGTGGCCGCCGTACTCCTCCGGGATGGTCATCCCGAGCCAGCCGCCCTTGGCAATCGCGTCGTAGAACGCTAAAGGGAACTCGTGCGCCTGGTCCTTCTCCATCCAGTACTGGTCGTCGAAGCGAGCCGACAACTCCCGCACCGACTTGCGGATGAGTTCCTGGTCTTCGGTCAGCTCGAAGCTCATGCCTGAAGACATGTTGTCCTCCAGTTCCTTTCAGTGGTCGCCGAGACCACACCCGCCATCGTCGGTGCGAGGCGCACTCGCACCGACGATCAACGATTACACCGCGGGACTAGCTACCGCTGTTCGCCTTCGCGGCGTCCATCAAGGCACTGCCGCCCCGCTCGCCCTTCTTGTGGTGGCTCAGCGCCTGAATCGACACGTCGTGGCCCTCGGCCGCCTTGCGCAGTGCACCAATGGTGGCTTGTTCCTTCGCGATATGAGCGAACGGATCCCAGTGATACCAGCGCATCGCGTTCTGGTAGGTCATCTTGTTGATCTCGTCATCGGGCACGTCGTGCTTCTTCAAGACCTCATCGAGCTGTTCAGGCGCGCCGGGCCACATCGAGTCGCTGTGTGGGTAGTCGGCTTCCCAGCAGATGTTGTCGATGCCGATGTCGTTACGCAACTGCACACCAACGTGATCGGAGATGAAGCAGGTCAGGAAATGATCCCGGAAGATCTCCGACGGCTTCTTCTTGCCGAAGTCCTGACCGGTCCACGTCGAGTGCATCTCGTAGGTGCGGTCGGCGCGCTCCAGGAAATACGGGATCCACCCGGTCCCGCCCTCACTCAAGGCGATCTTGAGGTCGGGGTACTCCTTGATCGGCCGGGACCACAAGAGATCCGCCGCGGCCTGCACGATGTTCATCGGCTGCAGGGTGATCATCACGTCCATCGGCGCATCGGGCGCCGTGATCGCCAGCTTGCCCGACGATCCGATGTGCACGTTGAGCACGGTGTCGGTGTCGACGAGCGCATCCCACATCGGCTTCCAGTGCTCGAAATCGTGGAAGCTCGGGTAGCCCATCGCCGCCGGGTTCTCGCTGAACGTCAGCGAATGCACACCTCGGGCGGCATTGCGTCGGATCTCGGCGGCACATGCCACCGGATCCCAGATCACGGGCAGTGTCATCGGAATGAAGCGCGCCGGATAGGCCCCGCACCACTCCTCGACGTGCCAGTCGTTATAGGCCTGCACCAGTGCCAGCGAGAATTCCGGATCCTCGGTGGCGAACAACCGGCCGGCGAAGCCCGGGAACGACGGGAAGCACATCGACCCGAGGATGCCCCCGGCGTTCATGTCCTTGACCCGCTCGTCGACGTTGTAGCAGCCGGGCCGGATCTCGTCGAGGCCCTGCGGTTCCAGGCCGTACTCCTCCTTGGGTCGGCCGGCCACCGCGTTCAGCGCGACATTGGGGATGACGGTGTCGCGGAAGCGCCACGCATCCGAGCCGTCGGGATTGTGGACCAGCCGGGGCGCGTCGTCGACGTACTTCTTCGGCAGATGGTTCTTGAACATGTCGGGCGGCTCAACGATATGGTCGTCGACGCTGATCAGGATCATGTCCTCTTTGCGCATTGCGGTTCCTTCCGTGGCTGCCCTCAATATGGAAACTAGCTTCTCATTCCGCGAGAATCAACATCTGGTAATCGCCTTACCGGGAGGTCGCGACCGTAGGCTGACACCCCGACACACCCTCCCGACCTCGAATTTTCCGCCCTGCTCAGGTGCGGGGATTGACCTTCCGGCAAGATCGTGGAAACCTGTTATCCGGATATGAGAATGAGATTCTCCACCTTGAGAGGGGGTTACCGGTGCGCCTGACGCCGCTACCAGCCGAACAATGGGACGACGAGGTGCAGCTCGCACTGAAGGGCATGCTGCCCCGCGACCGGCAGAACCCCGAGGGCGCCGGAACGGCGCTGTCCACCCTGGTGCGCCATCCCGATCTGACCAAGGCGTACCTGGGATTCAACGTCTACCTTCTCTTCCGCTCGACGCTGCCGGCTCGGCTGCGGGAGGTGGCGGTGCTGCGGGTGGCCCATCGACGGGACTGCACCTACGAGTGGGAACACCACGTCGACATGGCCAAGGCGGAGGGACTGACCGACGCCGACGTCGAGGCCGTCCGGCGCGGCGAGGCCGACGACGAGGTCGACCGGCTGGTTCTCCAGGCCACCGACGAACTCGAGGACAAATCCAATCTCACCGACGAAACCTGGGCCGCACTCGGCGAGCACCTCACCGAGCGTCAGCGCATGGACTTCGTCTTCACCGTCGGCGCCTACGGCATGTTGGCCATGGCGTTCAACACTTTCGGCGTACAACTCGAGAACGAAAGGTAAGTACGTTGGCATTTTTCCCGAAACCGGCTGCTGGCAGCTGGACAGAGAACTGGCCCGAACTGGGCACCGCGCCCGTCGATTACACCGACTCGATCGACCCCGAGCAGTGGAAGCTGGAGCAGCAGGCCATCTTCCGCAAGTGCTGGCTCAACCTCGGGCGTGTGGAGCGACTGCCCAAGAAGGGCAGCTACTTCACCCGCGAGATGCCCTCGGCGGGCCCCGGCACGTCGGTGATCATCGTCAAGGACAACGACGGCGAGGTCCGTGCCTTCTACAACCTGTGCCGGCACCGGGGAAACAAGCTGGTGTGGAACGACTATCCCGGCGAGGAGGTGTCGGGCAGCTGCCGTCAGTTCACCTGCAAGTACCACGCCTGGCGGTACTCGCTCAAGGGTGACCTCACCTTCGTGCAGCAGGAAGGCGAATTCTTCGACCTCGACAAGGCGGACTACGGGCTGGTCCCGGTGCGCTGCGAGGTGTGGGAGGGCTTCATCTTCGTCAACTTCGACGACAACGCCGAACCGCTGACCGACTACCTCGGCGACTTCGCGAAGGGCCTCGAGGGCTACCCGTTCCACGAGATGACGGAGACCTACACCTATCGGGCGGAGGTCGGCTCGAACTGGAAGCTGTTCATCGACGCGTTCGTCGAGTTCTACCACGCACCGATCCTGCACATGAAGCAGGCGGTCAAGGAGGAGGCCGACAAGCTCGCCGGCTACGGCTTCGAGGCGCTGCACTACGACATCAAGGGTCAGCATTCGATGATCTCGTCTTGGGGCGGCATGAGCCCGCCGAAGGACGAGAGCATGGTCAAGCCCATCGAACGGGTGCTGCACAGCGGACTCTTCGGACCGTGGGACCGGCCCAAGATCAAGGGCATCCTGCCCGATGAGCTGCCGCCCGCGGTCAACCCGTCGCGCCATCACGCCTGGGGCCAGGACTCGTTCGAGTTCTTCCCCAACTTCACCCTGCTGCTCTGGGCTCCGGGCTGGTACCTGACCTACCACTACTGGCCGACCGACGTGGACAAGCACATCTTCGAATGCACGCTCTACTTCGTCCCGGCGACCAATACCCGGGAGCGGCTCGCCCACGAGCTGGCGGCGGTCACGTTCAAGGAGTACGCATTCCAGGACGCCAATACCCTGGAAGCCACCCAGACTCAGATCGGCACCCGGGTGGTCACCGACTTCCCGCTGTGCGATCAGGAGATCCTGCTTCGTCATCTGCACAAGACGGCGCACGACTACGTGGACGCGTATAAGAAGGAAAAGGGTCTAACGAACGGCCACGCCACCAAGACCGAGAAGGATTCGATCAATGCCACTGAACTCGTCTGATTCGGCTTCGCCGAAGTTGCCGGAGGAATTCGCTGACCTCGAGCGGTTCACCGACTGGTGCCTGCCCCACGAGCCCGACCGTTATCAGAAGCGCCTGTCCTCGACGATGGCCGAGATGCAGGACTTCTACGACACGGCGATGCCCCGCCTCGACGATGTCATGGCCTACTGCGACTCCCGGTTCCCGTTGGACGGAATGCCCGAGGACGCAAAGGCACTCATCCACATGATGCAGTCGCTGGTGACGGTGTCCTTCCCGATCGAGGTGTGGAAGCAGCCGCGCGTGCTCGACAGCGGCGCGGCGTATATCGAATGCACGAAGGAGCCGGTGGTCTGACTTGTCCGTGACGACCCTCAAAGCGGCGGGTCTGGTCGACGTCGACTCCGGCGAACTCGTCCGACCCGGAATTGTCAAAGTCGACGGCGACCGGATCGTCGGCGTCGGCGGCGAAGTCGACGCGGAGTCATCGACTGTGCTCGATTTAGGTGACAACATCTTGCTGCCCGGTCTGATGGACATGGAGGTCAACCTCCTGATGGGTGGCCGGGGTGAAAACCCCGGCCTTTCCCAGGTTCAGGACGATCCACCGATCCGGGTGCTGCGCGCGGTCGGCAATGCCCGTCGCACGCTGCATGCCGGCTTCACGACGGTTCGCAATCTCGGATTGTTCGTCAAGACCGGGGGTTACCTGCTCGACGTGGCGCTGGGCAAGGCCATCGACGCCGGCTTGATCGAAGGTCCGCGCATCGTTCCGGCCGGCCACGCCATCACCCCGACCGGCGGACATCTGGACCCGACGATGTTCGCGGCCTTCATGCCCGGCGTGCTCGAGTTGACCGTCGAGGAGGGCATCGCCAACGGCGTCGACGAGATCCGCAAGGCGGTGCGCTACCAGATCAAGTACGGCGCCCAGCTGATCAAGGTGTGCTGTTCCGGCGGTGTCATGTCGCTGACCGGCGAAGCCGGCGCGCAACACTATTCGGACGAAGAGCTGCGCGTCATCGTTGACGAGGCGCACCGCCGCGGGCTGCGGGTGGCCGCACACACCCACGGGGCCGAGGCGGTCAAGCATGCGGTGGCATGCGGGATCGACTGCATCGAGCACGGGTTCCTGATGGACGACGAGGCGATCCAGATGCTCGTCGACAACGACCGGTTCCTGGTGACCACCCGCAGGCTGGCCCAGGCGATGGATGTCTCGCACGCACCGAAGGTGTTGCAGGACAAGGCCGCCGAGATGTTCCCCAAGGCGGAAACGTCCATCAAGGCCGCGTACGAGGCCGGGGTGAAGATCGCCGTCGGCACCGACGCACCGGCCATCCCGCACGGCAAGAACGCCGACGAGCTGGTCACCCTGGTGGAATGGGGCATGCCCCCGGCCGCGGTGTTGCGGGCGGCCACCGTGGTCGGAGCCGACCTGATCAACGCCACCGACCGGGGGCGGATCGCCGAGGGCCTGCTCGCCGATATCATCGCCGTGCCCGGTGATCCGTTGACCGACATCACCGTGACCAAGGACGTTCGATTCGTCATGAAAGGCGGAAGGGTCTATGTCCACAAAGCGGACTGACGACATCGTCGAGATCCAGCAGCTACTGGCCCGCTACGCGGTGACCATCACCCAGCTGGACATCGAGGGCCTGGTCAAGGTCTTCACCGAGGACGGTACGTACAGCGCTTTCGGTGAAACCTATTCGCTGGCTCGGTTTCCCGAGCTGGTCGACGCCGCCCCGAAGGGGTTGTTCATGACCGGTGAGTCGCTGGTCGAGTTCGACCAGAGCGACCCCGACTCGGCCACCGGCACCCAGCCGTTGTGCTTCATCGAGCACTCCGCACACGACATGCGCATCGGCTACTACCGCGATACCTACCTGCGAACCGAGCAGGGCTGGCGGCTGCGGACCCGCGCGATGACGTTCATCCGGCGGACCGGCGTTCACGATTCGGGCCGTCCGCACGCGATCGGCCGGCCGGCGGGCGGATGACCACGGTGGCCGAATCCGGGATGACGGTCGAAGAGTTCCGCAGCGGCCTGATTGCCTGGCTCGAAGACAACGATCTGACTCCGGGCGATGATCATTCGCTGCCGGGCCATATTGCGCAGATGAGCCGGGTGCGCAAAGCGCTGTACGACGCGGGGTGGATGCGTTACGGCTGGCCCGAAGAAGTGGGCGGCCTAGGCGGTTCGGTGATCACGCGGATGGTGGTCGCCGAGGAGGTGCTCGGCCGCAACATCGCCGAGCCGGGACCGTACTCGATGATGGAAGTCCTTGTGCCGACCATGATCTCGTATGCGCGGCCCGAACTGGCAGCCGAGATGGTGCCGCGTTACCTGCGCGGCGAGGAACACTGGTGCCAGGGGTTCTCCGAGCCGGGCTCGGGCAGCGACCTGGCATCGCTGTCCACCAGGGCGACCCAGCGCGGCGACGAATGGGTCATCAACGGCCAGAAAGTGTGGACCAGCTTCGCCCAGTTCTCGAAGCGCTGCGTTCTGCTGACCCGTACCGGGACGCCGGAAACACCCAAGCATGAAGGCATTACCGCATTCTTCATCGACATGGATTCGCCGGGCATCACCGTGCGGCCGCTGCACACCATGCACGGGGTCGACGAGTTCTGCGAGGTCTACTTCGACGACGTGGTCGTCCCGGCCGACCGCATGCTCGGCAACCCCGGAGACGGCTGGCGACTGGCCAACGACCTGTTGCCGTTCGAGCGGTCGACCTGTTTCTGGCAGCGCATCTCCTATCTGTTCACCCGGCTGGACCGGCTGATCGGCGACGGCACCGACGTCGGCGACGCTGAACTCGGCGCCGCCTACCTCGCCCTGCACACCGTCCGCTCCCGCTCGGCGGGCACCCAGCGGCGATTCGCCGGTGGGGCGAAGCTGGGACCGGAGACCTCCATCGACAAGGTGTTGCTGGCCGGCGCCGAACAGCGCCTCTACGAGACCGCGCGCGATGCGCTGCCGGGCGTCCTCGAACTCGACGAGACGCCATGGCGTTCGGAGTTCCTCTATTCCCGCTCGGCCACCATCTACGGCGGCACCGCGGAGATCCAGCGCAACATCATCGCCCGCCGGCTCCTCGACCTCGGGAAGGAGTGAGACGTGGACGACGGCGAACTCGGGATGCTGGCCGACACGCTGGAGAAGTCGATGACCTCGGCCGCGGCGGCCGGAACACCTAACGTCGAGGACGTGCTGGCCGACCTCGGCTGGCTCGAGATGCTCGACGAAATCCCGGACGAGGCAACACCTCTGGTGTTCGGCCTGCTGGGTACGACCGGTACTCATGCCGGTGTGATCAATGACGTCGTGCTCACGGCGGCCGGACGTCCGCCCGGTGGCACCGTCGCACTTCCATACACCGGCGGACGTTGGGTGATGTGGGAACGCACCGACGGTGTGGCTTCGGCGATGGATCCCGAACTGCCCGTCCGTGTCACCGACGCCGGCGACGACGTCCCGCTCGCACGGGGGCGTCTGGCACTGGGCTGGTGGCTGGTGGGGTCGGCTCGCACGATGCTGATGCTGGCCCGCCAACACGCCGTCGATCGGGTGCAGTTCGGCCGCCCGATCGCATCGTTCCAGGCGGTGCGCCATCGGCTCGCCGAGACCCTGGTGGCCATCGAAGGCGCGGAGGCGACCCTGCTGGCGGCCCGGGAGAACCCCGACGAACTGGGTTGTCTACTGGGCAAGGCTGCGGCCGGTCAGGCCGCGCTGACCGCGGCCAAGCACTGTCAGCAGGTGCTGGGCGGCATCGGCTTCACCGCGGAGCATGACCTGCACCGGCACGTCAAGCGGGTCTTCGTGCTCGACGGGCTGCTCGGTTCGGCGCGTGACCTGACCCGGGAGGCGGGCGCGATCGTCCGCTCGCTCGGGCACGCGCCCCGGCTGGGAAATCTGTGAGATACACCATCGCGGCGAATGCACTGGTCACCGTTTAGACTGTTGTCGGCGAAAAATTTCGTTCGTATTGGATTGAGAACGTAATTCTCTTCGCTGAGAGTAGTACTCTCTTACCGTGAGCAACATCCGAACCGCTGACACGCGCTCGTTCAGAGCCCCGCAGTGAACAGCCCAAGCGAAGAGCCTGCCTGGAAGCAGCGCGCCGTCGAGCGGTCCATCCGGACCGCCAAGGTGCGCGCCGGGCAGCGCGTGCAGCGATTTCTGGATGCCGCACAGGCCATCATCACCGAGAAGGGCAGCACCGACTTCACCGTGCAGGAAGTGGTGGACCGGTCTCGTCAGTCCCTGCGCAGCTTCTACCTGCAGTTCGACGGTAAGCACGAGTTGCTGCTGGCGCTGTTCGAGGACGCCCTGAGCCGCGCAGCCGATCAGATCCGGGCGGCCACGTCGGCCCAGAAGGATCCCCTGGATCGCCTCAAGGTGGCCGTCACCCTGTTGTTCGAGCTGTCCCGGCCCGACCCCACCGCGCGGCGCCCGCTGTTCACCGACTTCGCCCCGCAACTGCTGATCTCGCATCCCAACGAAGTCAAGGTCGCCCACGCGCCGCTGGTCGCGCTGTTCGCCGAGCTGATGGAGCAGGCCTCGCAGGCCGGCGAACTGCGCGAAGACGCCAACCCCCGCCGGCTCGCGGCCATGACGATGCAGACCATCATGTTCATCGCCCAGTCGAGTTCGGTGGAGGACGAGGAGGACGTTCACACGCCGATCAGCGGCGAGGAAGTGTGGACCTTCTGCTCCCAGGGCTTCGCCCGCAAGTAGGCCACCGGCTCACCGTGATTCGACATCCGGCGAAACCCGCTGGGCGATGAGCATTTCCGCCGCGCTGTAGGGGTCGAGGCGGCCGTCGGCGACGGCCTGGGCCAGCGCATCGAGATCCGGGTGGCCGTGCAGTCGGGTCTGTGCCAGCGACAGCACCTGTTGGCGGGCCCTCGCGGCGCGCCGGGCGGGGGTGTCGGCCCGCCGGTGCGCCTCGATCGCCTCGATGAGCTCCCCCACCCCCTCCGCCCTGGCGGCGATCAATGTCAACACCGGGACGTGGGTCTCGAACTTGAGATCGCGAACCGTCTGTGCGGCGCCCTCGCGGTCGGCCTTGTTCACCACCACCAGATCGGCGACCTCGAGCAGGCCGGCCTTGGCAGCCTGGACCGCGTCGCCGGCACCCGGGTTGAGGATCACGATGGTGGGATCGGCGACGGCGGCGATCTCGATCTCGGACTGTCCGACCCCGACACTCTCCAGCAGCACGACGTCATAGGCCAGCGCACCCAGCAGCCGGATGGCCGCGGGCACGGCGGCGGCAAGGCCGCCGAGATGCCCGCGGGTGGCCACCGAGCGGATCAGCACATCGGGGTCGTTGATATGCGCGGCCATCCGGATCCGATCGCCCAGCAAGGCCCCGCCGCTGTACGGCGACGAGGGGTCCACCGCCAGCACCGCGACTCGCTGTCCGCGTTCGCGATACGCGGCGACGAGCACCGCGATCGTCGTCGACTTGCCCGCACCGGGCGGACCCGTCACGCCGACCACCGGAATCGCCGCCGGACCGAGCTCGGCGAGCACCTCGTCACGCCGATCACTCTCGACCAGGCTCAACAGCCGCCCCACCGCGCGGGTGTTGCCGCCCCGGGCCGCGGTGATCAGTTCGGCGACATCCATGGAGCGCAACGCTAGCGCGGACGTCGCCACCAGTTCGGGTTGACCTATTTCAGACGGCATGAGAATACTATTCTCTCAAGTAGAGAGCGTCAGTTGCAAGAAGGGTAACGCTATGCAGATCAGTGGAAGTTCGGCCGTCGTCTTCGGTGGCGCGGGCGGCCTGGGTGAGGCAACCGTGCGCAAGCTGCACGGGGCGGGCGTCAAGGTCGTGATCGCCGACCTGGCCGACGACAAGGGCAAGGAACTCGCCGCCGAGCTCGGCATTCCGTATGTGCGCACCGACGTCACCAATGACGACGACGTACTGGCGGCCATCGCCGCGGCCGAGGAGCTCGGACCACTGCGGGTTTCGGTGGATACCCACGGCGGCCCGGCCGGCGGCGGGCGGCTGGTCGGCAAGGACGGCTCGCCTATGGAGATGGAGGCGTTCACCAAGACCATCACCTTCTACCTGACCGCGGTGTTCAACGTCATGCGCCACGTCGCCGCCGCGATGGCGCGCCAGGAACCCGACGAGAACGGCGCCCGTGGCGTCATCATCAACACCGCCTCGATCGCCGCGTTCGAGGGCCAGATCGGCCAGCTGCCCTACTCGGCGGCCAAGGGTGGCGTCGTCGCGATGACACTGGTTGCTGCACGCGATCTTTCGCCGTTGGGGATCCGGGTGATGTCGATCGCGCCCGGCACCATCAACACGCCCGCCTACGGTAAGGCGGCCGACCAGCTGGAGGCCTACTGGGGTCCGCAGGTGCCGTTCCCCAAGCGGATGGGCCGCTCGGTCGAGTACGGCGCGCTGGCGCTCTCGATCGCCGAGAACGACTACCTCAACGGCGAAACCATCCGGCTCGACGGCGCGTTGCGCTTCCCGCCGAAGTAGCGGCGCCGACAGTAACGCCACGGCGAGAATTCCATCGAATCTCCGCCGTGGCGTTACTGTCGCGCTACTTCTTGGCGATCAATCCGTCGACGATCTTGTTGAAGTCGGCGGTGCCGAACGACACGTACTCGGCGAGGTTCGCGTAGTCCAGCGAGGCCATCACCGACTTCTCCAGCTGGATGTTCATCAGCCGCTTGGTCGCCTCGACCGCTTGCTGCGGCAGCTCGACGAGCTTCTTGGCGCAGGCAATAGCCTCCGATACGGGTTCGGCGACAACGTGATTGGCAAGCCCGAGCTCCACCGCACGCTGTGCCTTGATGCGCACGCCGGTCAGGGCGAACTCCTTGGCCTGCAGCAGAGAGATCTGCGATCCCCACACCAGCGGGCCCCCGTCGGCGGCGACCAAGCCGATGGACACGTGCGGATCGGCGAAGAACGCGGTCTCGGCCATGTACACGACATCCGACAGCGCGGCCAGGCTGCAACCCAGACCGACGGCCGGTCCGTTGACCGCCGCGATCACCGGAATCCGACAGCGGACCATGCCGATCACCAGATCGCGACCATGCTTGATCGTCTTCTGCCGCAACGCTTCATCGTTGCGCAGTTCGTCGAGATAGTTGAAGTCACCGCCGGCTGAAAACGCCCGGCCCGCGCCGGTGATGACGGCCGCCCGCGCGGAGGCATCCTCGTTGAGCGCCTCCCAGATCTTGGCCAGCCCCACGTGCAGGTTGTCGTTGACGGCGTTCAGCTCGTCGGGACGATTCAGCGTGATGATGCGCAGCGGGCCGTCGGCCTTGACGTCGATTTCGTCTGGCATGTCGTACATATCTAGACTCCTAGTCCAAGGATGCGGCCGGCGATGATGTTCTTCTGAATCTGTGACGTTCCGCCCATCACACTCTGGGCGCGACTGTAGAGGTAAGCGCCGAACAACTCCTCGTCGCCGGTGCCGACGGTGGCCAGCGCGGCATGGCCGACCGATTGCTCGGTCCAGGTCATCAGCAGCTTGTCCAGCGAGCCGTCCGGGCCGTGCTTGATGCCGTCGAGCTGCTCGGACAGCCGCCGCCGCACGTGCAGGCGCAACATCTCGGTCTGCACCCAGGCCCAAGACAGTTCGTCGGGCGCCGGGCCGTCGACCCGGGACGCCATCTGACGCACCAGCTTTCCGTAGCGCGCCGAGAAGCCCAGGGTTGAGGGCTCGCGCTCGTGGCTCACCACGGTCATGGCCAGCTTCCAGCCGTCGCCCGGCGCGCCCACCATGTTCGCGGCCGGTACCCGGGCACCGTCGAACCCGACCTGGCCGAACTCCTTGGTGACACCGCTGATCATCTTCAGTGGTCGCTGGACGATTCCGGGCTGGTGCATCGAGATGATGAACGCCGAGATGCCCTTGTGCTTGGGCACATCCTTGTCGGTGCGCGCCAGCACCAGGCACCAGTCTGCGCAATCGGAGTAACTGGTCCAGATCTTGTGGCCGTTGATGACGTACTCGTCACCGTCTCGGGTTGCCGTCGTCGTCAGCGAGGCCAGGTCCGAGCCGGCGCCGGGCTCCGAAAAGCCCTGGCACCAACGCTCGGTGCCGTTGATCATGCCGGGCAGGAAACGCTGGGCAAGTTCCTCGCTGCCGTGGTGACTCAAGCCCACCACCAGATAGCCCAGGCTCGGCCGGGCCGGTGCGCCGGCCTTGGCGATCTCCTCGTCGACGATCACGTCGAAGACGGTCGGTAAGCCCTGGCCGCCGTACTTTTTCGGCCACGATGTACCGAAGAAGCCGGCGGCGTACAGCGCCTGATGCCACTCCCCGGCCTTGGCCCAGTAGGCGTCACCCGACGTCGGGAACTTGCCCTTCTGTTCTTTCAGCCAGCCACGCAGCCGCTCCCGGAAGGCGGCCTCAGCTGGCGAATCACGAAAGTCCAATGGTCAACTCCTCCAACTTGACTGGCCAAGCCTCGGTGGCTGCCAGCACCCGACGCAGGTAGATGTGGGCGAGACACTCCCAAGTGTTGCCGATTCCTCCGTGTACCTGGATCGACATCTCGCAGACCGCCAATGCGGCTCGTGCGCAATAGATCTTGGCGATCCGGGCAGCCTCCACCGCGCTATCCGCGGGCAGCTCGTCGACAGCCCACGCCGCATGCCGCAGGACGCTGACCGACCCCTCGATGAGGGCCAGCCCCTCAGCCAGCATGTGCGCCACAGCCTGATACGAGCCGATCGCCGACCCGTACTGCTCACGCACTTTCGCGTACTCGGTTGCCAGCGAGTGGGCGCCGCGGGCGGCACCGACCAGATCGGCCGTCGTCACCGCCAGCGCCAGCGCATACCAGCGCTGCGCGTCCTGGGCCGTCAACTCCCCCACCGCCTCGGCCGAGCCGGAGACCGCGGCGGTGATCCTGGTCAGATCTGCGGCAACGCGGACGTCACCCACGCCGACCGACTCCACGGTGGTGTCGGCCAGCCGCAACGCCGCACCGACACCGTCGGCGTCGAGAACGACCTCACCGACGGCGATACTCGCCGGCAGCGGCTCGGCCCCCAGCAGGCGGTAGAGATCGTCGGCAAGGGCCGGTCCCAGGAACGGCACGTCGACCAGGCCGCGGGCGAATTCCTCGGCGACCAAGGCGACTTCGACCCCGCTGGCACCGTCGGTGCGAAGGGAGCGCCAGCCGGTCGCGTCGACGGTCTTGGCCAGCCGCGCCCGCCGCGACTCGTCATCAAGGTCCGCGACGGACCCGGGACCGAAGTCGTCGGCCAACCGGGCCGCGGCGTCGCGCAGCTGCTGCTGCTCACTGGTCAGACGTACGTCCATACTGCTCCTTGAGAATTCGCCGCAGCGCCTTGCCCGACGGCAGGCGCGGGATTTCGGGCACGAACACGATGTCACGAGGGCGTTTGTAGGACGCCAGCCGACCGGCGATCAGAGCGTCCAGCTCGTCGGAACTCACCGGCTCGGTGACGGCCACCGCGGCGATGACCGCCTCGCCGTCGGCCGGGTCCGGCACCCCGAACACCGCACAGTCCCGTACGGCCGGGTGCCCGTGCAGTACCGACTCGATCTCGACCGGCGCGACCTGGAACCCGCGCACCTTGATCATCTCCTTCAGCCGGTCGGTGATTCGCAACCAACCGTCGTCGAGGTAGCCGATGTCGCCGGTGCGGTACCAGCCGTCACTGAACGCGTCGGCGGTGGCCACCTCGGGCAAATAGCCGGCCATCGCCGACTCCGAGCAGACCTGGATCTCCCCCGTCTGACCGGATTCGACCGGCTCACCAGTGTCCGTCGACACGATGCGCACCTTTGGAATCGGTCTGCCCACGGTGTCCAGCCTGACGTCGTCGCGCGGACAGCAGGCGATCACCGGCACCTCGCTGGTGCCGTACGCCGAGATCCACCCGACGCCGGCGCGCCGGGTCACTTCGTCGGCCACACTCACGGTGACCGGCGTGGCACACCACATGATGAAACGCAGCGAGGAAAGATCGAATGTCTCCAGTTTCGGATGCGACGCGATCGCCAGTGCGATTGGGGCCACCGCCATTTCAATGGTGATGCGGTCCTCCTGGATGTGCGCCAGCATGCTGTCGACGTCGAACCTGCGGTGCAGACGCATCCACGCACCGGCGTCGAGCACGGTGAGGATGTTGAGCAGGCCCAGAATGTGCGACGGAGGGGTGACGATCTGCATCCGGTCGACGGCCGTCAGGCCCAGTGCCCGGCGCCAGTGCCGCACCCCCGCGGCCAGCGAGCGGTGGGTGTGCCGCACCGCCTTCGGCATTCCCGTGGTGCCCGAACTGAAGACCAGCACCGCATCGGTCTCGGGCGCCGGCTCCCAGGCGACCGGATCCGCCGGGTTGATCGGCTCGTCGAGGCTCAGCATCGGCAGCGTGTCGGCCAGCACCGGGCTGTCGCCGACGGCGTGGTCGACCCTCGCCACCTCAAGAGCATGACCGACATCGGCGTCTTTCCAGCTGGGACTGATCAGCACCGCCGACGCACCGAGGCGCCAGATCGCCTGCACCGCGAAGATGAACTCGGGTCGGTTCGACGACATCAGGGCGACCCGCTGTCCGGCCTGCACCCCGCGGCTCGCCAGGGTGTCGGCCAACCCGGCGGACAGCGCCTCGACCTGGGATCGTGTGTAGATGCGGTCCTCGAAGGCAAGCACCCTCACGTCGCTCACGGCGCGGTCCGCTCGCACATGGTCAGTGACAATCCCATCGACAGGTCGGCAAGACGAGAACATACTATCGCCAGCAGAGAACTGTATTCTCGTCTGGGTAGAATGATAGTGCTCAGAACGCGAGGAGAGAAGTAGATGGCCACGGCGACCATCACGCTGGACGGTAAGACGGTGACGGTGCCGGTCAACGACGGCGACACGATCCTGGAGACCGCCCGCCGGGCCGGCCTGACCCCGCCCTACAGCTGCGAGGCGGGCAACTGCGGCACATGCATTGCGACGGTCACCGAAGGCAACGTCAAGATGCGGGTCAACGAGGTGCTCGACGACAGCGAGATCGACGAAGGGCTCGTGCTCACCTGCCAGGGCATGCCCGAGACGGATGTGACCGTCAGCTACGACGACTGAAACTCGTCCAGTTCCGGCGGCGGCAGGTACTCGGGCTGATACCCCAGCACCCGCACCGGGCTGCCGACCAGATGGAAATCCCCGGCCGTGACGGTGACCTCCGGGGTCGCCTCGATAGCCTCGGGAAGCGATCGCACGGCGGCGGCCGGAATGCCCAGCGGGCGCAACCGGGCCTCCCACCCCGTGGCGGTGTCCTCGGCCAGCGCTTTGGTCACCACGGCGAGGACCTCATCGCGACGTTCGGCGCGCTCGGCCATCGTCGGAAAACCCTCGATGCCGGCCTCGGCGGCGAATGCGTTCCAGAAACCGTCGTGGGTGACGAACAGCGCCAGGTACCCGTCCGCCGTCGGAAATAGTTGGGCGGGAACGTAGAACGAGTGCGCGCCAAAGGGATACCGGCGTGGGCGCACACCGTCGTTGAGGTATGCCGAGGCACGGTAATTCAGTTGGGAGAACATCACGTCGCGCAGCGACACGTCCACCTGCCCACCCTGGCCGGAGACGATCATCGCGAGAAGTCCCAGTGCAGCGGTCAACCCGGTGGAGTTGTCGGCCGACGAGTAGCCGGGCAAGGTCGGCGGACCGTCGGGATCGCCGGTCATCGCCGCCACCCCGGTCGCCGCCTGGATCACGTAGTCGAAAGCTGGGTCGTCCCCGCCGTCGAGTCCGTAGCCGGTCAGCGCGACGCACACGATCTTCTCGTTGTGTCGACGCAGTGCGTCGTAGGTGAGCCCGAAGCGACGGATCACCGAGGGCTTCATGTTGACCAGCAGCGCATCGGATTCCGCGGCCAGCTCAGCCAGCCGCTGTTGTCCGGCTTCGGACCCCAGGTCCAGGCACACGCTGCGCTTGTTGCGGTTGAGACTGGCGAAATAGCTCGTCCCCACCTGGCGGGAGATCTCCCCGCCGGGTGGCTCGATCTTGATCACCTGCGCACCGAGGTCGGCCAGCAGCATGGTGGCATACGGGCCGGCCAGCATGGTGCCGACCTCGAGAATGCGGACGCCGGCGAGCGGCCCCTTCATCGAACTTCGGTGGCGAGCTGTGAAATCACCTCGCGCGTACGGTATTTCGATGCCACCAATTCGTCGCGCGTCTCCCCGATCGGCAGCAGCCGCACCGAGAGATCGGTCACGCCGGCATCGGCGAACGCGCGGAACCGCTTGAGGATCGACTCTTCATCGCCGGCCGCACAGAGGTCACCGACATCGCGGGCGTCACCCCGATCCAGCAGTCGCTGATAGTTGGGCGACGTCTCGGCCTCGGCCAGAATGCGGTTGGCCCGGTCCTTGGCGGTAGCGATCTCGGAATTCGCGCAGAGGGTGACCGGGATACCGGCGACGATGCGCGGCGCGAGCTTGCCGGCGTCGGCGGCGGCCTTATTGATCTTGGGAGCGATGTGCTCGCCGATGGCCTTCTCGTCGGCCATCCAGAGCGTGGTGCCGTCCGCATGCTCACCCGCGATCTGCAGCATCACCGGGCCCAACGCAGCCACCAGCACCGGCATCTTCGTCTCGGCGCCGAGCGCGGTCGGGTTGTGGACAGTGAAGCTGTCGTTCTCGACGTCCACCGGCCCAGGCCCCGAGATCGCCGCATTGAGCACCTCGAGGTAGTCGCGGGTGTAGGCGGCAGGTTTGTCGTAGGGCAGGCCCAGCATGTCGCGGATGATCCAGTGGTGCGACGGGCCGACGCCCAGCGCCAGCCGCCCGTTCGAGATGGCATGCACCGAAAGCGCCTGGCGGGCAAGTGCAATGGGATGCTGCGGCTGCAACGGAACCACGGCCGTGCCGAGTTCGATGCGGGTGCTGTGCGACGCCATCAACGCGACCATGCTCAGCAGATCAAAATCGTCGGGCACCTGCGGCATCCACGCGGTCGACAGTCCCGCGGAGTCGGCCCACTCGATGTCAGCGATCAGCTTCTTCACCTTGCGGGTCATGTCGCCGCGCTCGGCACCGATCATCACGCCAAGACGCATTACTCGACCACCTGTCCCGAGGTCAGTGCCCGGACGTCACGGACTAGGGTTTCCAGCGATGTTCCGGTCGGAAACACTGCGGCTGCACCGGCTTCCATCAGTTTGGGTACGTCACTGAGCGGAATCGTGCCCCCGACGATGACCGCGATGTCACCCGCGTCGGCGGCGCGCAGCGCGTCGACGGTGCGCTGCGTGAGGGCCAGGTGCGCACCCGACAGGATGGAGAGTCCGACCACGGCGACGTCTTCCTGAAGAGCGATCGACACGATGTCCTCGACGCGTTGCCGGATTCCGGTGTAGATCACCTCGAATCCGGCATCGCGTAGCGCGCGGGCCACAATCTTGGCGCCCCGGTCGTGCCCGTCCAGACCGGGTTTGGCAACCAGGATGCGAGCGCTCATCAGAAGACCACCGGCTGCTGGAACTCGCCCCAGACCGACTTCAGCGTGGACACCATCTCCCCCACGGTGCAGTAGGCATTGGCGCAGTCGATCAGCTTGTGCATCAGGTTGTCCTCGCCCTCGGCGGCTGTGGACAGCGCAGCAAGAGCTTCCTTCACCGCGACCCCGTCGCGGTCGGCCTTGACCTTGGCCAGCCGTTGCAGTTGCTTGTCGCGGCCCTCGGCATCCAGTTCATAGGTCGCCAGGTCCGGCGCGGGCTCATCGACAACAAACTTGTTCACACCCACCACCGGACGCTCACCGGATTCGACCTCCTGATGAATCTTGAAGGCCTCATCAGCGATCAGACCCTGCAGATAGCCGTCCTCGATACAGCGCACCATGCCGCCGTGGGCTTCCAGATCCGCCATGATCTCGATGATGCGCTCCTCGGTCGCATCGGTGAGCGCCTCGACGAAGTACGAGCCGCCGAGCGGATCGGCCACCCGGGCGACCCCGGTCTCATAGGCCAGGATCTGCTGGGTGCGCAGCGCCAGCGTCGCCGACTCCTCGCTGGGCAGCGCGAACGGCTCGTCCCAGGCCGCGGTGAACATCGACTGAACGCCGCCCAGTACCGAGGCCAGCGCCTCGTAAGCCACCCGGACCAGATTGTTCTGCGCCTGCGGGGCGTACAACGACGCACCA
Organism: Mycobacterium pinniadriaticum; assembly: GCF_026242045.1. Lineage (GTDB taxonomy): Bacteria > Actinomycetota > Actinomycetes > Mycobacteriales > Mycobacteriaceae > Mycobacterium > Mycobacterium pinniadriaticum. The sequence continues at coordinate 132,554 of NZ_JAPJDO010000011.1, forward strand.
CCAGACACACAGCCGAACCGGAACATCGAGGCCTTGTCGGTCTGCGCGCCGTAGCGCTCCCGCACAATCGTCGCCCACCGACGCCGTCCGGCACGGTATTTGGCGATCTCCTCGAAGAAGTCACCGTGGGTATAGAAGAAGAACGAGATCTGCGGGGCGAACTTGTCGATGCTCATCCGGCCGCGTTCGACGACGGTGTCGCAATAGGTGACACCGTCGGCAAGGGTGAACGCCATCTCCTGCACGGCGTTGGCGCCCGCATCGCGGAAATGCGCCCCGGCGACCGAGATCGCGTTGAACCGCGGCACCTCGGCCGCGCAGAACTCGATGGTGTCGGCGATCAGCCGCAACGAGGGCTCCGGCGGCCAGATCCAGGTACCACGCGACGCGTACTCCTTGAGGATGTCGTTCTGAATCGTGCCGGTCAACTTCTCCCGCGGCACACCCTTCTTCTCCGCAGCCGCGACGTAGAAGGCCAGCAGAATCGCGGCTGTGCCGTTGATCGTGAAACTCGTGCTGATCGCATCCAACGGGATCCCGTCGAACAAAATCTCCGCATCAGCCAAAGTGTCCACCGCGACACCGACCCGTCCCACCTCCTCCCCATACTCAGGATCATCAGAGTCATAACCACACTGAGTCGGCAGATCCAGCGCCACCGACAGCCCGGTACCGCCCTGCTCGAGCAGATAGCGATAGCGGCTGTTCGACTCCTCGGCGGTCCCGAAACCGGAATACTGACGGAAAGTCCACAACCGACCGCGGTAACCACTCGAGAAGTTGCCCCGGGTGAACGGAAAAGCACCCGGAGCGGGAGGATCACCACTACGGTCAGCCGGCCCATACACCGGCTGCAGTGGGATTCCCGACGACGTTTGGAATTGGTGGTCCATCGCTGGATACCGTACTTGCAGTTTTGGAGAATGCCAATACCGCTTTGAGCAAGCCGTGTGCAGAATCGGGTGAAACCGGAGGTAGACGCACTCGGGGCGCGGTGGGGCGGCACAATGACATGCGTCCGAAGGCGGACCGACGAGAGGAACACAGTGCCGGGCACGCAACCCCAGTGGAAACAGTTCGCCGCCACCACGGCCGCGCAGCATGAAGCGCCGTCGGGCGGCTACGCCGAGCTGTGGCAGTGGTCGGTCGATCACCCGGCCCGGTTCTGGCGGGCGCTGTGGGAACACTTCGGCGTGGTAGCAGAGGTCGATCCCGCTCCGGGCGAGGCGGGCGTGCTCGCCGACGCGTCGATGCCGGGCGCGAACTGGTTCCCCGGCGTCCGGCTGAACTACGTCGACCAGATCCTGCGGCACACGGACCGCACCGGAGCGGCCATCGTCGGGATCGGCGAGGACGGCACCCGAACCGAGATCGGCTGGGCGGAACTCGGTGGGCGGATCGGCGCGGTTGCCGCTGAACTGCGCCGACTCGGCGTGCAGACCGGTGACTGCGTGGCCGGATATCTCCCCGATGTCGCCGACGCCATGGTCGCGTTCCTGGCGACGGCGTCGATCGGTGCGGTGTGGTCGGCGTGCGGGCAGGACTACGCGCCCCAGGGTGCGGCGTCGCGGCTGGCCCAACTGGAGCCCAAGGTGCTGTTCAGCGCCGACGGCTACCAATTGGGCGGACGCTGGTTCGACAAACGCGCCGACACCAAGGAATTGCTGGACCTGCTGCCCGATGAACCCCATCTGCTGGTGCTGGACGGCGAGCGCTACCGCCACCTGATCGCCCGGCCGGCCGCCCCGGAGGTCACCGTGGTCGCCTTCGATCACCCGCTGTGGGTGCTGTTCAGCTCCGGCACCACCGGCAAACCGAAGGGCATCGTGCACGGGCACGGCGGTGTCATCCTGGAACACCTCAAAGCGGCTGCCCTGCACGGCAATCTGGGGCCCGACGACGTTTTCTTCTGGCAGACCGCACTGAGCTGGATGATGTGGAACTTCCGGATCGCCGGCCTGATGTGCGGCTCGACGGTGGTGTGCTACAGCGGCCACCCGCTCTATCCCGATGCCGACCGGCTCTGGCAGCTACTCGAGGACGAGAAGGTGACGTACTTCGGCACCAGCCCCGGCCACCTGCTGGCCTCGCGCAAAGCCGGGCTGCATCCGGGCGCCTCCCATGACCTGCATCGGCTGGCCACCATCGGCAGCACCGGTTCCCCACTGCCGGCCGACCTCTTCGACTGGGTGCGCGAGGAGGTCGCCGAGCATGTCGCCGTCTCCTCGATCAGCGGCGGAACCGACGTGGTGACCGCGTTCGCCGGCGGCACGGCCGGGGTGCCGGTGGTACCCGGTGAGCTCACCACCCGCTATCTGGGGGTGGCGCTGCATAGCTGGTCGCCGCACCGTGAACCGCTCGTCGGCGAAGTGGGCGAGATGGTCATCACCGCTCCCATGCCGTCCATGCCGGTGAGTTTCTGGAACGACGAGGACGGGTCCCGTTATCGCGCCGCGTATTTCGATCACCACTGGGCTGACGGTCCGGCACCGCACGTGTGGCGGCACGGCGACTGGGTCACCGTGACCGACCGGGGCTCGCTGGTGATCCACGGACGCAGCGACGCCACCCTCAACCGGCACGGCATCCGGATGGGCTCGGCCGACATCTACGAAGTGGTCGAGGCGATCGACGCGGTCACCGAGGGGTTCGTCCTCGGCATCGACGGCCCCGACGGCGCCTACTGGATGCCGCTGTTCGTCACGCTCGCGCCGGGCCGGGAGCTCGACGACGAGCTGGTCGGGACGATCCGCTCGGCGATCCGGACCAAACTCTCACCCCGCCACGTCCCCGACGAGATCATCTGCGCGCCGGGGATACCGCACACCCGCACCGGCAAGAAGCTCGAGGTGCCGGTGACGGCGATCATGGCCGGCCATACCGACGTGTCGCTGGACCCCCGCTCGATCGACAACCCGGACCTCATCGACTGGTATCGCGAACAGGGCGCCAACCACAGCTGGGGCTAAAACCCCGACAGAATTACCGCGTTGGTGTCGGCCGCGGCGTGGCGCAGCGCTCGCGCCTTGCCGTAAGCCTCCGAGTCGTACCAGGCCTGAGCGGCCTCGACCGACTCGAACTCCAGCACGACGGTCTGATGGCCGTGCCAGTTGCCTTCGAGCACTTGCGGTTTGGCGTCCACGGCGAGGACCTTGACGCCGCCCATCGCCGCGCCGGCAGCCTCGCCGTAGGCCTTCATCCCCTCGGGGTCATGAATTTCCTCTGTCAAGATGACATACCCCTTGGCCATGCGGTTCCTCTCGTGTGAGAATCAGGTTCTCGTATTTCGAGTGACAGATTTCCACGGCAACAGGGGTAAATGCAATGACCAATGTCGACGCTGACACGGGTGTGCTGGCCGGCGAGCAGCGGATGCTCATCGATGGGGAGCTTCGTTTCACCGACTCTGGGGCGGCGTTCGACGTCGTCCATCCCGCCTCCGAGGAAGTGGTCGGCCAGGCCACCGACGGCACCGTCACCGACATCGAGCGGGCGACGGCCGCGGCGCGGCGGGCGTTCGACACCACCGACTGGTCCCGCGACCTCGAGTTCCGCTACCACTGCCTGGGCCAGCTGCACGAGGCGCTGACCGCCGAGCAGGAACGGCTGCGGCGCATCGTCATCACCGAGGTCGGGTGCCCGGTCTCGGTCAGCGGCTCCCAGATCGAGAGCCCGATCGCCGAGGTCCGGCACTGGGCCGAGCACGGCCGCAACTTCGATTACCTGGTCGACACCGGGATCCACGAAACCCAGCTCGGCCCGGCGCGCCGCAAGATCCAATACGACCCGGTCGGTGTCGTCGGCGCGATCACGCCGTGGAACGTCCCGTTCTACCTCAATATCGCCGAGACGGTCCCCGCGCTGATGGCCGGCAACACCGTGGTACTCAAGCCGGCGCAACTCACCCCGTGGTCGGGCACCGAACTCGGCCGGATTGTCGCCGAGAAGACCGACATCCCTGCCGGTGTATTCAATGTCGTCACCTCCAACGCCAACGAGGTCGGCGCGGCCCTGTCGGCCGACCCGCGGGTGGACATGATCACTTTCACCGGCTCCACCGCGACCGGCCGGGCGATCTTGGCCGCCGCCGCACCGACAGTGAAGAAGACCTTGCTCGAGCTCGGCGGCAAGTCGACCCACATCGTTTGCGACGACGCCGATTTCAATACCTGCCTGCCGATGGCAGCGATGTTCGCCTGCGTCATGTCCGGCCAGAGTTGCATCTTGTCGAGCCGACTGCTGTTACCGCGCAGCCGCTATGCCGAAGGCATCGAGATGCTCAAGACCATGATGGAGAATTTCCCGGTCGGCGACCCGTGGACTCCCGGCATCATGCAGGGGCCCCAGATCAGTGCCGCCCAGCGCGAGAAGACGCTGGGCCTGATCCAGTCCGGCATCGCCGACGGCGCCACCCTCGTCACCGGGGGCGGCATTCCGGAGAACCTGCCGACCGGCTACTACGTGCAGCCGACCCTGCTGTCCGACGTCGACCCCACGTCGGAGATCGCCCAGACCGAGATCTTCGGGCCGGTGATCACCGTGACCCCGTACGACACTGACGACGAGGCCATCGCGATCGCCAACAACACCATCTACGGACTCTCCGGCGATGTCACCAGCGGCGATGACGAACGCGCGCTGAATATCGCCCTTCGCCTGCGTACCGGCAGCGTCACCACCAACGGCCATTCCTTCTTCGGTATCACCAGCCCGTTCGGCGGCACCAAGCAGAGCGGGCTGGGGCACCGCAACGGTGACGAGGGCTACCGGGAGTACCTCAACATGAAGACGATCGGCGTGCGGCCCTAGCCGCCTGCGATTTCGGCGCGTTTTCGTTCGCTCAGCGGCGGTTTTCGCGCCGAAATCACAAGAAAACGTGGTCGCGGTTCAGGTCCCGCACGGTCGCGACACCCATCAACAGCAGCGTCTGTCTGATCTCGGCCCCCAGGATGTCCAGGACGGCACCGACCCCGGCGGAACCGGCGACAGCGAGGCCGTAGAGGAAGGGCCGCCCGATCATCACCGCGTCGGCACCCAGCGCCAGCGCGGTGACAACGTCAGTGCCGCAACGGATTCCTCCGTCGAGCAGTACCGTCGCCCGGTCTCCGACCGCGTCGGCGATAGCCGGCAGCGCGTCCAGTGATGCGGTGGCGGCATTGAGCTGACGCCCACCGTGATTGGAGACGACCACGCCGGTGGCGCCCACCTCATCGACCGCACGGACCGCGTCGGCGGGATCGAGAATGCCCTTGACCAGGAACGGACCATCCCAGCTGTCCCGCAAGGACGCCACATCGCGCCAGCTGATGTCCGGACGGATCTGCCTGCTGTGCAGGGCCACCGATTCCACGGCCCCGGCCGCGCCGCGGGTGTCGGTGATGCTGCGCATCGTCATCCGGCGGTATCGCAACAGCCCGTACCACCATCGCGGCCGGATCGCCGCGTCGGCGATCCGGCGCGGGGTGAGGATCGGCGGATGACCCATGCCGGTGCGTCGCTCGCCGATTCGGTTGCCCTGCGCCGGAACATCGACGGTGACGACCGCCGTCCGATAGCCGGCGTCGCGCGCCCGGTCGAGCATCGAATCCATGAACGACGAACCCGGCACGACCCGGTCACCCCACGGGTAGAGCTGGAACCAGTGATCGGCTTCGGTCCCCGCGGCCACTTCCTCGATCGAATACGACGACGCTGTGCTCAGGATCAACCGGGTTCCGGCACGCTCCGCCGCGCGGGCGGCGCCGAGTTCCCCGGACCAGTGCGCGAGGCCCGCCAGCCCGGTGGGCGCCAGCACCACCGGCATAGCCAGCCGCTCGCCATTGAGCGTCGCCGACGCATCTACTCCCGCATTGCCAGCCAGAACACGTTGCCGCAAAGCCCATTTCGAGAATGCATCCCGGTTGGCCCGCACGGTCCGTTCGTCCTCGGCACCGCCGTCGAGGTAGGCCCACACCATCTTGGGTAACGCACGCAGCGCCGCCTGCCGGTAGTCCTCGACACAGACCAGCGGTTGCCTGGTTCGGAGCCGATACTGGAAAGCCGGACTCATTTGATCGCGATCGGCGTGGTCGGCGACCCGACGGCGTTGCTGATGTGCAGCGGGGGCGCGACGAACAGAAAACTCCACCGCCCGTCGGCGACGCAGTCCTCAGCCAGGGCCTCGAGGTCGAGGATTTCGGCCAGCGGCATCCCCATGTCGCGGATCAGCACACAGTGCAACGGCATGATCGCTCCGGCGATCCCACTGGGCATGACCTCGACCCCCCAATTGTCGGAACCGACCGCGGCCACCCCGCGCCGGTGCAGCCAGCCAGCACAGTCCAGATCCAGGCCCGGCTCCCCGGCCATCCAGCCGTCGCGCCCCTCGGCCAGAAAGCGATTCCGCCAACCGGTCCGGACCAGGAGGAAATCGGCCTCCCCCACGGTGACGCCCTGAGCCCGTTCGGCGTCCTCCAGATCCGCCGAGGTGATCGGCGTTCCGGACTGGAGCCAGTCGACGCCGTGCAGCCTGGCGATATCGAGCAGCACACCGCGACCGACGATCCGGTCGGTCATCGCATCGACGGCCAGCCGGCGCGCCCCGAAGCGGGTGCTGACATCGTCGACGGAATAGCCGTTGTACAACTTGCCGTCATAGCCGATGTGGGACAGGCCATCCCATTGGGTGCCCGACTGCAGGGGCATGATGATCCAGTCGTCGGACACCTGCAGCCCGTGCGGATCCCAGTCCTGCGGTTGCATCGACATCAGGTGCACCGGGTTGAGCCGGCCACCGAGTCCGCTCTGCGGACCGTCCTTGCCGACCGCGATGCTGAGCTGGAAGACCCGACCGCTCGCGACCTCGGCGGCGGCAGCCCGCACGTGGTGCGGACCGATCAGGTTCAGGGTGCCGAGCTGGTCGTCGGGACCCCACCGGCCCCAGTTGGACAGTTCGGCGCCGAGGTCCTTGAAGTCAGCAGTCACGCGTTACAGAATTGCACAATGTTGTCAATGCAGGGACCATCTGCCCGATGACCGCGCTCAGCCCCCCGCTGCTCGCGTTCGACACCTCCGACCCGGCTTTCGTCCGGCTGCCGTGGGCGCGCTACGAGGAGATCCGGGCCCGCGGCGGGGTCGTTTTCAACGAGCGGGTGAACCGCTGGATGGTCAGCGACTTCGCGCCGGCCAAGATGATCCTCACCGATACCGAACGGTTCGGGTCGGAGAAGGGGCAAGCCGAGCAGGCGGGCGTCTTCGGCGGGCCCACCATGGAGTTCTACGACGGCCCGCACCACGACCGGATCCGGGCGATCTGGTCGCACGACTTCCGGGCCAAGGACCTGGCCGGCTTGCGACCGATGATCGCCGACATCATCGGCCGTCGTCTCGAGCCGGTGCTGGCGCGACTGCGCGACGGCGACACGGTCGAGATCGTCTCCGAGCTGACCCGCGGCATCCCCACCGAGGTGATCGCACGCATGCTCGGCATCGAGGCGACGATGGTCGACCAGTTCTCGGCATGGAGCGATGCCATGGGCGCCTCCGCGGAGGGGTACACGAATCCCGGGCAACGTGGCCAGGATCTGATCGCCGCCGGACAGCGGGCGACCGCCGAACTCAACGCCTACCTGCGCGAGGAAATAACCCGGCTCCGGCATTCCGCGGCGGACGAGCCGGGTTTGATCGCGGCGATGGTTCGCCACCAGTACGCACGCAACCACATGACCGAGCAGGAAGTGGTCGCCGGCAACACCCAACTGGTATTCGCCGGCAACGAGACGACCGCCAAACTGCTCGCCCAGATCGTCGTGACACTGGGTGAGGATCCCGAGCAGCGCCGAGCCGTGCGCGAGGACCGATCGCTGATTGCCGCAGCGGTCGAGGAAGTGCACCGATACGAAACGATCACCCACTCGGTGTTCCGCGATGTGATCGCCGATGACGTCACCGTGGCCGGGGTCGCCATCCCGGCCGGCGCGCGCATCACGTTGCTTCTGGGTGCGGCCAACCGCGATCCCAGCCGGTGGGAGCACGCCGATCAATTCGACGTATCCCGCCCCAAACTGTCCCACCTCGGCTTCGCCTTCGGATTGCACAGCTGCCTGGGCATGAACCTCGCCCGTTTGGAAGCCCAGATCTTCCTCGAGCAGCTCCTCGACGCACTGCCGGACTGGCAGGTCCAAGCACCCGTCGACTTCGGCACCAACTACGCCGTGCGCGGACCCACGGCCGTGCGTGTCTCGGCATCGGCGAGCAGAGCGTCTACATTCGACTGAGAAGGTTCTGGAGGCGCACCATGATCAAGCTCGAACTGCCCTACCTCACCGTGACGCTCGACGACCGGTTCCGCAACCGCATCGCGCGCACCGGTGAACGGCTGCGCGTCACGCTCACCGCGTACCTGCGCAACGCCGCCGACGACCTCGACGGCCTGGGCCGCAAGGCCACATCGGCATGTCAGACGGCCGCTGTGCGGGTCGACACGGCGATGGCCGCGGCCAACGACCGCATCGCGGCCGAGCCGGCGGTCGGAACGCCGAAGCTGAAGGTCGTGTGACGTGAGTGGTCCTGGCGTCTTCATCACCGGAGCCGCTGCGGGTATCGGCCGGGCCACCGCCCTGAACTTCGCCCGCCAGGGCTATCGCGTCGGCGCCTACGACGTCGACCTCGATGGACTGGGTGTGCTGCGCGACGAGATCAGCGAGCGCGGCGGCGACGTGACGATCGGCGCGCTCGATGTCACCGACGCCGCCGCCTGGTCCGCACGGCTGCGCGAATTCACCGGCGCGGCAGGAAAACTCGACATCCTGGTGAACAACGCCGGCGTACTGACTGCCGGCGCGTTCTCCGACGTCCCGCTGCCGGTACACCGCCAGATGATCGACATCAACTTCTACGGTGCGCTGGCAGGACTGCACGCGGCGTTCCCCTACCTGCGCGATACCGCACACGCACAGGTCGTCAACATGTGCTCGGCCTCGGCGCTCTACGGTCAACCGGAGCTCGCCACCTACTCGGCCACCAAGTTCGCACTTCGCGCGTTGACGGAGGCGCTCGAACTGGAATGGCGGCGCTACGACATCAGAGTCCTGGCGATGTGGCCGCTGTTCGTCAAGACCGCCATGACCGATGGAGTGGAGACCGGCAGCACCAAGTCGCTGGGTGTCAACCTTTCACCCGAGGACGTGGCCGCCGCCGTTTACGCGGCCACCCACCGCCGCCGTCGGCTGACCAAGGTGCACTACCCCGTCGGCCGCCAAACCAGCGTGCTCGCCGCTATGTCACAGGTGAGCCCCAACTGGATGCAGCGGTTGATAACGAAGGTCCTGACGCGGACGTAGCCGCAGAAATCCCTGCGCCCCAGCCTAACTCAGCGGGATCAATTCACCCGATCGAGGTGTAGGGGCGTTTCGGCGGCTGCTGGTTCTGCCTAAACGATTGGCACAGACCAAGATTGCTCGCCACGCACGGAACACCGTTGATGGTGGGGGCACTTCCTTGCAGATAGCACTGGCCGGTGTACTCGTTGTTGACGTGTCCAGGCGGGCAGCTCTGAGCCGAGACCGGCGCGGCGACGAACAACCCCGTCGCCAGCATCGCGCCCGCGACGACTTGCCCGATCCACGTCATCATCACCTCACAGCCTTTCCACAGCCAGACTACGCCCCTGAGGGATTGCTGGGGCGCGTGATTACTATCGTCGTCATGCCGGAGGCCAACGACGCGTCGAATCAAACACCCGCCGGCCAAGCGGGTGCGTGGCGCTGGATCGCCCTCGCCGCGCTGGTGATCTCGCTGATCGCCGGGGCCGCGGCTGGCTGGGCCTTGCTGCGGCCTGCACCGCCGGTCGCCTCACCCGCCAACGCACCGCAGGGCGGCGACGCCAAGACCAACGCCTGCGACGCCTACCGGACGGTGAGTTCGGCGGTGTCGTTGCAGACCCACGCCAACGCGGGCACCGAGGTGCAGGGCGTGGCAGCGAACGCCCGACTGGCCATGTCCGGCGGTGCAACCTACCTGCTGGCCCACCTGAATCCCGGAACGCCGGCGGACCTGGCCGACGCGATTCGCACGTTTGCGGCTGGGCTGCAGGACATTTCGATGAACGCGTTGGCCGGAGTACCCAACAGCGACCCGACCCAATCCACCCGGCTTCGCGACGCCGAAACCGCGAACAGCCGGATCGCCGAGCTCTGCCGGTAACCGCGGTCACGCTCGCAGATTCCGGGCAAACTCGAGTTCATCCGGCGTTTGGCTGATGTTCGGTGCAGGGCCGGATGGCTGCAAGTCGCGGGAAACGCTCATCTCCTTGGATTCGGTTCGCAACGCAAATTTGCCGGACTCACCGGCAGGAACTTCGCGAAGGGATTCACCCGTGGCCGAACATCGCAAGAAGTCACCACGCGTCGCCGCACCTGCCTTCGTCACGGCGGGTGTCGCGGGGGCGGCGATGGTTGGCGCGGGAGTTTTGCTCGCCGGTACCAACGCGCCCAAACCCGTGGCCAGTCCCGTCTTTGCGTTGACGTCGGTCGAATGCCCGCTCGGCTCGGCCGGCTGCGACAACCTCAGCTCGGTGTCGGGGACCGCCTCGGCGACCGCGACGGGCGTGTTCGCATCGGCTACGGCCAACCCGATCACCGACTTCATCAGGATCTTCGTCGGCAACGGCACCGCCGACAACCCGAACGCCGGCCTGCTGATCGGCGACGGCTACAGCTTCAGCGAGGTCGATGTCGACAAGTCGACCTACTGCCAGAGTGGTGCGGCATGTCAGGGTGGTCGGGCCGGCCTGCTCATCGGTGACGGGGGCAACGGCTACAACGGCGGAAGCGGCGGCGACGCCTTCCTCTACGGTCACGGTGGCGACGGCGGTGACAACATCACCGGCGTCAACAACGGCGACGGCGGCAACGGGGGCCGCGGCGGCCTGTTCGGTGGCACCGACCAGGAGGGAACGCCCTTCCGGGCCGGCGGCGGCCACGGCGGTGACGGTATCGACGGCGGCGACGGCGGCAACGGCGGCAACGCCGGGCTCTTCTCCGGCACCGGTGGCGGGGCAGGCAACGGGGGAGACAACGTGACCGGCGTCAACAACGGCGCCGGCGGCAACGGCGGCGACGCCGGCCACTCGGCCCTGATGCCGCTGCTCGACCCCGGACAGAAAACCCACACCGGTGGACAAGGTGGCGCCGGCTACGACAACCCGACCGGACCCGGCGGTGCGGGTGGAAACGGCGGTGACGGCGGGTCCGGTGGACTATGGGGTTCGGAACCCGGAGGCACCGGCGGTGACGGCGGACCGGGCGGCAGCGGATCCACAGGCGGCGACGGGGGCGACGGCGGCAACGGCGGCGGGGGCGGTCTGGTTGGCGGCACGGGTGCCGACGGCGGTGCCGGCGGTGCGGGCGGCGCCGGGAGTGCCGGCGACGGCGGCGCCGGGGGCGACGGCGGCAACGGCGGCACCGGCGGGATATTGGTAAGCGGCGGAAACGGGGGTACCGGTGGTGCCGGCGGCGCGTCAGCCGACGGCGCAGGCGGTGCGGGCGGCCACGGCGGCCACGGCGGACTCGCGGGCACCCGAGGCGGCTCCGGTGGCCACGGGGGCAAAGGCGGGTCCGGCACCACGAAGGGCGGCAACGGGGGGAACGGCGGTCACGGCCAGTTCGGCGGCCTCGAGGGCGGCAAGGGCGCCACGGCCGGCGACGGCGGCGACGGCCCCGTAGCGGGCACCGGCGGGACCGGCGGCACCGGCGGCACCGGCGGGACGAGCGTCCTGATCGGCGGCGACGGCGGCGACGGCGGCCGCGGCGGAAAAGGCGGCGTGAATCCCGGCGCGCCCGGACATCTCGGCGGCGCTTCGCTGGGCGGTATCCCCGGCAAGGGCGGTGCGGGCGGCGCCGGCGGCTGAGCGCCGGGCTAGACATAGTGCACCCCCCTGGGCGCGTCCGGCGCCGAGGGGGCTGCGCTTGGCGTTCGTGACGCCGGGCGTCAATTCGCCCCTTCGAGCGCACAGGCCATCTGTGCGTTCCGCGCGTCGGTGTTCAGGTCGCTTGCCGCCGAGTTGAGTGAGTCGCCACCACCGCGCAGCCCCATGATCAGAAGCAGCTTGGTCGCGTGCAACGACCAGGTCTGCATGGAGTCAGCCACGTCCGGCGGTAGCCCCGGGCTCCGCGACGCGGTCAGCGCAGCGTGCGCGGCCTCCCGCAAGGCGGTTCGGCCGATGACATTGGATCGCCAGACCTCCGGGTTCTGATAGTCGACGCTGTTCCCGTTGCCAGCGGTGGCATAGGCGAAATCCTCGTAGTTCGACGCGGCGAGGTCGAGGGCCGAACCGAACTGCCGGCAAGCGTCTGAAACTACGCTGCTCGAGGCGGCGGGATCTGCCGCTAGGGCGGCGGGCGCCGGACCTTGGTCGGGCGCGGTCGGCGCCGAGGGGTCGGTTACGTCGGGTTCGGCCGGATTGGCCCATGCGACCGGCGTGGCGGCGATGATGGGCAGCGCCGCCAGCACGACCACTCCAAACCGCCTGGCGCAGGGGTGTGAGCGGCTCAACGAATGTCTCCTCGATCTTCGGCTACCGGATCGACCGGGCCGACACTACCGGGCGAGCCGCGGGCCGGCGGGCGCCTGGCGTCGGCCGATCCACGTTGGACCGCAAACAGGCGACTGGAGTTGGTCATCCGTTTGCCGGTACGAAACCTGCAAACCGAAACATCGCGAAGGCGTCACGATCAGATCCCAAACCCATACACAGAGAGGCTGTCGGCCATGTTGCCTCGGATTGCCGTCCCGCTCGGCGTATGCCTGCTGATCGCCACCGGGACGGCCCCCCAGTGCCTTGCCGACCCGCCCGCCGACCCGGACGTCGTCGCGGCCGCCGACGCCGCACCCCCGCTGCCCCCGCCGAACGCCCCCCTTCCGTCCGGAACGGCGGGCAATCTGACCACCCCGGACGGCTGGAAACTGTCGGTGGGGGCCAGCGGCGAATCCATCGAGCCGGTGGCTTCGCTGACTAACTCCCCCTGGTCCCGCGAGTACCTGGTGGACGGCACCTTCGTCGGGGAGGTGTCGGGATCGGGCACCACCAAGTTGGCCGGCGGCACCCTGGAGGCCGGATATCAGATCGGTTGCGGCATCATCCAGGACGACATCGAATCGATAACGTCTGCGGGCATCACGCCGGGGCTGGGGATCCCCTTCGTCTCCGGCACCATCCTCCCGGTCTTCATCTCCCCGTCGGTGACCCAGCAGATCAAGATCGACCTCAAGCCCGGGACGGTGAACATCGTGCCGATCGGCAAGAAGTCGTTCAAGGGCACCAAGTCTCGCGTGTCGATCACCGGTTTTCGGGTCAAGATCGACGGATGTGCCGGTCAATCGTTCATCCGGTCCTATGCCACCTTCACCAGCTCGACTGACAACACCGACGACGTGGTGACCTACCTCGGCGTGACGAAGGCCGTGTAGTGAATCGGCCCGACACGTCCTGCCCAGCGGTCGCGCTCCCCGTCGAACAGCGGCCTTCTCGAGAGAGGCATCGACACGATATGTTGCATCGGCTCGCCACGGTGGCAGTGACGTCCTTGGTCATCGCGGCGGGCAATGCGCCGGTCGCGCTGGCCGACCCCTCCGCCGATCCGCCGCCACCGGCGGACCCAGCCGCGGCACCGCTGGCCGAGGTCGCCGACTCCGCCCCGCCGCTTGACAACGGCGTCGTCCCGTCCGAGGTGCCCGGCGTAGCGAAAACCCCGGACGGCCGGACGCTGACGGTGGCCGCCAAGGACGAGACGCAGCTGCCGGTGGCGCCACTGACGACGTCCCTGTCCTCACGCGACTGGCTGGTGGGAGGCACCTTCTTCGGCAACACGACGGGATCGGTGGCGGGCGGGACATTGGAGGTCGGCTACCAGATCGGTTGCGGCATCGAGATGGACAAGGTCAAGCTGAACGGCCAGGGCGGTGTCAGCATCAGCTCCACCAACATCGGCCAAAGCGGCATCGGCGCGCCGGGCACCATCTCCTTTCCGATCACCGGGCAGGTCGAAGTGGAGCCACGGCCCGGCACCATCACCAACGTCGCGGTCGACAAGAAGTCGTTCAAAGGAACGTGGGCGCGGATCACCCTCCGCGATATCCACGTCAAGGTGGACAACTGCGTCGGGGCGTCATCGCTGCGTTCGTATGCGGTGCTGACCAGTTCGACCGACGACGACGACGACATCGTCGCGTATTACGGCGTCACCAAGGTGTTCTGATCGACATGGCACGCTATCCCGTTGGCGCCCTGCGCACTTCGCTGACCGTAGCTGCGGCACTAGCCGGACTCGGGCTGGCCGCGCTGGCCGAAACGGCCACCGCGACCGCCGATCCGGGTCCGGTGCTGCCCGAGCCCGTCCCCGTGCCGGCCGCCGACGCGCAGGCGCTGCCGCCACCCCCGGCGGCACCGGCACCGGAATCGCCGTACGCGCTGTCCTCGGAGACCAAGAACCAGCTGTTGACAACGATCGCCGACACGCTGTCCGACCCGAACATGGTGTTCGGTCTGTCGGCACCCCCGCCCAGCGATCCGCTGGCCCCAGTCGAGCTGTTGCTGCCGCAGAACTACCGGATGCCGACGCCCGACCTGGAGTCGCCCTATCTGTTGACCGAGGGCACCCCGCCCGGCCCGTTCGCCCGCGTCGACGCGATGAAGGGTGTGCACGCGCTGCTGCACGGCGCGTTGGGCCGGATGCCGGGCGACCAGCTCGGCGATCCGCTCCCCGGTACCGCCCCGCCACCCGGCACCAACATCCCGGCAGGACCAGAACAGTTCCTGCCCGACCCGGCCGGGGTCATCCCGCCGCCGGGATGAGCCGCACTCCGCGGACCGGCCAACAAGGCTCGCCCTCACGTACTACGGTGTGACGAGGTCGAGTCGAAGGAGACGCCAGAATGGCCGAACGGGGTCGCTGCCTGACGGTCGGCACGCTCACGGCCCTGGCATTCGGGGTTGCCGTGGCCTATTCGGCACCCGCCCTGGCCGACTCCGCTGCGCCGGTCGAACCGATCTCACCGCCGTCGAGCATCGGTACCGCCCTGGGTCAGAACGGCGCCGAAGCGGTCGGCCCGTTGGGAATACCGGATCTGGCCGGGTATGCACCCGGGCTGCTGCTTGGCCAGAACGCGGTGCCCTCGGCGCCGGGCGAGCCAACCACCGTCACCGCGCCCGACCTCCGGGCCTTCGCCGGTCAATACCTGCTCCCGCAGAACGTCGAGCCGGCCGCCCCCGGACGGGGAGTCGCCGACGTCGGCATGGGCCCGTCGCCAGCCGACCCGAGCACCGGCCGGCTGGCCTTTCTGCGACGGTTACACGAGATGTATCAGGGCGGCGACCTCACCGGCGCGCTACTGGGCCAGGTTCCCGACGAACAGCTCGGCCAACCACTGCCCGGCACCGCGCCCGGGCCCGGCACGTATCTCCCGCCCGGCCTTGGACACACCCCGCCCCAGCCGCCGCGATAGCCCCGGCGAAGATCAACCGAACGTTGATCCAACGGCAAAGTGCCAGGGGCTTCCTGGTGCTAGCATCCGAAACTTATGCCCGCTAACGCCCCGTGCGTGATCGTCGAACCAGACGACGGTTTGGACCCAGTCCACGAATTCATCATGAGCGCGCAAAGATCGCTTCTGATAAAGCAATTCACCTTCACCGAGCCCAGCTTGATGGAGGCCACGATCGACCGCAAGAAGGCCGGCGTCGACGTGCGCATCATGCTGAATCCGCAGCGCTCGGGGGGCGACCGGGCTAACGACGAGAGCTACGAGGCGTTCAGGGACGCCGGCATCGATGTCAGATGGTCGAGTCCCAAATTCTATGTGACGCATGAGAAGTCGATCGTTGTCGACGAGAACGCGGCGATGGTCGCCACTTACAACCTGATGACCAAGTACTTCACGCTCACCCGCGACTACGGGATCATCACCCACGACCCCTTGCACGTGGCGCAGATCATCGATGTGTTCGACGCCGACTGGGAGCACCGCGACTTCACACCGCCCAGATATGAAGGTCTGCTGTGGAGCAACTCCAATTCCCGCTACCACATGGCGCGGTTCATCGACACCGCCGAGCACAAGCTGTACATCCAGCACCCGAAGTACGTCGACGCCGTCATCCTCGACCACATCGCGGCCGCCGCCCACCGCGGGGTTAGGGTGCGGGTCTTGTGCGGGGGTAGGCACGGTATCAGCGAATGGGACATCCTCGATACGTTCGCCTCACTGCGGACGCTGCGCCGGTTCGGCGTCGAGGTACGCAAGCAGAAGAACCTCAGGGTGCATGCCAAGCTGTTGATCGTCGACGGCAAGCAGGTTCTGGTCGGATCGATGAACATCGACCGCAGTGCTTTCGACCTACGCCGCGAGCTCGGCATCACCACCGACGACCCCACTGTCGTGACGCGACTCAAAGAGGTCTTCAAAAGTGATTGGCAGCTGTCCAACCACTACGAGCCGCCGGACCCGCTGGAACAGAACCGTCCCGTCGAGGACGACTTCCCCCATGACAAAGACCTAGTCCATGAGTGAGCCGGGGCCGACCCTGCAGAAGGTCTCCTTGCTGGAGATCGCCCGCACGTTCAACCACATCGCGCTGGCGTCGTTCGGCGGTGGGCTGTCGGCGTGGTCGCGGGAAGTCGTCGTCGTCGAGAAGGAGTGGATGGGCGAGGAAGAGTTCCTGTCCGCCATGACGATGTGCCGGATCGTGCCCGGTGCCAATCAGGTCAACCTGGCGGTCTTCGTCGGATCCAAGATGAAGGGCCTCGCTGGAGCGATCGCCGCATTGATCGGTCTGTGCCTGATGCCCGTGACGATCATCCTCGTGCTCGGCTTCGTCTACTTCACCTTCAAGGAAGTGCCCGCCGTCAAGGGAGCCCTGCACGGCGCGTCGGCCGCCGCGGTGGCGCTGACTCTGTCGATGGTGATCCAGACCGGCAAGAAGTGCCTCACCGGCGTGATGCCGATCGCCTTCTTCCTGGCCGCCTTCGTGCTCAACGGCCTGCTGCGCTGGGGGCTGCTGCAGACGCTGGCGATCCTGGCACCGCTGAGCCTGATCTGGGCGTGGCCCCGCAGGAAGCGTGCCGAGGCATGAAAACCTTCCTCGTGCTCATCGGCATGTTCGGCTCGCTGTCACTGCTGTCGATCGGTGGCGGTAACACCGTGCTACCCGACATGCACCTGCAGGCCGTCACCGAACACCACTGGTTGACGAATTCCCAGTTCGCCGACATCTTCTCGATCTCACAATCCGCACCGGGGCCGAGCATCCTCATCGTGACGCTCGTCGGCTACGCGGCCGGGTTGGGCGTCGCGGGCGTCATCGGCGGCATCGTCGGCGGCGTGCTCGCCACCGTGGCGATGGTGGTGCCCGCAGCGACCTTGATGTACCTGATCACCGTGTCATGGCAGAAGGCCCAAAAGTCCAAGCTGCGCGTCGCCGTGGAGAAGGGTTTCGCTCCGCTGACCGTGGGGCTGATCCTGGCCACCTCACTGGTGATGAGCCGGGCCGCCGACCACGACTGGCGGGCCTATCTGATCACCGGTGTCGCGACCCTGATCTTCGTGCGGACCAAGACCAACCCGCTGATCGTGGTGGGCGCGGCCGCCCTGCTCGGCTACGCAGGCTTTCTCTGAGCCGCTGGGCGTCAGAAGCCCGACAACCACATCGAGACCGGTCAATGAGACTTCTCCGCGACAACTCGGGATAGGTTTTCCCGATGCGAGTTGACGGGCGCGAGGTTGCCGTTTCCGGCGACGTGCTGCTCCCGCTGACCCACCGGACCAACGACATCGTGCGCCTCGGTGTGGCGACCGTCGTGCTGGCCGTCATCATCACCAGCTCGCTGATCACCCGCAATGACTGGGTCGGGCTGGAGAAATCGGTGTCGCGGATCGTCGGCGTGCTGACACCCACCCAGTCCAACCTGGTGTACCTGGCCTACGGTGTCGCGATCCTGGCGCTGCCGTTCGTCATCCTGATCGGGCTGATCGCCGCGCGGCAGTGGAAGCTGTTCGCGGCCTACGCGGCGGCCGGGTTCCTCGCCGTGTTCTCCCTGTCCATCACCGGCAACGGTATCGCCGCACCACGCTGGCATTTCGATCTCTCGGAACGGCTGTCGACCACCCTGTCGCAGTTCCTCGACGATCCCCGCTGGATCGCGATGCTCGCCGCCGTCCTGACCGTCTCCGGGCCGTGGCTGCCGTCACGCTGGCGCCGCTGGTGGTGGACGCTGCTGCTGGCGTTCGTGCCGATTCATCTGGTCGTCAGTGCCGTCGTCCCGGCCCGATCGCTGCTCGGACTTGCGGTCGGCTGGTTCGTCGGCGCGCTGACCGTCTGGGTGGTGGGCACGCCGGGCCTCGAAGTCCCGCTCGACGGGGCGGTGCGCGCGCTGTCTCGGCGGGGATTTCTGGTCACCTCGCTGACGGTGGTCCGCCCGGCCGGCGCCGGGCCGTTGGAGTTGGTGGCCGCCGATGACGCCGGCACGCGAGCGGTCGTCGAGATGTACGGGCCCAATCAGCGCAGCGGCGGTGCACTGCGCCAGTTCTGGCGATGGCTGATTCTGCGCGACACCGAGACCGCTCCCCTGCAGGCGTCGATGCGCCGCGCCGTCGAACATCGGGCACTGATGACGATCGCGGTCGGTGACCTCGGGGTGTCCAACACCACCACGATGGCGGTCGCGGCGTTGGAGCGCAGTTGGACACTGTATGCACACACCCCGCCGGTCGGCGCCCCGCTCGGCAGCACAGCCGACAAGACGTCGGTGACCGCGATCTGGGGTTCGCTCGGTGTGCTGCACCAGCACCAGATCGCCCATGGTGATCTGCGGTTCAAAGAGATGACGATCGATGCCGGCAAGGTGATGTTCGGCGGTTTCGGCAACTCCGAGTACGGAGCGACCGACGAACAGCTGCAGTCCGATATCGCGCAGCTGCTCGTGACGACGGCCGATCGGTTCGGGGCCGAATTGGCGGTGCGCGCCGCCGTCGACACGCTGGGCAAGGAGACCGTCCTCACTGCGTCGCCGCGGCTGATCAGGGCCGCGGTGCCGGCCCGAATCCGCAAGTCGGTCAACGATCCCAAGTCCGTGATGGCTGCCGCCCGGGACGAGGTCAAGCGGCAGACCGGGGCCGACGAGATCAAGTCCGAGACCATCACCCGGTTCACGCGCAAGCAGGTGATCCAGTTGGTCCTGCTGGTCGCCCTGGTCTATGTCGCCTATCCGTTCATCAGCACGGTGCCCACCTTCTTCACCGAGCTGCGCAGCGCGAACTGGTGGTGGGCGCTGCTGGGGCTGGCGGTGTCAGCGCTGACCTACGTCGGTGCGGCGGCGGCGTTGTGGGCGTGCGCTTCCGGGCTCGTCAGCTTCGGCAACCTGCTCATCATGCAGTTCGCCAACACCTTCGCCGCCACCACCACCCCGGCGGGTGTCGGCGGCCTGGCGCTGAGCACACGGTTCCTGCAGAAGGGCGGGCTCGGCGCGCTGCGGGCCACCGCGGCTGTCGCGCTGCAACAGTCCGTACAGGTGATCACCCATGTGACCCTGCTGATCTTTTTCAGCGTCGCCGCCGGGGCCACCGCGGACCTGTCCCATTTCGTGCCGAGCACCACGTTGCTGTACCTGGTCGGCGGCGTCACGCTCGGCATGCTCGGCACATTCCTGTTGGTGCCGCGCGCGCGCCGATGGCTCGGCACGTCCGTGCGCCCCAGGGTCCAGGAGGTCGGCGGCGAGCTGCTCGATCTCATCCGCGAGCCCAAGCGGTTGGCGATTATCGTATTAGGTTGCGCCACAACCACACTGGGCCTAGCGCTGGTGCTATGGGCCAGTATCGAAGCTTTCGGCGGCGACACCAACTTCGTCACCGTCACGATTGTGACGATGGTCGGCGGCACTCTCGCGTCGGCGGCGCCGACGCCCGGCGGTGTCGGCGCGGTGGAGGCGGCACTGATCGGCGGGCTTGCCGCTTTCGGCGTGCCCGCGGCAGTGGGCGTGCCCTCAGTGCTGCTCTACCGGGTGCTGACCTGTTGGCTGCCGGTGTTCGCCGGCTGGCCCATCATGCGGTGGCTCACCGCCAAGGAGATGATCTGAGCCCACGGCGATACCCGCGGAGCCGAGCGTCGAGCCCTGCTCATTAATGACGTGCGACGCAGCGAATCTCGATCGAACCCGCAAGAGTGAAACGGAGAAATTCCACGGTTGAGAAATGGTGGCTATCGCGCCGGAAAAGTCGGGCCAAAAGCAATCGATCCGGCCACCGGCGTGGCGAACTGTGGACCTAGCGAGGCCGGAGGGCGTCGGCGGCTGCGCCGATGAACACGGCATACGCCGCGGACATCGCGATCTGGTCGATCTTGTCAGCATCCCCGCCGAGCTCACGCACCTGATCGGCAATCGCGTAGCGGATCAGATCGACCGAAGTCATCATGGAATCGCTCATCGATGTTCCTGCTCGCTCTCGGTGCGTGCTATTCACTTTCGGCCGTCAGGCAGAGCCACAGCGCCGCGATTACGCAGAAACCGACGTATACGACTTTGCCCAACTCAATCACCGTAGCTCCGATCTCCAACAAGTACCTGAGACCGACCTTAGAGTTCAAAAGTTAGTTGAGCTAGTAGCTTTGCACTGTCGTTATCGTTAGCTGTGTCCGGTACGACAGCGCCTGTGGCGCAGGTCACGATGGTGATCCACACCAAGCTCACGTCGCGCGCCCGGAGCGGCCCAGCAGATCGGCCGGCTTCTGAACAACGGCTCGATGTCGAGATGTGACTACGCCGTTTCGGTTTCGTAACCCTGCCTCGGAGCCAATTCCGTTAGAGCGCAGCGGCATTCATACTGTTACTTCCCGCAGGGCCGGGGCTCCTGACCCGGCTTGGAATACTGAGTGGTCAGCCCTACAAGCAGTTAGCCGAACCAGGACGAACGGGCACCGCTAGGTGTGCGGCGCCACGCAGAACGCGTTTCCGTCGGGGTCGGCCAGCACGACCCAGGCGAAGTCACCGAAATTGTTGCGCCCCGTCTCGGTCGCGCCGAGCTCGACCAGTCGCGCGACCTCTGCCTCGACGTCATCGGTCGAGAAGTCCAGGTGCACCTTGTTCTTCCCCGGCGTCGGATCGGGGACCTGTTGGAAGGCCAGGCCCGGCCCTCCAGGACGGCTGACGACGACGAAGAAGGGTGGGGCGATCGGGGTTACCTCACCGTCGAGCGCACGTGCCCACCACGCGGCCAGGCCTTCGGGATCGGTGGTGTCGAACGTGATGTTCTCGGTCTTGAGTGACCCGACGCTAACCCGGACGTACGACAGTTCCTAGAAATTGTGCGGGCGGGGGGACTCGAACCCCCATGCTCTTTCGAGCAATGGCACCTAAAGCCATCGCGTAAACCAATTCCGCCACGCCCGCAAGACGGCTGAGTCTACCGCGAACGCCGCCCCGAATCTGTCGGTGGGCAGCCCTAGCGTCGACCGCAGCGCAGAAAGGTCGGCACGATCCGTTCGCATGAAGAGTTCGCGGATGCTCAGCGGCTCATAGCCGCTGGTGTCAACGACTGCGAGATCGCTCGTCGCACGGGCATACCCCGTGCGACGATCAAGGACTGGCGCCACCAGTCGCCCGCAATGAGTCGGCGCCCGACTGCTGACGCGCCCTGCGGGACGGCACACGACTTCAACACGCTCCCGGTAACGGCATACGCCTATCTGCTCGGCCTCTACCTCGGAGACGGCTGCATATCGAACGCCGGACGCGCTTGGCGGTTGAGAATTGCGTTGGACAAGAAATACCCGGGCATCATCGAGAGCTGCCGCGCGGCCATCGACGCAGTGATGCCCGGACAGCACGCCTGGATAGGTCGGCACCCCCAAGGTTGCGTCAACGTCTGCCTCTACTCGAAACACTGGCCATGCCTGTTCCCTCAGCACGGCCCGGCCTCAAGCACCGAAGGCCAATCAAGTTAGAGCCGTGGCAGCAAGAACTCGTGGACCAAGCGCCCGAGGATTTCATTCGGGGCCTCATCCACAGCGACGGCTGCCGCGTCATAGCCAACGACCGCGGCGTCACGAGCATCCGCTATCACTTCACCAACCACTCCGAGGACATCCTCGGAGTGTTCACCGACACCCTCGACAAACTCGGCATCACGTGGACCCGCTCGACCAAATACGTCGTCTCGATCGACCGCAAAGCGGCCACCGCACGCCTGGACGAATTCGTCGGCCCGAAATGCTGAGCGTCACGCGCGGGTGAACCCATAACCGCTGGCAGGGTACCGTCGTGGTGTGTCCACGACCCGTCGCCGCAGGTTCGCGCTGATCATCGGGGTGATCATCGCCGCCAGCGGTTGCCTGGCCCTGGGCTGGTGGCAGTGGAGCCGATTCGAGTCGACGTCGGGCACTTTCCAGAACCTCGGCTACGCGCTGCAGTGGCCGATGTTCGCCGCGTTCTGCGTGTACGCCTACCGCAAGTTCATCCACTACGAGGACGACCCGCCACCGCCGCCGTCGGCCACCGGATCAGTCACCGAGATTCCCGCCGGACTGCTTCCCGAACGTCCCACGGCCCAAACCACTTCCGATGAGCTGGATCCCGCAATGCGCGAATACAACAACTACCTCGCCGAGCTCGCCCGGGCCGACAAGGCTGAAGACGATCAGAACAGGACCACCGCATGAGTGCACCCGAGTCGCCCGAAGCCTCCACGGGCGTCCCGATCGAGACGATCCGCAAAGCCCTCAACGGCTACCGGGTGATGGCCTGGACAACAGGTATCTGGCTGATCGCGCTGTGTTACGAGATGGTGGTGAAGTACATCGTGAAGGTCGACGACCCGCCGACCTGGATCGGCATCGTGCACGGCTGGGTCTACTTCATCTATCTGCTGTTCACCGCCAACCTCGCGGTGAAGGTGCGCTGGCCGATCGCCAAGACCATCGGTGTGCTGCTGGCCGGCACCATCCCGCTGCTGGGCATCATCGTCGAGCAGGTGCAGACCCGGGAACTGAAGACCCGGTTCAACCTCTGATCGGATCGCCCTCGAGTTCGAGTTCCTCGGGCGACCAGTCCTCGACCGCGGCGGCGGCCGGTGTCGGCAGCGTCATCGCGATCACCGCCGCCAGCGCCGCGGCACCGGCCGCCACCAGCAGTGCGACGCGGAATCCGGTTAGCGAGGGCACCAGGTGCCCGGCGAACGAGATTGTCATCGAGGACAACACCGCCCCGATGACCGCACTGGAGATCGACGTTCCGAGGGAGCGTGCCAGCGCGTTGATTCCGTTGGCGGCGGCCGTCTCTGATACCGGCACCGCAGCGTTGATCAACGCCGGCAGCGACGAGAACGCGAAACCGACACCAAAGCTGATGAAGGTGTTGAACACCATCACCTGAGCCGGGCCGGTCAGCAGGAAAGATCCCGCCACGTACGAGCCCGCGATGGTCACCGCCCCGACGACGAGCGTGAACCTCGGCCCGCGCCTGGCTGCGATCCGGGCGGCGATGGGCGCGGCGACCATCATCGCCAGACCTCCGGGAGCCATCCACAGACCCGCCTGCAGCATGGACTGGCCGAGCCCGAACCCGGTCTCGACGGGCAGCTCGAGAATCTGCGGTCCGATCAACGACATCGCGAACAGCGCGAAACCGACCGCGACCGAGGCCACGTTGGTGGTCAGAACCGGTCGTTTGAGTGTCGTGCGCAGATCGACGATCGGCGAGGACACCCGGAACTGCCACAGCGCGAAGGCCGCGAACACCGCCAGACTGGTGACCAACAATGACACCGTCGTGGTGCTGGTCCACCCCCACGTCGAGCCCTTGGATATCGGCAGCAACAGCGTCACCAAACCGGCCGCCAACAATGCCGTGCCGAGCGGGTCGAGCCGGTCGTGTGAGGTCGCCGGGATCTGCGGCACGAGGAAGTAGAACAGCAGCACCGAGCAGATCCCGAGTCCGGCAGCAAACCAGAACAGCGTGTGCCAATCGGACTTCTCGGCGATCACCGCCGACAACGGCAGACCCAACGCACCGCCGACACCCAGCGACGCGCTGATCAAACCCATCGCCGAGCCGACCCGGTCGGTCGGCACCGCGGCGCGCAACACGCTGATCGCCAACGGGATGATCGGCATGCCGAGGCCCTGTAGCCCACGGCCGACGATGAAAGGCAGCAGCGAGCTGGTCGTCGCCGCGATCAACGATCCGACGGTCAACGTGGCCGCACAGACCATGAGGATCGGTTTGGGTCCGTACATATCGCCCAGTCGGCCGAACACCGGCGTCGTCACGGCCGCCGTCAGCAGCGTCACGGTGATCGCCCACGACGCATTCGACGCGCTGGTATGCAGCAGCGTCGGAAGTTCGGGAATCAGCGGGATCATCAGCGTCTGCATCAACGACACGCTGATGCCGGCAGCCGCCAGAACGGCGATCAGGACACCGGGGTGCGCCGCCCGGACCGCATGACGACCCACCCGAGCATCATGACACATTAGATGCGCTAGAAAAATTTTGCTGATGCTCAGGACAGCGCACGCAACGACGGGATCAGCAGCGCCAGCGCGCGACCGCGATGCGACGCCGCATCCTTCTCCTCGGGATTCAGCTCCGCAGCGCTGCGGGTCTCCCCGTCCGGGACGAACAGCGGGTCATAGCCGAAGCCGCCAGCACCCCGCTGCTCCCGGGCGATCACCCCGGGCCACTCACCACGCGCGACCGCACTGTCGGCGTCGGCGGGGCCGAAGACCAGCGCGCACGCCGACACGAACGCCGCCGAACGCCGTTCGTCGGGCACGTTTCGCAACTGGGATAGCAGCAATGCGTTGTTGGCGGCATCGTCACCGTGGGTACCGGCCCAGCGCGCCGAGAGCACACCTGGCATTCCGTTGAGGGCGGCAACGGCGAGCCCGGAATCGTCGGCGACGGTCGGCAGACCGGTGGCCGCATACCCGTCGCGCGCCTTGGCCAAGGCGTTCTCCTCGAACGTGGCACCGGTTTCGGGAGCCTCGTCGAACGGTGGCACATCGTCGAGCGACACCAGGGTCAGACCGGACACTCCGGCGGCGTCGAGGACGCGGCGCAGTTCGGCCAGCTTCTTGGCGTTACGGCTGGCGACGAGTAGTCGCATAGCTACGAGCCGAACGCCTTCTTCGCCGGTGCGCCTTCCGGCAGCACACCGGGATAGGGCAATTCGAGCGCTTCACGCTGCACGCTGAAGAGGGTCTCGCACGCGCCCAAGGCGGCGTCGAGCATCTTGTCCAACGTCGAGCGCGGGAACGTCGCCCCCTCCCCGGTGCCCTGGATCTCGACGAGTGTTCCGGTGTCGGTGGCGACGACGTTCATATCCACCTCGGCGCGCGAGTCCTCCTCGTAGGGAAGGTCGACCCGAACCCGGCCGTCGACCACGCCGACGCTGACGGCGGCGATGGCACACGACAGCGGGCGTGGATCGGACAGCTTGCCGGCCGCGGCCAGATACGTGACCGCATCCGCAAGCGCGACGTAGGCACCCGTGATCGCGGCGGTCCTGGTCCCGCCGTCGGCCTGCAGCACATCACAGTCGATCGCCACGGTGTTCTCACCGAGGGCAGCCAGATCGATGCAGGCCCGCAGCGAGCGGCCGACCAGCCGGCTGATCTCCTGGGTGCGCCCGCCGAGACGACCCTTCACCGATTCGCGATCCGATCGGGTGTGGGTGGCGCCGGGCAGCATCGCGTATTCCGCGGTGAGCCAGCCCTCCCCCGATCCTTTCCGCCAGCGCGGCACGCCTTCGGTGACGCTGGCCGTGCACATCACCCGGGTCTCGCCGAAGGTGATCAACACCGAGCCGGCCGGATGGGAGGTGAAGCCTCGGGCGATGGTGACCGGCCTCAGCTCGTCGTCAAGCCTGCCGTCTTGTCGTCTGGACACGCCGCAACACTAGCCGAGCGACGATGCGGGCCAGTGGCCCGAGGAGGGGTTCGGCAATCACACCTGAGTCCGAGCGATCAGAACGGTCGAGGGTGCGCGGAGTGCCCGCCACGGCGGCGTGTCGGCGTGGCGACACGCACGGTCGCCGGCAACAGACTCAGTGCCGACGGACGTCGATGGTCTCCCCGCACACCACTGCGTGGACCGGGCCGTCGAACTCCGCCTTGGCCTCGCTGATCACGTCCTCACGTGAGGTCCATGGCGGGATATGGGTCAGCAACAATTCACCGACGCCGGCTCGCGTGGCCATCTGTCCCGCCTCGGTACCCGACAGATGCAGATGCGGCGGACGGTCCGGCGCGTGAGTCCACGACGCCTCGCACAAAAAGGCGTCTGCGCCGCTGGCCAACTCGACAAGCGATTCGCACACACCGGTGTCGCCGCTGTACACCAGCGTGGTGCCCGTCGGGTCGGTGATCCGCATGCCGAACGACTCGGTCGGGTGGGTCACCAACCTCGGCAGCACGGTCAACGCACCGAATTGAACCGGCTGGTTGTCCTGCCAATGGTGGATCTCGAAGATGTCGGAGAAGTCATCGAGTTCTCCGCCCAGCGGCGACGAGGCCGCGGCCAACCGGCTCCAGGTGTCACTGGGGCCGTACATCACCCCGCGGCCCTTGGCCGGGGTCGGGTGGTAGCGACGCCACACGAACAACCCCGGCAGATCCAGGCAGTGGTCGGCGTGCAGATGCGACAGCAGGACGTGGACGTCATTGGGGTCGGCATAGCGCTGCAGCGCACCAAGCACCCCGCCGCCGAAATCGAGAACGAGCGGGGGCGTGTCGGGTGCGGTCAACAGGTAACCGGACGCCGGCGAATCAGGTCCGACAACGCTGCCGGAGCAACCAAGGATGGTGATTCGCACAGTCACTAGCTTGCCATGCCCGGATGCCGCAAGAGGAAAACATCACGGGTTTCGACATGAGAATCACTTCGCCGCGCCGACGTGACGCTGAACAGGGTGGACCCCGGTAATCGCCGGCCCCAGGAAGCGCGCCGCCAAGGCGGTGAACGCCTCGGGATCGCCTGTCGCCTCGAACGCGTAGTGGCCGGCGGAGCGGCCGTCGTCCTCATGCGGCCGCAGAAGATCGCGCTCGGTCAACACTTTCAGCAAGTCCTTGGCCGTCTCCTCGGCACTGGACACCAAGGCGACCGAATCCCCCATCGCCAGCTGAATCAGCCCGGACAGCAGCGGGTAGTGCGTACAGCCCAGAACCAGCGTGTCCACCTGCGCGCGCTGCAACGGCTCCAAGTACCCCTCGGCCAGGTTGAGCACCTGACGGCCGCTGGTGACGCCACGCTCGACGAAGTCCACGAACCGCGGACACGCCACGGCCGTGACCTCGACATCGCGGGCGGCGGCGAACGCGTCCTGGTAGGTCCCGGACGCGACGGTGGCCTGGGTGCCGATCACCCCGATGCGCCCGGTTCGGGTGGTGGCCACTGCCCGCCGTACCGCCGGCAGGATCACTTCGACGACCGGTACGTCGTAACGCTCGCGCGCATCGCGCAGACAGGCCGACGACGCGGTGTTGCAGGCGATGACGAGAGCCTTCACCCCGCGTTCGACGAGATCGTCGCCAATGGCCAGGGCATGTGCCCGTACCTCCGGGATGCTCAGCGGACCGTACGGCCCGTTGGCGGTGTCGCCGACGTAGATCACGTCCTCGTCGGGCAACTGGTCGACGATCGAGCGAGCGACCGTCAGCCCACCCACTCCGGAATCGAAGATGCCGATCGGCGCGAAACGGTCGCTCATGATGTCAGCCCGGGAAACTGGCCGGCCTTCTTGCGTTCCCGGGCCTTCCGTTCCGGGCCGGACAGCCAGTAGGCGGCCAGCACCCCGGCGATGGCCCCGCACAGGTGCCCTTGCCAGGACACCCCGCCGCAGCGGTTCAACTCGGGTAACGCCCCCCACAGGACACTGCCGTAGACGAACAGCACGACGATGCCCGTCACGATCCACCAGATGTGCCGGGTGAACCAACCGAACACCAGCAGGAACGTCAACCAGCCGAAGATCAGCCCGGAAGCGCCGATGTGATTGGTCTCCAGCCCACAACCCACGTTGCCGATCAACCAGGTGCCCAGGCCGCCGACGATCCAGATGATCGCGGTGGCCCAGACGAAGCGGGCCATGCCGGTCAGCGTCACCAGGAAACCGAGCACCAGAGCCGGCACCGTGTTGGCGGCCAGGTGCTGCCAATTGCCATGCAGCAGCGGCGCGAAGACCACGCCCCACAGGCCGTCGGTTTCCAACGGCCGGATGCCGTTGCGGTCCAGTGAGTGTCCGGAGAGCTGGTCGACGAGCTCGATGACGTAGAGCAACACCACGAACGACACGATGGTGGCGCCGCCGACCTTCCAGGCCGCCGGCTTCTTGGGCGGCGGTGGGGTCGCGGAATAGCCCAATGGCTGGGTCATCTGTGTCTCACCGGCGCCTCCGCGTCTACGCCCAGAGCTGGCCTTCCAAAGCCTCCTCGGCTTCGTCCAGGCTACCGGCGTAGGCACCGGTGGACAGATACTTCCACCCCGCGTCGCACACGGTGAACGCGATGTCAGCGCGCTGAGCAGCCTTGACGGCCTTGGCCGCCACTCCCAACGCGGCGTGCAGGATCGCGCCGCTGGAGATGCCGGCGAAGATCCCTTCGATCCGGATCAGTTCGCGGGTGCGGCGCAGCGCGTCAACCGAGCCGACCGAGAAGCGAGTCGTCAACACGTCCGGGTCGTAGAGCTCGGGGATGAATCCCTCGTCGATATTGCGCAGCGCATAAACACCCTCGCCGTAGCGCGGTTCGGCGGCGACGATCACGATGCCGGGAACGTGCTCACGCAGGTAGCGGCCGGTGCCCATCAGGGTGCCGGTGGTGCCCAGGCCGCCGACGAAGTGGGTGATCTCGGGCAGGTCCGCCAGCAACTCGGGCCCGGTGCCGTAATAGTGCGCGTCGGCGTTTGCCGGATTGCCGTACTGGTAGAGCATCACCCAGTCGGCGTGTTCGGCGGCCAGTTCCTTAGCGCGCGCGACCGCGGTATTGGAGCCGCCCTCGGCGGGCGAATAGATGATCTGGGCTCCGTAGAGCTCGAGGAGCTGCCGGCGCTCGACTGACGTGTTCTCCGGCATCACGCAGATCAACCGGTAGCCCTTGAGCAGCGCCGCCATCGCCAGCGAGATGCCGGTGTTGCCGCTGGTGGGCTCCAGAATGGTCGTTCCCGGCGTGAGCAGGCCGTCGCGTTCGGCCTGCTCGATCATCCGCAGGGCGGGTCGATCCTTGATGGATCCGGTCGGGTTGCGGTCTTCGAGTTTGGCCCACAGCCGCACGTGCGGACCGTCATCGCACTCATCCCAGCGCGGCGACAGTCGGGGCAACCCGACCAACGGGGTGTCTCCGACCGCCTGGACCAGCGAGCCATACCGGGTCAAGTGGCCTCCCGCTCAGCCGCCTGCCACGGCGGGCAGGATCGTCACCGAATCACCCTCGCCGATCTCGGTGGCCAGCCCACCGGAGAAGCGAACGTCCTCGTCGTTGACGTAGATGTTGACGAACCGGTTCAGCTTTCCGTTATCCACCAACCGCTCGGCGATCCCGGCGTAGTTGGCCTCCAGGTCCGCGATCACGGCCTGCAGGGTCTCGCCGTCGGCATTAACGCGTTTCTCGCCGCCGGTGTGGGTTCGCAGGATGGTCGGGATGGATACCTCAACGGACATGGGTGGCTCCTTCTTCAGCTCTGGTGTTGATCGACGATGGTGACGGGTTCTTCGGTGACCACACCGTCGACGATCCGGTAGCTGCGCAGCTCGTGCCCGTCGGGATCCCGGGTGGAGATCAGGACATAGTGCGCATCGGGCTCTGCGGCATACGCGATGTCGGTGCGGCTGGGGTAGGCCTCGGTGGCGGTGTGCGAGTGGTAGATGACGACGGGGGCCTCGTCGTTCTCGTCCATGGCGCGCCACACCCTGAGCTGCTCGCCGGAGTCGAACCGGTAGAACGTCGGGGACCGCTCGGCGTTGACCATCGCGATGTGCCGCTCGGGCCGGCCGGACCCCGCTGGCCCGGCCAGCACTCCGCACGCCTCGTCGGGGTGGTCGGTCCTGGCATGGGCGACCATGGCGTCGACCAGGTCGGCACGGATCACCAGCACGGTGGCGTTTCCTCCTGTGATCGAGCTCAGCGGCCAGATGCGCCGAACGCACCAGGCAACATGTCGCGGTAGGTCGGTATTCCGGCAGCCGACTCGGCGGCCAGCACCGCGACCAGCACCGCGCGCGCCAGACAATCCGCCCCGGCCGCGCCGATCGCCGCAAGCGGCTTGGTCTCCGGCGCCATCTGTGCCGGGGTATCCGCGGCTGGCTGGACCTCGACCGCGCCGGTGGCCAACGCGAAGACGGTGTCCCCGTCCAGGGGGGTGTGCGCCGGGCGGATGGTGTGCGCCAGGCCGTCCTGG
Organism: Mycobacterium pinniadriaticum; assembly: GCF_026242045.1. Taxonomy (GTDB): domain Bacteria; phylum Actinomycetota; class Actinomycetes; order Mycobacteriales; family Mycobacteriaceae; genus Mycobacterium; species Mycobacterium pinniadriaticum. Next base: position 162,970 of record NZ_JAPJDO010000011.1, read on the forward strand.
GCCGCGACGGCCAAACGCCGGCACGCCGTCGGTGACAGCGCGGCGTCGGTGGCCACCACAGCGATGGTCGTGTTCAACGGACTGGCCTCCGCATCGAGGGCGCTCAGTGCGGCGATCTGCTCGGCTGGCGGGTTGACCAGCCCGAACTCCTCGGTCAAGTGGGTCATCCAGGGCAGTCCGGTGGCCGGGCTAACGACGTTTCCGGCGCTGTTGACGATGACGATCGCGCCGACGGTGACGCCCGAATCGAGTGTGGTCGACGCGGTGCCGACACCACCTTTCAGCACGGCGGCGCGGGCGCCGATCCCGGCGCCGACGGTGCCGACCGCCACGTCCACACCGGCCGTCTGTGCCGCCGCATACCCGAACTCGGCGCTCGGCCGGCAACGCCAGCCACCGACCGGAAGGTCGAAAATCACCGCGGCCGGAACGATCGGAACAACGCCGCCCTCCATCGCCACACCGCGGCCCCGCTCCTCCAGCCAGGTCATCACCCCGTCGGCGGCGGCCAGCCCGTAAGCGCTGCCTCCGGTCAAGACGACCGCATCGACGTGGCGGACGCTGTTGGACGGGTCGAGCAGATCGGTCTCACGACCGCCGGGTGCACCGCCCCGAACATCGACCGCCCCGACCGTCCCGGGAGGGGCGACGATCACGGTGGTGCCGCAGGCCCAGCCCGATCCGAGGGTGGCGTCGGCGTCGAGGCGACCGTGATGACCGACCAAGATGCCGTCGACATCGGTGATTGAGCCGCGACTCATCGGATCGGTTTGCCCATCAACCCGAGCACCAGATACTCCTGCAGCACGGTCAGCCACTGGTACACGTCGAGATGGCCGGCCAGTGGATGATCGGGCGGCAGCCGGTCAGGACCCTGCGGCCCGATCTCGAGCATCGCCCCCAGGGCCAGCCGCACGTCGTTGACCGCGGAGATCCACGCGTTGGCATCGCCCTCGGTGATTTCGAACCTGCCTCCGCCGTCGGGCAGTGTATCCAGAAGACGTTGTGCCGCAGCCTTTTTAGCGTCGATGATCTCCGGCTCGTGCAGGCTGCGCAGGGCGTTGTTGAGGCTTTCGGCGGCCGCCGAGCCGGCCGGGTGATCGTGCTGTGGCTTGAAGAAATCCGGCAGCAGCCGCCGCATGGTGGAGTCCTCCGGCGGGAGCGGGTTGCCGGCGCGGATACCGGTGATCTGCTCCAGCGGATCCGATGGCGTCGAGGCCTCCCGCTCGTCGAGCATGCCCTGCACCGAGGCCACCATGTTCTTCAGCAGCGCCGCTTCGTGCGGAGCCAGTGCCGAACGGAAGCGGGGACCGTCAGCGGTGTCGACCCGCTTCCATTTGCGCACGTTGATCCTGACCGATGGACTCGTTGGCCTTGCTCAGCGGTCCTGCTGCATGGTCGCCCACAATCCGGCGGCATGCAGTTTGGACACGTCGACTTCCATGGACTCCCGGCTTCCCGCCGAAACGACCGCCTTGCCCTCGTGATGAACCTGCAGCATGAGCTTGGTTGCGTGCGGTTCGCTGTAGCCGAAGAGCTTCTGGAACACGTAGGTCACATAGTTCATCAGATTGACCGGGTCATCCCAGACGATCGTGACCCAGGGGCTGTCCAGGGCAGCGACGGAATCCGTTCGTTGCTGTTCACTGGTGTCCGGTCGGGTCGGAGCTGCTTGCGAGCCCATGCGCCTAAGGATAGCGAGCGGGATCAATCGCTATCCAGCCCGTGGGGCGGCCGATACGGTTGCGCTGTGACCGCCGCCCTGCTGACGGACAAATACGAGCTGACCATGCTGGCCGCCGCGTTGCGCGATGGCTCGGCCGGACGCAGGACCACTTTCGAGGTGTTCGCGCGTCGGCTGCCCGACGGGCGCCGGTACGGAGTGGTGGCCGGGACCGCGCGTTTCCTGGAAGCCTTGGGCGAGTTCGTCTTCGATGATGAGGCCCTTGAGCCGTTGCGGTCCTTTCTCGACCCCGCGACGCTGGACTACCTCCGGGACTTCCGCTTCACCGGCGATATCGACGGCTACGCCGAGGGCGAGCTGTACTTCCCCGGATCCCCGGTGCTGTCGGTCACCGGCAGCTTCGCCGAATGCGTACTCCTGGAGACGCTGGCGCTGTCGATCCTCAACCACGACACCGCGATCGCCTCGGCGGCCGCCCGCATGGTCAGCGCCGCCGCCGGTCGCACGCTGATCGAGATGGGTTCGCGGCGCACCCATGAATATGCGGCGGTCGCCGCGGCCCGCGCGGCCTACATTGCCGGCTTCACCGGTACCTCCAACCTGGAGGCCAGCCGCCGCTACGGCATCCCCGCCCTGGGGACCAGCGCGCACGCGTTCACCATGCTGCACGCGTCGGCAGCCGATGGCCCGGATCAGTGGGAGCGCGCCGCGTTCCGTGCGCAGGTCGACACCCTCGGCGTCGGAACAACCCTGCTGGTCGACACCTACGACGTCACGGCGGGCGTAGCCAACGCGATCGCCGTCGCCGGGACCGAACTCGGTGCCGTGCGCATCGACTCCGGTGACCTCGGTGTCCTGGCAAGGCAAGTGCGGGCTCAGCTCGACGGGCTGGGCGCGACCCGAACCCAGATCGTGGTCTCGGGCGATCTCGACGAATACTCGATCGCGGCGCTGCGCGCCGATCCCGTCAACAGCTACGGTGTCGGGACTTCGGTGGCCACCGGCTCCGGCGCCCCCACTGCCAGCATGGTCTACAAGCTCGTCGAGGTGGACGGCCTTCCGGTGCAGAAGCGCAGCAGCCACAAGGAATCCCATGGCGGCCGCAAGGCGGCCCTGCGCCTGTCCCGGCCGACGGGCACGATCATCGAGGAGGTCGTCCACCCCGTGTCCACACCGCCTGAGGTGACCGAGCCCGCCCGCACGCTGACCGTGCCGCTGATGCGGGGCGGTCGGCCCGCTGACCACCAACCCGCGCCCGGCCTGGCCGCTGCGCGAGAGTTGGTGGTCAGCGGACTTCACAGCCTGCCGTGGGAGGGTTTGGCCCTGTCGGCGGGTGAGCCGGCGATCCCGACCCGTCAGGTGCCGGTGCAGCCGCGGTGAACGCGACCGATCTCCCGCCGGTGACCGAGTTACTGGCGACGGCGGTGGCCACGCTGGGCGGCAACGAGCGGCCGGGCCAGGTGCGGATGGCCGAGGCGGTGGCACAGGCCTTCGCCGGCGGCGAACATCTGGCGGTGCAGGCCGGCACCGGCACTGGCAAGTCGCTGGCCTACCTGGTTCCCGCGATCGCCCGGGCGGTCGCCGAGGAAACCCCCGTCGTGGTGTCCACCGCGACCATCGCCCTGCAACGCCAGCTCGTCGACCGCGACCTGCCCCGGCTGGTCGACGCGCTCGCCGCCGCCCTACCTCGACGGCCGCGTTTCGCGCTGCTGAAAGGGCGCCGAAATTACTTGTGTTTGAACAAGATCCACAACGGAACGAGCGACGAAGCAAGCGACGCCGCTCAGGAGGAGCTGTTCGAGCCGGTCGCCGCCACCGCGTTGGTTCGGGATGTCGCCCGGCTGACGGCGTGGGCGTCGTCGACCGAGACCGGCGACCGCGACGAACTGACGCCCGGCGTGCCCGATCGATCCTGGTCGCAGGTCAGCGTCTCGGCGCGGGAGTGCCTCGGCATGGCGCGCTGCCCGTACGGCAGCGACTGCTTCTCCGAACGCGCGCGGGCCGAGGCCGGGCGAGCCGAGATCATCGTCACCAACCACGCGCTGCTGGCCATTGACGCGATCGCCGACGCCGCAGTGCTGCCCGAACACGAATATCTGGTGGTCGACGAGGCGCACGAATTGGTGGACCGGGTGACGTCGGTGGCCACCGGCGAGCTGACCCCGGCCCCGCTCGGAGCGGCCACCCGGCGTATCGCCCGGCTGGTCAACCCGCAGCTCGCCCAGCGGATGGAAGCGGCGGTCGCGACGTTCTCGTCGGCGATCCACGACGCCCAGCCCGGCCGGCTCGACTATCTCGACGACGAACTGGCCACCTACCTGACCACCCTGCGGGACGCGGCCACCGCCGCCCGCGGCGACATCGACCCGTCGCCGCGTGACCCCAAGGCCGCCGCGGCCCGCAACGAAGCGATCGCGGCGCTCACCGATATCGGCGATACCGCCGCACGGGTGCTGGACTCGTTCGTGCCGGCGATCCCCGACCGCACCGAGGTGGTGTGGCTCGATCACGAGGACATCAAGGGCGGAGCGACCGGCGGATCGACACAGCGACCGGTGCTGCGGGTGGCGCCGCTGTCGGTGGCAGGGTTGCTGCGAACGCGACTGTTCGACAGCGCGACAACGGTTTTGACATCAGCGACGCTGACGGTCGGCGGCTCTTTCGATGCCATGGCCGGCGCGTGGGGACTCGGCGACGGGCCCACCTGGAAAGGCCTCGACGTCGGCTCACCGTTCGAGCACGCCAAGTCCGGCATCCTCTACGTCGCCGCGCACCTGCCGCCACCGGGCCGCGACACCGCCGGCTCGCCCGAGCAACTGGACGAGATCACCGGGCTGATCGAGGCGGCCGGTGGCCGCACGCTGGGACTGTTCTCGTCGATGCGTGCGGCCAAGACCGCGGCCGAAGCGCTACGGGCGCGGATCGACACCCCGATCCTCTGCCAGGGCGACGACGGCACCGCCGCCCTCGTCGAGCGCTTCGCCGCCGATCCGGAGACATCGCTGTTCGGCACTCTGTCACTGTGGCAGGGCGTCGACGTGCCGGGTCCGTCGCTGTCCCTGGTCCTCATCGATCGCATCCCGTTCCCCCGTCCCGACGATCCCCTGCTGACCGCGCGGCAGCGGGCCGTCGCCGCCCGGGGAGGCAACGGGTTCATGACGGTCGCCGCCGCACACGCCGCCCTGCTGCTGGCTCAAGGGGCGGGCCGACTGTTGCGCCGGGCCGACGACCGGGGCGTCGTCGCTGTGCTGGACTCGCGAATGGCCAGCGCACGCTACGGCGGCTACCTGCGCGCCTCGCTGCCACCGTTCTGGTCGACCACCGATCCGGTGCGCGTCAAACAAGCACTTCAGCGGCTACGCGACGGTGCCACGTCGTGAGTTGGGATCGGTAAGCGCGCGGGGGCACGGCACTATTGTGGGAGCAAATTTCGACATACGCCGGTCTGACACCTCGGGGAGGGTGGCCCTCATGCACCGACGACGACACCTCGCTCGTCTGCTCGCCGTCGCGGGCACCGCGGTGGTGCTGGCCGGGTGTGGCACCACCATCTCGGGCAAGGCTGTCTCGGTGTTCGACGACCCGTTCAAGGTCGGGGGCCTACAGGCTGTCGACGGACCCAGCGGCTTGCGCTCGGACGCCGAGGAGCCGTCCCGCCGCGTCACCGACACCGACGGCGGCGAGGACGACGAGATCGCCGCACAGTCGGTGAGCGACCTCGAGGAATATTGGAAAGGTGCCTACAGCGGTACTTTCGACGGCGAATTCACACCCGTGAAGGAGCTCGTCTCGTGGGACTCCGACTCGTACAGCGGTGAATTCTGCGACGAGTCCACCGTCGGCCTGATCAACGCCGCCTACTGCGACGACGACAACACCATCGGGTGGGATCGTGGGGTACTGCTACCCGCCTTGCGCCATGCCAACGGCGACATGGCGATCACGATGGTGCTGGCCCACGAGTACGGGCATGCGATTCAGAAACTGTCCAAGCTCAACAAGAAGGGCACGCCCACCCTGGTCGCCGAGCAACAGGCCGACTGCTTTGCCGGCGCCTACCTGCGGTGGGTCGCCGAAGGCGATTCGAAACGGTTCACGCTGAGCACCGGCGACGGGCTGAACAACCTGCTGGCCGCGATGATCGCGTTCCGCGACCCCCTGCTCAGCCAGGACGACTACTTCGACACCGGCGACGAACACGGATCAGCTTTCGAACGAGTCTCGGCCTTCCAGTTCGGGTTCACCGACGGACCGTCATCCTGCGCCGCCATCGACGCCCAGGAGATCGGTGAGCGTCGCGGCGATCTGCCCATCGAATTGCAGAGCGACCAGACCGGCGAGTGGCCGGTCAGCGAGGAGTCGGTCGGCGCCATCACCGAGGCGATGAACATTCTGTTCTCGCCGAAGAATCCGCCGACGCTGAGCTTTGATGCCGCCGCGGCGTCGACGTGTCCCGACGCCCGGCCCAGCCCGCCGGCCTCCTACTGCCCGGCCACCAACACCATCGCCGTCGATCTGCCAGGCCTGGAGAAAATGGGCGCGTCGAACGAAGGCGAGGACGATGTCCTGGTCACCGGCGACAACACCGCGTACTCGGTGCTGATGTCCCGATACATGCTGGCGGTACAGCACGAGCGCGGCGGCCTGGTGCTCGACAACGCCGAGGCCGGGCTGCGCACCGCCTGCCTGACCGGCGTGGCCACCACCAAGCTGTCCAAGGAGGTCACCACTTCCGACGGCAACACCGTCGCCCTGACCGCCGGCGATATCGACGAGGCGGTATCCGGCCTGCTGACCAACGGCCTGGTCGCCGGCGATGTCAACGGCGAATCGGTGCCCGCCGGGTTCAACCGCATCGACGCGTTCCGCATCGGCGTGCTCGGCGATCAGGACCGCTGTATCAAACGATTTCCCTGACGGTGTGCCCGTCGGCTCAGATCTTCTTCGTCACGCCGTACCAGGACAGGATCGCGTCGCCTTCGTCGGTGGACTTGGTCAGCGTCGCGTACGAGCGGATGAACGACTCGCCGACGCAGCCGTCGATCTTGACGTGGAAGTTGCTGATCGACACCCACGGCGCGGCGCCCTTGTACCTTTTTTTGGTCACCGGGACGATGTTGATGATGCCGGGCTTGAGGCTCACGATGATGCCGCCGCCGATGTTGGCGCCGACCCCCGGCAGGAAGCCCTCGGCGGCGACGTTCGGGAAATCCAGGCCGAGAAAGCCGATCGACGGGCTGATACCGGCGCTGCCGGTCAGCGAGACGCCGTTGGAGGTGCTCATGTCGATACCGCAGCCGATCTGATAGCCGACCTCGAACACACCCTCCGGGGTGCTGCCGGGGCCGTTGAGCTCGCCGTTGAAGACGCCCCCGACGACGTACTCCCGCGACGAGATCGCGGTGGTCAACGGCGCGCTGGGCATCTGGACCTCGTCCTTGGCGGAGATCGTCAGGGTCCACCCGTCGGGTGATTCCGTGCTGATCGGCGGGGTGGACGCCACCCTCCCATCGTCGACCGGCGGGGGAACCGGGTCGGTGGCGACGATGGGCTGGGCAAGATCGGGGCCGCCGGGATCGGGATCGGCCGACGCGGGTACCGGAGTCGCCAACAAGCTTCCTACCAGCGCCAACAGCACCGCACGACGAACGAACACTCCCCGAAAGCCTTCCCGGAGGCCGATGGTCCGCCCCGATGCGGCACCCGGACGACACTCCTGTTGGGAACCTACAGGTGGCTCCCATGCCCTGCTAACCGGTTCGGCAACTCCCAGCGTTACGCCAGCGTGACGAGACCGAGTTCGGTGTCGCCGGCCAGCAGCGGGTGGTGCGGCAGCACGCGCACCGTGTAGCCGACGGACCCGGCCAAGGGCAGCGGAGTCGTCGTCGTGAAGATGTCGGTGCCGCCGTCACCAGAACCCGTATGCGCCATGGCGATGACCACCGGGTCCTGCAAGGCATTCGCCGCGTCGACACGGCCGAGCACCGCCTGCACCACCACCTCGTCGGGGTGCAGCCCGGCCAGTTGCACGGTGGCCGTCAACGTCAGCTCCGACCCCAGGATCGGGGTGCCCGGCAGTCCGGTGTTGTCCACATCGGTGATCTTGATCTTCGGCCAGGCTTCGCGGGCACGCAGCCGGTAGGCCGACAGTTCGCGGGCGCAGCCGAACGGCAGCCCGTCGATGGGCGCGCTCGTCAGGCTGAAGGACCGCGCGGCGGGTTCGTAGTACTTCTCGGTGTAGTCGCGCACCATCCGCGAGGCCAGCACCTTGGGGCCGAGCACCTGCAAGGTGTGCCGGACCATCTCGACCCATCGGCTGGGCACCCCCTTGTCGTCGCGATCGTAGAACCGCGGCGAGACCGAATGCTCGAGCAGGTCGTAGAGCGCGGCGGCCTCCAGGTCATCGCGACGTCCTTCATCTGCCAAACCATCGGCTGTCGGTATCTCCCAACCGTTTTCGCCGTCATACCACTCGTCCCACCAGCCGTCCCGGATGGACAGGTTGAGCCCGCCGTTCAGCGCGCTCTTCATGCCCGACGTGCCGCAGGCCTCGAGCGGACGCAGCGGATTGTTCAGCCACACATCGCAACCCCAGTACAACTGGCGCGCCATCGACATGTCGTAGTCGGGCAGGAAGGCGATACGGTGGCGCACTTCGGGCCGATCGGCGAACTTGACGACCTGCTGGATGAGGGCCTTGCCCGCGTCGTCGGCGGGATGGGACTTACCGGCCACGATCAGCTGGATGGGCTCGTCCTCGTCGAGCAGCAGCGCCTCGAGCCGTTGCGGGTCACGCAGCATCAGCGTGAGGCGTTTGTACGTGGGGACCCGTCGAGCAAAGCCGATGGTCAGTACATCGGGATCGAAAGCCGTTGCTATCCATCCCAGTTCGGCCTCTGAAGCGCCACGCTCCAACCAGGACCGGCGCAGCCTGACCCGAACATCCTCGACCAGCAGCGCGCGCAGCTGAGAGCGGATCCACCAGATGTGACCGGTGTCGACCTGTTGCAGCCGTTGCCACACGCTGGGCTCGCGCAACGCCTCGGTGGAGCCGGCCAGCTCACGGCCGAGCTGCAGCCACTGCGGGGCCGCCCAGGTGGGGCCGTGTACCCCGTTGGTGATCGAGCCGATCGGCACCTCCGCGGGGTCGAGCCCGGGCCACAACTCATCGAACATCGTGCGGCTGACGCGACCATGAAGCAACGAGACCCCGTTGGCCCGTTGCGCAAGGCGCAGGCCCATGTGCGCCATGTTGAACTTCGACGGGTCGTCCTCGGCCCCGAACGCCAGCACACGTCCGACCGGAACACCGGGCAGCAGACCGGTCTTGCCCTCGTCACCGAAGTACCGCTTCACCATGTCCAGCGGGAACCGGTCGATGCCGGCCGGCACCGGGGTGTGCGTGGTGAACACCGTGGCGGCCCGCACCAAAGTCAGGGCGGTGTCGAAATCCAGCTTCTGCTCGGCCATGTATTCGCGGATCCGCTCCACGCCCGAGAAGCCCGCGTGCCCCTCGTTCATGTGGAACACGTCCGGCGCGGCCAAGCCTTCGATCGCGGTGAACGCGCGGATGGCCCGCACGCCGCCGATACCGGCGAGCAGCTCCTGCCTGATGCGGTGTTCCTGGTCGCCGCCGTATAGCCGGTCGGTGACGTTGCGCAGGTCGTGTTCGTTCTCGGGGATGTCAGAGTCCAACAGCAACAGCGGTATCCGCCCGACCTGGGCGACCCACACCCTGGCCCGCAGCACCTTGGCGTCCGGCATCGCCAGCGCCACCAGGACCGGCGCCCCGGCGGCATCGGCCAGCAGCCGCAGCGGCAGGCCCTGGGGGTCCAGGGATGGATAGTTCTCGTGTTGCCAGCCGTCGGCGGTCAGCGACTGACGGAAATAGCCGGACCGGTAGTACAGACCCACGGCGATCAGCGGCAAGCCCAGATCGGAAGCCGACTTCAGGTGGTCACCGGCCAGGATCCCGAGACCGCCGGAATAGTTGGGCAGCACCTCGGCGACACCGAACTCCATGGAGAAGTAGGCGATACCCGTCGGCATCGTGGCCGCGTCCTGTTCCTGGTACCGCTGCTCCTGGTACCGCTGTTCCTGGTACCGCTGTTCCTGGTACCACATGGGCCGCCCGAGATAATCATCCAGGTCGGCCGCGAGTTGCTCGAGGGTGCCCAGGAACGACTCGTTCGCGGCCAACTCGTCGAGCCGCGCCGGGGAGACCGCACCCAGCAGGGCCACCGGATCCTGACCGATTTGCAGCCACAGTTGCGGATCGATCGAGGCGAAGAGATCCTGGGTCGGCTTGTCCCACGACCAACGCAAGTTGGTGGACAGCCGGCCCAACGCCGAGAGCCGATCGGGCAAGTGTGCGCGGACCGTAAACCTCCGGAGGGCCTTCACGTGTTCCAACCTTACTGAGATTCCACGACGGCGAGAGGTCACCGCACGCTTCCTCCCCCCGCATTCATTCGGGCTACTACGGTGTGAATAGGGCGCGATGCGGTTACCCCGAGGGGCAAGGAGTCTCACACCGGGTGCAGGGGCGAGCACGACTGCACTACGACAACAATGAAGACCGACAACGATGAAGACCGACGGAGTCGGCGCGGAGCGATCCACGCCACGCAAGTCAGGAATGGAGTGGTTGGGTGCCCGGTCGTATCGAGATCGATGACGTCGCGCCCGTTGTGTCCTGCGGTACCTATCCGGCCAAAGCGGTCGTCGGCGAAGTGGTGCCGGTCGCCGGGTCGGTGTGGCGCGAGGGGCACGACGCGGTGGCGGCGACGTTGGTCGTGCGCTACCTCGGACCGGCCTACCCCCAGCTGGGACAGGGTCCGGCCCGTCGGGTCAAGGCGCTCGAGGGCGCCGATCTGGCCGAGGCCGCCCCCGCGACCAGCCGGGTCAAGCCGCAGCTGTACGCGATGTCCTTGGGGCGCACACCGGATCTGTTCCACAGCCAGTTCGTGCCCGATCGGGTGGGGTTGTGGACGTTTCGGATCGACGGGTGGGGCGATCCGATCACCACCTGGCGCCGTGCCGTCACCGCGAAGCTGAACGCCGGCCAAGGTGAGTCCGAACTCGACAACGACCTGCTGGTGGGTGCCCGGCTGCTGGAACGCGCGGCCACCGGCGTCCCGCGTGATCGCCGCGCTCCGCTGCTCGACGCCGCGGCGGCGCTCCGCGAGCCCGGCGACCCGCTGACCCGCGCCGCGCCGGCACTATCCCACGACATCACCGATCTGCTCGCCCAGTATCCGCTGCGCGAGCTGGTCACCCGCGGCGCCACCTACGGGGTATGGGTCGATCGGCCGCTGGCGCGCTGCAGCGCCTGGTATGAGCTGTTCCCCCGCTCGACCGGCGGCCGCGACGAGCACGGCCGCCCGGTGCACGGCACGTTCGCGACGGCCGCCGCCGCGCTGCCCCGGGTCGCCGCGATGGGATTCAACGTCGTCTACCTGCCACCGATCCACCCGATCGGCAAGGTGCACCGCAAGGGCCGCAACAACAGCGTGACGGCTGAACCCGGCGACGTGGGGTCACCCTGGGCGATCGGCAGCGATGAGGGCGGCCACGACGCGGTTCACCCCGATCTGGGGACGATCGACGACTTCGACCGGTTCGTGGCCGCCGCCCGCGACAACGGGCTCGAGGTGGCGCTGGACCTCGCATTGCAGTGCGCGCCGGATCACCCCTGGGCCAAGAATCACCGGCAGTGGTTCACCGAACTCCCCGACGGCACCATCGCCTATGCGGAGAACCCGCCGAAGAAGTACCAGGACATCTATCCGCTGAACTTCGACAACGATCCCGGCGGCCTCTACGACGAGGTTCTGCGTGTGGTGCGACACTGGATGGAACACGGCGTCAAGATCTTTCGGGTTGACAACCCACACACCAAGCCGCCGAATTTCTGGGCGTGGTTGATCGGCCAGGTGAAATCGGTCGACCCCGATGTGCTGTTCCTGTCCGAGGCGTTCACCCGACCGGCCCGGTTGTACGGTCTGGCGAAACTCGGTTTCACCCAGTCCTATTCGTACTTCACCTGGCGTACCGCCAAATGGCAGATCGAGGAGTTCGGTCGCCAGATCACCGAGCATGCCGACTACGCGCGGCCCAATCTGTTCGTCAACACGCCCGACATCCTGCACGAAAGTCTGCAGCAGGGCGGTCCGGGCATGTTCGCGATCCGGGCGGTGCTGGCCTCGACCCTGGGCACGTCCTGGGGTGTGTACTCGGGTTACGAACTGTTCGAACACCTGCCGGTGCGGGAAGGCAGCGAGGAGTACCTCGACTCCGAGAAGTACGAGCTGCGGCCGCGCGACTTCGAGGCCGCCCTGGCACACGGACAGTCGCTGGAGCCATTCCTGCAGCGCCTCAACGAGATCCGGCGCCTCCATCCGGCGCTGTGCCAGATGCGCACCATCACCTTCCACCACATCGACAACGAGGCCCTGCTGGCCTACAGCAAGTTCGACCCGGTGTCCGGTGACACCGTGCTGGTGGTGGTGACACTGAACGCCTTCGGCCCCGAGGAAGGCACCTTGTGGCTGGACATGGGAGCGCTGGGTATGCATCCCTACGACCGCTTCTGGGTCCGGGACGAGATCACCGGGGAGGAATACCAGTGGGGACAGTCGAATTTTGTGCGCCTGGAGCCATCCCGGGCCGTCGCGCACGTCCTGAACATGCCGTTGATTCCGCAGGAGCAGAGAGCAGATCTGCTGCGGCGGGAGTGACGGAACTACAAAGGAGCCTTGGCAATGACGAGAACTGACAAACTCGCCAGCCCACATCTGGCGCCCGATCCCGCCGAGCTGGCCAGGCTGGTCGCCGGCACCCACCACAGCCCGCACAGCATCCTGGGTGCCCATGAGTACGGCGATCACACTGTGGTCCGCGCGCTCAAGCCACATGCCGAGAAGGTGGTGGCGCTGGTCGGCAGCGAACGCCACGAGATGACCCACGTCGACTCCGGGGTGTTCGCGGTGGCGCTGCCGTTCACCAACCTGGTCGACTACCGGCTCGAGGTCACCTACCCGGGCGGGCACACCATGACCGTGGCCGACGGCTACCGGTTCCTGCCCACACTCGGCGAGATGGACCTGTACCTCTTCGGCGAGGGCCGTCATGAGCGATTGTGGGAGATTCTCGGTGCGCATCCGAGGTCGTTCACCACCGCCGACGGTGTCGTGGAGGGTGTCTCCTTCGCGGTGTGGGCGCCGAATGCCAAGGGGATCAACCTGATCGGCGAGTTCAATCATTGGGACGGCAACGACGCCCCGATGCGCGTCCTCGGGTCCTCGGGCGTGTGGGAGTTGTTCTGGCCCGGCTTCCCGCCCGATGGCCTGTACAAGTTCCGGGTCCACGGCGTCGACGGGTCGATCACCGACCGGGCCGACCCCTTCGCGTTCGCGACGGAGGTCCCGCCCCAAACCGCCTCCCGGGTGTTCTCATCGGACTACACCTGGGACGACGCGGGCTGGATGACCCAACGGGCGGCACGGAACCCGGTGTTCGAACCGATGAGCACCTATGAGGTGCACCTCGGTTCGTGGCGGCCGGGCCTGGGCTACCGTGAACTGGCCGAGCAACTCACCGATTACGTTGTGGACCAGGGATTCACCCATGTCGAATTCCTGCCGGTTGCCGAACATCCCTTCGGCGGCTCATGGGGCTATCAGGTGACGTCCTACTACGCCCCCACGTCGCGGTTCGGGTCGCCCGACGAGTTCCGGCTCTTGGTGGACACCTTGCACCGGGCCGGTATCGGCGTGATCGTCGACTGGGTGCCCGCACACTTCCCGAAAGACGCGTGGGCACTTGGCCGCTTCGACGGTACACCACTCTACGAACATTCCGACCCGCACCGCGGCGAGCAACTCGACTGGGGTACCTACGTTTTCGATTTCGGCCGCGCGGAGGTGCGCAACTTCCTGGTGGCCAATGCTCTGTACTGGTTGCAGGAGTTCCACGTCGATGGCCTTCGGGTGGATGCCGTCGCATCCATGCTCTATCTGGACTATTCGCGGCCGGACGGCGGCTGGACGCCCAACATCTACGGTGGGCGGGAGAATCTCGAGGCGGTCCAGTTCCTCCAGGAGATGAACGCGACCGTCCACAAGATGGCGCCGGGCATTGTCACGATCGCCGAGGAGTCCACCTCGTGGCCCGGGGTGACTCGCCCGACCAACCTTGGTGGGCTTGGCTTTTCGATGAAGTGGAACATGGGGTGGATGCACGACACGCTCGACTACATCGGACGCGACCCGATCTATCGCAGCTACCACCACCACGAGATGACGTTCTCGATGCTCTACGCGTTCAGCGAGAACTATGTCTTGCCGATCAGCCACGACGAGGTCGTGCACGGCAAGGGCACGCTGTGGGGGCGAATGCCGGGCAACGACCACGTGAAAGCGGCCGGGCTGCGCAGCCTGTTGGCCTACCAGTGGGCCCACCCCGGCAAGCAACTGCTGTTCATGGGTCAGGAGTTCGGCCAGCGAGCGGAGTGGTCGGAGGAACGCGGAGTCGACTGGTATCAGCTCGACGAGAACAGCTATTCCACCGGGATCATGCGATTCGTCGCCGACATCAACGGCATCTACCGCAGCCGCAGGGCGCTGTGGAGCCAGGACACCAGGCCCGAGGGCTACTCCTGGATCGACGCCAATGATTCGGCCAACAACGTGCTGAGCTTCCTGCGCTACGGCAGCGACGGGTCGGTACTGGCGTGTGTATTCAACTTCTCCGGTTCCGAGCACGCCCGCTACCGGCTGGGACTGCCGCACGCCGGAACCTGGCGTGAGGTGCTCAACAGCGACGCCACCATCTACAACGGCGCGGGAATCGGCAACTTCGGCGCCGTCGAGGCCAGCGACGAGCCCTGGCACGGCCGGCCGGCGTCGGCCACGCTGGTATTGCCGCCGACCTCGGCGATCTGGCTCGAGCCCGCCTAGGAGGCCGCTGAATAATCGGCGTGTCTCCTCGGTGTAGCGGCTTGAGCTGGGAAAATGGATTCATGCAAGGCATGGAGCGGCCGGATCGGGAACTGTTGGACGCC
>NZ_JAPJDO010000012.1 GCF_026242045.1 Mycobacterium pinniadriaticum
CCTTCATCCTCGCCGCGGTCAGCTGCTCACCACAAAGCCACACACCCGGACACCGCACCACCCTCATCGACAACGTCACCAGCCAATTGCCCTCCCCACCACCAACCACCCCGACGCTCGCCGAGGCTACTGAACCCGCTTCACCGCGAGTGGCCCGCGGCGAGGTCCACGACAGGATTGTGCATGCGGCGGGTGAGTTGTTCGCCGAGCGGGGTTTCGACAACACATCTCTGCAAGACATCGGTGACGCGGTAGGGGTCCTCAAAGGGAGTCTCTATCACTACATCTCCTCGAAAGAGGACTTGCTGTACGCGGTGATCCAGCACGGCCATGAAGGCCTGCTGGAGAACGTGCGGATGTGTAAAGAACTACGCGCCGGCCCGGCCGAAACGCTGGTGGCGTTTGCCGTCGGGCATATCACCCTCAACGTTCACCCAGACCGCTACCAGCGCGGAATCGTGTTTCTGCGCGACAGCGCACGCCTGAAAGACGATAAACGTCAGGCGGTGATCCGCGACCGCGACGCCTACACCGAATACCTGCAGCAGATCATCCGCGACGGGCAACGCCGCAAAGTGTTCTGCCCGGACCTCGACGTGCGCTTGACCTCCTACGCGATCCTCGGCGTGCTCAACTCATTCCACCGGTGGTATCGACCCACCGGCAAGTCAAGCCCCACAGAGATCGCCCGCCAGTTCAGCGCCTTCATCCTCGCCGCGGTCAGCTGCTCACCACAAAGCCACACACCCGGACACCGCACCACCCTCATCGACAACGTCACCAGCCAATTGCCCTCCCCACCACCAACCACCCGAGCGCCTTCGCGGCGCAGGAGGCGCTCCTCAAGCACGAGTGGTGGGTGAGCACGACTCAGCCCGATTCGTCACGCGGACAGGGAATCCAAGATCCTGACGCCGCTCAACGTACGCTGGCGCGACGCTGACCCGGGGGGAAGGCCAGATGGAGGCCTTCAATCTCCCGAACGAGACTCGTCGTCCACACCGGCCACGTTCCCGGCTGCACTTCGAATTCCGGCAGGCGCTCGAGCAGAACTCGCGTCGTCACCCGCAGTTGCACTTTCGCAATATTGGACCCCAGGCAGCGGTGGGGTCCCACGCCGAATGCAATGTGCCTGTTGTGTTTACGCTCGATGTCGACTTCGAAAGGATTGCTGAACATCCGCGGATCCCGATTGGCTGTCGCCCAGGAGAGCATTACGAAATCTCCTTCCTCCAACTCAGTTCCGCTGATCTCGACATCACGCGTACACGTACGTCCGATCGCGAAGTTGGGCGAATAGAATCGCAGAAACTCATCGACAGCACGTGAGATCTTCTGCGGATCATCGACGAGGACCTTGCGGTCGTCAGGATGAGTCGCGAGGTAGTGAGCGATACTTGCGAGCATGTAAGCCGTATTGCCCACGCCTCCGGACATCAGATCGACAACGACACTGACCTTCTCATCGAACGACGTTTCCTTTCCGTCATATTCGAATCCCTGGACGACGACATCGATGACATCGTTGCGCGGCGGCTGGGCTGCCCGTGTCTTCAAGTAGTCGGAGACGTAGTCGCCGCAGCGGGCCCAAGCCGCGCCCCGCTCGGCAACAGGGCCAAGCAACCCCGCGACGACGTGGGTGCTCAACATCTCGACGTCTTCCATCGGAACGCCGATCAGTGTCTTGAAGAACATGACACTGGGCAGGTGAACCGCGACGTCGCGGACAAAATCGGTGTGGCCGGACTCGATGAAGTCGTCGATTGCGCCGTGGACGATCTCCTCCACGACCGATTCGAACTTGGCGGCTGCGCCAGGGGTGAAAAAAGGGTTGAGAACCTTACGCCAAATCGTGTGGTACGGCGGGTCGGTCTCGACGGGAATCAACTTCATCATATCGTCGGGCCGGTTTGGTTGGAACCCTTTCGAACTGGTGAACGTCGGCCAATCCTCAGCACTCCTGCGGACATCTTCGTAACCGGTGATTGTGTGATAGCCCTTCCCCACCTTGCTATGGGCCACCGGGCAACTCGTGACGAGATCGTTGAGAACGTCGTAGTAGTTGTCGTTGAATTCCGGGCTGTCCATATCGAAGTCGTTGTGGTGGTCGCGCCCGAATTCTTGTTCAGCCATTTCCTTGCCTCCACCGAGTGCCCGCGGACCTCGCGTGCTGCGTTCGAGCGTTGGGCCACGCGTTCATCAACTAACCAAACGATTGGTTCCAAACCTTAGGCGAATGCGCGTAGCACTGTCAAGCAACGGACAGGCACCATCCTGGCCACGAGCGCGGTCCGGCAAGCCATGCTCCGATCGCTGCGGATTCCTCATCCCGAAATATAAGCTCTGACAAGCTCATAAAGGCCGTCCGCAATCGCCGGATCGTCGGTCAGCGGGTCCACGATCGCCGAGCGCGCGGCCAGATGCGGATCAACACCACTGGCCGTCAATCGGGCGGCAGCAACGAGCACGCGCGTCGAGGCGACTTCGCGTAGTCCGTCGGCACCGGACTTACGGATGGCGTGGGCAAGCGTGACGAGCTGCCTGGCAGTCTCCGAGCTGACGCCCGCTTCGTGCTTGATGATCTGAACCTCCGCCTCGGCCGGAGGGAAATTCAGCGTGATCGCGACCATGCGTTGCCGAGTGGACTGCTTGAGATCCTTCAACACTGACTGATAGCCAGGGTTATAGGACACAACCAGGCAGAAATCCGGATGTGCTTGAAGAGTCAAGCCCAAACGTTCGATGGGCAGGATGCGACGGTGGTCGGTCAGCGGGTGTAGGACCACGGTTGTGTCTTGCCGTGCTTCGACGATCTCGTCGAGGTAGCAGAGGGCACCGCGCCGGACAGCTGAAGTCAATGGCCCGTCTACCCACACGGTCTCACCGCCCCGCAGCAGGTACCTGCCGACCAGATCGGATGAACTGAGATCCTCATGGCAGGCCACAGTGGTCAGTTCCCGGTTCAACGAATGCGCCATCGCTTCGACGAATCGAGTCTTGCCGCATCCGGTCGGGCCCTTGAGCAATATCGGTAATCGCTGCTCAACGGCAGCGTGGAACACCTCCTTTTCAGTACCGGTGGCGAGATAGAACGGAGCCTCCATTGCGGTCACTGGCCTTCGTCTTCCCTTCTGTCGAACCGTCGTCTGAGATCTGCCGAGGCCAGGGCCGCGCGGCATAGCTTGCCGAGTTTGGGCGCTATGACCTCCATCCGGTCGCCGGTCGCCCGGACAGCGGAGCCGAACACATCGTCCAGCGTTCTTTCGGGCGTGTCGGATCCCAAAGTGAGACACAGGGACCCAATTCCGCCATCACGCGCTTCCTCAAGCCCCCGCCGGGAATCGGCTGCGGCATAAGGGCCTTCATAGCCCGCGTCGTAGGCAAACCCGTCGGAGAGCACCATCAGCAACATGTTGGCGGTGCCCGCCTCGGTTTGCAGGATATGGCGCGCGTGACGGATCGCCGGCCCGAGTCGGGTAAATCCACGGGGGGCGAGCGCGACCAGCCTCTGGCGTGCCCGGCTGTCCATCAGATCGTCGAAGGTCTTGACCCGTAGAAGGTGCACGCTGTTTCGACCCTGCGACCGGAAGCCATACACCGCGACGCGCGCGCCCAGCGCAACCCACGCATCGGCCAGCGCTGCCGCTGCGGAGATCTGTTGAGCGTGGTTGTTCGTCAACAGCGAGGAATCCGCGGACGACCCGGAAACGTCCAGCAGCAGGAGAACCCCGAGATCACGCTGCGTCTTTCGGGTATCGACGTAGAGCCTCTCGTCCGGCGTATGCCCCGCGACCAGGTCAACCCGACTCTGAATCACGGCGTCCAATTCCAATTCGTCACCGTTGAGTTCATGACGATGACGCTGTCGCACCAAGCCGATTGTTGCGAGGTTTCGACGCAAGGCTGATGCGTCCGCAATGTTGAGGCAGATCTCTGCTTCGCGAGGTTCTGGATCGACCTCGACGACAGTGCACCAGCCTTCGCGGTATCGTTGCTGTCTGAAGTCCCACTCTGGGTATGCCCAACCGGCGATGCTCATCACATCGTCGATGCCAGCAACGATCAGGTCCATGGAAATCGGCTCTGGATGCAACGAGAAGGCCGGATCATTCACACTCGGGCCACGACCAGGTCGAAAATGCCCCATATCGCCGGGTGCCGATTCGCCTGCGCCCGGCTCGCGCCCGAGGCCGAGTGCCTTGAGAGCGCGTGCGGATACCGAGAACCCGGCGGCCCCACCATTGACGAGCTTGCCGATGAAGCCCAGCCGCAGTGTTTCTTCGTCCTCTTCGAGCTCCTCTGTATCGTCGTCTTCCATCTCGAGGCTGCCCCCACCCGCCCCGGTCGCCCCGGAGAGCGATAGTGGGCGAGCAGCGAGCACACACCGGGGACGGACCACGCCGTATACATCGGGAGGTTCCTGAATTTCGCTCCTGCCCAGCGCCAACTTGAGCGACTGGGTCGGGTTGTGGACGTCCGCCTTGTAACCCAAGTCAGCCAGACGTTCAGGCTTCGCGCCGGGAAGTTTCCGCGCAATCGCATACAGCGCACGGGGTGCCTCTACAGCCAGATAACGACGAGCAGCACTAGGCCGGCCCAACAACCGCTGCATGATCGGTGCTTCTAGGCTGCCCGCCCAAATCAGTGCTGACTGAATCAGAGCTGCATCGCGCGCATGCACGAGGTCACTGTCACCGACATAGATCACCTCGGTGTCGGTATAGGTGCGCGCAGCCCCGCCAGACGTCACTCGAACTGGCCGGTCGGCTATCGCGCGACTCAACATCGTGTATATCGCTAGGTCATCGCCGATCCATCGGCCGCACGGCGTACCGATGTCGAATCGACCAGCCAGGGATGTGGCGTCGTCGGCGCTGCGTTCCACAACGGCAAGGGTATTGGGTGGAGTTCGGGCGTTCGAGCTGCTGCGACGGAGTGGGGAGATAACTGTCCAAGATCGGGGAATCGTTGGGCCACAGCTCTTCCGAAGCGGGACATTAGGCGACGAAATGTCTAGTGTCGCTTTGATCAAGCCAAAGAAGGCAGCGCCGTAGGCCTCGCCCATTTCGACGGAGAATCGCTCAACCCATGGTGAACCCAGTCAGCCGCACAGACCGATCCCAACACACCGGGCGCATCGCCGAGTCCAGCCTCGCCTCAGGCTCTAAAAGAGTTCGGCCCGTCCAGATCTGGGCAGCCCTCGGCGCCATGTTCGTGCTGCTGCAGATCTACCTGTACACGGCGTGGATCCTGTCGGCCGACTTCAAACGCACCCCCGTCGGACCTACGCCGGTGCCGGGGTGGATGAAGGTTTCGCTCAACATCTGGCAGTACGGCGGTCTCGTCGCAGCTCTGGGAATCATCTATTTTGTCGTCTATCGCCCATGGCGGCGCGACGGACGGATGTCGGTCGACGGCCTCATCTGTCTGGGCTTCCTGACCGTGTTCTGGCAGAACAGCCTGATCAGCTGGTTCCAGTGGAATCTCACGTGGAACTCCTACATGATCAACTTTGGCGGTTGGGAGCCGCGAGTTCCGTTCTGGCTTTCTCCTCACGCCAACCGAACAGCTGAACCTTTCGTCACGCTGCCGCCGATGTACATCTACTTCATGTACGCCGCTGTCGTCATTGGTTGCTTCGTGATGGGCCAAATCCGTAAGCGATTCCCCAATCTCGGCAATTTCGGCTTGTGTGTCGCCACCACGCTCATCTTCCTGGTGTTCGACACATGCCTGGAACCACTGTTGATGGCATCCGGAGTATGGACCTACCCCTCAGCCATCAAGGGCGTCACTCTATTTCACGGTCACTACTTCCAGTTCCCGATCTACGAGGCGATCCTGTTCGGCACCTGCTGGGCGGCGTGGACATTCCTACGGTTCTTCAAGGACGATAAGGGCCGTACCGTTGCCGAGCGCGGCGCCGACACTTTGCACGTTCGCGAGTCCGGCCGCACTTTTGTGAGATTCCTGGCCATCGCGGGCTTCCTCAATATCGCCATGGTCGTGTACAGCCTTCTGTGGGCGGCGATCGGCCTCCACGGCTCGGAGTGGCCTAAGGACATCACCGAGCGCTCGTATCTGACCAACAACTTGTGCGGTGCGGGCAGTGCCCCCTACCCGGGCGCGCCTGACTACGCCTGCCCGGGACCCGGGGTACCGATTCCGCGGCCCGGCTCGGCATACATGACCACCGATGGCACCATTTTCACGCCCAAGTAGCTCACCGCCCAGACCTTCGTCGCGAACACGTCGTGGTCAACGCCGCCGAGTCCGGTCACTTGAAGGAGCAAATATATGAACGCGAGAACACAACGCCTTTGCGCATGGTGCGCACCAGCGTTGATGGTCATATTCTTCATAGGGTTCTGGCTGATTGCCCGCTTCATTCCGCCGCCCAGCCCCGCGTGGAGCGCGGCCGAAATTGCAGACTTTTACCGACAGAACAGCTTTCGGATCAAACTCGGTATCACCATCGCAATGTGGTCAGGCATGCTGTGCACTCCGTGGGTGATCGCCCTCGGCCTGCAGATGAAGCGGATCGAAGGCCGCTGGGCTCCGCTTGCCCTCACGCAAATGGGCTTGGGGATTCTACTCCCGATGCAGTTCATGGTTCCGTTCTACTTCTTCTTGACGGGCGCCTACCGCAACGGACGCTCAGATGAAGCAATACAGACACTCAACGACCTTGGCTGGCTCCCATTTGCCGGTCTGATATTCACCTGGGCCACTCAGTGCATCGTCTTCGGGATCGCCGTCATCAAGGACAAGCACTCGAGACCGATATTTCCACGTTGGTCTGGCTACCTCAGTCTCTGGTGCGGCATCGTAACGCTCGGATCGCAGCTCGATGTTTTCTTCACTGACGGGCCGCTCGCTTGGAACGGTGCAATCACCTGGTGGCTGCTGCTAGTCGTGTTCTTCGTATGGATGCTTAGCTTGACCTACGTGATGCTGCAAGCCATCAACGATCACGAGAAGGAGTACGCGGCAGAGGCATTGAGCAGCGCGGCGTCGGCCTGACTCAAGGATGCGAACCATCGAGCCGGAAACCTCTAGCGACAGCGGCAGCCGGGCTCCCAAGGTCCCCGGAGAACCGGGGATTTGGGTCTTCATCTTCGGCGACCTCTTGCTCTTCGGTTACGTCTTCGGCGTATTTCTCGTGAATCGAGCTCACGATCCCGGTGTCTTCATCGAGTCGCAGCGCAGCCTCAATGTCCACGTTGGCGTGCTCTACACCCTGCTGCTACTGACCAGCTCGCTATTCATCGTGCGGGCGATGTCGTTCATCCGGGCTGGTGATGCGGTACGGGCGCCCGCGTATGTACTGCTGGCCATCGCATGCGGTGCCGCATTCGCGGTGATCAAGGTCGTTGAGTACTCGGGCAAGGTTAGCTCGGGGATCACTCTGAAGACCAACAACTTTTACCTGTTCTATTTCTTCATGACGGGCCTACACCTTGGCCACGTACTTCTTGGTCTCGTAGCGCTGGGCGTGTTGTGGCGATTCGCAAGCCGCGCCGGGACGCCTGACTTCGGCAACAAGATGCGTTATGCCGAAGGCTTCGCCTGCTTTTGGCATATGGTCGATCAACTCTGGCTAGTAATCTTCCCCCTGCTCTACCTCCTCCACTGAGAACTCCGGGCGACGAGTTGAACGGCGGAGCATTCTGTAGCTCCAGAGTCAGGCCGCTGGTACACCCGCCTGCAGGGGTGGCCGGCTAGTTGGATCTTGCGTTGCGCCCTCGATACCGGACCGCCGTCACCATCGGCACTCCACGGGGTCGGCACGCTCCCCAGCTCTTCGGATCAACGCATTTGACTGGTACACAGCGATTGTCGACTAGAACTAGAGGACTCTTGGATGCGTTCGTCTTCTGTCCTCCGTCGGCGTGCCAACGGACCCGATCGAGAGTCGAGGTGACCTTCGGGATCAGTGTCTTTCTACGGATGCGAGGGCGGCGCGTTCACAACAGAGCCGATGTGCTGTGCCGATACTAGGTCCTGCGCCCAGGCCAAACAGCGGCAACGGGGATTCGGTCTAGCTGTATCAACGCGCTGCTGCTCCGGTGTCTGTTGCGTCCATCATCTTCTTCACCGGCTTGTAGAGAATCTTCGTGTAAGTGTTGGGTGCGATGCGCGCCAGGATGTCCATGGCTTTCGCTTGTCCTCCAATGACCACCTTCGGCCGGCGCTTTCGTATCCCATCGATGATCAGATGACCTGCCTTCTCAGCAGGAACAGGCTTGACCGTC
Organism: Mycobacterium pinniadriaticum; assembly: GCF_026242045.1. Taxonomy (GTDB): domain Bacteria; phylum Actinomycetota; class Actinomycetes; order Mycobacteriales; family Mycobacteriaceae; genus Mycobacterium; species Mycobacterium pinniadriaticum. The sequence continues at coordinate 8,256 of NZ_JAPJDO010000012.1, forward strand.
ATCATGGACTCCTGCCCAGCTAGACCCTCCTCACGACTCATTGCAGGCGAGTTGATGAAAATGTTGGTGGCGACCGGGCCCGGATAGACCGTTGTCACAGTGAGATTGGTCTCGATCATGTCCATGCGCAACGCCTCACTGAAGCCTCGTACTGCGAATTTCGCAGCGGCGTATGGCACCTGGTACATCAACCCGACCAATCCGCCGAGACTCGAGATGTTGACCAACGATGCCTCCGGTCGACTCAACAGCTGAGGAAGGAACACCCGAGTGCAGTGGAGAACACCCCTGAGGTTGATATCGATGAGCCGCTCGATCATCTCTTCGGGCATCCGGTCGAATCGTTCGGACTTCATGAGGATGCCGGCGTTGTTGACCAAGATATCGGCAGGTCCCAACTCATCGGCGATCCGTGCCGCAAGCAAAGAGACTGCCTCTCTGTCAGCCACGTCAGCGACATAAGAGATTGCGCGCCCGCCGTTTTGGTTGATGTGAGCGGCCGTCTCCTGTGCACTCGCTCCGTTGATGTCCAGTACCGCCACCGCGGCTCCCTTTTCGGCCAGCTGGATCGCAATCTGTTGTCCCATGCCTGAGCCGGCCCCAGTGATGACTGCCACTTTCCCGTTGAAGTTCTTCACTCAGCACCCCTGGTGCCGCCAGCGGGGAATCCCACCACAACATCCTTGGGGCTCCACAGTTGTCCAGTTGACCACCTGACCTTTTCAGGTTCGGCGAGCCAGAACTCCGGTATTGCACGGAGCCATTCCTCAAGAGCAAGCCTGACTTCAAGCCGGGCCAGATGTGCCCCCAGGCAGCGGTGAATCCCGACACCGAAGCCAAAGTGCCGGTTCGCCTTTCGGTCGATGATCACAGTTTCCGGACTCTCAAACGCCGCAGGATCTCGGTTTGCCGCACCAAAGCAGACCAAAATTGGATCACCCTTTTGGATTGTCACCCCATTCAACTCGACCGTCCTCGTGGCAGACCGGCCCTCATGCACGGGCGCGAAATATCGCACGAACTCCTCAATGGCCACCGGAAGGAGCGATGGATCCGCGGCGAGCCGATCGCGATCCTCGGGATGTTGCGACAGATGATAAATTGCCGCAGTTATCATTCCCCAGGTGGTGTCCATTCCCGCCAGGATGAGCAAAAATAGCGCCCCCAGCAGGTCTTCGTCGTTGAGTTTCGCGCCGTCGACCTCACTGTCGATCAGCAGGGTGATGACATCATCTTTGGGGTTAGCACGGTGGTCGGCGATGCTGCCGGCCAGGTAGACCTGCATCTCGCCAGCCGCAGCCAACGCGCCATCCGGGTCGACGGCACCCATTTCCAGAATCCGCTTGATCCACGACGCAAACCGGCCCTCATCGTCCGGCGAGATACCGAGCATCGTGGCCATCAATCGCAGGGGAATGAATTTGGCGTACTCGGAAGACACTTCGACTCGGCCCTGGTCGATGAACTGGCTGATCACCGCTCGGCAGTCAAGGCGCACCAAGTCCTCCCACTTTTGCACATTCTGTGCGGTGAACGGCTTGACGAGCAGCTTGCGGAACATTGCGTGAGCCGGTGGATCAAGTTGAATCGGGGGGAGGATGGTGAATTCTCCGAACATCCCACGTGGAATCGACGTATAGCGGGACGAGAAGTCGCCTGGATTCTTGAGCACCTCTTCGACATCGTCGTAACGTGTCAGCACCCAGAATCCGCCATGTCGGTCGCTGTGGGCGACCGGACACTTGTCCCGAAGTTGGCGGAACGTGTCAGGTAAGCACGCTGCTTGATCGGGATCCCAGTGGTCGAAGTTGGCGGCGAGTTCCGCCACCGCTGCGCCGTGATTGATGGTCGACATGCCATGTACCTCCTGGTTGATGGCGTTCAAGAGTGTGAAATCGATTGGCAGCAAACTCAATAGGAACGCGGAAGGCCGAGAAGGTGAGTGCCGATCGAGTTGAGAATCATCTCGTTGTTCAGCGGGGCGACCCGCGTCAGCCGCAGAGTTTCAAGGAGCCAGAGGATGTCGTTATCGACATCAAACGCCGCCCCGCCAAAGGCCTGAATCACGCTGTCTGTGGCGGCCCAAGCCGATTCCGAGGCCATCAACTTCGCCATATTCGACAGCTGTCCGGCGTCGCCGCCCGAGTCGAATACCTCAGCTCCGCGGTAGGCGAACAGCTTCGCCGCTTCGAGCCCGACCTTGGCGCGCGCCATCGGGTGAGCCACCGACTGGTAGGCGCCAATCGGGGTACCGAACGGGGCCCGTTCGCTGGCGTATTCCACACCCTTCTGCAGTACGAAATCACCCAAGCCGATCGAGCCGCCAGCGGCGACCAAGCGTTCCGGGTTCAGCCCGTCGAACAAATACGCCGCACCTCTGCCTGGTTCACCCAGCACCGCGCTGTCAGGCACTTCGACCCCATCGAAGAACACCGTGCACTGTTTCTCGGGGGCGTTGACCGTAATGTTCTGCGGAGTAACCGAAATGCCCGGCGTGTCGTTGGGAAGCACGAACAACGTCAGCTCGGCACGCTTCCCCGCCGAGTTGGTTCGGGCGGCAACCATCAGCATCGGGGCTTCGTCCGCACCGGAGATGTAGGTCTTTTGCCCGTCAAGTCGCCAACCGTTGTCGATCTTCTGCGCATGGGTTCGCATGGCAAAGCTATTGGTGCCCGCGTCGGGCTCGGTAAACGCAAAGGCGACACTGGGCTCACCTGTCAGCGTGGGCTTGACTACCGCCTCCACCTGCGCCGGCGTGCCCACCTTGATCACTGGAACACGGCAGAAGAATGGGACCACCACATATCCGCTCAACGGCACGCCGGTACGCCCGAGGGCCTCAGCGAGCGCGACGAGTTCGGTCACGCCGCCGCCACTGCCCCCCATATTCTCCGGTACACCGATGCCAAGAAGTCCCGCATCGGCCAGCCCCGTCATGAACTCCGACGGACGCCGTCCCGTGGCCCGACAGTCACGCCAGTACGCACGGCCCCATTGCGCGCTGACGCCTTGAACTGCTTCCCAGATTGCCGCAACGGTCTCGCTGCGATCGGACGGCGGACTTGTCAACGTCATCTCCTATGAACCGAACGTTTGGCTACGATAGTACTCGTTGCGCCCCAACCGCAATGACCTGAATGTCACCGGCTAGTGAAACCCGCATCGACCGGAAGAGTTACGCCCGTGACGTAGCGTCCCTCCGTCGAAGCCAGCCATGCAATGGCGTTGCTGATGTCCTCACACTCGATCAGGTCAACCGGTAGCGAATTCTGTAAGGCGCTCGCAACCTCTGGGTGCTCGACTGTGAAAGCTGCGAACGCGTCGTTGGCGATCATCGGGCTGTTGACCCCAGTGGGATGAACCGTGTTGACCCGAATTCTGTGCTTAGCTAGGCGATTCGCATAGACCCTCATCAGCCCGACGACAGCATGCTTGGCCGCGGCGTAGCCATCCGACCCTGCCTCGCACGCCGTGGAGAGGCCCTTCAGCCCGGCTGTGGAGCTCGTAATGACGATGCCGCCTCCTTGTTGCTGCTCGATCAACTTGGGAACTGAAACGCGCAACGTATGCCAGACGCCCTTCAGCATGACGTCGATCGCGTCATAGAATGCCTCGTCGTCGTCGGCCCGCGCACCGACCGTAGGCATGATCCCGGCGTTCGCGATGACGATGTCGACGCGACCAAGCTGACCGATGCCGGCGTCGAACGCCGTTCTCAAAGCGCCGAGATCGCGCACGTCGGCGACCTCGAAAGCAGCGACCCTACCGTGTTTTTCAACCACGGTCTTGGTTTCTTCGAGATCCTCGAAGGTGGCCAACGGGTAGGCGACGGTGTCAATCTGGCGACAGATGTCAACACCGATGATGTCGGCACCCTCCTGCGCCAGCCGGATGGCGTGGGAGCGGCCCTGTCCGCGCGCCACCCCGGTGATGAACGCAACCTGGCCATCGAATTTACCCATCTTCCATCACCTTTCGCTTGTCAAGCGGTCTTAGTTCCGCCCCGTGTGGCCCCTGCAAACCGTGCGTGAGAACGGCCTCGGCCGATACGCATCGACCGCGGTCGGTGGAGGCCACGATTGACAATGCGACCGCCTGTTCCCCTGACTCAGTTACAAATCGCTGAGTCAGGGTGGCCACGCCGACAAGCTCATCGCCGGGATAGACCGACTGCGACATCTGCATTGTCCGCCTCCGGATGAACCACTCGGGTCCGGTGGTCGCCACGGCGATGCGATCGACAAATCCGTGCAAGACCATAGTGCTGACGTATACGTCGGGTTGCCCCTGGCTGCGGGCGTAGTCGATGTCGTGATGACCCGGGAAGAAATCCCACGTGGCCACCGGCGCCCCCAACACGGTTGCCAGGGTTACGTCGAGAACAACGGGCGGCGCTGACTCTCCTATGGCAAGCTCCTGGAGCACTGTCATCGTGGACCGTCCTGATCATGTGGCGTATAGCGGAACAGCGTGTTTCGGTAGTCAGCGATGCGAGCGCCGGTTCCTGTTCGGTAGATCGCGAGGGTGGTCACGAAGTGGCCAACGCCCAAGCGGGTTGACTTCTCCCCCGAGACCGCGGTCATGGTTTCGGTCACGTTGATGGTGTCTCCCGGCCGGGCGAAGTCGAAGTACTCCACGTCGGTGGATACGTTGATGAGACTGGTTCCTGGAAGCGGTATGCGGGCCGAGAGTGCGGTTCGCTCTTCCCGCCCGTCAGGACGCCAGAGCAACGGCATGACCCAGCCATGCAGCATGCCCGGCGGGGCACCGATGCCACCCCACAGTCTGCGCGCCTCGGCGATGTCCCAGTACGCGGGGTTGGGATCCTCGACTGTCGCAGCGAATACCCTGATCAACGCCAGACTGACCGGCACCTCGCCGAATTGGATCTGCTGTTGGACACCGATCATCGCGACGGCGTCTTCGTATGTGCCTTTCGGCAGTTCAGACTGGTCGGCCACGGCGAGTTCAGGCCCCTCCATTGGTACGGGCGACGTGGCCCTGTGCGTACTGCCCGAGACCTTCGACCGCCAGACCGTGGCTCAGCTCGTCGGCAACAGTCCGCCGCCAACGCATGCTCAACGCGGTACGGGTGTAACGCAATACGGGCAGTGGGTGCCGCGCCATATCGGCAGCCAACTCCCATGCTCGCGTGGACAGCGCGTCGGGACTGTGGATCTCGTGGACCACCCCCAGACGCAACGCTTCGGCCGCGTCTATCTCGGTGCCTGTCAGCAGAAAGTACCGGCCACGGGTCGGTCCCAACAGCTCGGTCCACACAATATGGACTCCGTCGCCAGGAACGACGCCGCTGACGAAGTGCGCCTTATCGGCAAACACCGTTGTGGGGCATGCCAGGACCACATCGGCCATAACCGCCAACTCTGAATGGATCAGCGCTGGGCCATTGATTGCCGAGATCACCGGAACGTCGATCTCCCACAGCGAAGTGAGCATTCGGCGACCTTCAAACCACGTCACGTCCCAACCCCGAACGGCCTCACGGAAGCTGGCCCGGTCGATGGACGCACAGAAGTCCTCTCCGGTTCCGGTGAGGATGACCACCTTCGTACTCTCGTCGAGGCCCACCGAGGTGAACGCCTCGGCGAGATCGCGATGCACAGTGGCGTTCCAGACGAGTGGGCCGCCATCGGTGTGCAATCGGATCTCGGTCACTCCTCCCTCCTGGGTGATCCTGATGTTCGGCCACCCGACCGCACCGTAACCTCTCATGTTGCCGTGCCGGGTTGGGATCGCTTGTCGGCAACCACCTCGCCGGCGATCATGATTTCCGTTGGCTCGAGTTCGCTGATCCACACTCTGACTGAACTTTGTTTTGCACCAATCGAAGTCATCACCGCGTGAGTTACGGCGGACAACAGCGCACGCTTCTCCGCGTCGGTGTGACCTGCGAGGAGGTTTATCTGGATCATCGGCATCGCGTTGGCTCCCTATTCAGTCAGAACTTGGTGCTGGCTCCGCCGTCGATCGGCAGAGTCGCTCCGGTGACGTAGCGGGCCTGGTCGGAGGCCAGGAACAACAACGCATTCGACATGTCTATAGGTTCGATCTGGGCAATCGGCAGAACATGCATGCCCAATGCGTTCTGCATCGCGCCTTCGCGGCTCGGCTGGGCCACATCGGGTTCGAAGAGTGCGTAGGTGCCGGGGTTGTGCAGCATGTGGGTGTTGACATTGGTGGGGTGGATGGTGTTCACCCGTATCGAGTACTGGCCCAACTCGTTCACCAACGTCTTCATCATCCCGACAACACCGTGCTTCGTTGCGGTGTAGTGGACGGTATTGGCCATTCCCACCAAACCGGCTAGCGAGCTGGTGATGGTGATGGATCCACCATTTCCGGCGGCAATCATCAACGGAACCGCCGCCTTGACGGTGTGCCAGACGCCGGTCAAGTTGACGTCGATGGTCTCCTGCCAGACCTCGTCGGTGAGTTCGTGGGCGCGTCCGTAGGTAACGATGCCAGCGTTGGCCGCGACGATGTCCAGGCGACCACCGAACTCGGCCACCGCGGCATCCAGCCCGGATTTGACCTCGTGGTAGTCACGGACGTCCGCCCGGAAGGCGATCATCCGCCGGCCCTCTTTTTCGACCAGCCGTTCGGTCTCCTCCAAGTCCTGCCAGCTTGCCGGCTCGTAGCCGGTCGTCAAAAGCGGCCCGCACAAATCGAAGCCAATGATGTCGGCGCCTTCGCTGGCGAGCAGCGCGGCGTGGCTACGCCCCTGCCCTCGCGCAGCCCCACTGATGAACGCAACCTTGCCTTCGCACCGGCCCATGTGGAGGCCTCCTATCCTGCTTGCTAATCCTTGTTGGTCGATGTGGGACCGCCTCAATCCTGGGGAAGGAACTCGAAATTCTCTGTCCCCATGGCGACAAGTGCGTTGCCTTCCAACGCCAGCCCGTAGCCCAACTGGTCGATCATCAACTTGCGCATGGTGTGAACCAGTGCGGTACGTGTGTACTTGAGGGTCAACGACGGCTTCGCGGCCCACAACTTTGCGATCTCGTTGGCCCTTGCAAGAAGCTGCGAGGGCGGCAGTACCTCACTGACGATGCCGACGTCGAGCATCTCATTCGCCGACAGCCGCTGGCCCATCAAGAGGAAGTAGCGTGCGCGGTTCAATCCCATCACGAGCGGCAACAGCAGGTTGATCCCGTCACCGGGCACCAGGCCATTGGCGAAATGAGGTCCGTCTTTGAGAGTGGCTGACTCCGAACACAACACAACGTCGGAAAGCAGGATGAGTTCACAGTGCTCGGTGACAGGACCATTGAGTGCACCGATGACCGGGCACTCGATATCGAGGAGATTGCGCAGCATACGGCGCCCCTCGAAGTAGATCTTGTCCCAGCCGTTCGGAGTGCCGACATCGGACAGGCTCGCATTGTCGGTTTCAGTGATGAAGTTGGGCCCCTTGCCCGTCAAAATCACAACCCGGTTGTCACGGTCGTCGGCGACGTCGCCAAACAAGCCCGCCAATTCACGATGAGCGGTCTCGCTCCAGATGAGCGACCCACCGTTCGTATGGAATTGAACCAGCAGAACGCCGTTGCCATCGCGGGTGAGTTCGGCGCTGCTGTATTTGTGCTGATAATCCTTGAGCACCGTCGTCATTCAAGACACCTCCAGGATGCGCCGCTCATGACCTGTCATCGAGTGAACCGATCGATTCACCCCGAGCCACCTTCTCGTCGAGGCTAGCGGCATCACTTGGAGTCCCCGAACTGGAATTCCGTTGCCACCGCCGCCGTGTCGAGGCCCGCCATTGCTCCCGGCGGCGATGCCGTAGGCCCCGACGCAGTTGCTGTAGACCGTGCCGCGAAAGCGGCGCGGGCCGCCGCGGCTTCCGGTCGCCCCTGCGTGATGACTCCAGTCGCCAATTCGAGTGCCAGGAAGTGCACGAAGTCGGAGTCTTCGGCGCTGTGCAACAGACGCTTCGTGAGTTCCACCGCGCGGGAGGGGCTTTCGGCGAGTTTGCCGGCAAGCTCCATCGCAACCGCCAGGCTGGCGCCGTCATCGGCCAGGTGGCTGATCAGACCGCACTCGTGGGCTTCAACCGCGGTCAGTTCGGTCCCCAGAAGCACCAGTGCCGCCGCCCGGATACGGCCCACACGCTGACTCAGGAACCAGCTCGCACCCCCATCGGGCACGACTCCCCGCCGAACGAACGGACACGAGAATCGTGCGCCCCGCGCAGCGACCACGAGGTCACATGCCAGCGCCAAGCTCCAGCCCAGTCCGACCGCGCCGCCCTCGACTGCGCAGAACACCGGCACCGGCAGCGACCGTAATCGGGTGATCACGCCGTGGGCCACTTCCAGTCGGCCGATGGCGGCCATCGCGCCATTGCCCACCCGCGGTGCCGTTTTGAGATCCCCGCCGGAACTGAAGTACGCACCGACCGAGGTGAGGACCACGCAGCGGACATCGCCGGCGGCGGTGACATAGTCGAGAGCCGCATCGAGCGCCAGCCAGGACTCGAGTATCAGGGAGTTGCGGCTCGACGGCCGGTTGAGGGTCGCCACGAGAATCCCCGCGTCGGTCAGTTCGGCGGTGACCACGTCATGACCGGTGTCGATGTTCACCGCATCACCACAAGCGCATCCAGTGACACCAACCGCCGGCGGTCGTCCAGTCCGATCGGATTGAGGTCGACTTCAACGATGCGCTGCTCGGTGTTCATCAATTCACCGAGCCTGACCATTGTCTCGCTCACGCCTGCCGCGAGAAGCTCGGCCGCTTCCGGGTCGCGCCGGTGGAACGACTGGTAGGCACGCAGACGCCGTACGGCGCGCAATGCGGAATCGGTGGTCACCGGCGCTACGCAGCGGGCCACATCCCCAAGTTCCTCGGCGGCCCCACCGCCGGCGCCGCAGACGACCACCGGGCCGAAGACGGGATCTCTGACCGCGCCGCACATGAATTCTGTTTTGACGGAGAGCATCTCGGCAATCATCACACCGGACAGAGCTGCATCCGGCCGACGGCTCGCGACGGTCTTCATAATCGTTTGGTAAGCGTCTCCCGCCATCGCCGGGTCAGCCAACCCCAAGATCACTCCCCCCACTTCGGCCTTGTGCGGGATATCCTTCGACACGATCTTGGCCACTACCGGGCGGCCAATGCTTTGCGCCACCCGCTCTGCGGCATCAGAGGAGGTCACCACCTCGGCAATTGGCATCGCAATGCCAATCAAAGACAGCACTTCGCGCGAGTCTTGCTCGTCAAGTGTCGAAGTCGCGGACACCGTACCGAGCCGGTCAGCCACCGCCGACAAGGCATCACGATCCAGAAGATTCACCGGACTCGTGTCCGAGACAGCCACGGTGGCAAGTCGCCGTTCCTGCCAGGCTGTCCAGGCCGAGATTCCGGCGAACATACTCGTGTATGAACGCGTGAGCGCGACATTCTCGTCACGGTCCAGGGTCTCGCTGCCGGGGCCTTCCAGCCAGCTGCTCAGCCAGATGCCCCCGATCGGGACGTCGGTGCTGCCGGCGGCTGTCGCGATCGCAGCGGGGCGGCCGGCCGTCGCAGCTCCTGTTGTGGTGGAGACCAGGGTTAGGACTACGGAGTAGGACGGATCCTCGGCGAGCGCTAGCAGGCACTGACCAAGCACTGCGTCAGACTGAAACGCGGTGGTGTCTATCGGGTTTCCCACGGCAGCGAAGCTAGGTACCAACTCGCCGAGCCGCGCGACGGTGGAGGCCGTCGGCGTCGGCAACGCGACACCGGCGTCGTCGGCCGCGTCGGCGGCAATTACGCCCGGACCGCCCATGGTCGTCAAAATGGCCACCCCGCCACGGCGGTACCGCTTGTTGCGCCAGCGCGAGAACATGTTGGCCGCGTCTAACAGCTCCTCCGGGGTCTGAAAGACGAGGAGTCCAGCGTCTTCGGCTGCGGTGCAAAACACTTCATAGCTGGTGGTCAGACTCCCGGTGTGCGATACCGCGGCATTGCTGCCCAGTGTTGTGCGTCCACTCTTGAGCACGAGGATCGGCTTGCTCAGCTCGTGTGCTCGGCGTCCGGCCTGACGGAGTGCGGCCGGGTTGTCGACACCTTCCAACGCCAACATGATCACGTTGGTCATATCGTCGTCCAGGAGGAAGTTGACGTAGTCCAGCGCAGTGACATCCACGGAGTTGCCGGTTGTCATGGTGTAGGAGACGCCCATACCGCGATGTCGCCGGTGACCGAGATGCGTCGCGAGGCCAGCACTTTGAGAGACGATGCCGATGTCACCGCTGGGGAGGTCCATCCTGAGATCGCCCAGGAACGTCAGCGGGATGCCATCACGGTAGTTGAGGATCCCGGCGGTGTTGGGACCACCGATCCGCATGCCCGACGCATCGGCGATCTCACGGATTCGGTCCTGCGCTGCAGCCCCATACGCGGTCTCACCGAAGCCCGCGGTGAAGATGACCGCGCTTCGACATCCGACGGCGGCTGCCGCCTCGACTGTCGCCTCGACCGCGGCGGCCGGTACGGCGATGAGCACACAGTCCAGGCCGCCCGGGATGTGGTCCAAGGACGCAACGCCGACCACCCCTTGGGGAGCAGGATCGGTGGCGAACCGTTGGTTCACCACGTAAACAGTTCCGGCGAACGGTGAATTCACCAACTGTGTGACCGTCGAGGCGCCGAACCCACTTCCGGTGCGTGAGGCTCCCACGACAGCAACCGATGCCGGCCGGACCAAGGGCCTCAGTTCGTCGTGGGTGTACAGTGCACGACCTCGCGACGTTGGTTGAAATGTACCCAGAGTCGACACTTGCTCTCCGTTCGTCTGTCTGCTCTATCGTCAGCTTGATCGGACTGCATCCACGAAGCGGTGCAACGTATTACGGTGCCTGGGCAGCGATCCGCGCAGGTCGAGCGCCAGATACGTAGCGCCCGCCTTGGCCCATCGTGCTGCGCGTCGGGCCACACATCCGATGTCGGCGTCGCCAACGGTGATCACGCCATGGAGGTCAAGACTGTCCGGATCGCGCTGGCTACGCTCCATCAAGTGGCGAATTTCTCGAAGCGCGTCGTCAAGCTCCTGCCCCGGGATCTGCTGGGGCATCCATCCATCCGCAAGACGCGCCACCCGGTCGATGGAGTGTGGTCCCGACCCCGAGCCGATCCAGATCGGGATCGGCTGCTGCACTGGGCGGGGACGTATGCTGGCACCAGCCAATCGGTGATGCTGGCCGTTGAAGGACACGTTGGGACTCGTCCACAGTTCACGCAATAGGTGGATCTGTTCTTCCATCCGTGCGAACCGATTCGACCACGGCATGCCTGTCATCGTCATTTCGGTGCTGTTCCATCCGGCGCCCACCCCCAAGGTGAGCCGACCCCCCGACAGGAGATCGACTTCAGCTGCGGCCTTCGCCACGGCAACTGTCTGTCGTTGCGGAAGTACCAGCGCCGCGCTCAGAAAGGACAGCTCACAGACCCCGCTCAGGTATCCAAACAAGACGAATGGCTCATGGAAGGCGTCACCTGCGCTATACGGAGCAGACCGCATGCTAGACGTTTCAGGAAAAGGCCAATCCCGACGCAAAGTGTCGCCGTGCAGGTCCCGATCGAGGCCGAGGTCGTGATGGGCTGCCGCTAGGTAGTCGAACCCGCAGGCCTGCGCGTCCTGAGCGAAATCGCAGATGGCGGCCTGGCTGCCGCCGATCGCGTCTTGCGGAAACACCAGCCCTAGACGCCCAGCGAAGCTCATACGGGTGCGCTCAGACCCACACGGCGGGACGCTTGTCCAGCCAGGCTCGTGGACCTTCAGAGGCATCGGGGTGTCGCATGTGGGCATCGACCACTCGGTCAGCACGACGGAGGGTTTCGTCATTCTCGGCACTGCGCGACAGAGCGCGCACAAGCCCCAGCGTCTCGGCCACAGCAGTTGGTGAGGCGTTGGCGATCGCGCCGGCAATCTCAAGTGCCCGCGCGAGAGCCTCTGGCGCCGTGTCAGCGAGCTCGTTGACTAAGCCGAGTTCATGGGCTCGCTCGGCTGAGAGCACTCCCCCTCCGATTGCCACCCTGGTGGCCTCACTGGGCCCGATGATGCTGACCATCCGCAGCGCGCCGTAACCGCACACCTGACCCACCGCGGTGTGTGTGTCGAGGAACCGTGCATGACGGGCGGCGATCACGACGTCTCCGTCAGTGACGAATCCAAGGCCACCTCCTGCGGCCGTCCCGTTAATCGCGACAACGACCGGCTTTTTCACTCCGGCAAGTCGCCACGTCAGCTTCCATTGCTCACCCGGAACACGTAGGGTGCCCTGCTCGGTGAGAGCACTCATGTCGGCGCCCACGCAGAAGTGGCGTTCACCGGCGGCGGTGAAGACAACGACACGCACCTCCGGAGTGGCGTCGACCCATTCCCATGCCGCGCAGAGCTGCTCGTAGATCGGACGGGTCAAGGCATTCCCCGCCTTTGGATTGTGCAGACTGACGACGGCAATGTTTCCGTCTAGCGATCGGATAACACGAGGCACGTCGTCGTTGTCGATGGTCAAGACACCTCCCGTAATAGCGCTTTGGCAATCACGTTGCGCTGAATCTCCGACGTTCCGCCAGAGATCCGCATGATTCGCACATCTCGATAGATGCGCGAGATCGGCGCCTCGGCCATGTAGCCGTACCCGCCGAAGATCTGCAATGCCCGATCAGCAACTCGCCCCACCATCTCACTGGCGTACAGCTTGACCATGGCCGCCTCTGCCGCGGTCACGCGACGCGACTCCAGTTGTGATGCAAGTGCGTAGGTCATCGATTGCGCCGCAGCCAGTTCGGTCACCGAGTCCGCCAACTGGATTTGGATCGCTTGATAGTCGCCGATCGGCGAACCGAACGCAGTGCGTTGGGTTGCGTATTCGGCAGCCAGTTCGATTGCGCGCCGCGCGGTTCCCAACGCGGTGATTGCCATCGAAATCCGTTCTTCGGCAAACGTCTTGAAGATCGCCTTGAGGCCTTCGCCAACTTCGCCAAGCACATATTCCTCCCCGACGAAGCAGTCCTCGAAGAGAAGTTCGGCCTGCTCTGCTACCGGCCCGCTCATGGTCTCTTGCATCCCGGCGATCGAGAAGCCCGGAGTGTCCTTCTCCACCAGGAACACCGTGAAGCTGCGAGCGCCGCTGTTGTCACCCTCAGTGCGCGCCAACACGAATAGCACGTCCGCGCGAGCACCCAATGTGATGTAGTGCTTGCTGCCCTGCAGTCGCCAGCCTCCATCGGCGCGGACCGCTCTTGTCTTCAATCCTTGGACATCAGAGCCCGCTTCAGGTTCCGTCACGGCGATGGCGGCAACCAGCTCGCCCGCAGCTATACCGGGCAGATACCGCTTGCGTTGCTCGTCACTGCCTGCGATCTCGAGCAGCTGCGAGGCCACCCCGTTAGCAATCGAGATGGGTAGCCACACCGACTTTGGGGCGCGGGAGAGCTCCTCGAGAACCGCGCAGTAGGCGAGGTGGGATACCCCCAGACCGCCATACTCTTCGGCAATGGTCAAACCGAAGTACCCCGCTTGGCGCAATCGCTCAGCGGTTTCGTCTGGCATGACACAGGTCCGGCTGATTTGCGCCTCGTGGGGCAACACGTAGCGATCGACAAACTCGCGGGCAGCCGATTTGAGTGTCGCGATGTCCTCTGGCAACAGCGGGCCAGCCCAGATTTCGTTCATCACTGCCTCCCGCTTACCGCGTCGATTTCGCGGATCAGTGCTTCGGAGTCGGTACCAAGATCCGGTGCGGGCCCGACCGGGCGTGTGCGCGTGCCACGAAGGGTGAAGGGCGAGGTGACCATGGGCGTAGGCCGGCCGACGGCGACGTCGTGCAGCATGTCGTTGACGGCGAGCTGCCGATCGCGAAGGACTTCCTCGGGTGAGGCAACGACCTGCCACCAGACTCCTGCCGCGTCGAGCCGGTCCGCCCATTCGGCGAAAGGTCGACGCGAGAACTCCTCATCGAGGATGGCGATGAGCTCGCGCCGGTGGGTCCGCATCGACTTCGCACTGCCGAAACGCTCGTCCTTGCAGAGATCTTCGCGCCCTATTGCGGCACATATACCAGGGAAGTGCCTGACGCTTTCCACGCCCTGCAGGAAGAGCCAACGGCCATCAGACGTTTGGTAGGAGTTCACCAGAGGCGTACGACTCTCCGTGCGGTGTGAGGCGCGGTTCACTCTGCCGAACGCCGCCTGCACTCCGAGATCGCCGGCGCATAACCATGTTCCGGACTGCAGTAACGATGACTCCACCAACTGACCCCGACCTGTACGCTCGCGCTCCAACAATGCGACGAGAACCGCACTGAACGCAGCCAGCGCTGTCACGGAATCGCCGTAACCACCAGCTGGATGGGGTGGCGGGTTGCCGGGCGCCGTTAACTGGTGCAGCAGTCCACTGCGCGCCCAGAACGCGCCGACGTCGTAACTCGCACGATCACGTTCCGGCCCGCGCAGCCCGAGACCTGTGATTGAGGCGTACACCAACCGCGGGCACAGCTCCAGTACCGCAGCGGGGTCCAATCCCGCGCGCTCTAGCGTTCCGGCACGCATGTTGGTGATAAGGACATCGCTGGTGGACAACAGATTCATGAGGCGATCTCGGTCATCGGCTGCGGCAATATCCAACACAAGGCTGCGTTTGCCTCGGTTGAACAACTCGAAGGCCGGGGAGCGGTCGGCGCCCCCGCCGGTAGAGCTGACGAACCGTCGCCCTGGATCGCCTTGGCGCGGCTCGATCTTGATCACTTGCGCGCCAAGGTCGGCCATCAGCGCGCTTGCACAAGGCGCAGCGATCCACGACCCGATCTCGACGACGCGTAGTGATCCAAAGAATCCGTTCACCCTGTTATCGCGCGGCGCCGCAGCGCTCGTCACGCGTCGACCATAGATGCCATCAACGGTCTCCTAACCAAACGTTTGGCGCGCTAAACGTATCATCGGTAGCAGCGAGTGTCAACGCCGAGCAATCGTGCCGCTCCAGCGCGCACCCATGCCGACGATGCCATCAAATCAGTTGCAGTGCTGATCTATTGGGAAAGCTTTGGGCTGAATCCGGGGTCTCGAAGAGCCGCGTATCGCGCAACAGGCAAAGAATGGAGCCGATGCAACTCGGCGGCCAACATGTCGACAGGCCGACGAGGTACCGAACCGATACTGTTCGCTTGAGCCTGGTGCAACTGACATGCCAGCTTCAGATCCCCGAAAGTTCGGTAAACACGGGATGGGAGCACCGGTGCCGGGACGAGGTCGCGGTCGGCGATGACGGCGACCTCGGAACTCCCGTCAATAGTGGTGCTGAGTGTTTGGCGAAGGCACACCCGGGCGGACATGCCGAAGTGACGGGCGATGCCAACGAAGTCGTGTGCTGGTCGGTGAGACGTCGGCTCTGTGGTCGGTCGCCGCGGGCCGCACTCGATGTCTTCGGAGAACAGATATGTTGGCACACCGCCAAACCTGCGCATCGCCAGCTCGATAAAGATCGCGAGAGTGCGCTTCGACCTGTCTCGAGAAGGGATCACCACACGAAACCGCGACCATGGCAGCCAGCATGTCCACAACAGAGTCGGTGCACCCGCCGCCAACGGCCCACGAGTCCACGCCCACTGCGCCCACAGGCCGGGCTCGGGAATCAGGGGTCGGCCGTACTGTCTGTCCACGGGACGGTAGTCCCGCTTACACTCGGCGACCGCCCGGCGAGTCGTGCGTTCGGCACCCTCGAAGCCCATCGCAACGAGCCGTTGGTGAACCACATCAGCTCGGACCAAACCGGCTGAGCGGTCGACCATTTCCTGAATCTTCGGAATGAACGGATCGATCGGCCTGGCCCGCCGGCCGACCATCGGCGCGAAGCCCGCGTCACGCATGCGCACGTACCGGGCAACCGTGTGGTGGTCGCAGCCGGCCAGCTTCGCTGCAGCTCGGTAGCTGCCGGTGAGATCGAAGGCTTCCAACAGGTCGATCGTGCCCACATCTATCTCCGCTCTTTCCCACCGCTACCACAGCACCGTGGCCGATATGTGATTGCCATCACCCGCCTGACCATAAAGGATCATGCACTATCCTGACAAGGGAACAATCACTCCCTTATGGACAGGGGCGGTATCCCGCCATATGCTCCACGTATGCATCTGCGTGGTTGCCTCACGCCGGTCCCACACGGCACCGGCACGGAATGTGGCGGGCGATGAGTCGTAGCAACCGCGAATTCAAAGCGAGTAACAAACCGGTACGGCCCACCCGACGCTCGTCGAATGAGGTGAAAGCCCTCTTGCTGGACGCCGCCGCGGACGAGTTCTCTCGGCAGGGCTACCGTGATGCCACAGTGCAAGGCATCGCCCGGAGAGCCGACCTCAGTGTCTCGGCTGTCTACCGTCACTTCGAGTCCAAGTCTGATCTGTTCCGCCAGGCGGCCTGTCAACCGTTCCTGAAGTTCCTCGATGAATTCTCCCGAACCTGGAATCAGCAGCGTGAAGTTCCCTGGGACGAGCTGAAACTCATGACTGAATTCGCCAGTGAGCTTTACGACAACATGCGTGCGCACCGCAAGTTGCTCATCGAAGTGACCGCCGCCCGTGATCACGTCGACCCGGGGGTGATTGAAGAGCTCCGCAAGGCCAGTTCGCGGATGTTCATGGAGCTTCGGGCGATCGGCGAGCAAGAGGCCAGCCTACGGAAGTTCTTCTCCGCGGAAGGCATTGAGCTGAGCGTCCGGCTCATTTCGGGCACAATCACCGCGATGGCGGTGTTCGATGACTGGCTTGCCCCGTCGTTCCCGCATCCGGTGTCCCGCGAGATCCTCATGGACGCCATTGCCCGCCTTTCCCTTTGGGGCCTTTCACAGACTCCGTAGGCGCGCTGAGAAGGTCGGCCATTGCGCCGGAGGTTCCCGACCCCACCGTGCCGACCCTTTTGCGCATCATGCCTGCACGATGTTGCGCAGAACGCCGAACCGTGGTGCTTCGATCTCGACGACATCGCCGTCTTCGAGGAATCGATACTTCTCGAAGCCCAGTTCCTTGTTCTTGATCCTCAGTTCGAGTAGACATCCGAAGCCCACAGTGCCCGAACCGATTACATCTCCGGGTAGCAACGTGGTATTGGCCGAGGCCCGCTGCAGGATCGCCGGCCACGGGAAGGTCATGTCGGCAAACGAGTTGTCGGTATAGATCTCACCGTTGACTCGCGCAGTCACTCGCTCTGACACGATGCCGTTCGACAATTCACCGCTGAACTCGTCTGTAGTGACAAGCCATGGACCTAGCGAGGTTGAAAAGTCCTTGCCTTTAGCGGGTCCGAGGTGATGCTTCATTTCCTCGGCGGCCAGGTCGCGGGCCGACCAATCGTTCATCAGCGTGAAGCCCGAGACGCAGTCCATCACATTCGGGTCAGACGCGTCGAGGTCGCTGACTTCGCAGCCGATGACCGCCGCGAGTTCGACCTCGTAGTCCAGCTTCTTGCACAGCGATGGTCTCCGGACAACATCGCCGTCGCCGATCACCGCCGCGGGATTGCTGAAATAAAAGACTGGTTCGCGATACCACGACTCCGGCGGCCGCTGTCCCCAGGCTGATAGGGAGTTGACCAGGTGCGCTTCATAGACCATGAAATCTCGGATACTGGGCGGTCGTTCGAGCGGTGCCCGGAAGCGTACATCCGACATGAATATCTGCGGACCGCGATCTGGCCATGCATGCGGTGCGCGGGCTACCTCGACAAGCTGACTAGGCCCCGCGTCCAAGATCGGGAAGACAACATCCTCAAGCACCTCGACCAGCATCGTGTCTTCGGAACGGGCCAGGCTGACTACCGCCAATCTCATTCGATCTCCCTCACTTCAGCGTTGAATCCCCTACCGGGGACCGACGACGCGGGCGCCAACCGTGCAACAGCGATCACCGACGACCGCTGATCAGGGCTTTGGCGATATTGCGCCGAAGGACTTCGCCGCTGCCGTCCGCGATCCGAATGATGCGAGCCTGATGCCATCCGTCATAAAGCCGCATCTCATTCGTTAGCCCCATCCCACCGTGGACCTGCATGCATCGCTCATAGACCCGAGAGCACATTTCGGTCGCGAACACCTTCGCCATCGCCACTTCATGGTGGGCTGGGCCACCTGCCTCGATGCGTGCGGCGCAGTCGCGAGCCATCGTGTCAGCGGCGTAGATCTCGATGGCGCAGTCCGCTAGGGGAAAGGACACGCCCTGGTAGTCGCCGATGGGATGGCCGAATGTCCTACGCACGCCGGCATAGCTGGCGGCCTGGTCCAACGCCCACTTGGACAGGCCGACCGAGCGCCCGCAGTTATACAGACGCCCTGTCGTCACACCCCCCAGCGCCAACGCGAATCCTTGGTCCAACTTCCCCACCAGCGCATCGGCGGGGACACGAACATCAGTGAAGCTGATGATCCCCTCGTGGCCGCCGGCCTGCCCGAACAACTTGATGACGCTGTCGACGGCGAACCCGGGCCCGCTCGTCGGTACGAGGAAGCAACTGATGCCGCCCGTCCGCTGCTTACGCAACTCGCCGTCGGTCACGGCCCACACAAAGACCCAGTCGGCTTCAGGCGAGTTGGTAATCCACTGTTTGGTGCCGTTGATGATCCACGAGTCACCGTCGGCACGTGCGGTGGTGGTCATGGCCCACGCGTCAGTGCCGGCGTTGGGCTCGGACATGCCAAAGCAACTCGTCGTGACACCCTTCACGTAGTCCGGCAGCATCCGCTCCTGTGCGGTGGGCGTCAGTGCCGAGCACAGCAGGCTGGGCCCGTAGCTCCAGTGCGCCACACTCGCGAATGGCAAGACGCGGCCGGGACCGTACCGGGCGTACAGATGGCGCCACACCTCATAGAGGAGTTCAGCGCCACCACCGCCGCCACCGATGTCTTCGGGCGCCAGCATTGTGTAGTAGCCCGCCTCAGCGGCTCGCTCACGCACCTCACGCAGTAGCGTCTTCACAGCCGGCGAGTACGCCCCGTCGGCGCCATAGAAGCGCCGCCCACAGTCGAACAAGTCTTGGTTTTTGTCCTCCAGCGGAACAACGACAGAGTCGACGAACTCCGAGAGTCCTTCAAGGATGTCGTCGTACCGGCTTGTCATCGCATCGCCTGTCCCCGCGCTGGCTCAACGCAGGTCATCTCGCGCGAGCCGAATTCGGCTCGATACATCGTCTCGGCCACTGACACCTCTCCTAGATGGTCTCGGACTCAGCCTCAAGGGATTACCAAACGTTTGGCGCCAAACCTAGGGTGCGACCGAGCACCCGTCAAGCGCACCTGAATCCGACGCCAATTCAGTACTTTTCGACCCACCAACAAGATGCTATGGTCTGAACCATACGTTTGGTTAGGAGGCCACGGTGGCGGTACCCATGTTCGACGCAGACCAGCACTATTACGAGACTGACGATGCGTTCACCCGATATCTGCCGAAGCAGTTTCTCGATGAGAACCGCGCAGTTCGGGTTGTACGTACCCCCGATCGCCCCGAGGGACGCATCTTCTTCGGCGAGGACAAGGTCACTTTTTTTGGCGTCAATCCCGTGGACGCCATCGGGTGGCCCGGCCAGCTACTCGAGTACTTCAAGCAGGGTGGCGGCAAGGGCGACGCCGTCACCGGTAACGTGCGAGCCGACGACATTCCCGAATCCCGCCACCGTGATCTGCGGCTGAGGTGGATGGTTGAACACGGCGTCGTGGGAACCCTGATGTTCCCAACGACGGCGGTCGGCGTGGAATACCAACTGCAATGCGACGTCCCCGCGCTCAACGCGACCCTGACAGCGTTCAACCGGTGGATCGAGGAGGAGTGGGGATTCGGTAGTCCAGAGTCCCCGATCTACAGTGCGCCCCTGCTCAACCTCACCGACATCGACTGGGCTGTCGCCGAATTGGAACGCGTCATCGCCCAAGGCGCCAAGCTCGTCCACCTGCGACCTGGCCCGGTCGGGGGCAAGCGGTCACCCGCCGACCCGGCACACGATGGGTTCTGGGCCCGCTGCGCTGAGGCCGAGATCCCGGTCGACTTCCACCTGGGTAACAGCGGTGAGAGTGTCTACTACTCCGCTTTGTGGGGTGAGACGCCTAGTGCACCTCAGCATCGGTTCTCGCCCTTCCAGCGTGTGACCAGCTTTGGTGAACGCGCCATCTCGGACACGCTCTTAGCGCTGGTGACTCATAACTTGTTCGGACGCGTACCGAATCTCACGGTGATGTCGATCGAACACGGCAGCGAGTGGGTCGGCCCGCTGCTCAAGAAGATGGACCGTGCTGCCCGCATGTGCGGTCCAAAGGACTGGACCTACGGTGTCTTGACTGAGCGTCCACGCGAGATCTTCAAGCGTCACGTCAAGGTGGCTCCGTTCCCGGAAGACAACATCCTCGGGTTGATCGAGCTCATCGGCGAAGACGCGGTTGTCG
This sequence comes from Mycobacterium pinniadriaticum, assembly GCF_026242045.1. Taxonomy (GTDB): domain Bacteria; phylum Actinomycetota; class Actinomycetes; order Mycobacteriales; family Mycobacteriaceae; genus Mycobacterium; species Mycobacterium pinniadriaticum. The sequence goes on from NZ_JAPJDO010000012.1 coordinate 28,690, forward strand.
CGGGTTCGGACTGGCCGCACCCAGAGGGTGAGGTAGTTCCACTTGACTTTGCCGCACGCATCGAGGGCAAGGTTCCGGACCACACTTACCTCAAGGTGATGCACGACAATGTCGCCAAAGTGCTCGGGTTACCCGCGCTCCAGACTGCCTCTGCCGTGACAACAGACGTTCAGCCGAACTGACCCATCGGTGGTCGCGGGGCCTCGGCGGCCTGCGCCGTCACATCCTCAACGTAAGTAGGAATGTTCTTATGAGCCGGTTCGAGGCTAGCGCGGCCGACGGCCGTGCAATTCTGAGTCGGCTGCCCGGGACACTGAAGAGCGTGTCGGATGCTAAGGCTACGAAGCCAGTTCGCGCCTTGGGAGCGTTCTTCACGATGGCGCTGCAGGTGTTGGTGTCGATACCGCGCCGGCCGTTTGCGTGGCAGGAATTCCTGTTGCAGTCATGGTTTGTCGCACGAGTCTCGATGTTGCCCACGTTGATGTTGGCAATCCCGTTTACGGTTCTGATGGTCTTCACATTCAACATCCTCTTGGTTGAGTTCGGCGCTGCGGACTATTCAGGCACCGGGGCCGCCTATGGCACGGTGACCCAGATCGGTCCTGTGGTGACGGTGCTGGTGGTCTCCGGCGCGGGCGCGACGGCCATGTGCGCCGACTTGGGTGCACGCACTATTAGGGACGAGCTCGACGCCTTGCGCGTCATGGGCGTCAATCCAATTCAAGCGTTAGTCGTGCCTCGCGTGCTCGCCGCAACGGTGGTGGCGACCCTGTTGTCGTCAGTGGTGATTCTTGTTGGTCTGGTCGGTAGCTTCGTCTTTTCCGTCTTCGTCCAGCATGTGACACCGGGGTCGTTCGTCGGCGGGTTGACGGTCATCACGAAGGCCCCGGACGTGGTGATCTCGTTGATCAAGTCCACACTATTCGGCCTGGCCGCCGGATTGATCGCCTGCTACAAGGGCATTTCCGCCGGCGGCGGCCCGGCGGGAGTAGGCAATGCCGTGAATGAGACGGTCGTGTACACCTTCATGGCCCTGTTTGCGATCAACATCATTGCAACTGCGGTCGGGGTGAAGGCGACACTATGAGCGGTAGCGTCCCCGGCACGGGCTACCCACGGATCTGGCGCACCGCCACGGGTTGGGTTGACGGTCTCTCTCGAATCGGTACCCAGGCACGCTTCTATTTCCAGACCTTGGCCGCAATCCGCGACGCCCTGGTGCACTACAAGGCTGAAACAGTGCGATTGATCGCCCAAATGGGCATGGGCACAGGAGCTTTGGCAATAGTCGGCGGCACCGTCGTGATCGTTGGGTTCCTCACACTCTCCACGGGGGCGCTCGTGGCAGTGCAGGGCTATAACCAGTTCGCCAACGTCGGCGTCGAAGCGTTGACAGGATTCGCGTCGGCGTACTTCAACGTTCGGCTGATCGCACCGATCATCGCCGGCATCGGTTTGGCCGCCACCATCGGTGCCGGCGCCACCGCCCAGCTGGGCGCCATGCGGATCAACGAGGAGATCGATGCGTTGGAAGTGATGGGTGTGCGCTCGGTCGCCTACCTGGCATCAAACCGGGTGCTGGCCGGAGTGATCGTGGTGATGCCGCTGTACTGCGTCGCAATGCTCACATCCTTCTTGGCGGCCCGTTTCGGCACGACCTTTGTGTACGGCCAGTCGAGCGGTGTCTATGACCACTACTTCAATACGTTCCTGAACCCAACCGACATCATTTGGTCTTTCTTCCAAGCAGTCTTGATGGCAACCGTGATCATGCTGGTACATACCTACTACGGGTTCACCGCCTCGGGTGGACCCGCGGGTGTGGGTGAGGCAGTCGGGCGCGCGGTCCGCACTTCGATGATTTCGGCGGTGCTCGTCGTCTTGTTCGTTTCGCTGGCCATCTACGGCCAGTCCGGAAATTTCCACCTGTCGGGATAGTTGGATGGCAAGTAAACAGCGTGGCCACGGTGTGCACCCCTTGTGGTGGACTGCGGTGCTGTTCGCAACCGTCATTGGATTCGTGCTGCTATGTTCAGGCCTTTTCGCGGGGACGTTTCGCAGCTATGTACCGATTACTTTGACCGCGGATCGCACCGGTCTGGTGATGGAATCCGGTGCGCAAGTGAAGATGCGCGGCGTCGAAGTTGGTCGAGTCGCAGGGGTCATCGGCGGCGCCGAGCCCGTAAGCCTGAAGTTAGAGATCTTCCCCGACCAAGTCCAACACATCCCGGCCAATGTCGGTGCCGAGATCAAGGCCACCACGGCCTTCGGCGCCAAATACGTCGAATTGATCTTCCCGGCAGACCCCAGCGCTAAGCGATTGGCCGCGGGTGCTGTGCTTTGGTCACGCAATGTCGGCACTGAAGTCAACACGGTTTTCGACAACCTCATGGGCATCTTGGATCAGGTCGATGTACCCAAGCTCAATGCGGTGCTGACTGCGCTTGCCGACGGAGTACGTGGTCAGGGTGAGCGAATTGGTGCGGCGACAACAGATGCCAACCAAGTGCTGATCGCACTCAATCCCCGGATGTCCACCGTGGCAGCGAATTTGAGGTCATTCACGGGATTCAGCGATGCCTACAGCGCCGCGGCTCACGACATACTCGCCGCGCTGGACGCCGCGAGTACGACCAGCGTGACGATAACCGATCATGGCGGAGGTCTAGATGCGTTGCTGTTGAACGTAATTGGACTATCCAACTCCGGCATCAAGCTGCTTGCACCCAACACGGACAACTTTGTCAACGCCATTGACGTCCTCGAACCGACAACGAGCCTGCTGCTCAAATACAACCCCGAATACACGTGCATGATCCAGGGTGCCAAGCTCTACCTGGACAAGGGCGGAGATCAGTGGTTCGGGGGTAACGGCCGCAGCACAATCTTGGACATCGGCCTCACGTTTGGCGATGACCTCTACCGGTATCCGGACAACCTACCGATCGTTGCGGCCAAGGGCGGGCCAGGCGGCAAACCCGGCTGCGGTTCGCTGCCGGATGTCGCCAATAACTTTCCCGTGCGCCAACTGATCACCAACACAGGATGGGGCACTGGGCTGGACTGGCGACCCAACCCGGGGATCGGTCAGACGTGTTCGGTCGACTATTTCCCGGTCACGCGTGCAATACCAGAACCGCCGCATCTCGGCCAGTGCCTGGACGGGCCAGCACCCGGACCCAAGCCTTCCTATCCTGGCGGACCGCCTTTTGGGGCTCCGTGGTACGCCACGGATGGGACCCCGCTCTACCCCGGTCTACCTGCCGCGCCGACTACGGGCACCGCGCCAGCGGCGCCGTGACGCGCCAGATTCGAAGGATGCCGAACATGAATCACAACTTGCGACGCGCCGCGATCAGTTTCGTCATATTCGCGATTGTCTGCACACTTGGCACGTTCGCTCTGCTGGCAGTGTTCTCACAGTTTCGGTTAGCCGAGGATCAACGCTATCGCGCCGAGTTCAGCGACGTCAGCGGTTTGGCCGTCGGCGACTTTGTCCGCATCGCCGGCGTTGAGGTCGGCAAGGTCACGACGATCTCCATCACCTCGAAATCGTCAGCCCTGGTCGAGTTTTCGGCTGATCTCACGGTAGTGCTCACCCAGAGCACCAAAGCCGCGGTTCGGTGGGCGAACCCGATCGGTGACCGGTACTTGGCATTGTTGGAGGGTCCGGGCGTCGCCAAACGACTCAACCCCGGCAATACCATAGCAATAACAAACACCGAGCCCGCTCTGGACCTCGACACCTTACTGGGCGGGTTCCGACCACTGTTCCGGGCACTGGATCCACAGCAGGTGAACGCGTTGTCGGGCCAATTGATTACCGCCTTCCAAGGCGAAGGTGCAACCATCGGCTCGTTCCTAGAGCAGACCGCGGCAGCGACCAACACACTTGCTGACCGCGATGAGCTGATCGGACAGGTGATCAGCAACCTCAACACGGTGATGGCATCGGTCGGCGATCAAAGCGGCCAGTTCGCCAAGGCCGTTGACTCGCTATCGGAGCTCGTTCAGGGATTGTCGGCGCGCAGATCAGATCTCATCAATGCTGTCACGTATACCAATGCCGCATCAGCGACCATCGCTGACCTTCTGGTACACACCCGGACGCCGTTGAAAGACACTGTGACACAATCTGATCGCGTGACTTCGATCGTTGACGGCGATCAGGCCTGGTTCGATGACTTTCTCAGAACACTGCCCGATTCCTACAGAACCCTCAGCCGATTGGGCATCATGGGCGACTTTTTCACCTTTTATCTGTGCGACTTGCTGTTGAAGGTCAACGGAAAAGGGGGACAACCGGTCTACGTCAAACTGGCCGGGCAGGATACCGGGCGGTGCGCGCCAAAATGAGAGGGAGTTTCGTTGAGCGCAACCCGTTCGTCGTCGGCGCTGTTGGCATTGTGTTGACAGGTGCAATCGCGGTGACGGCTCTGCAGTACGACAAGTTGCCCTTCATCAATCGCGTCAATCATTACTCGGCATATTTCGCTGAGGCCGGCGGACTTAGATCGGGTGCCGCCGTGCAGGTGGCAGGCTATCGAGTCGGCGAAGTGTCCTCAGTCGACCTGGATGGCTCTCGAGTGCTAGTCAGGTTTGACGTCGACGATGGCGTACGCCTCGGTGAATACACAGAGGCGAACATCAGGACCAAAAGCCTTCTGGGCTCTAAGGTTCTCGAAATCACACCCCGCGGCGACGGTGACCTGACGGCGACCATTCCCGTCGAACGAACCAGGGCGCCCTATCAGCTGCCTGACGCCCTCGGTGACCTCTCGGCCACCATTAGTGGACTGGATACCGATTCGGTCTCCGCCGCCCTGGCCACCCTGGCGGATACATTCCAGGACACGCCTCCGGATCTGAAGCTCGCGGTGCAGGGTGTGGCGCGGTTCGCTGAAACGTTGGATGCCCGCGACGGGGCGCTGCGGAATCTGCTGTCCAACACCAGCAAAGTCACCGCGGTACTGTCGGAACGTGCCGACGAGGTGGCGAAGCTGATCGCCAACAGCGACGCGTTGCTGAGCGAGCTACGGACCCAGAGCACAGCACTGGAGCAGATCTCGGGCAACCTGTCCTTCCTGGCCCAGCAATTGTCGGGTTTCATCAGCGACAACAAGACTCAACTTCGTCCCGCACTGGACAAACTCAACGACGTCCTGTCCATGGTTGACAACCGCAAGGCTGGACTGCAACAGGCGATCAAGTATCTCAATCAGTATGCGATGTCGCTGGGAGAATCCGTCGCCTCGGGCCCGTTCTTCAAGGCCTACATCGTGAACCTGCTACCTGGCCAATTCGTGCAGCCGTTCATCGACGCGGCGTTCTCCGACTTGGGTCTGGATCCCAACGTGCTCCTACCGTCACAACGAACCGATCCCCAGACCGGTCAACCGGCCACCCCGCCGCTGCCGATGCCCTACCCGCGCACCGGTCAAGGCGGTGAACCACATCTCTCCCTTCCCGAGGCGATCACCGGCAATCCAGCCGATCCGCGCTACCCCTACCGGCAGCCGCTTGCTGCTCCACCGCCTGGAGGTCCGCCGCCGGGCCCACCTGCACCGCCGCCCGGCCAGCAACCGGCTCTCCAGCCGCCACCCTCATCGGCGTCTGAACCGGCCGGCGATGGGCTGCCACACGCAGCTGGCCCATCAACCGCGGAGGGAGGACAGTGATGCGGTCACGTCGTCGACTACGCAATGGGTTACGAATCGGGCTCGCACTGCTGCTTGTGGGCGGCGCCGTGGTCACGTGCCGTGTCCACGACACCAACGACAAGACCCGTATTGTGGCGTACTTCGACAACAGCAATGGCTTGTTCGCGGGCGACGAGGTGCGCATCCTGGGCGTACCGGTGGGTGCTATCGACGCGATCGAACCGCAGCCCGAACAGGTCAAAATCACGTTCTGGGTCCACAACAGGTACAAGGTGCCGGCCGACGCGAAGGCCGCGATCGTATCCCCGCAGTTGGTCACCTCGCGCGCAATCCAGCTCACCCCGGCCTACACGAGCGGGGCGGTGATGCCCGACGGCGCGATCATCCCGCAGACCCGCACTGCTGTTCCACTCGAGTGGGATGACCTTCGCCAACAACTCGAAAAGCTCACTACCGCCTTACAGCCGACCCAGCCCGGCGGTGTGAGCACGCTAGGCGCATTCATCAACACCTCCGCAGATAACCTCCGCGGTCAAGGCGCTAACATCCGCGACACCATCATCAAGATGTCGCAAGCCTTGTCCATCCTCGGCGATCACAGCAACGACATCTTCTCCAGCATCAAGAACCTGTCCACCGTCGTATCCGCGCTGCAGGATAGCGCCACGTTGCTTAAACAGCTCAACGTGAACATGGCTGTGGTGACCGCGGCGGTAGACGGCACACCCGATGCGGTCGGCAACGCAGTCAAAGACATCAACGACGTCGTCGGTGACACGACTCGATTCATTGCAGATAACCGCGAGTCCATTGGCACGACCACAGACAAGCTCGCCTCGATCACGACCGCCGTGCAACAGAGCATCGACGATATCGAGCAGTCACTACATCTGTTCCCGAACGCATTCCAGAACTTCGTGAACATCTACCAGCCGACACAGCAGGGCCTGACGGGTGCACTAGTGATGAACAACTTCGCCAACCCAATCTCGTTCCTATGCGGGGGAATCCAGGCCGCGTCCAAGCTCAACGCCGAACAATCCGCCAAGCTTTGCGTGCAATACCTGGCGCCAATCGTCAAGAATCGCCAATACAACTTCCCTCCGCTGGGCTCGAACTACGTCGTCGGTGCAGGAGCGCGCCCCAATGAAGTGACCTACAGCGAGAACTGGATGCGCCCCGACTACACCACTCCCAGGTCGACCTCGCCAACCGAAACGCCCCTCACCGGAGCCCCACTAGCAGCCGAAGCAGCACCCTCAACGAACCCGGATACCAGTGCCCTACCGCCTGCCGACTCCCAATCGACCGACCCGTCGTCCGGTCTGCCCGGCATGATGGTGCCACAGGGCGGCGGCTCATAAGATGCGCGCTAGACGGAAACAACGATGGCATGCGGTAATCAGTGCACCTCTGCTCGCGGTAATCGCCACATCGTCGGGCTGCGAATGGCGGGGTCTAAACGCGTTGCCGTTACCCGGAACTCAAGGCGGTGGCCCCGGGTCGTTCCTGATACAAGCACAGCTGCCTGACGTCGGCTACATCCAGCAGAACTCCAGAGTTCGGATCGCCGATGCCAATGTAGGAACAATCACCAAGATTGAGCGCGAAGGCTGGCATGCATTGGTCACGATGAGGCTCAACGGCGACGTCGACCTGCCCGCGAACGCCACGGCCAAGGTCGGCCAAACGAGCCTCTTGGGTTCTCTGCACATAGAACTGGGCCCTCCGACCGACACACCACCGAAAGGCAAATTGCACGACGGCTCACTCATTCCCCTGGACAGATCAGGCGCCTACCCGAGTACCGATGAGACACTGGGGGCGCTGTCAATGCTGCTCAATGGTGGCGGGATCGGCCAGATGCAGGACATCACTGCGGCATTCGCAACAGCATTCGCCGGCCGCGTGGCGGATCTGCGCAGTCTGATCGAACAAATCGATCAGTTCGTGGCTCACCTGAATGCCGAAACCGGAGACATTATCGCCGCCACGGACAGCTTCAACAAACTCGTCGGCCAGTTCTCTGACCAAAAACCGGTGTTGGACAGGGCTATACGTACGATTCCGGATGCGCTGGCAGTCTTGGCTGCCCAGCGCGGCACCCTAGTCGAGGCGCTTGACGCGTTCGGCAAGTTCAGTGCGCTGGCTGCCCACGCCGTCAACCAGTCCAAGAGCAATCTTGTTGAGGAGCTCAAAGACGTTGCACCTGTGTTGCATTCGCTGGCTGATGCCGGACCAGATCTGACCCGCTCACTGGACTTTCTGTCTACCCTGCCATGGCCAAAGAAGAACCTCGACAAGTGGGTGCGCGGAGAATATGGCAATCTTACCGGAATCGTCGACCTGACACTCAGCCGGCTCGACAGCTCCTTCTTCACCGGCACCCGGTGGGAAGGAAAATTGACGGAACTCGAATTGCAGTGGGGCCGCACGATAGGTCAACTCCCCAGTCCCTATACAGCCGGCAACCCTTTGGTCGCCCCCTATCACCTCGATCAGGGGCCGTAACGTGCGACAAAGCAAATGGGTCAAAATCCAACTTGCAATCTTCGTCACGGTCGCCGTGGTAGCCGGAGCGGTGATGATCTTCGGATACATCAGAGTGCCAGCGCTATTCGGGGTAGGCCACTACACGGTCACCATGCAGCTAGCGCAAGCCGGTGGACTCTATGAGAGGGCCAACGTCACCTATCGCGGCACCGAAGTCGGCCGAGTCACTTCTATCCGCCTCACCCCCGCCGGAGTGGACGCGGTGCTGTCGTTACGGTCCGATGTACCTATCCCCTCCGACCTGGACGCTCAAGTGCACAGTACGTCCGCGATCGGCGAGCAGTACGTCGCGCTAGTACCACGTAGCAACACCGCCCCATCTCTCAAAGACAGTGACGTCATACCGATGGGCCGCACGTCGGTACCGCCCGATATCAACGCTCTGCTGGATGCAACCAACCGTGGCCTGAGAGCGATACCGCGGGACAGCCTGAAGACGGCCATCGACGAAAGCTACACCGCTGTCGGAGGATTAGGCCCGGAGATCTCCCGGATCGTCAGAGGCTCCACCCAATTAGCCATCGACGCACGCGCCAACCTCGACCCCCTTGTCCAGCTGATCGATCGGTCCCAGCCGCTACTGGATTCACAGACCGACACCGCCGACTCCATCCACTCCTGGGCCGCACACCTCGCCAATCTCACACGCCAACTGAAGTCCAACGATTCCGCGCTCGGCAGTCTGCTTGAAGGTGGCGGACAGGCTGCCAGCGAGGCTCGCCAGCTGATCGACCGCCTCCAGCCGACGCTGCCGGTGTTGCTAGCCAATCTCGTCAGCGTCGGCCAGCTCGCACTCACCTACCAGCCGGCCATCGAGCAGCTTCTGGTACTGCTTCCCATGGGGGTAGGAATCATGGCTAACGGTGCGGTCGCCAACAGGGACACCAAAGGACTGGGCGGCTATGTCCTTGCGTTCAACCTCAACCTCAACCTTCCCCCAGCCTGCACAACCGGCTATCTACCCGCCCAACAACAGCGGATACCGACCTTGCAAGACAGCCCTGAGCCGCCCCACGGTGACCTCTACTGCCGCATACCCCAGGACTCATGGTTGGCAGTACGGGGTGCGCGCAACACGCCTTGCCTCACCAACCCTGGTAAGCGCGCCCCCATGGCAAAGATGTGCAAGTCCGACGAGCAGTACGTCCCGCTCAACGACGGCTCCAACTGGAAGGGTGACCCGAACGGAACTCTCACGGGCCAAGACGTCGTCGAGCAACCGCCCAATTCACTGCCAGCGTCCGCAGCGCCCCCGCTCCCTCCGATCGCCGTCACCTATTACGACCCTGCAACGGGAAGCTACGTCGGACCGGACGGCCGAACGTACACGCATTCCGACCTGGCCCAAAACGGTGGACAGCGGACATGGCAGAGCATGCTGACACCCCCAACCGGCAATTGAAAGACTGAGCTTCTGTCAGAACTAGCCCGACCCCGATCGGGCGATCCACTGTTCATGAGAGTCTTGCGGGACACGTTGTGGGGCAGGAAGGCTCGGCAAGATCATGGCGACGAGAAAACTGCACAGGCCCGAGATAGATCGCGTGGAAGTGGTCAACGGTGCAACTGGTGAAAGTGCTCATCGTGCGTGGTTCCTTCATCTGCATGCCGGTTTCGCCATACGGTGTCCAGAGCGTGGTCAGGATGCGCGTCCCGATTCGTGGATCGCCGAGCGTGATCGTGTCGCCGCCGATCGCGGCCCCACCGTATGCCACCGGCGCGGACACCGCACCTCGTGGACCGGTCTCTCATACACGGCGTGGTCGGCGGCTGTCAGCCTCGCCAGGTGTGCACCGTATCGGTTCCTGGTCTGTGCGGTCAGCATGATCGGGGTTGCCACCGGGCCCGCGTGGCCGAGTGCCACCGTGCTGCTGCGCGGTGCGGTTAGGCCTTGCAACGTCTATACCGACGCAGAGTACTTCCGTACAAGTTGCTGTTTGTAGAGCTTGCCGGTGTCGGTTCGGGGCAGCTGCTCCTCGAAGGACAGCGAACGCGGACATTTGTAGTGCGCCATTCGATTCCGGAGCCAATCAAGAAGTTCCCCGGCGACCTGCTCAGTGGCATCGGCCGGGTCGACCGTCTGCACCACGCCTTTGACCGCCTGGCCCATTTCGTCGTCCGGCACGCCGAATACCGCGGCGTCGAGCACCTTGGGGTGGGTGATCAGGAGATCCTCGGCCTCTTGCGGGTAGATGTTCACCCCGCCCGAGATGATCATGTGGTGCCGGCGATCGGTGAGGTATAGGTAGCCGTCGTCGTCGAGGTATCCGATATCGCCCACCGTCACCCAGCCGTGCTCGTCGCGGGCCGCTGACGTCTTCGCTTCGTCGTTGAGGTACCGGAACGGCCGCCCGCCTTCGTAGAAGATTTCCCCCGGCTGGCCGGGCGGCAACTCCCGGCGACCCTCGTCGAGGATGTGCGGAATCCCCACCAGGGGCCGACCAACCGAGCCCGGGCGAGCCAGCCACTCCTCCGCCTTGATGAACGACGCACCGATTCCTTCGGAGGCGGCGTAGTACTCGTCGACGATCGGCCCCCACCACTGGATCATCTGCCTTTTGATTTCGACCGGGCAGGGGGCTGCAGCGTGCACTACCCGCTTCAGGCTGGAGACATCGTACGAATTTCGCACCGGCTCAGGCAGTTTCAGCAGCCGTACGAACATCGCGGGGACGAATTGGCCGTGCGTGATTCGGTAACGCTGGATACATTCGAGTGCGGCCTGCGGGTCAAACTTCTCCATCACGACGGTGGTACCGCCCACCGATTGCACCGCCATGGTCCACAGCGACGGTGCGGTGCGGTATAGCGGCGCCGGGTTCAGATAGACCGAGTCACAGGTGATTCCGACGGCGTCCAGCAAGGGCAACACACTGCCGGGGGCTTCTGCCGGCGACAGTTGCGTGAGCTCGCGGCGAATGCCCTTGGGTCTGCCGGTGGTTCCCGACGAATACTGCAGTAGGTCACCTTCGATTTCGTCGCTGATCGGCGTATATGGTTGTTCGGCAACGCATTCCGGATAACGTGCCCAGCCGTCGAGGTCGTCGTCGGCGATCAGCAAGTGCTGAGGCAGCCCGTTGACGAGGTGCTGGCCGAGGCGTTCGCAGACCGCGCGCGTAGCCCGCGATCCGAGCACCGCTTTGGCGCCGCTGTCGTCGACGATGTATGCGGCCTCGGCGGCCGTGAGGTGGGTGTTGATCAGTGCGTAATAGAGTCCGCTACGGCGGGCGGCCCACATCGCCGCATGCACGTGCTCGTTGTTCTCCAAGATCAACGCAACCACGTCACCCTTGCGCAGGCCGACCGCGCGCCAGTGGTGCGCGAGACGGTTGGCGCGCTCCTCGAGCTCGGCGAAATCGATGACCGTCCCTGTTGCGGCCAAGATCAGGGCGGGCTTGCCCGAGCTGACGTGTTCACGGATCTGCATGGCGCCATCATGGTGCGTACCGAGCGCACATCAATTACTGGGGGGGAGGAGCATATCCTGCCATGTCGGATTCGTCGGTGCGTTCTGCGCCAGATTGCCCTGGGTGTATGTGTTGCCGTCAGGTCCGACATACGAGCCGGTGGCCGGGTCGTATTCGGCAATCGCTACCGGTGGCTCCGCCGGGGCCGGGGGCGGTATTGCAGTCGAGCCCGGCGTACCCGGCGGCGGTTGCGGAATGGTTTGACCCGTGCTGGTTGCGTTGGGGTCGCCCTTCCAGTTGAGGCCGTCGTTGAGGGGGACGTAATTCTCGTCGCTCTCGCACATCTTGACCGTGGGAGCACGCTTGCCGGAGCGGGTCGCGCATGGGGTGTTACGTGCGCCGCGCACGTTGAACACCGAGTCCTGGGGCACTCGGCAGTACAGGTCACCTTCGGGACGGTCGGGGGAGTCCTGGAAGGCGGCCGATCGCCACTGCTGCGCGGGCAGGAAGCCGGTGGTGCAGGGCGGGGGCACATTGAAATTCAGGTTGAAGCTCAAGAACCCACCTTTGTAGGGCAAGTTGGTATCCCGGTCGGGAAGTGCGGTCGCTTGGACGTCTGCCGCGCCCTGGGGCAGCAGGACCAGGATTTGTTCGATGCCGTCTCGGTAAGCGACGCCGACCTCGCCTACGCTCACCAAGTTAGCCAACAGGATCGGCAGCGTCGGTTGCAGCCGCCGGATCAGCGCGCGGCCTGCTTCCGCGGTGGGCGCGCCCTGCTCGAGGATGCCTCGCACGGCTGGGTCCTGGTCCTTGAGCTGGCGACTGATGTCGGCGACGCGCGCCGCCCACGCCTGGACTTCATCGGATGTGTCGATCTGGCTCTGGAGCAACGGCGCGGAATTGTCGACGAGGTTGGTCAACTCGCTGAGATGCTTGCGGGCATCGCTCGCCAGTGTGGTGGAGCCTCTCACCAGCCGGGACAGCTCCGGTCCCAGCCCGCCGAATGCGGTGTAGGACTCGTCGACCGCGGTTTTCAGGTCGTCACGCGGTATCGCTTCCAGCCCGCGGTTTGTCGCGTCCAGCAACGAGTTGATGTCGGGCGGTACTCGGGTGTCGGTCCGCGGGATCACGTCGCCGTCCTTGAGCGGGGGCGCGTCGCTGGTCCGCGGGAGCAACGCGACATACTGTTCACCCACCGCGGAGGTACTGTGCACTGCCGCGGTGAGGTTCGAGGGGATCTTGACGTCCGACCGCAGTGAGAGCACCGCGACGACGCCGCTGTCGGTCAGATTGACGTCCTTTACCTCGCCGACCTCGCTGCCGCGATAGGTGACGTTGGCACGTTGGTAAAGCCCTCCCGCCTCCGGCAGCTCAACGGTCACCGTGTATTGCCCGACGCCAAACAGGAGTTGCGGCAGCTTGAGGTAGCCGAGTGCGATGACGGTGAGGGTGATCAGCGAAACTACGAGAAATATCGCCAATTGAATGCGGATCCGCCTGGTCATGTACATGTCGAGCTACGGCCCCTGGTCAAAGTTATATGGCGCGACGAGCGGATTGTCGCGGGTGTAGGGACTGGGCAGCTGCCCGATGGTGCGACCCCACTGCATCTCGAGTTCGGTCAGGTTTCCTTCCCATCGGGTCCCGGTGAAGTACGACGAGTCGAGTCGGCTCAGCGTGAAGTCGAAGACCGCGGTCAGATTGGCGTAGTCCCCGCGCATCCACTTCGAGAGCGTGTCTTTGGGGAACGGAAAAGTCGAGTAGAAGCCCAGCGAACGGGTCAACGCCGGCCCGGCATCTGCCAGCGACTGCAGCACTGGCCCGAGATCCTTTAGTTCCTTGACCAAATTGTCCTTGCTCTGGTTGATCGCATCGGCGGTCAGAGCACTGAACTTGCCGAATTGATCCAGTGCACCAGCGAGGTTGTCCCGCTGGTCCTTGAGCACACTGAGCGCGTCGGGAATGTTCTTGAGTGCCTTTTCCACCACCGGCTTCTCGGCGGCGAACTGACCCGCCAGGTTGTTCAGGCCGTCGATCGCCGCCAGGATGTCGTCGCTTTGATCGTTGAGCGACGCCATGAAGGTGTCTAGCTGCTGGATCAGGCTGCGCAGGTCGTCCTCGCGTCCGCCGAAGGCGGTGCTCAGGGCCTGGGTGATGTCTTGGATCTGTCCCAGCCCACCGCCGTTCAGGAGCAGCGAAACTGCCGCTAGCGTCTGTTCGGTATTCGGATAGCTGCCTCCCGACCGAAGCGGGATCAGCGACCCATCGTGTAACTTGCCCTCGGGCGGAACATCGGTGGGAGCCGCTAGTTCGACGTGTTTTGACCCGAGCAGACTGGTTTGGCCAATCGTTGCGGTGGCGTTGGCCGGCAGCTCGACTCCCCCATTGATCGTCATCGTCAGCTGTGCATGCCAACCTTGACGCTCGATCTTGGTGACGTTGCCAACAGTGACGTCACCGACGCGAACGCGCGAGTTCCGCTCGATGTTGTCAACATCGGGCAACTGCGCCTGGATTGTGTACGCACCAGGGCCGCGTCCTTGGGTGCCCGGGAGGGGCAGCGAGTTGGCGCCACGCCAGTTGCTGCACCCGGCTAGCACGAGGGCGACGAGGAGCATTGACGCGACGGTGATGGGGCGCAGACGGCGCGTCATCACGAGCGCCCTTCGCCCGCGACCATCAAACCCGGCAACCCATCGGCCGGGTTCGTCGATCGCGCCTCGGCAGCCAGGTCCGCACCGTTGACCGCAGGGGGCGGAATGTAGTCAGGCCGCATCCAGTCTTCGCTGTAGGTGACCTCGTTGGGCCGGGCCGAAGTACCGACGATGACGTTTTCGCCCAGCGGCGGGAAATTGAACTGTCGATTCTTGATGATCGGCGCGAGATACTGGGCGCACAGCTTGGCCGATTGTTCGGCGCCCATGCGTGAAGCGGCCTGAATCGCTCCGCATACGAAGCTGATCGGGTTGGCGAAGTTGTTGAACGCCACTGCGCCTGTCGGGCTGGCCTGTGCCGGTTGGTAACTGTTCAGGAAGTTCTGGAAGGCATTGGGCGCGATGTGTAGTGTCTGCTTGACGTCGTCGAGGCTGGCCGTCAGCGCCGTGGTGATCGACGCGAGTTTGTCCGACGTGGTTCCTAACGTCTCCTTATGCTCCAGCACGAAGCTCTGAACGTCACCGACCACCCCGTTGATCTCCGCTATCGCGTTGCCGACTTCGTCGGTGTCGTTCGACAGCAGACCGGTTACGTCGGCCAGGTTCTGGTTGAGTGCGCGCATCAGATCTGCGCTGCCCTGGAGTGCCGACACTAGCGTCGACAAATTCTTCACAGTGCTGAACAGGTCCGAACTGTGATCACCGAGGGCGGAAAACGCCTGCGATAGCTTGACGAGCGTCTCTCGAATGTTCGTGCCCTGGCCGCGCAGGTTGTCCGCGGTGGTACTGATGAACTGGCCCAGGGTGCTGGCACCACCCGGTTCGGTGGGCTGCAGGGTGTTGGTCAGCTTCTCGAGTTGTTGACGGAAGTCGTCCCATTCGACCGGAACTGCGGTGCGCTCCTGCGGAATCACCGCGCCTTCGCTCATTCTCGGTCCCTCGGTGTAGACCGGGGTGAGCTGAACCGCGCGCGCCGTCACCAGTGACGGCGACAGGATCACCGCATTCGCATTGGCCGGCACCGGAACACTACTGTCGTACCAGAATTCGACCTTGGCCCGCTCCGGCTGCGCCTCGATTCGCACGATCTTGCCGACCGCCACCCCGAGGACGCGCACCTCGTCGCCGACGTACATGCCGTTGGTGTTGGCAAAGTACGCGGTGACGTGGATCCGCTGCGGGTCACCCGAGGATCGGGTTACCGCGACGATGCCCGCGATGAGCAAGGCCACCAGCGGGATGGCAAGTGCGATTCTCGCGATTCGCGGACTCATCACTGACCACCTTCACCGGGTGCTGGTACCAGGAATGGTTCCGGCGGTGGTAGAGCGCCCCGCAAGTTCGGAGGCCCAGGGTCGGGCGGGCCCGGCGGCGGTCCGCCTGGCGGTGGCGCTGGCGGCGGCTCGCGGTAGGGATAGCGCGGATCGCCGGGGTTGCCGGTGATCGCGTCGGGCAGATTGAGTCTCGGTTCACCGCCTTGGCCTGTGCGTGGGAACGGCATGGGCAGAGCCGGAGTCCCGGGTTGCCCGACTTGCGGGTCGGACAGTTCCGACGGGAGCTTGGTGGCTGGATCCAGACCGAGGTCGGAGAACGCCGCGTCGATGAAGGGTTGAACGAATTGTCCGGGCAGCAGGTTGGCGAGATACGCCTTGAAAAACGGCCCGGTCGCCACTGACTCGCCCATCGACATCGCGAAGGCGTTCAACTTCTTGATCGACTGCTGCAACGCCTCTTTGCGGTTGTCGACGATCGTGAGTACCCCGTTGAGCTTGTCCAGCGCTGGTTTGAGGGTCTCCTTGTTCTCGGTGATGACACCCTTGAGCTGCTGGGCCAGCGCAGAGATGTTCCCCGAAATCTGGTCCAGCGCAGCGCTTTGCGTCCGCAATTGAGCGAGCAGCGAATTCGTGTCGGTGATCAGGCTCACTACCTGTTCGGTGCGTTCAGCCAGCACACTCGTCGTCTTTTCGCCGTTGGCTAACAGTTGACGCAACTGGGAATCACGCTTGTCGAGGGTGTCGGAGAACCGCGCCACACCCTCGACGGCGGTCTTCAATTTCAGCGGGGTGTCTTTGAAGGTGTCCGACAGTACCGCCAGTGACTGCGACAGTTGTTCGGTGTCCAAGCCGCTGATGGTGGAAGTCAATTCACCGAGGGCATCAGGCAATTGATACGCCGGCCGGGTTCGGTCGAGGGGGATCGGATCGGTCTGTTCGCCGTCCCCGCGCGGTGTTACCTCGAGGAACTTGGCCCCAAGAAGACTCTTGGTCTTGACTGCTGCCTCGCTGCGGTCCCCCACCCGGATGTCCTTGTTCATGTTGAACTTCACCAGAACCCGCGGCACGGCCAGCTCCACCGCCGTGACAGTCCCCACCTCATAGCCTTTGACCTGCACGGGCGCCCCTGGCTTCAGGCCGCCCGCCTCGGTGAAGTACGCCGAGTGTTCAGTGGTCCGATCCAGAAACGGCATGCGGTTCCAATTCAGTGAGATCAGCGCCAGTCCGAGGACCACTGCAACGCCGACCGCGCCGATGATGATCTCGTTGCGCTCCGTGAAGGATTTCATCGCGGCGCGCACCTCCCCGTGTCCTGGCCGGCTACCTTGATATAGACCGGGTTGCCGCCCTTCCCGTTGACTTTGAGCACGGCGTCGCAGAGGTAGAAGCTGAAGAAATCGCCGTAGAGTCCCTGGCGGCTGAGAATCTGGTAGGCCTCCGGCAATGTCTTAAGCAAGTTGTCGACGTAATCATGGTCGGCCACAACCAGACCCGCCGCCCGATCGGTCTCCAGAACGACTTTGGTCAGCGGGGCGCGAGCCTGCGCAAGCAGGCCGGTGATCGACCCCGCAGCCGCGTTGGTGTAGGCAACCGAGTTGCTGATGTCCTCTTTGCGGCCGGCCAGCGTCGATACCAGCTTGGACAGCGAGTCGACGGCCTTTGCAAACTGGCTGCTCTGATCTCCAACGGAACCCAGCACGGTGTTGAGGTTGATGATCACCTCGCCGATCAATCGGTCACGGTCGGCAAGGGTGTTGGTCAATGCAGCGGTCTGGGTGAAGAACGAACCGATGGTATCCCCCTGCCCCTCAAAGGCTTTCACCAGTTGACCGGTCAGCGCGTTGACCTGGTCGGGGTCCAGCGCACGGAACAGCGGGCGGAACCCACCGATCAGGGCGTCAAGGTCGAGGGCCGGCGACGTACGTGCCAGCGGAATGGTGTCGCCCGGCCGAAGTCGCTGCGTGCCACCCGTGCCTTCCTCGAGGCTGAGGTAGCGCCCGCCGATCAGGTCGTCGTAGCGGATGACGGCTCGGTTGCCTTCGGTGAGGACCACCGAGTCGTCGGCAGTGAACTCGACCGTTGGGGTGGAGCCGTTCTCCAGCGAAATCGTCTTGACCTTGCCAACTTCGACGCCAGCGATCCGGACGAACTGGCCAGTCTTCAGCCCGCTCACGTTCTCGAACTCGGCGTTGTAAGTCTTCTCCGCCTGAAAGCGCAACTGCGAGAAGATGGCAAACAGCGCGAAGATGCCGAAACCGCATGCCGCGAAGAAGACTGCTAGGCGCCAAATGGCGCCTCCCAGATTATCTCTCACATTATCGGCCTCTCATGGATACCTTGGCACAGTGCTGATTGCTCACGGCGACGGAACCAGCACCGGGGGCTGCGGTGGTGTCGGGGTTGGTGCCAACACAGCCGGATTTTGGACGATGAACGGCTCCGTTCCCGGCGGCGGAGGGCCCGGTTCGCGCGGTGCCCCTGGCGGCGGTGCCGGCGGCAGATCCGGGTACAACGGTGTTCCGTCCGGTGCGTACTGCTGCGCGCCGTAGGGCGGCCCGCCCGGGTACGGCACCGGCCCAGGCGCCGGACCGCCCTGATAGCGGACGCTGGGAGGTTGGGGCGCTCCCCTCGTTACCGGGAAGAAGTTGGCGTATCCGGGGAAGCCGATGCCGGGGTTGGGCCGGACATCCATACCGGTACCCCAACCGGTGTTGGTGATGAGGTAGCGCTGCGGGAAATTTTTCGAGACGTCCGGCAGGGATCCGCAGCTCGGCGCGCCACCGGGACCGCCCTTGGCGCCGACGATGGGCAGATTCGCGGGGAATTGGTAGAGATCGTCGCCGAACAGAAGCGCGGTGTCGAGGATCAGCGATTTTCCGTTGGCGCCGCCAGCGATGTCGCCGAACCCGTCGTCGAGGACCTTCTTGCCACCGACCAACATGCATGTCAGCTGAGGGTTGTACTTCATCAGCAGTCGCGTCGTCGGCTCGAGCACATTGATGGCCTTGACCAGATTGTCCTTGTTCGGGCCCAGCAGATTGATGCCGTCATTCGAGAGCCCGATGACACTGAGCAGCAGGGCATCCAAGTTGGAGGCGTTACTGGTGATCGTTGCGCTCGTGGTGCTGGCGGCGTCCAGCGTGGCCACGATGCTTTTGGCGGCGGCGCTGTAAGTATCGCTGAAACCTTTGAGCGCCCGCCAGTCCCGTCGGAAGGTGTCAGCGCGAGGATTCAGTTCCGTCAGCACTTGGTTGCCATCGGTGATCGCTTCGCCGATCGCCTGGCCTTCGCCACGCAGGCCGACGGCGACAGCCGAGAGCACCGAATTGAGCTTGGCTGGATCAACCTGTGCGAGCACGCCGGTCAGATTCTGGAAGACGGTGTTGACCTCAGTGCTGACGTTGCGCGACTGGATCACCATCCCGGCCGAAAGCCGTTGCGGGCTCGGATCACTGGGATAGATGAGGTCGACATACTTGGCGCCGAATGCGGTAGTTGCCCGGATCTGTGCTTGAACGTTGGCCGGAATGTACTTGAGCTGGTCAGGCTCGATCTCCAGCCGCAATGTGACCGGCGCCCCGCCGACCGTAATCGAACCCACCCGTCCCACCTGCACGCCGCGCATCTTGACTTTGCCGCCCGGCTCCATTACCAGTCCGGCTCGATCCGAAGTGAGCGTCACGGGTACGAACGATGTGAACGTGCCAACGAACATCGCGTAGGTCAGGAAGACCATTGCGGCCAACGCCATCAACAAGATCAGGGTCCACCAACCCTGATGTACGCGCTTATCTCGCCGTGATTCCATGCGTTAGTCCGACAGGTGGAAATTGCCGGTTTGGCCGTAGAGGGCCAGTGAGACGAACAGGGTGACGAACACCGCGGCGATGAGGCTGGTGCGGACGGCACGCCCGACCGCCTCGCCGACGCCCGCCGGCCCACCGCTGGCCGTGAATCCGTAATACGTGTGCACCAACATCACCACGACGGCCATCGCGATCGCCTGCAGGAACGAGTAGACCAGATCGGTCGGGTTCAGGAATGTGTTGAAGTAATGGTCGTAGACGCCAGTCGATTGCCCGAACAACGCCGTGGTGCCGAACCGAGTCGCCAGGAACGCCATCAAGACGGCTACACCGTACAGCGGGATGACCACGATGACTCCAGCCAGCACCCGACTTGAGGCGAGGTAGGCCACTGAACGGATGCCCATCACTTCCAGGGCATCGATTTCTTCGCTGATCCGCATCGCGCCCAGTTGCGCGGTTGCCCCGGCGCCGATGGTGGCGGCCAGGCCGATGCCGGAAACCAGAGGCGCGACAAGGCGAACATTCAGAAACGCCGACGTGAAACCGGCCAGTGCATCCACGCCGATGTCGGAGAGCTGATGGAAGGCCTGAACGGCGATCAGGGAACCGGCCGACAATGTCAGGAATCCGACGATGACGATCGTACCGCCGATGATGGCAAGGGCCCCCACCCCGAGACTCATCTGGGCGATGAGCCGTACCATCTCAAACCGGTAGTGCACCACAACATCCCACGTGCCCCGGATGGTCTCGATATAAAACTGGGTCTGTGCACCGATCCGGTTCCAGGTGTCAGCCCAGCCGGCGAACGTGCGACGTATGCGCGGGAACTGCCTGCTCGCGACGGTCATACAACGACCTGCAGCGACGCGGCGGTAGCGATGACGTTGATAACGAACAATGCCATGAACGTGTAGACCACGGTTTCGTTCACCGCGTTACCCACTCCTTGGGGTCCACCGCCCACCGAGATGCCCTTGTAGCAGGCAATCAAGCCGGCCGTCAGACCGAAGATCGAGGCTTTCACCAAAGACGTTATGACCTCAGGGGTTCCGACCAGCAGCGTGAGTCCCGCCGCGAAAGCACCCGGGGTGACGTGCTGGAAGAACACTGAGAAGAAAAACCCGCCGACGATGCCGACCAGCGTCACGACGGAGGCCAGCATCAACGAAACGATGGTGGCGGCCAGCACGCGCGGGACCACCAAGGCCTGAATCGGGTTGATCCCGAGCACCCGCAGCGCGTCGAGTTCTTCGCGGATCGTGCGGGCACCCAGATCCGCGCACATCGCGGTGGCACCGGCCCCCGCGATCACGAGAACCGTAACAACCGGCCCGATCTGGGTCACCGCGCCCAGCGCGGCACCGCTGCCGGAGAAGTCTGCCGCCCCGATGTCGGTCAGCAGGATGTTGATCGTGAACACCGACAGTACGGTGAAAGGGATCGCCAGCATCATCGTGGGCACCAGCGCAACCCGCGCGACAAACCATGTCTGCAGGAGGAGCTCTCGCCACGCGAAGGGCGGTTTGAACATCAGGACCATTGCGTCCATTGACATGGCGAAGAAACCGCCGATAGCACGTACCGGTCTCAATGATGCATCCGGCAAATTCAGCACTGCTTCCCCTCACGCATGTCGCGACGGCGCGACGGACTCAGATGACGGTGGGCGGATGCTAGCGACGAATCAGCGAGACGGGAAGGTGTTCGTACTGATTAACCGCGGTCGACGGCAACCGTTCAACCGGTCCGGCGATCTCCCATCGCTGGTAGCGCTCGATCAGCCCCTCCAGGGCGATGCGAATCTCGGCGCGGCCCAACATCGCCCCGATGCACCGGTGCAGGCCCCAGCCGAACGACAGGTGCCGCTGCGGCTTAGATCGACCCACATCGAAGGTATCCGGGTCGGTCCAGATCTCCTCATCGCGGTTGCCCGACCCGTACAGCATCACCACGAAATCGCCTGCGGCAATGGGCTGGTCGCGGATGACCACCGGCTCAGTGGCCCGGCGCCCGAAGTGAATCACCGGGGCGACGAAACGTAACAGCTCCTCTGTGGCGTTGCCGATCAACGTCGGCTCGGCGACCAGCCGGTCCCACTGATCCGGGTACTTGGCGAAGGTCACCATGGAGCCCGAAAGGGTGTTGCGGGTGGTGTCGTTGCCCGCAACCATGACCGAGAAGCAGATGGCCACTGCGGTCTGCTCGGTCAAGAACTCGCCATCGACCTGCATGTTGGCTACCGCCGACATCAGGTCTTCACGGGGATTTCCCCGCCGCTCGGCCAGGCTCTGCACGAAGTAGGCATACATCTGCCCCAGGTCGTCGATAGCCTGTTTCTCCTCGGGGCTGCCCGCGGCCAGCGCTCCGCCCAGGTTGAGCATGAAGGAGTCCGCCCAGCGCCGCACGTCATCCCAGTCCTGCGGCGGCACGCCCAGGAAATCGGCGACGACGCGGACGGCGAGAGGAACGGAGACAGCCTCGACGAAGTCGACCGGTTCGCCCGCTGGAAGTTGATCAAGCAACTCACCGACGATTTTCCGGATACTCGGTTCCAGGTCGACCATCCGCTTTGAGCTGAAGGCAGGCGTAATCAGGCGCCGGAAGTTGGTGTGCCGAGGCGGGTCGCTCATAAAGCCCGCGCCGGCTTGCTGCGCCCCGCCCGGATCCCGTTCCGCGGTGCGGGCCGGGTTGGCGGCGTCCGGGATGAACAGTCCATCGACGGTAGTGAAAGGCGGGTTCGGCTGGCCCTCGACCCAAGCGATGTCTTCGTACTTGGTCAGTGCCCAGAAGTTGCCGGCCTCACACCAGAAGACCGGCGCCTCCTTCCGCAGCCTCGCGTACGTGGGATAGGGATCTCCCAGGTAGAAGTTCACATCGTCGAGGCGGGCCTCCGCGGCGAGGTCATCGCCCAGCACCGGCGCGTCCATCTCATCTCCTCTGGGTCGGAATTTGGGTGGGGGTCCGCCGCTCAGGCGGGGCTGCTTGCCGGGGCGTGTTCCGTCTCGACGACGATGTCGAAATCGATCGTGAGGAAGGATGAATAGCTCTCTAGCCCACGTGCTTTCAATTCCTCGGGATCCTTGTGTTCGATGGGAGACACTTCCAGACTGCTCTGGGCGTTCTCCCCGGGATCGTTTTCGCCGAGATAGGGATCGCCCTTGAAGTACATCTGGGTCATGAACACGCCGCCGGGCAGATCGTCGTGCCAAATCTTGAAGTGTATGTGCGCCGGCCGGAAATGAGCCTTGCCCAGGGCGTCCCAGATATCCAGGATCGGCTGGGGAATACCCGGGGTCATGTACGGCACCGGCTTGATCGTGCGGAATTCGTAACGCCCCTGGGCATCACAGCTGAACTTGCCGCGAAGGTTCCAGTCCGGCTGATCGTCCAGCCCGAAGTTCGAGTAGATGCCCGTATCGGCGCAACACTGCCAGACATCGAATTCGGCGCCAGATAGCGGCGTACCGTCCAAGGAACGCACCTGCCCGCTGATGATCAGCGGAGTGCCGGGCTCGTTCTCGCGCTGAGGCAGGACGTAGGAGGGGCCGGGCCCGACGGGTGCCAGGATGGGCGCGCCCGGCACGTAGAGCGGGCCTTCCGGATTCGAGGTGGTACCCGGCCATTCGTCATCCGCGGACTCGTCGGTCATCTTGTCCAACCAGACGTCGAAGAACCCGTGCACGACGCCCATCTTCTGTAGTTCCATCACGACCTGGCGGAATCGCTCATACTCTTCGTGCGTGATTCGCTTGTCCCGGAAGACCTTGGACACCGCGTTGACAAGTGCCTCCTTGATCTCGATCAGCCTGGGGCTGAGCTTCGACTCGTCAGGCACGAAAGGCGCGTCGGGGTCTTCTGGACGCCATTTGGTCACCGGGGCAGCGGTGGACATCGAAGGGCTCTCTCTTTCCAGGTGGGTAAACTAACTGATGCAACAGTATGTGACCACTGCTACAAAGGCAAGCCCCGGGCCAAGTGCTCGCGACACGGGCGGGGGTCCGAAAACATAGTCTGTGAGTGGCCCTTTAGCTGGGCATTCGCTGAATTTTCAGATGTGCGGGCATGGTACGACGTGAGGGTTTGATCACGACACGATGACCCGGTGCCTGTTGTCGCCACCTGTGGTGGATGGTGGTAACCGAACTATCCTCGGCATGTTGTCGAACACGCCGAAATCCTCGCCGAGCAGCAATGTTTCCACCTCAATGGCGTTCCCGGCGGTGGGCTGGTCGGGTTCTTGTATAACTAGTTGTAGAGTTAATTCTCGTCCGGGCAAGGAGTCCTCGATGGTCCAGATCAGCGAACGCAAGGTGGTTGTCGTGGGTGCGTCCCGGGGTATCGGCCGCGTCGTCGCCCTGTACCTGGCCCGCCATGGCGCACACGTTGCGCTCGCCGGTCGCAGTGTTGAGTTACTTGCCGAAGCCGTGGCAGTGTACCCGGATCAGTGCACCACCGTCGGCTGCGACGTCCGTGATCCCGACTCGTGCGACGCGGCGATCGAGCAGGCCGTCGCTGCTCTAGGCGGGCTCGACGCTCTGATCTACGCGGCCGGCGTGACGCACTTCGGCGAGATGGCGCAGACGACCGCGGAGCAGTGGCACACCGTGTTCGACACGAATATCATTGGGGCAGCGGTTGTTACGCGCGCAGCCCTTCCCCACCTCGGTGCGGCCGAGGGTAATGCCGTGTACTTGTCTTCGCATTCGGTTTCCCAGCAGCCGCCGTGGGCCGGTATCGGGGCGTATATCTGCAGCAAGACGGCGCTCGAACGGATGGTTCAGTGCTGGCAGCACGAGAATCCAGAAGTTGCCTTCACCACCTTGGGTGTCGGTCCGACTGTCAGTACGGTCCGCGACAGACAACCCGAGGGCAGTCGCTTCGGGGCGATCTGGGCGCAGCGGGAGCTGATCAACGGCCGGCAACTCGACGGCGCGGAACACGCGGCGATGATCACCCACATTCTGAGCAGTCCCGCCCGGTTCACGTCGACGACGATCGTGCCGCGGTGATCGCCCCCGCACTCAGCGCGCGATGTAGACTTCCAGGAACCTTTGGATCATGGGGTTCAGTTGTGCTGGGACGCTGCGGTTCTCGAAATGCCCCGCCCCGACGGTATGCCCAATGACAACCTGCGGGCACAGCTGTCTGATCCGATCCAGGTCGGCGTACTCTCCGGTTGGGCGGGAGAACGTGAACAGTGCGGGAACCCGCACCGTGGCCAATGCCGCCTCCCCATCCCAGTCGATGAATGCCTCTTGCACAGCGGCCAGCACGTGTGGTCGGGTGGACCGCGCGGTACGTCGGTATTCGTCGCCGAGTCCGGGCGGGTCGAGCGGCCCGATCTGAGCGTTCACCAGCATCTCAATGGCCTCGGCGGCCGAGGGCCCACGCAACATCTCTGCCAGGGTGCGGATCGTGGAGTCCTGTGCCCGGTTGGCGATCACGGACCGATTGAGCACGGCGATACCGCTGGCAAGCTCGGGGTGTCGAGCGGCGGCCTCGACGGCAATCCCGCCGCCCATGCTGCAGCCTACGAGAAACGGCTTGTCGAGACCCAGATGGCTGCACAGCCAGGCGACGTCGTCTGCGAGATCCGCGGGCCGATACTGGCCGTCTGCGGCCTCGCTGCTGGCACCGAAGCCGCGTTGGTCAAGGGTCACAACGCGATGGTCGGCGGAGAACTCAGTGACCTGAGGCGCGAAGAACGTGTGATCGGAGGCGGCCGGGTGGAGAAAGACGATGGGTGGATCACCGTTGCCGGACTGCTCGAAATAGAGCTCGAGACCGTTCCTGTCGGCCCGGCCGGCTCGCGCTTCGGCAGTCATCGCAGTCCGTCGAAGGTCGAGGCGGTCAAACCTTGCTCTTTGAGTTCTCGGTACACGGGTGACTCCTCGGAGTACAAGTACGGGCGCATGTCCCGGTTGTAGGCGGTGTCGGCATATTCCCGCATGGTGATGATCCGGCCGTCCTGGACGCGCAGGATGAAGCAGTACACCATCTCGTATGGCCGATTGTCGGCAAGCGTGCCCTCATTGCGGAGTTCCAGCACCACCTGATCGCCGGCACTGATGCAATCGACGACAACGAAATCCATTGGTGTGTCGTGGATTCCCTGTTCGACCATCCTCAATTTCGCTTTGAAACCGGCCATCGGGTGTTCCCGGTACGGGAAGGATCCACCCCAGTGCGTGCCCTCGTCGTCGAGGAGGTCGATGGCGTCGCCGAACCGGCGTTCTCGAAGGGCAGCGAAGAACGCCAGGCCGACGTCCTTCGCTCCTCGGGAGATACCCATTTCTGTATGCGGTCAAGGCAACCGCTCGTCAGTCTTCGAGCCGGAAAACCTCGCGGGCGTTGAGTTCGGCCATCATGAGCGCCTCGTGATCGGGGACGTCTTCCATCATCTTGGCCAGTTCCTTGCGGCTGTCGGGCCAGCTGCTGTCGGAGTGCGGATAGTCGGACTCCCACATGATCTGGCCGACGCCGACCTTCTCCCGCACCTCTTTGCTGATGGTGTCATCGATGAAGCAGCCGTAGATGTGCCCGGCGACCATCTCCGAGGGCAGCATGCCGTGGTCGATCTGGGGCTGATATCCCCTGTGCCGCTGCCACATCCGGTCGGCGCGCTCCATGGTATACGGCATCCATCCGACGCCGCCCTCGGAGAGCACGACCTTGAGGTCCGGGAACTTCACGAACGTCCCGGAGTACATCAGGTCCAGCATGGCGCCCATGGAGTTGGACGCGACCATGCACATGCTGACGGCCGGCGGCATATCAGGTCCGGTCACCGGGGTGGCACCCGAGGTGCCGACGTGCGGGCACAGCGGCATCCGCGCTTCCTGAGCCGCGGCAAGGACCGGATCCCAGTACCCGCTGTGCCAGGACGGCAGGTTCAGCGCTGTCGATGAGGGGTTTTCGGGGAATCCCAGACCGCGGGCGCCTTTCGCTGCGGTGCGCTCGATCTCGGCGACACACAGGTCCCTGTCCCATAGCGGCAGGACGGCGACCGGAACCAGCCGGTTGGGTGCGAAGCCGCAGAACTCATCGATCAAGAAGTCGTTATATGCCTGGACACACAGCAGTGACAGTTCCTTGTCCTTGCCGAATAGGAAGCGGGTGCCTGCGTAGCGGGCGAACGTGGAGAAGCACACCTGGGCGTGCACACCGTCGGCATCCATGTCCTTGATGCGCGCCGCGGGGTCATAGCAGCCAGGGGTCATGTTGTCGAACCGGACCGGCTCGAGGTTGAGGTGGATGTCCTCCCTACCCGCTGTCGCGGAGACGCCGTGCGTGACATAGGACTGGCCTTCGTACAGCCACACCTCATTGCCCGCTTCGGGGCCCTCGGTCTGCTCGATGACACGCGGGCCGACGTCTTTGTACTTCTCAGGCAGTCGGTCTTGCCACACATTCGGGTGCTCAATGACATGGTCATCAACCGAGATGAGTTTGGCGGTCTCAGGAAGCATGTTCGACCTTTCTCCCTTTTATTAGTCGACAAGTTAATTATTACGGTCGTCCCAGACCGCCGTCAAGGGGTCCCACACCAACGAGCCCTACGTGACGACACCGGCGATCTTGAGTTCGATGATGTGTTCGTCGTCGTACCCAAGCTGTTGGAGGATCTCGTCGGTGTGTTCGGCGAACAGCGGGGCCCTGGTCAGGGTCGGTGGTGTTTCGTTGAACTGCACCGGATTCGCGACCAGCTCACGGGGCTGACCGTCGGCATCCTCGATGGTCACGATGTAGCCGTTGGACCGCAGTTGGTCATCGCGGCCCGCTTCGATGCTGTTCTGCACCGGCGCCCACTGACCTCGCAGCGTCTGGAAGACCGCGACCCACTCCGCGAAGGTTCTCCCCGCCAGTTCGGCGCGCAAGATCGCGGCCGCCTGCTTCGCATTGGCCATCAGGTTCTCCGCAGTGTCGAACCGTGGGTCCTCGGCCAGGTCCGGTCGGTCGATGTGCGCGCAGAAATCCCGCCAGTACCGTCCAGGTTGCAGGAAGCTGATGTTGATCCAGCGGTCATCGGAGGTTCGGTAGTCGCCGGCCAGCGGATTCGTTGGGGCGGTAGTCAATTCATCACGCAGCGAGGCGACAGGTCGGGTGGTTCCGGTGAGCAGGGAGATGTCGATCGCCAGGCCCATGGCCCATGCGCCGACACTGAGCAAGGACACGTCCAGCACTGCGGGCTCACCGGTCTGGACTCGGGAAAAGAGCGCCGCCGCTATCCCCCCGGCGATCGTCATACCTCCGATGGTGTCGCCGTAGGCCGGCCCGGGCATCGACAGCGTCCGGGGGCTGTCGGGCGGTGTTACCCCCGCACCGCTACCCATTCGCGCCCAGAACACGCTCGAGTCGAATCCACCTTCGCTGGAAAGCGCGCCCTTGTTGCCGTACGCGGTTGCCCTGACGTAGATGATGGCCGGGTTGGCGCGCCGAATCTCCTCGGCGTTGACCTTCAGTCGGTCGCGGGCATCCGGCAGAAAGTTGGTGATGAACACGTCGCACGTGGCTGCCAGGGCGTAGAGGATCTCTCGACCCCTTTCCGAACCGACGTCGAGGCCGATACTGCGCTTACCCCGGTTCGGATGTTCCATGATCGGTTGGAAAGAGCCACGTCGCTCGCTGTTCCACCCCACCCGGATCCCGCGCTGCGCGTCACCGGTCTCTGCATGCTCCACCTTGATGACGTCGGCGCCCCAGTCGGCGAGCACCGCGCCGGCGGTGGGAGCGAAGGTGTACTGAGACAACTCGAGCACACGAACGCCCTGCATCGGGCGGTGTGACATGGGCACTCTCCCTAGGATTAGGGCTGACAGATGTGGGGCGAATAACCCCCACTGAGAGTCTAAGCTTATATTACTAGTTAGTCGTACAGTTAATTCTTTCACCGATGCTGACGGAGGCACCGTGTATGAGTTCAAGGGTCAGTACATCAGCGGCGACTGGACCAGCCCCGGCGGCGACCTCGGCGAAGTAATCAATCCCGCTACCGAGGAAGTGATCGGTACCGCGGCCATCGGTTCAGTCGCCGACGCCGAAGCCGCGGTCGGGGCTGCCCGCACGGCATTCGACGAAGGCCCGTGGCCACGGATGTCCCCGCAGAAGCGCTGTGACATCATGGCCCGTTTCTACGACATCCTGACCGGGCAGCAGGACACGTTGGAGCACTTGATCGTCGCCGAGGCCGGCGCGACGTACCCACTCGCGAAGTTCGCCCACATCGGGATTGCGATGGACCACTTTCGATTTGCGTTGGACGAAGCCCGCACGCGGCGACCTGTCACTCCCCTGCCACCGACGGTCAGCCAGGGGGTTGGCGGTCCGGGCAGCCTTGGCTCCGCTGTCACCGTGCGCGAACCGATCGGCGTGGTCAGCGCGATCACCGCATTCAACTATCCCCATCTGATCAACCTCGGCAAGATCGTCCCCGCGCTGCTGATGGGCAACACCGTCGTCCTGAAGCCGTCGCCGTACACGCCGCTGCAGGCGCTCACGCTGGCTGACATCGCCACCGAGGCGGGTGTTCCGGCCGGCGCTCTGAACATCGTCACCGGCGGCGTCGATGTCGGTCGAGTGCTCACATCCGACGGCCGGGTAGACATGGTGTCCTTCACCGGGTCCCCCAGCGTCGGTGTCTCGGTCATGGAACAGGGCGCGCCGACGATAAAGAAGGTCCTTCTCGAACTCGGCGGCAAGTCCGCGTTGATCGCCCGCGCTGACATCGACGTCGACCGCGTCGCCGAACAGGCCGCGATGGGTCTGACCTACCAGGCCGGCCAGGGCTGTGGACTGTGCTCGCGGTTCCTGGTGCACAACTCGATCCTGCCCTCATTCGTGGAAAAGGCTGCCGCGGTCTTGAGCTCGATCCGGATCGGCGATCCGGCCGACCCCGCCACCCAGATGGGACCGCTGATCCGCGAAGTTCAGCGTGAACGGGTCGCCAGTATGGTCGATGCCGCGGTGCGACACGGTGCCGTCGCCGTGACCGGTGGTCGGATTCCAGAGCACCTCTCCAAGGGGTTCTTCTACGAGCCGACTCTGCTGACCAACGTCGACAACGGGGCTACCATCGCCCAGGAAGAGGTGTTCGGCCCGGTGGGCGTGGTGATCGGCTTTGACACCGACGACGAAGCGATTGCCATCGCCAACGACTCCCGCTACGGCCTGTCCGGAGCCATCTGGTCCGCCGATTCTGCGCGTGCGTTCGAGATGGCCCTGCAGATCCGCACCGGAACCGTGAAGATCAACGGCGGCTCGGCCGTGGAGGCTCCGTTCGGCGGCTACAAGTGGTCGGGCATCGGCCGCGAATACGGCACCGAGGGCCTCGATGAGTACACCGAGACGAAGGCCATTTCATACCGGGCCTGAACCGCCGCCCTTTCTGAAACCCCGAAGCACCAACCGAACTCAGGAGTGACGCATGCGTCTGGAAAACAAGGTTGCCATCATCTCCGGTGCCGGCCAGGGCATCGGCAAGACCTACGCGCGGCGATTTCTCGACGAGGGCGCCAGGGTCGCGGTGGTCGACATCGACGACGAACGCGGCGAGTCCGCCGTGGCCGACTTGCAGGGTGCCGGTGAAGTCGCGTATTTCCATGCTGACGTTTCATCGGAGGAGTCGACACTGCAGTGCGCCAAGGCTGTCGCCGACCGATTCGGCGGCATCGACGTGCTGCTCAACAATGCGGGCATCTACTACGACATGGACTACGGCGACCAGAGCTACGACTACCTCAAGAAGGTCTTCGACATCAACTGTCACGGAGCGTGGTTGATGACGCGCGCCGCGGCGCCGTACATGGTCACCGGCGGCGGCGGTTCGATCATCAACATCTCTTCCACTGGCGCCTACCTCTACCTGAAGGGTGCCCCCGCGGAGTTCCCCGGCGTCAGTTCGTATGCCTATCCCTGGAGCAAGTGGGGCGTCATCGGCCTGACCAAGATGTCCGCGGGCGAACTCGGCAACTGGGGCATCAGGGTGAACTGCATCGCCCCAGGCGTCACGCTGACCGAGGCCACGAAAAAGCAGGTGCCCGAACATCGAATCGCCCAGATCATCGCGATGAGCGCGTTGAAGCGGACGCTGGCACCCGAGGACCTCACGGGCACGGCGGTGTTCTTTGCCAGCGACGACTCGGCCCTGGTCACCGGTCAGGTGCTGTGCGTCGACGCCGGCGCCGTCATGCCCGGCTAGGAGCGTGGGTAGCAGACCATCGAAGTTGGGGCCCGCAGCGTCCATTCTGTTGTCAGGGCCCGTTGCCAATAGCCGTGCGGCGCGTTCTTCTACGAGCTTTCGACGCTCACCGGAACGTTGGAGTAGCCGCTGACGTTGGCGGCCGTCACCCGGCGGCAATTCGTCTCGTCGACCTCGTAACGTGGCCATCGCCGACTGATTTCCTCAAAAGCGATGCGGGTTTCGAGCCGCGCCAGCGCAGCACCGAGGCATGCGTGGATGCCGTGGCCGAAATGCACCGAAACAGGCTGGGTCCGAGTGACATTGAAGCGATCCGGGTCATCGAACGCCCGCTCGTCGCGGCAGGCGGCCCCCGTCAGCAGCAGGACCGGTGCCTGAGCGGGAATGGTGTGGCCCGAATACGTAGTCTCCTCGGTGGCTAACCGACCGACATACTGGGAGGGCGCCCAGTAACGGATGACCTCGTCAACCGCCTTGGGGATGATCTCGGGATTCTCGACGATCTTCACCCACTCGCCGGGGTTGCGGTAAAAGAGGACGACTCCGTTGCCGATGGCTTTGGCGACGGTCTCGGCGCCCGCGCCACCGAGCAGCACGCCGAAGGAGGAAATCTCCTTGTCGGTGAGCTGCGTTGCTCCCTCGGCCTCGCCTCGGTCGATACTCACCTCGACCAGTCGGCTCATCATGTCGTCGGCAGGATGCCGCCGCTTGTCTTGGGCCAGTTCGTGGAAGTACTCGTGGAGTGAGCCGTAGGCAGCGATGCCTTCCGGTGACGGACTGTGCTCGCCTTCCTCACGGTGCAGCACCAGGTCGAACCAGTGCCGAAGCTGCTCGCGGTCGGCTTTCGGGACACCGAGCATCCCGGAGATGACCTGGATAGGAAAGGGCGCAGAGAAGTCGGCGACGATGTCGAACTGGTCCCGGCCCTCGAACTGGTCCAGGTAGCCGGTGATGATCTCTCTGATCATCGGTTCCAGACCCGCTACGGCTCGCGGGGTGAAGACGCGATTGACGAGTTTGCGCTGTCGGGTGTGCTCGGGCTCGTCCATCCCGATGATGCTCGATTGGTTGACGAAGTCGGGCTTCAACAGATCCCACAGCCGCACCCCGTGGGCACTACTGAGCACTGCCGCATCGCGATGTGCGCGCAGCACATCGTGATATCGCGACAGCGCGTAGAACCCGTACTGCTCGCTGTAATAGACCGGGGCTTCATCACGAAGTCGCTTGTAGGTCGGATATGGGTCAGCGAAGAACTCCTGCGACAACGGGTCGAAATCGATGTTGCTACCGGACAGCACGTCGGGCATCTGCTTGTCTCCTTCTCCTGGGCTGGCACGGAGGCTGTCTACTTCCGGGCTCACTGTGACATGGGTTCAGGTGTTGGTCACCGAGGGTCGCCGGTCAACGGGCGACTGCCGAATTGCGGAATAGCTTGTCGCGCGGGAGATCCACCTCGCGTGGCAATCCGAGCACCCGCTCGGCGATGATATTCCGCTGCACCTCGTCGGTGCCGCCGGCGATGGATCGCGCGGGCGCGCTCAGCAGAAGGTTCACCCACTTTGCACCCACGGAATCAGCACCTTCCCAGGCGAGGGCTTGCGCGCCGGCGATCTCGGCGGCAAGGGCCGCGGTGTGCTTGGCGAAGCGCGCAGTGGCCAATTTGGCAACCGAGCCTTCCGGGCCGGGGTCAGCACCCCGCAACACTGCTTCCCGAACTCGCTGTCCGATCAAGCCCAGAATCATGTGCTGGGTGTAGATGCTGGCCAGCCGGTCGCGCACGACGGGGTCGTCGTGGCACCCACTGCTGCGTGCCATTCGGAAGACCGCTTCCACCGTGGCCTGCTGGTCGGGGTCGCCCCCGCCCCCGAGGGCCACTCGCTCGTTCATCAGCGTGGTGATCGCTGTCTGCCATCCTCGGTTCAGCTCGCCGACTATCTGGTGCTCGTTGATCGCCACGTCGTCGAGGAAGACCTCGTTGAAGTGCTCACTGCCATTTATCTGGCGAAGTGGGCGCACCGTGACGCCCGGTGCCCGCATGTCCAGGATGAACATCGTCAGTCCGCGATGCTTCGGCAACTCGGGCGCGGTGCGCGCCAGAAGTAGGCCGAAATCGCTGTAATGCGCACCCGAACTCCAGACCTTCTGTCCGTTGACGATCCATCGGGCGCCGTCCCAGACTGCGGTCGCACTGATGTTAGCTAGGTCCGATCCGGCGCCGGGCTCGGAGAACAGTTGGCACCAGATCTCTTCGCCACGCAGCATCGGTCCGATGTGGCTCTTCTGTTCATCACTTCCGTGCGCCAGCAGCGTCGGCCCGCACATCCCGAACGTGATGCTGAACACGACACCGGTGGGTAGATCAAATGGTTCGGCCGCAGCCGACAGAGCCATCTCATGGGCAAGGGTCAGGCCCCGTCCCCCGTGCTCGCGCGGCCACCGCACGCCTGCCAGG
Source organism: Mycobacterium pinniadriaticum (assembly GCF_026242045.1). Lineage (GTDB taxonomy): Bacteria > Actinomycetota > Actinomycetes > Mycobacteriales > Mycobacteriaceae > Mycobacterium > Mycobacterium pinniadriaticum. The sequence continues at coordinate 61,702 of NZ_JAPJDO010000012.1, forward strand.
CCGGCGTCGTACATCTGTCCCTGAAACCGCTTTGCGGCGGCCACTCGATCCAGTTCTTCCGCCCGGCTCGCGCCGGGGGCAGCCGGCCCGCCCTGCGCCCGGGCCGGCGCGTGAGAGTCGAACCACGCCGCGGCGTGCTCGCGGAACGCCTCCACGCTTTCCGACGCAACATTGGCACCGGTCGCGGGTGCTTGGAACGCAACCATGAGATAACTATATCAGTAGTTAATTTACACGGGCTCGCCTTTCAGCGTCGCTGCACCGAAGGCACACGTCCGCCACAACGCTGCGACTATGTCGTTGCGGGCGCCGCGCCCTCTCCAACGCCACTGGGCAGGCACTTTCCGGCGGGCCAACTCGTATGTCTGACGCTTCCGCAGTTACACTGTTAGTAACTGATGCGTAAGAATGCAGGACGATGTGTACGGAGCAGCGATACCGTACATACCTTTCCTGCCCCGGCACGATGTCGGCGCATGTCGGCAGATCAGGAGTGCGCGGAGTGCCACGAGGTAAGCGCGTCGGCCGCCCAACTGGATCGATAGGCGAAGCTACCCGCCGTCAGATCCTACTGATCGCGATGAAGCACGTCGGCGAGCATGGCTACGCCAAGGCCACCTTCAACAACATCGCCGCCGAAGCCGGCCTGACCAGCGGTGCGGTCTACTACTACTTCAAGTCCAAGAAGGCCTTGGTGGTAGCGGTGATCGCCGAAGTCACCTCCCAGCTCTTGGAACGGTTCGAACGGGCTGCGACCCGTGCTGACAATCTCCAGGGTCAGCTGATCGCCATCCTGGAAGAGACGATCGCGGTCACTGACGAAATGCCCTATCTTGCAAGCTTTTCGGTGAGTGTCCGAGTGGACGGTCGGCGATACCCGGAATTGTCTCGAGCGCTTGCGTTCTCCTCGGGCAGCTACTACGACCTGTACAAGCGGCTGATTGACGAGGCCGTCGAGCGCGGCGAAATCTCGCCGGGCGTCGAACCGCGTGACGTTGCGGACATGTTCGGCATGGTGAACTTCGGCCTGACTATGCTGACGGTCGAACTACCGGGAGATCGTCACCGCGTGGCGATCCGGACCATCGAGAAACTCCTGGCAGGGGGCCTGTTCCGGGCGCCGACCCGACGAGCCGCCGACGACAGGCTACTCACCGACGCGGCCGAACCCTTGCCGGCAGCCGTTTCGGCACCGTCGGAATAGGCTTCTGCGCCTGCCCTGCGCAAGGCGCAGCCAGCACCCTGCCGACATCTTGACACCGACTGCCTCATAATTATATATAGAGATAATTAGTTGGCGAAGCGGCGAGCGCGTCGCGTCTTAGACGCGCGCGCACACCCTCCCACCCCGGCGGATGGGTGCATGAACAAGGACGGTGGGTATGGAGGATCGAACGCTCCGCAACGAGGACTTCTCCCTTGACGACGAGCAGGTGGCACTGCGTGAGGCGTTCGGGGCGTTCTTCACCAAGGAGTGCCAGACCACGGTCGTACGCGCTGCCGAACCACACGGATTCGATCCCGAACTCTGGGGCAGGCTGATGGGCCTCGGTGTGACGACGATGGGCATTCCCGAAGCCCGCGGCGGCGATGGAGCAGGGCTGGTGGAACTGGCGCTCGCTGCCGAGGAGTACGGGCGCGCCCTGGCACCGGTGCCGATGATCGAGACGATCGTCGCGGCCCGGGTACTGGCCGGCGCCTCGAACGACGCCCAGCCCTGGCTTCACGATCAGATCTCCGGTGAGCGCATCATCAGCGTTGCCCTGCAGCGCGCCACCGACTCTCAGCGCCAACTGGTCCCGGCCGGCGCCATTTCCGATGCCATCATCGCGCTGCATGATCAATCACTGGTTTTAATTGCGGATTCCGGCGCGCACCCGCAGGTCGCCAATCAGGCATGTGCTCCGCTGGCCTGGTGGACCCCGGCGGACGAACACGAGGTGGGGTTGGTGATTGCCGAGGGGTCAGAGGCCGAAACGCTTTGGCAGCGGGCACTGCTCGAGTGGAAGCTGCTGACCGCCGCCGCACTGGTGGGTCTGTCCGACGCAGTGCTAAGTCAGGCTGTGGGGTACGCACGGGCCCGGCACGCCTTCGGCGTCCCCATCGGAAGTTTCCAAGCGGTGTCGCATCCGCTCGTCGACGTGCACATCGGAGTCCAGGGTGCCCGGCGGTTGGCCTGGAAGGCGGCCTGGTTCGCCGAGAACGAACCACAGCAAGCCGACCGGCTCGCGCTGATGGCCTGGGTTCATGCAGCCGACGTCGCCACTCACGCGGCGGCTACCTGCCTGCACACCCACGGCGGTGTCGCTTTCACCACGGAATCCGATATCCAGCTCTTCTTCCGCCGGGCTAAGGGATGGGCAACGATCGCCGGTGATCCGCGCCGTGAACTTCAGAACCTGGCCGATGTCCTGCTGCGGCAAATGGTCCGAAACCCTGACGTGAAGGAGCGGCTGCGCTGATGAATTTCGGTGTCATCGAGGTCGGACCCGAAGTACAAGCTTTTCGCGGCGAGGTGCAGCAGTTCCTCGACGAACATCTCACCCCCGAGGTGATCGCCGAGGACCGGCTGACCGGCAATGGCCACAGCCAGGCGTTTCACGAGGCTCTCGGTGCGCGCGGATGGATCATGCCGATGTGGCCGGTCGAGGAGGGCGGTGCCGGACTTGACCCGCTACGGGCCAGGATCCTCGCGCTTGAACTCGCATGGCGACAGTCGATGTGGGTGTCCATCTCCCGGTTGATCACCACGACCATCGCTCTCGGCGTACGGGCATGGGCCAGCGATACGCTGCGCGAGGAAATCCTGCCCGGTGTCGCGCGCGGCACCGTGTTGATGTGTCTTGGCTACACCGAGCCCGACTCCGGATCCGACATGGCCGCCGCCAAGACCAGGGCGACGCACGACGGCGACGACTGGGTGATCCAGGGTCAGAAGATGTTCACCACCGGCGCGCAGAACTCGCACTACGTATGGCTGCTCGCCCGCACCGACCCGGACGCGCCGAAAACCCAGGGTCTCACCATGTTCCTGGTGCCGCTGGATCGCCCCGGAATCGAGATCACCCCTATTCACACGCTCGGTGGCGAGCGCACGAACACCGTCTATCTGGACTCCGTTCGCGTCAGCGATCATTACCGGGTGGGCCCGGTCGGCCAGGGCTGGCGGGTGGTCGCCGGCGCCCTGGACGCCGAGCACCGGATGGGCCGGATCGAAGACCGCGGCATCGGTGACGACGCCAATATGGGAACGTGGCAAGGCCTGATACACCGACTCACCGACGTCGCCGTGCGGTGGGCCGCATCCGGTCAGCACCCGGACGGCTCCCCGGTTGCCGATGATCCGCTGGCATGCGAGCGGGTCGCGCAGGTAGCCCTCGACGCCGAAGTGGCCGCCATTCTCGAGGGCCCCATGAGCAAGGTAGCCACCGCCACATCCCTGATCCGCGGCAGTGCCGACCTCATCGACCTCTTCGGACCCGCGGGCACGCTGCTGGCCGGTGAGGATGGCGCGGTGTGCGACGGCGACGTCGAATTCCTGCACCGCTTTGCCCAGGGCACCGCGATCTACGGCGGCTCGGTGGAGATCTTCCACAACATGCTGGCCGAACGGGTCCTCGGGCTCCCCCGTGCCCGGATGCTGCCGCCCAGAGAGCGAACCTGAGCCATGGCTGAGTTCGAAACGTTGCGCTACGAAGAGCGCGGCGCGGTCGCCTGGGTCACGCTGGACCGTCCCGGCGTGCTCAACGCGGTGAACACTACGATGCAGCGCGAGCTCAAAGAGGTCTGGCGGACGCTGCGCAACACCGACACGGTTCGTTGCGTGGTGTTGACCGGTTCGGGCGAACGGGCATTCACCACCGGCCGAGATCGCTCGGAGGCGCTCGACGTCACCCAGAACCTCGCGGCGAGGGCACCTTCGCGTCGTGCGGGTTTCGGATCCACCGACTTTCACTTCGACGGCAATGACGACCAGATCGGCCCCAAGTCTGCCGACCTGTGGATTCCCGTCGTCGCAGCTGTCAACGGCATGGCCTGCGGGGGCGCCTTCTTCCTGCTGGGAGAGGCGGACATCATCATCGCCTCGGAGAACGCGACGTTCTTCGACCCCCATGTCTCTTCCGGCCTGACCGCGATGTACGAGTCCGTGCACATGGCCCATCGGATGCCCTTCGGTGAGATTTCGAGGATGGCGCTGATGGGCAGTCACGAACGGCTTTCCGCCCGTCGTGCCTACGAGATCGGGTTGGTATCCGAGGTCCTGCCGCTCGGCGATCTCGCCGCACAAGCCAAGTGGATCGCCGAATCCATCGCCTCGCAGCCAACTCTGCCGCTGCAGGCCACCGTGCGGTCGCTGTGGATGGCACGCGAATTGACGCGTCAACAGGCTCTCGACATGGGGTGGGCAATGATCGCGCTCGGCAATCAGCCGCAGGCGCGCGAAGAGGGTCTGCGCGCCTTTGCGTCAGGCAAACGAATCCCGTGGAGGTTACGGTGATGGAGGCACACTCTGCCTCGAAAGACACTGCCTCCTTTGACTTTCCGGTCGAGGCGGGTCATGTGGCGCAGTTCGCCCGTGCGATCGGCGACCACAATCCGATTTACCTCGACGCCGAGTATGCACTCCAGACCGAGGTGGGGCATGTCATCGCGCCGCCTACATTCACCATGGCGGCAGCACATTTCGATCCCGACTGGCCACTGCGACCGCAGCCCGGTCAGCCCTGGCGGGGATCGGGACGGACTCCCAGCGGTACCGCCGAAGCCGACAAGCCCGCTGACGGCGCCGCGCAATCGGTGGGACTGCATGCCGAGCAGCATTTCGAATACCACCGTCACCTTCGTCCCGGCGATGTCCTCACCGTGATGCAGCGCGACGGACGAAGCTGGGAGAAGGACGGAAAGCGTGGTGGCAAAATGTATTTCAGCGAAGTGATCACCGAGTACGTCGATCAGCAGGGCGAATCGGTGATCACCGCGCGTCGCGTCGGCGTCCGCATCGAGCGTTCGGGTGGTCAGTGAAATGGCCTTGCGGGCAAGCAATGTGCAGGTCGGCGACACCGCCGAGCAGATTGTGGTCGATGGCCTGACCCGCACGCAGCTGGTGATGTACGCAGGGGCCTCATGCGACTTCAATCCCCTGCACACCGATGAGGTCTACGCCACCCAGGCCGCCGGATTTCCGTCGGTTTTCGGACACGGCATGTTGACGATGGCGCTGACAGGCAAGGCGGTCACCGACTATGTCGGCGACGGGCGGCTGCGCAGTTTCGGGGGACGTTTCCGAGACCAGGTGTGGCCAGGCGACACCTTGACGACGTGCCTGAAGGTGACCGACGTCCGCAACGTAGGTGAGCAGTCGATCGTCATCCTCGACGTCACGACCGTCAACCAGAACGGTGCCACCGTCTTCATCGGTAGCGCCCAAGCAGTCATCGACCAATAACGGCTCGAGCCAACGTATTAGGAGAATCATGTCCAGCCAGCACGACACCCTCGCCGGCCGTACCCTCGTCATGTCTGGTGGCAGTCGGGGCATCGGCTTGGCGATTGCGATCGCAGCCGCCAAGCAAGGGGCCAACGTGGTGTTCCTGGCCAAGACTGCAGAGCCTCATCCCAAACTGCCCGGCACCGTGCATACCGCGGTCGCCGATATCGAAGCCGTCGGCGGCAAGGCGGTCGCCGTGGTCGGCGACGTGCGCCGAGAGGAGGATGTGCAGCGCGTCGTCGACGTTGCGGTCGAACGGTTCGGCGGTGTAGACATCTGCGTGAACAATGCCAGTGCACTCGTACTCGAGGGGACAGAACAGCTCTCGGCCAAGAAGTTCGATCTGATGCAGCAGATCAACATCCGCGGTACTTTCCTGCTGACCAAGGCGTGCCTGCCCCATCTGCGGAAGTCGTCCAACCCGCACGTGCTGACCCTGTCACCGCCGCTCAACATGAATCCGCGTTGGCTTGGTGCGCATCCGGGTTACACCCTGTCGAAGTACGGCATGACGCTGCTGTCACTGGGCTGGGCGGCGGAATTCAGCGAGGCTGGCATCGCAGTGAATTGTCTTTGGCCGCAGACCTACATCGCCACCGCCGCCGTGATCAACATGGCCGACGGCGACCGCCTCGCGACCTCAGCGCGCAGTCCTGAGATCATGGCCGACGCCGCCGTAGAGATCATCTCCAGGACCGCGCGGACGACCACCGGGCATTGCTATATCGATGCCGATGTCCTGGTCGAATCGGGAGTGACCGACCTGTCCCGCTACGGCGGTGGGGCCAACCCGATACCGGATATCTTCCTCGACTGATCGCTGGGCCGCCCTATCGGGTGAGCAGTAGGCAACCAGCGAGCGGGCCGCCCCCGGCGGCAGCCACCGCCACCTCCGCTCCGTCCACCTGCCGCGCGCCCGCCTGGCCGCGGATCTGCAGGCACGCCTCGTGCAACAGCCAGTAGCCGTGCAGCCTGCCCGCCGACAGCTGGCCGCCGTAGGTGTTCAGCGGCAGCGCTCCGTCGAGGCCGATGTTGGTCCCGGCCTCCACGAAGGCGCCGCCCTCCCCCATACCGCAAAACCCAAGGGCCTCCAGCCAATCGAGGGTCAGGATGGTGAAGCCGTCATACACTTCCGCGACGTCCACGTCGGCCGGTGTGAGGTCGGTCCGAGACCACATCTGTGCCGCGGCGTCCCAGGCCGCACCTCGTGGGTAGTCCTCGCCCTGATCCCAGGACGGTCGCCCCTGCAGGGCAGCGCCCAACGCCGCGAACCGCACAGCCGGGTTGGGACAGGACCGCTGGTGATCGATCGCAGACACGACGACCGCGACGGAGCCGTCCACCGGCACGTCGCAGTCGTAGAGTCCGAGCGGTTCGCTGATCGGGCGCGCACCCAGGTAGTCCGCCATCGTCATCGGTGAGCGGTACACCGCCTGCTCGTTGAGGGCCGCATGTTTGCGTGCGGTCAGTGCGATCGCGCCAAGTTGCTCTCGGGTGGTGCCATAGTCGTGCACGTGGCGCTGAGCCACCATGGCCGCCATGTTCGCCGCCGAATACTCGTGGAACGGCAGCATCCATTCGCGCGCGCCACCGACCGCATCCGACAGGGCCACCGCACCGCCCTTCATCTGCACAGTGCGGTAAACGAGCACGTGGCGAACCAGTCCGCTGGCGACCGCCAACGCAGCGTCGATGACGGCCCCCAGTTGGGCGCCCGAGGCATTGCCGTCCTCGGCCGAGTTCACCGTCGCGCCCCAGCCCAACCGGAGACCCAGCGAGTCCTGTACCGCGGCGCGCGGCGTGTCGCCGACCGTGGCAAGGCCGTCGATGTCGGCGGCCACGAGGCCCGCGTCGGCGATCGCCGCGCGAGCGGCGCTCACCGTCATGGCGATCCCCGACAACCCCGTCTTACGGCCGACCTTGGACATGCCGATGCCGGAGATGAACGACCGCCGCTCCAGTGCGTCACTCACAGTGGCCCGCCCGCCGGCGCGAAGACCGGTACGAAGACCGGCTCTGACGGGCTACCGGCAGGCTCGAACTCGACAGCCACCTGCATCCCTATCTCGATCCTCTCCAGCGGGCAGCTGACGATGTTGGTGGTCAGGCGCAGACCCTGCTGCTCGGCGAGTTCGACCACGGCGATGTTGTAGGGCACCTCAACTCCCGGGCGCCACTGCTGGTGGTTGATCGTGAACGTCACGACGCGCCCCCGGCCGCTGACGGTGGCCACCTCCACGTTCTCCGACAGGCACTTTCGGCAGACCGGCGTGGGGGGATGCAAGTAAATGCCACATTCGGTACACCGAAGGAAGCGCAATGCCCCCTCGGCTCCGCCCGTCCAGAAGTGCCGATTCAACTCGGTGATCTCTGGCACGATGCGCATTGCCAATTCCTCAGTCATCCGGTTCGCTCCGTCTCGTTACCAACCGCGGAATTCGGGGGCCCTGCGCTCACGGAAACTGGTGATCCCCTCAGCCGCATCGTGTGTGCCCTTGTTGATCTCGACGGCTGCCGCCTCGTCGCGCAGGGCGACCTCCCAGGATGACTCGAACGACCGATTCAGCAACGACTTGGCCAACCCGATCGCGGTGGTCGGACCGGCCGCCAGCCGCTCCGCCCATTCACGAGCGGCGGTGGGCAATTCCGCGGCCGGGACCACTCGGTTCACCAAGCCCAGCCGTTCGGCGTCGCGGGCGGGCAGTGCATCGCCGAAGAACACCAGCTCCTTTGCCCGTTGCATCCCGACCAGACGTGGAAGCAGCCACATGCCGCCGGCGTCGGGCACGATGCCACGCCGAACGAACACCTCGATGAACCGGGCTTCCTCGGCGGCCAGCACCAGATCGCAGGCGAACGCGAGATGGGCGCCGATTCCGGCTGCCGTGCCGTTGACCGCGGCGATCACCGGTTTCTCGCAGTTGAGCACCGCATCGATGAACCGCTGCGCGCCGGCACGCACACTGCGCATCGTCGAGGCCGCCGGCCGCGCGGGCGCATCCGGCGGAGCGTCGAGAGCCGGCGGTGGCAGCTGGGCCCGCAAATCCGCGCCGGTACAAAACGCGTCCCCGGTTGCCGTGATCACCACGGCGCGAACGGCCAGTGATCTGTTCGCATGGGCGAGCAGTTCGATGATCTGCGCGCGGTGGCCCGGCCCGACGGCGTTGCCGATCGACGGGCGATTCAAGGTGATCCACAACGTGGCGTTCTCGATCCGGTCCAAGACCTCGCCCTGGTCACCGGCTGCTGGTTCGCTCACCGACCATCCTTTGTGCTCGTCCATCACCACTGCCCGCACTGCATCGCCGGGCGTCGCTCAGTGCTAAATTAACTTATACCTATTTTAATTAGGATGTCCGCATCGAGATGACAGGAGGGGTCCCACCGTGACCGTGCGCCACGATCTGCCCACCCCCGACGAGACCACCGAAGCGTTCTGGGCGGCGACTGCCGAAGGAAAGCTGCTGATCAAGCGCTGCGCGGACTGCGGACGCATCCACGCCTATCCCCGGCCGTTCTGCCCGCACTGCTGGAGCGAGAAGGTGGACTGGGTGGAGGCGACGGGTCGAGCCACCCTGTACACCTTCTCCATCGTGCGGCAGAACGACCTTCGCCCGTTCGGTGACCGGGTGCCCTACGTCGCGGCCATCGTCGACCTCGAGGAAGGTCCGAGGCTGATGACGAATGTCGTCGACTGCGCGATCGAAGACGTCTACATCGGGATGCCGCTGCAATTCAGCACCCGGGCCACCGAAGAATTCGCGGTGCCAGTGTTCGGCCCTACGACGTGACGGGCCGACTACTGGTGCCGGCGGGCCGGATCACTCATCCGGACCTCCCGCGGTGACACCTACCGGGGCGTCGGCCTTGGCGGCGACGCCCGCGACGACGGTGCGGACCTTTTCCCACCGACCTTCCGAGGAGCGTGGCACGGGCGCGAAGTTGCGCCGCAGCGCGTCGTCGAGCGCGTCGAGCTCCCAGGGCTGTGCGCTGTCCACCTGCCGCACGATCTGCGGGTCCGAGTACAGGCTGACCTCGCTGCCCGACACGCCGATGACACGTCCGGTGCACCACCCCGAATCGGTGCTCGCGAGATAGGCGACCACCGTGGCGACATCCTCGGCCCGACGCGGTTTGGCCGCGCGGGACTCCACCACCGCCTTCGGGGTCATCCTGGTATCGGCCGACGGAGCGATGGCGTTGGCCGTCACGCCGTACTTCCCCAGCGTGTTGGCAGCGACGTAGGTCAGCCCGACCACGCCCATCTTCGCCGATGCGTAGTTCGGCTGACTCGGCATCCCGAACAGGCCCGACGTCGAAGCGAAGTTCACGATGCGATTGTGGGCGTTCTCGTCACGCTGGTTGCGCCAGTACTCGGCCGCATGACGGATGGTGTTGAAAGTGCCCTTGAGATGGACTTTGATGACCGCATCCCACTCCTCTTCGGCCATGTTGAAGAGCATCCGGTCGCGGATGATGCCTGCGGTGTTGACGACAATGTCGAGCTTGCCGAACTTCTCGACCGCACAGGAGATGAGACCGGCGGCGGCGGCGAAGTCGGAGATATCGCTACCGTCGATGACGGCGGTGCCACCGTTGGCGGTGATCTCGGCGACGGTTTCGGCGGCCGGGGTGGTGTCGGCCCCCGAACCGTCCACCGCGGCGCCGAGGTCGTTCACGACGACACTGACACCGTTGGCTGCCAGCGTTTTCGCGACGGCTGCGCCGATTCCGCGCCCGGCACCGGTCACCACCGCAACCCTGCCCTCTAGTCCAGCCACTGGTGCGTCCCTTCCATCGAGGCCATAATTAACTTGCTATATGATTCATTAATCCTAGCGGAGTCTCAAGACGGGAGTTGCGATGGGTGAGCGACGGGTGGCCATCGCCGGAGTTGGCCTCTCCGACTGCGGCCGGGTGCCCGATAAGACGCGCCTGCAGTTAATTCAGCAGGCGTCACAGGCGGCCCTTGCCGACGCTGGCCTGGCCCATACCGACGTCGACGGGTTCGGCTCCGTCGGCGCCGTTCTGCCTCCGATCGAGGTGTCGGAGTATCTGGGACTGCGGCCGGTCTGGGGTGACTCGACCAATGTCGGCGGCGCTGCGTGGGAGGTCATGGCCCAGCATGCCTCCGCCGCGATCGCCCGGGGTGAGATCGATGTCGCGCTCTTGGCCTACGGCAGCACGGCACGTTCCGATGTCCGGAAAAAGCGCCGCACAGGAAACATGTCGATCGGAAGTGCCGGGCCCCTGCAGTTCGACGCGCCGTACGGTCACACGCTGATCTCCAAGTACGCGATGGCTGCCAAGCGGCATATGCACGAGTTCGGCACCACGGTCGAACAACTCGCCGAAGTCGCCGTCGCGGCGCGGCAATGGGCGACGATGAACCCGCTGGCCTTTGCCCGTGACCCGCTGACCATCGAGGACGTCCAGTCGGCGCGGATGATGGCCGACCCCTACACCCAGTTGCACTGTTGCCTGCGGACCGACGGCGGCGGCGCCGTCGTCCTCGTCTCCGAGGACCGCGCCAAAGACCTCGAGAAGCCACCCGTGTGGATCATGGGCTCTTCGCATGCGCTGTCGCACACCACGATGAGCGAGTGGACGGATTTCACGGAATCGCCGTGCGCCGTCTCGGGACCCAAGGCGTTCGCGCAAGCCGGCGTGACGCCAGAGGACATCGACGTGTGCCAGGTGTACGACTCGTTCACCGGGACGGTGCTCATCACGCTGGAGGGACTCGGCTTCTGCAAGAAGGGCGAGGGCGGACCGTTCATCGCCGAGGGCGCGCTGCGCCCCGGCGGAGCGCTGCCCACCAACACCGATGGCGGCGGCTTGTCGTCCTGCCACCCGGGCATGCGCGGAATGTTCCTCATGGTCGAAGGCGTGCACCAGCTCCGCGGTGAATGCGGCGACCGTCAGGTGCCCGACGCCCGGCTGTGCGCGGTGAACGCCACCGGTGGCTGGTTCAGCTCGGCCGCGACGATGATCCTGGGCACGTGAGTGCCAAGGTTCTCCTCGTCGTCGGAGCCGGCCCCGCACTTGGGTATTCACTCGCCGAGCGGTTCGGCCGAGAAGGTTTTGCCGTCGCGCTGATCAGCCGCAGCAGCGCCAACCTCGACGCGCTGGTCAGCCGTCTTGCCGATCACTGCGTCGAGGCTGCGGGGTTTCCGGCCGATGTCGCCGACGAGGAGTCGCTGCGATCCGCCATCACTGCGGCCAAAGTCAGGTTCGGCACGGTCGACGTGCTCGAGTACAGCCCGGCCCCCGATCACGACACCGTGCTGGACGCGTTGTCGATCACGCCGCAAAACGCCAGGGACCATCTTGGCCGCTCCCTGGTCGGCGCCGTCACCGCGGCCCGCGAAGTGTTGCCTGAGATGCTCGAACGTGGTTCGGGCGCAGTGCTTTTCACCACTGGTGCATCGGCGACCGTACCGCTGCCCGCGCACGCCAGCGTCGGACTCGGAATGAGTGCGCTGCGCAACTACGCAACCGTGCTCCATGCGGCGCTGGCAGGCACCGGTGTCTACGCGGGAACCATGATGGTCGCGACGCGCATCCAGAAGGACACTCCCGGCGATCCCGATCGGTTGGCCGACACCTACTGGAACATGTACGTGAAACGTGACAGGGTCGAAACCATTGTCGGCGACCTAGAACTTCTCACCCGCGCGGGTGTGAGCACGGGATGACACAACGGTGATCCGGCTGGGTCTCAACATCGCCGACTACCGGGGCGACAGAAAACGGAACGCATTCGAGCGTCTGGCCGAACTCGTGGTCGCCGGCGAAGCGGCAGGTTTCGACTCGTTCTTCGCAGGCGACCATCTCATGTCCGACAAGGCCGCGCCCGACGGACAATGGCTCGAGCTGTACACCACCCTCGCGGCGCTTGCGGCCCGCACGACCTCGATCAAGTTCGGCGCGCTGGTGGGCGCGGTGCTGTTCCGCAACCCCGCACTGCTTGCCAAGACCGTCACCAGTCTCGACGTGATCTCTCACGGCCGCGCCATCTTCGGCATCGGTTCGGGCAGTCACGAGGGCGAACACCGCGCGTACGGCTACGACTTCCCGCCGCCGGCCGACCGGCTGGCGATCCTCGAGGAGACCGTTGCGCTGGTGAAAGCTATGTTCGGCGGCGGTCCCACCACCGTTGCGGGCAAGTGGGTGCGGACCGAGGCAGCGCTTAACCAGCCGCCGCCGATCACCCCCGGCGGGCCGCCCGTCATGATCGGTGGCACGGGACGGCGCACACTGCGTCTGGTGGCCCGGTACGGCGACATCGCGAACTTCGCTGCGGACGACAAGTTGGTCCCGGAGATCAACGCCGTGCTCGACGAGCACTGCGCCGACATCGGACGCGATCCGTCGACGATCACGCGAACGATGTTCAAGCCCGTCATCCTGGCTAAGACACGGCAAGAAGCCGAGGCCGTGATGACGCCCTGGCAGCGCGAGCACCAGGACCTGCTCGGGATCGTCACCGGCGGTCCGGACGATGTCGCCGGGCAGTTCCGAGACCTCCGCAATGCGGGGATCGACGGGCTGATCGTCCAGCTCCCCGCCGCCCACAACACCGCTGACCGCATCACCGAGCTCGGCCATCTCCTGTCTCCGATCGTCGCCGACGGTGTGCCCGCCGTGACGCGCGGTGAGATTGATGGCGCAACTCGCACAGATATGGCGTGACCGTGAGAAGACGCTTCGCTGCAATATGTCATCGCTGCCAACGCATCTACGTCGCTGCCGCACTGATGGAACCGGATTGGACATGCGAACGGTGCCATAAGGCAGCAAACTCGCTATCAATCCCTGAGACGCCGGAGCGCATAGAGCTGTCGCCAAGTTAGCCGGGGATCGTATTGGGTACGGACACTTCGACGAGTGACCCCATCTCGCTGATCTAATGGGGTTTACAGGTCAATGCTTGGTATCGCGGTAGAACCTGACGGCTGCACGGATCGACTCGTGGACGGGCCGCGGTTGCCACCCCAGTTCGCGCCTGGCTTTGCCGTTGTCCATCGGCGACATGATGTGCATGAGCCGCACCATCACGGTGGACAACGGCACATCGCGACGCGACACCTTGGCCACCACATCACCCAGAAAACCCACGGCGTAAAGAACTTTCAGCGGGATCCCGAGGCGTGGCCGCTTGGCTCCGCCGGCATCTGCCGCGGTGTCGTAGAGATCGCGGGCCGTCATGAACCTCTCGGAAATGATGTAGCGCTCGCCGACCCGGCCCTTGTCCGCAGCCAGCACCATGGCTCGCGCGGCGTCCTCGATACCAACGACCTCACTGCCGATGCCCTTGATGTAGACGGGCATCTTGCCTGCCCCGGCGGCGGCCAGCAACGCGCCGTGTTTCGGTTGCCAGTCGCGTGGACCGTAGGTGTTCGAGACGCACATCGCCACCGCCGGCAAGCCGCGCTCGCTCGCGTAGCGAAGCACGAGGTTCTCCGCCTCGAGCCGCGACTGGATGTAAGCACCACACTTGTCGTGCCAATTGAATGACTGCTCCTCGGTGGCGGGGCCATCGTTGCTGAGTGCGATCGTGCCGATGGTGCTGGTGAAGACGAACCGGTGCAGGTCCGCGGCCGCTGCCGCATCCAGGACATGTTGCAGCCCTGCGACATTGGTCCGGAACAGCGGCTCCGGATCGCGCAGCCAGGCCCGGGTGTCGACCACGCAGTAGAAGACGTCGTCGCAGCCGTCCATCGCAGTCCTCAACACCTCGTCGTCGAAGACGTCGCCACGGTGGCGCTCGACGTCCAGGTCGTCGATGCCCTTCGTCGAGCTGGTCGCCCGAAGGAGCACGCGAACGTTCTCGCCGCCCTCGACGAGTTGCCGGGTCACGTGCGAGCCGAGGAAACCAGTCGCACCGATGACCAGTTTCGTCCTTCCTGACATGATTTCAGCGACTCCGGACTGCGTGGACGATGAGTGCGACAAGCGCCTTCCGGTCGACTTTGCCGTTTCCGAGCGTGGGTAGCTCATCACGGTCGAAGAAGGAAACGTGTCGTGGCAGCTTGTAGGAGGACAGTTGCCGTCGCAGATCGTCCAGGATCCGCCGCGCGTCGAGCTCGGCTCCCGCAGCTGGGACGACGGCGGCGACGACGTCCTGGCCACGCTCGGCATGCGGGATGCCGACGACCATCGCCTGCTGCACCCCGTCCAGGGCTTCGATGGCCAACTCGACCTCGCGCGGCGTCACATTCATGCCACTGGATTTTAGAGTGTCGCTGAGCCGCCCCGTGAAGAAGAGCTCGCCGTCATCCAACCGTCCCCAATCCCCGGTGTGATACCAGCCTTCTGCATCGAAAACCGCCGACCGCTCCCGCTTGAGCATCCCGAGACACACGTCCTCGCCCCGGACGCAGATCTCACCGGACACACCGTCACTCACTGGCGCGTCGCTGCCCACCTCCACAATCTTGTGCTCGATGCCGGGCAGCGGTGCCCCGAACGATCCGGGCGACCACGGCCCTCCGCGTCCGGCACGGGGACTGGCAGCCGTGTGGCCACCGCAGGTCTCGGTCATTCCGAGCGAGGTGCAGTGCACCAAGCTGTGCAAGCTCCGCAGATCCCTTTCGGCGTAGGTGGGATGCGTGGTCAGGGCGGTGCGGGCGTGCTTTTGCCCAAGGAACTGGGTGGCCTGCTCGCGTTCCAGGAAACGCAGTGTCGCGGCTGGGTCGAACCTCGGCTCGCACAGGACCGTCGCGCCCGCGTGCAACGCCGCGAGCAGCACACTGGACAGGCCGCCGATCCAGAAGAACGGGTTGGGTGTATAGATCCGATCACCGGCGCAGATGCCGTGCGCGAGCCAACCGACCCGGTGGGAGTGCCGGACCAGCGCGCCGTGCGAGTGGACAACGCCTTTGGGTTCTGCGGTGGAACCTGAGGTGTAGATCACCGTCGCCGGATCCGCCGGACAGACCTCTGACTCGATCTGGCCAAGCAGTTCGTCGTCGGCGCGACCGTCCGCCGGCACCTCATCGACGTGCCGCATCCATGCCGGGCCGCCGGGAGCACAGGTCCATACCTCACGCAGAAACGGTAAGGCGGGCAGGAAAAGCCGTCCGGCCTCCGATCCGGCCAGTGCCGGATCGACGCGCTCCAGTCGCTCGGCATAGTCGTGGTTGAGGTGGCGCGCAGTCATCAACAGCAGGGCGACGTCCGCATGCCGTAACGTGCGCGCCAGCTCGGGGGCCTGATGGTAGGTGCTGATGGGGATCGCAAGTGCACCGATTCGCGTTGCCGCGAGCCAACTCACGATCCAATCCGGCGAATTGGGGAACAGCACGCCCACCCGGGTGTTCTTGCCGATTCCGGCGGTCAGCATTCGCCTCGCCACTTCGCGTGACCGTTGTTCTGCCTGCCGATAGGTCAGCCGCTCGGTGGGCGTCACGAGCAGTTCGGTGTCCGGGTAGGCGGCCGCGCGCGCACGGAGCAACTCCGGCACGGTCTGGACCGGCGGGTCGACGTGCTCCCGCATCACGGTATTCCTCCTGACGAGCGCTCAGCGACGTGGTGTCAGCGCGACCGGGACATGCAGGTAGTCATTGGCCAACGTCGACGGATTGCGGGTCGTTACCAGCCAGACCGGACCCGGGTCGGCGTCTAGCTCGTGGTGGGTCGCCATGTCACGCCAACGCTTCGCGCAGCACCGTCTTGATGTCCTCGTCGGGCCCGCGCAGCACCATCAGGTCGACGACGGAGTCATCCCAGGCCTTCAGGTCCGACTGAATCTTGTCCGGCGGGCCGACCAAGGCGATGGATTCGATCATCTCATCGGGTATCAGGGCGGCTGCGGCCTCGGCACCGTCGTCGTTGTAGGTTCGGGCCACCCGCTCACACAGCTCCTGGAATCCGAGTCGCGCGAAGGTGTCGTAGTAGTAGTTCTTGCCTGGGAGGCCCATTTTCGCGATGTAGAACGCCATGGTCGGACGCAACGGCTCGGCCGCCTCGCTGATGGTCCGCCCACACCTCACGTCGACGATCGCGGCGACCTCGAAACCCGGCTTCCTACTTGAGAAGCCGGCCCTTTCGAAGCCCGTGTTGAGCTGCTTCTCGTACCAGGACGATGCCTTCGGCGCGAAAAGTCCGGTGACCATGCCGTCGGCGATTTCCGCGCTCAGGGCGATGTTCTTCGGCCCCTGGGAGCCGAGCAGGATGGGCACTTCCTGACGTAGCGGGTGCATGTAGCACAGCAGCCCGCGTGCCGTGGAACCGGCCGGTGGCACCTGATAGTAATCGCCCTCGTAATGCAGCGGTTCGGTGCGCCGAATCGCCTGCCGCACAACGTCCACGTATTCCCGGGTACGGGTCAGCGGCTTGCCGAACGACTGTCCGTACCAACCTTCGGCCACCTTCTGGCCCGAGACCCCAAGGCCCAGGATCACCCGGCCGCCGCTGATGTGGTCGAGGGTCATCGCCGCCATCGCGGTGGCGGCGGGGGTGCGGGCAGGCATCGCGACGATGCCGGTGCCCAGCCGCATTCTGGTTGTCTTGGCGGCCATCCACGCCAACGGCGTGAAGGCCTCTCCCCCGTAGGATTCCGATGTCCACGCAGAATCGATGCCCAGGTCGTCGCCTTCGTCGGCCACCCACTGCACGATGTCGGGAATGCCGGTGCGCCACCGGGAGATCTGAACTCCGAACTTCATCAGAACGACACGTCTCCCTTGCGCAGGCTGTTCGCAATGTTTCGGCGCATGACCTCGTCGGTGCCGTCGGCCACCCGCACCATCCGGGCGAAATGCCAACCGGCCACGAAACGCATCTCGTTGGTCAGTCCCATTGCGCCGCAGACCTGCATACAGCGGTCGAACACCCGGAAGCACGCCTCGGTGGTGTACGCCTTGACGATATTGAGTTCCTTGAGTGCACGCTCCCCCGCGTCGAGGCGCCGGGCGCAATCCACCGACATCGACTTGGATGCGTAGATGTCCATGGCACTTTCCGCCAACTGGAACGAGACACCCTGATAGTCGGCGATCGGCTTGCCGAAGGCCGTGCGGACCTTCGTGTAGCTGGTCGCCTCTTCCAGCGCCCATCTCGCCATCCCGACACAATGCCCGGCGTTGTACATGCGGCCGTCCGAAACACCCCTCAAGGCCAACGAGAAGCCCTGGTGCAACGTGCCCATCACGTGCGTGTCGGGGATGCGCACATTGTTCAGCGAGAGGATTCCCTCGTTGCCACCCACGTGTTCGAACAGACGCAGGACGCTGTCGACCGCGAACCCGGGGGTGTCAGTCGGCACCAGGAACAAGGTGATCCCGCCCTTGCGCTCACGCTTCATGTCCTCGTCGGTGACGGCCCATACGAAGGCGTACTTGGCGTGCTTGGAGTTCGATGTCCACTGCTTGGTGCCGTTGAGCACCCAACTGTCGCCATCCCGAACAGCTTTCGTCGACATGGCCCAGGCGTCGGAGCCGGCGTCGGGTTCCGACATGCCGAAGCACACCGTTGCCGCCCCGCTCATCACGTCTGCGACCACGTCGTCACGAAGCGACGGGTGAACCTCGCCGAGCAGGAAGCTCGGGCCGCTGGTCCAATGCCCGATCACCTGATCGGGCAGCAGACGTCCGGGGCCGGCCGCGTGGCTGAGGCCCTCCCAGACGCTGAACAAGGCCAACGACCCCATGCCCTCACCACCGACCGATTCCGGTGCGAACATGGCGTAGTAGCCGGCTTCTGCGGAAGCCATGCGCACTTCACGCATCAGGTCGAGCACGGGCTCGCTGTAGCCGCCGTGCTCGGCGAACGTCAGCCGCGAGTTCTCCAGCAACTCGCGGTTGGCCTCCTCGAGGGGAACCACTTTCCGCTTGACGAAGGAGTTGATTCCCTCGACCAATTCGGCGTAGTCGGCCTGCGTGGTATCCAGCGTTGCCGTCATTTCAGATGTCCTTTCGTGTGGAGCAAATGGCTTGTCGTATGCAGCAAATGGCGTGGCTCGTCACCGCGGAAGCCCGAGGCCCCGCTCGGCGACGAGATTCCGCATGATCTGGTCGGTACCGCCGCCGATGTGGAACGCCGGGGTCTCCAGCAGATACGGCAGCCAGTCGAACGAGTCGACCTCACCGGTGTCGGCCAATATGCGCGGGCCGAGCGTTCGCGCGACGAGGTCAGCGGCGGCGGACATGGCATTGGAAAGCGCGAGCTTGCCCATCGCCCGCGCCGCCCCGATTCTCGGCTCCGACCACTGCCCGGCGAGCCGTTCACTGGTCAACTCGTTGAGTTTGTAGGCCGTGTACAGCCGGGCCCAGTCCTGGCGAAGCTTGGGGTCGTCGGTCTTACCGACCCGGCGCAACACTCCCGCCACACGCTCGGCGGAGCCGACGGACGCCAGCCCGCCCCGGCGCCCGCGTCGGCGACTGCGCGCCAGCGCATCTCGGCTGGCGGCCATGATCGCCAGATAGATGGACCACCCCGCGCCGACCTCGCCGAGCCGACGGTCATCGGGGATCCGAACCCCGTCGAAGAACACCTCGTTGAAGCCGGCGTCGCCGGTCATCTCGACCAACGGCCGTACCTGGAGCCCGGGGCTGGCGATGTCGACCAGGAACGTGGTGATACCGCGATGGCGTTCGCCCTCGGTGCCGGTGCGCGCCAAGAGCAAGCCGACGTCGGCGTAGTGGGTCCGCGACGACCACACTTTCTGGCCATTCACCACCCAGACGTCGCCGTCGTGGACCGCCCTGGTTCGCACCGACCCCAGATCGGAGCCTGCACCGGGCTCGCTGAACAACAAGCAGGTGATCAGGTCGCCGCGGAAGATCTTTCGCAGCAGCAGTTCCTTGAGATCGTCGGAGCCGTGCGAAAGGATCGTCTGACCCAGGCCTTCGAGACCAGTCGAGAAGCAATCCTCCGGTGGCACTTCATAATCAAGCTCCACGTCAAGGTAGTGATGCTCGTATTCCTCGGGCAGGCCGGCGCCGCCGTACTCGCGTGGCCCGGTAAGCCAGCCGAAGCCCGCGTCGAACTTGGCCGCCCGCCACTGCCGCGCGGTCGGGACCGCGGCCAGCTCCGCCGCCCGGCTGGTGAACAGCGAGACACGCTCGCGATGATCGGGTGCAGTGTCGGGAATCGGCAGCAGGGTGGGCAGGGTCGACTCGATGAACTGCCGTGCCCTGGACTGAAATTCACCCACGTCGGTGGGTAACGCGGCGGACTGGCCATCGGTTTGGGCACTCATGCGACGACCCCTGCGGTGCGCAGCTGGGCGACCTGGGCCTCGTCGTAGCCCAAACCGTCGAGGATCTCGGCGGTATGCTCGCCGAGGGCGGGCGGATCGGCGGTCACGTCAGGATCGGTGGCCGACAGGTGAAGCGGGCTGTCGACAACCGGAACGTCATGACCGGCATAGCGCACATTCACAATCGATTTCAACGTGCGCACCTGCTCGTCCTGGGCCACCTGGTCCAGGCGCAGAACCGGCGCACACACCACACCTTCCTCATCGCAACGGGCCACGATGTCGGCGACGGTGAAGGACCTCATCCGTGAGCCGACCTCGCCGGTCAGCTCACCGCGGTTCTCGTATCGGCTCGCCAATACGGCGAACCTTTCGTCGCCGGCGAGTTCCTCGGCCTTGAGCGCCCGGCAGAATCGCGTCCACATCCGATCGTTTGCGGCCGCCACCGCCACCAACCCGTCGGAAGCGCGGAACACCTGGTTCGGCTGGCCCATGCCGTTTCCGGTACCCATGGGCTTTGGCGGGATCCCGGTCATGATGGCCTGCGTCAGGTTGACGCTGATCAGGCTGAGCATGCTTTCCAACAGCGACGTCTCGATCTTCTGGCCGGCGCCACCGCGCTCCCGCCACAGAAGTGCGGCCAGGATGCCCAGCGCCGCATACACGCCGGCGGTCAGATCGCTGATCGACACCGGGACGCGCACGGGGTCGCGGCCCGGCTCACCGGTGAAGCTGAGCAAGCCGCTGTACGCCTGTGCGATGAGATCGACTGCCGCTTTGCTCTTCAGTGGTCCCTGGCTGCCGAAACCGGTTATCTCGCAATAGATCAGACCGGGATTGATCACCTTCAGCTCGTCGTATCCGAGTCCGAGCTTGTCGGCCACGCCAACCCGGTAGTTGTGGATCAACACGTCCGAGGACCGCACCAACCGATGGGCGATCTCGCGACCCTCATCGGTTTTCAGGTCGACGACGACGCTCTTCTTGTTCCGGTTGTAGGACGCGAAGACCGGCCGGACGCCACCACCGGCACCACCGTAGGCTCGGCTCTCATCGCCTCCGGGCGACTCCACCTTGATCACCTCTGCGCCAAGGTCGCCCAGGATCTGAGCGGCAAACGGCCCGGCCAGGATCCGGCTGAAGTCGACGACCCTGACGCCGCTCAGGGCGGCCGTCGGCGCTGTAGCTTTTTCCGCTGCACTCATGAGCCCACACCTACGCGGGCCTCATCGAGCACCCGCTGCGCGGTCACCCGGATTTCGACATCGTCGAGTCCGCGTCCTAGGCGGGCCATGTCTTCCCTGCACGCCGCAAGCACCAGCGGGATCTCGTCACGGCGCGCCTCGATGCCCAGCTCGTCGAGTTTGTCCCACATAGTCCACGGACCGGTGGTTCGCCCGATGCGCAGCACCCGGTGGTTGCCCACCGCCTCGGGGGTCACGCCCATGTGGATGAGCGGATCGACCTTGATCTCCTGTGCGTACTCGTCGCCGTCGTTGCCGTAGTCGAAGATGGCGGTGCCCGTCAGACCCCAGTCTCCGGGTCTGCGCTGACCGATCAGTTCCTCGGCGAGGCGAGACAGCGGAGTCAGCTGGGCCAGATCGATACCGGTGCGGACGCCGTACAGCATCTCCATCGAGCCGGCGATGTGGGCCAGGTCGCCCTGTGCCGGGCCCTCGGTGAAACCGTTGACCGAGGCCTCCAGGATCGACGCCCCGGCCAGTCCAGCCGCCACCGAGGCGGCCGTAGCCAGGCCGAACATGTCGTGGGTATGAGCCGCGACCTGCAGGTGCGGGGCGGCCTCCAGGCTCAGGCGGACGAAATGGGCCCACGCCTGCGGCGCCGTGCCCGACGCGTGGTCGCCGATCTGGACGTCGTAGGCGCCGGCTTCGGCGATACCCCGGCTGTATTGGGCGATGTCCTCGTCGGTGGCATACGACAGCAACAGGATGCTGCCGCCGACCTTGACACCGTGCGATGTGCCGAGCTCGATGAGCCGCTGGGCGCGCTCGGTGACTTCGGCGGGGCTGGCCGGGAACCGCAGCCCGTCCCACTCACGGCCCTGCCATGCCCGGTGATACACGGCGCCGGCATACGACGGCAGCGCGTCGCCCAGGTAGACACCGGACAGCACGCGCACCACGTCGTAGCCGGCTTCGGCGGCGATACGCATGTGCTCGGCAGTCGCCGCTCCCGTGTAGACGAGCTCGCAATCGGGATTGATCGCCTTGGCGGTCTCGACCTCCTCGCGCATCTCCTCGACGGTGTGCCCGCGGCCGAATGACGACGTCTCCAGCGACGAGACACCCGCCCGGACAAGAGCTTTCAGCAGGGTCAGCCGCTGCTGGTGGCTCAATGAGACATCGCTCATCTGCTCTGTCACGCGCAGGGTGAGGTCGCGCATCCGCACGCTCGTGGGCCGCTTCCCCACGACGTCGACGCGACGGTTGGCGTCACTGACCTTCCACTTGCCCGGCTCGTAGCCCGGCCCCGTCCGGAAGGAATCCAGGCCGGCGCGCATCTTCGCCACCTGCTCGGGGGTGAAGATCTCACGGTCGGAATTCGTCATGAACGGTCCCTTTCTGTCCTGGCGTTCACCGGAGCGCCGCCATGACGTCGTCGGCAAATCGCCGTGCCTGGTCCAGATATGACTTGCGGGATCTACCGGCGACCGGCCGGACGCCGACCCATGTCACCCCGACATCCTCGAGCGCGCGAATGTATGCCCGGGTGTGCTGCGGTTCGTAGTCGGCCGATCCCGGCGAGGGTTGAAGCAGGCTGAGACAGATGTCCAACGGCTCTGTGCGGCCGATGGCTTCCACCTCCTTGTGCAACAGCGCTATTCGCTGTCTTAGTTCTTCCAAGTTGGACACCGACGCGGTCCGCGGCGCCCGGTTGGCGGTGGTGGGCAGGGGCGACCATCCCTGGCAGGACCGCGCCGCGCGGGTGATAGCGCGCTTGCTGTTGCCGCCCATCCACACCGGCGGGTGAGGTCGGCTCGACGGCCTTGGCAACATGGTGTTGCCGCGGGCGCGGAAGTGACGGCCCTGCAGGACCACACAATCCTGCGTCCAAGCCAGCTTCATCGCCTCGATCCCCTCCTCGAGCAGATCGTTGCGCTCGTCGAAATCGACTCCGAGCGCGTCGAACTCCGAGCCGACGTAACCCGCGCCGACGCCGAGTATCACCCGGCCCCCGGCCAGCACGTCGAGGCTCAGGACGGACTTCGCGGCCAGGAACGGGTTGCGATAGGGCAACACATAGATGTTGGTGTGCAGGCCCAACCTCGTCGTCGCGGCTGCGGCGAAAGACAATTCCACCAATGGATCGAGTGCGTGGTGGCCACCAGCGGCCAGCCACCGGTCGCTGCCGAACGGATGGTCGGTGACAAAGCACGCATCGAACCCCGCATCTTCGACCGAGCTGGCGATATCGGCTACCGCCGCGGCAGTCAAAAAGTCATCGGGTTGATCGACCCGGTCGTTCGGCAGCGCAACGGAATATCGCATTTCTCACGCCCCGACCGGTGTGCCGCACAGGGCAACCGTCGCCGTGCCCTTAGCTAGGGTGAGCCCGTCCTCGATGTCGGTCCACAGGTCCAGGTCGACCAGGGTCTGCCCGCCTTCGGCCCTGAAGCCGGCCACCCGACCGTGCGCGCTGAGCGTCTGGTCCTTCAGATTCAGTCCGCGGAACTGGCATGACGCCGACACGATCCGTCCGGATTCCCCTAGCCAGTCCCGAAGCACGTTATGCAGGTACGCCCACTGCAGATTGCCCATACCGAATGCGCCCGTCGCCCCAGCCTTCCGACCCGCCTCGTCATCCATATGGATGGCCACGAACTCGTCGTTGACCGCGGCGAACCGATTCCAGTTGGCCGGACCCGTTTTTCGGATGAAGGACGGGATCTCGGCACCGACCGGTGGGACGTCCAGGCCGGGTACCGATATGCCCGCCCCGGCGGTGTCCGCCGGCGATTCGTCCTGGCGGCGATCGTCCCTGTCGGAGAGAGCCGCCGCCTTAGCGGGCGCGGTCGTCGACTGCGCCACCTCGGCGAAGCGGAGGAACGTGAACTCAAAACTTTTCACCAGTTCGTCGCACTGATTGGTCCAGGTGTCGACGATGGTGGTCAACAACATCGGGCCCCGACGTCCCGCACGTTCGACATACCCGCCCAATCGGCGCACCGACGTGATGACGTCGCCGGCCCGCATCGGCACGCCGTAGTCCACCGACATCCCGCCACGCAGCCGCACTGGAGCATCGGGCGAGGCAATCCCCAGCACCTCCTCGGGATCCCGCAGGCTCGGGGGAGGTCCGGCCGGTTCGGCAACCAACCACGCGAACGGGTTGAAATCCTCCGGTGCGGCCAGATCGGCTGAGCCGACATCGGCTCCACCCCAGAACCGTTGCGGCGGCAGCTCTGGGTAGTAGACGGCCACCGCCCACCGCCGGATGTCGGAGGACGTGATCGGGTAGGAGACCCGTCGGTCGAGGTCTTGCCCGACACAGGCCTGCATCTCCGCTGAGATGTAGCTCGCCGAGGGCTCCGTCCCCGCACTTCGACTCGGCCGGGTGCTGGTTTTCACACTGCCCGCCATCAGGCGCGTACCCGAACCGGAGCGTCGCTCGGCGCCGTGGTCTCGTTTCCTTCCAGCGCGGCTTCGGCGCGGTCGATCAGCGCAGCAACCTGGGCCATCGGGGACGCGAAAGACGTTCCCGCAGTGGCGAAGAGTTCGCCTTTGCGGGCCAGCAGCTCCGCGACATCCCACGGACCCGCGTCGGGCCGCTGCAATACCTCCGCGGGCGCCCAGCCGTTGTAGCGCTGCACCACACCACCGAAAACCCCGAACACCTGGCCGGTGATATCCGAGGCGGCATCGCAGGCCAGAAAGGCGACGAAGGGTCCGACATTGTCCGGGTGCATCAGATGCCAACCCGTGGGAGCCTCCGTCTGACCCATCCGTCCGCCGGATTCCGTCAGCCGCGTCCGTGCGGTCGGGCACACCGCGTTGACGGTGACGCCATAGCGGGCCATCTCCATCGAAGTCACCTGCGTCATGGCGGCGATACCCGCCTTTGCCGCGGCATAACTGGTCTGGCCGACCATTCCGAAGACCCCCGAGGCCGACGAGGTGTTCACGATTCGGCCGGCCACCGGCCTACCCGCCTTGTGCTCATCCCGCCAATACGCGCACGCATGCCTGGTGGTGCAGAAGTGACCGCGAAGATGGACGGAGACAACAGCATCGAAGTCCTCGGGCGCGAGGTTGTAGATCATCTTGTCGCGCAGGATGCCGGCGTTGTTGACCAGGATATCGAGGCGGCCGAACTCCTCAACAGCCTGTCGTATCAGGTTCGCGGACAAATCGAAGTCGTCGACGCTGTCGAAGTTGGCAACCGCGAGCCCGCCGCCGGCGACGATCTCGTCGACCACCTGTTGCGCCGGCCGCGTGTCGGCCCCGTCGCCATCGGAGGCCGAGCCCACGTCGTTGACGACGACCGCGGCACCTTCGCGTGCCAGCGCCAGCGCCTCACCGCGCCCAATCCCGCGCCCCGCCCCGGTAACGATGGCAACCTTGCCCGCCAGCAGCCCCACCTGCGACCCTCCTGATCCACTCGCACAGCCCGAAGGTGTGCCCGCTCCCAGCTGGGAAAAATTATTGTGACGACTAATACTTTAGCTGCTGAGCCTCCCGCAACCAAGCTCGCACCCGCAGACACACCTCCCGCCACCCCGATAAAGCCACGTCAGCTGCATAAATGTTCGAATTTGGGGCCTTACGGCCACGCGGCGCGAGGAGGCTGGCCCCGATTGGCGACGATAGGGTGGCCTGACCGAGGGTCTCCCCCGTGCCGCCGCGGTTGGAGTTCCTCGGTGTGAGCGGCCGGGGTGCCCCGATGCAGCTCAACGGGGGTTAATCACGTCTCCTTTCGCGCCCGACACCGGATTGGCGCGATTCCGGGATTGCCCGCTGAGGCCCGTTGCTATTATTATCCTTATGACTAATTATCGGCCGGCTGAGTCTTGAAAGGAAGATTGCCCTGTGCGTGTGATCGTCAACTGGGATCTGTGCGAAAGTAACGCTCTCTGCGAGGCCGCTGCACCGAACGTCTTCACCGTGGGCGACGACGATCAACTCACCGTCCACGAGGACGAGGTGGATTCGACCGAACTCTCCGCGCTTGAGAGCGCGGTGTCGTCGTGTCCCAAGCAGGCCCTGCGGCTCACCGAATAGCCCGCTACCTGGCCAAACCCCAGTTCGCCCGCCACACGCACCCGCCTCGAGAGGTTTCACATGATGCTGTCGTTCACTCCGGAACAGGTCGAATTGGGCCGGATGATGCGTTCGTTTCTCGAAACGATGTCTCCGGAGGCCACCGTCCGCACCCTGATGGAAACCGTGCGGGGTTTCGACCCGGCCGTCTGGACCAAGATGGGCAGCGAACTCGGGCTGCAACAGCTGGCCATCCCGGAGGAATACGGTGGTGCGGGCTACACCTTCGTCGAACTGGGTGTCGTACTCGAAGAGATGGGCCGCGCGCTGTTGTGCGCGCCATTCCTGTCAACCGTCGTCCTCGCGGCCAACACACTGCTGTTGAGCAGTGATGACCAGGCCAAGAAGGAACTGCTGCCGGCCCTGGCTTCCGGTGAGAAGACCGGCACATTGGCCTACACCGAGGCCGACGGACGGTGGGACGTCGCCGGTGTCTCGACAACGGCCTCCGAGTCGAGCGGCGGCGGCTGGACGCTCAACGGCGAGAAAGTGTTCGTGCTCGACGGGCACACCGCAGACCTGCTCTTGGTGACCGCCCGGACTGCCAACGGGGTGTCGATATTCGCCGTGGACGGCGCGGCCGCGGGTCTGCTGCGGGTGCCGATGCAGACGCTGGACCTGACGCGCAAACAGGCTCGCATCACCTTCTCGGACGTGCCGGCGCGGCTGGTGGGCGCCGACGACGAGGCGTCTATAGTCGTGCCCGCCGTGCTGGACCTTGCGGCAATCGCGTTGGCCGCCGAAGCAGTTGGCGGGGCTGCGCGGTGCCTGGACATGGCCGTCGAGTATGCGAAGGTCCGCGAGCAGTTCGGCCGACCGATCGGGTCCTTCCAGGCCATCAAACACAAATGCGCCGATCTGCTATTGGAGGTGGAGTCAGCCCGTTCCGCGGCGTATTACGCGATGTGGGCAGCCGCCGGCAACACTGCCGAGCTGCCGGCCGCGGCGGCCATGGCCAAGGCCTACTGCACCGAGGCGTACGCCCATGCAGCCGCCGAGAACATCCAGATCCACGGGGGAATCGGCTTCACCTGGGAGCATCCCGCGCACCTGTACTTCCGTCGGGCCAAATCAACCGAGCTCCTGCTGGGCGATCCCGCCTACCACCGCGAACTCCTGGTCCAGCGCGCCGGCCTATGACCGACATCCCGCAGCACCCAACCACCGCTCATCTCCTGAGCTACGGCGCCTACGTGCCTTATCACCGTCTTGCTCGCGCCGACATCGGCGCTGCCCTCGGCGACCCCGGCGGACGCGGGCAGCGCACCGTCGCGTCGTATGACGAAGACACCACCTCCATGGGCGTCGAGTCCGCTCGCATCGCGCTGCGCGACGCCGCGCGCGGACTCGCCGGCCCGGTGAAACCGCAGCGCGTGTACTTCGCCACCGCGGCCCCCCCCTACCGGGACAAAACCAACGCGGACGTCATTCACGCCGCACTCGGACTCGACGTCTCCGCGCTGGCCGTGGACATGGCCGGCTCGGTGCGCTCCGGTGTGGGCGCGGTGGTCGCGGCACTGGATTCGGCCCAACCGACCCTCGTTGTGCTTTCCGATATCCGGACCGGACTACCCGGCAGCTCTGACGAAACCGAGGGCGGTGACGGCTCGGCAGCCCTGCTGTTCGGCGGGCCGGACGACGGACCTGCGCTCGCCGATGTCCTCGCGGTTGCGTCAAGTACCGCAGAATTCCTCGACCGCTGGCGCGGAGCAGACGAGCAGAGTTCGCATGTATGGGAGGAGCGGTTCAGCGAGCACGCCTACGGACCGCACGCCCAAGCCGCCTTCGCCGATGCCCTGAAGAAGGCCGGGCTCACCGCCGAGGGCATCGATCGTCTCGTCGTCGCGGGGCTCTCCGGCCGGGCCACCCGGCAGTTCGCCGCACGCTCCGGCGCCAAGGCTGACGCCGTGGTCGACAACCTGAGCGCGACTGTGGGCAACACTGGCACAGCGCAGCCGGGAATCCTGCTCGCCGACACGCTCGATCGTGCGACGCCGGGCACCACCATCGCGCTCGTCACGCTGGCCGATGGCGCGACCGCGATGATCTTGCGGACCACCGAAGCACTGCGCGACCACCGACCGTCACTGTCGGTGAGCGATCAGATCGCCCTCGGCAGCGGCGCACTGCCCTACACCACATTCCTGACCTGGCGCGACATGCTTCGCCGCGAGCCGCCACGACGCCCGGATCCCGCCCCGCCCGCCGCGCCGCCCTCGCATCGCCGTGCGGACTACAAGTTCGGTTTCGTCGGTAGCCGCTGCATCGAGTGCGACACCCTTCATCTGCCGCCGTCGCGGGCTTGCGCGAACTGCCACGCCATTGATCGGATGATCCCTGCGCCGATGTCCGAGGCCGACGGCCGGGTCAGGACGCTGACCGTGGATCACCTCGTGTTCACTCCGCAACCGCCGGCCGTGCTGGCAGTCATCGACTTCGACGGGGGCGGACGGTTCCGCTGCCAGTTGACCGACGTCGACCCCAGCACCGTGGCGGTCGGCGATCGGGTGGAGATGACCTTTCGCAAGGTACTCACCGCAGACGGCATCCACAACTACTTCTGGAAGGCGCGCCCGGTACGTCGCGGCGACGACCAAGACCAGGGGAAACCACGAAAAGCGCGAGGTGATTGAGCTGGCCGCCAAGGGAATTCGGGACAAAGTCGCGATCATCGGAATGGGTTGCACCTCGTTCGGCGAGCACTGGGATTCCTCGACCGACGACCTCATCATCGATGCCAGCACCGAAGCACTGGCCTCGGCGTCGCTGTCGCTGGAACAAGTCGATGCCTTCTGGGTGGGAACCGCGGGTTCGGGTACCTCGGGCCTGACACTCAGTCGAGCCCTGCGCACCGGCGACAAACCGGTCACGCGGGTGGAGAACATGTGCGCCACGGGTTCTGAGGCGTTGCGGGGCGCGTGTTACGCGGTGGCGAGCGGCGCCTATGACATCGCCATGGCGGTCGGTGTGGAAAAGCTCAAGGATTCCGGCTTTTCGGGACTGGTGGGCTATCCCCCACCGTCGGACGGCACCCAACCCGAGACGACCGCGCCCGCCAATTTCAGCTTGCTGGCCCCGGCGTATGCGAACAAGTACGGCGTCGATCACGACCAGCTCAAGGAAGTTTTCAGTCGGATCGCGGTAAAGAACCACTACAACGGCGCCCGCAACCCGCGCGCCCAGTTCCGCAAAGAAGTAAGCCTCGAGACCGTCCAGGCCTCCCCGCGCATTGCCGGCCAGCTGGGTGTCTTCGACTGCTCGGGGGTCTCCGACGGGGCTGCCGCTGCGATCGTCGTCCCCGCCGAGGACGCGCACCGCTACACCAGCTCGCCGCTGTATGTGAAGGCACTCGCATTGGCCGCGGGGTCGGCCGCCGGATACATCGACGACGGCTACGACTTCACCACCTTTCCTGAAGTCGTCAGCAGCGCGCGACAGGCCTACGCCGAGGCCGGTATCACCGATCCGGCCGGCGAACTGGCGCTGGCCGAAGTGCACGACTGCTTCACCCCGACCGAGCTGATCCTCATGGAGGACCTAGGATTCGCCGAACGGGGTTGCGGCTGGAAGGAAGTCATCGCCGGCACCTTCGCACTTGACGGCAGGCTGCCGGTCAATCCTGATGGCGGCCTCAAGGCGTTCGGGCACCCGATCGGAGCGTCGGGGCTGCGGATGATGTTCGAATGCTGGCTTCAACTACGCGGCGAGGCCCCGCCGGAGCGCACCGTCGTCACCGTCTCAGCGGGTCGCACGCTGGGTCTGACGCACAACCTCGGTGGCGGACCGGGTGAGTCTGTCTCGTTCGTCGGCATCGTCGGCACTGAGCTGTCCACCTGAGGATGAGTCGCATCCCTCGGCTTCGCCCCGACGACCTCGACGAATCGCAACAACGGCTGTACGCGGCGATCGTCGGCGACCGCAAAGACGGTGCCGTCGCAGCGCTCCCACTCGTCGACGACGACGGACACCTGGCCGGCCCGTTCAACGCGATGCTGCTCAATCCCGATCTGGGCATGGCGTTACAGCAGCTCGGCACCGCCGTCCGGTACCGCGGCGAGTTGAGTCCGCGGAGCAGGGAGTTGGCAATTCTCGCCGTCGCCGCCGCGTGGCGCTGTCAGTTCGAGCTGGACGCGCACTCCGTGATCGGAGAGGGCGTGGGTCTGAGTGCCGCCGAAATGGCGGCGACGCGCGACGACAAACCGGTGCGTCTGCCCGACGACGAGGAAACCGCGGTCCTGGTTGCGACACGGACGTTGGTTCGAAACGCCGACCTCGCGCAAGACGAGTATGACTCCGCCGCAGCCGTACTGGGCCCGGCCAAACTCTTCGAGCTGTCCACGTTGGTCGGCTACTACTCGCTGCTGGCGCTGCAGATGCGCATATTCGATGTCGGTCGCTGATCCAATGCAGGAGGAAAGACCGTGGCCAGCAATGGGATTCCGTCGTGGCATGACGATGAAATCAGTGCGTTGTCGGAACTCGCGGCGGGTTTCTTCGAGCGTGAGGTGATGGCGCACGCCGAACGGTGGGACAGCCAACGTCGCATCGATCGTTCCGTCTGGGTCGAGGCGGGCAAGCTCGGTCTGTTGTTGTGCTCGATTCCCGAGAAGTATGGCGGCGGGGGCGGCACCTTTGCCCACGATCTGGCCATATTCGAGGCGCAGGGCTACGCCGGGGATCTCGCCTTCGGCATTTCGATCCACAGCGGAATCGTTCCGCACTACCTGTTGCAGTACGGCACGGAGCAGCAGAAGCAGAAGTGGCTGCCCGCAATGGCGACCGGAGAGGTTCTGACCGCACTCGGGATGACCGAGCCGGGCGCCGGGTCTGACCTCAAAGCCATTCGCACCACCGCGATCCGCAGTGGCGATGAGTACATCGTCAACGGCTCGAAGACCTTCATCACCAACGGCGGTTCCGCCGACATGATCCTGCTGGCGGTCAAGACGGACCCGAAGGCTGGCGCGCGAGGGGTGTCGTTGTTGATCGTCGATCTGCGCGATACGCCAGGCTTCGCGGTCGGCAGAGTGTTGGACAAGGTCGGCCAACACGCGGCGGACACTGCGGAATTGTCGTTCACAGACGTGCGCGTACCGGTGTCGAATCTCCTGGGTGAGTGCGAGGGGCGAGGTTTCGGTCAGCTCATGGCTCAGCTTCCCCAAGAGCGCTTGATCATCGGGGCCCAGGCGGTCGGCGGTATGACGCGGGCCGTCGAAGAGACCATCGCTTACACCAAATCGCGACAGGCATTCGGCCACAGCCTGTTCGAGTTCCAGAACACCGCGTTCGAACTCGCCGAGTGCACCACCATCACCAGAACCTGCAGGGTGTTTCTCGACCATTGCATCCAAGCCCATCTCCGCGGGGATCTCGACACCACGGAAGCGGCGATGGCGAAGTACTGGCTGACCGACCAGCAGTGCGCGGTGATCGATCGGTGTGTCCAATTGCACGGCGGCTACGGATACATGCGCGAGTACCTGATTGCCCGAATGTACGAAGATGCCCGCGTCCAACGCATCTACGCCGGCGCCAACGAAGTCATGAAGGAGATCGTCGCGAGATCCCTGTGACCGCTGCGTGTCGGATACGTGATCGGCGTGGCCGGTGACGCGGAGCCGATCGAGCAGCTGCCCGTTTCGGACTGGACCAGGACCGGCACACGAAAGATGATGCGCGCGAGCGCCTCTAGTCCTAGTCGAGGAGATCCGCTGCACCAGGGCGGCGACTCGTTGCGGTACCGGCCAATAGCGGCGGTCCCACCCAGATCGACGCGGAGATGACTCTGCTGGAACGCCGGCTCAATCAGATGGAGTCGGTCCGTACCGAATACAACCCCTCTCTCGACGGGAAGTAGCTCGCCCGCGCCCACGAGTGCCGGTGTCCGCTTCACCTGCCGTGTTCGAAGACGTCCACGCGTTGCGCGCCGAGCTTTCGCTCATCTCCCGACAGTGCGCCCAAGGCCGCGGGTCTGCGCAACTACCGGTCGAGACCTACCGCGGTCGATATCAATCCGGGCCGAGCATGGCACCGCTAATCGGTACCGCTGGCGGACGCCGAGGAAACAGCGGCCCTGGCTACGATGTGGACGCCAGTCCGAACCGTCGATCTGTCGCAGGCTGACTACGATGCCGCAGCTGAGACACTGGGCTCGGCGAGACTAGTCGAGCCTCACGACATTGGTGGGCTATTACTCACTGCTCGCACTGGAGATGCGGCCTTCGGGTGAGTCGGCCGCCTGTCTGACCCATACTCCAGAGGAGACAGACGAGAGCTATGCCGGTGATCTTGCATTCGGCATAGCCATTTGACCAACCAGCAGTGTTCGGCGATCGACCGCCGCGTGCTTTTGCACGCCGGCCACGGCTACATGCGCGAGTACCTGATCGCCCGCATGTATGAGGCCGCCCGGACCACAACGCATCAAGCCGCCGCCAACGAAGTCATGAAACAAATCATCTTCAAATCCCTACGTGTGCTTCCGTTCGGATATCGTTGATCAACTACATCGAGGAGTCCCCTTGCGATTGACCGTTTTTGGCGGCACCGGGCCGACGGGCCTGCTGTTCGTCGATCAGGCGCTTCATCAGGACCATGAGGTTGTGGCGTTCGCCAGAGCGCCGTCGCAATTACCACAGCATCAGCGACTTTCCATGGTATTGGGCACCCTCGACGACGCGGCAGGAATCTCTCGCGCAATCTTAGATAGCGACGCAGTCGTGAGTCTGCTCGGACCCGGCACCAATACTGCCGACATACCACCGCTCATCACCGGAACCCGCAATATCGTCGCGGCCATGCACGAGCAGAGCGTGCAACGGCTCGTCGCTGTGGGCACACCCAGCATCCACGATCCCGCCGACGGCAAGGACTGGAAGATCCATCTGCTCGTCGCACTCATCAAATGTTTCCAGCCGGCTGCCTATGAGGCGATCGTCACGATCGGCGGCGTCGTTCGCGAATCGGGCCTGGATTGGACCATCGTCAGACTGCCGTTCCTCACCAATGGGCCGCGCACCGACGGGGTCAACGCGCGCCAAGTCGGTCACCGAGGTGGCCTGCGGCTGTCCCGCGCCAACGCAGCCGCGTTCCTGCTGGATCAGGTGACGTCGACGGCGTATCTGCACCGGGCGCCATTTGTCACCGACAAATGACGACCGACTCCACCAGGCCCTCGGTGACCGCCTGGGCGGCCAGTTCCGCCGAATTCCATCGCGACAGCGGCACCCGCCCGCTCGCCTGGCGGGTGATAGGCCATCGCCTTCACCTCGGCCACCACCTCCGCCCGAACGACCGCGGCCGGCCCGAGCGCTTGCGGTCAACCGACCCGGCCAGTCCCTATGAAACCGCTTGCGCCACCGACTCACCACGTCGACATGAACATCCACCCGCTCGGCGATCACCGCATCCGGCACGCCGTCTGCGGCCAGCAGAACGATGTTGGCGCGCCACCACATCCGCATGCTGCAGCGCATAGGCGCGGGCACGTTCTCCAGCATCGCCCGGTCCGCATCGAACAACAGGATCACAAACGGCGATCGACGAGACACCGTAGCCCCCAACGACAGACACAACCACGGAGGCTCGGCACTTCCCCTCGCCGAGAACCAGCCCCCTAACTTACACTGCTGTAATTCTCAGCGGAACCACTAGCGCGCCTCGCTCCCCAGCCCGCGAATCGTAGGGCGACCGCCGCCGCGCCGGGCCGCGCTATGCGCCGCATGTTGTCGAACTGTGTACCAGCGACCACGTGCTCACACGGCGCCCAAGGCCCACTCACTTTGACGCACAGGGGGTTGTCGCATTCATGCAGCACGAACTCGTCGGCACCCAGGGCGGATCCGGTGGCCAGCGCCAGCGCATACCGGTTGGGCCGCGGGCAGAATCCCACGCCGACACGGGTGATGAAGAATCGGCTCGTAACCGTCGGCTCCGATGCTGCCAATCCAGATGCTGCAATCCCCGTCGGTCGGTCCGGCCACGATCTTGCTGCGAACCTGGGCGATCTCGGCAGCGTGCACCTTCGGATCAACCCACAGGGCGACCACCGGTGCCCGCCCCACGCCCCCGAAAACTGTCACGTGACCCGACGCTACGGATGAGCTCCGACACGAGCTGCGGCCGTGGACGATTCGACTTCAACCGGCGTGTCTTCGCCGCCGCCGCCTGGTGCCTGCGAAGCGTCCGACGCAACGGGCGTACCGTCGGAACCTAGTGCTCGCGAATCATTCCCCGACGTGGTGCCCGATACGGTCGCGGCGCTCTGAAGTTCTTTGAGGTACTTGCGGACGAGTTTCACGCTGCGGCCGCCGAGTTGGGCGATGTCGGCTACGGTCTCACCGCGGTCACGCATCCGCGCCAACGCGCGGGCACCTTCTAGGCGTTGCTCGGCGCGGCGTTGTTCTGCTTCGAGCCGGGCTTGGGCGTGCCGTTCTGCTTCCCACTGGCTGACCGCGCTGAGTTTCTGTTCGGCGACCAGGAAGGCCACCATGTCTTCCCGGTTTGCGGATTCTCGTTTCAGCCGTTCACGGTTCGCCTGGGCCTGCGCGTCACGCACTTTGCGGCGCACATCGTGTTTGGACTCAATCTGGGGCATGGTGGCGAACCTACGACTGCCGGGCCGATCGGCGCTAACAGTAGCGCCGCTTTGTCCACAGCGAACATTCGGGTGACCCAACAGCACCTGGCGCCTCACGGGCGGCTGTAGTACCGCTCGGGCTCGCCCAAGGCGGGCTCCGGTGACGAGCGGCCGCCACGCATTCTCATGTCGGCGTTCGACGTCCCGCGTTGTTGCAGTGTGCAGCGCGAAGACCGAACCCGCGACACACACCACGGCGCTAGACCGGCACCGCCCCAAAACCTGGGTGACCGTGCCGACCGTTGTTTCTGACACCCGGATTCCTATCAATCGAATATCCCGTTGGCTTCACCACATTCACCCCATCTAGTGCCAACCGCTCCGTGCCCACACACCCCCGGTAACCGCCCCATCACTACCCGGTCGTCCCGCCCTCCTTTGGAGCCCACCAATCACCACACACCTCTTGCACTCAGGTCACGGTTTGGTAACGACCCCCGGGTTAGTGTTGGATTTGACGCCCGTCAGGTTTCTAGCGTTCGCCTCAGAACTGATGGGGGTGAGTCGTGGCCGCGACACTGCACAAGCTCACTGCCGGCGACGGCTACCTCTACCTCATTCGTCAGGTCGCCGCCGCCGACAGCACCGAACGCGGCCGAAACACGTTGTCGGAGTATTACTCCGCCAAAGGCGAATCTGCCGGGCGCTGGGTCGGCACCGGCCTTGCATCCCTATCAGACACCGGCGCGCGCGAGGTCTCCGAGCAAGCCCGGCAGGAAATCTGGACTGTGCCAGAGGGTTCCGAGGTCCACGAAGAACAAATGGCAGCGCTGTTCGGAGAAGGGTTACACCCCAACGCTGTCGACATCACCAACTACACCTTGCGCCGTGAAGCCCAACCGGCCGTGGCCATCGAAGCCGCCCACCTGGGCCGCCGATTCGCCATCCGCAGCGGCGAAACCGAATTCCAACGGGCATTGGCCGTGGCCTACCGCGAACACAACACCAGGCTGCACCAGAAGTGGAATACCCCCCTCGACGACGACGTCCGGGCACGGATCCGAACCACCCTGGCGCGGCAGCGATTCGCCGACCAACACGGTCGCCAACCTGCCGACGACCGTGAACTGTCGGGCTTCATCGCCCGCAACACCCGTGCCCGCACCACCGCGGTCGCCGGGTACGACGTGACGTTCAGCCCCGTCAAATCCGTCTCCGCGCTGTGGGCGGTCGCGCCGCTGGATGTGGCCCGCGAAATCGAGGACTGCCACGACGCCGCAGTCGCAGATGCGTTGGCATTCATGGAAGCCCACGGTGCCTTCACCCGATCCGGGGCAGCCGGGGTCGCTCAAGTCGACACCACCGGCCTGATCGGCACCGCATTCACCCACCGAGACTCCCGCGCAGGCGACCCCGACCTACACACCCACGTCGCGATCTCCAACAAGGTCGCCACCATCGACGCCAACGGTGTGCAACGCTGGCTGGCCCTGGACGGCCAACCCCTGCACCGGGTCATGGTCGCCGTCTCCGAGCTGTACAACACCCGCCTGGAAGCGCACCTTGGCCAGCGCCTCGGACTGCACTTCGCCGAGATAACACCACCCGGTCGAGGCAAGCGCCCGATCCGCGAAATCATTGGCGTCGACACCGAACTCAACACTGCCTGGTCCTCGCGCCGCCGGGCCATCGAGGCACGAACCGCCGAGCTGTCCAAGCAATTCCAGGCAGACCACGGACGCGAACCCACCAACGTCGAAGCGATCGCACTGGCCCAGCAGGCCACCCTGCAATCCCGCGAGGCCAAACACGAGCCCCGCTCGCTCGCGGAGCAGCGCCAAACGTGGCGCGCCGAAGCCGTCGAAGTCCTCGGCGGCCAGCACGAACTGAGCCGAATGATCGGCCAAGCCCTGTCAATATCGCGGCGCAACGCAGTCGCCCTCGCCACCCCGCAATGGGTCACGGACCGCGCGCGCCAGGCCGTGGCCACGGTCGCCATGACGCGCTCAGTCTGGCAGCTCCAGCATGTGCTCGCCG
Source organism: Mycobacterium pinniadriaticum (assembly GCF_026242045.1). GTDB lineage: Bacteria > Actinomycetota > Actinomycetes > Mycobacteriales > Mycobacteriaceae > Mycobacterium > Mycobacterium pinniadriaticum. The sequence continues at coordinate 98,289 of NZ_JAPJDO010000012.1, forward strand.
AAGCGCAGCGCATCGTGCGATCCACCGGGCATGCCGCCGATGACACCCTCGCCCAACGCATCACCGCGGCCGCACTCGCCGAGCCAATATCCCTGCCGTTGGCGCGCATCGACGACGGCGAAATAGGGGAACCCGCCGCGCTTCGCCGCCGCGACGGCGCCAGCGTCTACACGCGCGCGGGAACCGCCCTGTTCACCAGCGCCGAGATCCTCTCCGCCGAGCGCCGCATCCTGCACGCCGCCACCCTCGACGGAAGCCACACCGTCACCGCCGCCGACGTCGAAATCGCGCTGGCAGACTCCGCAGCCCGCGGCAAAACCCTCAACCCTGGCCAAGTCGCCCTAGTCACCGACATGGCCACCAACGGCCGCCGCGTCGCGCTCGCACTCGCCCCGGCCGGCGCAGGAAAGACCACCGCCATGGCCGCGCTGTCCCACGCCTGGCGCAACTCCGGCGGCACCGTACTCGGCCTGGCTCCCACCGCCGCCGCGGCAATCAATCTCGGCGCCGACCTGAGCGCCCCGACCGACACCCTCGACAAGTACATCCACCTCACCGACAACCCGTCCAGATCGGCAATCCCGCAATGGTTCTCCGCCGTCGACGCGTCCACCCTGCTTATCGTCGACGAGGCCGGAAAAGCCGGAACCCTGCAATTGGACGCGGTCATCAGCCACGCGCTGGCCAAGGGTGCCACCGTGCGCCTGGTCGGTGATGACGGACAGATCGCCTCCATCTCCGCAGGCGGGGTCCTGCGCGACATCGCCGCCGAAACCGACGCCCTGACCCTGTCCCAGCTGGTGCGGTTCACCGCGCCCGAAGAAGGCGCGGCCTCACTGGCTCTGCGGGCCGGGGACCCGTCGGGCATCGGCTTCTACATCGACCACGGCCGCGTGCATGTGGGCGCCGAGCAGACCGCCGCCGATATGGCGTTTACGGCATGGCTGGCCGATCAGCAAGCGGGCCGCGACACCCTGCTGCTCGCCCCCACCAACGCCATCGTCGACCAACTCAACATCCGCGCCCGAACCGCGCGGCTGACCGCGCTCGCCCACGCCGACCCCCAGTGGCGTCCGGGCCGCGAAACCGTGCTCGCCGATCACCTCCCGGCGTCTGCGGGTGACATCATCCGCAGCCGCGGCAACGCGCGCTGGCTGCGGCTGTCGGCGACCGACTATGTCCGCAACGGCTACACCTTCGAAGTCCTCAACGTGGGGGCCGACGGGTCCCTGCGGGTGCGTCATATCGGCAGCGACCGCGAAATCACCCTGCCCGCCAACTATGTCACCAGCGAGGTCACCCTCGGCTACGCCACCACCATCGACGGCGCCCAGGGACTGACCGCCGGGTACAGCTGCCACGTCGTCGGAGCTGAGCACATCACCCGCCAGCTGCTCTATGTCGCGCTCACCCGCGGCCGCGTCGAAAATCACGTCTATCTGTCGACGGCAGAAGACGATCCGCACCGCATCCTGGCCCCGAAAGCCACCCACCCCTACACCGCGGTCGACGTCTTGTCGAAGATTCTGGCCCGCGACGGCGCGCAAGTATCGGCAACCACCGCGCAACGCCAAGCCGCCGATCCGCTGGGGCGGATCGCTGCGGCCGCCGACATGTACCACGACGCGCTGGGCACCGCGGCCGAAAACCATCTCGGCGCAACTCGACTCGACACGCTCGCGACCCTTGCCGACACCCTGTACCCGCGCCTAACGCAGGCTGAGGGCTGGCCCGTGCTGCGCAACCACTTGGCCCTGCTGGCCTGCGCAGGACACAACCCCGCCAAGGCGCTATCGGAAGCCGCAGCCTTGGGCGGGCTCGACGACGCCGGGGACCCCGCCGCTGTTCTCGATTGGCGCATCGACCCCACCGGCGGCCATTCGGCCGGCGTCGGCCCGCTGCGCTGGCTGCCCGCCATACCCCACCAACTCGGCAACGACACCCAGTGGGGCGAGTATCTGCAGCGTCGCGCCGATCTCGTCACCAAACTCGCCGACCAGATACGCGCCACGGCACGCGCCTGGACACCGGCCACCGCACCGCCGTGGGCCAAACCCCTCATCGGGACGGCCCCCGAATTGGCCGCCGAAATCGCCGTGTTCCGTGCCGCGCACCGAGTGGCGCCCGAGGACAGCCGCCTCCTCGGCGCCAACCAGTATGCGGCACGGCCACGCACCATCGGCCGGCTCCTGCGAGATGCCGCGGTGGCCGTGATCGGACGCCGACGCCCCGCAGTCGCACGATTCCGTCAACTCATCGACTCCATCGACCCCCGCATCCGCAGCGACAGCTTCTGGCCACAACTGGCCGAGCACCTCGCCCAATCCGCACCCAGCCGCCCCGACCTAGCCCACCTAGTGGTGGATGTCGCCTCCGAACGCCCGCTGCCCGACGAACTGCCCGCCGCCGCTCTGTGGTGGCGGCTGTCGGGCAAAATCAGCCACACCGCCACCCTGGACACCCCCAACGCGAAGATCCACCCACCCTGGATCAAAGATCTGCATACCGTGTTCGGCTCGGCTATCGCCGAAACCATTGCCGCCGATCCAGCCTGGCCCGCACTGGTCGCCGCGATCGCCACCGCCGACCCCACACGGTGGACGCCGCGTGACCTGCTGCACCTGGCCGCCGAACAGCTCGCCGACGCCGACCCCGACGGCCGATCCATCGCCGCCTACGAGTACGCCCGCGCGATCACCCACACCGTCGACATCCTCACCACCGCCGACCCGACCGCACACCCACACCACAACCTGCCCACCCCGGACCACGCACCGCTGACACGCGAGGAAGAAGAAGAACTCGCCGGACTCGACCCCGACCACATCACACCCGACGACCAGCTCGCAGCACCGGATCTTGGCGACCTCGACGACGTGCAGAAATGGGTCAACCACACTCTCGTCGACCCCGAGCCACCACCGTCACACCCCGGTACCCCCGGCAACGGAGAAGACCTCGGCAGCCTGCAGTTCGAGGACCTCTCCCCCCGCCGCGTTCCCCCACAACCGCTGCCCGCCGCGCTGCTCGACGTTTCCACGGTCCGAACCGCCTACCAACAGGCCCTCCACGAGCACGACACCCTGGCCGGAGGGGTCGCCATCTTCAACGGCCCCACGCTGAACGCCGCCATGCCACAGATCCGCCAACTGCGCGCCGCCGCCGACGCCGACCGCCCCTACTGGCAGGCGGTGCAAGAAGTGATCGACCAATGGGCCGACGCCGACGCCCACTACGACGCAGACCTCGCCCAGATCGACTGGGCACAAACACAACTCGACGACCTGCGCGCCACCCCCAATAGCGACCCACTCGACATCGCCTCTGCCCGAGCAGACCTGCGCCTGCGACGCATGACCTTGCCCACCCTGTCCCCCGCCGAGCGCTTCTACCCGGCGCTCACCGCCGCCAACACTTCCCGCGCCGCCGCGGCCGGCGGCGCCGAACACATCGTTACTGACACTGATGTCGATAAAGCGATTGCCGCCGCCAACGACGCCGACCGACAGGCACTGCGCACCGCGCACCGACGACGCAGTGACCTGCGACGCGACCTAGATCGCGCCGAACTGTCTGCCGCCGCCTCCTTCGCCGCGGCAGACAGCCGTCCCGTCGAGCACGTCCTCGCCCACCAAGCAGACCTCGACACAGAGCTGCGAATCCTGGCGGCCGCCGGCCAATATCACGTCGCACTGCCGCTGGTGATCGGCGCGGGCTCCCCCGATGACCAGACCCATGCGGCAATCGCCCGCACCACCGAGCTACCGTTCACACTCGCCGTTGTGACCGCCCCACCCGGGCGGGAACTCACCGCTGCACTGCGTGCTGTGTCCGCCGCCGCCAACGACGCCGATCGGAACATCCTGTGGTGCACACCCACCGCAGACCACCTGCCGCACAACACCCTTGGCGCAGACAACACCAGCGTCGATGGCCTGCACCAGCGCCTCACCGACAACACGTGGCACGCCGAGCGCGGCGACATCCTCATCGTGGAAGCCTCCGCCGCGGCCGACCCCGCAATGCTGGCCGACCTCACCGAGCACACCGCACAACAACAAGCCCGGATCATCCTGCTCGACACCACCCCGGCGACGTGGCCCCTGCAACCTTCAGCGCGGCTCCTACACCTGGCCCACACCGACCTGCCCTGGAGCGCCACCATTGTCGACTCAACAGCCACCACCCGCCGCGGCGCGGCCACCCCGACCGCACCCGACCTCGAGCCCGTTATCGGTCAGGCAGCCCGACTACACCCCGACATGATCACCGACGACCTGCGCGCCGCCCTCACCCGACGAAACACCCTGCTGCGAAAACATCAACGCGCACATGACGCGCACCGCGCGGCCAGTTGGATGCGCAGCCGTGAGCGCTCGGCCGCCGACGACCTCCCGCCACAACCCGGACTGGACCTCTAAAGCGACACCGCCCACCAAGCCCCGATCGCATCCACGACGATGCGACTCATTTAGGCGTGGCTGTCGCCGGTCGGCCGAAGACAGCCAAATCCGCTGCTACTGTTGGACTTTGCTATGCCATCCCGATGAAGATCGAAGGCATGTCAATCCCCGCGCTCTACACGCCCTACTGCGGATTGCTGTACCGCGACGGCAATCCCTACATGGCCGAGAGCGCACCACACCTGGCGATTAGTGCGCCCACCCGCACCGGCAAGACCCGCCGCATCCTCGCCCCCGCCGCCGTCGTCCACCCCGGGCCAGCGGTGTGCGTGTCCTCCAAGGAGGACCTCGCCGAACTCGTGCTGACGCGCCGGTTCAACGGGCCAACCGGCGTCCTCGACCTGCGACCGCAAAAAACCCTCGTATGGCCGGCCAACGTGCGGCGAATGGTCACCGACCCTACCTCGGCGATCACCAACACGGACGAAGCGCTGACCGTCGCCGAAACCATGCTCGCCACCAGTGGCGTCGGCTTCGGCGGTGCCTCCAGCGGGCAGACCGTTGCCGCGGGCGGGCTGTGGGAGAACAGCGCATCAGCTCCGTTGGCATGCCTTCTCTACTCGGCCAGCCCGCTCGGAAACAACCAGGGAATGCCCTGGGTTCTGCGGGCCGTCGGCACCCGCGGCGACAAGCAAGACGACGAGAATCACCCGGGCGAAATCGACTATCCCTCCTGGAAGACCGCCTACGCGCTGTGCCCGCACGGTGACCTGCGTGAACCGCTGATGGAACTCACCGGGATGGACGGACGCCTACGCGACAGTGTCGCCATCACCATGAAAAAGGCCATCACACCATGGATTCGCCTCGGCCTGATGTCCACCGACCCCGAGAGCCAACTCAACGTCATTGACCAGATCAGCATCGAATCATTCGATGTAAGGATGCTTGACGACCCCGACGCCACCCTATTCGTCATCGCCCCCAACAGCGGCACCGTCGCCGGCGCGGCCGTCGCGCTCATCGACTCCATCATCCAGTATTTCCGCAAGAAGACCGCCAACCACCAACTCACCCACCGACTCCTGCTTGAGCTCGACGAAGTTTGTAACTCGTGCCCGTTGCCAGGACTGCTCAACTATGTCGGCGAGTCAGCAGGCCTCGGCGTGAACCTGATGGCGACCGTCCAGGCCTCCAGCCACTTCGATGTTGTCTACGGCCCCAAATATGCTGACGCACTGCGCGATATCTTCCCCGGCACGCTCATTATGTACGGGGCACACGAACGCCACCTGCTCGAACAAGCATCCGACTGGCTCGGCCTGGCCACACGCCGCAGCGAGTCATACGAACCCAACTCGGGAAGCCGCTCGCAAGCCTCCCAATTCGGACCCGCCATTGACTGGCAAGAGTTCCTGCCGCAGAACAGAGAAGAAGCCCAACTGCTACGCCGCGGCACAGCCGGTGAACGGGTCCACATCCCAGACTGGAGCGACTTCGTGCCAATCTGGGATCGCGTTGTCCAGCAACGTCTCCGCAAACAGCCGGCCCGAACATGAGTTGAGCTCGACGGCTCCGGCCTGAACCGCTCGGTCAGTGAGCCTCAATCTCGACTTGTGCCGGTTCGACTCGCCGGGACGCGAGCGCGGCCACCCCCGACCTGCGCCTGAAAAGCACCACGATTGAACGCCCTTCCGTCAGACCAAACATTCCGGGTGCGAGTTTGCAGCGGGTGCCGACAATTCCGATCGGGCCGGAGGCACGGCAGTTCGGTAAGTCAGCCGACGAGGCTTTCAAGGTTGCCTGTCGCCGGGACGGACTGGCTGAGCCATTCGCTGGGCAGGTGCAGGATCGCCGATAGGATCAGCCAGCTCAGCCACAGGATTCCCAGAGCGGCGGGTATCACACTGCACAGCAAGGGAATCCAGCGCACTTCGGGCACGCCGACCCGTGGTATGGCAAGCGGGCGAGGCTCACGAGTGCCACAGGGTGGGTCGAGCAGAGTGGGCATGGACACGTCGCGGCCGCCGAGAAAGAATTCGTCGTCAAGTTCGGCGGCCACCGGTGTCAACGGCCACCAATGGCACGACCCTTCGACGGCAAGCCAGCCGTCGAGAATCCCGTAGATCCCAGCGGCGAGGAAAACGCCCGGGATCTGGGCGAAGAGCCACGGTACGACGACGACTGACCACACGCTTGGTGCGGGGTCGTAGAGCAGCGGCAACGGAAGCCCGCAGACGACTGCCATGCCCATCAGGGCGGGAATCGGATATCCGAGCAGGCGTTCAGGAATCAGCGTCGTAACCCAGCCGTACACGAGTCGGCCCGCAGGCCAGCCGATCGGCGCCGTGATCGCGCACACTGCGACTAAGGCGGTCTCGAAACTCCCTGTTGCGGTGGAGGTTTGCCGGAACGCCAGCGGCGGTGTGACGTCATCGTCGTGCGGATCGGGCCGGGCTCCGATACGCGCACGGTCGCGGGCACGGATTCGCTTGCCGAGCAGCTCGGCGCGGCGCTTCTGAAACAGCAGAATCCCGGCGTGCCCGGCAATCCAGGCCCGGCGTTGCTCGGCGAAGGTGTCGATGGCCGTTGACATCTGTTCACGCCTCCGTGCCGGTGGGCTTGTGGTCACCGATCAGGTCGCGCATCAGGACTTTGGCGGTGCTGAGCAGTTCCACCGCGTTGTCGACCATCGCGGTCGCAGCCCGAAGGACTGTCACGACGTGCTCGTCATCGGGGCCAGACACCATCTGGGTTTGCGGGTCCCCACCGGCCAGGATCTGCGCCGAGGACCCTGGCGCCCACCCCAAGGTTCCGTCGATGCGGGCCAGCGTCGATTCCCGAAGCCTTCCGGTGCCGTTGACGGCCTTGTGCAGTGTCGTGCGGTTGGGTCCGCCGCGCCGCGCCAGCTCGTAGTTACTGATCCGCAGCGTGCTGGTGCGCCGGCGCACGAAGTAATCCAGGCGTGCCACCCCGGAATCGGGGATGTCGACCGTCTTGTCTGAATCGCTCATAATCATGAAACTAACCATAATCAACCAAAGACGTCTATATCTGTCGACAAAAATGACCTGAGTTGACTACCGTGACGCTCATAGCTAACTACACCGTGTCGATGAAGGAAAACCATGAAGGTGCTGCTCGCAGCGGCGGGACTGGTCTTCGCGATGATGTGCTTCGCGCTGGTGGTGATCGTCGAGGTTCTCGCCCGACTGCTGCCCGTGCTGATCTTGGCCGCACTTCTGTGGGGCGGGTGGCGCATATGGCGGGCCCGCCGAACCCGCCCGGCCACCACCCCGGTACCACTGCTGGCGGCGCCGTTCCCGGCGCCGATTCCCGTAGCGATGCCACAGCCAGCCCCGATCGCACCGCCGATCGCCGACCCCGATGTGTACCTGGTGGCCGGTGATCACCTGGGCATGCGGCCCCCGCGGACCCCGCTGCAGACTCCCGAGGCCACCGACGTTCAAGGACGTCTTCTGGTGCCGCGCCCGCACAGTCGGGTGCGCTGATGGGTAAAGCAGAAGTGGCACCTGAGGACACCGCGTGGCTCACACGCATCCGCGGCACCAACGCCGACCCGGACAGCCCCGACGAGGGCGATGACGGCTACGACGAATGGGCCCCCGAAGGCCAGGCTGACAACAACGACAGCACCGACGACGATGACGGCTGGCCCATCGCACGGACCGAACCCATTTCACGCACCGAGGCCACCGCGCAGGCAGACCTCGACAGTCAGCGCATCATCGACCTCGACGCCGCCGACGATGAGGACGACACCGACACCGGTGACGACACCGCGGCCGCGCGGCGCCGCTTCAACCCTGCGGTAGCAGCGGGCTTCGTCGGCACCGCCGTCCTTGCCACCGTTGTGACCCTGATCGCGGGCTCAGTGGCGTCACGTGACGAACCCGCGCCGCCACCCACACCCACCTCGCACGCGCGCCCACCGCTGCCACCACCGCCTCCCTCAGTCCCCCCAGCCGCCGTCGACGGCCCGCTGCGGTTCACGGCTACCTCGGATTGCGACAGGCTGCCCGGTTCGACCTCAGCCCAGCTCCTGGCCGACCCCCAATCATCGGTCCCATGGATCTGCGCCAGCCAGATCCCCGGACAGGTCCTCAAGATCTACCTCGACCAGCCCTACATCATCACCGCGGTTTCCATCGTTCCCGGTGCGGTCAACAAGATGAATCCGACCGATGACGGTGACGCCTGGCTGCGCCACCGGGTCGTCACCCGCCTGCAATGGCAGTTCAACGACCGCGCCAACACCATCAAGTCGCAGAAGACCGGCGACGTCCACGGCGAAGCCGTCGAACCGATCCCGAGCACCCTGGCCTCTGAAATCACGGTGATCATCCAGGAGACGAGCCGCCCGCCACAGGTCGCCGCCCCCACCACTACCCCGACATCGGCCCCCGGCAGCGACGGCATCTTGGGCCCCATCCTCGGCAGCAACGGACCCCAGCACGACCCCGCCGACGAACCACCTCTATTGCCAGGACAGGCCGAGCGACCCGACCCCAGTGACGGCACGTTCGCCGTCAGCAGCATCCAAATCATGGGACACAAGGTGATCTGACATGCCAACACTGAGCAATGTGTGGCGCGGCCGCATCAACACCGGCACCCGCGGCGCCGGACGCATCATCCTCGCCGTTCTCGTCGCCACCTCATCCATTAGCGGCGCCAGCACCCTCAAACACTGGATCTTCCCGGACCCGCCGCTGCCCGTCGCCGAGATCGCCGGCGACACCATCAACCAGACCGACCTGGTCAAGAGCTTCGCCATCGACTGCGTGACCACCTACCTCACCGCGGCCACCTCCCAAGGCACCGAACTATCACGGTGCTTCCCCGACGCCGCACACATGACCGTGCCGTCCACACCCGCGCTGACCATCACCTCCCCCACCGCCTACGCCCACCGCACAGGCCCCACCCGAGACCTGCTCGCCACCTACGGCGTCCTGGTCGGAGTTACCGAACAGCCCTATCCCACAGCAGTTCCCGTCCGCAACTACTACCAAATACCCCTTGGTGTGTACGGCGGAGACGCCGTGCGCGCCCTGGACAACCTGGCCCGCCTCGATGCGCCGCCCGCCGGTACGACCGTGGAACTGGGCTACCCGGTCAACATCCCCAACAACAACCCCGTCGCCACCACCTTGGCCGGATTCATCGCCACCTATCTGACCGGTAGCCCCGGACTGGACCGGTTCATCACCACCGACTCACGCCTGACCCCGGTCAAGAATCCCTACGCCAGCGCCACCGTGACCAGCGTGCGCGCGATCGGCACGCCACCGGACAACCCCGCTGAGAACTTCACTCTGCCGGTGCGCGTCACCGTGGCGGCCAGATCCGCTGAATACACGCCCTACAACCTGTCCTACCCGCTGATCGTGCGCGCCTCCGGCGGTAACTGGTTTGTTTCCGCCATCGAAGCCGTGCCCGAACTCGCGGACAGCGCCCCTGAACCCCCGACTACCGCGGAGGGCGGCTGACACGAGCCTTGGCGGACAACTGAATACGTTCCAAACCCGCGCTACCCGAGCACAACTCAAGCAAGGAGCACCAACGTTATGAACACCACCATCATGGTTGCATCCGGCCTTATGGGCATGGGCCAGGAACTCTATATGCTCATCGCCGGTCTCGGCGGCCTCGGCGCGCTGGGTGCCGGCATCCTCATTTCGCTGCGAACCTCATTCAAGATGGGCTTCGGTGCCGGGATCGCCGCCTTCTTCATGGGTGTGGCGCTGTCGGTGTGCATCCTCAACGCCGTCGGCTTCCGGGACATGGGCGTGCATGAACTGCGCGACCGCACCGGCTACACCCCCGGCATCTACAGCGGCCAATGACCCGCACACCCACACCGGTCCATACTGGCGATAACGCGAAGGTGTGGACCGGTATTCGTGATATCCCCATCTGGGCGGGAGAGTCCTCCGGCGGCAACCAACTGCCCTTCGGCCCTTATCGCACACCAGAACTCATGGTGATCGGGATCATCATGGTCCCCGCAGTCTTCTGGATCACCAGCCACACCCAGTCGCCCAGCGTGTGGTGGGTGCTGCTCGGCGCCCCACTGTCGACCGTGGTGTTCGTCCTGCTGCTCAGAGTGGTGCTTCCCAAGGCTAGGCCGACCGTCTCGGCACGCCTGATCTTCCTCACCAATTCCTGGCTTCCCCGCTCCCTGAGCACCTCGCCAGCAGCCCAGCCCGCGCCGCGCACCTCGCTACGCACCGACCACCGACCAAGGAAAGCCGATGCCACCGCGCGTTGATTCCTCATTTGACCCGCCACAGAGGGTCATTGGCAATCTGCGGTTCACCCGAACCGGCATCTACGCCGACTATCTCGTCCACGGCCTACCTGTCACTATGCGGGCCCTGCCTGTGCACGAACGCGCCGCACGACTCCACCGCAACCTCGGCCGAAACCTCCCCTCGGGTTCAGAGCTGTTCGGGCTGCTGGCATTCGAGGACCAAGACCGCATCCTGAAGAGCATCGTGGGCCGCTACCACGCCAACGGTGACTGGGTATCACACTGCCGGACTTGGGAACCCGTAATCGCCGACCCCGTTCAAACGGGACGAAACAGCGGGCCACAGCAACGGCTGCACTGGCTCACCATCCCTGTCGACTCCGGCCGACTCGGCCGCACTGTCACCGGCAAGGCCGAAAAACTCGGCAACTGGGTCATCGGACGCGACCCCGACTCCGACACCTCCCTGGCCGTCTACAGCGCGCTGGCCCACGAGATCACCTCCGCACTGCCCGACGAGTTCCACGTCACCGCTGCTACCCCCGCCCAGATCCTGTGGCACCACCGCCACAACATGTTGCGCGGCGCATTCACCGCACCCCTACCTGACCGTCGTGTCGGACCACATGAATTGTCCGCAGAACCGTTCGGCCGCTGGTGGTTCGACGAAGGCGCCAACAGTGAACGCCTCAATCGGTGGTGGCCCAGCCGCCGATCCCTGGTCCGCATCCAGGAACTCGACACCCACGGCCAACCGACAGGACCGGTGTCGTATCAGGCGATGCTGGCCGTCGACCAATACCCCGCCCGCGGGGTGCGCTTTCCCAAAGCCTCCTACCTGCGGGCACTGGACAATGTCGATACCCCCGCGATCGTCGACTGGGTGCAGCACCTCAACCTGCGCACCCCCGACCAGGCTCTGGCCGCCAACCGCCGTAACGCCAAGAACATCACGGACCAACAACAACAACGCGCCGCCAAGCGCGACGACGCCGACGCCGAGGACCTGGCCAACAAACTCGACGGGACACTCGACTATTCCAGCGAGCTCAACGCCAACCCGACGGAGCGCGAACTCGACGGGACCACCATCATCGCCGTCGGTGCCGCATCCATCGAGATCGTCGAAGACGCCGTCAAACAGATCCGCCAAGAACTCGATTCCGCGGCCATCGCGTTCAGCCGCTACCGCGGATCCCATCAGGTGCTGTGGAAGGCCTTCAACCCCGGCAGCGAAACCAAGCGTAGTCAACTCGACCAGTTCCGCAATCCCACCACCGCGCACCGCTGGTCCCGCTTCATGCCGCTGACCTCTGATGACTGCGGCAACTCCACCGGAAGCCCGCTGGCAGTCAGCCAGAACACCAATCGGCCCCGCATCATCCTGCACGACCCTGAAGGAACCGCCCGCCGTAACCACAACACTGGTTTGGCTATCGTCGGCGAGCCCGGATCCGGGAAGTCCAACCGCGCCAAGCTCTCCGCTGTCGAAGTAGCCCTGCGCCGGGGACACGTGCGGGTCTTCGACCCCGGCAAGCACGCCGAATGGGAGAAAGCGTTCCGCTCGTTGCCCGGTGTGCAGGCCATCGACCCCACTCGCTCCGAGATGTCACTGGATCCACTGGCGATCTTCCCTTATGAGGAAGCGTCCGCCAAAGCAGGCGATCACATCCTGCCCGTGATCGGCGTCGGCCCGCGCAGCATCATGCGCGCCCAGTTTGATGTCGCGCTACGCCCCGATAACCGGGAGCAAAACGGTATCCGACGCATGCGTGACCTCATCGAATACCTACGGACACAACCCAACCCGCACGATAGTGAACTTCTGCTGCGCCTGGAGTCGGCGGCGTCCTCGCACTACACCCAAGCGCTGTTCGATCCCGACCGCAAGCCCTACCTGACCGCCGACTCGGCCGTGACCATCTGGCTGACCCGCAACCTCGCCTTACCTGATGCCGACGACATCGAATCGGCCATGCACGGCGGATTCGATCTGTCGCCCCGCCAACTGGCCGGGATGGCGATCTACGGACTGCTCGTCGACCTCGAACAACAACATTTGTTCGAACGCCGAGACATATACGGCACCTTGATCTTTGAGGAGTGCGCCGAGATCCTTGCCTACCCTCCCGGCGCGCGCACCGCACATCTCATCACCACCCAGGGCCGCAAGAACGCTACCGGCATCTGGCTCGTCACACAGGACTATCGCCGACTGGCCCGGATGGGCACCGAATTCATCACCCAGAAGTGGCTCTTCCGGGTCACCGACGAGAAGTTGGCCGAGCAGACCCTGCAATGGGCAGGCATCGACCCGGCCCTGTACCCGGATGTCGTGCAGTCCTACATCGAGGACACCAGCCCCGCCAACACCACCCTCAGCGGCGGCGACGACGAGGAGATCGGATACGTCGAACCGCACCGCCGCGGCGAAGGATTCGTCGTCGACGAGTTCCGCCGCCATGCCCGCGCCAAGTTTCTCGGCGCTCCTACCGATGAGCTGGCCGAGGACCTCGACAGCACCGCCCCGGTGAGCGCGGCATGAGCGCACACACCCGTACCGATCGCCTCGCCGCCTGGCTCGCCGCACACCCCCGCGGCCGCCGCTTCGCCTCCGTCATGGCCGTCGTTCACGCCCTGACGCTGTGGGCGCTAGCCGCCGCACCGTCGGCCGCCGCCTCAGCCGGCGCGGCAGCGCTGGGGTGGACCGGCCTGCACGACACCTACGGCGTCCCGCTCAAGGACTATTTCCTGTCGGTCGTCGACACTCCAGAAGCCATCACCAACAACGGCCAGGGAATCTCGCTGCTGGACCCTGAGACACTGCTGAACTGGGCCGGTGAAGCCATCCAAACCGGCATTACCCACTCGACCGCCGCATGGTGGCTCACCACCATCACCGCCTTCTATATCTTCGGCATCGGAATCGCGTTGTGGCTGCTGCGATTCGCCCTCTCCGGCACGTGGCTGGTCACCCTGGCCCAAATCGCCCGCCCGGTCTACAACGCGGTCACCACGGTGGCCAACCAAATGTATCTCGGCCCCATCGCCATTACCGTGTGCGCGATTATCGGTGGCATCAACATCCTGCGCGGGCACCGCGGCCGCGGGTGGGCGATCATTGGCACCGGCGTGTTGTTCACGGTCCTGCTGCTGACCGTGTTCGCCGACCCGATCACCGACCTCTACAGCGACCATGGGCTCTTGGCGATGGGCCGCTCCGTCGGCTTCGCCATTGCCCAAGCCACCCGCGGCGGCCCATACTCTGCCGGTCAGCCGCTCGACGTCCAACTCGATACCATGCTCGCCCAGCTCGTCACCCACGGCGTCCGCCGCCCACTACAGGTCGTCAACTTCGGGTTCGTTGTCGACGACACCGGCAGCTGCGCCGGCGCCTGGTCAAGCGCGATCACCGCCGCCAACGGCCAAGGCGCCGGACCCGCACATGCTATGGCCAGCTGTGGTGCACCCCAAGCCCTTGCCCACGTCCAGCAGCTCGGTGGAAGCGACGCCGTCACCGCATTCGTCTTCCTTATCGCCGGAATGACGTTCTCCCTGTTCATCTGGTATGTCGCCATGTCGACTTTCCTCGTCGGACTCAAAGCCGCCTACTACGGCACTGTGCTCGGCCCGTCGTTTATGGTCGGCATGACCGGGCTGGCCGATCGCGCCCTGGCCTACGCGAAGCACTGCGGTTGGCAGCTGTTCATCCATGCCGTCGAATTGGCTTTTTACACAGCATTTCTCGGCATCGTGGTCGTCTGGCTGGGCTGGACGCTCACCACCACCATGCTCGGCACTGGAACGATCACCGTCGTGCCACGCATGCTTATCCTGATGCTGGCCTCGGTCGCCTCCATGCTGCTTTTCCGCTACATCGACAAACGCTTTCACGCCTACGGAGTCGGCACGATCGCCCGCACCATCCACGGCGTGTGGGGCAACGCCGCGAGCAGCGGTAGAGCCCAGTACGAGGCCGCCCGCGACCGAGTCAATCAAGCACAGTCGGTCGGCGGACGCCTACGCGACCGCTTCGGCCGCACCAACACCGCCGACGGCGACGCCGGCCAGGCCGGTGCGCCCACACCGGAGTTCGACACGTTCAAACCGCGGCCCTCCAGCCGCGCTCCGGCTTCGGCCAGCCGTAGCGCCACCGGAACCGCCGCACAGACCACCGCCCGCACCGGCGCCAGCCAAGCCGCCGACGCCACTGCTACAGCGGGCACACGAGCTGCTGCCGGAACGGCCGCCGAAGGCGCCGGCGCAGTCGTCGCCCCTGAAGTGGCCCTACCCGCCGCGGCGGCGGTGGCTGCTACCTACGCAGTGCGCAAGCACCGCCAGAACAAGCAGAGCCCGGACCCCGGGCCCAGCCCCGACCGGCGGCCCCCACGCAACGCCACCCACACACCACCTCGCGACGAACGCCACGTCTCGGCCGCCGACACCAGTCACGGCACCTTCCCAGGCCGCCCCAGTAACGGTCGCCGCGGGATGCGAGACGTCACCCCGACCGCCACCGAGGTGGCGCCGACCGGTGTCGAAGCGCCACCGCTGGAGCAGTCCCGGCGCAGCCGACTGGAAGCCCCCGATACCGCCGAGGGCACGCCCCTAGAATTTCGGTCAGGACGCCCGACCGGCACACCCGAGAACCGCAAAGGTGAGCAATCGTGAATGCACGCGACTATCTCGACAGCGGTATCGCCGCGCTCGGCCTAACCGGCGCAACGCCGGACCTCAACCAGGCCCGCATCGCGTTCCGCCGCGCCACCGAAATCGACCCCAGCATGTGCGACGCCTGGATGGGGCTGGCCGCCGCCGGCGACACATCGGTCACCACGTTGCGCAACGCCCACCACGCCAGCGCCACCCTGCACCGTGAAACCCGCCGCATCGGGTTGGCCGACGATGATCTGCGGCCCGTGGTGGCCTCCCCAGGCGGCTACATCGCCCTCTACCCGACCAGCCCCGTCAGCCTCGCACTGGCCCACGTCGTCGCGCTCACCGCCGCCGGCGACTACGACAATGCCGAAAAGGCCCTCGACGACATCGAGATCACCCGCGAACCAGCCCGCGAACCCATCCACAAGTTCGTCGGCGCCACCCTGCACTTTGTCACCCACCGCTGGCCCGACGTCCTGGAATGGGCCTCCCGCCCAACCCACCAGCCTGCATCGGTCATCGACGACGCCACCACCTTGCTTGCCGGCATTGCCCACACAGGATTGGGCCAGTTCGACACCGCCCTCACCGTCCTCGAACCCCTCACCGCGGCTCGCGTCCCCGAAACCATCGCCGCCGACGCCGCCGTCTACCGCGGCCTGTGCCACCGCGCCGTACACGACGAAGCCGCAGCCCGCACGCAGTTCCGCACCGCCACCGTCGAGGGCACCCTGCGACCAGCAGCGCAAACCGCGCTCAACGATTCGAGCTTTGGACCAGTGGTCACCACAGCCGAAGCGATCGCCGCCCGTACTGATCGCTGGAACCCCGAATCAGGGCCCACCACGACGGAAATCGCCAAAGCACACAAGCGGCAAGAAGCCCAAGACGTCCTGAACGCGGCCGAACAGGAGCTTGCCGCATTCATCGGACTGCACCGCGTCAAAGCGCACGTCATCGAACTCAAGAATGTCCAGCATTACGACCAGATCATGGCCCAACGCGGCCTCGCCGAGGACGACGGCGAAGCATCCTCTCTACACATGGCCCTCGTCGGTCCCCCCGGCACCGCCAAAACGTCCATCGCGCGCATCATGTGCAAGATGTATTTCGGTCTCGGCATCCTCCAATCTCCCGAATTCATCGAGGTGTCCCGCGAACAACTCGTCGGGGAACACATCGGCGAGACCGAGGCCAAGACCCGCGCACTCCTCGAAAGCGCAAGAGGCCGAGCACTATTCGTCGACGAAGCTCCCACCCTCTACAAGCCTGACCTCGAGCGAGACTTCGGCCGCAACGCGCTCGACACCATCATGAAGTTCGCCGAAGATCACCGCCGCGACACGCTGATTTGCCTGGCCGGCTATGCCGCGCCGATGAGCACCCTCATGTCGGCCAACCCCGGCCTGCGATCCCGCTTCCCCCACAAACTTGAGTTCGACTCCAACACAGCTGCCGAAACCGTCGAGATTGCTGACCTTTTCGCCAGGAAATTCCGCGTCACCATCAGCGAACCCGCCAACGACTACTTTGCCTCTGTCGCGCACTGGTTGTGCACCACCCGCGCCAGCGACGACCACGCGGCCCTGCTCGGCGAGATCGACAACCCAGATGCCCTGCTCATCGACGTCGCTTCCAACGGCCGCTATGTACGCAACGTCCTTTCGGAGGCGACCACAAAGATGAAGGCCCGAAACGCGACTGACCCCACCATTGACCTCATGACCGCGGACTTCGACACCATCCGCACCATCGACGTCCGCGACATGCGCGACGCGATAAACCACGTGCTCACAGCCAACGAGATCCGACCGCCCCAGCCCTCACTCTGACCGCGTCCTCGCACGGACGACTATCGACCTCTGGGCTACCGATAGACGGGCTGGGCGTCTACTTTGAGCCACTGTCCCGACCTGGCAACGCTCAGAAGTGAGCGGTGCGACGCAGTCCGGTCGTGCTGCGCCTGCGTCCGCGCGTCCCGCTGCGTCCCGGACAGTGACGAGTTGCGGATCCCGATCAGTGTGGTTAGCGCGGGGTCGGCCGAGTTGCCGGTCACCGGGCGACGCGTCAACCAGCCAGAGCGAGCGAGCTGTTCGGCCGCACGAAGGACCGTTCTCCTGCGTGACTGAGGAAGCTCGCCGAGCACGCGCTCAAGCACGGTGAGCAGCTCCGATACGACTTCGCCGGATGCGATGCTCCACAGCGCGAGTGCCCATTCTGCTCGGCCATGTTCGTCAACACTGGCATCCAGTTGTTGTCGCCACCAGTTCGCGTCGTTGATGTTCGCTCGGGCTTGACCAAGAAGCTCGGATGGGTGACCCGTACTTCCAAACGCCGAGGCGCCGGGCTTCTTCACAAATGCGGTGGCGAGGGGCGAAGCAGCGCCGATGATGGCGATCTCGGAGGCGAGCCAGCCGCGACCGGCGTGCTCGTAGAGGGCGGCTGCGGTGTTTATCCACGGGAAGGTGCTGCCCTTGTGGCCAGCCTTGAATATTCGCTCTTTGGCGATCGAAGCGTATGCGGAGTGAGCGCTTCTGAGCTGGTTGATGGCTTCGCTCCGACGCCGCTTTGTGCTGTCGTCTCGGTCAACGAACCCGGTTGTGGAGCTGGTGTAGAAGTCGTCAGGCGAAAGCGCGGCTGCGACCTGTGCTGGCATCGACCGGATCGAGGTCACCCGCGCGCACTGTCCGTCCAATACGGCGCCCAGGAGCGCTGCCTCGAGCTGGCCGCCCGGAGGCGGCACGAACCCAGTATTGAGAAGAAGCTCTGCGGCGCCGTCGGACAAGTCGAGTTCGTCGAGCTCTGCAATCATTCCGGCGGCAGCCTCGCATTCAGCTCCGAGCCTCAGCCAGGCGTTTTGTTGCGGAGTGCCGATCGCCTCCGAGAGCTTCTGGTACCACCAACTGGCGAACAGGCCGCGTTGATTTAGCAGTTCTCGCAGTGCGCGAACGCGCTGATTGTTCGCCTGGTCAGATGGGTCCTTGCTGATCACTGTTGTGAGCCGCGTCCATACCGGGTCGAGGCCGTCTTCGTCGGGAAGGTCTGGCAGCTGCGGCAGAGCGGTGATGTCGCGACGGTCGAGCGCCGGCAGCAGGACGGGGAGTCCGGTGTCGGAGCAGAGTGCGGTGAGGACTTTGCGCGCCTCGCGGGGACGGCGCTGGAACACACCGTCGGTGAGCAGTGTCCAGGCGGCCAGGTATGACGCGGTGGACGAGCCGTGTGACAGCTCGTCTTCGATGCCGGCGGTGAGGGTGTAAATCCCGTTTCCCTTCGCGTTGCCGCCATAGAACCTGGCGGTGTTGAGCCAGTAGGGTCGGCGCAGCAACTCACGAAGCACAGCTGTGCTGTCGAAAGAAGGGTTGTCCTCCCCCGCGTTGCGGTACAGGAATCTTGCGGCGAAATACTCCCGCAGCGAGAGGACCTCGAACTCGTAGGTTCCATCGACCTTGCCGGTGAGTGCCCACAGACGGTCGCTGGCGCCCTCGAAAAGTTCGTCAACGATCGATTCGCGATTGCCGTAGGTACGTTGGAAGTGGCGCATCGCCTCCTTGAGTTCGGCGACGGTCATGCGGCCGTTGATCTGCGACTCTTCGGTATGCGCGTGCAGGTACCAGCCAAGGAACGGGATGATCTCGATGAGTTCTTCCTTGTGGTTCCGAACAGTTTTGGGGTTCTTGTTCGCCTCACGCGCGAGAAGAAGGTCGACGTACTTGTCGTAGAGATCGGTGCGCTGGGTGGGGGTGGCGGCTCCCTGCTCGTGGAGGAGATCGAGCAAGATCGTCAGCTGCATCGGGTTGCCGGCGAGCTCGTTGATGTAGGGCTCGCGGCTCTTGTCCTTGAAGCTCCTTCGCAACGTCCGACCGTCTTTGCCTCTGATTCCGCGGACCGCGCACCACTTGCGGAGATAGTCGTCGCGCTGCTCGGTGGCCAACTGGTTGAGGGTGACGATGTCGAACAGGTCCGGGGACGGCTCGGACAACTCGCCTGCGCTGGGACGAGTGGTGACCACGACTTTCGGCGGATCAGCGTAGGCCTTGCCGCGACCGACGAACTTGTCGATGGCTTTGACGACCTTGCCTCGGATGGTGGGGCTTCCGACCTCGTCGAGACCGTCCAGCACGACCAGACTGGGTACGCGGTCAAAGATGTCCTGTACGTCCTTGGCGTTGACCTTTCTTCCGCCGCTTTCGTGGGTCATCAGGTCGGCGAGGAAGCACTCGACTGTTGCCCGGTCTCCTGTGCGCACCTTCGACCTGGGGCGTTTGCGGTCATCGGCGTGGTCCCAGACGTCGGTACCGCTGAGCCAGAGTGCGTAGTCACTCAGGTCGACCCGGATCGGGAAGCGCGGCTGGCCCTGCTTGGGCAACGCACCGGGTCGTTCCGCTTCAGGCACGAACGAGCTTCGGTGCGCCTGGCACAGGTACTGGCTCAGCGTCGACTTGCCTTGACCGGGGGCGCCGCGTACCAGGGTGAAAGGCGTCGGCGAGTGCAGCAGGTAATTGGCCGCGCCGCCGACGGTGGTCGGGTCCCGTGCTTGCCGGTGCTGGTCCCCCGCAGCGTGGACCCGGTCAGCGGTGACGTCAACGAAGAGGTCCACCACATTTTCTCTGTCGACATCAGATTGGCTGAACTTGACGCGTTTGTCGTCCTCCCACTGGGCCGCCGCGACTTTGCGGATCAAGTCGCGAAGTCCCTTGTCCTTGGCGGCGCCGACGTGTTCGGCGACGAGATAGCGCACAAGGTCCCAGCCGGCCAGCATCTCGGCGTAGGCCCACTTCGTCTCGGTGGGGGCGTTGTCCACCCACGGGTTCAGCGCCTCACGCCAGATGCAGGTCATTTGCTCGTAACCGAAGTCCTTTGCGTACTCTTCGAGCTTCTTGTCCAGCTGGGCGAAGGTCCCCGATTCCGGCTTGGCCGTGCTGCCCACGTTGGTGACCAATATGTAGTGCCGAACGCCTAGCCCGGCGAGGCGGCGCAGGCTGTCCGCCTCATCCCGCACTACTCCGTCCAGCCAGGCCACGGGGTTCTTTTCTTTTCCACTGACGGACCACTTGACCTGGTAGATGAGGATCTTCCCGAGGTCGGACTTGCGGAAGCCGTCGATTCCTCCGTCGGTCTGGCGAAGAGCCATGGGGATGAAGTCAGGGAACTGGCTCGCAAGCAGCGCGCTGACCAACTGTTGGAAGTCGTGATCGCCGAGGCGCTCATAGAGATACCGATGTCGACTCTCGGGCACGGGCTGCCTCCTTCGCTGTACCCGATCGTCTCGCCGCCCCGGTCGGGAACTTCTCGTGCGCAGATCCATTCAATCTGGACTTACTGACACGATCACGGAAGCTCGCCGTCGTATCGCGTCGCGCCATCGGTCAGGTACTCCGCGCTCCACACCCCGGCGCAGCGGATAGTCACTCGGGCTCCTGCCCTTGCAGGGCGTTGATGAGACGGGCCACGGCAGCACCGAGGGCAGGCAGGCCGGTCGTGCTGCCGGTGACGTGGACAATGTAGCCGCACCGGACGTAAAAGCCGATGACGACGATCGCGACGAGCACAGTTGCCAAGACCGCGGCATGGAACGGCTTCATGAGTGTGCCCTTTCGCTGGGCTTGGGCGGAGGAACGGTTGAGCTGCCGGCTGAGCCGTGCCGCGAATTGGAGGGCGTATCTACACTTTGCCCGCGCGCTGGGCCCCGATTTACAGGGTCGGTGTGTCTGCATGACCCGAGGTATATGCCGGGCGGGTCACCAATCCGGTCGCGCGTCCTGAACAAGATCGGTGTGCCCGCAGAGGGACAATTCGCAGTTCCGGCCAGCGACGCCGCTGCCGTGCTGCTGGCCCACTTGCCCCGCGCGCCGGAGAAGAAGAGGTTGAACCTGTCGATGCGGCCGCGAACTCGCATGCGCGAGACGGTACGGCTGCGGGGTGCAAACGGACTTGACCAGCTACGAATCGTCCGCACCGCCCGAAACGCTTCGAGGTGGCCCGCCAACGCTCGTCGCTGACCGGTATCCCGCTCGTGACAGGATCGCAGCCCAGTTTCCGTCCCGCACCCGTGCTGGGCGGGCGTAGCGTTATTCGCGTGACGGCAGCGCGGCGCTCCCCGTGGCTCGACGACCGAACGGGGGTCCTTCTGGACAGACTGGCCGCACACCACATGGCGTTGCCCGAAGAAGCTGCTCGCCAGGTGATCTCCGATCACCTCGACCGCACAGCGACTCTGATGCGTATCGGCCGGCAGGCCGCAAAGTTCTACGTCACCGACGACGTCATCCGAAAGATCGCCGATCAGCTCCTGGGCATCGATGCCGCCCAAGGCGAGCCCGATGTCGTGTCACTGTTGGAACGACGCCGGCGCAAGCACCGCTGACATCTCGGATCAGGCGCGAAGCGCCGCCGTCTGGCGCGATTCCGGAGTGTGGGTGTGGGTGTCGCGCGCTGCGCGAGCTGTCCCGAGGATGAGCCGCACCGTGCTGTGATGCACGTCGAGCCGCGTGGCGATCTCGTTTACTTTCACCCCCACCGCGTCGAGCGCCAGAACGCGCTGCACCGTCTCCGGGGATTGCCTGATCTTACGGGTGCGCAACACGACCAGTGCGCGCTGCGCATGATCGTCCCCCACGACAGCATCGACGTCGTGTTCCCCAACCTCGTCGTCATCGAACCCATCGACCATGTCGAAGTCGAGGTCCTCGTAGTTACCCTCGTTAGCGGCCTCCTCGGGTCGCCACAGCGCCAGCAACGCCAGCGTCGCCTGCGCGATCGACACATCGACGATCACGGGCCACATCCACGCCAGTATTTCGGGGATGCCGGAGCGAACAGCCAAGTCCCGCAACGCTTCAAACGACAAGACGAACGCAAACACAGCGAGAAGCCCAGTCGACGTCAGCGCCAACCGAAAAGTCACCTTCGACCGACGCCCGCTGCGCACGAGCATAGACAATCCTTCGATCGACAGCATCAAGATGATCGGTGGAGCGACAGCGACCCCGACCGCCAGCGGTGCGGGCACCGCGAGATCGGTGGCTACCAGTGAGTGCGCGGCGTTGCCGGCGATCGACGCCGAACTTGCCATGATCAGAACCGTCCAGAAGAACCATTTCGCGCGCCGTTCGTGCCGGCGTGCCTCGACGTCGAGTACTTCACGTCCGGATGCGGTCAACGAGTCGGTCATGGACTAATCATTCTCGGCATCAACCAGTTTCGTCCAACACCAGCACCACATCCGCCCTTGTGCGGGGTTAAAGAGGATCGGTGTAGGTCCTTGTACCGTTGGACACGTGCGGTGTCCAGCAGCGGTCATCCCACCACCGTTGCGGGTAGCGCCGTGTCGGGTCGGCATACCAGCCCTGTACGGGAACGACAGCCGCCTCGAGCTGAATGCCGTCGGGCAGGTCCTGCAACCGGTATCCCATGTCCGCTAGTTCCTGCAGGGCGTCAGCCTCCTTGAGCCGGTTCGCCATCATCGCGCCAACGTCGAACGAGTCGACGTGGATGAACGTGCGATCGCCACGTGGGCCGGTGGCATCGCTGAACACCACCACCCAGCGGTAGCCCTGCGCATAGAGGTTGGCCATCGCCTCATCGGCGGGCAGCTCGTCCAATCCCCCACACTCGTGTCGGGCAGTAGCCCAGCTCGTCGTTGACGTGTCTGTAGTACTAGGCTTTCGGCAAAACCTCTGATTGGTCGCGTGTCACGTGATGATCCCGTAGTGCTGCCGGACCGCCGACCAGTCATCGACCCTCGACAGCTGCCCCCTGCTTCTGTCAGTATGTGTTCTACCTGAGGAAAGGTTGCTCGTTACGGAAGGTAATGCCGGGCAGCTCGACGGAGAACTGATCGGTCGTCAGGCGAATCATGTTGCCCGCCTGATCAATCGTGACGTCAGGATCATAGTCAGGCGACGGGCGCACCGCCACGGAGATCCACGCACCCGGACAAGGGTTGGAACGCCCGTTGTGCACCACCATCGTCGGCGGCCGGGGCGGCTGGGCAGCCATGTCGCGGGTCGACCAGATACGCGAGGACGCTGGGGTCATCTCCCACTGCCCGGCATGGTCATACACCGCCACCACTTCACCCGAGGCCGCCGACCGTCGAATCAGCTGCCGCACCAGCACATCCGACTGAGGGTTAACGGCCACCCGGGTCGGCTGCTGCGGATCCGACAGCGGCATCAGCACCATAGCGTCGCGGACTGCACCCACCAGGATTCCCGACGGGCCCACGCTGAGCGACTGGTCCAGTCGCACATCGACAGGGATGCTGGGTAAGCCGGTCAACCGCCGGGCACCTGGCATCGTGTCCAATAGCGGATCCCACTGGCGCCCCGTGAACCGGTTCAGGATGCCCCCCGGGGTGGTGGTGATCGGCTTGATCGTCGTGTACCGCACCAACGCACTGACCGAAACACCAGTGGTGTTGCGCCGCAACGCTACTACCAGTGCTGTGTGGTCGGCGTTGTAGGACCACACAGCATCCAGGTTGGATCCGGTCAGGTCCGCAGCGGAAAAGAAGTGGCTGGTGACGAACCCATGCCCGGGCTGATGCAGCGCTGACCAGCGGTCGGTGAACGTTGCCCCGAGCACCTCGGCGCCGCCCACGCTGGCCGCAGCCGCCTCGCGCATCTGGGCCGTATTGAGGATTTCGGCGCGGCAATTGTTCTGCCGCAACGCTTTGACGATGCGCTGCGTCGCCGCCGCGGCGGCCGCGACCGAGTTGCGCCGCCACAGCAGACCTGCGGTGGTGTCGGCAGCATGAGCGTCCAAGCGCACCACCAACGTGGTGGAGCGCTGCCCGACCGCTGAGCGGCTCCCCAGAAACGCCGAGTACACCTCGGCGTAGCTGTCGCTGGAGGTGCGGCGGCCCTCGCACAGCACATCCACATCCACACCCAGGTCGGCCTGGCGCATTTCGTTGGCGATCACACTCAGCGGCAACGTATTCGGCGTATCGGTCTGCAGCGGCTTGAGCAGCGTCGGTCGATACGACTTACCCCACACACTGACCATCGTCACCACCGTGTGCCCCTCAACAAGGACACCCAGCGTGGAACCGTCTACCTGGACGTCGCTGAACTCGCCCAACTCGATACGGTGCCGACGCTCCCGCAGCCACGCCATGACACGGATCAGCCACTGCCACAACGACAAACCGCCGACCGTCACCACCAGCAGCAGCACGGCCAACCCGGCCCCGACACCGATCGCCACCGGCAACCCCACCCCGCACGCGATCAGCCCCAGAGCGACCACCATAGCGGCCACCTCGGCGATCACCACCGATCGCGCACTGCCGCGCACCGAAAATACTGGTTGCTTCACTGAACCCGTCCTCGCCGCCGCATCACCGTTACCACCCACAGCACTATGCCCACCACCACCGAAGCAGCACCCACGACCGCAGCAGTCCCCCAACGCGGGCGCGGGTCCGGCGCCGGAGGCTCCGGCGGAATGTGCAACGGCATCCGTACCCCCGGAGCCAGCCAATCCCCCGGGGGCACATCCCACGTCAACGCCGCAACCGGATCGACCACTCCGTATCCGACCACCGAATCACGCCCACCCGCAGGCGGATGCGCGGTCGCCTGCAACCGCCGAATTATCTGATGCGCCGACAGCTCCGGGTATTTCGCGCGCACTAGGGCGGCGATGCCAGAGACGAACGCTGCGGCGAACGAGCTGCCCGCGATCGGCTTGAGCGCATCATTCTCGATCGAGCCATTGATCACCTGCCCCGACGTCGACAACCCGACAATGTCGGTGCCCGGTGCAGCCAGACCCACCCACGGGCCGTGAAGTGAGGCTGCCTGACCCGTCAACGGTGCCCCCGCACTATCGGTGGCCGACACCGACAACACGTAGTCGCTGAACCAGGCCGGGGTAGCGATCGTCTGCACCGTATTCCAGGCCAACGGATCTGAGCGGTCAGCGGGAACCGGATCCGGATTCTGTGCGCAGCCCTGCGTCCCGGCATTGCCTGCAGCAGCCACGATTACGACATCGCGATCCACTGCCGCATAGCGCAGCGCAGCGCCCAGCACCGCCTGATCGGTTGGCTTACCCACCGCCACACACGACACCACAGAAATGTTGATGACCTTCACGCCGAGGTTCGCCAGGTGCACGATCGCCCGCGCCAGCGAGTTGATATCCCCCGCGCGACGCACATCCTGGGGGTTGTCCACCAACTGCGGATCGGCATACCCGAACGTCTGCGCGGACTGCCGGATCGACACCAGCGTGGCGTCCGGGGCGATCCCGATCAACCCATCCGGGCCCCCGCCCGCCGGCGGTGTCCCCGGCAGCGGCACCACCGGACCCACCGCGGGACCCCAAGCCGGGGCGTCTGGCGGAGGCCCGTCCGGCGGCGGCGGAGGCGGCGGAGGCGGCGGAGCGACGGTCGCCGTGGCGGTCACCGTCACCGTGGGAGGCGGCGGAGGCGGCCGAATCGGTGCAGGAGGCGGCGCTGCTTCCGGCAACGGTGCAGGCACCGCCCACCGCGGCTGCACCGGCAGCGGTGGGCCAGAGGGGGCCGCACCGATCAACGAGGCGATCACCGTTCCGTGCGCGTCACAATCGGCCAGCCCGTCCCCGTAACGGCCCATCACGTAGTCGCCGCCGGCCACCAGGTGCGGAAGCCTCGGCTGCGGCGCCACACCGGTATCGATGATCCCGACCACTACCCCCGCGCCGGTCGATTCCTTCCAAGCAGCCGGCATGTCGAGCATCTGCAACGCCGGCGGCAACTCCGCAAAGTTGCTGCCCGGCAGCACCGCCGTCTGCACACATGCGGCGACCTGCTTCATCGGCTGATCGGGGGCGGGCTCAGGATCAGCCGGGGCAGGCCCCGGCGGAACATCCGGCGGAACGATCGCCGCCGCCCACCCCGACGAACCCACCACCAGAACGCTGACCGCTGCGATCGCAGCGGCCCAGCGCAGCACCTGCGTGCGCATCGTCGATCAACTCCCACCCACCAGGTGACGTGCCCACGACAGCAGCCCCAGCAGCCACACCGCCCACGGCAACACGAAGATCAACAGCACCCATTCGCTGACCTCGACTGCCTTGCGCACCGGTGCGCTGATCTTCGCCGTGGCGATCACCAACGCCCCCGTGAAGCCGATCACCACTAGGGCCAACGTCGCGGCGGCACAGATCAACGTGACTGTCACCGACGGTGGCGTGCTCGCTGCGGCGTAGCGGCCGATCACCACCGCCACCGCGGCCGTGGATGCCACCGCCAAGGTGACCGACTGCCACCGATCGACAAACGAACGCCCGCGAAGCAGCAGGATCGCGCAGATACCCAGCGTGAACGCCAGATATTTCCAAGCCCCCGGCCGGCCCGGGAGCACCGCGTACCGGGCGGCTACCACAGTCACCACACCGCAGCCCAGCAGAACACCGGTCACGATGGCGTTTCCTCGGCGCGTCCACGCGGCAATGTCTGCCGGTGACTCGGTGCCCGCCGGGTAAACCGGCGACACCGTATCGCGTGGTGCCCCAGGAACATTCGCGAATACCCCGGCGCCGGTCACCGACGGAAACCACGGACCTGGCACCCCGGACCCAATCACCCCAAGGTTGGTGGCGAACGTAACCAGACCAAGCACCCCGACCAGTGCGACCACGGCGACCCGCTGTGAGGGCACTTGCCACCCCGAGCTGGCCACCAGCAGCGCCGACCCGGCGAATGCGCCCACCGTCAGCAGCGCGGCCACCGCCGTGAGGTGGCGGTCGGTGATCACGACCAGCACCACCACCCCGGCCAGACCCGCACACAGCGCCGCCACCGCATGCCAGCCACTGTGCTGACCCGGTACCGACATCGCGGCCGCCGCAGACACCGGGATCAACGCGATCCAGGCGAAGCTGTCGCTGGCGGCGCGGCGCTGCTCATCAACGGCCCGCGACGCCAGCACCGCCGCCACGACCACGACCACCGCCAGTGCCCACGACACCGCCGCGGGCACCCAGCCACCCGAATGCCACCACAGCCGCAGGACAATCAGCTCAGCCCAGCCGATCAGTCCTGCCCCGAGCACACAGGCCACCCGCCGCGCGACCGTCTGATCCACCCGCTCAAACTGCCGCGCGGCCTCCCGCGCGATCGCGGTCGAGACATTCTCGGTGACCGGCTCGAAACGCTCCGTGGCCTCAGCGGGCAGCAGCCACAACGCATCCCCGTCGAGAACCCCGGCCTCGTCGAGGGACTGCTGCGGGTCCAACGGCCGCGAATCCGCTCTGCACAACTGGTAGGTCTGCTCGGCGTCGAGCACCGCCCGACCCTTATGCCGCAGAACCTCATTGATGCAGGGAATCAAGTCCTCCACCGCGGCGATCAACGCCACGCCGGCCGGCAACACGTAGTCGATCTCGGTGTCATCGGAGACGAACACCACCACTCGGGTCAGCCGCACCGAGCTCTGCGCGCCCTCGCGCGTCTCTGCGGCGGTCACGATGTCTCCGCTGTCTGAAAGCCTGTCGCCAACGAACCGGTCACCTCGAGGAATCGGCGGCGGGTCAGCGGGTTGAGTTCGTCGAGGTCGATCACACCGGCCCGAGCGATGTGCCGGTCGTAGGGCACCACCACGATGCGCTCCTCAGGCACCCACTGACCGAACCGCTCCACCAGGATGTTGATCAAGGCGTCGGTGTCTTTGCGGTCGCGCCGGTGCGACGGCGGACGGATGTGGTTGATCACCAACACCATCCGATTGAGCACGTGCCGGTATCGCGGGTGGTGGGCCAGCCAGTCCATCTGCTTGGCCGCGCCCTCGGCACCATCGGGCATGGCCGAGGTCACCATCACCAACGCGTCGGCATGGGTGAGCACCCCGTCCATCACCGGATGCTGAATATCAACGCCGCAATCGGTCAGCAGAATATTGTAGAACTGCTCCAGCCGGCGGCGGGTGTTCACATACAACTCGCCGGTGATGACCGCGCGCGCGGTCGAAGCCCGGTGTGCTGGCGACGCCAGCACATCAAGACCAATTATGTTGTGCCCCAACCGCGCCCGAATATCGGAGTAGCGCACCAAATCCTTGGCGCCCACGATGTCGCCATACGAGGAGGAGGCGCTGCGGTCGATCCGGACAGCCAGATTCGCGCCCTGACCGGGGTCGGCGTCCAACGCGATCACCTGCTCACGAGGCCGCAGCGCGGCGAACGTGGAGCCGATCACCACCGTCGAGGACGTCTTGCCGACCCCGCCCTTGCCGCCGAGCACCACCACCGAGAACGTGCCGGCCAGCGGCGAGGAGATCTGGTCGCGGTTCCACCGCACGAACTGCTCGTCGGGGGACTCCCCTGGATTGATCGACCCGAACGACAGCTTGTGAATCCATTTGCGCCAGCCCAACGACGACGGAATCTTTTTCGCCGACACCAGATCGTTGGCTCGAACCTGCTCGCCGAGCAACTGCCCACCGAGCGCTGCCGATCCGGCCGGCGGCGGCGGCGGCGGCGGCGACCACGGTGCACCGACCTCCGGCCGCTGCGGGGAGGGCCGCCCAGTGGAAGAGGGGGCGGGCGGCTGCGCCGGAACCGTCCGCGCCTCGCGGACGTACTCGACAGTGAATTCGTCGGGATTGCCCCGCTCGCCCGTTTCGGGGGCCGTCGGTTCGAATTCGGGGGCTCGTTGGGGAAATTCGGAGGCGGGTTGGGGGCCGAAGTGAAGCTCCCTCAACGGCGAGCCCTTGGCGGGGGTGCTGTCCCGCGGATCGTCATCCGGGCGCGGTACCCGGCGATGCTGCTCGCTATCTGGAGATTGTTGTGCTGGTTTGGAATCCGGCTGTGGGCGACCGGGTCCTGCCGTGCCGAACTTCTCGAAGAAGTCACGTTCGCTCATCGGTTACCCTTCAGTCCTCCGGCCAGGGATTCCGGACTAGCGAGGCGGCGCTTCCTAGTCACGTCCGCGAGCCCAACCAGCTCCCGATTTTTACGTCTACAACGCCAACCAACTTCGTGCGCAACTCATTTGCGACTCATTTGCGCAGTCTCTGGTGGGTGGACCAGTCTGGCCCACTGGGAAGCGATTCGAGCAAGTCATTGATCGCCGCAGCAATGCGCTGCTCGGTACCGGAGGTCACCATCGTCCACACCTGCCCCTCCGGGCTGGAGTTCGACGACACCAACACCCGACCGAGCAGAGTGTCGGCCACCATGAGCGCCCACACACCGATCGCCGCACCTTCCACATGGTGCTCCAGAGCAGTGATCGTGGCCCGTGCGGTCGTTGAATCCCCGACCACCTCAATAATTCTGGCCTGCTCAGCGCTCAGGCCCGCGTCGGCGAGCATGGCCACCACGTTCACATCGGGGTGGGCCTGCCAATGCGTCACAATCGAATCCAGCACGTCAGCCTCGATGCTGAACCCCTGTATATGAGCAGGGTCGGCCGCGCCAAGCAGATCCTGCACGGCCTGGCTGATCGACGACGTTTGCCCGAGCGCGGACACCACGATCTCGTCGAGCTCCTCGACAGCAACGTCGTCGTCATCGACACAGCCGACCTGCCACATCCGGGCGGCCACCACCCACCATCCGTCCCGGCGGCACAATGCTGCTGCCCGTTGCACCGGACGCCGGGCCGCCCACTCCGTCAACGCGGCATAGGCCTGCACCGGGTCCTCAGGTGCAGTGAACACCGGGGGCGGCCCGGCCAACCGATCACCGTCGGCCCCCGGCACATTGATCGCCACATTGAGTTCAATGTCGGGGCGGCCCAACGTCATCACCCAATCCGCGACGTCCGGGTCGAGCACGCCTTCGTGGCACACCCCGGCCTCTTCGAGAACCGCCATCCCCGGATGGGCGTTGATCGCTTCCACTCCGCCGACGGGGCGCAGCTTCAGCCCTACTGGAAGCCTCGTGATACCAGCGAGCGCGGCTGTCAACCACAGCCCTTCCGAGGTGGTTGACAGCCGCGCTCCAACGGCTACCGACATGTTAGATGGAGCGGAAGCCGGCAGCGGAACCGAAGTCGGTCGTCTCCGCGTTGGCCGACGCACCCGAGATCGCCGTGCCGTGCCGGTTGATGGTGTCGAAGACCTGGCCGAACGCCAGCGAGATCTGGGCGTGGCATTCCTGGGCTGCGTTCGACCCGTGCTGCGTCCAGATTTCGGCGATGCTGGCGATCTGGTTGTTGGCGTCCTGCTGCAATCCCTGCAGGTGCGTCACCAGGTTGGCCTGCTGAGTGGCGTGCTCGACCATGCGGGCATGGTCGTAGCGCTGTAATCCTGACATATGTTCTCTCCTAACGCGTTTGAAGTGATCGGGGTCTTAGACCGAGCTGATGTTGCCGAGCTGAGCGGCGTTCTGCTCGTTCATCTGCGAGTACTGGTGTGCAGATCCGCGGATCTGGTCGATGCACGACTGGAACCGCGCCGACACCTGCTTGCCGGTCGCCGAGATGTCCTCAGTGGTGCGCATCGAGGCGAGCGCGGCCAACCCCTGAAACGCCCCGCCGGTCAGGTCCTGGTTGGTCACCACGTACCGGCCGAGCGAGGACAACACCTCGTCGCGGATCCCTTCCAGCCGCGATGCGGACTCCAGCATCCTGTCGGTATCAGTATTGAAAGCCATTGCTAGGATTCTCCTTCTTAGTCACTGCCCGCCGTGCAGACATCACATCGGGCGTTGATTGCGTCTCATTGCAGCCAAAAATTGATCGGCCCCGGCTCGCTGCCGAGGTGTCACACCCCCTGCCCCTGCACATAGACGACTCCGTCGTCGGTGTACACCGGAACTCCGTCGCCGACACCGTCGTCGACGAGCACGCTCTTATCGGCGTCAGCGACATCGCGGTTCTTGCGTTGGCTTCCCGCCCCAGCGCCGCCGGGCATTCCGTACATGCCCGGTGCCATCGGGCCGGTACCCATCGGTCCGCTAGCGCCACGCACTCCGGCGGCGGTCTTATCGGCGCCGTTGGCGTTGTTCCACCACGCTGAGGGCATCCCGACCGAGCCGGTCATCCCGGCGCCGGCCGACGGCTTGGTCAATGCGGCACTTACCGGGGATCCGCCCCCGGCGAACCCGCCGCTACCGCCGCCGAGACCCGACCACGGTCCGCCCGCAGCGCCCAGTCGCGGAACAGCCAACCCTGGGGTGCCGCCTCCGCCGAACGCGCCGCCGGCCGCCGACAATGCCGGGGACAGCAGCCCTGAGAGCTGCCCACCCATCTGCGACGGCAATTGCTGGGCCTGTGACAGCAACTGTCCCATGCTTGATGCAGCCATCGACGGCGCCGACATCAACGGCCCCATCATTCCCTGGGCCGACTGCAACGCTTGGGACGGATCGGCCTGCTGTGCACCGGCAGGGGCACCCGACGACGCGGTACCGGACTGCCCGGCCTGTGCGCCTTGGGCACCCTGGCTGGTCGCCGCAGCCACCGCCCCCGCACCGGACGTCACCGCACCCGTGCCCGCCGACAGCGCCGCCGTCCCAGCCTGGGCCGCGCCGCTCAGCCCCACCCCGGCACCCTGCAGCCCGAGCGACATGCCCGTCGCGGCCACGCCCGCGGCCGCGGCCGCCGCCGGATTGGCAGCCCCTGGCAGCACCGGAAGCGGAGCCACCAGCGACCCCACTAACCCGGTAATTGCGGTCAAATAGCCCATCATTGCCCCGGCGTTCTGAGCCCAGAATTCGCCGTACTCAAAGTTGCTCTCAGCAATCGGGATAGCATTCTGCCCGATGATGTTTGTCGCCTGCAAAGTGGCTTCACGTACACGATTAGCAACGACGGTGGGCACTGGGATGGTGGCTGCTACAGCCGACCCGTACGCATTGATTCCGGCCCCGATGGTGCCCGCTGTCTTTTGCGCGAACGCTCCCGCGGCGCTCATCCACGTCGACTGCACCGCCGCGCACTGCATCATCGACTGACCGCCCGCACCGACAAACGACGCCGCCGTGGCCGCCGCAGTCGCAGCCATCTGGGTTGCCTGCTGGGTGTGGGTGATCGCCGCCGTCTCAAAGGCAGTCACTTGAGGGACGTGCGCCGTCGGCCCCGCACCGGCCATCGTGAGCCGAAACGCGTTGACCTCGGGCGAAATCCCCCAGTACATGTGCGCTGCCTCCGCGCTCTACAGCGCCAGCTGGGCGGCCGCGGTCAGATCGGTAACCTCATAGGCCGCCGCCGACGTGCCCGCCGAGGCCGCGAACAGCTCCCGTTGCGCCACCCCAACGCCGGTGGCCGCGAGGTACTCGGCCGAATGCGCGGCGATCGCCTGCGCGAAAAGCATCGACACCTCCTCGCCACCCATCGGGATCGGCACGACCATCGCCGGCGCGGCACCGGCAAGCATTCCGCCCGTCGCTGCAGCACCCGCTGCCTCGGTAGCCCCCTGTGCGGCGACCAACGGCGTATCAACAAACAACATCTGTTCACCTTTCATCGGCGCTGCTCTTGAAATCGAGACTAATGCGCCAGCAAAACGATCGGCAACCAGCGCAGCCAACTTTGATTGGAATTCAACGTATTTCAACCAGGTAAGTTGAATCCCCCGCCCTGGGGTGGCCAGCAACCTCCGGCAGACCCGGCATACCTGCGCGGTCCGAACCCTGTGTGGCCATTGCGCCGCCGTTAGAGACGGTCGTTTACACCATTTTGACCCTGCGACGCCACAGCCGCACCTCCACGCAACGCCAGCAGGGCTGCCGCGCGCGCGTTGTCGCCGATCTGGCGCGACCGCTCGGCCTGGCGCGCGGACTCGAGGGCCGCCGCCTCGGCCTCGTCCGCGATCTCCTCGAGACGGTGGGCCACCATCTTCGCCGAGAGCGCCGAGCCGCGCAGTGTCGGCTTCCCGCCGGCCAGGATGGCGTCGCAGCTGCGTGGCTCCGACCCGAGAGCGGAGCCGATGGCATCGCGGGTCGATTTGCGGCCGGACACTTCTGCGTGGTTGATCAGCCGAGACACGATCGGCCGCGACACCTACGCCTTCTGGCTCAGCTGCTGTAGCGTCCAGCCTTTCTCGGTCCGTGCTCGATCCACCCATCCTGCGAGCCGACCAGCGGCCAGAGTGTGGTCGATCACTGATCCGCTACCGATGTCGCGATCTGCACCGGCGCCGTCAGCCCCTCCGTCACATACACCCCGCGTCCTGGCTGCATCCGGCTCGCGCGCTGCATGCCGACGATCGGACCCTCATTGCGGTCGCCGCTCATCACCACCCCGGCGGCTTTCATGCGCAGCAGCCGGTCGATCAACGGCGAGCTCGCTGCCCGAGCCCAGGTGCCGATCCGGCGCGCCACAATCAGGTGCAAGCCGACCTCCTTGGCGCGGTCGACGAACGGCGCCAGCGGTTCCAGCGGGTAGGCGCCGGCCATGAAATTGCCGCTTCCCCACCCCTGTACCGTTTCCTCCCGGTCGATGAGCACGAAGGTCTGCCGGCCCTGCCACCGGATCCCGGCCTTGATCTGCTCCTGCGTCACATCCCCCGCTGGCAGCCTGGCTGCCAGCACCGAGCCCAGATGGGCGGCCAGATTGCGGACCTGATCCTCACGATGCACGTATCCCTCATGCGATACCTGTTCAAAGGCGGGATCAGGTGCCACCGGTGCTGCCGGGGTGCCGAACGCCGCCGCGCCGAAGTCCTTCTTCGGGCCGGGTGGCGGATCGACATAGGTCCCGAGATGCGGGCCCTCCGCCACCTGCGCCAGCTCGGTATGCGGGTCGATCACGAAGATCTCGGCCTCCTCGGGCCCGTAGACGCTCATGATGGCCCGTGCCAGGGTGGCCAACGCCGTCGATAGCCCACATTCCGGATCCCCAGCCAGCAGCAGATGCGGGGCCGCGGCGAAGTCGGCGATCGCCGGCCGCAGTCCGACCTCCGAAATCCCGAACGGCACCTTGCCGCCCCCGATCCCCCTGCACTGCCGTGCCTGGGTGAACACCTCGCGCAGGGTGACCCGCTCGGGCAGGATCTTGAGCTTCGCGGCCGACCCACCATCACCGGTCACCTGCGCGATCGCCTCGACCGCGTCCCCGACCAGCACCACCTTCTCACCGATGCTCACCTGCGGCAACGCTGTCTGAAAGTGATAGCCGACCATGGATGTACCTCGGCCACGGATCAAGACCGTCTGCGTCTGCTCGCCCGCCCCGAATTCGCCGGATTCTGAATCCCCCAGCGCCGCAGCGTCATCTGCGGCAACCTCGCGTGACCCGAAGGGCACCTTCTTGGCGACCTGCTGGTTGTTGGTGCTCAAGTCGTCGGTCTGATCGTTGAGCTTGAGCTCCACATTGGCCGTCAGCAGCCCCTTCATCCCAGACCGCATCTTGCCCTGAATCCAGCCGTTCGCCGACACGATCACGTGCACACCGTGACTGGGGCCGCGCGTCATGATCGACACCACCCGATCCACCGGTGTGCGCATCGTGTTGTCGTCGAATGCGTCCACGAATTGCGCCCACCCGTCGAGCACCATGTACACATCGCCGTACGGGTCATCGGGGATCTGGCCCGGCTGGCCGCCGAACTTGCGTTCCCGCAGCTGCGCCATCCCGATGCCGAGGTCCTTGAAGGCCTGCTCGCGGTACTCAATCAAGGCTTCCATCTCGGCCAGCGTGCGGGTGACCCGTTCCACCTCATTGCCACGTGCAAACGACGCGACGTGCGGGAGCCGCGAGATCCCGTTGAGGTCCGGCCCGCTGAAACTCAGCACCAGAAATTGGATGCGCTGCGGGGTGTACATCAGGGCCGCGCCGGTGATCATCGTCGTCAACGCCACCGTCTTACCGGCGTTCCCGATGCCGACCACACCGCAGTTGCCTTCCAACACATCGACGGCGAACACCCTCTGGGAATGCTGAAAAGGCCTGTCCTCCAAACCCACCGGGAACACCAAGCCGCGATTCTGGCCGTAGTCGACATGCCAGAGCTTGCCCCGCAACCGGCGTACCAGCTCATCAACCGCCAGCGAGGTCAGCGGCGGCAACCACATCCGCCGCCCATGGCGTCCCTGGGTCTGTGCCTGCAACGACTTGGTGGCCACCTGAATATCGCGCATCGGGCGACCATCCTCGCCGATCAGCACCTGCGGAGCCTCCTCGACGACCTCCGCCTGCACCGATGCCGGCTGCTTCACGGCGGCCATCCCCGTCACCAGAAATTCGCGCGGCGGCGCATACCCGGACTGAGCGCGCACCGTCGCCGCTGCCACCTGCCGCCGAGGGGTGTATGTCCCCGAAACGTACGCGGTTTGGAAGCGTGTCAACAACTCCCGGCCCTCGACCCGCAAATAGCCCGCGCCAGCGGGCTTCACCGGTAGCCACTTGGCCTCATCGACCCCCAGTACCGCGCGGGAATCGTTGCCGTCCAACGTGCGTAGCGCAGCGCGGATCGGCACGTTGGCCATGATGCCCTGATTCATCTCATGTCCCAGCCGCTGCGACCCCATCAGCATCCGCACACCCAGGGCGCGGCCTTGGCGGCCGATCTCGTCGAACACTTCCCTAGCGGCGGGGAATTCCTTGAACATCTGGGTGAACTCGTCGAC
The DNA here is from genome assembly GCF_026242045.1 of Mycobacterium pinniadriaticum. GTDB lineage: Bacteria > Actinomycetota > Actinomycetes > Mycobacteriales > Mycobacteriaceae > Mycobacterium > Mycobacterium pinniadriaticum. The sequence goes on from NZ_JAPJDO010000012.1 coordinate 134,136, forward strand.
GATCGCCAGCAGGGTCGGCATGGGCGGCAGGGGTTCCCCGCGGTGGATGCGCAGGTACTCGTATTCGGCGGCGTTGCCGACGCGGGCCCGGGCCAGCATCCGCTTGCGGATTTCTAATTCGCCGTAGAGCACATCGGCCATCCGCTCCAACCACAGCGAGTCGTTGCGCAGGTTGTTCATCGCAGCGACCACATGCGGCAGGTGCTCGATCGACTGCGCGGTCGTGGCACCCTTGAAGTCGAAAAACGCGATATTGAGCGATTCCGGGGAATGCGTCAAGCACGCCGCGAGGATCAGAGTGGTCCAAAACTCCGACTTGCCCGCGCCGGTGGTGCCGACCAGCACCATGTGGTGGCCCATCCCACCCTCATGGGGCTCTTTGAAATCGATGTAGACGGTGTTGCCGAATTCATCGCGGCCATAAGGGATTTTCAGCCATCGCTCACCCCAGACGTTCTCTTCGAACGGCGGACCAGAGCGGGTGGGCGCCCACAGTCGGTCCACATCAAGATGCGCCGGGTCAACAATCCCCAGCATCTGAAACAAATCGACAGCGCCGCCATCCTCCACTGCCGCCGACCGCGCGGCCGTATCGGGGCGCCACCTGGCCATCCGCCGGGCGATCGTGCGTGCCGTCTGCTCATTGATCTGGTCCGGAACTGCGAAACGGCCACTGCTGTCGCTGATTAACTCTGGGTTGAGGTAATAGGTGGACCCGAACTCCATCCCGGCACCCTTCTCCGGGGCCAGTCTCATGAATGTGACGCCGGCGACGCCGTCGCGCCGCGTCAGCGTCTGCCACTCCGCTTCGTCGATGCGCCGCTGATCGTTGATGACCAGCCAATGCGGCATCTGCGACGACTCCTTGGCGTGCTTCTCGCGTTCGTGTAGCTCGTCGCCGACTGCCGCGTTGAACGCTTCGGCCGAGGTCCACACCAGGCGCTGCGACCCCGCGGTGTCCAGCAGCGTCGCGTGCTGGCAGTGGGGTAGCCACTTCACCCAATCCCAGCGGGCCGGCTCATCGGTCACCACCATCACCTTCAGATCGGTTGGCGAGTGAAACACGCTGGCCTGGCAAATGATTGACCGGACCAGCCCGTAGACCGGCTCCATCACGCCGTTCTCACCAACCAACGCCAAACCCGGTGTGGCCCGCAGCGACACCGGTTTGGCGATCCCGTTGATGACATTCTGCTGATCCAGAAACGAGCTGAACCCCTGAAAGGTGACCGGTTCGTAGTCGGCTGGGCGGCCCAGCTGCGGCAAGTTATCGAAGCTGCGCGACAGCCCCGACCGGCCTACACCGAACCGCACGTAGCCGAAATGCGGGTCCAACGACGAGGGCCCCGCCCCACGCTGTATCGACTGAGTCATCGCGCCCCCTCAAGGCTGTCCGACATCATTTGATCTTCAACGCTCGGCTGCGCTCCCACATCCGACGCGAGCCGACCGCCCCCAGCAGCAGCTGGGGATTTGGATGCAGGAACTGGAACTGGTCGAACTGTGCCTGAGCGCTCTCATGCACCTCGTCGCGCAGCTCGTCGAGATCAGCGAAATACTCGCGGCGCGCGATCTCCATCTGCGCGGGCGTGAGTTGTTTGTTGTCCCCGCCACCGCCGAATCGATTGCCGCCGAACATCATCGCCATCGAACCGATCATCATCAGCGGGAAGAACAACGACACGCCGACCATCGGCCCGGACCGCAGGCCCGGCTGCGAAAAGATCAGCGCCATCATGCCGATTAGCGCCACACCCAACACGGCGGGAAGGATGATCTGCATCTTTGTGCGAGGGATCGGCCTCGGAGCCATCAACGGCTCCAGTGAGGTCGGTGTCATGATCCGGCGGCCACTCACAACTCCCGGCGGACGCTTACGTGCTCCCGGCTCAAACCGTGACGTCGACATTTACCCTCCCTGTTTCTGCATCGGGGCCGCGGCCGCGTCGAGTGCATCGTGCACCGTCTCCGCTGCCGCACGAGACAATTCCGGGCCGGCGGGCCACACCTGAAGCATCGACCACGGCGCGGGCCGTACCTGCTTGACCGACAGCCCCAGCGCCCGCAGCGCTTCGTCGTCGAACGGCACACCGTATCGGGCCCCGGAGTCGGTGATCAGCCAAATGGTTTGCCGCCGCGTCGAATCCAACGCAGCCCCCGTCGTCGTGACGAACGTGGCCGGGGCCGCACTCAAGAGCACCTGGTTGGCCTGCACACCGCCGGTACCCCCGCCCACCAGCTTCACCAGCTGGCCCTGCTGCGCACTGGTAATCGGTAGTCCACGCCCGGTCAACACGTGCAACTGTGCCTGGCGGTCGTTGACCTTCCAGTCCCACGCCACGCACGCGACCGGCTGCTCGGCGGCATCCACCACATGCAATGGGCTGCTCGGGTAGTAGTCGATGTCCAGAACGTGCTGGGCAGGAGCCTCGGCCAGGCGGTCTGGAGAAATCTCCGGAAGAGTGGTGGCGCCGTAGGACTCGTGCTGGCGCAGCATCGCCCCCACCACCGCGGACACAGACTGGACACCGTCGCCGACCACCACGTAGAAGCGGTCCTCACCGCTGGTGACATTCTGGCTCGACACCACCGAGCCCACGACGATGCCGGGTCCCCAGTTGAACCGGGGCGGCGTGCCAGCATTGGGAACTACCGGCATCACCAACGGACCGCCCGCCGGCAAGGCGTCGTAGAGTGCCCGCGACATTCCCTGCACCAGCGCGTCAGGCTCAATACCGAGCGCCTCGGTGACCGCACGATCGGACAAGTCGATCGGCATCCGCACACCACTGTTGACGACGTACGCCTTATCGCCGTAGGACATGAGCAGTGCCTGATCGGAGCCGAGCTGGTTGGCTCCCTCACCCAGGGTCAGCTCACCGTTGATGCCCGTCACGGTCGGGGCACCAGTGACCGTCGTCGAGGCGGTATCGCATACCGACCACCGTGACACCTCCGGAGACGTCACCCGGGGCGGATCCATCGGGGCGCCCATAATGCCCACCGTCGGCCCCTTCGGCCACTTGGCGATCTCATCGGCGTTCACGAACGTCGGCGCATCGGGTGATCCTGCAATCAGCTGGGCCGAGACCAAGTTCAGTGCCGGATGCAGCCGGCCATCAACCACCACATACAGCGTGCCGGTTTTGCGTTCCGCGACAATCTTCGTTGAGTCGGCGATCTGCCCTGCGGGTCGGAAGAAGCCGACGACGAACCCGCCGATTACCAGAATTGCGGCCACCACGGCCGACAGCATCAGCAGAACCCGCTGCCAGCGGACCGGGTCGACCTCCATGCGCACCGATCTGCGAAGCAGCGCGAACCCGAGCCGCCGCCGCAGAAAGAAATGTCCGCTGACTTGGGTGCGCGACGCCAAATTCAAGCCCAGCCCGCCACGTACCGGCGGGTGCTGTCGGGGTGCGGGACCCAGCGGTGCGCCTGCCTGATCTGACGTCATAGACCCTAGATTCCCCGCCACAAATCGGACGCTACTGTCCCCCTGGACGCCCCCGCTACCGGTGCGTCCAAAATTGACGAAGACTCGGGCAGCGTGGTCAGTTCAGCTCCTGCTCAACCTCTTGAAGACTGGGCTCCAGAACCTGCCGAATATCACCGACATACGCTGCCGCGGCCGCGTATGCCATGTCCGGCAACGGCATCGGCTGCGCCCACCCACCCAGGTGCTCCATCGCCCGGGCCGCGGTCCACTGCCCCCGATGATACGAATGCGTCTGCGGCGACACCTGTTCCGGCCGCAGATCATCGGTGAAGCCACCCGGCCGCGTCGCACCCACCTGCATGAAATACTCGTTGCAGGCAGTGTTGTAGGCCGCCCACTCCGCCTGGCCCGGTTCCCGGTTAGCCTTCACCGCTTCCCACAACCCCCGCAGCTCCTGCGGGTAACCCCCGACCTGCAAGGCTGCCTCCATCAACGCCCGAGTGAGCGGGAAAATGACCCGCTCACGAAACACCGGCGGCACAGCAGACAGCCTCTCCAGCCGCTCGTACAGATCCGCAAACTCCGACTGCAGCCGATGCACGTGCATGTCGTCCAGGACCGGCGGAGCCCAATCCGGCGCCAACTCCGCGGGGCGGTCCTCCTCCCGGCGACTCACCCACGTGTGCTCCACACCCACACTGCGGAAGGCATCCACCTGCCCGGTTGTGGCGGCCGCCACCAATTTCCACTCGTCATGCCCACGTAGCGCCGCGTACTCAACCAACAGCCGCGCCGGATCGGCCCAGCCGAACCAACGCTCACGAAACTCCCTGTCTACCATCGGGTCTGACACCATCAGCCGTGCCGACCGCGGTAGAAACACGCCCACGGGCACGTAGCCGGAACCGTCGCCGCTCATCACCACCGTCTCCGAACCCGACGGCGACCGGAAAACACCGACCGCCCAGTCGAGCGGATACGCCCGCACGTCGCCCGAACGCGCCAGTTCCCAGGCCAGCGCCGCGGAAGCCAACACATCCGGTGATAGTGGTCGCTCCGGGCGCGCAGCAGACGCTGCCGGCGTCACCACACTCGCCGGCACGAGCGTCGCGCCAGCATTCGGATTCACCGCACCACCAGAACCAGCACCCACACCACTAGACGAAGCAGGCGCCGTCGCCGGAACCGTCGCCACCGCACCACCTGCCATAGCTGGCGCGGCAGGACCGCCCATACCGGGCGGCGGCAGCATCATCCCGCCAGCGGACGGCGCCCCCGTCATAGCACCACCAGGACCTGCAACAGATGGCACAGGACTGTGTGCACCCGACGCAGCCAAACCCGCAGGCACCGCCGCAGGAGGCGCCGACGCAGCCCCAGCCACCGGATTCGCCGCCGGAGAAGCCGTACCTGGCAACGACGGCGCAGGATTCACCGGCGGAACAGCCCCAGCCACACCAGAACTCGCAGCCACCCCACGCGCGAACGCAGACGGATCAACCGCCCCAGCCCCTGGCATACTCGACGCCGGTACGCCAGACAATCCTGACGGAGCCGTAGCGCCCGGCAAGCCGCCCGCACCAGACGACAACGCCGACAGCGGATTTCCGCCACCAAGCCCTGAGAAGCCCCCAGGCATCCCGCCACCGCCTCCAGGTAGTCCACCGCCAGACAACCCGCCCGGAAAGCCCGGTGACGACATGCTCGGTGCCCGCGAGGGCGCCGGTGTCATTGGCGCGCTAACGGACGTCACTGGCGACTCGCCCGCCGGCGCTTCTCCTTGGGAGCTTATTGCGCCGCGTGATGCTCCGTTGCCCCCTGATAGTCGTTTGCTTGCATCGCCACTGGTGGCGGGCTCCTGCCCTTCGTCGTTCAACGTCGTGTGCGGCCGATGATTGTCAATGGGCTTTTTGATTCCGCCCGTGTCGTCAGGAATTGGCTCGGGACCAGGGCTATCTTGCGCAAGATCCCCGAGTCTTCCGGTGAGTGCGATCAGATCCGAGCCGTAATTCGATTTGAAGTGCGTGTAGTGAGCTCCGAGCATTTCGACGCCATTGACGGCCGCTAGCCGGGCGTCTCCGTGAGTAGTCTCGATGATGGTCGCGCGGTCGAAATTTGTCTTGGCCGCGCCGAGCGCGTCATGTGCGGTCCTGTCAATGCTGTCGTGGGCCGACTGCACATCGCGCATGACTTCGGCCATATTGGAGTAGAGCGTGGCCTGGCCGCGAAAATACGACACGCCACGATTGATATTCGATGCGAACTCGCGGGCCTTTTCGTGGCCAACGCTGAAACCCGGAGAGTCAGCAGCATTTTCACGTATCGCGTTCGCCGACACAGTCTGTTGATGAAGGTCTTCCAGCCACCCAGCCCGCGCCGTGGCCCGCGCCGCAAGCGCGTCGTACGGGTGCGGGTCGGGGGTTTTGATATCCGGAGTGATGATCAAATGAGAATATGGACCCACGCCGCCGCTGGCACTAGGCACGCGCACCCCTAACTGATCTATGCGAAGCCGCACGCCGCGTTCACCCGGTCGACCGCCGCATTACTTCGGTCGACGGCAGCATTGACCCGGCTCCCGACGCGGCGCATAGTCGCGTCCTCCTGATCGAACGTCGCCACCAAGTAGTCATGGATCGCGGTCGCCAGTTCGGGCGGCGTGGCGGGGCCGACCTGACTCTCCAGTAGAGAGCTTTCAACCAATGCAGTTCGCGCCTCATACCCGTGCGCGGCCCTCGTCTGGGGGTCGGTCCAGTCGGACGGTGCGGCGCCAGCGCTTCGACTGGCCTGCGCCATCGTGGAGGAGGTGACCTCCCATGCCGCACACGCGCGGGACTTCGCCGCTGAGGCGTCAGCCGAACTGTAGGTCGGCGCGGTCGGAGGCACGATCACGGTGTGGACGGCGTGGGGGGCAGGACGTACGAGTATTGCCGCACTAAATGCGGCCGCACCGGCCGCAAGCACCAATGCCACTGCGGCGGCGAGGAGACCCCAGCGCGGCCTTTCATCTGGCCGCACTGGCAGTATCGGTGATGGGGGGGTTGGCGGCGGCGCGTAGCCTGTCGGTGGCGATGCGTACGTTGTCATAGTGACACCGCCGGTACTGTCGTCAGAGCCTGGCTATTTTCTTCGTCGGTCCCCACCGTGGCAATGACAGCCTCGACATGCCGCTCGGCGACCTTGATGCCATGCGCTGCGAGCCCCGCGACAGCGGCAGCTGAATCGCGATCCATATCGCCCACGATCGCGGCCACCGGAACCCAAATGGACGCCATCACCTCAGCGGCCGCCGGCACGCCGCTTAGTACATCGGGTGACACAGCCGTCGCGGCGAGCGTCGCTGCGACCGAGCTGGTACTCCCATTCGCCGCTGTCGCCGCGGCTGCATCCAATTCGACGTGCCGCTGTGTCGCTGCCACTTCTCAGCCCCCACACAATTGAGTCAAGCGATCACCGGTCGACCGAGTGTCCGCGATGAACTTCTCGGCCTCCTGGTCGGAGACCTCGCGAGTATTCGCGTCTCCCAACGCGATTAACGACGTTACGTATTCGTTCGTCGCGTCCGCAACGTCTCTTGGCGTGGCCGGCGGGACGTGGTATCGCAAATATTGCGTCTCCACCGCCAGGACCGTCTGCCAATTTGCCAGCGCCGCTTTGTAATCCAGCGAATTCCGATCAGCGGTCGTCGCCGCGAACGCCTTTTGGGCGTCGTTGATTGGCGTCGCCGACGTTGCGCTTGCCCCGCACGCTTCCTTCTGCGCCGCGGCGATCTGCTCGGCACTGTATGCCGGAGCGGAAGCGGTCTCGGTGGTCGTCACGGCGGGCGGTGCCGGTCGCAACACGGTGATCGCGCTCATCAATACCGCCGCTACTCCCAGTAGCACCGCGGACCCGCTCATCACCCATACTCCCCACCGACGTTTGATGTGCTGCGGCGCCTCAGGTGTCAGTAGCGCTTGAACTGGCGCCGGTGGGTGACCATTTGGCGCCGGCAAAGGTGGCGGGACGGGTAGCGGAGCTGACGCACTTGGCGGAGCCCATGCTGAATCGGGGTCAGGCGCAAACACCTGTCCGCCGCCTTGCCTGGGCTGGCCCTCCATACGCCCAGCGTAAACCGCACCCCGGACATGCGGCTACCACTACGTGCGCAATTGCGTTTGGCGAAAGCGTGTGTGGGAGTCGATTAGCTAACAGGTCCGGCCATCGACAATTGGGAGGGTATACGCGTTCTTGTGCTCGTGCGAGGTCCTGGCAAACGGGAGTGTGGAGATCACGTGGGCGGAACGCCGCGTTGGCCTGGCAACCGGCGCGCGGCGCAGACGGCGCTCCCGCGTCTGCGTGGCGGGACACGTTGCCGGACTCCGAGACGGGCAGCCTCGTCATCAACATCAAGATTCGCGTACCCAGATGGGGCGAGTTGAAGGGCCAGCGGCACCCGTATATGTACCAGCTGGTGCTCGCGTTGCAGCAGATGCGCTGGCGGTGCATTCCCAAGCTGACGAAGAAAGGCGCTGGGGATCCTCGTCGTTTGCGCGTGACCACGAAACTCCTGTTTCGTCGTTGAATTCCACGACAACGACGGGTGTTGCGGCTGGAGGCAAGACGTAGAGGACAACCGCAGATTGGTTGGGCGCTAGGCCTGACGGAAACCCGTCGGCTACGTGCCCGATCAACGCATCGTTTAAGGCCGGCCTTGCTTGTGATGCAACAGCATTGCCGAGCATTCTCGCCGGACCTTGACCAATGATGCGGCCGAAGCCGCCCGCGAGGCCGTCGCCAATGATGCGGCTGAAGACTTCATCCATCGATATGACATCTTTGGAGCGCCTCACACCGTCAATCGGGCTGCCGTTCGCATCGACCGCTGACACGTTGACGTTGAGTCGAGAGATAGGGCCTGTGCTGTGGTTGAAGACTTGGACCCTCCAGACGTCTTGGCCCACAATGCTTACGGAGGTGCGGTAGCTCATGATCTTCCGCGCCTGGTCAGCCTTATTGCTTCGGATAACCACCTTGCCGAGATCCATGCTCGCAAGATCGCGTTCGATCGCATCGCGCACCTTGAACTGCAGATCCTCGACGCTGGCATACTCACCAAGCAGACCTTCGCCGCGTAACTGGTCTTTGAAATCGTTGAGTCGCTGAATCTCTTCTGGCTTCGTGTCACGGGGAAACGGCTCGGTGGAGAAATAGACATGCACCGGCTTGCCCGCCCCGTGTGCATGGATGATCTCGTGGGCAGTGCCTGATACGGCGTCGTCAGTCGCAGTCCCGAGACGGGCGTTGAAGACGGCAATGACCACATCACAGGTTTCGACTGCTTGACGATCGATGATGTCCTGCGCCGTGCCGCCGAGTTCGGGGATCGCGTGCGTCTCCCAGCGCCAGGGGGCCAGCTGTATCTGCTCACGCTCGGCTCGCGAGCTATTCCAGCCGTGCGCCTTTTCGATTGCGTCACGCTCACGAATCGTATCGCTAGGCGATGCGATCAATACCTTGAGAACGTGGGCGTCGAATCCCATGTCGGTCTCCCATCGATCATCTGGCGCCGTGCGGTGACTAATCAATACACCGAACCACCGACATCCCGTCAGTCGTGACCCATTCCCTCCGCGTTGGTTTGGCGGATGAGTTTTTGGCGAGGCGGGCCTGAGCTGATAGGCGCTGGGCTGGGTGTCTCCCACGCGGTTTAGACGGTGTCGACGACGGCGTCTTCAATGTCGAGGGATTCGTCGATTGCGAGGTCCTCTTCGGCGGCCGCGGCGACGGCGTCGCGCAGGGTCGCGTTGATGAGTTCCTCGAGGGCGAGGTTGGTGTAGCGCTGGGTGCAGCCCTCGGCGAGCGACAGCGATATCAGCCGGCCCTTGTGATCGACGGACAACTCGACGTCGCCGTCGCCGCCGCTAGCGTCGATAACGATGCTGTCCCAACCGTTCTGCAGCTTCTGCAGCGCCTTACTGAGGCGTTCCATGCGCTCCAGCACCTGCTTGGACAATGCGACATCGGCTTCGTAGCCGGGGTATTCGAAGGCGGCCATTACTGGTCCTTCGGCAATTCGATACGGCGGCGTGAGGTGACCGTCGACGGCGCGGCTGCGGCGGCACGTTTCTTTTCCCCGATGGGATCGTCGGCGACGGCGGTTTCGCGGCGCTGCACCTCCCCCTTGACCATTTCCGCGTTGGCCTCACCAGGCAAATGGATGTTCTTGTCCGGGTCTTTCACAGCGCGGGCGCCGCCACCCTGGCCGCCCACACCGGCCATCGGCGGCATCATCATCGGCATACCACCGCCCATACCTGCCGCGGCTGCTGGTGCGATCCCTGCTGCGGGTGAGGCTCCGCGGATCGGGCCTGTCGCGCCCCCAGGGGCGCCCGCAGCGAGCATTCCTCCACTAGCGGCGGGCAGCGGCCCGGCGGCCGGTTCAGTGTCCCCACCGCCGCCGACACCGCCACCGCCACCGCCGGTGAAGTCACCAAGAGAGCCTCCGTCGAATCCCGACGCATCAAGCTTCCCGAGGTCGGGCTCGCTGAGGCCCTTGGTCAGACCCTCCATGGCCTGACCTGCCTGTGAGGCCACTGACTGGATCTGCTGCCCGATCTGGGAGGGCACTGAGGCGACCGCACCCAAGGTCCCACCGAGGACGCCGGCCAGCAGGGAGGGCAGCATCGCCGCCATCGGTGCGGCCTGACTCATCGGATCGCCCTGACCCGGGACACCGGCCAACGCTGGATCGGTGAGCGGGGCACCATCGGGCCCGAGTCCGTCCAGACCGGACTCCCCCACTGCCGCGAGGTCCTCGCCGCTACCGGTGGCGCTGTCGGCGTCCTCACCGGCCGCGGCGGCGGCGCGGCGGGTGGCCGGATCGTCGCCCGGACTGGTGGCCGGGTCGTTGGCGGGCTTTCCGCCTGGGCCGGTGGGCTCCACGACCGGGGCCACCGGCGGAGGAGGCGGAGGCGCGGCCGGCAGCTCGCCGATGTGGTAGTTGGCGGAGGCGAAGCCGGCCTGCGAATGCAGGGAGGCCAGCTCGCTTTGCAGCTTGGTCACGACCCCCGAATACGCGCCCGCATACCGCTGGTTGAGCAGCTGGGCGTTGGTGAGCTCCCGTTTCTTACTGGTGAAGGCCTGCGTGCGGGGAGTGTCCTGGTGGGCTGTGTCGAATCGCTGCCCATGTCCACCGGCCGCCATAGCCACCGTGTCCGTGTGCGAACTCATCCGATCTGCCCAGGCGGCGAAGCGCTGCAGCGCGGCGCTGAGCCGGGGACCGGCCTGTCCACGCAGGGATTCGTCGACGGCGGCTTGTGCCGCCCGGGCCGCTGCCGAGGAACTGGAGAACGCGGCGCCGTAGCGCTGGCAGCTGCTGACGAACGCCGAACCCGCCTGCGAGGAGCCACCTTCCATCATCGCGGCCGAAATCTCGCCATCGCGAAACGGTGCCGCGACGATCGACACATCGGGCACGGCGAGGTTGGTGGTCACCGCAGGAGTGAACGCCGGTGTCACACCGGCGCCCGCCCCGGCCTGCAACGACATCGTCGTGGCGTTGTCGCGATCCATCTGCCCGTACGCGGCGGCCATCTCCTGCACCGCCATCGCCGCCGAGCGCATCACCTCAGCGGCATCGGCGGCGCGCGACGCCATGACTGCACCGTGCTCGGTGAGCCGCGCCGACGCGCTGGTGGAGACCTCGTCGACAGCCAACGCGGAATGCACCGGCGGAGTGGCGGCCAGCGCGGCTAGGCATTGTGCTTGCGCGGCCAGCTGGCCGGCCACGCCGGCTAGCCCTGCATCGTTGACGTACAAGCTCACCATCGCAGCGTCCCCCTCCCCTCGGTGTGCTGTCTCGTCGTGCGTCAGAAGTCGATCGTGGCAGCGTAAGCGTTGACCTGCGGTTCGGTGGGTAGTCGACCGGAGATGCCCTCGACCCGGTTGGCTTCCATTTCGCGGCGGATTGCGAGCTGCGACCGCAGATACGCGAGCGTGTTCAGCCGTACGATGCGCGACGCCAGTTCCTGGTCGGGAAGGTCCATCGCTGCTGGTTCCAGCTGCACCGCGCGGGTGTCGCCGTTTCGGCCGACGTGCACGATGACGGACTGATCGTGATTGGCTGCCTCAAACACTGAGCGCTCCGGGTCTCTTACTCGGGGCTGATCGTCAGATTGGCGGTGTTCTGCTCTTCCATCGCCTCGAATTGGGCGGCGCTTGCGCGTAGCTGATCGGCCATTGCCCGATTCTTGCTCTCTTCGGCCAGCAACGCAGACTCGCGGGCATTTACCGCCTCAACCGTGGCTCGGCGTGATTCGGCGAACAGTGGTCCCCACGACTCGGATTCGGCCACCGTGCGGCCATGCTCGGCGCGGGCTGCTGCACATTTATCGGCAACATCGTCGTAATAGGTTGCCGCTTCGCGCAACTTGGCGGGATCGACGTTTAGGCCGTTCACAGTCATTAATTTACTCCTGGAATTGTTGGGGTCTGATCACTGATTTGTGGGTCCGCGGGGCGCTGTCGCCGACGGGGTCACCACGGTCTGGGCAGGCGCCGGGGCAGCTGGATGTTCCCAGCCCAGGAAGTTCGGACCGGTCTGCAACTGCTCCAGTGGGCTGACCTGCCCATTGACCCACACCTTGTTGTCACCGAGGGCCATCACCCGGTGATCAGTGAACTGCCCGATGTCGCCGAAGATCAGCCGCGATGGGCTCACCGGTCCAGTCACCGGCGCTCCCGCCGGGGACAAGTTGATGCCGGCCTGCCGGTAGGCGTCGTCGACCGGCATGCCCTCCAGCACGCCGCGACCCGCTTTGGCCAGCGCCGCCGAATCGGCGGTCACCGTCGCCCCATTCGGCAGCTTCACCGTGGTGTCGGCAGGTGCCGGCTGCCCCGTAGGAGCGACCTGACCTGTCCCGGCGGTCACCTCCTGCGGCGGTGTCGCGCCTTCTGTCCCGGCCGGTTTCGTCTCCGGCTTGGCACCGGACGGCGGATCCTTCACTGCGCCGTCATCGTCGGATTTCTCGGTGCGCCCGTGCTTATCGCCCAGGGCAGGGTCTTTGAGGTCCCCGGCAGGATCGGTAGCCGAGTCCTTCCCGGCGTCGGTAGCTCCCCGGATCGCCGAGCCGATTCCAGATCCGATGTCCCCCAACGGTAATCCGCCGCCGCCCATGGGCATCATGCCGCCCATCATTCCCGGCAGGGACCCCAGCGTGCCCATGCCCGGCCCAAACATCGACCCCAGACCCGACAGCAACGGGTCAGAGGCTAGTCCGTCAAGCATCGGATCCCCCGTCAAACCGGCTGGCGAGGTGTCACCCGCGGCCCCCGTAGGTGCAGTCCCCGCAGGTGCGGGCGCGCCGGGCGGTGTCCCCGCCGCACCGGTCGGGGTTTTCTCGCCGTCACCTCCATCGCCGGTCTTTGCCCGGGAGAGGGCGTCGTAGCGTGCCGTCAACCCATCCAAGACCGCGCTTTGCGACACAGAATCCAGTCCCGCGTTCTTGAGAACACTGGTGATGTCAGATGTCTTGCCCTGCAAGAAATCCGCGAGTTGTTGCTGGCCTGCCGAGGTGTCCAGGGTGGGGCCGAGCTTGGTGACCTGGTCGATGATCGACTGCTGCAACTGTTGCAGCTGTGCCTTGCCCTGCTCACTGGAGCTCTTGGCCGCCAGGATGGCATCGGCGAGCTTTTGGTCGGCCTCGTTGAGCGCGGTACGGTTCTTCTCCAAGGCCGCGTCAAGCCGTTTGGCTGCCTCGGCCGCCGCGCCGCTGAGCCCTTCCTCGGCTGGCGGACCCGATGCAGGCGCAGCTGGAGCATCGGGGGTGGGTGGGCCGGGAGTGGGAGCGGGGGGCGGAGGAAATAGAGGCAGATTGCCGCTTCCGGCCAGTGCCCTGTTGATGACTTCCATGGGTGCGGTGTCGGGATCGATTCCCATGTACTGCAGGGCTGCTCGCTGAGCGCCTGTCAGATGTGCGCGCGGATCGCCGGGCGGGGGGTCGTGGGGGGACGGGGTCAGTGGCGGCGGCGTGCCGAGCACTCGGGAGATGCCGCCCAGCAAGTCGCCTACGACGAGGTCAGGCCATGCTGTCATTGGTAGTCAGGGGCGCGGTGTCTGCGATGCAGACCCGTTTCCCCATCCCCCTTTCAATCCGTGCGTGCGGTTTTCCCGCACACGGCTTACCGATGATCTTCTGGACATAGTTACGCGGCCTTTGGGTAGCGGATGGTGCCACGCAGGCGGTGCAGGCCGTGCCCGTTGAACCACTCTTCGTTCCATTGATCGGCTTGTCCGGCACGTAGATTGCGGCCCCGCTTCTTGACCATCAAGCGGAACAACCGCCACACCACGTACTGGTCGATCTGGACGAACTTGTTGGCGGCGTTGCCGGTACGAAAGTAGTTACCCCAGCCCCGCAGGACCGGATTGAGATCCGCGATCACGTCACGGATGTCTGATCCAACCCGATTGCGGCCGGTACGGTCGCGAACCTTGTCCCGCAACCGGGACATGGCCGTCTGGCTGGGCCAGCGGTGCAGGTAGTAGCGCACGATCCGCCGTTGTTCCCACAACCGCCCCGACATACGCGCCCGGAAATGACAACCCAGAAAGTCCAGGCCATCCCGGCCGTCACGCAGGTCGACCACCTTCGTCTTGTCCGGATGCAGCCGCAACCCCAACGACGCCAGGATCTCTCCCACCGCCGCCAGAGCCGCCCTCGCTTGGGCCGCGCTGCGGCACAACACCACACCATCATCGGCGTAGCGCACCAACTCACCCACCCCACGGCGGGCCAGTTCAGTGTCGAGCACATGCAGGAAGATGTTGGCCAGCAACGGCGAGATCACCCCGCCCTGCGGGGTGCCCGCGACCGTCCGCGTCACCACCCCGTCGACCAACACCCCTGCTTGCAGCCACAACCGCAACAGTTTGAGCATTCTGCGATCCGAGACCCGCCTACCCACCTCGCTCAGTAGCCGGTCGTGGTCGATCTCACCGAAGAAATTGGCGATATCAAACTCGACCACGAACACATGACCCTCGATGAACCCGGTACGTAACCGCTCCATCGCCATCGTCGCCGACCGCTTCGGCCGAAACCCATACGAGCACGACATGAAGTCCGCCTCGAAAATCGGTTCCAGCACGATCTTGGCCGCCGCCTGGGCCACCCTGTCCCGCACCGTGGGAATCCCCAACGGCCGCTTACCGCCTCGTGGTTTCGGGATCTCCACCCGACGCGCCGGCGCCGGACGGTACACACCCTCGCGGAGGTCAGAACGCAACTCACGCAACATGCGGTCCACGCCGTAGTCCTCCACCGCGACCAAGGTGATCCGATCCACCCCAGCCGCACCCCTGTTCTTACGCACCCGCTCCCACGCCTCCCACAGGACGTCACCCCTGTAGACCCGGTCATAAAGGGCGTGGAAACGCCGACCCTCAGACTGCTTGGCAGCAGCCCATAGCGTGCGTTGCAGTTCTCGCACTTTCACCGGCGAGAAAACCAAAGGCTCCTCGACGGCTACGACGGGCCGTGACCCGTCGGGGTAGTTGGACCGAGAAATCCCGGTCATGCCCTCACGCTTACCCACTTCGCACCCGTGATCAAAGTCGGGGCCCTTCCCTCCCGGCGCGTTATGTTGCACGCCGATCAGCGGTACTACGACCCCATCGGACTCCCGCTGCCCTCCAAGGGATTTCACCATCGGCTTATACCCTTGGTCTTTGCCCGACAAGGCCAGGCAGACGGGTCTCTCCTGTTCCGAACCAGACTGTATGCACGTGCCGCCTCCCATACCCCGGAGAGACCCGACGAGCTGACCCCGGACCAGGGCTCGCCGGACATGGCCTTCGCCGTGACATGAGCGGCTCGGCTCTCCCATCGTGCGTCTGACGAGGCTGCAGAGTTCGCTTGACGCTACGGCCCGCACACTTGCTCCCTCCGAAGAGGCTCTTGACACCCCGCTCAGCCCGCCGCGTCTCCACGACGAACCGGGGCCTGCTACCCGGCGCTCCGGTACCTACCGAGACGGGACTTCCACCCGCTAGTCCAATCCAACTTTCAGGACGCAACATGTGCCGGACGATAAGCAGGATCAGCGATGGCGCGCTAACAGTAGCGGCACATTTGGACGCAAATATGGCCTGCTGGAAACGGTAACCAGCCCGTGTTGCCTCGGCGTCGATCGCCGCAAGCGCGGCTTCTGCTGACGGGCTCAGTTCATTGCGACCAAATTCGGCGGGAGCGTCAGCCAGCATTCGGTTCAGCCCGCATTCGGTGTAGCGCTTATCGTAGATGTTGTGGGTTTCTTGGATCGGCAAGGTCAAGAGCTGATGGCGGGGCTCGGTGTCCTCGGCGGGGACCCGGCGCCGCAGAATGGGCCTACGCTTGCTCCACCAGTTCCGTCGCTGCCCGACGGGCCCGGTGGGTTATTGCCGCCGGCTGAGCCCTATCAGCCTCCCCCGGCTGTGACACCACCTGGTGGCGGGCCGATGCCGCGCAGCACGCTGGACAATCTGCACGGTACGAACGATGCCCCGTATCCCATGCCGATCGTGCAGGACCCCAATGCGTTGGGGCCGTGGGATTGGATCGAGATCGCCCCGGGGATCTGGATGCCGCCCGGTGGTGCGACTCAAGAGCACTCCCCGCCCTGGCAGACCATGCCAATGGGCTGGTCTGGCGCCGGGGCCGACGACGCGCAAGCCGCCCACGCCGTACTGGCGCAGGTGAGCCGCAGCCGCGGTTCGTCTGACGAGGCGTTCGCCCAAGCGATCTTGGCCGCCAAGCAGGCCGCACGCGACAGCCAGGAGCGGCTGCAACAGATCCACGCTGAGGTTCAGTCCGGCGTACGGACATTGCAACCGTCGATGAATACGCCAGCGGGCCGACAGCAGATGGCCGATTTTCTGCAGAGCAAGGCCACTGAGGCGCGCGAGGTGATCCAGACCGCCCAGGATGCCTCCGCGCGAGCGGCCTCCGCGATGGGTTCGGCCGGGCAGGGTTACGGCAGCATCGCGCTGTAGCGGGGCTAGTTCTCGCCGGCGAGATGCCAGTGCAGGGTGCCGTCGTCGGTGGCAT
Source organism: Mycobacterium pinniadriaticum (assembly GCF_026242045.1). Lineage (GTDB taxonomy): Bacteria > Actinomycetota > Actinomycetes > Mycobacteriales > Mycobacteriaceae > Mycobacterium > Mycobacterium pinniadriaticum. The sequence continues at coordinate 150,642 of NZ_JAPJDO010000012.1, forward strand.
GCAGTCTCCATTCGGAGCTGCCACTGGATTGCAGTGTGGCGGTGAGGTTGTCGGCAACCGTAGGTGTCATCACCGGTTCAGCGAGGATCCCGCGCCGACCAAACGTGATCAGGTCCGGGGTGAGCGTTGCTTCGACGTCGACGCGTGGCCGGGACCCGAGCCTGGTGAGATCGCCAACGCTCTGGCGATAGCGGCATCTAAGTTGGGGTCGGCGGCGGCGATCGCGATGCGCGGGTCGGTGCGCGCGGTAGCGATCAGATCCGCCCACGTGATCGACGGTTGAAGTACTGCGCGCACGGTGCCATCACATGCAGCATCGAGCAAGCGGAATACCCACGCGGACAGTCGATTCAGCCGAGCTTCAGAAGCACGGTGCCGCCGCAGCGTGGGTGGGAACGCAATCACAGTGGCCAACGATGACACGTCGCCGCAGCTACTAGTCGACCGGCAGCCAGCGAGTCGGTCGGCGTGCTCGTGCATGGCTAGACGTTAGGGCGCGCATGCGGCCGCGGGCGCTTACAGGTAGCGTCACATTTGGCAAACCACGAAACGGGGTCGTTTATAGGTCGTGTTCGTGGCCTGGGGTGACGTCGTCGAGGTCGCGGTAGTAGTCGCCGATCGCCATGCGCTCGCGGGCTTGGATCATGCGGCGCAGGACATCGGCGCTGGTGCAGCCGCTCTCCTCCAGGACTGCTGGACTCGGGTTGAGCAGCAGACTCCATCCAGGCTTACGGCCGCGCATCTTCATGCGCTCCTCGGCGGCACAGGCTTTCTGTTTGGCTTCGGGGCTCTCGGCGGCCAACCGCAGTTCGAGGGTGAGTGCGGACAGCTCGGCTCTCTTGGCGTCGAGCGCATCGGAGTGTTCGAACGGTGCCGGCGGGTTGGCGAGCAAGTCGTCAAGCTGCGCCTGGTCGTGTTCAAGCTCTGCGGTCAGGGATTTCTGGTGGGCGAGCAGCCCGCTGTAGAGGTTCTCGACGCGGCGTATGAGACCACGCGCTTTGGCGGCACCGGGCTCGCCTGCGGTCGCGGTGGCGAGCAATTCATCGGCCTTGATGTCGGTGGTGCGCGACGGCACGGCCAGGCGAACGATGAGAGTGTCGTGCATCAGTGAGCGTGAGGCCAGGACCTCCACGCCGTTGATGGCCACGCCGAGCGGGTCCCACTGGGCGGCGCCGCGGTCCTTGCCCCGGTGATAGCCGGCGCGGCAAGCCGCCGCAAGAGCAGCGGCGGTGTCCGCACGGTCGGGGTGGGTCCTGCCATCGACGGTGATGCGCGCCGGGGACTCCGAAGCGCTGTGGCGGGCCGCCTGTTCGGCGATCGGCGCGAGCCGGTCGAGTGCGGCGCGCTGGGCGGGGATGGCACGTTCGAATTGGTTGACTCGCCAGTCGCGTTGGCGGATACCTTCGTTGTGGGCGCGCTCCAGGGCGGAGAGTCGTTTGACCTCGTCTTCGAGTTCGACCTGCTTGACGTAGCGTGGGTCGCCGGTGGCGATCGCTTTGGTTTCAGCGGCGGCCGATCCAATGTCTCCCCCACTGAGGTCTTCGATTTCGTTGTCGATGACTTCGTTACGGCGCATCTGCTCGATGAACAACGCCTTGGCTTGCACCTTCTGCCACATCACGGTGTCGTAGGTGCCTTCGGTGACATAGTTGACGATGTCGACGATGTCGTTCTGGTTGCCTTGCCGCAGGATCCGACCCTCGCGTTGCTCCAAATCCGCTGGACGCCACGGTACGTCGACATGGTGCAGCGCCCGCAGCCGACTTTGCACGTTCGTGCCGGTGCCCATCTTCTCCGTCGACCCGATCAGCACTGCGACCTCGCCACGATTGCACTGGGCGAACAGGGCTTTCAGTTCGGCCGGCTTGCGTGCCTCGTGGACGAACCGAACCGCCTCGGCGGACATTCCTCGTTCGATGAGTTCATCCTTGATGGCCTGGTAAATGGTGAACTGGCCGGGCTTCTTCGACGGAGTGCCGCGATCGCAGAACACGATCTGCAGTGGGCCGGTGCGTGCCAACGGCGCTCCGGTGTCGCGGTCCTGGTACACCCGATCGGCCAGCGGCGTGTGAATCCGCATAATGTCTTCGGCGACGGCAGCAGCCCGGCTGTGCGTGGGCTTGGCCAGGTGTGCCAGCCGTGGGTCCAGGGAGGCGTTGCGGCCGTCGCTGCTGATCTTGAGGACGTTGTCACGATCGGGCCGTCGCGCGTCAAAGTGGTCGGCCCGATAGCCGAGATCGGCAATGAAATCTGTGACCTCCACGTCTGGCTGCAAGCTAATGATCCGTCGTTGCCCGGTCGCGAGCTCCGGCAGCGCGACCGGCACCTGGTCGCGTGTGACGACGTCGGAGTAGGCCGATGAAAGTGCCAGCAGTTCAGGGAGATTAGTGAACTTTCCCACCCGCGTTACTGGGCGCAGCCGGGTACCGGTGGAGTTGACTTCGACGGTGGTCACGGTGGCGGTGAATGCCGCGCCCCAGTCCCCCAGGTCCTCGACGCCGGCGGCGCGCAGCAGGTCGGGCCGCAGGTAGCTTTGCATCACCCACAATTCGCCCAGCGAGTTGGCGATCGGTGTTCCGGTGGCGAAGGTGGCCACCCGCTCGATGACCTTGCCGGCGGGGATTCCGGCGGCTAGTGCCTCGTCACGGCGGCGCTGACGCAGGATTCTCAGTTTTAGGGTGAGGTCCTCGGCGCGTTGGGAGGAGTTCGGGCAGGACAGTTCTTCGATGTTGCAGATCCGCGCCTTGTTCTTGTACATATGGGCTTCGTCGATGAAAAGGTAGTCGCAGCCACTATTTTCGAAGCTGAGACCCTGGTCTTTGCGGGCCTGATCGGTGAGCCGCTCCAACCGTTCGTGGGCGCTTTTGACGGCGAGCTCGATGCGTTTCTTGGTGCGGTCGGATTCTGCGGTTTCCAGCTGGGCGCGCAGCTCGGCGAGTTGTTCTTCGATGTAGTCGACTCGGGCGGCGTTGTCGACACCGATGGCGGTGAACGCCGATTGCGGCACGATGACCAGGTCCCATTCGCTGGCCGCGGATTGAGCGATGAAGCGGCGTCGCCCCTCGGCGGTGGTGGCCGACGACCCGAGAAGCACTTTCGCCGCCGGATACCATTGGCCCGATTCGCGCCCGACTTGCTCGACGATGTGGTTGGGCACGACGATCCACGGTTGGCGCACCACGCCGAGTCGACGCAGCTCCATCGCGGCCATGAGCATGGTGCCGGTCTTGCCCGCCCCGACGACGTGGTCGAGCAGCGTGGAGGGTTCAGCGACGATGCGGGCGACAGCGTTGCGCTGGTAGAAGTGCGGGGTGAAATGATCCGACAGACCGGGTAGGCGCAGTTTGGAGCCGTCGTAGCGTGGTGCGCGCAGTGAGTTGAAGCGGCGGTTGTACTCGGCAACCAGAATCTCGTTGCGGGCGGGATCGTTGAAGATCCATTTCTGGAATTCTTGGGTGATCTTCTCGCATTTGGCTTGCGCGGCGAACGTGGCCTGCACATCGAGCACGCCTTCGTCGGTGTTGAGGACGATGCTGCGGGAATTACATACGGCGTCAAGAAGACTGATGGCGTCGCAGCGCTCGCGGTTCAGCCCCCAGGTTTCGGTCATGAGCCGCCCGTAGCGCTTGTGCTTAGGGACCTCGACGGTCCAGCGTCCACCGAGATGCTCGGCGGTGACCTCGGTGACATCGAAGGTTTCCCGGGCGAACTGCGCGATGAAACGCGCGTCGATCCACGGTGCGCCGGGGCGGGCTTTGATTACCTGCGCGGTGCGGTCGGCCGGGACGACCTCGCGCAGCGCATCGGCGTAGGCCTGGTAGGCGGGGTTGTGCTCGGCGGCCAGTGCGGCCTGGGTGTACTTCTCGCGGACGTTGCCCGACAACGCGGTGGTGGCCGGTATCAGTTCGTCGGGATCATCGAGGCTCGGATAGACCAGGCCGTCGATGAATGCGCGCGCATCGGTGACGGGAACCTCGAGAAGTGCTGCGATGTACTCGATGTCGACACGCAGGTTGCGGTCCAGGCTCATCGCGAGCGCATCTCCTGGGCTGTCGGCGGTCCGCCGCTCGCGGGCGGGGGTGAGCAGGTCGGTGGAGAAGATGGGTGCTTTGCGGGCTTGGCCAGTGTCTTCGTCGAAGATTTCCAGCGCCGACACGACCGCCCATCCGGGATCGTGGCGCATGCCGCCATCGAGGTGTGCCCGCTTCTTGTACGGAGCGGGGGCTTCCCATGCGGCGGTGTCCCACTGTTCGGCGAGCCCGTCGGGGATCGGGCCAGGGTAGGGTGCGCCGGGATGACCTTCCTTGTCCCGCCACCGGGTTTCGGCCGCCGCGACCCTTTCGTCGTGGCGGTCCTGGGTGATCTCGTTGGGGTGGATCCAGGTGAAGCGGTTGACGGGTCCGTGGCGGCGGACGTAGTTGTCGTAGAGGGTGTTGAGGTGCCCGCGCAACTGGTCACGCTCAGCCGGTGGCCGGCCGTCGCGTTGTGAGGTGATCAGACTGGTGGCGACATCGCGCAGGGCGATGAGTTCGCGGGTTTCAGCCAGCCGCGTCTTCGGGGTGGGATTGGGCTCCCAGCGGTGACCGGACCAGCATTCGATGCCTTTGGTGTCGGGGTTGTAGCGCAGCGTGTACAGCGGGGTGTCGGTGCCGCGGTGAGCCACGGTGATCAGGCCGGGGTCGAAGGTGTCGGGTGAGACGACGGTCAGCGACTCTGTGGTGGCGCTCAGGCCGTGCCCGCGCGCCACGGCAAGGTCGATGATGTCGGTGAGTCGGCGCGCCAGCTGCTCGGCCAGCTCGTCACCGATGTCGCCGTCGACGGCCAGCGTGGGTGATCCGTTGAGACCGTGGCCGAGGGTCATGGTGCCGAGCACGTGGTGTGGGTGCGCGGCGTAGTAGCTGTTGACCAGAATCTCGGTCGGCTCGCCGTCCTCGTCGAGGAACCCCGAGGTGGTGTTCACCCACTCCGGGGTGTGCTCGGGCGCACGCTGGTCGGGTTCGCGGCGGCGCAGGATGAGCAGATCGGTGACAACGTCGGTGCCGGCGACGCGGGCGAACGCCTTGGAGGGCAACCGGATTGCCCCAACGAGGTCAGCGTGTTCGGCGATGGCGCGCCGGGCGGCGGGTTTAGCGGAGTCCAGCGTGTAGCGGCTGGTGAGCACGGCGACGTATCCGCCTGGTGCGGTGAGCGCCAGTGATTTGCAGATGAAGTGGTTGTGCACACTGAACCGTTGGGGGTTGTGGCTGGGATCGGCGATCACGTACCGGCCGAACGGCACGTTGCCGACGGTGAGCGCGAAACTGTTCTCCGGGATCCGGGTGGCTTCGAATCCCTGGTTGCGGATCTGCGCCGAGGGGTACAGGTGCGCGGCGACCGCAGCGGTGATCGCATCGTTTTCCACACCGATCATGACCGCATCGTCGGGGGCATGCCCGATGAATGTGCCGCTGCCGCACCCTGGTTCGAGAACCCGGCCTCCGGTGAATCCGGCGCGGCGCATGGCTTGCCAGATGACGGCGGCCACTGCGGGGTCGGTGTAGTGCGCGTTGAGGACCGACGCTTCGGCCTGCCGGTACTGCTCCACCGTGAGCAGGTCCCGCAGCTGTTGGCGTTCGCTGGTGAAGGTGTCGTTGCGCGGATCGAGGACCTCGGGTACCGCGCCCCAGCCTGACCACGCGGCGAGCACGGCCTGCTCGTCGACGGTGGCGGGACGGCCGGCCTCGCGCAGCGCGTCGAGCAGTTTGATCGTCGCGATGTTCGCCCGCACCCGGGCTTTGGCACCTGAGGGCACCAGTGTGTGGGTGCTGGCAGGAAAGTCGGTGGCGGTGCGAAATGCCGCCGGCGCCCGCGGCTCCTCCTCCACGACCTCCTGTGGTGCGTCGGCGCTCGGGGCGGGTGGTGTTGGCGCAGCGGTGATCTCGGGTGTGGCTTTTGTTGGCGGCGGAAGAGGCTGGCCGCCGGGGTCGACGCTGCGCGGGTCGGTCGGCTGATCGGCGGGCTCGTCGAACAGCGACGCCTGCGGGGTTACCGCTCGGGTAGGCCGTCGTGGCGCAGGTCGCTGTACACCAGCGCTGCCAGTTCCTCGGTCAGCGGGTCCTCGCGATGTGCCGGCAGCCCCAGGTGATCCTCCGCGCGGGCCGCCAGGAGGTAGCCGGCCTTGATCCGGAACACCGCCGAGAAGTCCGGGTCTGGCCATATCTGGGCGACCAGGTCTTCGATCTGATCGCTGGGGTCGCTGCGGTACTGCGTGCGGGTCCAGCGCTGATCCCACGGCACCTGATTGCGATCCAGGCTCGCCGGTGTCGCGGTGGTCTCGTTCGGCGGATCCTGCGGCTCCGGGATCAGCTCGTAGAGCTGCTCGCTGAGCACGATCTCCTTGGCCGAGGCCATCGCCGTGTTGAGCAGTCCCACCTTGGTCAGGTAGTCCGGGTGCGCCCCGGTCCGCTGCGTCCACTCGGTCACCGACTGGGCGCCCATCTGGTCGGCCAGCTCCGCGATCTGTTGGCTGATCCTGGCTGCCTCGTCCTCGAGGAACGTCGCCGACTGCTTCGGTGTCCATTCCGGTGGCAGCGCCAGGTGCTGGCTGTACACGTCCTGAACGATCTGACGTATCTCCGGACTGCTCACCGCTGCCTTCCCCGTCGAGGATGCTGAACAGATCCGGCTGGTCGCGATCTGTGTTGCGCCTGCGGGCCATATTGTCCTCTCCGGGGTGGTGGTGTCGGGGTCTGGGTAGCCGAGGGTGCGGCAGAAGGTCCGCCAGCGGCGATCGGCGAGGGCTCGGTATTCGTCTGGGGTGATGGCCGATTCGTACTCGGACGCGGGTGTGGTCATCGCTAATGCCCGTCGTCGTCGTTGGTGGTGCTCGCGCGCCGCGTGGTCGGGGCGTCGGCGCCGGACCGAGCGTGTCGGCTACCACCAGTGGGGTGTTGGGCGCAGCAGTGCTGGCCCCCTCCGCTGGGGCGGCGAGCGGTGCTGCCGGGGCGCATCCGCAGGAACCGGCTTGGTCGAGTGCGTCGAGGACAGCTTGCGGCGGCGTGCGTGGTGCGGTTGATGGCGTCGGTGACCGTGCGCGCCTCTTCGTCCGCGTCGCGGGGCATGGCGAGGCTTAGTGACGTGTTCATGCGTCTTGGACTGCATCCAGAAGTGCGTTGGGCGCGTGATCGGCGCCGGCATCGGGGTAGTGCCAATAGGCGCCGCGGGAGTCGGCTTTGGCGAGGTGTTGGTTCAGCTGCCTCTGCGCAGCGGCTTGCGCGGTGCTGTTCGCATTGCGGTGGTGCGCGCGGGCGGTGTGGACTAGGTGGTGCAGGACGCACAGTTGGGGGTAGACGGCGATGGCGGTAATACGCCCGGCGACCTGCTGGGTTGTCAGTGGTTGCTCGGCGTCACGAAGGTTGTCCAGCAATTGATTACGTAAGGCCACGGTCGTCGATGACGGGGCGCGGGTCATGACGACTGTTCTTCATCGTGTTCGCCGCAGCCGCCGACGGTGATGTCGCGCCAGGGAATGAATCGTTCTGGTTGCCGGGAGGCGCATGGACACCAGAATCCCCACTCGCGGATGTGGGGTCCGGTGACAATGATTGTGAGGCAAGGAGTTTCGTGTCCCTGGATGTCGTGGGGCAGGCACACGCGGTGGCGGTGGGTTGCGCGGCGCACCCCGATGTTCCCGCGGCGGCGCACGGTGGCTCCGGTGGCGGTGATTTCGGTGTAGCGGCCGTGCAGGATCATCGACGCGAACCACCACGGGTGGTCGTGCAGCCCGACTGGGTCGTCGGAGGCCACGAAGCGGTGCAGGTAGATGTTGAGCCAGCGGTTTCTGGGCACCAGGTACCAGCGCTGCAGGTAGGGATGCTGCGAGTTGTTAATAATCTGGTGTGGTTGGCGGCTCAGCAGCATGTCAAGCCATCGGCCGGTTCGAGGGTGGGAGACGGTTGCGCTCATGTTGGGTGCCGCCACCTCTCGGCAGCGCCGGCCTGCGGGAGCGGGCTGTTCGTCGACCGCACGGTGGCCGCCGTCTGGCATTCGACAGCGCTACTGGGCGCGAAGCCGCTAGCGAACGCGTAGACCATCAGGCACAGCAGCATTGTGAGCGTGATCCCGACCACGATCAGCAGAGCTCCGAACCGGTAAACGGTGCGGTCCTGTCGAGCCGGGTCACGCGCGGCCGGGGCGGAGCTCACCGGGGATGTGATATGCGCCTTGGTCGCCCACGCTCCCCCGGCGCCCGGTGCGACTTCTACGGCCTGCTCGTCGCTCGAGCCGCAGCTCGCAGATGGGCGGCGACGCGCAGCGAATCGGCTACCGGCTTGCGACCGGGGACGGGGGCTGCCTTGAAATGCTGCTTCCAGCTCGGCGATCTCGGCATCGGTATCCGTGTCGGCGACAGCCACCCAACTCACTATGCGGCCCTCGCTTCGATGCTGCTCGACCTTGCCGTGGACGCGCAGTACACACAATGCCCGGTACACCTGTTCTTGCAGTGGCGCGACGGTCACCGCACTACCGGCGCACAAGGGACGCCCGGGTGCCTTGTCCCGTAGCTCACTGGTACTCATGGGTCGTCGTGTCATTCGCAGCTGGGCCAGCAGATCGTCGCGGAGTCGCTGACCAACCTGGTTGGAGTACTTGCGGTGGTCAAGCACTGCGGCGCTCCTGCGCCAGGTCGGCGGCATACCGGACGGCCGCACGGATGGCGATAGCGCGGCGGCGATACGCCTCGGGCTGACGGGCCAGTCGCTCGGCAAGTTTGTCGAGCTTCTCGCGGGCCGCTGCCAGGCCCACAGCGTCGCGCAATCCGGGCAGGTAGACCCCAGCCCAGACCCCGTCGGTGGCGCCGAGTCGTTGGGCATCAAGCGCGCATTTGCGCTGGATGGGGCAGTTGTTGCAGACCGCGATCGCACGCGCCCGGTGCACTGCATGGCTGGCGAACCAGTCCGAGTCATCGCCGTACCGGCACAGGCCGGCGTCGTCAGATGCGGATGGGTCAGTGTCTGTGTGTGCCATTCCCGGCTCCTCGCACCTAAAGCTGACCATATAGTCAACTAAAGACGTTTTACCACACGCATAGTTGATTCTCTAGGAGCATATAGTTAATCGCCTTGTGAAAACTTGCAGCTTGTACCGATCGGGTCTGCCAGGATTCTTCTGCCTACCGTCCTGAGCTCGTCAAGCAAGGCTTGCCGGGCCGTGGTGAGCACGTCAGACACCCGATACCTCTCCTCGGCGAGCTGTGCCACGCTGGCAACGGCCGGTCGCCGCCGAGCACTAGCCAGGCATCCACCGCCAGTTCCAGACTGGCGCGAGCTTCCTCGATCAGGTCCAACCCGACGCCCATCTAGGGATCCGCGCAAACGCGGGTAAATGCCATGTCTAGCCAACCGACGGGCGTGTTGATCTGCAAGGGATACAGCGTATTCCGCTGCGTGAGCGGCGGAAAACCCCCGTGCAACCCACCTCGGGTAGTCGGGAGCTCACTCCCCGCGTGTCGACCGCCTTCGACATGCGCGTCGACGAACGCGGCCACGACCGGTCCGTAGTGTCAGCGAGCGCGGGGTCCAGGACCGAACCGCGGATCGGCCAGAGAGACGTGCTGACGGCGTCGCGTGGAATCGTTGAAAGCTGTGGCAGCAACACTTATCGCTGCGTGCTGAAGACGTTGCCGGTGCTGTGAGGGCTGTTTGTGGTGATGCCTTCTCCCACCCAGCCCTGTGTCAAACACGAATTTAGTTAACTAAACATGACTACCGTCGTTCGGCGTTGCAGGTGTGTCACGACTAAACGTCTCTGATTAGCATCGGTTCGCTAGATTGATCGACAGGGCACAGGTCTAGCTCGCTACAGTGGACTTTCACTGACTAGAAGGTGGCGATGACGACTGCGGACGCGATGCCCGATGGCGGTATTGACCCGGCGAACGCCCGTGTGGGGCACGCCGTGGCTGATCGCCGCCTGGAAATGGGTTTCGCGACACAGCGCGAGCTCGCTGAAGCCGCCGGGGTCGCACTGAACACCGCAGCGCAGCTGGAGCGAGGACACACGTTTCCTCGCCGGTCCAACGCGCACAAACTGGAACAGGCCCTGAAATGGCCTACGGGCACGCTAGCCGCGCTTCGCCGCGGCGAACCGGCTCCGGGCGGACAGCCGCTATCACCAGCGCAGGCCGCGGCCATCACAACAGCCCCATCTGCACCTTCGACCGCAGTGAGCAGCGTGCACGCGGTCGCGATTGCCGGCGGTGTCGTCAACGTCGCTGCCCGGGCGATTCAGATCCTGCTTCGCCATGCCGCCGACGACCCGGAAACCGGTGCGCTGCTGCGGGATCTGGATACCCAACTGTTGGGCCTGGAGACGATGATCGCGGCCAGCCTTCCGCACGCCGCGGACTCGTTCGATGACACGATGCTGGCGCTGGCCGAAGTCCACCGCCACCGCGAAGCCTTGAAGGCTGCCGCGCAAAAAGCTGGCTAGGAACGACCAAACGTCACGCTGCGACGGGCCGACGGGCGATGAAATCCTTCGGCATGGGCGCAATCCGCACCACATCGCCGCTCTGCGGCGCGTGTACCACCTCCGTCGGTGAGATCGCCAGCTGGACGTGTCCCGGCCCCTGTGAATCCCACGAATACTTGGGGAAGATCAGGTCACCGGCCTGGACGTCGCCGGGTGCCACCGGAACGCCCTGCCTGACCTGGGTGTAGGTGTCGGGTCCAATCGTGACACCAGCCTAACCCCATGCCCACTGTGTCAACCCTGAGCAGTCAAACACCCTGGGGCCCTTAGCACCCCACACATACGGCGTGCCCTGCTTGGTTAGCGCGGCCTGGACTGCCATCTGAGCCAGCGGGCCGCCACCAACCGAGCGCGCACCGGGTGCGGTTGGGAATCCACCGGGCCCGCCGCTCTGGCGCGCACGCCCGGCCAGGCCGGTGAGAGCTGACAGGTTGGGGATGCCGGGCGTGCCGCCGCCGAGGCTCATGGGTGACATAGCGCCCATGCCGCCGCCCATCATCGGTGACAGGCCGCCACCCATGCGTGAGCCCACTCCCCCGTAACCGCCAGCACCACCGCGAATCAGCTGGGCCAGTAGCACATTGCGCTGTTCGGACACCTTCAACAGCGACTTTGCGCGATCCAACTCCAACTGCAGATGATCCACCAGCTGACGTTTACCGGCCGCGGTATCAGTACTAGGCGCGATCGCCGCCACCCCGCGCCGGGTGTCATCAACGACGCCGGTCATACCGTTACGGCCGGACTGCGATGTATCCGCGGCACCACCGAAGCCCGATCCGGTCGCCCCGTCAGCGCCAATCACGTTGTCCAAAGCCAATACCCGACCACCACCGGCCGCCAGATGCGTAGACGACGCCGCACCACCCCAGCCCGCAACCACTCCCCCGGCCGCAGCAATCCCGTCCCGGCCCGCACTCAACACCTGCGTACTCGACCAGCCACTACCCTGCGGCGCGGCCCCATACAAGCTCCGAGCATCACCGAGAACCTGGCCCACCTGGGCCACCAGACCCTCCAGTGACATGCCCCGCAGTATGTCCGACACCCACCACAACCCGCTAACACCAACACCACATTGGTCACTCGCCGTATCGAGGTGCCGGCAACCTACCGACGTCGAAGGCACACACATCCGGTCAACGCGGGCCACCAACGTTTGGTCGGCGGCAGGTCAGCGATTGACGGCTGCAGCTACCTCGGCCGCCCTCCGGACAAGATCAGATGGTGCTCGTCTCCACAACCAGCGATGGCGATAAGGCGAATCAGCGAGCGAGCGCCTCGGCGATATCGACGACCTCACACGGGGTCGGCCTATTTCGGCGCCTGACCTGAGTGCCTCGACATCGGTGGTCTGCCAATGTTTCCACGTCGACGGTGCAGCGCTCCGCGGCGCGCACAGGTGTCAAACACCAACCCACGAGTGAGGCTCGCAACACCCTGTTCCGCATCGTTTTCCCATGATCATGGATAATCGTCATTATCCATGAAAGAGATGTCGAGCGGTTTCAGGACGAGTTCGTGCGAATCCATCTCTTTTCGGCCGCGACACCCTTGGTTCGCATACGCGACGGCGCGGTCGGACGAATTGCCCTCCTGTCCTGCATTAGACACGTTCTCGGGACTCAAGGCCGGCGAGCTGCTCAAACGCCTTTGCCGACGCATACTCATGAGGCATCGGCAGCTGGAGATTAACGCTGGCTAGGTTCAGCGCTAGTTAGTTTAGCTAACCGATGGCCTATCTTATGTCTATATTATGTCAGGTTGCTAACGAGATCCATTGCTCCCGTTAGCATTTGCCGCCGCCCTGCCCTCCCTCCCCTCCTCCTCCTCCTCCTGACATTGATCCGGTCTCGATGGATCTGGCGGTATTCGCAAGGAATCTGGCGGAGTTCGGATCAATCGCGAATTCCCAGCAGATCTGGCGGTTTGAAATTACTTGCGATCGCGCGTCGAGTCCCTAATCGTTCGTTCCCCGAATGGGGCGTTCCGTCCGTGAAGTTGGCCACTCCCCCGCCGGGGGTGTCAATGGCCAAGTTGAAGTCCCCGCTGGTGGCCAGATGAAAGTCCCCACCCCGTGCGGTGATTCTCAGATTGGTTGAGGGTTCTCCTTTCGGTGGTGGGCGTCCTTCATCCGGTAGGACTTGCCGTCGGTGATGACGACGGTGGCGTGGTGCAGGAGACGATCGAGGATGCTGACCGCGGTGGTCCGCTCGGGTAGGAACCGGCCCCATTCCTCGAAGGGCCAGTGCGACCCGATCGCTAGGGATCGGCGTTCGTAGGCGCCGGCGACAAGCCGGAAGAGCAGCTGCGTGCCGGTGTCGTCGAGTGGCGCGAAGCCAAGTTCGTCAAGAATGATGAGGTCGACGCGCAGGAGGGATTCGATGATCTTTCCCACTGTGTTGTCGGCCAAACCGCGGTAGAGCGTGTCGACGAGGTCGGCGGCGGTGAAGTAGCGGACCTTGTGTCCGGCGTGCACCGCGGCGATCCCCAGCCCGATCAGGGTGTGACTCTTGCCTGTCCCGGCGGGACCGACCATCATCAGATTCTGTTGTGTACGAACCCATTCCAAACTCGACAGGTAGTCGAAGGTCTTCGGTGGGATCGAGGACGCGGCGACGTCGAAGGTGTCCAGTGTCTTGGCCACGGGGAACCCGGCCGCCTTGAGCCGGTTGACGACGTTGGAGGCATCCCGTGCCGCCAGTTCGGTTTCGACGAGGGTGCGCAGCACTTCCTCGGGGGTCCAGCGTTGCGTCTTGGCCGTCAACAGGACCTCGGGGGCGGTGCGCCGGATCGCCGCGAGCTTCAGCCGACGCAACCCGGCGTCCAGATCAGCTGCCAGTTGCGGAACCGGCAGTGGTGCAACCGCTTTGGTTGCCTTCGCTGATGTCGTCACAAGGTCACTTCGCCATCGACGACCGGGGAGATCTTGTAGTCGTCCAAGGATCTGGTCGGGGCGATCGGCAGGTCCAGGATCAACGCATCCCCAGCCGGGCGGGGTTGTGGGGTGCCGGCGCCGGCGGCCAGGATGGAACGCACGTCGGCGGCGCGGAACCGCCGAAACGCCACCGCCCTGCGCAGCGCCGCGATCAGCGCGTCGTTGCCGTGTGCGGCACCCAACCCGAGCAGGACCTCCAACTCTGAGCCCAGCCGGGTGTTGCCGATCGCCGCAGCGCCGATCAGGAACGCCTCAGCGTCGGCGCCCAACGCGCAGAACTGTTGCTCGATGGTCGTTTTCGGGCGTGGTCCACGGTTGGGTGCCGGACGCGGCCCGTCGTAGTGGTCGTCGAGGACCGACGCGCTGCCCGGGGCACCCAGTTCGTGTTCGGCCACGATCACCCCGGTGGCGGGTTCCACGATGCAGACCGCGCCGTGATCGAGGACCACGGCCACCGAGCTGCCGATCAGCCGGGTGGGCACCGAATAGCGCGCCGAGGCGTACCGGATACATGAGAGCCGGTCGACCTTGCGGATCACAGACGGTGCCCCGATCTGCAATCGTAGCGATGGTAGTGGTTGCAGCAGTTCATGTTCGACGAGCAAGCGTTCGTCGGGCACCGCGCAGATCTCCGAATGCACCGCCGCGTTGACCTCCACGCACCAGGCCTTCGCGGCGGTGTTCGCCTCCCGCAGATCGACCCGTTTCCCGGCGATCGCGGCCTCGGTGAGCAGCGGCACCGCCAAGTCGCGTTGGGAATAGCCGCACAAGTTCTCCACGATCCCCTTCGATTCAGGGTCATCGGCATGACAGAAATCGGGGGCGAACCCGTAATGACCTGCCAGCTGGACATATTCGGCAGTGGGAATCACCACGTTCGCGACCACGCCACCCTTGAGACACGCCATCCGGTCGGCCAGCACCTTGGCCGGGACCCCGCCGATCGCGGCGAACGCTTCGGCGATCAACGCCAACGTCGTGGACGCCCGCTGATCAGTGGCGAACGCCACGAAGCGCCACCGGGAGAACGCCAACACCGCGCAGAACAGAAACAACCCCGGGGCGGCCTCGGCCCAGTCGATCACCAGATACTCACCAGGTGACCACACCGCCGGCCGACGGCCCCGGTGATGTTCACTGCGCCACAACGCTTTCAACTCAGCGACCAGGCGCCGGAAGTTGCGCGCCGACCCGTCGCAGCCGGCGGCACGGGCGATCGGCAGCATCCGCTTGGCCGACATCCGACCCTTGGACTTCTTCACCCGTTCGGCGACCAGCTCGGTCACGGCATCGTAATTGTGGACCCGCTCAACCCGCGGCGGTGACGGTACGCCGGCCTGGTCGGCCTCGAACTTGTCCACGACCCGTTTGACGGTCTTCGGGGTGGTGTTGCACAGCTCGGCGGCTGCCCGGTACGACCCGAGCTGTTGATAGGCAGAAATGATGTCCATGCGTTCCTTCGCAGACTTCAATGGAACTCCCCGGTGGTGACGATGAGTGGTTGGCACCTTCACCGTCACCACCGGGGCCCGCAGTTCCTGATCGACACGACGAACACGGGGTGGGCACTTTTATCTGGCCACCAGCGGGGACCTCCACTTGGCCACCAGTGGGGACTTTTTCATGGCCACGGACAGGGGGATTGGCCGATATTTCGGCAAGTCCTCCGACGCCAATGACAAGACTGGACCTATGCCACCAGCACCCTGCACCCAGGAAGAACATCCACGTCGCGAGTTTCAGTAGGATCAGGAGTACGCGTCTGCAACCCTGCCGTCTCGCTCCCGTCTGACAGACTTTCGCGGAATTGGGCAACTCGGCCGGGAACAGTCGTCCGACATCATCGCTGCGACCTCGTCTGGATGCCGCTCGGCATACACCAACGCCAACGTCGTACCCCAGGACCAGCCGGCTAATACCACTGCTGCACAACAACACTGCATCGAAGTCGCTCCACGTCGCCGGTAAGGTTGTCGTTCGGGTTGGTGACGAGATTCGCCGAGGGATCACTCGCGTGGGGCGTGCTGCGCCCGCGCCCGCGCTGATCGACCAGCACCACCCGTTGCCTGTTCGTGCCGAAAAGCCGTCGCGTCCCGCTCGGAGGACCTGATTACCAAAGCGGGCCGCTGACTCTTACCTTGTCGAATCTGGTGCCGAACCCCGGTCTAAGAGCGGAACAGCTTGGCGTAGTCGGATCTGAACGGGTTGTCGCCCAGGAAGTTAGCCGAAGGCGCGGCGTATCCGAGCGCGACCGTATCTCGCGTGCTGATCACCATGGCATACATCGAGATGGCCTGGATGTATTTGATGAACTGCTCGACGTCCAGGTTGACTTTGTCGCCAAGCGATAGCTGAAGCCCAGGTGCATCCGTTAGGAACTTCTCGTCTACGCATCCTGCGTTGTGCGCCCAGATGTTTCGGATTGCTTCCGCTTCTTTGAACGCCGCGAGCAGGTTGGGCGGTATAGCGCCGTGACGGTCGAGCAACTCAAGGATCGCTTCGAACTTCGTTAGCGAGGTCTTTCGCTGAGACCGCGACTTGTTGAAGATCTTGGCGTAATCATCCTCGGCCTCAACAGCTGACATGGTGCGTGCGAGGACACCCTTGCAGAAGTCCTCAAAGAACGCTTCGAAGCCTGCCCATATCGCCAGTAGCAGCAGGCCGCGAAGGTATTCGAACTGAGCGCCAGTATCTTTAATCGGCTTGTTGTGTATGCCGAGAGTGTGTCCCAAGTTGTGGGCGTCGTTAGCGAGCTTGATGCCGCTAAAAGCGGATACGGTGAACTGGGTAACTTCTCCTACGAGCTCGGTAAATCGTTCGAATGCGAGCTGCGCAGGATCTTTAGCCGAGCCACCGTCGGTCATTTTTGGCCCCGTTCCGCTTTAACTCTCTTTTGCAGCTCATACGGCGAAACAGCGTTGGGATAGAGGCTATCGAAGGACGCCATGAACATGTTCCCATTTTGATGGCACTCCATCGGCGGTAACCCGTGCTTAGTGCGAAAGCGGTTCAGAACGATTGTGGCGTAGGTGTTTTGCGCCAGGATGTATTTTGCGATCATCGAGCCGTCAATCTTCACAGTCTCGCCAATCGAGATCTGGAGGCCAGGCGCCTGGTCAATCAGATCTTGGTCCGCTTGGCCGCTGTTGTGCGCCCAAACGTTGCGTACCTGCTGTGCTTCCATCAGAGCCTTCGCGAGGTCGATCGGGACTTGGCCGCCGAGATCAGCAAGGCGCAGCTGCTCTTCGTAGGGCCTTGCCCCGGTGTAGTGGACACGGGATTTGTGGTTACGCCGCTTGTGGCAGCGTAGCGAATGTGTGGTTGTTTTCGTAGGTGGCGGGGCTGGAATAGGCGCAGCGGGAGTGCCGTCGTCGGATGTTGTAGCGGACCAGCCAGCGGAACACTTCTCGGCGGCAGCTCGCTGCGTCGGGCCACTGGCTGCGGTCTTGGAGGACTTCGCGTTTGAGG
>NZ_JAPJDO010000013.1 GCF_026242045.1 Mycobacterium pinniadriaticum
TTCCGGCGCTGGTGGTGTCGTGGCCGGCGCTGGCGACGATGACGTAGTAGGAGGCGGTGTCCATGTCGGACAGCGGCGCTCCGTCGATGGTGGCGTTGGCGATCGCCGAGGTCAGGTCCTCGGTGGGGTGTTCGCGCCGCGAGGCGGTCAGGGCGGCGAAGTAGTTGAAGAAGTCCAGCAGCACCGCGAGCATGGCGTCACTGGATTCATTGCGTTGAAACTCGGTGTCGTCGCCGCCGAACAGTTCTTGGGTCAGGCTCAGCATCCGGGGAAAGTCCGATTCCGGCAGGCCCAGCAGGGTCAGGATCACATACAGCGGGTAGTTGACCGCGATCTCCTGGGCGAAGTCGAGTTCGGGGCCGCGCTCGAGCATCTTGTCGACGTAGATCTTGGCCAGCTCGTCGCAGCGGGCTTTCAAGTCCCGCATCGCCTTCGGGCGGAACCAGTCCGCGCCGATCTTGCGCATATCGCGGTGGTGCGGGTCGTCCATGTGGATCAGTGTGCTCAGCCCGATCCCGGCTTCGCGGTCGGCGCGCAGTTTGTCGTCGAGTTCGGTCGCCACGAGGATCGACCGAGGATCGTTGGTGAACAGGTCGTTCTGCCGCTCGATGTCCATGATGTCGGCGTGTTTGGTGATCGCCCAGAACGGCCGATACCCCTCCACGTCGACCCACGACACCGGAGCGTGGGCACGCAGGTGCGCCAGCGCCGTATGGAGCGCCGATTCGTCCGTGTAGGACGTCGGTTCGGCCAGAACACGGGCCGCGTCATCCATGATCCGTGCGGTCATCGGTCACTCCCTTGCGCCGAGCGGGTAATCTAGAACGGTCTCGTTCTAGATTATGGCGCGCACCACAAAGGGGTCAAGATGGTCTCGTGACGGTCGAAGGACGCACCTACGGAGGGCTGAGTCCCCGGCAACGCTCGCAGGAACGCCGCGAGCGTCTGCTCGAGGCCGCGCGCGCCCTGATCGCCGAACACGGCGTGGCGGCGCTGACCGTCGACGTGGTCTGCCAGCGCGCGAAATTGAGCAAGCGGTACTTCTACACCGAGTTCGCCACCAAAGACGACCTGCTCGACGCTTGCGCCGACGAGCTGTACGTCCGGCTCAAAGCGGCGATGGAGACCGTGCTGAGCACCACCCCGCTAGCCGACCGAGCACACGGCGTACTCCGCACGGTGGTGCACACATTGGTCGTCAGTGCCGCCGATGCGCGGCTCTACATGGAGTCACCAGGGTTCCCGCGGCTACGCGCGCTCCAACAACGCGAGATCGGTGAGTTCACCGGCCGCATCGCCGCCGAGGCGATGCCCTTCACCGGAGCGCCGAAATCATCGGTCGACCGTCAACTCGTGACCAGGGCCCTGGTCACGGCGGCCACGGAGTTGATCATCGCGTGGCTGCACGGTGACATCGACACCGACGAAGACACCCTCGTCGAGACCCTGACCGCCATCACCGTCGGGGCGGCCGGAGCCATCTAGATGAGCTTCTCGCACGCGTCCGTTGTCGAGGCGGTCCACGTCAGCTCGCGGCTGCGCCGGATCAGCCTGCGCGTCGACGATCCCGAAGCACTGGCCATCCCGTCGGGCGGCGACTGTGCCGTCGGCGTCTATTTCGATCCGGGGTCTCCCGGCCAGGGACGAACCTATTCCGTTCGGCGCACCGACGGCGACCGGGTCGACCTCGACATCGCGCTGCACACCGGCGGGGCGGGCAGCGCCTGGGCACAGACCGCGACCACTGGAGATCGAGTCGGACTCGACCACGCCCGCGCGTGGTACCGCCCGCCACCCGCCGCGGCGTGGCAGGTGCTGGTCAGCGATCTCGCCGGCCTGCCCGCCACCGCCCGCATCATCGAGGAAACGCCTCCGGCCATCTCGACCACCGTGATCGTCGAGACCGTCGACCATCATGACCTCGACTACCTGCCCGCCGGCCCCGGCGTCACCCTCGTTGCCAGCCTGGGCACCGGAAACGGCCTCGCGCCGAGCCGGCTCCCCGAATTGGTGCGACAGGCCGACCTGCCGACACCCGGCTACTGCTGGTACGCCGGCGAAGCCGCGGGATCGCGCCAGGTCCGCAAGTACCTGCGCGGCCGGGGCTGGACCCGCGACCACTACGACATCAGCGGGTACTGGCGATTCGACTCCGAAACATGGGACGCCAAGTTCGCCCTGGTCGGCGACGAGATCGCGGGTGTGTACCACCGGGCGATCGCCGCAGGCAGGGACGACAAAGTGGCAGCCGAGGAGTTTGACGACGCGCTCGAACAAGCCGGCCTCTGAACACGGTCACGACCTCGACACAGGGTGACCCCGGCGTGGCCTATTTGTGATGTGCATCACCTATACTGAGAATGATGAGCCAGATCACAACCGGAGGTGTTCGATGATCGGCATGGAACGTTCGAGAAGGTCGACACCCGTGCCGCTCTCGTCCGGTGCGATCAATCCACATCGCGGGCTGATGGCCGTCCTGATGGTCGTCATCTTCATCGCCGCCGTGGTCGGCGTGGTGGTGGCGCTATCGATGGGTCACGCGGCGTTCGTGCTGAGCATCGTGCTCATTGCGTTCGGATTGATCGCAGCCGCCGCCATCTGCTGACCGCGCCCCCGCCCACGACACCCGTCGCGTCGTGGTGGAACACCTGACAGAACAACGCCTTTGCCGCCGCACGGTGTCGGCCGAACGAGCCCAGGCGCGGATATCACCTGAAACAATCTGCATTAGTTCTGCTTAACCGTATGAAGCATATTTAGCTGTACTGATTCAACGCGGCTCCGTACGGTCGATCCCGTGACCTCGCCCCTGCTCGTCGGATTCCTGACCTCGTTCACCCTGATCGCGGCTATCGGCGCCCAGAACGCCTTCGTCCTGCGGCAGGGCATCCGACGTGAGCACGTCCTGGCCGTGGTCAGTGTGTGCGCGATCTCCGATCTGTTGCTGATCAGCGCCGGCATCGCCGGAATCGGCGCACTCGTGACCGCCCACCCCCAGATGGTCACCGTCGCCAAGATCGGTGGTGCGGGCTTCCTTTTCGGCTATGGGGCGCTCGCGGCACGGCGAGCGTTGCGACCGTCGACCATGGCACCGGCGCAAGACGGCTCGGCTCGCCTGATCTCGGTGGTATTGACCTGCTTGGCGATGACCTTCCTCAACCCGCACGTCTACCTGGACACCGTCGTATTGCTCGGGACGCTGGCCAACCAGCACGCCGACAGCCGGTGGTTGTTCGGCGTCGGCGCGGTGACCGCGAGCGTGGTGTGGTTCTTCAGTCTCGGGTTCGGCGCCCGGCGGCTGGCCGGCCTGTTCGCCACCCCCCTGACGTGGCGCATTCTCGACGGCCTGATCGCGGCCACGATGATCGGACTCGGCATCTCGCTGGCGGTGCCGTAGATGCCGTGACCTGACACGTTGTTGTCAGGCGGCGAGCCTGCTAATTGATGGTTGTCCGCCAAGGCGGCGTGGCTTCGTCGAGTGTGGTGGCGGCGAAGGGAGCTGTGCACACGCGCAAGTCTGCGGACGGCGGATGTTCTGTTCGGCGTCACGTCGCTCGTCGCGTCAGCCCGTCATCCACCGCCGCACCAATCGACAGCGGCACTGAAGAGTCCGAGGCTATGGCACGGTGAATGTTGTTGGTGGCCTCGACGTTACAGAACCCCTGGCGTCCTTCCGCATTCGCTACGCACATAGTCTCAACGGTATATCCGAGCCCGCCGGGGAGCCCGAAGGCAATGCCGTCGATGGCGGCCGCTTCGACAACGAAGTCCTCGGCGTCAGCGAACCCCAGGCGCAGGGTTCCTCCCCGATTACTGAATCCGTCGGCCTCTTGGCGAATCACGATGTCGACGTCACGAGCGCAGTGGACTCTACCGTCACGGATAACGATGCCGTCGCGGTGGAGGTGACCGTCCGGCAGGAGAATCGTCATCGCCGAGAAGCTCAGATCGGCACCGAACGTTCCGGCGAACCAGCGATGCGCGAGAACCGCCAGATAGTCACGCGGGCCCCACGAACGGTCGCGGAATGCCAGGGCATTCACTTCGTAGCGATCGCTTCCCAAGCGCACAGTCCCGGTGACCGTTCCGGCTCCTTCATAATGCGCGGTGGACGTGGTCGCCTGCGCGCCGTAGAACAACATCGGCCCCCAGCCATGCCATATGAGGTCGGCATCGCACTCCCGATCGCGAACCTTCAACTGCCATAGACCGTCGTCGAGGATCAGTCGTTGCGCATCGCTTACGACATAACCCCGACCGGTCGACGCAGCCCACGGGACGCTCCAGTCGAGGGCACGAAACCGATCTCCGGCGCGAGTGACGACACCGCACATGAATGCTGCGCTCTCACGCGCTGGGTTGACACCCAGCCGGTGGAAGCCGCCGATACCGTGATCGGTGTCGTACCACATCAGCCAGTGGCTGTCCTGGAAGGCCGGATCACCGTCGGCGTTGTGAACAAGGTCGTCGTCGGGATGGTAGTTCCTGGCCATGACTCCCTCGTTGCGTATGGCTTCACGATCTCGGTGGATCATAACAGCTATATGCGCATAATATTGGCGATGCTAGTCTGCATCCTGGTAGCGAAGGACGCACCGGAAGGTTGAAATGCGCAATCAATCACCTGAACGAACCGGGATGGACGCGGCGTCACCCTTGGCCCGGACCGTGGCCGACCTGACTCCGGAGTGGCTCACCAAGGTCCTGGTCGGCAGTGGTGCGCTGGACGGCGGGTTCGTCGACGCGCTGGACGTCGCCTTGTTGGGCACCGGCCAGGCCGGTTCCACCGTTCGCGTCGTCCCGCATTACCGAGGAGAATCGGCACGCGCACCTGAGTCAGTCGTTGTCAAGCTCGCCTCGCTGGATGAGACGGCGCGACGAACCGGTGTGATGATGGGCGTCTACGAAGCCGAAGTCAGGTTCTATCGGGAGTTGGCGGCCACCGTCGACATCACGGTGCCTGACTGCCACCTGGCCGAGATCGACCTCGAAAACGGCTGGTTCACCCTGGTGCTCAGTGATCTCTCCGCCGCAGCCGTTGTCGGCGACATGGTGCGCGGCGGTTCTGTCGACCAAGCCGCCACAGCCCTCGAAGAGCTCATCAAACTACAAACCCCTCGATGGGACGATCCGAAACTCGCCAGCCTGAACTGGCTTGACCCGCAGCGCACGAAGATGATCTTCACCGTATTCGCCCAATCGGTGCCGGTGTTCCTTGAACGCTTCGGGTCGCAGCTCGACCACGACGAGATCGAGCTCTGCGAACGGGTCGCACCCCGAGCACCGGAATGGTGCGATATCGCGTGGTCGAATGGCCCCTTCGTCATTCAGCACGGCGACTACCGCCTCGACAACATGCTGTTCGGGACAGCCGATTCCGCTCCCGCACTGACGGTCATCGACTGGCAGGCGAGTCGGCTTGGTCCGCCGCTGCTGGACCCCGCCTTCTACCTGGGCAGCTGTCTGAGCGTCAGCGACCGGCGCGACCACGAACTCGAGTTGCTCCGTGACTACCATGCCGGGCTTGTCGCGCACGGTGTGACCGACTACTCGTGGAACCGCTGCTGGGACGACTACCGCCTACAATGCCTCTACGGGCTGATGGCCTGGGCCGGCAGCAGTACTCACGTGGAACGCACCGAACGTGGTGACGCGCTGTACTTGTCGGGCTTTCGCAGGCACGCCGCCCAGGCACTAGACCTCGACGCCGCCACGCTATTGGGATGACGCTCGTGGCCTCCGATTCGGGAGAATGAGGCGGCTGCGTTAGCAGGTCAGGTGTGCCCACGAGGAAAGCGCCTTGGCTGAGCACTTCGCTTCGGGGCCTGTGCACCGCACTAGAGCTGATCGACAACGACGAATCCGGGCCGAAGCCCGTCGCCGTCACCGTGGTTCAGATAGCAGTGAACCAGCGGAGCCATGTCCTGGATGACTGGGCCCAAGTGGAATGGTCTCCTGAATGACGGGTTCCAACTTGAACGCGCCGCCGGCATGGTGAGTGGCCATGGACGACTTCATCGCGGCGGGGACGACCGGACTCGGTGTCGCCCTGACGCCGTCTCGACGCCGGTCCACCTTCGGTCGTCGCGCCGGTTACTCTCCCAAGGATGGGCGACCGATGGACCAGACGAGGATTTCTGGGCGTTGCCGGCGCCGCGAGCCTGCTGGCGGCGACGGCCTGCTCCCCGGGCGGCCCCAGTGGGTCCAAGCCGGAGTCGGTGACCGTCAAACACGCCTTCGGTGAGACCACCCTGACCGCACCGCCGAAACGAGTGGTGAGTGCCGGACTCACCGAGCAGGACGATCTGCTCGCGGTCGGTGTGGTGCCCGTCGCGGTCACCAACTGGTTCGGTGACCAGCCGTTCGGGGTGTGGCCCTGGGCGCTGCCCAAGCTCGGGACCGCGCAGCCCGTTGTGCTCAACCTGGACAACGGAATTCAGGTCGGCGAGATCGCGGCACTCAAGCCCGATCTGATCGTGGCGGTCAACGCCGGCCTCGACGCCGACACCTACCAGAAGCTGTCGGCGATCGCGCCGACGATCGCCCAGTCCGACGGGGACGCCTTCTTCGAGCCGTGGAAGGACCAGGCCACCGCGGTGGGAACGGCGGTGTTCCAGGGCAGGCAGATGAAGCAGCAGATAACGAGCGTCGACGACAAGCTCGCCGAGGTGGCCAAGAACCACCCGGCATTCAAGGACAAAACGGCGCTGCTCTTGGCGGGCAGCTTCATCGGCGACGCCGTGAGCGCGACCCGGCCCGGCTGGCGCACCGAATTCCTGACCGCGATGGGCTTCCAGATTCCGGACACCCTCGCCACCTACGCCGTCGACGACCAGCAAGCCGCCATCCCCCGGAACAAACTCGGCGACGCGCTCGATTCCGCCGACGTGTTGATCTGGACAACCGAGAGCGACGAGCAGCAGGCCGCGCTGCTCGCCGATCCGGCCGTTGCCGCGCTGGACGCCCGGAACATTTTCACCGGCAAGGACCTCTCCGGCGCGATCGCGTTCGCCTCGCCGCTGTCCTACCCGGTGGTGGCCGACCAGCTGCCGGCACTGCTCTCACGCGCGCTGCGCTGACCCCCCGTGCTTGGATAGCAGCTGTGACGAGCAGCCAGGACACCGCGCGCGCCGACGCCCCGACCCCCGGATTCGCCCAAGTCGGCTCGCTCTACTATCCGGGCCTCGTCGCCGTGTTCACCGCCCTGGTGATCATCTCCAACGTCACCGCCACCAAAGGTGTCGCGTTCGGACCGATCATCGGCAACTGGTCGATCATCACCGACGGTGGTTTCATCGTCTTCCCGCTGACCTATGTGATCGGCGACGTGCTCTCCGAGGTATACGGCTTCAAAGCCGCGCGGCGGGCGATCATCCTCGGTTTCGCGATGAACGGGCTGGCCGCCCTGGCGTTCTGGGTGACGATCTACCTGCCGGCAGCGGACTTCTACACCAACCAAGAGCATTTCGAGAACGTCGTGCACGCCTACACCCAACTGATCGTGGCGGGTCTGGCCGGGTTCATCGTCGGGCAGACAGTCAATGCGTGGACCGTCGTGAAGATCAAAGAGCACACCAAGGAAAAGCATCTGTGGGCACGGCTGGTCGGCTCGACATTCGCCGGACAACTCGGTGACACCCTGGTGTTCTGCAGCATCGCCGCCGGTGCCATCGGCATCAACACCTTCGGCGACTTCGTCACGTATACCGCGCTGGGCTGGGTCTACAAGACCGCCATCGAAGTGGTGATGTTGCCGGTGACCTATCGGGTGATCGGGTACATCAAGCGCCACGAGCCGACTTACACCCTGATGGTTTGACGCGGCCGATATTTATGAGATGCCTGGCGCACCTCTGGCAGTGCTCGAAAACCCGCGGATCCGGCCCGTCGACGGATCTACCGTCGGTCAATGAGTGTGGCGACAGATCTCATGGTGTCCAACATAATCCGTGACTACGGCGACCAGGCGCTGCTCCTGGAATGCGAGTCGACCGAGCAGGTGCTGGCGGCGGCCGCGGCCCTGCGCCACGCGAAACTCCCCGGCGTGCTCGACATTGTGCCGGCGGCGCGCACCGTCTTGATCAAACTCGCCGATCCGCGATATCACGCGCCCACCCAGCAGCGACTCAAACAGATGTCTGCCGACTCCCCCGAACCGGGAACTCACCGGGGACCACATGTCGACGTGGTGATCGAGGTCGTCTACGACGGCGCCGACCTCACCGACGTCGCCACTCACACCGGCATGGACGTCGCCGGTGTGATCGAGGCTCACACCGCCGTGCCGTGGCGAGTCGGATTCGGTGGATTCGCACCAGGTTTCGCCTATCTGGTGGGCGGCGACCCGCGCCTGGCAGTGCCACGGCGCAGCGATCCGCGGACCGCGGTGCCGGTCGGGTCGGTGGGGCTGGCCGGCGAGTTCAGCGGCATCTATCCACGCCAGTCGCCCGGCGGTTGGCAACTGATCGGACGCACCGATGCGGTGTTGTGGGATATCGACCGGCCGCGACCGGCACTCCTGGAGCCGGGAATGTTGGTGCAGTTCCGGGCCGTCACCGGGAACTCGCGATGATCACGCTCGAGGTGTTGCGCACCGGCCCGTTGGCTCTGCTCGAAGACCTCGGCCGGCCCGGCCTGGCCCACGTCGGGGTGACCCGCTCCGGGGCCGCCGATCGCCGAGCACACCGATTGGCCAACCGTCTGGTGGCCAACCCCGACGACCACGCCACCGTCGAGATCACCCTGGGCGGCTTCGCCGCCCGAGTGCACGGCGGTGATGTCGACATCGCGGTGACCGGCGCCGACACCGATCCGGCGGTCAGCGGAGTTCCCTTCGGCACCAACAGCATTCACCATGTCCGTGCCGGTGAAGTGATCTCCCTCGGCGCTCCCCACACCGGACTGCGCAGCTATCTCGCGGTACGCGGCGGCATCGCCGTGGAACCGGTGCTGGGCTCGCGTAGCTACGACGTGATGTCGGCCATCGGCCCCCTCCCGCTGCGTCCCGGCGACGTCCTCCCGGTGGGTGCGCACACCACGGGTTATCCCGAACTCGACCAGGCCCCCGTCGCGGCCATTGCCGAGGATCTCCTCGAACTGCGCGTGGTGCCCGGCCCGCGTGACGACTGGTTCACCGACCCCGACGCCCTCGTGCACACCGATTGGATTGCCACCGACCGCAGCGACCGGGTCGGCATGCGGCTGGCCGGGCGACCCCTGGCCTACCGCTGGCCCGACCGCCAGTTGCCCAGCGAGGGCGCCACTCGCGGGGCGATCCAGGTGCCGCCCAACGGCCATCCGGTGATCCTGGGTCCCGACCATCCGGTCACGGGGGGTTACCCGGTGATCGGTGTGGTCACCGATACCGACACCGACAAGGTCGCCCAGATCAGACCGGGCCAGACGGTGCGGCTGCACTGGACCAGACCTCGTATCGCAGCGGGGAGCCGCGCGGGCTGGTAGAGCTGAGGGGGTGCACGCGCAGGTCCACACCGCCCGGCTGGTTCACACCAGCGACCTGGACACCGACACCCGCCAGAACGCTCAACACATGGTCACCGAGGCATTCGCCGCGTGGACCGACTTCACCGACTCCGATTGGGAACACACCCTGGGCGGGATGCACGCCGTCATCGCCCATCGCGGCGCACTGGTCGCCCACGCCGCGGTCGTGCAACGACGGCTGCTCTACCGCGGCACGGCGCTGCGCTGCGGTTACGTCGAAGGCGTCGCGGTGCACGAGGACTGGCGTGGCCAGGGGCTGGCCCACGCGGTGATGGACGCGATCGAGCAGGTGATCCGCGGCGCATATCAGATCGGAGCGTTGAGCTCGAGCCCGATCGGCGAGAAGATCTACCGCCCCCGCGGCTGGGTGCACTGGCAGGGCCCCACCTCGGTGCTGGCCCCCGGCGGCGTGACCCGCACCGCGGAAGACGACGGCTCGATCTTCGTCCTGCCCGTCGACATCCAGGTCGATCCCCAAGCCGAGCTGACCTGCGATTGGCGCGACGGCGACGTCTGGTAGCCCGGCCCCCTTCCGGAAAGGACGCCTCCCGTGAGCACTCCCCTACCCGCGGTCGATGCCTTGTCGCCAGATCAACGGGCCATCTACGACATGCTGCCGCTGGACCTGACCAGGGGACTCCTGCTGACCCGATCCAGCGCGGCACCCTATCTGGCGCTGGGACGCTCCTTCCACGACGGCCGGTTGCCCGCCCCCGTCCGGGAGGTGGTCATCCTGCGGGTCGGCGCGCTGACTCACGCCGCCTATGAACTGCACCATCACATCCCCCAGGCCCGCGCCTGCGGCCTGACCGACGATCTCATCGAGCGCGTGATCGCCGGCGATTCCGCATTCGACCGTCCGGAACTGGACGCACTCATGGAGTTCGTCGACCAGCTCGTCGGTGCGGTGCAAGGCCCGCCGCCCGATCTCACGACGGTGCAGACGTACTACTCACTCGGCGAGATCGCCGAGCTCACTCTGCTCGTCGGCCACTACGTGATGACTGCACTGTTCATCAACACGCTCGGCATCGAACCCGAAAGGCAGGGCAATGACGTCTGAATTCTCGAAGGGCTTGGTGGAACTCGGTTCAGGCGCCTACGCCTTCGTATCCGGAAGCACCGACTTCGGATTGTCGAATGCCGGGCTGGTGATCAGCGGCGGCGAGGCCCTGGTGATCGATACCCTCTACGATCCGCGCCACGCCCGGGAATTCGTCGACGCGATGGCACCGGTGACCGCATTGGCTGCCGTCCGTTACGTGTTCAACACCCACAGCGACGGTGACCACATCTTCGGCAACCAACTCTTTCCCCGAGATGCGGAAGTGATCGCGACGGCCGCCGCCGGCACGCTGATGACTCAGGACCAGGCCGACCAGACCGCCGCCGCGTTCGACCACAGCACCGATCCCGGATCGCCACTGCATCCCCTGGCGCCGCTGGGCCGTCCGTTCGACTTTCATACTGTGCGGGTTCGGGGGGCGGACACGGTGTTCACCGGCGACCGGACTCTGCGGGTCGGAGCCCTCGACGTGGAGTTGCACGAGTTGGGGCCGGCCCACACCGTCGGCGACGCGATCGCCTTCCTGCCCGAGCACAGGGTGTTGTTCGCCGGGGATCTGCTCACCCGCGACATCGTCAAGGTCGTCTGGTCCGGTTCTGTCGACAACTGGATCACGGCGCTGGAGCGAATCCGGGCAATCCGCCCCGAGATCGTCGTGACCGGCCACGGGCCCGTGCTGCGCGATACCG
Organism: Mycobacterium pinniadriaticum; assembly: GCF_026242045.1. Lineage (GTDB taxonomy): Bacteria > Actinomycetota > Actinomycetes > Mycobacteriales > Mycobacteriaceae > Mycobacterium > Mycobacterium pinniadriaticum. The sequence continues at coordinate 11,263 of NZ_JAPJDO010000013.1, forward strand.
AGATCACGACCGCGGTCGATATCGGCATCCGGTTCTGGACGTATCTGCACGACCAGGCCCGAGCGTTGTTCGACGAGGGGGTTCCCGTCGACGAGGCGGCGACCCGCATCGACGTGGACGAGTTCGGCGACGCGGCGATGACGCTACCGACGATCGTGGCCGCGATCTACCACGATCTGGACCCCGACCTGCCGTTCAAGACGGTTCCGCAGACGTTGGAGTTCATGGCCGGCCAGATCGCGCGGATGACCCGGGAATCGGCCACCGGTGGCGGCAATAGATAGTGGACGGAATATAAAGCACCGACGCGATTGTTGGTTTTGGGCTGCTTTCATTGGGGTGACAGTTGATCGCACCGCAGCGATGCGTCACTGTGGACGCTGGACCAATTGCCCCGCAACACCTCTCAACTGAGCCGTCGGCACTGACAACGAGGTCAGCCACCGACCGCCCTGCACCGGATCACCAAGGCCGCCTGGCTGCGACACTCCGGTCCGGCCGACCGATTCTGGGAATTGGTTGTGAGATACCTGGATCGAGGACTGATTGCCACTACATAGCACGCGTGATATAGATACCGGGTGGCAAGTGAGCTGACCGATCGAAACGTCAGCGAGTGCGTCGGCGATGTCCTCGACCAGGCCATGGATCTGACGATCCGGTTCCTCAGCGACCGCGCCGACCTGAGTGCGTCCGCGGCTTTCACGTTGAACCGGGTGTGCCGCGAAGGGCCGATCCGGCTGACCACGCTGGCCGCCAAGGAAGGGGTCAGCCAGCCGTCGATGACTCAGTTGGTCCAGCGGCTGGAACGCGCCGGGCTGGTGACCCGGCTACCCGACCCCGAGGACGGCCGAGCCTGCCTGATCGGTATCACCGCCGCCGGTCAGGAATTGCTCGACGATCGCAAGCGCATGCGCCGGGAACGGCTGGCGGCCCTGATGGAAACGCTGACCGCCGAGGAGCAGACGCAGTTGTGGCTTTCGGCGCGGGTGGCGTTTCCACTCATCGGACGACTGGCCGCCAATGCGGACGATGCCGCATCCGCGCAGCGGCCGATGGATTGACGGAAGGTGTTCGGGTGAAGGCTATTCCGGTGGTCCGCGTGCTCAAACGCATGTGGATCCCGTTGATTCTGGTGGTGGTTCTGGCTGTCTCCGGCCTGGTCGTCTCGCGTCTGCACAGGATCTTCGCGTCGCAGGACCTGAACGCCGGCGCCGGGGCGGGCATCGAGATCGTCCAGTTCAACCCCAAGGTCATGGTCTACGACGTCTACGGCGCACCCGGGACCACCGCCCAGATCAGCTACTTCGACCCGGAAGCGAACGTGCATACGGTCACTGCCCCCCTGCCCTGGTCGGTGACGCTGTCGACAACCTTGCCGGCGGTCAGCGCCAGCTTGATGGCACGCACAGATGGCGATCGGATCGGCTGCCGCGTCACCGTGGACGGAACCGTTCGTGAGGAGCAATCGGCCAATGGCATCGAGGCCCAGACCTACTGCCTGGTGAAGTCCGCATGACCCATACGCTCGCCGAGCCTCAATCCGCCGCAAGCCCCAAGCGGGCAGCCATCCCCCGCCTGATCCGCATCCTTGCCCTGCCGATCATTCTGTTCTGGATCGCCGTCGCCGTCGGGGTGAACGTGCTTGCGCCCCAACTCGAGGTCGTCGGCGAGATGCACGCCGCGCCAATGGCACCTGAGGACGCGCCGTCGATGAAGGCCATGAAACTGATGGGCGCGAATTTCCAGGAGTTCAACTCCAACAGCACAATCATGATCGTCATCGAGGGGCAAAAGCCGCTCGGCCCGGATGCGCACCAGTACTACGACGAGATCGTTCACAAGCTGCACGAAGATCCCCAACACATTCAGCATATCCAGGATTTCTGGGGTGACACGCTGACGGCTGCCGGGGCGCAGAGCGCCGACGGCAAGGCCGCCTACGTGATGCTGAACCTGGCCGGCGAGCAGGGCCAGACCCTCGCCAATGAAGGCGTGGAAGCCGTCCGCAAGGTCATCAAGGAAACGCCCGCACCGCCCGGCGTGCAAGCGTATGTCGCCGGCCCGGCCGCACTGACTCACGATATGCACGTCATCGGTAACGCCAGCAGCGACAAAATCACGTTGATCACCCTTGTCGCGATCGCGGGCATGTTGCTGGTGGTCTACCGGTCGATACGGACCACCCTGATCCAGTTGTTCCTCACGTTCCTCGGGCTGCTGACTGCACGCGGTGTGGTCTCAATGCTGGCCCTACACGGCGCTTTCGGCCTGACGACGTTCGCCGGGAACATCCTTACGATGCTGGCCATCGCCGCGGCCACCGATTACGGTATTTTCCTCTTCGGCCGATACCGCGAAGACCGCGGCATGGGACTGGACAGAGATGACTCGTACTACGCCACGTTCAAGTCCGTCGCACCCGTCATCGTCGGTTCCGGCCTGACGATCGCGGGAGCGACGTACTGCCTCAGTTTCGCGCGCCTGCCCTACTTCACCACGATGGGTGCTCCCGTCGCGATCGGCATGCTGGTCATCGTGGCCATCGCGGCCACGCTCGGTCCGGCCGTGCTCTACCTGGGCAGCCGCGTCGGGCTGTACGAGTCCAAGCGGCCTCCGCAGAGCAGATTCTGGCGACGCGTCGGAACGGCGGTAGTGCGCTGGCCCGCACCGATTTTCGTGGCGAGCCTGTTCGTGGTGCTGATCGGCCTGGTGGCCATCCCCGGCTACAAGCCGGCCTACAACGACCGTTACTACCTGCCCCAGGATGCCCCGGTCAATCAGGGTTTCGCGGCCGCGGACCGGCACTTCACCCAGGCCAGGATGAACCCCGACATCCTCATGGTCGAGGCCGACCATGACATGCGCAATCCCGCCGACATGCTGGTGCTGAACAAGATCGCCAGCAACGTGATGCACACCGAGGGCATCGCGATGGTCCAGAGCATCACCCGGCCCTTAGGGATTCCGATCCAGCACAGCTCGATTCCGTTCCAGACGAGCGTGGCCGGCCAGACCACCAACATGAACCTGCCGTTTCAGCGAGATCAGCTGGCGAACCAGCTCAAGACGGTTGACGCGATGAACGTCTCGATCGACATCCTGGAGAAGCAGTACCAACTCTCCCTCAAGCAGACCCAGCTCACCCAGGACTCGGCGGCCAGGTCGGCGGACCTGCTCGAGACCACCAAGGAATTGCGCAACAACATCGCGAACTTCGACGATCAGTTCCGCCCCATGCGCAACTATTTCTATTGGGAGCCGCACTGTTTCGACATCCCGATGTGCGCCGCGGCACGGTCGTTGTTCGACTCCCTCGACGGGATCGATGCGGTGACCGACAAAACCGAAGGGGTGCAGGGCAACACCGACCAGCTCGCGGATCTGGCGCCACAGCTCACGGCGCTGCTACCGCAGACGATCGCGTCGATGAAGACCAGCCGGGACCTGGCGCTGGCGTCGTACAACTCGCAGAAGGCCCTGCTGGACCAGCAGCAGGCCAGTAACGACACCGCGTTGGCGATGGGTGAGAGCTTCGACCAGGCCAAGAACGACGACCTCTTCTTCCTGCCACCAGAAGCCTTCCAGAATCCCGACTTCCAGCGCGGGCTGAAGATGTTCCTCTCGCCGGATGGCAAGTCCACCCGCATGTTCATCACTCATGAGGGCGATCCGGCGACGGTTGACGGCATCGCCCGGGTCGACTCCGAGCGCAAGGCCGCGCAGGAGGCCCTGAAGATGTCCTCGTTGTCGAACGCCAAGATCCATCTCGGCGGGGTGGCGGCGACCTACAAGGACATGTCGGACGGCGCGCGGTATGACCTGCTGATCGCGGTGGTGTCGTCGCTGACGCTGATCTTCATGATCATGCTCGTCCTGACCCGCAGCGTGGTCGCCGCGCTGGTGATCGTCGGTACGGCGGGCAGCTCGATCGCGGCGTCCTTCGGCATCTCGGTACTGCTGTGGCAGGACCTGTTCGGGATCCAGGTGCAGTGGCTGGTCATGCTGATGTCCGTCATCATCCTGCTGGCGGTCGGATCGGACTACAACCTGCTGCTGGTCTCGCGCTTCAGGGACGAGATCCACGCCGGCCTCAAGACCGGCATCATCCGGTCCATGGCCGGCACCGGCGGCGTGGTGACCTCGGCCGGGCTGGTGTTCGCCGCCACCATGGCGGGAATGATGTTCAGCCAGTTGACGGTGCTGGCCCAGATGGGATCGACGATCGCCATCGGCCTGCTGATCGACACCTTCATCGTGCGCTCCCTACTGATGCCATCGATCGCCACCATGCTCGGTCGATGGTTCTGGTGGCCGCAGGTGGTCTATCCCCGCGGCGACAACCACTTCCGGGCGGCGAAGCCCCGGCCCACCGGCGACGAGTTGGACACTGCGGCGCTGCCGGCACAGTCTCAGTCGTAGTCGTTCACTCACGGCGAACACGATGCGGAACTTAAGCGTGGTCGACTCAAGTTTGTCTGGGTAGCGGGCCGGCACGGTGCCGGCGCCGAACGCCAAAGGAGACAGACATGAGCAATGTGGCTACGCGGTCGCGGACGGCTTGGCCCGTCGACAAGTGGGTGCACGAGTTCTTCGGCCCCGCCGCGGCCAACGAATGGTTCCCGGCCGGCTTCAGCCCGGCCGCCGAGATCGTCAAGGACGGTGACGACGCGGTCGTGCGCCTGGAGATCCCGGGTGTCGACATCGACCGGGACGTCAAGGTGGAACTCGACCGTGGCCGCCTGGTCGTCAGCGGCGAACGTCGCGACGAGCACGCCGAAGACACCGACGGCCGCACCCTGCGCGAAGTGCGCTACGGCTCGTTCCGGCGTTCCTTCGCGGTGCCCTCACACGTCACCGCCGAGGCCGTCTCGGCGTCCTACGATTCCGGTGTGCTGACCGTACGTGTCGCCGGCGCGCACGCCGGCTCGACGGCGCAGCGCATCGAGATCGCCAGGTAAGCGCCGGCCATCACACCCGCGTTCCGGTGGACCGGCGAGGTCCGCCGGAACGCGGGTGGCTGTTCAGCGCCAGCGGTCGAGGATCTCGCGGGCGCGCACCGCGAGGGCGAACTGCCAAAACGGCCCGAAACTGATCCGCGCCACCCCGAGCGGGCCGAAGGACTCCGGGTCGTCGGACTCCGGTACCGCGATCGCGTTGATCGGCAGCGGAAGCTCGGTAGCCAACCGGCGCAACGTCTCCGGGTCATGGCGGCCTACCGGGTAGAGCACGTCGGCACCCGCCTGCGCGGCCTCGCGCAGCCGCGCGATCGCTCGATCCACCCGGTCGGCGTCGTTCCCGTCGCTGCGCAGGAACAGATCCGTGCGGGCGTTGACCACCACACGCACTCCGGCCCGGTCCGCCGCTGACCGCAGCGCGGCCACCAGTTCGGCGTGCTCCGCCGACGACCGCAGCCGCTTGCCCTCACTGTGCACGGTGTCCTCGATGTTCAGGCCGACCGCCCCGGCGCCCAGCAACCCGTCGATGAGCCGCTCAGCCGGCTGCCCGTAGCCCGATTCGATGTCGACCGACACCGGCGCATCCACGGCCGCGGTGATCTGGGCGACCCGGGCCACCACATCGTCGAAACTCATGCCCTCACCGTCGGGCTTGCCGACGGAGTCGGCCATCGGATGACTGCCGACGGTGAGCGCCGAGAATCCGGCGTCCACCGCCAAGGTCGCCGACCAGGCGTCCCACACCGTCGGAAGCACGACCGGATTTCCCGGCTGGTGCAGGGCCAACAACGCCTCGGCACGCTGCGCAAGACTGGACATTTCAGTCACCTCTCATCGTCGTGAGTTCGCCGGCCCGTGTAACGCGGCCGTCGCGCGGCCATTCCCGACGTGACCTGTCTCACGTTGGGATCCGAATGTGGCTAGCATCGGGTGTCGTACTGTGATCCATGACACCTTCGCACCCAGGGAGGTCCCGTTGTCCACCACCACAGAATTGGCCGAACTCCACCATCTGATCGGCGGATTGCGGCGCTGCGTGACCTCTCTGAGGGCACGGTACGGCGACGCTCCGGCAATGCGCCGAATCGTCAACGACGCCGAGCGCATCCTCAATGACGTGGAACTTCTTGATATCGACGCCAATGAGCTTGCCCTAACCCAGCAAACGGCAGTCGGCTCCGGGGAAAAGATCGGGATTCCGGATACTCCGTATGACACCGCCTTCTGGCGCGACGTCGACGACGAAGGCGTGGGGGGCCACAACCGACGCTGACCCCGATTTAACGGGGTGCCGTCATCTAGGTACCCTCCGATGAGTTCATGCGAAGGGGATCACAGTAGATGAGCGCACCTGCGGCTAACCGCCCTGCGACCGGCGTCTTCTCACCCGGCCGTGCCCAGATATCGCAACGCACCCTGCGGACCGACAACTGGCTGAAGTCACCCATCCTCATCGACCTGGGTTTCGCCGCGTTCGTCATCTACGCGACGGTGCGCGCGTTCCAGCGGGACCACTTCTTCGTTCCGCAGTACCACTACCTGACGCCGTTCTACTCGCCGTGCCTGAGCAAGGCCTGCGGCGAGGCCAGCGATTTCTGGCCGCAGATCCTGCCGGCTTCCGGGCCGCTGTCGTTGCTGCCCTACGCCTTCCTGTCGCTGCCGTTCCTGCTGCTCTTCCGGCTGACCTGCTACTACTACCGCGGCGCCTACTACCGCACGGTGTGGCAGGCCCCGACCGCCTGCGCGGTGGCCGAGCCGCACGCGAAATACACTGGGGAGACGCGGCTTCCGCTGATCATCCAGAACTCCCACCGGTACTTCTTCTACATCGCCGGCATCATCTCGGTGATCAACACCTACGACGCGATCGTGGCCTTCCACTCCGAGGACGGGCCCGGTGGCTTCGGATTCGGCCTGGGCAACATCATTCTGGTCGGCAATGTGATCATGCTGTGGGTCTACACGATTTCCTGCCACTCCTGCCGCCACGTCACCGGCGGGCGGCTCAAACACTTCTCCAAGCACCCGGTGCGCTACTGGATCTGGACACAGGTCAGCAAGCTCAACACCCGGCACAAGATGTACGCCTGGATCACCCTCGGCACCCTGATGCTCACCGATTTCTACGTCGCGCTGGTGGCCAGTGGCACCATCTCCGACCTGAGATTCGTTGGCTGACGCCCAGATCCATTGGCTGACGCATATATCCAAACCACAGCTCTAGCGAGGCGAATCAAATGACGGTTGAGGTCGAACGGCACTCCTACGACGTCGTCGTGATCGGTGCCGGCGGCTCGGGTCTACGCGCGGTCATCGAAGCCCGGGAACGGGGCCTCAAGGTCGCCGTGGTCACCAAATCGCTGTTCGGCAAGGCGCACACCGTGATGGCCGAGGGCGGCTGCGCCGCGGCCATGCGCAACGTCAACACCAAGGACAGCTGGCAGGTGCACTTCGGTGACACCATGCGCGGCGGCAAGTTCCTCAACAACTGGCGGATGGCCGAACTGCACGCGCAGGAAGCGCCCGACCGGGTGTGGGAGCTGGAGACCTACGGCGCGCTGTTCGACCGGACCAAGGACGGCAAGATCAGCCAGCGCAACTTCGGCGGGCACACCTACCCGCGGCTGGCACACGTCGGTGACCGCACCGGCCTGGAGATCATCCGCACCCTGCAGCAGAAGATCGTTTCGCTGCAGCAGGAGGACAAGGCCGAGCTCGGGGACTACGAGGCCCGGATCAAGGTCTTCCACGAATGCGCGATCACCGATCTGATCCTGGACGACCACGACGGCGAAAAAAGGGTGGCCGGAGCCTTCGGCTACTGGCGCGAGACCGGCAACTTCATCCTCTTCGAAGCGCCGGCCGTGGTGCTGGCCACCGGAGGTATCGGCAAGTCGTTCAAGGTGTCGTCGAACTCCTGGGAGTACACCGGCGACGGGCACGCCCTGGCGCTGCGGGCCGGCTCGGCGCTGATCAACATGGAGTTCATCCAGTTTCACCCGACCGGGATGGTCTGGCCGCTGTCGGTCAAGGGCATCCTGGTCACCGAGGGTGTGCGCGGCGACGGCGGGGTTCTGAAGAACTCCGAGGGCAGGCGCTTCATGTTCGACTACATCCCCGCGGTCTTCAAAGGCCAGTACGCCGAGACCGAAGAAGAGGCGGACAACTGGCTCAAGGACAACGACAACTTCCGCCGCACACCGGACCTGCTACCGCGCGATGAGGTGGCCCGCGCCATCAACTCCGAGGTCAAGGCGGGCCGTGGCACTCCGCACGGCGGCGTCTACCTGGACATTGCGTCGCGGATGACGCCCGAGGAGATCAAGAAGCGCCTGCCGTCGATGTACCACCAGTTCATGGAGCTGGCGGAGGTCGACATCACCAAGGACGAGATGGAGGTCGGCCCGACCTGCCACTACGTCATGGGCGGTATCGAGGTCGACCCGGACACCGGCGCGGCCGCAACCCCGGGGCTGTTCGCCGCCGGCGAGTGCTCGGGCGGTATGCACGGCTCGAACCGGCTCGGCGGCAACTCGTTGTCGGACCTGCTGGTGTTCGGCCGCCGTGCCGGGCTTGGCGCGGCTGACTATGTGCGGGGGCTGGCCAGCCGGCCGGCGGTATCGGAGCAGGCCGTCGAATCGGCGGCCGAGCTGGCCCTGCAACCGTTCAAGGGTCCGCAGGACGGCGCGCATCCGGAGAACCCGTACACCCTGCATGCCGATCTGCAGCAGACGATGAACGACCTGGTCGGCATCATCCGCACCCAGGGCGAAATCCAGCAAGCACTGGACAAGATCGAAGAGTTCAAGGTCCGCTACCGCAACGTCGAGTCGGACGGGAAGCGGGCGTTCAATCCGGGTTGGCACCTGGCCATCGACATGCGCAACATGCTGTTGGTCAGCGAGTGCGTGGCCAAGGCCGCGCTGGCCCGTACCGAGAGCCGCGGCGGGCACACCCGTGACGATCACCCGAAGATGGAGGCCGAGTGGCGGCGCACGCTGTTGGTCTGCCGGACCGAGGGTGATGCGGTCGTGCCGGACGTGTCGGTGACCAAGGAACTGCAGACGCCGATGCGCGAAGATCTGCTCGAGGTGTTCGAGATCGAGGAACTGTCCAAGTACTTCACCGACGAGGAGCTGGCGCAGCATCCGGGACGGAGGGCTCAGTGAGCTACCAGGCGAAGCTGCGAGTGTGGCGCGGCGACGACGACGGCGGCGGCCTGCAGGACTACTCGGTCGACGTCAACGAGGGTGAGGTCGTTCTCGACATCGTCCACCGGCTGCAGGCCGAGCAGACCCCCGACCTCGCGGTGCGGTGGAACTGCAAGGCCGGTAAGTGCGGCTCGTGCTCGGCGGAGATCAACGGCCGGCCGAGGCTGATGTGCATGACCCGGATGTCGACGTTCGAGCCGGACGAGACCATCACGATCACCCCGCTGCGCACCTTCCCGGTGATCCGCGACCTGGTCACCGACGTGTCGTTCAACTACGAGAAGGCTCGGGCGATCCCGGCATTCGCACCGCCGAAGGACCTGCAACCCGGCGAATACCGGATGGCCCAGGTGGACGTCGAGCGCTCGCAGGAGTTCCGCAAGTGCATCGAATGCTTCCTGTGCCAGAACGTCTGCCACGTGGTCCGCGACCACGAGGAGAACAAAGAGGAGTTCGCCGGCCCGCGCTTCCTGATGCGGATCGCCGAGCTGGACATGCACCCGCTGGACACGCTGGACCGCAAGGACATGGCCCAGGAGGAGTTCGGCCTGGGCTACTGCAACATCACCAAGTGCTGCACCGAGGTGTGCCCCGAGCACATCAAGATCACCGACAACGCGCTGATCCCGATGAAGGAGCGCGTGGTCGACCGCAAGTACGACCCGGTGGTGTGGCTCGGCAACAAACTGTTCCGGAAGAAGTAGCGCGAGCAGTCGCAAAAGCCCCCGACACGCCGATGTGTTCGGGGGCTTTTGCGACTGCTCGGCCATTGAAGGTTCCCGGCAGCCGAGACGTGGGTAGCCTCAAAAGCATGGGGACTGTACATAGCGTCAATGACATTCGCACCGCGATCCGCGAGCTGTCCGCCCGTGCCGAGTTGGCCCGCAAGGAGGGCCGGCCCGACGACGCAGCCGAGATCGAACGGCGCATTGCCGGTTATCGCGAAGAACTCGGCGAGAAACCCTAACCCGCAAGGCGGGGCCGGGCTGCGCTAGACGCCCAGCCTGCGGAAAGTGCTGCGGTGGAACACGATCGGTGGCACGTCGTGCACGGTGATCTCCGTGACCCGCAGGACGACGATGGTGTGGTCACCGGCCGGCACCGACTGTTCGATCGAACTCCGCATCCAGACGCTGGTGCCGTGCACGAACACCGCACCACTCTCGTGCGAGTGGGTTTCCAGCCCGGCAAAGCGGTCTCCGGTCTTGGCCGCCAGGGTGCGCGCCGCCACGTCGTGCGACTCACCGAGCAGGCTGATGCCCAGCGACGGCAGGTCCTTCAGCTTCGGCCAGGTCTCGGAGTTGTTCTGCACACAGAACGAGACCAGCGGCGGATCCAACGACACGGGCACGAAGGTGCTCGCGGCCAGCCCGACCCGGACCCCGTCCACCTCCGCGGCGATAGCGATGACACCGGACGGGAAATGACCGAACGCCTCACGCAGCGAGGCGGGGCTCAGTTCTGTGTTGCTCATAACACTTCCATCTTCACATGTGACGGTGCGCTGCGGCCACAGCAGGGTGGGACCTGGTTCAAATGCCCGTTGAGTAGCCTAAGGCCGTGCCGAACGTTTCAATCCTGTCCGTGCTGCGCGAACGCGCTGGTCTGACACCAGACGACGTCGCCTTCACGTTCACCGATTACGACCGGGACTGGAACGGAATCGCCGAGAGCTTGACCTGGTCGCAGCTGTATCGCCGGACCCTGAACGTCGCGCAGGAGATCAGCCAACACGGAGTACCCGGCGACCGGGCACTGATCATCGCTCCGCAGGGCCTGGCCTACGTCGTCGCGTTCCTGGGGGCCATGCAGGCCGGGTTCATTGCCGTCCCGCTGTCGGTACCGGTCCCGGGTTCGCACGACGAGCGGGTCAGCGCTGTGGTGACCGATACGTCGCCGACGGTGGTGCTGACCACCTCCGAGGTCTTCGAAGTCGCCGCGCAGTATGTGGACGACGGCGCCGCCGTGATCGCCACGATCGCGGTGGACACGCTCGATCTGGACGCCGAGAAAGCCGTCGACACCGAGGTACCCGACGGACCGGATATCGCGTATCTGCAATACACCTCGGGCTCGACGAGGCTACCGGCCGGGGTGATGATCTCGCACCGCAACGTGGTCGCGAATTTTGCCCAACTGATGGCCGAGTACGTGCCCCACCACGGTGGCAAGTTCCCCCCGGGAACCAGCCTGGTGTCGTGGCTGCCCTTCTTCCACGACATGGGTCTGATACTCGGGATCGCGGCACCGATCCTCGGCGGGTATCCAGCCGACCTGATGAGTCCGATCGCGTTCCTGTCCCGCCCGGTGCGATGGCTTCAGGCCATGGCCCGCCAGCCCAGAGCGTGGTCGGGCGCACCCAACTTCGCGTTCGACCTCACCGCACGGCGCGCCACCGACGACGAATTGGCGGCCCTCGACCTCAGCGGCGTCGTCGGCATCATCAACGGCGCCGAACGCATCCATCCCGAGACCCTGGTCAGATTCAACGAACGCCTCGCGCCCAACGGTTTCCGCCCGGAGATGATCGCGCCCTCCTACGGTCTGGCCGAGGCGACGGTCTACGTCACCAGCAGCGCGGCGAACCGGGTGCCGGAGGTGGCCGAGTTCGACCCCGTCGAGCTGTCCCTCGGGACGGCTGTCCCCAAGGCCGGCGGGTCACCGTTGTTGCGGTACCGGCTGCCGGTGTCGCCGCTGGTGCGGATCGTCGATGCCGACACCTGCCGGCTGTGCCCGGACGGCACCATCGGCGAGATCTGGACGCACGGCGAGAACGTCTCCGCCGGGTACTGGCGCAAACCGGAGCAGACCGGGTCCGCGTTCGGCGGGACGCTGCTCGACCCGCCCGCGGGCACCCCGGAGAGCGGCTGGCTGCGGACCGGTGATCAGGGCTTCGTCTCCGAGGGCGATCTGTTCATCGTGGGCCGCATCAAGGACATGCTGATCGTGCGTGGCCGCAACCACTACTCCGATGACATCGAGTCGACGGTGCAGAAGATCACCCGCGGTCGGGTGGCCGCCATCGCGGTGTCCGACGAGCAGACCGAGACATTGGTGACGATCGTCGAGCTGAAGAAGCGTGAAGATTTCGACGAATACGGACAAGTGAAAAACGATGTGATCGCCGCGATCTCGCGTGCGCACGGCCTGCAGGTGGCCGATATCGTGCTGGTGGAACCGGGGTCCATCCCCACCACCACCAGTGGCAAGGTCCGCCGGGCAGCGAGCATCGAGCAGTACCGCCAAGGACAGTTCGCGCGGTTGGATGCGTAGCTGATCTCGCCGATGTGGTTCACCCTGTTGGTGATGGCTGTCGCGGTCAGTCTGGAACCGTTTCGCATCGGGATGTCGGTGCTGATGTTGAATCGGCCCCGGCCCCATCTACAGCTTTCGGCCTTCTTGTGCGGCGGGTTCCTGATGGGCCTGACTGTGGGTGCGGTGGTGTTGTTCGCGCTGGAGTCCCGTATCCCCGCGTCGGCTCACTTCACCCTGCCCAGAGTGCAGATCGTCATCGGTGTGCTGGCCCTGCTGGCGGCAGCGCTCATAGCCGTCACCAAGGGCCGCGACCGCACCCCGCCGGCGTGGCTGAGCCGTCTGCTCGACGGTCAGTCACTGTGGGTGGCCGGGGTGGCCGGGCTGGGTATCGCGCTGCCCTCGATCGACTATCTGGCCGCACTGGCCGTCATCGCCGCCGGCGCAGCCGCCCCGGCTGTCCGGTTCGGGGCATTGCTGACGTTCAACGTGGTGGCGTTCGCGCTGGTGGAGATCCCGCTGCTGGCCTATCTGGTGGCGCCGCAGCGCACCCTTGCGGCCATGACCGCATTGCACGGCTGGATCCGTGCACGGCGCCGGCGTGAGGTCGCGGTGCTACTGGCTGTGGTGGGTGTCGTGTTGCTGACCGCGGGCCTACTCGGCGTGTGAACCGCCCGCGGCCTCAGTGCGCGCTCGGGCCGTGATTCAACACGTACTGCGCGCCGGCGAGGAGCTGCGACAGCGGATCGGCGCCACCGCCGAAGGCGGCCTGGGTGGCCGGCGCGGTGACGGCCGCGGGGTCGTAGCCGTTCACCGGATCCACCTCGATCGGCGCGGTCAGCGGATCGTCGTTGCGCGAATATCCGGAATCCACCATCGGTTTCAGCACCGCGTCCAGCTTGTTCAGGGTGGCCTCGTCCACACCGAGATATTTGAACGGCAAGACCAGCGGTAGGTGTTGTTCGGGGATCAGGTACGTCGTCGTCTTGGCTCCCCTGGAGTTGACGGTCGTCCGGATGTTGCGCGGCGGCACCATGCTCGGGTTGGTGAACGCGACGGCCGTATGCCCGGTCGCCAGGCCCACGACCGCGTTGGCAACCGCCATCCAGTTGTCCTGCCGGTCCGGCCAGTCGGCGATGCTGTCATACGCGGAGACGAACCGGTAGGAGTCGTACTGGCTGTCCACCGGGGGCGGAATCTTGTAGTCGAGTGCCGGGACGACGCTGCCGACCGGGAAGTTCTGGGCCAGGAAGCTCGCGCCGAAGGCGTGCGGGGCGATCGGATCGCCATAGGTGGCGAAGGACAACTGATCCGGTGGCGGGGCGTTGGGATCGGTGGCCAGCCGGTTCTGCACGGCGTTGAGCACCATCGCACCTTCGGACAGGCCGATCGCGGTCCCGGGACCGCCCGCGCGGATCGCCGCCAGGACGTTGCCCTCCCCCTCGTCGACCGACTCGCCGATGCTCGGACCGTCCAGGCCGAGGCCGGGGAAGTTGTCGTCCAGCCTGCCGATGCCCGGGAACAGCCGCTCCAGCGTGTGGCCCTGAACCTGGCCGGCGGGATAGTCGACGATCTGCCGGTCCAGGCCGGGGAACCAGTCCGCGCCGGTGCGCCGGATGTACTCGTCGTAGGGGATGCCCAGAACGTGAGCGCCGCCCAGGGCATATCCCCGGCCCGGCGTGCCCAGCGGGGTAGGCGTGGGCCCGTCGCCCTGCGACCCGCCGGGCGACGGCTGGTCGGCGGTGGCGACGCCCGCGGTCGCACACACGGTCAGCAGCGTGGTCACTGCCGCGACTAGCTTCTTCATGCCTTACCGCTCCCCTGTGATGTCACCCGTGACGGCCACCAGTTCGCCTTTCCGACCAGCGTAGCCATCGCGGGCACGGTGACCGTCCGGACCAGGAAGGTGTCCAGCAGGATCCCCACACCGATGACGAACCCGCCCTGCACCACGGTACCGATACTGGAGAACAGCAGTCCCCACATCGAGGCGGCGAAAATCACGCCCGCCGCGGTGATGACTCCCCCGGTCGACGACAGCGTCCGGATGACCCCGTAGCGCGTACCACCCGGTGACTCGTCGCGCAGACGCGAAGCGAACAGCAGGTTGTAGTCGGCTCCCACCGCGACCAGCACGACGAAGGCCAACGGCGGCACGGTCCAGTGCAGCTGCTGTCCGAAGAGGTACTGGAAGGTCAAGACACCGATGCCGAGCGCCGCGAAATACGAAAGCACCACGGAACCAACCAGATATAGCGGTGCGATGACGGCACGTAAGAGAAGCATCAACGTCAGCAGCACCACGATCATGGTGACCGCGATGATGAATCGGATGTCCTTCTGGTAGTAGTCGCGGGTGTCTCGAAGCGCGGCGGGATACCCGCCCATCGAGATGGTGGCGTCCGACAGGGTGGTGTTCGGCTGCGCCCCCCGGGCAGTGGCGCTGATGGCATCGACCTGATCCATCGCCGCGGGGCTGAACGGGTCCAGCTTGGTGAGCACCAGATACCGCACCGAGTGCCCGTCGGGCGAGATGAACATCTTGGCGGCCATCTTGAAGTCGGGCAGTTGCAGCACCTCGGGCGGAATGTTGAACCCGGCCATCGAGGGAATCGCGGTGTTCTGCTTGAGCGACAGGAGAAATGCCGCTGCCTGATCGAGCCCGGTTCGCATCAGCTTGATCTGGTCGACGACCTCGTCGACACCGTTGGCCACTTCCCGGCTCCCGCTGGCCGCGCGGTCGGCACCTTGGCGCAGTTTGGTGGTACTCGCCCTGGCGCCGCCGGGTGAATCCAGCCCCATCAGGTGCATCACTTTCGTGAGCCTGCCGAAAGCGGTGCTCAGCTGGTTCAGAGCGTCGTTGAGCGATTGCTTGTCCTGCATCGACTGCAGTTGCCCGGCCAAATCGTTGATCTCATCGAGGGTCCCGTCGTTACGCGCGTCGACAAGTTGCTGGAAGTGGCCCCGAGTCTCGGCACAGGACGGGTCGAGATCGCAGACCGCATTGCCGTGCAACGCCACCAACACCGGCCCCACCCAGGCGAACAGGTCCTTGACCGCCTGGACGTTGATGCCCATGGAGTTGCCGAGCCGGTTGATCGCATTGACGAGCTTGGCCGCGGTTTCGACATTCTTGACCAGCGTGTCGCCGCCATACTGGCCGCGGATCGCGGTGAATGCGTCAACCATCCCCTGGACGCCGGTGGCGATCTGGGTGACCTGGCCGCGCACATCACTCAGGTTGTTGGCGAGCGTGTCGGCGCCGCCGGCGAGCCGATTGAGGTCGTCCATGTTGTCGGCGATCACCGCCGAGCCGTCGCTCAACCGATCACCGACCAGACCCGCCTGATAGGTGGCCCTGAACTCTTTGGGCACCTCGCCCATCGGTCGGGTGATACCGCTGACCATCGCGATGTTCGGCAGTTGGCTGATGCGTTCGGCCATCTGCTCCAGATCCGCGAGTGACTGCGGGTTGCGCAAGTCGCGGGGCGAGCGGACCAGGACATAGGAGGGGATGGACTGGTTGAGGTCGAAATGGCGTTCCAGCGCCGCATACCCGACCGAGCTCGGGTCCCCCGGTGACACCGCCTTGCGGTCGTCGTAGTTGTATCGCGCCAACCCCGCAGAACTGGCGAGCAGGATCAGGATCAACACGCTCGCCACCAGGTGGACCCGCGGCCGTCGCACGATCCGGACTCCGGAGCGTCGCCACCACCGGGCGGTCAGCTCGCGCCGCGGTGTGATCCACCCGTGCGGCCCGGCGAGGACGATGATTGCCGGCAACAACGTGAGCGCGGCGAGAAAGGCGACTCCGACCCCGATAGCCGATGACACGCCGACGGTCGAGAAGACCCCCATCTTCGCGAAGCTGATCCCGAGGAACGTGACTCCGATGGTGGCGGCCGAGGCGGTGATCACCTTGCCCACCGAGCCCAACGCCTGCCGGACCGCCTCGTCGGAGGTTTCGCCGCGGCGCACGTAATCGTGGTAGCGGCTGATCAGGAATACCGCGTAATCGGTTCCCGCACCGGCGATCATCGCACTGAGCAGGATGATGGCCTGGTTCGATACCCCCAAGCCGGTCAGCTGGGAGATACCGGCGATCACCGACTGCGCGATCACCAGGGATGTCCCGATGCCGATCAGCGGCAGCAGCATGGTGATCGGGTTGCGGTACACCACAAGCAGTACGGCGAGGACCAGGACGGCGATCGCGATCTCAATCGGTAACCGGTCGCGTTGGCCGGCGACGGTCAGATCGGCCACGGTGGCCGCCGGCCCGGTCAGATGCACGTCCAGTGGACTGCCCGCGGTGTTCTGCTTGACGATATTGGCCACCCGGTTGTAGGCGGCATAGGACTGCGGGGTGCCCAACGCGCCCGCAAGCCCCACCGGAACCACCCAGGACTTATTGTCCTTGCTCGTCAAAAATGAACGCAGCGCCGGGGTTTGGACAAAATCCTGCAGCATCACGACGTCGTGCTGGTCTTCCCGCAGCGCGGCGACCAGCTTGCGGTATGTCGCTTCGTGGGCAGGATTCAGCCCGCGCTCATCGGTGAGCACCACCAGCAACAGGTCGTCGCCGCCGGGTTCGGAGAACGCTTCGGTCATCTGCCGGGCGGCGACACTGGACGGGGCGTCGCCGGGCAGCATGGCGAGCGGATGCTTCTGGGCCATGTCGTTCAGGCTCGGGAACGTCAGGGGTAGCGCCACTGCCAACGCAACCCAGAGCCCGATCACCGCCCAGGGCCACCGCACCACAAAATCGGCTAGCCGTCGCACTTTGTCTTCACCTGGCCGCCCTCACCCGTGTTCCGTGAGGTCTCGCTACCCAACGTGTCACCACTGCCCGCTGTCGGCCACCCGCCCGCACACCGACTTCATCGCCGCTATGTATCGGGCGACCGATTTCTGGGCGATCGGGTTGTCCGGAAACATCACCGCCATCGCGGTACCGGCCTCATACCGGAATATGTAGATCGTCAGCTGGTAGGAGAATCGTCCATCGGAATAGATGCCGATGTTGTTCGAATAGCCCATGTCAGCGGCCGCGAGGACGGCGTTGAGCGGCGCGGCGCCCCCGTGCAGGAAGTTCGAGACCGGGAAATTCGGCCGGGGCTTGTCCAACCAGGGCGCCAATTCCAGAACGCGGTAGTAGGGAACCCTGGCCAGGCTCAGGCCCGAATCAAAGGACGTCTGTGCCGCCCAGGCGGCCTCACCGAATGACGCGGCGGCGATCGGCACGGTGATGGGGACCAGGCCGGTGAACCAGCCCTGGGTCGTGAAATTGTCCGAAGTCCGGCGAGTATCCCTCGGAGTCAGCCCGTAATAGGTTGCCGCACCCGTGAACTCGTGTTCCACCATGGCGGTGCAGGCGAACAGGCCGCCGACGAAGCGGACGCCGGCGGCGGTGCAGGCCGCCTCGAATCTCACGGTCTGCTCGGCGTCCATCAGCATGTCGCCGGTCATGTCGGCCACCGTCGGTTCGGCCGGGTTGCCCAGCGGGAGCGGGAACTCGGGCAGGCTTCCGTTGTTGTCCTCGGCAAACTCGATCCAGGCTCGGACCTCCGGCGAATCGACGGTCAGATCCGCCGTGGACTCCCGCTCATGGAGACAGAATTCGTCGAAGCTGCCGGCCTCGGGCAGCGCCATCGGTTGCCCGGATATCGTCAACGACGTGTACATGCCGTGGGCCTCGAGCATGGTGATTCCGATCAGCGCCGCATCCCCGTGCACGTGGTCGATGCTGGCATAGAAATCGAAGTGATCAGCGCTCTGAACAATTCCGAAGGAAAAACAGCCCCATTCCAGCGGCGTGGGTATGTCGACAATATGTTTTCGGGCGTCTTCGGCGGCCATTTCGCCGTGGTCAATGGGCTCGAATTCAATATCGGCCGCATCGGTGATCGTTCGCCTGACAATATCCCCGGAGCCGGCGTACTCAAACCAGCTCCGATAGGTGTCGTGGCGGCGCAGGTATGCGTTGAGTGCGTGATTCATGGCGGAAATATCGCACTGGCCAGGAACTTCGCAGGTCGCGATGATCTGCCGCGAATAATCGAGTCCGGCGGCGTCCTGTTCGTAGACGCCGCGAATATGTTGGCCCTGCATATAGCTGACCGGCACCGAACTGACCGGCGCTTGCCGCGCCTTCTCCATAGCCGCATTTGTCGGGCGCCAGGAGATCACCACACCGGGGCTCGGCGACCAATCATCGATTGTGCCGATCGAAATCTTCCCGATATGCAATATTTTCCTCCCGGGTCGAAATGGCGACGGCCGGCGACCGGCGACGCCGGTGGCCAGACCAACATAGCCCCTGTATCTGAGACGGTCGCCGGTGAATCTGATAGGCCTGCTCAAGGGCGGTAGCGGAGCCGGAAGCCGGGCTTGGAGCACGCACGTCCGGAGGCACCCCAGGACAGACCCGAAACCGCGTCGTTCAGCAACGCGCATGCAATACTGACCCTCGGGAGGCGAGCCGGCCGTCGCTGTCGGGAGATGACCGGGCCGTGGCCGTTCGGACGTTGATCCTGGCCCTGACGTGGTCTCCCGCCCTGGATCGACGTTTCACCGGCCCGACGCGGAGAGCACAACCTGATGGCATCAACCGAACATCCGACCGAGCAGGCACCCCGCTTCGCGATCGTCGGGTACGCGGCCCGTTTTCCCGGCGCCGCGGACACGGACCAGTACTGGGATCTGCTACACAACGGTCGGGACGCGGTCACCGAGGTGCCCCAGGACCGGTGGGATGTCGAGGAGTTCTTCGACCCGGACCCGGACGCTCCCGGGAAGGTTGTCAGCCGGCGGGCCGGCTTCGTCGATGATGTGACCGGGTTCGACGCGCCGTTCTTCGGGGTATCGGCGCGCGAAGCCAAATTGATGGACCCGCAGCATCGATTGCTGTTGGAGACGGCATGGCGGGCGGTGGAGCATTCCGGCACCGCGCCAACGACTTTGGCCAACACCCGGACGGGCGTGTTCGTCGGCCTGGCCACCCATGACTTCCTGGGTATGGCATCCGACGCACTGACTTACCCCGAGATCGAAGCGTATCTGGCGGTCGGCACGTCCAGCGCTGCCGCGGCGGGCCGGATCAGCTACCGGCTGGGCCTGCAAGGCCCCGCGGTCACCGTCGACACCGCATGCAGCTCGTCGCTGGTCGCGATCCATCAGGCGTGCCAGGCGCTGCGCCTGGGCGAGTGCGACCTCGCGCTGGCCGGCGGGGTGAACGTCATGCTCAGCCCGGCCACCATGATCACCTTTTCGCATTCCCGGATGTTGGCACCCGACGGTCGCTGCAAGACGTTCGACGCGGCGGCCGACGGCTACGTGCGCGGTGAGGGCTGCGGTGTCATCGCCATCAAGCGCCTCGAGGACGCGATCGAAGACGGTGACCGGATCCGGGCCGTGATCCGCGGCAGCGCGGTCAACTCCGACGGCGCGTCAGGTGGCCTGACGGTGCCCAACGGCGTGGCCCAGCAACGGGTCATCGGCGAGGCGCTGGAACGTTCCGGACTGGCCCCCAGCGATATCGGCTACCTGGAGGCGCACGGCACCGGGACGTCGCTGGGCGATCCCATCGAGGTGCAGGCGGCCGCGGCAGCCCTCGGCAAGGGGCGCGATACCGACCAGCCCCTGCTGATCGGATCGGCAAAGACGAACATCGGGCATCTGGAAGCCGCCGCGGGCGTCGCCGGGGTCCTCAAGGTAGTGCTGTCCCTCGAACACGAGGAACTGCCCAAACACCTGAACTTCCGCACCCCCTCACCCCACATTCCCTGGGATCGCATCCCGGTACGGGTCGTCGATGAGGCGCTTGCCTGGAAGCGCTCGGACCGGCCGCGCATCGCGGGAGTCAGCTCGTTCGGGTTTTCCGGCACCAATGCGCACGTCATCCTCGAGGAGGCCCCGGAAGCACCGCTGCCCACGGCGGCGCCTCTCGACGCCGCCGACGACCGGCGGTTCATGGTGCTTCCGCTGTCCGCCCGCACCCCGGCCGCCCTGGTGCAGACCGCAGAGCACTACCGCGGCTGGCTCGGCGAGCATCCCGAGGCGACGCTGGCCGAGGTCTGCCTCACCGCCGGCGCCGGGCGCGCCCACTTCGAGCACCGGGCCGCGTTGGTGGTCAATTCTCTCGAATCTGCGCGCGAACTACTCGGCGCGCTAGCCGACGACCTGCCGGCCTCCGGCCTGGTGCGCGGCGACAGCGTTGACCCGCCGAAGACGGCGTGGTTGTTCCCGGGCCAGGGGAGCCAGTACGCCGGCATGGCCAAGGAGCTGTTCGAAGCGGAGCCCGTTTTCGCCGAGACGATGACCCGGTGCGCCGAGGCCGTTGCCGAAGTGCTCGAAAAGCCCTTGCTGGACATCATCTTTGACGCCGACGGCGCGGAGAACCTGAAGCAGACCCGCCACGCCCAGCCCGCGATTTTCGCGGTGGAGATGGGCCTGGCCAGGCTCTGGCAGTCGTGGGGCTTCGAACCGGATGTGGTGCTCGGGCACAGCGTCGGCCAGTACTCGGCCGCGTGTGTGGCGGGTGTGTTCAGCCTCGAGGACGGGGCCCGGCTCCTCGCCGAGCGGGGCCGCCTGTTCGGTGACTTGCCCGCGGGTGGACGGATGTGCGCGATCTTCGCCGACCCGGACCGGGTCGAGCGCCGCACCGACGAATTCCCGAGCCTGTCGGTAGCCGCCTACAACGGGGCCAACACCGTGTTGTCCGGACCCGCCGCCGACCTGGAACGGGCGGTCGCCGAATTGACGGACGACGGAGCCCGCTGCGACTGGCTCGACACCAGCCACGCATTCCATTCGGCGCTGTTGGATCCGGCGCTCGATGCGTTCGAATCGTATGCGGATCGGTTCGAATTCGGTTCGCCGCAAAGGATTCTGATCTGCAATCGGACAGGTGCCGCCCTCGGGCGCAACGCCCGGCTGGACGGCGCCTACTGGCGGCGCCATGCGCGCCAGCCGGTCCAGTTCGCCAAGGGGGTCGCGACGCTTGCCGAGCTCGGCTGCGCCCTGCTGCTCGAGGTCGGCCCGCAGCCGGTACTCACCGCCGCAGCCCTGCGCGCCTGGCCGGACCCGGCAACCGCACCCAAGGCGGTCGCCTCGCTGCGCCGCAACGGCGCCGACCACCGCCAGATCACCGAAGCTTTGGCCAACACCTACGTCGCGGGGCATCTGCCCGACTTCGCGGTGCTTGCCCGACACCCCGCGCGCAAGCTCGATCTGCCGACCTACCCTTTCCAGCACCGTCAGTATTGGTTCAACACGCAGGTTCAACCAACGACGGCCGACACCGCACGCACCGAAGCTGTCCGTCTGCTCGAGGATGGCCGGATCGAGGAACTCGTCGCGCTACTCGACCTCGGTGGCGATAACAAGTCGACCGCCGACGTGCTGAACAGACTTGCCGCACAACATAACCGACAGCGAAGCGCACAATCCATCGCAGACATTCGCTATGAGATCCGCTGGGAAAAGGCTGCCGGCTCCCCTTCGGGCGAGATCGGCGAGGGAACCGCATGGCTGTTGATCGGCGATGACGCGGAGGTCATGGGACCACTGGTCGACGCGTTGAGCATGCATGGCCACCGGCATCGGGTGCTCGGGTTGCCCGCGTCCGACGCGGACGAGGAACGCCTGGTCGAGGAATTGCGTGCGGCGGTGCACGACGAGCCGGCGCTGCGCATCCTGCATGTGGCTGCCCTGGAGTCGGACGGCGCCTCCTCGATGCGTTCGCTGCTGCGCATGCAGCACCGCGTTCTGGGCGGCACCCAGCGGCTGTTCCGCGCGGCGGCCGACGCCGAACTCCGCACTCCGATCTGGGTGGTGACCCATGGCGCACAACGGGTTACCGACGGCGATACGGTGGCACCCGAGCAGAGCAGCCTGTGGGGGTTCTGCCGCGCCGCTGCGCTGGAGTATCCGCAGGTGTGGGGCGGGCTCGCCGACCTGTCCGGCCGGGACACCGACGAATGGTCACGGTTACTCAAGCAGGTCGTCACGGCATCGCCGGGCGAGGACCAGATCGCACTGCGCGTGGACACCGTACAGGTCCCCCGGCTCGTCCGCCGAGGCGGCCAACCCAACTCGACACCACTGGAATTACGTTCCGATGCAACATATCTGGTGACGGGCGGCCTCGGTTCGGTCGGGCTGCAGATCGCGGGATATCTGGCTGGGCACGGTGCTGGCCAGCTGGTGCTGACCAGTCGGCGAGCACCCGGTGAGGCCGCGAAAAACCTCATCGATGCGCTGCGTGAGCAACACGGCTGCGACGTCCGGATCATTGCGGCCGATGTAGCCGATCCGCACGACGTCGCCCGCCTGCTCGCCACCGTGCGGGCCGAGCTTCCCCCGTTGGCCGGTATCGTCCACGCCGCCGGTGAGAACAACACCACCCCGCTGAGTTCGCTCGACAGCGCAGAGGTGGATCGGGTGTTCTCCGGCAAGGTCTGGGGTGCTTGGCATTTGGCCGAAGCCAGTGCGGATCTACAGCTGGACTTCTTCTTGTCGACCTCCTCGATCTCGTCGGTCTGGGGCGGGTTCGGCCAGAGCGCCTACAGCGCGGCGAACGCGTACCTCGACGGGCTGACCTGGCGGCTGCGGGAACAGGGTGTTCACAGCATCAGCGTCAACTTCGGCCCGTGGTCGTCCGGCATGGCCGACCAGGACGCCCGTGCACAACTGGACCGGCGCGGCATCCGCACGTTGTCGCCGTCAGATGCGCTGGCCGGGATGGCCGACGTCATGGCGCCCGCCGGCTCGTCGGGGCCGGCACAAGCTATGGTCGCCCGGATCGACTGGGCTCGCTTCCTGCCGATCTACCTGCAGGCCGGCCGTCGGGCGCTGCTGGCCGAGGTGGCCCGCGAGGTGCCCGAATCGGTGGCCACCACGTCCCCGGCGTCGGGTAGTACCCGACTGGTCGAGCAGCTCACCGCGGCTCCGGTGCAGCAGCGCAAGAAACTCGTTCTGGAGTACCTGCGCAACACCGTGGCCGAGGTCACCCGGATCGACGCGTCGGAGATTCGAGAAGAGGCCGGATTCTTCGATCTCGGCATGGATTCGCTGATGGCGGTCGAGTTGCGGCGCCGGCTGGAGCAGGCCGTGGGCAAGGAGCTGCCGGCGACTCTGGCAATGGACTTCCCCCGGCTGTCCGACGTGGCGGACTACCTGCTGTCCGACGTGCTCAACCTCAACGAACGCGCCGGCGGCCACATCGCCGCGCCGCCGACGTCGTTGGCGACCTCGGCGACCGATGAACCGATCGCCATCATCGCGGTGGCGTGCCGTTTCCCCGGCGCCCCCGACGCCGATGCCTACTGGGACGTATTGTCCGGCGGCGTCGACGCGATCCGGGAGATCCCCGAAGACCGCTTCGACGTCGATGAGTTCTACGACCCGGATCAGCAGACCCCGGGCAAGATCTACACCCGCAGCGGTGGGTATCTCGACAGCGTCGACGGTTTCGATCCGGAGTTCTTCGGCATCTCCCCGCGCGAAGCCGTCTGGATCGATCCGCAGCAGCGGCTCATGCTCGAGATCGCGTGGGAGGGCTTAGAAAGGGCGGGGTACGCGCCGTCGTCCCTGCGCGGCAGCCGAACCGGCATCTTCGTCGGGGTGGGCGCCAACGAATACTCACACCTGTTGTCAGGTGAATCCGTAGAGAACCTCGAAGCTCATTTCATCACCGGCAATGCGCTCAACGCCATCGCGGGCCGGGTGGCCTTCACCCTCGGCCTGGAAGGACCGGCCATGGCGGTGGACACCGCGTGCAGCTCGTCGCTGGTGGCCGTCCATCAGGCCAGCCAGGCCCTGCACTCCGGTGACTGCGATCTGGCCTTGGCCGGCGGCGTCAACGTGCTGTTGAGCCCGGCGTCCATCGTGGCCGCGTCACGCGCCCGGATGCTGGCCCCGGACGGCCGATGCAAGACCTTCGACGCGGCCGCCGACGGCTACGTGCGTGGTGAGGGCTGTGGCGTACTGGTGCTCAAACGCCTGCGCGATGCCCAGCGCGACGGTGACCGGATCGCCGCGGTCATCCGCAGCAGCGCAGTCAACTCCGACGGCGCCTCCAGCGGTTTGACGGTGCCCAATGGTGGTGCGCAACAACGACTCATCGCCGCGGCGCTGACGCGAGCCGGCCTCACCGGTGGTGATGTCGACTACCTCGAAGCGCACGGCACCGGCACCCCCCTGGGTGACCCGATCGAGGTACAGGCGGCCGCAGCTGTCTACGGCGCCGGACGTGACCCGAACCGACCGTTGCTGATGGGAACGGCCAAGACCAACATCGGGCACCTGGAGTCGGCTGCGGGCGTCGCCGGGTTGGTCAAGGTCGTGTTGGCGTTGCAGCACGAACTTCTCCCGCAAAACCTCCATTTCCAGAAGCCCTCACCGCACATCCCGTGGGACTCGCTGCCGGTGCGGGTCGTCGACAAAGCGACACCGTGGCATGCCGATGACAGGCCGCGCCGGGCCGGCGTCAGCGCGTTCGGATTCACCGGCACCAACGCGCACGTCCTGATCGAAGAGGCACCGCAGCCGCTCGGGACAGACGCCGCCGACATTGCCGACGAGCCCATCGAAGGCGCGACCGCACCCGACGCCGGCCGCGAGCCGTTGAGCCTGTTGCCGCTGTCCGCGCGGTCCGGGCCGGGCCTGGTCGCGCTGGCGCAGCGCTATTCGACCTGGCTGGACACCCATCCTGAAGCGTCGCTCGCCGATGTCTGTTTCACCGCCGGGGCGGGTCGTTCGCATTTCGAGCACCGGGCCGCCGTGGTGGCCACCTCCGTTCAGGAGGCCAGGATGCTGCTGGACGATCTGATAGCCAACCGGCTGCGTCCTGGCGTGCTGCGCGGGGAATGCACCGACCCGCCGACCACCGCGTGGTTCTTCCCCGGACAGGGCAGCCAGTATCCGGGCATGGCGCGCGAATTGTTCTCCGCGGAGCCAGTATTCGCCGACACCGTGCGCCGCTGCGCACAAGCCGTGGATCCGATGCTGCCACGCCCACTGCTGGATGTGTTGTTCTCCAGTGACCGCGAAGCGGCAGAAACGCTGCGGCACACGTCATTTGCCCAGCCGGCGATCTTCGCCGTCGAGATGGGCCTGGCCCGGCTGTGGCAGTCGTGGGGTATCGAGCCCGATGTGGTGCTGGGCCACAGCGTCGGGCAGTACGCGGCGGCGTGCGTGGCCGGTGTGTTCACCCTCGAGGACGGGGCCCGGCTGATCGCCGAACGCGGCCGGCTTTTCGGCAGCCTGCCGGCGGGCGGCCGGATGGTAGCCGTCTTCGCCGATCCGGAATATGTGGAACGTGCCGCGGCGACCTTCCCGCGGGTGTCGGTCGGGGCCTACAACGGCCGCAACACGGTGCTGTCAGGTCCGGGCGAGGACCTCGACGAGATCGTCGCCGCCTGCAGCGAGGACGGAACGCGCTGCACCTGGCTGGAGACCAGCCACGCGTTCCACTCGGAATTGCTGGATCCGGTACTCGACGACTTCGAGTCGTTCGCCACACAATTCGACTTCGAGGCGCCATCTCGGCCGCTGGTCTGCAACCGGACCGGCGGCGTGCTCACCAGCGACACACCGCTGAATGCGCAGTACTGGCGCCGGCATTCCCGCCAGCCCGTCCAGTTCACCGAGAGTGTGCGCACCGTGGCGGCACTGGGCTGTTCGGTACTCATGGAGATCGGCCCGCAGCCGATCCTGACCGCTGCCGCGCTGCAGATCTGGCCCGAGTCCTCGGCCACGCCGCGCGCGATCGTGTCCCTTCGAAAAGGCGCCAACGCGCAGCGCCAGATCACCGAAGCCCTTGCCACGACCTACATCTGCGGGCACCGGCCGGACTTCGCCGCGAGGTACCACACACCGGGTCAACGGCTCGAACTGCCCACCTATCCGTTCCAGCATCGCCGCTACTGGCCCAAGACGTCCGGCATCCGGGCAGATGGTACTGCGGCATCCGGGATCCTGGGCAGCGCGAAGGACCTGGCGTCCGGCGACACGGTCTACACCAACGTGCTGTCCGTCAAGACCCAGCCGTGGTTGGCGCACCACGTCATCTACGGCACCGTGGTCGTCCCCGGTGCGACGTACGCGGCGATGGCGCTGGCCTCGGCAGGAGCGCCGGCACGGGTGAAGGAAGTCTTCTTCTACGAACCGATTATCCTGCCGGACAAGGCTTCTCGTGAGGTGCAGCTCACCTTGCATCCGGTCGACGACGGCTGGAAGTTCCAGGTGCACAGCCGACCCTACGGTGCACGCGACGCAGAGTGGTCACTGAACTCCGACGGCACTCTGCTGGCGGGCGCCGACTCCGAGGTGAATTCTCCGGACGGCGCGGCGGCCCCGGACGAGGCGATCGAGCAGATGAATCGCACCCGCCCGCAGGAGTTGTTCGACATCTTCGGTGACATGGAGCTGGCCTGGGGGCCGACCTGGTCCACCTCACTGAAGTCGTTGTGGGTCGGAGCGGGTGAGGCGATCGGTGATATCGCCGTCGGTGAGGAACTCGCCGAGCATCTGAGCAGCGAACCGATCCATCCGGTGCTGCTCGATCTGTGCACCGGCGTGGCCTTCCCGGCCTTCCCGGCGACACTGGCCGCCGAGCAGGGAATCTCCGATCTGTTCCTGCCGCTGCGGTACGGACAGGTTCACGTGCGGGAGAAGATGCCGCGACGGTTCTACTGCCGCGCCCGCTGGCACGAGAACGCACTGACCAACGAAACCCAGGTCTTCGATATCGATTTCATGAGCCCGGACGGACGGGTGCTGGGCGGGATCAGCGAATTCACGGTCAAACGGGCCCCGCGTGAAGCGCTGCTGCGCGGGCTGGGTGGGGACTCGACCCGATTGCTGTACACCCTGGGCTGGCAGGAGGCCGCCGCACCCGCGGCGGAGGCCGGCGCGGACGGCGCCACCGACACCGCGACCGGGACCTGGCTGATCGCCGGATTCGACGAGCTGGCGACCCGGGTCCCCGGGGCCGCGACGGTCACCGACTCCGCTGATGCACAGTCCTGGCAGCGGGCATTCGCCGACGCCGCCGAGCGTGGTACCCCCGTCAGCGGGATCGTCTGGCGCAGCGCCGGACGACCGAACGCCGACGAATCCACGGCCGACCTCGCCGCGCGGCTGGAGGCCGAGATCGCGGCCCTGCTCGCTGCCACGCAGACCGCGTTGGCCGGGCCGACCGGCAATCTGTCCGGTGGCTTGTGGATCCTCACCCAGCGGGCCGTTGCCACCGAACCGGGTGAACCGGTCGATCCCGCCCAGGCCGCACTGTGGGGATTCGGGCGCACTTTGGTCGCCGAGCAGCCCACGCTGCGGGTTCGGCTGGTGGACACGGATTCCGGCACGGATTCGCTCGGCTGGCTGGCCGGTGCGCTCGGCACACCGGTGGTGGAGCCCGAGATGGCCGTGCGGCAAGGACGTTTCCTGGTGTCCCGGCTGCTGCACTGGGCCCGTAGCGGCCAGCTCCCGGTGCCGCGCAGCGACGACTACGTCCTGGCGCCGACCGAGCGCGGCGCGATCGACAATCTCCGCCTGTCCGAGGCCGAGGTCACCCCGCCCGACGCGAACGAGGTTCAGGTGCGCATCGAGGCAGCCGGCCTCAACTTCCGCGATGTGCTCAATGTGCTGGGCCTCTACCCCGGCGATCCGGGCCCGATCGGCGGGGACTTGTGCGGCATCGTCACCGAAGTGGGTTCCGAGGTCACCGGATTCGAGGTCGGCCAGCGGGTCTTCGGCTCCATGCAGGGCGCCTTCGCCAGCCGACTCAATGTTCCCGCGCAGCTGCTCGCCGCGGTGCCGGACGGTATCAGCGCCGTCGACGCGGCGACCATCCCCGCCGCCGCGCTCACCGTGCGGCTCGCCTTCGACTGGGCACAGCTCAAGCCCGGCGACCGCGTGCTCATCCACGCCGCCAGCGGCGGTGTGGGGTTGGCCGCCGTCCAGATGGCCCGGCGGCACGGCGCGACAGTCTTCGCCACCGCCAGCACCTACAAGCGAGCCACGTTGCGCGAAATGGGTGTGGAATACGTCTACGACTCGCGTACAACGGATTTCGCGGATCAGATCCTCGCCGATACCGGCGGTGAGGGTGTCGACGTGGTGCTCAACAGCCTGACCAACGAAGGATTCATCGAGGCGACGGTCCGGGCGACCGCCCAGGGCGGCAGATTCGCCGAGATCGCCAAGCGCGATATCTGGACGGCCGAGCAGATGGCCGCGATCCGCCCCGACATCGACTACGAGATCGTTGCGCTGGACGTGACGATGATGAACCACCCCGCGCACATCCAGCGGCTGATGGCCGAGGTGTCGGACGGATTGGCCAACGGCGAGTGGACTCCGGTGCCTGCCGAGGTTTACCCGCTGACGGAGGCCAGGACCGCATTCCGGCGCATGCAGCAGGCCCGGCACATCGGCAAGATCGTGGTGCAGATGCCCAAACCGCTCCAGCCACAAGGTGATCGCAGCTATTTGGTCACCGGTGGTCTCGGGGCGCTCGGTTTGCACACGGCCGCGTACCTGGCCCAGCTCGGTGCCGGCGACATCGTTCTCACCGGCCGCCGGGCTCCCGATGCGGACACCCAACAGGCGATCGACGCGCTCACCGAGCGGTTCCACTGCCGGATCCACGTGTTCTGCGCCGACATCGGCGACGAATCCGACGTGGCCGCGCTGCTGGACAAAATTCGCGGCGAGTTGCCGCCGCTGGCGGGTGTGGCACACCTGGCGGGCGTGCTCGACGACGCGCTGCTGCCCGAACAGAGCCTGGATCGCTTCCGAACGACATTGCGGCCCAAGGCCTATGGAGCGCATCATCTGCACAGGCTGACCAAGGACGACAACCTCGACTTCTTTATCGTGTACTCGTCGGCGTCCGCGGTGCTCAGTTCGCCCGCGCAGGCCAACTACGCGGGGGCGAACGCGCTGCTCGACGGCCTGGTCGCGCACCGCAGAGCCCACGGCCTACCCGCGACCGCCGTCAACTTCGGCCCCTGGGGTCACGGCGGTATGGCCAGTTCCGCGGCCGCCGTCGCCAACCTCAGCGCCCAGGGCATGATGCCGCTGGAGCCGTCGGCGGCGCTGGCCGCCCTCGGTGAGGCCGTCCGGCACGGCACGGCGCAGGCCACCGTGCTCAAGGCGAACTGGCAGCGGACGGCCAAGATGCTCGGCGGTATCCGGCCACCGATGCTCGATCAGGTGCTGCCCAGCGGCGACGGGACGGTCACCGGGGACAGCGAACTGCTCCGGCAGCTGTTCGAGCTCCCGGTGGCAGCACGCGGCGGTTTCGTCACTGAGTTCCTCCAGCGCGAGGTGCAGGGCTTCCTACGGCTCGCCCAGCCGCCTGCGGCGACGAGCAGATTCCTGGACCTCGGCACGGACTCACTGATGGCAGTCGAACTGCGCAATCGGTTGTTCGGGCAGTTCGGGGGCAAGTTCGATATCAGCCCGACTGCCGTCTTCGACTACCCGACGCTCGGCGAGCTCGCCGACCATCTGGTGTCGCAGCTACCCGATTCGGAGGCACCGTCGGGCGAAGCGGAATCCGCGACCACCCCGGAACCCGCCGACGAGCCCGAGCCCGAAGCCGCTGTCGGGCCCGAGGACTGAGCGAAACCGACCATCGCACCGTAGCGGTGTGACCGACGTCGCACCGGTATTGCTTCGTTCCACAGCGCCACACCGCGCTGCGCCACGCCTGCCCTGATCCCGCCCTGACCTGTGCAGATACCACCTCTGGTCGACTCGGTAAGGCGGCAACCCAACCAGTGGGTTGATTAGCCGACTGAACTTGCTCACAATGACTTGCGTTCCGGTTACCGGCCGGTATAGTTCACGGTGTTACTGGTGGGTAACTTAGAGCCAAGTACCCAACCACAAAGCCCAAATTTCAGATGACATTCTCGCTGAGGAGGACCCGTCATGAGCCACTACAAGTCCAACGTCCGCGATCAGGTGTTCAACCTGTTCGAGGTCCTCGGTTTCGACAAGGCCCTCGGCGCGGGCGACTACAGCGACCTCGACGCCGACACCGTTCAGGAGATGCTCGGTGAGATGGCCCGGCTGGCAGAAGGCCCGCTGGCCGCGTCGTTCGTCGAAGGCGACCGCAACCCGCCGGTGTTCGATCCCGAAACCCACACGGTGACACTGCCCGAGCCGTTCAAGAAGTCGGTGAAGGCCTTCATCGACGGCGGATGGGACAAGGTCGGACTCAACGAGGATCTCGGCGGCATGCCGATGCCCAAGACTCTGGTCTGGGCCCTGCACGAGCACGTCCTCGGCGCCAACCCGGCGGTATGGATGTACGCCGGCGGCGCGGGCTTCGCCCAGATCGTCTACAACCTCGGCACCGAGGAGCAGAAGAAGTGGGCCGTCCTGGCTGCCGAGCGCGGCTGGGGCTCGACCATGGTGCTCACCGAGCCGGACGCCGGCTCCGACGTCGGCGCCGGCCGCACTAAGGCGGTCCAGCAGGACGACGGCTCCTGGCACATCGACGGCGTGAAGCGCTTCATCACCTCCGCCGACTCCGACGACATGTTCGAGAACATCCTGCACCTGGTGCTGGCGCGCCCCGAGGGCGCAGGCCCGGGCACCAAGGGACTGTCGCTGTTCATCGTGCCGAAGTTCCTGTTCGACCACGAGACCGGCGAACCGGGTGAGCGCAACGGCGTGTTCGTCACCAACGTCGAGCACAAGATGGGATTGAAAGTCTCGGCCACCTGCGAGCTGACCTTCGGCCAGCACGGCACTCCGGCCAAGGGCTGGCTGGTCGGTGAGGTGCACGAGGGCATCGCGCAGATGTTCGACGTCATCGAGCAGGCCCGAATGATGGTGGGCACCAAGGCGATCGCCACCCTGTCCACCGGTTACCTCAACGCCCTGGAGTACGCCAAGGAGCGTGTGCAGGGTGCTGACCTGACCCAGATGACCGACAAGACCGCGCCGCGGGTCACGATCACCCATCACCCGGACGTTCGTCGCAGCCTGATGACCCAAAAGGCCTATGCCGAGGGCCTACGGGCGCTGTACCTGTACACCTCCACCTATCAGGACGCCGCGGTGGCCAAGGCGCTGCAGGGTGTCGAGCCCGACCTCGCGGTCAAGGTCAACGACCTGCTGCTGCCGATCGTCAAGGGCGTCGGCTCGGAGCAGGCCTATGCCAAGCTCACCGAGAGCCTGCAGACTTTCGGTGGATCCGGCTTCCTGCAGGATTACCCGATCGAGCAGTACATCCGCGACGCGAAGATCGACTCGCTCTACGAAGGCACCACCGCGATCCAGGCGCAGGACTTCTTCTTCCGGAAGATCGTGCGCGACAAGGGTGTTGCGCTGGCACACGTGGCGGGCCAGATCAGCGAGTTCATCAAGAACGAGTCGGGTAACGGTCGGCTGAAGTCCGAGCGTGAACTGCTCGCCAAGGCCTTGGAGGACGTTCAGGCCATGGCCGCGTCGATGACCGGCTACCTGATGTCCGCGCAGGAGGACCCCAGCAGCATCTACAAGGTGGGCCTGGCTTCGGTGCGCTTCCTGATGAGCGTCGGCGACCTGGTCATCGGGTGGCTGTTGGCGCGTCAGGCCGCAGTCGCCGTCGCGGCGCTCGATGCCGAGGCCAGTGGTTCCGATCGCGCCTTCTACGAGGGCAAGATCGCCGTGGCGTCGTTCTTCGCCAAGAGCTTCCTGCCGATGCTGACCAGCACCCGTCTGGTGATCGAGTCGCTGGACAACGACATCATGGAGCTCGACGAAGCTGCCTTCTAGAGTTCGACGCACGTCAACGTCACCGGCCCCGGGATCGTTCGTTCTCGGGGCCGGTGGCGTTCTCGCCGACTGGTGTCCGGGGTCAGCAAATCAAGGACTTTGGTCACTTATTGCCAGCGATCGCCCGACGCTGAGGCTAGAACGGGACTTAGGGCCCTGGCACTTGGCTGGCGATCCGATACATTCTAGGTATGGCGATGCTTGACAGCAACGATGCGATTCCCGAGCGTCCCGCACAGACCGGCAATAAGTCGGGTGGCGGCGGCCCGCTGGCGAATATTGTCGGGCCCTTCACAAAAGCCGGTGGCTACTACGCTCGCTCGTGGGGCGCCTACCTCGACGGTGATCGCGGCGAGTTGCCGGTCGCCCGACCGACGCTCTCGCTGGCAACCCACGCTCTACGCGACGAGATCGTCCTGGTGGGCCTGCGACTGCGCCGCCCCCTCAGTGATGCGGCGGTCTACGAGCGGATCAACGCCGAAGTCGTCAAGGCCATCGATTTCTACGGCAAGCGGGGCTGGCTGGCCCGGCCGGAGGGCTTCTTCGCCGCACCGCCGGCACCGACCGACGTGTCCATCAAGACCTTCAAGAGCCGTGGCCGCGCCCACGAACGGATGTCGTTCGAGAGTGGCTACCAGCCCTACCGGGGAGAGCCCGGCCGGGATCGCTGGCTCAGCTACACCGGCAACCACCGCGAGTACGCGTTGATGTTGCGCCACGAAGAACCGCGCCCCTGGCTGGTGTGCGTGCACGGCACCGAGATGGGCCGCGCCAACCTGGACCTGACCCTGTTCCGGGCCTGGCATCTTCACGAGGACTTCGGCCTCAACGTGGTGTTGCCGGTGCTTCCCATGCATGGCCCCCGCGCAAAAGGACTGCCCAAGGGCGCCGTCTTCCCGGGCGAGGATGTGATGGACGACGTCCACGCCACCGCACAGGCGGTGTGGGACATCCGCCGGGTGCTGGCCTGGATCCGATCGCAACAGCCCGGCGCACGGATCGGGCTCAACAGCATCTCATTGGGCGGCTACATCGCAGCGCTGGTCGCCAGCCTCGACGACGAACTGACCTGTGCCATCCTGGGCGTGCCGCCGGCCAACCTGGTCTCGATTCTGGGCCGCCATGCCGGCCTGGGGGCCGACGATCCGCGTCACCGCACACTGGAGTTGGCCGAACCGATCGGGGACATGATCTCCCCGCTGTCGCTGCAACCGAAGGTGGCCCCCGAGGGCCGGTTCATCTACGCCGGAGTCGCCGACCGGATCGTGCACCCGCGCGAACAGGTGCTGGGACTGTGGGAACACTGGGGCCGACCGAACATCGGCTGGTATCGCGGTGGGCACACCGGGTTCTTCCAGGCCCGTCCGGTGCAACAGTTCGTCGATGCCGCGCTGGTGCAGTCCGGCCTCGTGGACTCGGGCACCTGACGCAATGGAAACCGCCGCTGGAATCCCCTCTTCTCCAGCGGCGGTCCTCCGCTCGCGTCAATTCGACGTGAACAAAGAGGATGCCCCGTGTTGCCGTCGGGTCGGGGGGTCAGACGGCAACACGGAGCTATCCAGTACATCTGTTGCCCGCACGGGTTCGTTACAAACCCGGCC
This sequence comes from Mycobacterium pinniadriaticum, assembly GCF_026242045.1. Taxonomy (GTDB): domain Bacteria; phylum Actinomycetota; class Actinomycetes; order Mycobacteriales; family Mycobacteriaceae; genus Mycobacterium; species Mycobacterium pinniadriaticum. The sequence continues at coordinate 45,064 of NZ_JAPJDO010000013.1, forward strand.
GACTTTTTTCGAGAGCCTTTTACGCCTCGAGAATCGCGGTGACGCCCTGGCCGCCGGCCGCGCAGATCGAGATGAGACCGCGCACCGGCCGCCCGGTGTCCTTCCTCTTCTCCGCGAGCTGTTTGGCCAGCTGAGCCACGATTCGTCCGCCGGTGGCGGCAAACGGGTGGCCGGCGGCCAGTGAGGACCCGTTGACGTTCAACTTGGTTCGATCGATGCGGCCCAGCGCACTGTCCAAGCCCAGCCGTTCCTTGCAGTATTCGTCGGATTCCCAGGCCTGCAGATGGGCCAGTACCACCGAGGCGAACGCTTCGTGGATCTCGTAGAAATCGAAGTCCTGCAAGGTCAGACCGTTGCGGGCCAGCAGACGTGGCACCGCGTAGGTGGGCGCCATCAACAGGCCGTCCGCACCGTTGACGTAGTCCACCGCCGCGGTCTCGGAGTCGACGAAGTAGGCCAGCGGCTCCAGTGAGTGTGATGTTGCCCACTCCTCGCTGGCCAGCAACGCCACCGAAGCTCCGTCGGTGAGCGGGGTCGAGTTGCCCGCGGTCATCGTGGCGTCGCCGTTTCGCACGCCGAAGACCGGCTTGAGCTTGGCCAGCTTCTCCGCGCTGGAATCCGCGCGCAGGTTGTTGTCCCGGTAGAGGCCGAGGAAGGGCGTGACGAGATCGTCGAAGAAGCCACGATCGTAGGCGGCGGCCATGTTGCGATGGCTGGCCGCGGCCAGCTCGTCCTGATCGACCCGCTTGATACCCATCTTCTTGGCAGTGATGGCCGCGTGTTCACCCATCGACAAACCGGTGCGGGGCTCCCCGTTGGTGGGAATCTCGATGCCCAGCGAGGCGGGCAGCTTGCCGACCAGTTTGAGCCGGTCGACGTTCGACTTGGCCCGGCGAAGGCCGAGCAGGGTCCGGCGCAGGTCGTCGCCGAAGCCGATCGGGGCGTCGGAGGTGGTGTCGACGCCGCCGGCGACGGCGACTTCGTAACGGCCGGCGGCGATCCCGTCGGCGGCCGCGACCGCAGCCTGCAGGCTGGTGCCGCAGGCCTGCTGCAGATCGATCGCCGGGGTGTAGGGCGCGAGTTCGCTGCCCAGCACGCACTCCCGCATCAGGTTGAAGTCCCGGCTGTGTTTGAGCACCGCCCCGCCGATCACCGCACCGAGCCGCTCGCCGGCCAGGTCGAAGCGGTCCACCAGGCCGCCCAGCGCCGCTATGAACATGTCTTGATTGGACGCCTCCGCATAGGCGCCGTCCGATCGCGCGAACGGGATGCGGTTGCCGCCGATCACGGCGACCCGGCGACTGTTTCGACTGGTAGAGGCCATGTCAATCTCCACTGTGGGTTCGTTGTCAGATGGGGATACCCAACCCATACTACGCACCGTCCTTACTCTGGAGTAAGTTCGTTCTCGGTCCATCCGCAACGCAAACCCGAAAGGCACGTTCGTGGCTTCCGACCTGTTCTCACAGATCGTCAACTCGGCGCCGGGATCGCTCCTGGCCAAGCAACTCGGCATTCCGCAGCCGGAGACGTTGCGCCGCTACCGGGCCGGCGAACCGCCGCTGGCCGGCTCGCTGCTGATCGGTGGCGACGGCCGCGTCGTCGAGCCGCTGCGCGCGGCGCTGGCCGAGGACTACGACGTGGTGGCCGACAATCTCGGCGGCCGCTGGGCCGACTCGTTCGGCGGGCTGGTGTTCGACGCCACCGGAATCAGCGAACCCTCGCAACTGCGCGGGCTGCATGAGTTCTTCACCCCGCTGCTGCGCAACCTCGGCCCGTCGGCCCGTGTCGTGGTGGTCGGCACCACACCGGATGAGGCGGCCAGCACCGACGAACGCATCGCCCAGCGGGCGCTGGAGGGGTTCACCCGCTCGCTGGCCAAGGAATTGCGGCGCGGGGCCACCGTCGCCCTGGTCTACCTGTCCCCGGCGGCCAAACCCGCTGCGACAGGCCTGGAATCGACGATGCGATTCATTCTGTCGGGTAAATCGGCCTACGTTGACGCTCAGGTCTTCTCCGTAGGCGCCGCGGACTCCACCCCGCCCGCCGACTGGGACAAGCCACTGGCCGGCAAGGTCGGAATCGTCACCGGCGCCGCCCGCGGCATCGGCGCCACCATCGCCGAGGTGTTCGCCCGGGACGGCGCCAAGGTCGTCGCGATCGACGTCGAACAAGCCAGGGAGGCGCTCGAGAAAACGGCAGCGAAGGTGGGCGGTACCGCGCTGGCGCTGGACGTCACCGCCGCCGACGCGGTCGAGTCGATCACCGAACATCTGCGCACGCACCATGACGGCCACGCCGACATCCTGGTCAACAACGCCGGAATCACCCGGGACAAACTGTTGGCCAACATGGACGACGCCCGTTGGGACGCGGTGATCGCGGTGAATCTTCTTGCCCCGCAGCGCCTCACCGAGGGCTTGGTCGCCAACGGCAGCATCGGTGACGGTGGCCGCATCATCGGGTTGTCCTCGATGGCGGGTATCGCCGGCAACCGTGGACAGACCAACTACGCCACCACCAAGGCCGGAATGATCGGCCTCACACAGGCATTGGCACCCGTGCTGGCGGACAAAGGCATCACCATCAACGCCGTCGCACCCGGGTTCATCGAGACCGCGATGACCGCGGCAATCCCGGTGGCCACCAGGGAGATCGGCCGACGGCTGAACTCCCTGTACCAGGGCGGCAAGCCGGTCGATGTCGCCGAGACCATCGCCTACTTCGCCAGCCCGGCGTCGAATGCGGTGACCGGCAACGTGATCCGGGTATGCGGCCAGGCGATGTTGGGGGCGTGAGCACCGTGACCGAACAGCCCAGCGGTGTGCGGAATCTGCTGCGTGCAGCAGCGGGATCGCTACCGTTCATCCCGCGCGGCGACACCCTGCCCAACCGCACGCTGACCGTCGACGAACTCGCCATCGATCCGTCCAACGTCGCCGCCTACGCCGCGGTGACCGGCCTTCGTTTCGGCGACAGAGTGCCGCTCACCTATCCGTTCGTACTGACCTTCCCGACCGTGATGGCATTGATTACCGGCTTCGACTTCCCGTTCGCCGCGATGGGCGCGGTGCACGTCGAGAATCTGATCACCCGCTATCGCCCGATCGCGGTCACCGACACTGTCGGGGTGAAAGTACGTGCCGAGAACCTCCGCGAGCACCGCAAGGGCCTGCTGGTCGACGTCGTCGCCGACGTCAGCGTGGGCAACGAGCCGGCCTGGCATCAGGTCACCACGTTCCTGCACCAGCAGCGCACCAGTCTGTCGGGCGAACCCAAGCCGGAGCCGGCCAAGCGGCCGAAGCTGCCACCGCCCAATGCGATTCTGCGGATCAGCCCGGGCAAGATCCGGCGCTACGCATCGATCGGCGGGGATCGCAATCCGATCCACACCAGTGTGATCGGCGCCAAATTGTTCGGCTTCCCCACCGTCATCGCACACGGAATGTTCAGCGCGGCAGCAGTTCTGGCCAACATCGAAGCCAGCTTCCCCGAAGCCGTGCGGTACTCGGTGAGGTTCGGCAAGCCGGTCGTGTTGCCGGCCAGTGCCGGTCTCTACGTCGATCGGGTCGCCGACGGCTGGGACATCGCGCTGCGCAACATGGCCAAGGGTTACCCGCACCTGACGGGAACCATTCGCGCTCTGTAGGAACCGGTTACGGCGTTACCGGGGAGGCTTCCTTGTCGGCGGGCGCGCCCTTCAGGCCGCGCCAGAACAGATTGATCAACATATCGGCGGCCTCGTCGACATCGGCGTCGCCGGCGCTGACTCGCATCGCGACGGCCTCGCCGGCGCCCACCAGCGCGACCGCCATCATGTGAAAGTCGGTGCCCGGCTCGGGATGCCGAGTGCCGGCTTCCAGCAGCCGGGCCACCATGTCGATGATCTTCTCGCGGCCCTCACGAACGGTGTGCGCAAATGCCTGGGAGCTGGTGGCCTGGGTGTAGAGCACGATCCACGACGCCCGGTTGGCGTCGATGTAGGCCAGCACCGACAAGATGACGCTGCGCAACAGGTCGTGCGGACTCTGTTTGAGATCGATGTCCTCACGCACGGCCTCGATGAATCGGCTCAGCTCGCGGGCCAGGCAGGCCCCGAAGAGCTCCTCCTTGGAGCCGTAGTACAGGTACAGCATCGGCTTGGAGATCTGCGCCTCGGCGGCGATAACGTCCATCGAGGTCTCGTGGTAGCCGTTGACCGAGAACATCTGCACAGCGGCGTCGAGCATTTGCTGCTCCCGGACGGCACGGGGCAACCGCTTGGTGCCACCCGCCATATCGTTGCCTTCCGCGGTCTTTCGACGGGGCTGATCCTCTGGTCGCTTCGCTCCTGCCCGCCGAACCCAAGACCCCAGGCTAACCGCCGCAGCGCGGACTTTGGCCTTTCAGACGCGCCATCCGCAAGATGGAAGTTTCGACGGCGGGCAGCGACAGCTCGCCGGCGTTCACGGCTTTCTCCAGCCGGTCCAGCACCGCGGGCACCTCGTCGGTGGTCACCCACAGCGCGACGTCGGTACCGGCCTGCAGGGTGCGCAGGACGGCCTCGGCCACGCCGTAGCGGTCCGCGATCGCCGCCATGCTGGAGAGGTCATCGCTGAACACCGGCCCGTCGAACCCAGGCCCGCCATATCCCCCGCTGCGCAGCAGACCCACCGCGGCGGGGCTGAGGCTGGCCGGCGTCCCATCGGTCAGTCCGGGTACGTCCAGGTGGCCGATCATGACCGCGACGGGTGCTTCCGTGGTCAGCGTGCGATACGGAATGAGGTCGTCGTTCTGCAGTTCCGCCAGGGGCGGAGTGGTGACCGCGCCGGTATGCGAGTCGCCCGACCCGTGCCCATGGCCCGGGAAATGCTTGAGCACCGGCAGCAGCCCCGCGTCGCGCAATCCGCGTGCGTAGGCACCGGCGTAGGCGGTCACCACGGCGGGATCGTTGGAGAACGACCGGTCCCCGATGACGGTGTCGTCGGCGGCGTCGGTGACGTCGACAACGGGCGCGAAGTCGACCGTGATGCCCAGACCGCGCATCTTGCGCCCACGGTCGAGGGCCAGCTGATACACCTGGTCGGGCGTGTTGGTCTGGGCCAGTACCCGGGCCGACGGCGCCGGCCCGATCAGCGACGACAGCCGCTCCACCCGGCCGCCCTCCTCGTCGACGCTCACGGCCAGCGGCAGCGGCCCCGCGTTCGCGAAATCGGGCAGCGAGCCGTCGGTGAGCATCGACAGGTCGGTCCAGCTGCCGATGAAGATGCCACCGACGTGGTAGGTGTCCACCACAGCGCGGGCGTCGGCGCCGTTCTTGACGCCGACCATCAGCACCTGAGCCAGCTTGTCCCGGGTGGACATCGCGTTCAGCAACCCCGGACCGTCGCCACACGCGGGCGGTGCCGGGCTGGCCGGTGCCGGAGCCGGGCCGGCCAGCGGCTTCGCCGACGACGACGCGCTGGCCGACGATGCGGGCGAGGCGCCGGTGCGTGAGGCAGGAGCTGAGCAGCCGAGGAGAAGCACCGGCAGTGCCGACAGAGCCGCGATTCCGCGGATCGAGAGCAGGCGGGAAGGCATCCGCACATGCTGTCATGGCCGTCGCCGGCGGCCAACCAAGGTTCGTCGCGTGCTAGGTTGGCCAGCGGGTATTCACGCGGCGACCCAGCGGGTGATCGCCCTGTGACCCAGCCGCCCCAACACCTGAGCAAGGAGAACCGATCATGACCCGGTTCGTGGTTCCTGCCGCTGCCAGCATCGTGGTCGGTCTGCTGCTCGGGGCCGCTGCGGTCTTCGGCGTGACGCTGATGATCCAGCAGGACACCAAGCCGCCGTTGTCGCCCGGCGACCCCGCGTCGTCGGTGCTGAACCGCGTCGAATACGGCAACCGCGGCTAGCCTGAGCACGCTCACCGCCGCCTCCCCCGCGGTCACGGAGGCGCCCATCACCACCCCGCCGCTATCGCGGCGCTGGCTCGGTGGCGCCTTCGCCGTCGCGCTGGTGCTGTGCTTCGTGCAATCACCCGGGCTGATCTCGCCCGACACCAAGCTCGACCTGACTGCCAACCCGCTGCGTTTCCTGGCCCGCGCCGCCAACCTGTGGAACAGCGAGCTGCCGTTCGGCCAGGCGCAGAACCAGGCCTACGGCTATCTGTTTCCGCACGGGGCGTTCTTCCTTCTCGGCGACGTCCTCGGAGTGCCCGGTTGGATGACCCAGCGCCTGTGGTGGGCGTTGCTGCTGACTGCAGGGTTCTGGGGCGTACTGCGGGTGGCCGAGGCACTGGGCATCGGGACGACGCCGTCACGGGTCATCGGCGCCGTCGCGTTCGCCCTCTCACCCCGGGTGCTGACAACGTTGGGTTCGATCTCCTCGGAAACCTTGCCGATGATGCTGGCACCATGGGTGCTGCTGCCGGTGGTTCTCGCCCTGCGGGGTGGTGGGGGTCGCTCGCTGCGGGTGCTGGCCGCCCGCGCCGGTCTCGCCCTGGCGTTGATGGGTGCAGTCAACGCGGTGGCCACCATCACCGGGTGCCTGCCCGCGGTCATCTGGTGGATGTGTCATCGGCCCAACCGGGTGTGGTGGCGGTTCAGCGGATGGTGGGCACTGGCGTCGGCGCTGGCGGTGACGTGGTGGGTGGTCGCGCTGCTCCTGCTCGGCCGTATCAGCCCGCCGTTCCTGGATTTCATCGAGTCCTCCGGGGTTACCACGCAGTGGACATCGCTGACCGAAATGCTGCGCGGCACCGACAGCTGGACCCCCTTCGTTGCGCCGAATGCCACCGCGGCCGCCGAACTGGTGACCCAGCCGGCGATGGTGTTGGCCACCACGTTGGTGGCGGCGGGCGGGATGGCCGGGTTGGCGCTGCGCTCGATGCCGGCTCGGGGGCGGCTGATCGCCATGCTGCTGATCGGTGTGGTGCTTCTGGGCGTCGGCTACTCCGGCGGACTGGGCTCAGCGGTGGCGCACCAGGTCCAGGCCTTCCTCGATGGGGCCGGCGCCCCACTGCGCAACGTGCACAAGCTCGAACCGGTGATCCGGATCCCGCTGGTGCTCGGGCTGGCGCACCTGCTCGGTCGTATCCCGCTTCCCGGCAGTGCACCACGACCGGTGTGGGTCCGGGCGTTCGCCCATCCTGAGGACGACAAGCGGGTGGCAGTCGGCATCGTCATCCTGGCCGCGCTGACCGTCGCCACGTCGATGGCCTGGACCGGCCGACTCACCCCGCCCGGCGCGTTTCGCGCCATCCCGGACTATTGGCACCAGGCCGCGGACTGGCTCACCGAACACAACACCGGTCACCCCACACCTGGCCGGGTGCTGGTGGTTCCCGGCGCGCCGTTCGCCACCCAGGTCTGGGGCAACAGCCACGACGAGCCCTTGCAGGTTCTGGGCAAAAGCCCCTGGGGAGTACGAGATTCCATCCCATTGACGCCACCGATGACGATTCGTGCGCTGGACTCGGTCCAGCGACTGTTCGCCGCCGGGCGGCCGTCGGCGGGATTGGCCGATACCCTGGCCCGCCAGGGCATCTCCTATGTCGTCGTGCGCAACGACCTCGACCCCGACAAGTCGCGTTCGGCACGCCCGCTGCTGGTGCATCGGGCCATCGATGGTTCGCCGGGGCTGCAGAAGGTCGCCGAGTTCGGCGAACCGACCGGCCCGGGCACCCTGGAGGGCTTCATCAGTGACAGCGGATTGCGGCCGCGGTATCCAGCTGTCGAGATCTATCACGTTGGCGCGCAGGGCAATCCTGGTTCGCCGTATCTGACCGATGCCAGCCGTATGGCGCGGGTCGACGGCGGACCCGAAGTATTGCTGCGCATTGACGAACGGCGCCGCCTGCTGGGCCAGGCTCCGCTGGGGCCGATGCTACTGACCGCCGATGCCCGGCGCGCGGGACTGCCGGCACCGCTGGTCACTGTCACCGATACCCCGGTCGACCGGGAAACCGACTATGGCCGGGTCGATGACCACTCGTCAGCGGCCAGAGCCGAGGGCGACCGGCGCAACACGTTCAACCGGGTGCCCGACTATCCCGTCCCGGGCGCCAAGCCGGTGCACGGCATCTGGGCCGGAGGACGGTTGTCCGCCTCGAGCTCGTCGTCGGATGCCACCGCGCTGCCCAACGTCGCACCGGCCAGCGGTCCGGCCGCGGCCGTCGACGGCGACCCGGCCACCGCGTGGGTGTCGAACTCGCTGCAAGCCGCGGTCGGACAATGGCTGCAGATCGACTTCGACCATCCCGTCACCAACGCGACGTTGACCATCACACCGAGCGCCACCGCCGTCGGCGCCCAGGTACGCCGACTCCAGGTGTCAACCGAAAATGGCACCACCACAGTCCGTTTCGACGAACCGGGCAAGCCACTGGTGGTGGCCCTGCCGTACGGAGAGTCGCCGTGGGTGCGGATCACGGCGGTCGGGACCGACGACGGCTCGTCGGGGGTGCAGTTCGGCATCACCGACCTGTCGGTGACCCAGTACGATGCCTCCGGTTTCGCCCACCCGGTTGACCTGCGGCACAGCCTGGTGGTGCCCGCGCCGCCGAGCGGGTCAGCGGTCGCGGCTTGGGATCTGGGCTCCGAGCTGCTCGGCAGGCAGGGCTGCGCGGACTCCCCCGACGGCGTGCACTGCGCGGCGTCGATGGCGCTGGCCTCCGAGGAACCGGTGAACCTCAGCCGGACCCTGACGGTGCCCAAAACGATCGAGGTGCTCCCCACGGTATGGGTGCGCGCCCGGCAGGGTCCGCACCTGGCCGACCTGATCGCCCAGCCGGGCACCACCCGGTCGCACGGCGATGCCGACCTCATCGACGTCGACGGATCGGCGTACGCCGCGACCGACGGGGATCCCCGCACCGCATGGACCGCCCCGCAGAATGTGGTGCAGCACCACAGTGCCCCCACCCTGACCGTGACGCTGCCGAAGCCGGCCCTGGTCACCGGCTTGGAGTTGACCCCAAGCTCCTCGGCACTGCCCACTCATCCCTCGATGGTGGCGATCGACCTCGGGGACGGTCCGCAGACCCGCCGCCTGGGGGCCGGCCCGCAGACGGTATCGCTGCGACCGAAGGTCACCGACACGGTGCGGATCAGCTTGCTGAACTGGGATGACGTAATCGACCGCACCGCACTGGGTTTCGATCAGCTCAAACCGCCCGGCCTGGCTGAGGTGGCAGTGCTCGGCCCTGATGGCAAACCCGTCGCGGCCGCCGACGCCGCCGCAAACCGCAAGCGCACCATCGACATCCCGTGCGGCCAGGGGCCCATCGTCGCGGTATCGGGCCGGTTCGTCCAGACCTCGGTGACCACCACGGTGGGGGCGTTGCTGGATGGCCGGCCGATCCCGGCCCGCGCGTGCGACCCTACCCCGATCACCCTGCCGGCCGGCCAGCAGGAGCTGTTGATCAGCCCCGGCTCGGCGTTCGTCGTCGACGGCGCCCAGCTGGCCGGACCGCTGGCGGATCAGATATCCACCGCACCAACGACACTCGCCGATGTCAGCAGTTGGGGTCCGGACCGCCGGGAGTTCGAGATCGGCCGGTCACCCACCGCCCGGGTGCTGGTCGTGCCGGAGAGTGTCAATCCCGGATGGGTGGCCCGCCTGTCCGACGGGGTCACCCTGACGCCGGTGGTCGTCAACGGCTGGCAGCAGGGCTGGGTGGTGCCCGCCGGCGAGCAGGGCACCATCACGGTCAGCTTCCCGTCGAACCGCGCCTACCGGATCGGACTCGCCGGCGGGCTGTCGCTGCTGCCGCTTCTCCTGCTCCTGGCGTTGGTGCCGCCACGCCGACCGCCGCGGCGCCGGGATCCGGCCCGACCGTGGACACTGCCGGTGCTGGCCGGGGCCGGGGTTTTGGCCGCCGGTGGGCTCATCGCCGGAGTCGGCGGGCTGGTGGTGTTCGGGGCGGCCATCGTGCTCGGCTATCTTCTGCGCCGTCGAACGGGCCTGCGCGACCGGGTAACACTGGCGGCCAGCGCCTGCGGGCTGATCGCGGCCGGCGCACTGCTGTCGCGGTACCCGTGGCGCTCGGTCGACGGCTACATCGGCCACTCACCCTGGGTCCAGGGGTTGGCCTTGGTCGCGCTCGGCGCGCTGGCGGCCTCGGGCGTCGGACGGCCACCACCTCGAGCTGACGCCGAAACCACCGAGGACACAAGCATTTCTCGTTAATGTGCCCGGTATGACAGTGTCTGATGTGACAGCGTCGTCGCAGGTCGAGACCGTACAGGGACCGATCTCGACCGGCGACCTGGGTGTGGTGTTCATGCACGAGCACGTCTTCGTGCTCTCGCCGGAGATCATCGCCAACTACCCCGAGGGGTGGGGCGATGAGGCCGCCCGGGAGGCCGACGCCGTCACCAAGCTCAACGAGCTGAAGGCCCTCGGCGTGGACACCATCGTCGACCCGACGGTGATCGGGCTGGGCCGCTACATTCCGCGCATCCAGCGGGTCGCGGCGCAGACTGACCTGCAGATCGTGGTCGCCACCGGGATCTACACCTACAACGACGTCCCGATGTACTTCCACTTCAACGGCCCGGGAACCCTGCTGGACGGCGCGGAGGTCATGACCGACCTGTTCGTCCGCGACATCACCGAGGGGATCGCAGACACCGGCGTCAAAGCGGCAATCCTCAAGTGCGCCACCGACGAACCCGGCCTCACCCCCGGCGTCGAGCGGGTGCTACGCGCAGTGGCCCAAGCGCACCGGCAGACCGGCGTGCCGATCACCACGCACACCCACGCCCTGACCCGGCGCGGCCTGGAGCAGCAACGGATCTTCGCCGAGGAAGGCGTCGACCTGACCCGGGTCATCATCGGGCACAGTGGCGACACCACCGACCTGGGCTATCTGGAGGAACTGATCGCGGCCGGGTCGTATCTCGGTATGGACCGGTTCGGCCTGGACAACATGCTCAGCTTCGACGACCGGGTCGACACGGTCGCGCGGATGTGCGAACGAGGCTACGCCGCCAAGATGGTGCTCTCCCATGACGCGTCGTGCCATATCGACTGGCTGCCGGAGGAACTGATACCGATCGCACTGCCCAACTGGCACTACCGCCATATCCACAACGACGTACTGCCCGCGTTGCGCCAACGCGGGGTCACCGAGGACCAGATCACCACCATGCTGGTGGACAACCCCCGCACCATCTTCGCCAGGCAAGGTGCCTATGAGTGACCAGATTCCCCCGATCGGAACCCGGATGAGCCAACTCGCCGCCGAGGAACCCGATCGCCCGGCTGTGAGCTGTGATGGCCGGACCCTCACCCGCGCGCAGTTGGAGTCGGCGTCCAACCGGTTGGCCCGTGCCTATGCCGAGTTGGGCGTCAAACAGGGCGATTACGTCACGATCGCGGTGCCCAATTCGATCGAGTGGGTGCTGGCGACAGTGGCGGTGTGGAAACTCGGTGCGATTCCCCAGCCGTTGTCGCCGAGGCTGCCCGATGCCGAGTTCGAGGGGCTGCTCGACCTCAAGCCGCGCGGCCTGCTGGTGGGCCTTGCGGATCCGCGTGGTGTGGTGCCGTCAGTGGATGCCGACTTCACCGGAAGCCCGGATCTGTCCGACGATCCACTGCCGGAAGCGGTTTCGCCGTCGTGGAAGTCGATCGCCTCCGGCGGCAGCACCGGGCGGCCCAAGCTCATCGAAGCCGGTGGGGAGGGGCGGATCCCGGCCGAGCTACTGGCGATGTCGATGGGTAACGAGCCGACCGACACCCAGTTGGTGCCGGTGCCGTTGAGCCACAACACCGGGTTCACATCGGCCACCATCGCGCTGCTGACCGGACAACACCTGGTGCTGCTGCCGCGGTTCGACCCGGAACGTTTCCTGCGGATCATCGGTGAATACCGGGTCAACTACCTGACCACCGTGCCCACGATCATGCAGCGCCTGCTGCCGGTCTATCACGCCAACCCCGACGCCTACGACCTGTCGTCGCTGCGCCGGCTGTGGCATGTGGCCGCCGTGTGCCCGCCGAACGTCAAGCAGGCGTGGATCGACCTGCTCGGCCCGGATGCGGTGTGGGAACTGTACGGCGGCACCGAACTTCAGGCTTTGACGTTCATCAGCGGATCGGAATGGCTGACCCATCGCGGGTCGGTCGGCCGCGTGGTGGCCGGCGAGATGAAGGTGCTCGACGACGACGGCAATGAATGCCCGCCCGGGGTCCTCGGGGAGATCTACATGCGGCCGAACGAGGGCGCCGGACCGACCTATCGCTATATCGGCAGCACCGCCAAGTCCCGCGACGGCTGGGACTCACTCGGCGATCTGGGCTGGTTCGACGATGAGGGGTATCTATACCTGGCCGATCGACGGGTCGACATGTTCACCGTCGGCGGGCGCAACGTGTACCCGGCGGAGATCGAGAACGCTCTGTCCGAGCATCCGGCCGTGCTGTCCTGTCTGGTCGTCGGGGTTCCCCACGAGGACCTCGGCCAGGTGCCATACGCGTTGATCCATACCGACGGCACCGCGCTCGACGACGGGGAGGTGACGACGTTCGTGGCACAACGACTGTCCGACTACAAGGTTCCGCGCGCGGTCGAGTTCGTCGACACCCCGCTGCGCGACGACGCCGGCAAAGCCCGCCGGTCGGCCGTGCGGGACGAGGTCATCGCCCGGCTGGGCCGCTAGTCCGGTGATTTCGGCGCGCTTTCGTTCGCCCGTCAGCGGCGAAAAACGCGCCGAAATCGCTGCGCCAGAACAACGATCATCGCGCGATCACCGGCTCGGGCGCATCGCTGACCGAACTGTCCAGCGGCGGCACCGGCGCCCGTCGGTACTCCCAGCGCCGCAGCGCGTTCCGGCACGGTGACTCGACAAGCGCATAGCTGACGGCCGCCATCGCGAAACCCAGCACCAGTGTCATCACCAACACGACGATCAGATTGCCGTTGAACATGAACTTGCCGACCATCGGGAAGACCATCACCAACGCCGCGAGGTGCCACACGAACAGCCCGTAGGACCACCGGCCCAGGGTGACCATGACGCGGCCGCCCAGGATCGGGTGGGCGGTGTCGGGACGGTCGAGCACCAGCGGCGCCAGCAGCGCCCAGGCGACAATCGCCCCCATCGACGTGCGAACCACGAACTGCCCCAACGTCGCCGGAACCAGGTCCTTGGGCCCGGCCAGCGGTGAAGCCGAGATCAGATACGCCACCAGCGCGATACCCGTGATCGCCCAGCGGTTCCGGGCCAGCTTGTGCGCCCACCCCGGCGGGCTGACAGTCCACTCGGCCAGCAGCATTCCCGCGGCGAACCACGATGCGTAGGCCGGCGGCCAGTTCAGGAAGTTCACGCCCTGTGCGGTGTGGATGGGGAGCAGGCCCCAGCCCAGGCTGGCCAGCGCCACCGCCGCGATCACCGGCACCCGGGCCCGCACCGGCAACCGGCGCGCCAGAAGGGCCAGGATCGGGAGTGCGAGATAGAAGCTGACCTCCACCGACAGGCTCCACATCTGGGTCAGACCGGCGGTCAGGGTGAGCGGGACGTAGACCTGCGTCAACGTGAGGTTGGCCCACCACACCGTGAAGTTGGCGTGGTTTGCTTCCGGCAACAGGGTCAGGATGACGACGACCGCCACGACATATCCGGGCATGATGCGCACCAGGCGTGAGCGCAGATAGTGACCCGTCGGCGGCCGGTGGCGCCGTCCCCGGGCCGCCGCCGCGTGACCGCGCCAGAGCAGGAAACCCGACAGCGCGAAGAACACCGCGACGGCCAGGTCGAAGCGGTGCAGCAGCCGTCCGATCACCGGGCCGGTGGTCCCGGTCTGGAAGGCGACATGGGTGAGGACGACGCCCATGGCCGCGCAGGCTCGCATCCCTTCCACGGCGGGCAGGAAACCGCGGGTGCCCCCGACCTGCTCCGCCTGCACTGTCATGGAGCCAGTCTGCCGGGCCAGGCGTTGCCTGCGAAAGTGGGTACACCTGGGCTGCGGTGATGACCTCCTAACGAGCCGGTGCCCCGGCCGCTGCTGTTAGGGTCAGACACGTTTGCTTCGCCGTCAGGCGACGCAGAGCACGATCGGGAGCGAGGGAGGCCACGGCAGCGTGAATCGCGCGGGCATGTTGCGTATCACGGCATACGGCATCATCGGGCTCGGGGCCGCCCTGCTGATCGCCGCGCTGCTGTTGTCGACCTACACCTCCGGCAAGATCGAGAAGATTCCGCTCGACATCGACGAGACGTTGGTCAGCGACGGAACCGGCAGCGCACTGGATCCGTCGTCGCTCTCGGGCGAGCAGTTCGTGATCGACAAGAACGTCCCCCTGGTGTCGCAACAGCAGATCACCGTCGAATCGCCGGCCAACGCCGATGTCGTGACCTTGCAGGTCGGTACCAGCGTTCGGCGCACCGACAAGCAACAGGACAACGGGTTGCTGCTGGCCATGGTCGATACCGTGACGGTGAACCGCAGCACCGCGATGGCGGTGTCCGATGACACCCACCCCGGCGGATCGGTGCAGAAGCCGCGGACCGTGGAGGACGACAAGCCGCCGACCAACATCGCGTTGCCGCACGAGGGCCTGGCCTACCGGTTCCCGTTCAACACCGAGAAGAAGACGTATCCGTACTTCGACCCGATCGCCCAGAAGGCCTTCGACGCCAACTACGACGGCCAGGAGGACGTCAACGGGCTGACGACCTACCGGTTCACCCAGAACGTCGGGTACGACGCCGATGGCAAGTTGGTCGACCCGATCAAGTACGCGTCCCTCTACGACAACGATATCGACGGCGAGGTGACCGCGCGCGCCTCGCAGTGGGGCCTGCCCGGACCGCCGGACGAGCCGATCACCATGACCCGCTACTACGCCGCACAGCGCACATTCTGGGTGGATCCGGTCACCGGGGTGATCGTCAAGGAATCCGAGCACGCCAACCATTACTACGCCCGCGACGCGCTGCGCCCGGAGATGGAGCTGGCCGACTACAAGGTCACCTCGACCGAGCAGACCGTCGAGTCGCGGGTGGCCTCGGCGCGCGATGAACGCGACCGGGTGGGGCTGTGGTCGCGGGTGCTGCCGATCAGCTTCACGGCGGCCGGCCTGGTGGCGCTGGTCGGCGGGGTACTGCTGGGGACGTTCAGCATTCGTGCCGAGTCCGCGCTGATCGATCCCGGCCTGGACACCACCGACCATGGCTTCTTCGGCAAGGACGAAACCGGGCCGATGCCCGCCGCCGAGGCTGCGACCGAAAAGCTGCCCGCGGCGAGACCGGATCTGGAGCCCCCGCCGCCCCAGCGGTGAGCTCGGGATGACCCAGGCACGCCGGGCGCTGGAGTGGGTGGTGCCGGGATATGCCCTCCTGCTCGCACTCGCGGTGACCGCGCCGCTGCTGGCCCCCGGCTATCTGCTGCTACGCGACGCGGTGTCCACCCCGCGTTCGTACCTCACCGACACCGCCCTGGGGCTGGGTGAGTCGGCGCCGCGCGCGGTGCCGCAGGATTTTCTGATCGCTGCGGTGTCCCCGGTCCTCGACGGCGGCGTCGTCGTCAAGGTGCTGCTGATCGCCGGACTGTTTCTGGCCGGCTGGGGCGCGGCACGGTTGTCCGCCGTCCTAGTCCCCGACGCCGGGATCGCCGGCCAGGTGGTGGCCGCCACCGTTGCGGTGTGGAATCCGTATGTCGCCGAGCGGCTGCTGCAGGGGCACTGGAGCCTCCTAGTGGGCTACGGCTGCCTGCCCTGGGTCGCGGCCGCCATACTCCGGCTGCGCGACACCGAACCGGGCCCGGGATGGGCGCGGTGGGCGGTACCGGTGTTCTGGATCGCGCTGGCCGGCCTGACGCCGACGGGTCTGTTACTGGCCACCCTGATGGGGCTGGCCTGCACCGCGGTGCCCGGCGGCGGGGTGTCGCGGCCGCGGTGTGTGACCGGGGTGCTGATCACCGCGCTGCTCACCGCGCTGCCATGGCTGGCGGCCGCGGTGTTGGGCAACGGACTGGGCTCGTCACCGGCCTCCGGGGTGGTCGCGTTCGCCGCTCGCGCCGAACCGGGCCTGGGCACCCTCGGCAGCCTGGCCGGCCTGGGCGGGATCTGGAACGCCGAGGCCGTTCCGTCCTCGCGGACCACCCTGGTGGCGTTGCTGGCGACGGGGGTCCTGCTGGGTGTCGTCGCGGCCGGGTTGCCGACGGTGCTGCGCCGCCGCGGCGCGATCCCGCTATCGGTACTGGCCGTGGCCGGAGTGCTGATGCCCGCGGTCCTGGCCACCGGGCCGGGGTTGTCGGTGCTGCGCGCGCTGGTCGAGGCGGCCCCCGGGGTGGGGGTGCTGCGGGACGGCCAGAAGTGGGTCGCCCTGGCGATGCCGGGTTATGCCGTTGCCGGCGCGGCCGCGGTGGTGACGCTACGACGTTGGCTGCGCCCGGCCGTCACCGCGCTGGTGTGCGTTGTCGCGTTGGTCGCGGTGCTGCCCGACCTGGCCTTCGGCGCCTGGGGCAAGGTCGGGTCGGTGCGCTATCCGCCGGGGTGGTCGACCGTGGCCGGCATCATCAATGCCGCGCCGGCGGATGTGGCCGTGCTGCCCGCCGACAGCATGCGCCAGTTCAGCTGGGCCGGCTCGGCTCCCGTGCTCGACCCGTTGCCGCGCTGGGTTCGCGCCGAGGTGCTGGCGACCGGCGATCTGACCATCTCGGGCCAGTCCGTTCCCGGCGAGGGCGGCCACGCCCGCGTGATTCAGCGGATGCTGCTGGTCGGGGGCCACCCCGCGGCCCTGGCCGAGGCCGGGGTCGGCTGGTTGGTCGTCGAATCCGGTAGCGCGGGCACGACAGGGGACGCCCAGCGCACGCTCCAGCTCCTGCCGGTGGTCTATCGCGATGCCGATCTCGCGCTGTACCGCGTCGGCGGGGTGAGTCGGGCTGCGCCGCACGGGAAACGGGCCGTGGTCATCGCCACTCACCTGGTATGGCTAGCGCTGCTGATCGGGGCCGGGGCCACTGTTCTGGTCGGCCGACGACGCACGCGCGCTCGTTTCGCCCAAACCGACGAACCGCCGCGCAAGTTCGAGTAGATCGCGCCAAAACGTCGATCTCGGCGCGGTGGAATCAACCCCTGACGCGCTCAGTCGGTGTGGTTGCCATAGCGCTGGCGGTACTCCTCGTGGATCTCGGCGTCGCGCTTGCGGGCGCGTTCGTCCACCAGCGCCGGATCCAGACCATGCTGACGGAGCCGGTAGGTGCGCCAGATCTTGTCCAGCGCGTGGGTGAAGTACAGGAACGGCAGGATCAGCAGGGCCGTCATCGCCAAGTGCATCGGCACGGTGGTGGGAATCAGCCATAACGGAGCCGTCATCAGCAACCCGGGGAGGATCACCCGGATGAACGTACGGCGCTGCGCGCCCTTTCCGGTCACGTCGTTTCGCACCCAGTCATGCATCGACGGCGGCAGGACCTTGCCGTAGCAGTAGGCGATGTACTGCGCAGGGTTGGGACGGGTGCTGTCGCTCATAGCCTTCGTACTCCTAGATCACACCGCTGACACGGGTTCCAACGTGCACCGCTTCCAGGACATTCCGCATGGCGTCGGCGCTCTGCCGCCAGGAGAAGTCCCGGCTGCGGACTTTGGCCTTGGCGCCGAGCTCGTCCCGCAGGACATGTTCGGCCAGCAGGTATTCCAGGCGATCGACCAAGCCGTCATGGTCGTCAACCAGCACACCAGTCACGCCGTCGATGACTGAATCGGTGAGGCCCCCCGAGGATCGGTAGCCGATGGTCGGCACACCGTGCTGGGCGGCCTCGATGACGGCCAAACCCCAGCCTTCTTTGCGGGACGGCAACACATGCACCCAGGATCGTTGTACGACATCGTGTTTGACCTCGTCGTCGACGTGACCGTGGAAGGTCACCGCATCGGAGATGCCGAGGCGCTCGGCCCGCTCGACCAGCCGGTCGTGCCACCACCCCCCGCCGACGATGTCCAGGTGAAGACCGGCGATGCGAGGCCGGAGTGCGGCCACCGCATCCAGCACGTCCTCGATCTGCTTGTGCGGCACCAGCCTCGACAGCACGACGACCCGGGGGGTCGGCGACCGCTGGCCGGTGAGAGTCTCCGGTGGCGCCTCGTCGAGGCCGTTGCGGACCACGGCGATCCGCGCGGCGTCGACACCGAGGTCGGACAAATCCCGCGCCGACGGCAGGGAGACCGTGACGTACTGGTTGCGCCGGTGCAGGCGCGGGGAGAGCCAGGACTCGACCAGCCAGCCCAACCGACCGACGAAACGACCGGCGACCGGCCACTGTTCGCGGTGGCAGTGATGGACCAGCACCGCCACCCGTCGTCCGAACGCGAGCCGAGCCAGGAACGGCACCCCGTTCTGGGTGTCGATGACGACGTCGGGACGCACCCGCCGCAGCGGGCCGAGCCCCAGCCGCGCGGCGACCATTGCCAGTCCCGCCCAGATGTAGACGCTGTAGGGCCCGCCGCCGCGGCTGATGGTGACGCCGTCGACGACCTCGCGGCGGGGGGCGCCCCGGTACCGGGCAGTGCGCAGGGTTACGGCGATGCCCGAGGAGGCCAGCAGCGTGCCAATGCGCTGGACGTAGGTTTCGCTGCCGCCGCCCTGTGGGTGGCCAGTGTCCCGCCAGCACAACAGCAGGACGGAGCGAACGGTGGTGGACATCGGGGTTCAGCCTAGCCCCGGATCGAGTTTCACTTTCTGCAGAGTCGTACTCGAACTTTTCCTGCGAAACGTGCAATTCGACGCGTGGATAGGGTGAGCCGATGGCCGTCACCGACCTGTTCGCCCAGCGCGCAAGGCTAGGCCGTTCGGTACGGCTGCTGTCCGAATTCCGTCACGAACAACGCGACCCGGCCCGCTTCTACGGCGCCCTGGCCGCCGACACCGCCGACATGGTCGACGATCTCTGGCGGGCCACCCACCCTGAAGACCCCGCGGGGCACACTGTCGTCGACGTCGGCGGTGGTCCCGGCTACTTCGCCACCGCGTTCACCCGCGCGGGCTGGACCTATGTGGGCGTGGAACCCGATCCGAGCGAGATGCACGCCGCCGAACACCTGCGCCAGGCGGGACCGGGCTCATTCGTGCGGGCATCCGGGATGGCCCTGCCGTTCGCCGACGGCAGCGTCGATGTCTGCTTGTCCTCCAACGTCGCCGAGCATGTGCCCCGGCCGTGGCAGCTCGGTTCGGAGATGCTGCGCATCACCCGCCCCGGCGGGCTGGCGATCCTGTCCTACACCGTCTGGCTCGGCCCGTTCGGCGGACACGAGATGGGTCTGACGCACTATCTCGGTGGCGCCAGGGCGGCCGCCCGCTACACCCGCAAGCACGGCCGGCCGCCCAAGAACAACTACGGGTCGTCGCTTTACGCCGTCTCGGCGGCCGACGGCCTGGCCTGGGCGGCGGGCACCGGTGCACTGGTCGCGGCTTTCCCGCGCTACCACCCGCGATGGGCCTGGTGGCTGACATCGGTGCCGGGTTTACGGGAGTTCCTGGTGAGCAATCTGGTGCTGGTGCTGCAGCCCCCGATCCCGGCGAAATGAACAGGTTCTAGTTTTTGTCTTTAGTCGGTAGTGTGACGGTCATGACACAGAGCACCGCGTTCAAGACCGAGTGGGACAAGCTGTTCATCGGCGGCAAGTGGGTCGAGCCGTCCACCTCTGAGGTCATCGAAGTGCATTCACCGGCCACCGGTGAACTGGTCGGCAAGGTGCCGCTGGCCGCCAAGGCTGATGTCGACGCCGCCTGCGCGGCCGCGCGCAAGGCCTTCGACGAGGGTCCGTGGCCGCACATGTCTCCCGCGGAGCGCGGCGAGATTCTGGGCCGCGCAGTCAAGATCCTCGAGGAGCGGGCCGACGAGCTCAAGTTCCTGCTGGCCGCCGAGACGGGTCAGCCGCCGACGATCGTCGACATGATGCAATACGGCGCGGCGATGTCGGCGTTCCAGTACTTCGCGGGCGCTGCCGACAAGTTCACCTGGCGCGAGTTCCGCGACGGGGTCTACGGCACGACCATGGTGCTGCGCGAACCGATCGGCGTCGTCGCGGCCGTCACCGCCTGGAACGTGCCGTTCTTCCTGGCGGCCAACAAGCTCGGCCCCGCGCTGTTGGCCGGTTGCACGATCGTGGTCAAGCCCGCCGCCGAGACCCCGCTGTCACTGTTCGCGATGGCCGAGATCTTCGCCGAGGCCGGGCTGCCGGAGGGTGTGCTCTCGGTCGTCCCCGGCGGCCCGGAAACCGGTCGCGCGCTCACCGCCAACCCCGAGATCGACAAGTTCACGTTCACCGGGTCCAGCGCGGTCGGCAAGGAGATCGCCAAGATCGCCGCTGAGAAGCTCAAGCCGTGCACCCTCGAACTCGGCGGCAAGTCGGCGGCCATCATCCTCGAGGACGCCGACCTGGATTCCACCCTGCCGATGCTGGTGTTCTCCGGCCTGATGAACTGCGGCCAGGCCTGCGTCGGGCAGACCCGCATCCTGGCGCCCCGGTCGCGCTACGACGAGGTTGTCGAGAAGCTCTCGGCCGCGGTCGCGGCCATGCCCATCGGGCTGCCCGACAACCCCGGCGCCATGATCGGCCCACTGATCAGTGAGAAGCAGCGCGAGCGGGTCGAGGGCTACATCAAGAAGGGTGTCGAGGAGGGCGCGCGACTGGTCACCGGCGGTGCGCGTCCGGACGGACTCGACGACGGCTGGTTTGTCCAGCCGACGGTGTTCGCCGATGTCGACAACTCGATGACCATCGCCCAGGAGGAGATCTTCGGGCCGGTGCTGGCGGTGATCCCGTACGACACCGAGGAAGACGCCGTGCGGATCGCCAACGATTCGGTCTACGGCCTGGCCGGGTCGGTCTACACCACCGACAACGACAAGGCCATGAAGATCGCCGCCCAGATCCGCACCGGCACGTACGCGGTGAACATGTACGCCTTCGATCCGGGTTCGCCCTTCGGCGGTTACAAGAACTCCGGCATCGGCCGGGAGAACGGGCCCGAGGGCATCGAGCAGTACACGCAGGCCAAGAGCGTGCTGCTGCCCTTCGGCTACACGCCGCAGGCGTGAGACTTCGCTAGAAAATCGCCCGGACGATCATCTCGGCCACGGCGGCGGGCTTGTCGACGCCGTCGATCTCGATGGTGTGCTTCACGGTGAGGTTGACGGTGTTGTCGTCGACCTTGTCGGCACCGACGAGCTCCGAGCGCACCCGGATGCTGCTGTCCACCGGGACCGCCGCGACGAACCGCACCTTGTTGAGCCCGTAGTTGATGGCCATTTTCGCGTTCTCGACGCGGAAGTTGTCCTTGCTCAGCGCGGGGACCAACGACAACGTCAGGAAACCGTGGGCAATCGGTGCGCCATAAGGGCTTTCGGCCTTGGCCCGCTCGACATCGACGTGGATCCACTGGTGGTCACCGGTGGCGTCGGCGAAGTCGTTGATGCGCTTCTGGTCGATCTGCAGCCACTCGCTGACGCCGAGTTCCTGGCCGACCGCGGAGGCCGCATCGTCGATGGACGTGATCACCTTCATGGGGGCACTTCCTCTTCAGTCTCTGCCGGTTGTCCCCGCCATCTTGACCGACGCCTAGAACGCCTCTTCGCTCAGGTCCATGATGGTCAGTTCCATCGACTCCGCGATCTGCCGCTCGGCGGCCAGCCGAGGCAGCACATTGGCGGCGAAGAAGGCCGCCACCGCGACCTTGCCGCGGTAGAAAGCCTCGTCCCGCGGATCGGGATCACCGTCGAGTGCCCGCAGCGCAATCTCGGCCTGGCGCAACAGGAACCAGCCGATCAGCAGATCGCCGACCGAGAGCAGGAACCCCACCGACTCCAAGCCCACCCGGTACAGCTCGCGCGCGTCGTCCTGGGCCCCGAGTAGATAACCGGTCATCGTGGCCGCCACGGCGCGAACATTGTCCAGCGCGTCGGCCAGCGATGTTCGGCCGGCGGCGAGCTCGGGCCGAGCATCGGGGCTGTCGATGAACTTCTCGATCTGGGTGACGAGGTGTGCCAGCGCTCCGCCCCGGTCCCTGGCGATCTTGCGGAAGAAGAAGTCCTGGGCCTGGATCGCGGTGGTGCCCTCGTAGAGCGAGTCGATCTTCGCGTCGCGGATGTACTGCTCGATCGGATAGTCCTGCAGGAACCCCGACCCGCCGAACGTCTGCAACGACTCGGTCAGACACTGGTATGCCCGCTCCGAACCGACCCCTTTCACGATCGGCAGCAACAGGTCGTTGACGCGTTCGGCCATCGAGGCATCGGCGCCCGAAACCACCTGCGCCACGGTGGGATCCTGGTGCGCGGCGGTATAGAGATAGAGTGCGCGCAACCCCTCGGCGTAGGCCTTCTGCGTCATCAGAGCACGTCGCACATCGGGGTGGTGGATGATCGTCACCCGGGGGGCCGTCTTGTCGGTCATCTGCGTCATGTCGGCACCCTGCACCCTGGTCTTGGCGTACTCCAGCGCGTTGAGATAACCCGTCGACAGGGTGGCAATCGCTTTGGTGCCCACGAACATCCGTGCGTACTCGATGACCTTGAACATCTGTGCGATGCCGTTGTGGACGTCACCCACCAACCAGCCCACCGCGGGCTTTCCGTGCAGTCCCAGGCTGAGCTCGGTGGTCGCCGACGCCTTCAGGCCCATCTTGTGCTCGAGATTGGTGACGAACACGCCGTTGCGGTCGCCGGGCGCGCCCGTCTCTGGATCGAGCAGGAACTTGGGGACCACGAACAGACTCAGCCCCTTCGTACCGGGCCCCGCCCCCTCGGGCCGGGCCAGCACGAGATGCAGGATGTTCTCGAAGTAGTCGTCGGCGTCGCCGTTGGTGATGAAGCGCTTGACGCCTTCGATGTGCCAGGTCCCGTCACCGGCGTCGACGGCCTTGGTGCGCCCGGCGCCGACGTCGGAACCGGCATCCGGCTCGGTCAACACCATCGTGGCGCACCAGTTGCGTTCAGCGGCCAGGGTCGCCCAGTGCTGCTGCTGGGCGTTGCCGATGTGGAACAGGATGTTGGCCATGATCGGGCCGGCCATGTACATGAACACCGCCGGGTTGGCACCCAGCACCAGCTCGTCGATCGCCCAGGTGACCATCGCCGGGGCCGGGACGCCGCCGACCTCCTCGGCCAGCCCGATGCGGAACCACTCCCCCTGCTGCCAGGCCCGCATCGATTTCTTGAACGGCTCGGGCAACGACACGGCGTGCGTGTCGGGGTCGAACGTCGGTGGATGCCGGTCGGTTTCGGCGAACGATTCCGCGACCGGGCCCTCGGCCAGGCGGGCGGCCTCGGCCAGCATCTCGCGTACCGAGTCCCCGTCGAGATCGGGATAGTCGTCGAGGGCCTTCTCCAGATCGAGCGACTCGAACAGATTGAACTCGAGGTCGCGGACGTTGCTCTTGTAATGGCTCATCGCTTGCGTCCTTCTCATCGCCGACTGAGCCGAGCCTAGCCCGTCTAGCTGGCCTGATCAGGGGGATCGAACGGCGTCCAGGAATATGACCTAGATCATATTCCTGCTGTCGCGCCTGAAGAATGCCCAGCTCAACACTCACCTTCTCCAGCTGTTCACCTTCACGACAACTCATCGCTTGCGCTAAGAGCGTTCTAATCTTATGGTCGTAAGCATAGTTATGGAGTTGGTCTCGAGATCTGCCCTGCAAGGAGAGAAAGATGTGGCTGATCGAGCTGAATATCGCCGGCCACCGGTTCACGCGCCACGTGCCTGACAAGCGCCGGCAGCTGTTCGGTCGGGGTGCTCGTGCGCTGGCATGGCGGGGTAGCCATGTCCGTCAATCCCCCGCCGCCTGAATGACCCAGTCGCCGACCGGTACCACCCGCCGAGCTCGCGGGTCCACCCGCACCAAGATGCTGGTGGCCGCCGCCGAGGTGCTGCGCGAACGCGGCGCCGCCGGAGTGACCATCGACGAGGTGCTCGCCCGCAGCGGAGCGCCACGCGGCTCGGTCTATCACCATTTCCCCGAAGGGCGAAGCCAGATCCTGCGTGAGGCCTTGGACTTCGCCGGTTACGAGATGAGCGCCAGCCTCGACGAAGCAGCCAAGGAGAGCACCACGGTGTTGCTTCGTCGCTTCGTCCAGCTCTGGGAAAATGCCTTGCTCACAAGCGATTACACCGCCGGATGCCCCGTGCTGGCCGCTGCGGTGGGATCCGGCGAGGACGAGCATCAGCTGACCTCGGTCGCCGCAGAGATCTTCAGCCGCTGGCGTGAGGCCGCCAAAGAGTCGTACCTGCGGGACGGCTTCGAGGCTGGCGACGCCAGCGCACTCGCCGACACCACTCTGGCTGCGATGGAGGGTGCGGTCGTGCTGTGCCGGTCGGTACGCAGCCTGCAACCACTACACGACGTCGCCGCACAGCTGGAATTCCTGATCAAGGCCAAAGAATTCGTGACGAAGTTCGGTGTGCCGTCACTCAACCCCTGAACCGCCAACGAGCACAGACGAAATCGCCGTTGACACCGGTTTCTGCCAACACCCACTCAGACCGGATCGGCAGCACCGGCGCGCCTGAGCCCAGGCTGCACGGCGCATAGGACACGATCACCTCGTCGACCAGTCCCGCGGCGACGAACTGGGCGGCCACGTCACCACCGCCCACCACCCACACGTCACGTTCACCGGCGGCGTCGACCAAGAGCGGATGCAGGTCGGCGACGGAGCCGTTGAACACCGTCACCGGATGGTCCTCGGCGATGATCTGCGGACGGTGGGTGAGCACCCAACTCGGCTGGCTGTACATCCACTCCCCGGGCTGATTGGCCAGCAGCCATTCGTAGGTCCCCGACCCCATCACCAGCGCGCCGACGCCGGTGTTGAACGCCTCGTAGCCGAAGGGCTCGTTCACGTCGATCGCGCGGGAGGTCAGCCAGTCCAGGCTGCCCGCATCGTCGACGATGAACCCGTCCAGACTCGATGCGGTGAAGTACACGGTGGCCATGGGAACTGAGTATGGTCAGCCCGTCCGACAGGGATCGCTGTGCTGATGCTGGAATACAAGGTGTGACGACGCCCGACCCATCGGCCGCAGGACTAGACCCGGAAACCCCGGAAAGTGTCCTGACCAGGTTCGGCATCACCACGCTCGATGAGAACTTCACCGAGTTCACGGTGGTGGCCTCGATGCCGGTGGGCCACCTGGTCAACCCGTTCACCGGGATGCCGACGATCGGACCGCTGGCCATCCTGGTCGACGACGTCGCCGGCCGGGCGAACTTCCACCGCCGCGGATCGGGGCAATGGACGGTATCCAGCGAGTTGACCGTCGAGCTCAGCCCCGACGGGATCGGCAGCTTGCAGTCCGCCCCCCACGAACCGGTGGTGGCCAGCAGCCGACCGCTCGGCCCGCACGGTGCGACGTTGCTGGCCATCTGCACGCTCAGCCACCGCGGCAGCACTATCGGCGGTGGCACGGTGCGGACCGTCGCGATCACCGGCGGGCCCGACGGCCCCATCCAACGCGGGCCGGACTTGTTGATTCGCACGCCGCAGACCTCGCTGGCCGACCTGATGGCGACCGAGCCCCTGAGAGTCGAATCCGGCGCCTACCGGCTGGCGCAGCGCCCGGATCCGATGATCAACAACCTGATCGGAATCGTGCATGGCGGGGTCAGCAGTGCCGGACTGGAACTCGTCGCCTCCGCGGCGATCAACCACGAACAGGCCGAACCGCTGCGCACCGCGTCGATCCGGGTCAATTTTCTGCGACCCTTCTTCGCCGGCGCTCAATCCCGTTACGAGGGGACGGCATTGCGGGTCGGCCGGAACTCGGCGGTCGGGGACGCGCAGGCCGTCGGCGACGACGGTAAGACCGCAATCATCGCGCGGACCACGGGCTACCGGTGAGCGACGATTTCGCGGCGCTGTGCGCCAACGAGCCGGAGCTGGCGGGCCTGCGGGCTTCGGTGCGGACGTTCCTGGCTGCCGATCGAGACGAATTCGGTTGGCAGCCGACCGTCGACGCGTGGTTGTCGAGCTGGGACGAGGAGTTCAGCGCCCGGCTGGGCGATGCCGGTTTCCTCGGTCTGACCATTCCGCGGGAATACGGCGGGCACGGGCTCAGCCATCTGCACCGCTACGTGGTGACCGAGGAGCTGCTGGCCGCAGGTGCCCCGGTGGCCGCGCACTGGATCGCCGACCGCCAGGTCGCGCCAGGGCTGCTGGCGTACGGTACCGAGGAGCAACGGCAACGGTTGCTTCCCAGAATCGCTGCGGGGCGGTACTTCTCGGCGATCGGTATGAGCGAACCGCAGGCCGGTTCCGACCTCGCCGCTTCCGTCGCCAAGGCCACCCGGACCGACGGCGGCTGGCTGTTATCCGGCACCAAGGTATGGACCAGCGGTGCGCATCTGGCTCATCAGATCGTGGTGTTGGCCCGCACCAGCCCGGTGGACCCGCAGCGACGTCATGCCGGCTTCAGCCAGTTCATCGTGCCGACCGACGCTGAGCCAAATCGCGGGTCGCTGCGCTCCTGCCCGCCGGACGGCCTGACCATCAGCCCCATCGTGATGATGTCGGGCGAGCACCACTTCAACGAGGTGACCTTCGACGAGGTGTTCGTCAGCGACGCCAACGTGCTGGGCGAGATCGGCGCCGGCTGGCATCAGGTCACCGCCGAGTTGTCTTTCGAGCGCAGCGGTCCTGAACGCATCTTGAGCACCGCGCCGTTGCTGACCGCGCTGGTGCGGCTACTGGCCACCCAGGACGATCTCGACGACCATGCCGCCGCGGCCGTCGGCGACCTGCTGGCCCGGATCATCTCGCTGCGACAGCTGTCGGTGTCGGTGGCCAGGGCGTTGGCTGCCGGACAGTCACCGGTGAACGAGGCGGCTCTGGTCAAGGATCTGGGCACCCGCTTCGAACAGGAGTCGGTCGAGTTGGCCGCCGATCTGTTCACTTACGTCGCGTCCGGGGCTCCGGGCCGCGAGAGAGTCGCTGCGCTGCTGGACATCGCCCGGCTGCATTCGCCGCTGTTCACCCTGCGCGGCGGCACCAATGAGGTGCTGCGCGGCGTGGTGGCGCGCGGGATGGGGCTGAGATGACGCGGGCATTGACCGGCGGGGTCTTCGGACCGATGAGCGGCACCGACGATTTCACTGCCCTGCGGCGGCTGGCCGAGGACATCGGCGCGCGTTCGTTCGATGAGCGGATCGGGCACCGCGGCCTGCCCGACAGGTTCGACGCCACCGCCTGGCGGCACCTGACGGACGCCGGGCTGACCCGGTTGACGAGTGACCCCGACTCCGGTGGTGGACCACGAGAATTGGCATTGATCCTGCGCGCCCTGGCCCGTCATGCGGTCAGCGTCCCGCTCGCCGAGACCGACGTGCTGGGCGGCTGGCTGGCGGCCAGGGCCGGGATCGAGGTCGCCGACGACGAGCCGCTCACGATCGCGACCGGCCTGGCCGGGATGGGGACCGTTACCGGTGTGCCGTACGTCGGTGCCGCCGACGCGGTGGTGCTGGCCCTGCGTGACGGACCCGCGCTGCAGGTGGCCGTCACCCGCCCCGCGGCGATCACCGGCGGGCACAATCTGGGCGGTGAACCGCGCGACACGTTCGCCATCGGGGTACCTGCCGAAGGGTTCGTCACCGTCGACGGCGCGGCCGAGGAGCTGATGCGGCGCGGTGCCTGGGCGCGCTGCATCCAGGTGCTCGGCGCGCTCGACGCGGCGGTCGAGTTCTCGGTGACTCACTGCCGCGAACGAGAACAGTTCGGGAGGCCGCTGAGCGTCTTCCAGTCCGTGCAACACACGCTGGCCTCGATGGCCGGTGAGGTCGAGCGGACGCGCGCCGCGACCGAACTGGCCGTCGCCGCCGTCGCCGATCATGGCTTCGACAGCCCCCAGGCCGCCTACGCCGTCACCGTGGCCAAGGTCGTGCTCGGCCGGGCCGTGCCGTCGGTCGTCACCGCCGCCCACCAACTCCACGGTGCGATCGGCGTGACGGCCGAGCACCGGTTGTGGCTGGTCACCATGCGGGCCCGCAGCTGGATCGACGAGTTCGGCGACACCGCGTCGCACGCCCGCCGGCTGGGCCGGCTTGCGTTGGCCGCGGCCCGCGACGGCGACCCGTGGGATGTGATCGTGGGCGTCGTTTAGCTCAGCTGCCCGTCCAGTTCGGCGCGCGCTTCTCGGCGAACGCGATCGCGCCCTCCTGGGCGTCCTTGGATGCGAAGACCGGCATCAGGATCTTCAGCTGCTCTTTCCACTGCTCCTCGGGGGACCAGGCGCGCGACTCGGTGATGATCCGCTTGGTGGCCGCGACCGCCAGCGGGCCGTTGGCGGTGATCCGCTCGGCCAGTTCGACAGCGGCTTCCAGCGCGTGGCCGGGTTCGGCCAGTACGTTGACCAAACCCAGCTCGTGGGCGCGCACGGCGGACAGGTTCTCACCGGTCAGCGCGAGCTCCATCGCGATCTGGTACGGGATGCGCTGCGGCAGCCGCAGCAGCCCGCCGCCGCCGGCCACCAGGCCACGCTTGACCTCCGGGATGCCGAAGGCGGAGTCGTTGGCCGCGACGATCAGGTCGGTGGCCAACGCCACCTCGGTCCCGCCCGCCAGGGCATACCCCTCCACCGCGGCGATCAGCGGCTTGAGCGGCGGACGCTCGGTGAAGCCCAGTCCGCGCCCCTCCACGATGACGTTCTCGCCGCGGGCGAAGGCCTTGAGGTCCATGCCGGCGCAGAATGAGCCGCCGGCCCCGGTGACGATGCCCACCGACAGGCCGGCGTCATCGTCGAGCTCATCCATCGCCGCGGCCAAACCCTGGCTGACCGCGGCGTTGACGGCGTTCTTGGCCTTCGGCCGGTTGATGGTGACGATCAGAATGCGGCCGCGACGCTCGGTGAGAACGACGGGCTCTTCGGTAACGGCGTTTTCAGTCACGTTCGGAATGGTAACTATCGAGGTACGACGAGCAGCGCGAGCCCGGTACGATCGAAAACTAGAACACGTTCCAATTCCTAGGAGGATGTGTGAGCACCAGCGACGCGACGCCTACCGAGACGGCGAAATGGGACCCGGGCCTGGTGGAGAAGACCATGGGGGTGCTGCGCCCATTCCTGCGGCTCTACCACCGCAGTGAGGTCCGCGGGCTGGAGTCGTTCCCGCCCGGCGGTGCCCTGGTGGTGTCCAACCATTCCGGTGGCCTGTTCGCGATGGACGTGCCGGTGTTCGCGCTGGGCTTCTACGATCACTTCGGCTACGACCGCCCGGTCTACACGCTGAGTCATGACCTCGTGCTGACCGGGCCGACGGCCGGCTTCTTCAAGCGCAACGGCTTCATCCGGGCCAATCACGAGAACGCCGACGAGGCGCTGCGCTCCGGTGGCGTGGTGGTGGTGTTCCCCGGCGGGGACTACGACGTCTACCGGCCGACCCTGACGCAGAACAAGATCGACTTCGACGGCCGCACCGGCTACGTCAAGGCCGCCATCAACGCCGGGGTGCCGATTGTGCCCATGGTGTCCATCGGCGGTCAGGAGAGCCAGATCTTTCTCACCCGCGGCACCGGCGTGGCCAAGGCGCTGCGGTTGGACAAACTGCTGCGCGCGAAGATCCTGCCCATCTCGGTCGGGTTCCCGTTCGGGTTGAGCGCCGTCGTCCCCCTGAACGTCCCGCTGCCCACCAAGATCGTCACGCAGGTGCTCGAACCGATCCACGTCACCGAGCAGTTCGGCGAAGATCCCGACATCGACGCCGTCGACGCCCACGTACGCGGCGTCATGCAGGAGGCCCTGGACGAACTGGCCTCGCAGCGCCGACTCCCGGTGATCGGCTGATGGATCTGCTGTCGCGGTTGACATCGATCGGCGACGCGGTCGCCACGCTGGCCAAGGCCGGCTTCCTGACCCCGATGCGCCCGGACCGGACCGTTCGGATGGTGGCGGCCGCGCGCGACGAGGGGCTGACGATCGCGACCGGGTTCGCCACCGCGGCCGCCCGCCGCCCCGACAGCCCCGGCCTGATCGACGAACTCGGCACGCTGACCTGGCGTGAGCTCGACGAGCGGGCCCATGCGCTGGCCGCCGCGCTGCAGCATTTACCGAGCGGCACCGCTCGATCTGATGTCGCCGGCCCAGCGGCTCCGGCGGTTGTCGGCATCATGTGCCGCAACCACCGCGGTTTTGTCGAGTCGCTGATCGCTGCCACCCGCATCGGCGCTGATGTCCTGCTGCTGAACACGTCCTTCGCCGGACCGGCGTTGGCCGAGGTGGTCAACCGCGAACAGGCCGACGTCGTCATCTACGACGAGGAGTTCACCGCCTCGGTGGACCGGGCGCTGGCCGATCGTCCGCAGGCCGGCCGCATCCTGGCCTGGACCGACGAACCCGGGTCCGATGCACCCACCGTCGAGAAGCTGATCACCGCGCATCAGGGGCAGAAGGCCGCCAAGAGCGGCCGCAAGAGCAAGCTCATCCTGCTGACCTCGGGCACCACCGGAACTCCCAAGGGGGCCAAGCACCCCGGCGGCGGGGCCAGCAACCTCGTCGCGATCCTGAGCCGCACACCGTGGCGCCTGGGCGAGACGACTGTGGTGGTAGCACCGATGTTCCACGCCTGGGGTTTCTCGCAGCTGGTGTTCTCCTCGGCGATGGCCTGCACGGTAGTGACCCGCCGCAAGTTCGACCCGGAGGCCACGCTGGCCCTGGTCGACAAGTACCGGGCCACCGGATTGTGTGTGGTGCCGGTGATGTTCGACCGGATCATGGACCTCCCGGACGACGTCCGGAAGCGCTACAGCGGTCGCTCACTACGGTTCGCGGCGTGCTCGGGCTCGCGGATGCGGCCCGATGTGGTCACCAGGTTCATGGACGAGTTCGGCGACGTCATCTACAACAACTACAACGCCACCGAGGCGGGCATGATCGCCACCGCGACCCCGGCTGACCTGCGGGCCGCACCCGACACCGCGGGTAAGCCGGCCGTCGGCACCGAGATCCGGATCTACGACGACGAATTCCACCCGGTCCCCACCGGTGAGGTCGGCCGCATCTTCGTGAAGAACTCCACCCAGTTCGACGGCTACACCACCGGCAGCACCAAGGACTTCCACGAGGGTTTCATGTCCTCGGGAGACATCGGCCGGCTCGATGA
Source organism: Mycobacterium pinniadriaticum (assembly GCF_026242045.1). Classification (GTDB taxonomy): domain Bacteria; phylum Actinomycetota; class Actinomycetes; order Mycobacteriales; family Mycobacteriaceae; genus Mycobacterium; species Mycobacterium pinniadriaticum. The sequence goes on from NZ_JAPJDO010000013.1 coordinate 76,122, forward strand.
GGCCGGCCGGTTGTTCGTCGTGGGCCGCGACGACGAGATGATCGTCTCCGGTGGGGAGAACGTCTACCCGATCGAGGTGGAGAAGACGCTGACCGGGCATCCGGAGGTGGCCGAGGCCACCGTACTGGGTGTCGACGACGAACAGTACGGTCAGCGGTTGGTTGCATTCGTGGTGCTCGCCGAGGGTTCTGCGGCGGACTCCGATGCCCTCAAGACCCACGTCCGGGAGAACCTGGCCAACTACAAGGTCCCGCGGGATATCACCATCCTGACCGAGCTTCCACGCGGCAGCACTGGCAAGATCCTGCGTAATGAACTCATCGCTCGTACATCAGGCGGCTAAGCTGCGGCGGCCGCGGCCCCTGGCCCGTGCCGTGGTCGAATTCGCCAATGCCGCCAACGGGTTTCGCCCACTGGGCCGTCGGGGGTACGCCACCATAGCGGTGTTCTGGTTCGGCTGGCCGACCTCGGAGCTGCCGCTGTTCTACCTGGTCGCCTCGATGCTCGACGCCGCCCGCCGCGGCCTGCGTGGCGACTTCCGCGGCCGACGCGGGATCGCGGCTCTGACCCTGACGGCTCTGTCCTGGCCGATTCTGGTGGCGATCCAGCGCCGCAACGTGACCACCCCGCGACCCGTGCTGCGTGCCGCCCTGGTCGAGGGCCTCGGCGAGGATTTCGCCGACGTCCTCGATACTCTGCCCAGCGCGCCGTCCCCGTCCGGGCGGCCCACGGCGTGGCGGACCACCTGGTCGCGACGGCGCTATGTGGAGAAGAGCAACATCGTCACCTACGGACCGCATGGCCGGGCCAACCTCGCCGATGTGTGGCGTCGCCGCGACCTGCCGCGTGACGGCAAGGCGCCGGTGCTGCTCGAGGTGCCCGGCGGTGCATGGGCGATCGGCTGGCGCCGCCCGCAGGCCTACCCGTTGATGAGTCACCTCGCCGACCGCGGCTGGATCTGTGTGGCGATGAATTACCGTGTCAGCCCGACACATACCTGGCCGGACCACATCATCGATGTCAAGCGCGCGCTGGCGTGGGTCAAGGACAACATCGCCGACTACGGCGGTGACCCGGACTTCGTCGCCATCACCGGGGGTTCGGCCGGCGGCCACCTGGCCGCGCTGGCCGCGCTGACCGCTGGCGACCCGGAGTACCAACCCGGCTTCCCCGAGGCCGACACCTCGGTGGTGGCCGCGGTCCCGGTGTACGGTCGCTACGACTGGTACACCACCCACGGCGAAGGCCGCCGAGAGTTCATCGGCTACCTCGAGCGGCTTGTGATCAAGCGCCAATTCAGCCGGTTCCGGGAGATCTACACCGCCGCCTCACCAATCCGGCGGCTGCGGGCCGACGCACCACCGTTCTTCATCCTGCACGGCGAACACGACTCGCTGATCCCGGTCGGCGAAGCACGCGAATTCGTCGGCCAATTGCGGGAGGTGTCGCAATCGCCGGTGCTCTATGCCGAGTTGCCCGGAGCCCAGCACGCGTTCGACATCTTCTCCTCGCCGCGGGCGCACAACTCGGCAGAGGCCGTCGGGGAGTTTCTGTCGTGGGTGTACGCCAGCCGGATGAACAATGGGGTGCGTGCGTAGACATATCCGGCGACTCGGGCGGTGACTTCGCTCAGGACACCTCGCTGACGACCGCCGCGGTCGGATCAGTCATCGACTTCGGGTCGTTCTTCATCGCCGAAGCCGTGAAGTATCGAGCGTGCCCACAACGCGCCGGAGGTGGTGGGCAGCCGGAATTCGAAACGAGACTAGGCCTGTGCCATGGCGGCCTCCACGACCGCCAGGTCACCGGGAAGCCCTGCCGCGATCCGTATTTCCGAGAAGGCCTGGAGCATCGCATCGGTGACTTCGTGCGGATCGCCGACGGTGTCGCCGTCGGTGAGCACCGAGATGTTGAGCTGATCCACGTAACTCCACACGGTGATGTTCAATCCGCTGCCCGTGGTCAGCGGGCCGACGGAGTAAATCTCGGTGACCAGCGCACCGCCCACTCGGCCGTGTTCCCGGGGGCCGGGCACATTGGAGATCGGCAGATTCAAGACCTTGTTCTGGCCGTCCCTGGTGGACAGCCACTTGAACAGGGCTTGAGCCGGCGCGGGTGGCAGGTATGTGGACCACCGGCTGACCAACTCCGGACCGACGAGTTGATGACTCTCCTTGGCCAACACCGCGGCGTCGTGAGTCTGACGCACCCGCTCCAGCGGATCGGCCACCTCCACGGGCACGGCAACCATCATGCCGGTGAAGTAGTTGCCCGACACCCGGTCGGGATCGAAGTTGAAGCTCACCGGCACCGAAGCCAACAGCGGATGATCGGCATTGCCGTCGTAGCGCAACAGCAGCGTGCGCAGTGCTCCGGCAGCGGTGGCAAGCACGAGATCGTTGATGGTCACACCCAGCAGCTTGCTGGTTTCCTTGAACTCGGCTAGCGCCAATGTTGCGGTGGCGAACCGCCGTTGAGGGTCGAGCATGTGGTTGATGAACGACGGCGGCGGCGTGAACGGCATGGTCAGCTCGGGGGACAGCTTGCGGGAGCTTCGCCGCACCCGACGTATTCCGTCGGCGGTGTACTTCATGACGCCGGGCAACCGGGAAAGCTGGCGCAGGTGGTCGGTGAACGCCGAACGAACCAGCTCGCCGCGGGTGGGCGCGGGGTCGGTCGGAAAGTCCTGGTCCGGGTCGGGGCCGCTTTGCAGATCCATCCCGCGTGCCATCAGGTTGCCGGATGCGACGCCGTCGGCCAGGGCGTGATGGATCTTGCCGACGACCGCGATGCGGCCGTTCGCCAGCCCCTCGACGAAATACATCTCCCACAGCGGACGGTCGCGGTCCAACGGGGTGCTGGCGATCTCACCGATCGCCTCGTCGAGTTCGCGGCGTCCGCCCGGCTCCCGCACCCGCCACGGGCGGATGTGGTAGTCGAGGTCGACGTCGCAGTTCTCCCGCCACATCGGGTGATGGAACTTGAACGGAATGTTGACCAATTGATAGCGGAACGGGTCGAGCTTGTAGAGCCGGCCCCGGATGACCTGTCTGAACTCCTCGACACCGAAGCTGCGGCCGCCGAGATCCCCCAATTCGATGATCGCCACCTTGAGGGTGTGCATGTGCACATTGGGCGCCTCGCTGTACAGCAGCACCGCATCCCAGCCGCGCAGTCGTTTCATCGCTGAACCCTCTTCACCCGGTGCACCTCCCTGCCGGGACCCTACAACCGGTGGGGGCTCAGATCACCTCTTTGGTCGACATGACGCTCCGGTTGCGGTGAATCTGATTGAGGAACAGCCCGATTGCCGTCGCGACCGAGCCGGTGCGCGCGCCGTCGGTCATGTCGAAACCGTGTCCGGCACCGGGTAATTCGACGTAGCTGACCGCCGAACGGGACACCGAACGCAGCCGTTCGACGAAGCTGCGCGCCTGCTCCACGGGGATCACACTGTCACCGGAGCCGTGCACCACCAGGAACGGTGGCGCCTCGGGATGTATCCGCGCGATCGGCGAAGCCTTGCGGAACAGCTCGCCGTGGCGGCTCTGCCGTTTGTTGACGACCACCCGCTCAAGGAAATCGACGAACCGGGTGCGCTCGGGCGTGGAACGATCCTCCCAGTCGTAGCGGCCGTAGATTCCGATGACCGCGTCGACGGCGGTGTCCGAGCCGTGCGGCAGGTGCGCCTGGTATTCGTCGTCGTCGATGGTCAGCCCCGCCAAAGCGGCGAGGTGACCGCCCGCCGAACACCCGGCCACCGCAACGAAATTACGGTCGCCCCCGAATCGGTCGACGTTGGCGCGAGCCCATGCGATCGCCGCCTTGACGTCGTGGATGTGCCGCGGCCACCGGTGATGCGGTGCGACCCGGTAGTCGATCGACAGGCACACCCAGCCCTTGGCGGCCAGATGCGACATCAGCGCGTACCCCTGCAGAATCCGGCTGCCGTGCACCCAGGCACCGCCGGGAAGGAACACCATCACGGGGGCGGGCTCGGCGGGCAGATCCTCGCGGCGCCAGACATCGAGCAGCTGCGAAGGATCGTCGCCGTAGCGGACCGACGAACGGTACAGGTGCTTGCGGTGTTCCAGGGCGTTCAAGACCGGTGGCGTCCGCTCCGGTGCCGGCCACTCGATCTGCAGGTCTTCAGGAGCGACGACGCCGCGCAGCCCGGCCTCCGACACCGCGCGCGTGCTCTCCCGCTGAGTCTTGCGCACGTCGCCCGCACCGGGGCTCAGCCACGAACGCGCGGCCGCACTGACGAGCTCGGGCATCTGCCGGGCACCCCAGACACTCATCGCGGTCGCAGCGCCCAGCGGCTCAAGATGCTTGCCGATAATCGGCAGCTGAGCCGACGCCACGCTCATTGCCAGTAGATAGTCGGCCGGGCCGGCCTTCATCAGCCAGCGAGCTGTCGTCCACGGTCGTACCGTCATTGCGCGAGCGTACCCCGCTTCACGGGTGGTACACGACAAATTCCTTGAAATGTTCACTGCTTTGCTGAGTGGGGGGAAGATCCACGGTGCTCCAACGTAAGCCGACACCGCCGACGTTTGCCCGCACGCGTCGATCGCGCGTTCTAGTGACCAGCGTTACGGGCCAGGTCGATAGCGAACTGATTCACAAAATGGCCCGGCCCGGGATTGCCGCGTCCGCATGATCCGTCGGAGTCACCCGGACGTTTGACCCACAGGAACGCGTCGATGTGGCCGTTGCCGGTGGCTGTGGTGGGTTGGACGCCGAGCGCACGGCCGCTGGGATTGCACCAATACAATTCGCCGTCGGCCGGACCATTGCCGTTTCGCGAGGTGTCGATCACGTAGGGCTTGCCGCCGGTCATTCCCGAAACGGCTTCGCCGTAACCGATTTCCTCGTCGGTGGTGAAGAAGTTCGAGGTGTTGAGGCTGAAGCCCCGGGCACGGTCGATGCCGACCTGATTGAGCCGGTTGGCGATTTCCTCGGCGGGCAGCCAGCGCGAATGCCCGGCGTCGATGTACACGGCGGCGGCCGGGTCGCGGGTCAGCGCATCGACGGCGTAGCGGATCAGGTCGAAACGTTCCTGGCGCGCCTCACCCGATAGGCAGTCGGCCATATCGAGTGCATCGGGCTCGAGGACGATCATCGCCGGCCCGCCACCCAGCTGGGCCGACACGCCGTCGATCCACTGGCGGTAGGCGTCGCCCGAGCCGAACCCACCCGATGCGAAGCTGCCGCAGTCGCGATGCGGAAGGGAGTAGATGGCCAGCATCGGCATGGCGCCCGCGGCCCAGGCTCCGGTCAGGTATTTGGTCACCGCGGCGGCCGGCACGCGGTTGTCGATCCAGTACGCCTGTGGCGTGTTGGCGATGTATGCCAATTCCGGGCTGTCCGGGTTGGCGTGCGCGGCGCGCATGGCCGCCGAGTTCGGGTCGACGTAGAAGGGCGATCCGCCCGCCGGGCTGGCATCGTCGGCCAACCGGATCGCGGGGCCGGCTCCGACGGGCTCGGCGGACAGAACCATGCCGACGACGACCGCGGCCGTCAGAAACGGAGCGATCCACCGCGCGACCGCGCCAGCAGCTGAGAACATCACCGGAGAAAAACTAGTGCCGGGGGTCAATAAACGCCAACCGTCAACCCGCCGTCGAGGTCTGGACCGCGTAACTCCCCTAGACTCGGGTCACCCAACAAGGAGGCCGGGATGACCGAGTATGCCGATGTCATCTATACCGGCGGCGACATCGTCACGATCGATGAGCACAATCCCTCCGCGACCGCGCTGGCCGTGCGCGCCGGACGCATCACCGCGGTGGGCGAAAGTGATGATCTGGTGCCCGCTCACCGGGGTCCGGCGACACGGATGGTGGACCTCGACGGGGCGACCTTATTGCCGGGCTTCCTCGATCCGCACAGCCACTACATCAACTCGCTGACCGTCGCCAACCAGGTGAACGTCTTCGCCCCGCCGGCCGGACCGGGATCCGACGTCGACGCCATCGTCGCGGCGTTGCGGACGTTCCGAGACTCCCATCGCATACCACCGGGCGAGATGATCGTCGCCTACGGCTACGACGACACCCTGATGCCCGGGGGCCGGCTGCTGCACAAGGACGACCTCGACGTCGACTTCGGTGCCAACCCCGTTCTGGTCGGTCATGTCTCGATGCACGGCGCGGTGCTGAACTCCGCGGCGATGCGGATGTTCGATATCACCGCCGACACCGAGACACCGCCGGGCGGGGTGATCGTCCGCAAGGAGGGCACCACCGAGCCCGACGGATTGGTGATGGAGACAGCGTTTCTCCCGATCTTCGCCGCGATGCCCAAACCGACACCGTCGCAAGAGATCACCTGGAGCAAGGCCGGTCAGATGCTGTATGCGGCGGCGGGTATCACCACCGCGCACGAAGGCGCCACCCACGCCGCCGACGTCGAGTTGATCTACCGGGCAGCCGAGGGTGGCGCGAGGTTGATCGATGTCGTCGCCTACCCGTTCATCCTCGAACTCGACGAGGTGCTGCACCGTCATCCGCCCGCGACATTCGGCAGTTACCACAATCGGGTCAAGCTCGGCGGGGTCAAGGTCACCCTGGACGGCTCGCCGCAGGGGCGCACCGCCTACTTCACCACGCCGTATCTGGTGGACGGCCCCGACGGTCAGCACAATTGGTGCGGCGAGCTCGGCTTCAGTCAGGAAACCGTCAACGGCTGGTTCAAGCAGGTCTACGACCTGGGCCTGCCGCTCGATATCCACGCCAACGGGGACGCCGCCATCGACGTCGCGTTGTCGGCTCACGAGTTCGCTGCCGCCGGTGACTTGGGCCGAGACCGCCTGACCGTCATGGTGCATTCGCAGTTCGTCCGGCGCGACCAGCTGCAGCGGTACGTCGACTACAAGATCATCCCGTCGTTCTTCACCCCACACACCTTCTACTTCGGCGACGCCCATGTGCGACTGCGCGGTAAGACCCAGGCGGACTTCCTGTCCCCGATGCGCGCGGCGATCGACCTCGGGCTGCGCCCGACCAATCACACGGACTTCGTCGTCACCCCGCTGGATCAGATGTTCGTGGTGTGGACGGCGGTGAACCGAATCTCGCGCGGCGGCGCAACCATCGGCGCCGACCAGCGGGTCACTCCCCTCGAGGCGCTCAAGGCCATCACCATCAACGCGGCGCGCCAGTACCGCGAGGCGGACACCAAGGGCTCGCTGGAGGCGGGCAAGCTCGCCGACCTCGTCGTCCTCGACGGCAATCCGCTGACGGTCGACCCCGACGCGATCAAGGACATCCGCGTGGTCGAGACCATCAAAGAGGGGGAAACCGTCTACCGCGGGTAGCCCGCGATCAGGGTGTGAGCAGCACCTTGACATGCTCCCCGGAGCGCGACGCGACCGCGGCGTAACCCTCGGCAGCCGCCTCGAGCGGCAGCGTCGTGGTGAAGATGCCCTCGACGTCGAGGCGGCCGTTCTGCAACAGCGGGATCAGTTCCGGCCAGGTGCTCTGCACGGGCGCGGTGGTCATCCGCAGGGTGAGGCTGCGCAGCAGGGCGGTCAGCGCGGGGAACGGATACGGGTTGAGGTTGTGCACCCCGACCACCGAGACCGTGCCGCCGGCTCGGACCGTGGCCAGTGAATCGTCCAGCGACGTGTCGTTGCCGACGGCGTCGATGACCGAGTCGGCACCGATACCGCCGGTGGCGTCCATGACCGCCTGCAGCGCGGGCGCCGGAAGCGGTGTCCCGCCCATCCGCTCCGCCCGGTCACGCCGGGCGGCGACCGGATCCACCGCGAAAACTCTTGCCGCACCGAGGAACAACGCACTGCGCAGCGCGCACAGACCGACCGCGCCCAAACCGATGACCACGGCGGTGCCGCCGACGGGAATGTCAGCGCGTTTGGCGGCAGCCCAGCCGGTGGCCAGATTGTCGGTGAGTAGCAGAGCCTGCTCGGTGTTGATGTTCTCCGGCATCTTCAGCAGCTGGAAGTCCGCGGCCGGGACAGCCAGCAGCTCGGCCTGAGCCCCGCCGAGGACCCCGGAACCGAAGATCTGCGGGCCCGATGCGCACAGGATCGGATCCTTGGTCGCGCAGCCGGCGCAGGCTCCACAGCCGGCCACCGATGACACCAGGACCTGATCGCCCACCTTGACCGTGTGCACCTCCGGCCCGGCCTCGACGACGGTGCCGATGGCCTCGTGGCCCAGTGAGACGGGCGCGAAGAGCGGATAGTCGCCCTCGTAGAAGTGCAGGTCCGAACCGCAGATGGCGGTCGCCGTCACCTGGACGACGGCGCCGGCCGGGCCGGGCAGTACCGGGTCCGGCCAGCTGTCGACCCGCACAGATCCCGGTGTATCGATGAGAACCGCACGCATAGCTGCTCCTCACTTCCCCTTTGTCACAACGAAGTTCGACCAATCAGGGGTACGAACCGCGTTCCAGTACACCGGCAGACGCCACGGGCTCACCGTGTGGATCTCGCCGGCGGCGTTCTTGAAGTACGAATGCTTGATCGACGGGTGCGCCCAGACCATGGTGTTGATCTCGGCTTGATGACGCCGATGCCACTCCTCGGTGGCCTCAACCGTCGGCTCGATTGCCTTCCAACCGTTGGCGATCACCTCGGCCAGGCAGTCGTTGATGTAGCGCATCTGCAGCTCGGAATTGAAGATCAGGCTGCCGCCGTGCGCCAGATGGTTGCCCGGGCCGTAGATCATGAAGAAGTTCGGGAACCCCGGCACGGTGATGCCCAGGTACCCTGCGGGCCGCTCTCCCCAGGCGGCGCGCAGATCCGTCCCGTCGCGGCCGGTGATCGTCATCGGATACAACACCTCGGTGGCGCGGAATCCGGTGGCGTAGATGATGACGTCGACGTCGTGGGCCACTCCGTCGGCGGTGACCACGGCGTGCGGTGTGATGCGTTCGATCGGGGTGCGTACCAGCTCGACGTCGTCGCGGCGCAGTGTGGACAGCCAGGTTCCGTTGTCCTGCAACGTGCGTTTGCCCGTCGCGGGATAGTCCGGCAGCACCTTGGCCAGCAGGTCGGCGTCATCACCGACTCCGGTGGTGATCCAGTCGGTGAACATCAGGCGCGCCACGGCGTTGATCTCGCTGACCGCGTAGTTCGGGTCGTCGGGGTGGGTGTAGGCGGGATCCGAACGGGCGGCCTCCAGCCCTTTGTCCGCTCCGGGCCACATCACCAGAAAGCGGTACCAACGGTTGTAGTACGGAAGGTGATTCATCGCCCAGCGCACCCCGTCCCCGACGCTGTCGTGGTACATCGGGTTGGGGAACATCCACTGGGCGGTGCGCTGGAACACGGTCAGATGCTCAACCTGGTCGGCGATCGCCGGGGCGATCTGGAAACCGCTGGCTCCCGCCCCGATGAGTGCCACCCGCTTGCCGGTCAGGTCGACGGAGTGATCCCAGGCCGCCGAGTGGAAGGCCGGCCCCTCGAAGGTGTCGGCGCCCTCGATATCGGGAAATTGGGGCCGGTTCAACTGCCCGACCGCGGTGATGACCGCCCTGGCGCGGATGCTGGACTCGGTTCCGTCCCTGCCGCGCACGACCACCAGCCAGGTGCCGTCGTCGTCGTTCCAGTCCGCCGACACCACTTCGGTCTGCCAACGGACGTTCTCGTCCAGCCGGTGGCGGGCAAGGACCGATTCGAAGTAGGCCCGCAGTTCGGGCTGCTCGGCGAAATAGTGCGACCAGTCGTTGCTCGGTTCGAAGCTGTAGCAGTAGAAGTGATTGGCGACATCGACACGGGCACCGGGATAGCTGTTCTCCCACCATGTTCCGCCCGGCCCGGCGTTCTTCTCCACGATGGTGAACGGGATATTGGCCTGTTTGAGGCGGATTCCGGCGAGTAGGCCCGATTCGCCACACCCGATCACGACGACCGGGAAGTCGGCGGCCGCCACGGGATCCAGCGCCGCGGGACGGCGGGGGTCGACGTCCTCGAGGTCCATCTCCTCCAGGACCATCGGGCGGTACTCATCGTCGACATGCTCGCAGGCGGCCCAGTCGAGCATCTCGCCGATCAGCTCGGGGCTCAGCGGCACCGGCCCCGGGCAGCCGCGGTCGCGGTACTCGGCGATGACGGGCAACGCGACCGCACGGGCCCGGGCCTTGTCCTCCTCGGACATGAAACCCTGCACCTCGTTGAGGAAGACGCCGGCCTGCTTGAACTCGCGGATGAAGCGGGGGTCGCCGGTGATGTGCACCAATGACAGCAGCAGCGTGGGGATGCTGACCTGCTCCAACGCGGCGGCGATCTCGGCGTCCGAGGACGTGAACGGTTGGCCCGCATACGGATTGGTCGTCATTGACGGTTTCCTCTCGGCGATCTGCAATTACGCTACGCATCGTTCCGTAATTGCCGCCACCACGATACTGTCTCCTGCGGTCATGGATCAAGGTCCTGTCCCTAGCCGGACCCGGGTTGCCATACTGGGCGGCGTGGCCAACACCGACATCCATCCCGAGCTGCGCAGCGCCGCGCGGTTCACCCCCCGCAAGCTCATCTATCCCCGGACGCTGCCGATCCTGCGCCGGCTGACCGCCCTGCAGAGACCCAAGAACGAAGGTGTCGAGGTGCTGACGCTGGAGTCCGGCGTCGGCATCCGTCTCTACCGGCCCGCCGGGGCCTCCGCGACCACCCCGGCGCTGCTGTGGATCCACGGCGGCGGCTACGTGCTGGGCACCGCCGCCCAGGACGACGTGATGTGCCGGCGGTTCGTGAAGGATCTGGGAATCACGGTGGCCGCCGTCGACTACCGCCTGGCCCCGGAGCACCCGTATCCCGCGCCGCTGGAGGACTGCTACACCGCGCTCGAATGGCTGGCCGGGCTGCCCGCCGTCGACGAGAACCGGATCGCGATCGGCGGGGCCAGCGCCGGCGGTGGACTCACCGCGGCCCTGGCACTGTTGGCCCGGGACCGCGCCGGGGTGAAACCGGTCTTCCAGCTGCTGGTCTACCCGATGATCGACGACCGGAGCGTGGGTCTGCACCTCGAGGATCCGGGTCAGCGGCTGTGGAACGCCACCAGCAACCGGTTCGGCTGGCAGTCCTATCTCGGTGGTGCCGATCCGGAGGTGGCGGTGCCCGCGCGGCGGACCGATCTCGCCGGCCTGCCACCGGCCTGGCTTGGGGTCGGAACACTGGACCTGTTCCACGACGAAGACCTTGATTATGCGGACCGGTTGCGGGCCGCGGGCGTGCCGTGCGACGTCCACGTGGTGCCGGGGGCGTTCCACGGTTTCGACGGCATCGCACCGAAAGCCGATATCTCCAACGCGTTCTTCTACAGCCAGTGTGAGAGCCTGCGCCAAAGTTTCGGGGACTGAGTCCAATGCCGGCGGCGCTGACCACCGAGCAGCGGGACCTGGCCGACGCGGTGGCAGATGTGATGGCCAAGCGCTCACCGGAGACCGAGGTGCGCCGGCTGATGGCCACCGACACCGGATACGACCCGGCGGTCTGGGCCGAGCTCGCCGCGATGGGTCTACTGGGCCTGGCGATACCCGAGGCGCTCGGCGGCTCCGGCGCCGGCGCGGTCGAGGTGGGACTGGTGATGGAGGCCATGGGCCGGGCGCTGTTGTGCGGGCCCTACCTGTCGACCGCGGTGCTGACCACCAACCTGTTGCTGGCCCTCGGCGACACCCGGGAACAGGCCGATGTCCTCCCGCGCATCGCCGCGGGCGAGTTCCTTGCGACGGTGGCGTTCGCCGAGCCGGGTTCGGCCCGACCGCCTGCCTCGCCGGATACCACCGCGCGTGCGGCCGGGTTCGACTGGTTGTTGTCGGGCACCAAGACCTACGTACTCGACGCGACGATCGCCCAGCGCATCTACGTCCTGGCCGGGAACTCGATCTTCGCGGTGGCGCCCGACTCTCCCGGTCTGGAGATCAGCGCACTGTCGACGGTCGATCAGACCCGCAAGCAGGGCCGGCTGGTATTGCGCGACACGCCGGCCCGGCTGGTGGGCGCCCTGGAGGCCGGGTCCGTCGCACTCGATCGGGCGCTGGATGCCGCGTCAGTGGCACTATCGGGCGAGCAGGCCGGCGGCGCGATGCACGCCATGCGGATGGCTGCCGACTACGCCAAAACCCGGTTCCAGTTCGGGCGGGCGATCGGCAGCTTCCAGGCGGTCAAGCACATGTGCGCCGACATGCTGCTGGAAGCGGAATCGGCGTTATCCGCGGCCCGGCACGTCGCCGCCGCCTTCGACGCGGACGATCCCGATTGTCTTCTGGATCTGGCTGCGGCGCAAGCGTATTGCTCGGAAGCATTCGTGACGGTCGCAGCGAACACCATCCAGGTGCACGGCGGTATCGGCTTCACCTGGGAGCACCCCGCACACCTGTACCTGCGACGGGCCAGGACCGACGCCGAGTTGTTCGGTGACCCGGCATGGCACCGGGAGCGTTATGTGCGACTGCGGGAGGCTCAGCAGTGACCGACGACGATGTGCGTGACGAGGTCCGCCGATGGCTGACCGCCAACTGGGATGCCACCCTGGACCGCGGCCGCTGGGCCCAGTTGGTGTTCGACGCCGGCTGGGCCGTGCCGAGCTGGGAACCGCAGTGGTGGGGCCGCGGGTTGAGCGACCCGCAATCCCGCATCGTGGCAGCCGAATTCGCCGCGGTGGGCGCCCCGGGCACCGGTCACGATCGAGCGAACCTGTTCGCGTGCACGCTGCACGATCTGGGGACCGACGAGCAGAAGCACCGCCTCATTCCGCCGTCGATCCGCGGCGAGACGAAGTGGTGCCTGCTGTACTCGGAGCCGGGTGCGGGTTCGGACCTGGCCGGGTTGCGGACCAGGGCCGAGCAGGACGGCGACGACTGGGTGATCGACGGCCAGAAGGTGTGGACATCGTTCGCCACGTCAGCCGACTACGGTCTGCTGGTGGCGCGCACGGATTGGGATGCGCCCAAGCACAACGGAATCAGCTTCTTCATGTTCCCGATGCGCCAGGCCGGCGTCGAGGTCCGCCCGATCCACCAGATCACCGGCGAATCGGAATTCAACGAGGTCTTCATCTCCGGCGCGCACGTGCCCGATGCGAACCTGGTCGGTGAACCGGGCGGCGGCTGGGCGGTGCTGCAGGTGGCGTTGTCCTATGAGCGCCGGTTGATGGGTGACCTGGCTCGCACATCGCGTTCGGCCCGCAAGCCGCAGGCCGACTCCGACAGCCTGGTCGAGATGGCCCGCCGCTCCGGCAAGCTCGGCGACTCCTTCATCCGGCAGGAGATCGCCCGGGTCGAGGCGTACGCCGCGGTGAACCGGTGGAACACCCAACGGGCCAAGGCCACCACCGATCGGGCCGAGGCCGCCACATTGCTGGCGCTGGGCAAGATCGCGATGTCGCGGATCCTGCACGAAACGGCCAAGGTTCAGACCGCGATCGCCGGCCCCGAGGCAATGCTGAGCGGTCCGGACAACCCGTTGGGTGACGCGGTGACGTTTCGAACTCTCAATGCGTATTTCACCTCTATCGGCGGTGGCACCGACCAGATCCAGCGCAACATCATCGGCGAGCGGATCTTGGGCCTGCCCAAAGAGCCGGAGCCCTATCGGAATACCCCATTTCGCGAGCTCCCTACCTCCAGCGATTTCGGCGCGCTAACCGCCGGTGAGCGAACGAAAACGCGCCGAAATCGCTAGGGGAGGTGGCCGCCGATGACGGTGGCGGTCACCAGGTCGGCGTCGAGCGCATCGAGGACCTCGGCCGGCGGTGCGCTCAGCACACACAGGTCCCCGGGCTGCCCCGGTTCGACGGTCCGGGCGACATCGGGACGCTCGGCATACCCGGTGAACATCGCGAGAGCCGTCGCAGCTGAAACGCATTCGCTGGCGTTGAGCACCGAACCACTGCCCGCAGTGCGGCGCACGGCGGCACGCATCGCCGCCCACGGGTCGGCACCGCCGAACGGCAGGTCCGTCGAGAGGGCGACCCGCACGCCGGCCCGCCGCAGCGACGCCAGCCGCCACAGCCCGGGCTGATCGGCAGGATCGACGTCGGCGAGGTATTGGTCACCCCGTTCGGCGACGAAGTTGGGTTGGGTCACCACCAGGACACCCAACCCGGCGAGCTCGGCCAGGGTGTCGGCCGGCACCACCGCGGCGTGTTCGATCCGGTCGCCAGGGTGCACGCCGGCCGTCTGCAGGGCAGCCAGGCTGACGACCAATTGGCCAGCGGTCACACAATGCAGGGCGACCGGCCCCCCGGCGCGATGCCGTCCGCCGATCCAGTCGGTCAGCTCGTCGAGGTCCAGCGAATCGTCGTGCAGGATCCGCTTTCCCGGGGCCAGCCAGTGCACCCGCTGACAGAGCCCGCCGTGCCGGTGCTCCTCGGTCAGCGTGACGATGTCGTCGGCGCCCAGGCCCGGGGTGGCATCGGTGACTCCGGTGACGCCGTAGCCCAGCAGGCGGCGGCTGATCGCGGCCAAATTGGTGTCGCGGCGCGCGACCGCGTCCGACCAGCTGTCGTAGCTTCGCAGCCTGCCATCGGGGTGGTCGGGTAGGCCGACAGCGGCCAGGCCTGCCGAGTTCAGGAACCACAGCACGCCGCTGCGATGCTGAATACGCACCGGCACATCTGCTCTGAGCTCGTCGAGCACCGATCGATCCAGCGGGCCCGCCGCGGACTCGTGATAGCCCACGGCTCGGACCCAGCCGTCGACTCCGACCGGCGCGGTGCTCAGTACGTCGGCGAGATCGGCGTGGGTGCGCACCTTGGCGGGCCCGATCTGGACGGAATCGAGTGCGGCGGCCGCGGCCCGGAGATGCACATGGTGATCATGCAGACCCGGTATCACCGTGCCGCCGGCCGCATCGAGCACCGTCTCGGCCGGCCTCGGAGTCAGCGCATCGGCCACCTGTTCAATGTGGGAGCTCACCCGGACGTCGGCGACCCGACCGTCGAGCAGGTGTGTTCGCTGGATCAGCATGGGACCGAATTCCGCTGGATGACTATGGCTTCGACCGCTGCGTTGTCGGCACCGAGCTCCGCTGCACGCGCGGTGGGCGGTGGAGGTTGCGGCGGTGCGGCGGCTATCGGGGATGTCGACGGCCGGGTAGGAAGCGTCGCGTAACTCGCCGCGACAGCCGACATCGCCACCTCGAGGGTTTCTCCCCCGCCGCGACTCAGTGAATTCGCCACGGCCAGAGCTGATTCCATCCCGGTGAGCGGATCGGCGATGGCGTCGCCGCAGAACACCGGACCGTCGATGCTGGTTCCGAGCAAGCCGCCCGCCACCGCGGCGTCGTCACCGAAGGCAGCACGGTGCGAATCCTGGCCATACCCACTGACCCGCAGCCACACTCTGCCGTTGGGCCCGGGCAGCGTCTCCGGACTCAGGCCTCGCCGGGCCAGCGCGCCGGGCCGCGACCCCTCGATCACGATGTCGGCGGCTGCCAGCAACGCCCGCAGGCGTTCGCGGTCGCGGTCGAAATCCAATGCATAAGAGAGTTTCCCGTGATTGATCCAGTCGTAGAAGGCCTTGTTGCCGGACCGGGTTCCGTCCGGGCGGGCCGGGCTCTCCACCTTGACGACGGTGGCGCCGCCGGCGGCGAGCATCCGGCCACACAGTGGGCCCGCCCACATCGACGACAGGTCGGCCACCAGCAAGCCCTGCGCTGGGCGGGGCACCGCCCGACGCCCGCACGGGCGGACCCGGACGGGCGCGGCGATCGCCTCGCCGACCCGAGCCACCGGCAGGTTCAGCAGCGCGGCCCGTTCCACGATGTCGCCGCCATCACGTTGGGCGGCCCAGCGGGCGATCACCGGCCAGGGATCGTCGGGCACGGAGTCGGCTTCAACGAGGGCGGGCATGGCGGCGATGTCGTCGACACGGGACAGGGTCAGCGCCCACCAACCGTCCCGCGACCGCATCAGCCGGGTTGCCCCGCCGGCCGAGGTTCGGCCGCGTCGGTGCAGTCCGAGCAACGCAGCCCGGCCGGTCAGTAGTGTCGCGGCATCAACGCCGATTCCCAGAAGCTGAGTGAGGTCCGCGGCGACGGTTGCCGCACGGTCCAGCACCGCCGACCGCGAATGGTCGGGCGGGCCGTCGGGGAGCCCGGTCAGCCAGGCCAGGCCGCTGCCCGCCCAGTCGGTGCCGGAGACGTTCACCCGACAAGTATCCCCTCACGCCCAAACCGACATTCCGCCGGGAAACTGCGAGTGAACACCCGCACAACGTCGATCTCGGCGTCGGTTTAGAACTGAAGCGCGCTGAACCGCCAGTCCAACACCGGCCGGTCGGTGCCGTCGGCGGCCGCCGCATAGACCAGCGAGCGCAGGGCGAGCACCCCACCGCGGTCACCGGCCAACGGCCGGGCTGCTTCGATGTGCAGGTCGCTGTACAACGTGTCGCCCTCGTGCACCGGGCCGGTGTGATCACAGGACTGCCAACCCAGCACGGTCGCCAGGTTCGGCAGCAGTCGGCTGGCCTGGGCCAGGGCCAATCCGATGGTGTGCCCGCCGTAGACCAGGCGCTGGCCACCGATTCGTGAATCATGGTGAGTGGCGGCGATATTCAGACTGAGCCGGGCCAACTCGGGTGCTGAGCTGACGACGTCACCGGTACTGTGTAGCACCGAGCCAGCCATGTCGGGGTAGAAGTGCGGCCCGGGGACCCGTTCCCGGAAGGTCGCCGCGTTCCAGTCGAGGGTCGGATCCGGGGCGGGCGCCAGCTCGGCGCCGACCCGGGCCAGGTCGTCGGCGTGACCGGTGTCGGCGGCATTGGGACTCAGCGGCAGCATCGCGCAGCGGTAGAAGTCCAGCACCAGCCTGCCGACCTGGTCGATCGTGGTCATCCGTAGCGCCGCCAGACCCGTCGGCGCGCGGCCGGGTTTGGCGGTGTTCTGGCGCAGGCCGACCACCTCGGTGCGGGTGAACATGGTGTCGCCGACGATCGGGTAGCGGTAGAAGGTCAGCCCCCGGTAGAACAGGTTCGCCTTGACCCGCTGGGTTGCCAATGTGCTCTGGCCGATCGCGACGTCGCAGACCAGCCCCGGATGGGCCAGCGGGCCGTCACTGCCGACGACAGCGTGCGCCAGGTCCGCGTCCAGGGAGAGCCGCAACCGGTCCCCGAGAATGGCCTGGTGGGTCGCCGCGGCACCCGAGCTCAGAGTCATCGACGGTGCCCAGTCGAAGACCTGGCCGACCACCAGATCGTCGAAATAGGGACCACCGGCTTCGCCGCCGCCGATATGGCCGTACAAAGTCACAGTCACTCATACTGGTAGTTCCCTCGACTTCGTGTCAATATGGCCGTACATTTCCCGATCTTGGAGCGGACCTTGGTGAGCACTGCACTCGACGATGAAGAAACGATGCTGGTGGAAACGGTGCGGGCGTTCGTCGACCGGGACGTCAAACCCACGATCCGCGAGGTCGAGCACGCCAACACCTATCCCGAGGCGTGGATCGAACAGATGAAGCGGATCGGTGTTTACGGGCTGGCGATCAGTGAGCAGTACGGCGGCTCCCCGGTCTCGATGCCCTGCTACGTCGAGATCACCCAGGAGCTCGCCCGCGGATGGATGAGCCTGGCCGGGGCGATGGGCGGGCACACCGTGGTCGCCAAGCTGCTGGAGACCTTCGGCACCGAGGAGCAGAAGCAGACCTATCTGCCCCCGATGGCCACCGGCGCGCTGCGGGCCACCATGGCGCTGACGGAACCCGGCGGCGGGTCGGATCTGCAGAACATGGCCACCCTCGCCCGCCGCGACGGCGATGAGCTGGTGATCACCGGGGCGAAGACCTGGATCAGCAATGCCCGTATGTCCGGTCTGATCGCCCTGCTGTGCAAGACCGATCCGCAGGCCACGCCCCGGCACAAGGGCATCTCGGTGGTGCTCGTCGAATCGCCGACCGCCGGGCTGACGATCTCGCGCGATCTGCCCAAGCTCGGCTACAAAGGGGTCGAATCGTGCGAGTTGGCCTTCGACGAATGCCGGGTGCCGGTCACCGCGATTCTGGGCGGAGAGCCCGGGCGCGGCTTCAGCCAGATGATGAAAGGTCTTGAGACCGGCCGTATTCAGGTGGCATCCCGGGCACTGGGGGTGGCGACGGCGGCGCTGGAGGACGCACTGGCCTACGCCCAGGACCGGGAAAGCTTCGGCCAGCCGATCTGGAAGCACCAGTCGATCGGCAACTACCTAGCCGATATGGCCACCAAGCTGACCGCCGCCCGCCAGCTGACCCGCTACGCCGCCGAACGCTATGACAGCGGCCAGCGTTGTGACATGGAGGCCGGCATGGCCAAGCTGTTCGCCTCCGAGGTCGCGATGGAGATCGCGCTGAACGCGGTGCGCATCCACGGTGGCTACGGGTACTCCACCGAATATGACGTCGAGCGCTACTTCCGCGACGCGCCGCTGATGATCGTCGGTGAGGGCACCAACGAGATCCAGCGCAATGTCATCGCCGGCCAACTCGTCGCTCGCGGAGGCATTTGATGCCGACATCAGACTTGCGAGGCATCCAGGGCCGCCGATGAAACCCGAACCCGCGTATCAAGTTCTGCGGCAACGGCTTCGCGATGAGATCGCTTCCGGGGCCTACCCTGAGGGAGTCCGGCTGCCGACCGAGTCCGAGTTGGTCGCCGAGCACGGGTTGTCCCGCCAGACGGTGCGCCGGGCGTTTCAGGATCTGGTGGCCGAGGGCGTGGTCCACCGGGTGCCTGGGCGGGGCACGTACGCCAATCGGGGATATTTGCGGCAGCTGGGTTCGATCGAGGACCTGATGAGCCTGTCCGAGGACACCACCATGGAAGTCCTGCAGGGCCTTTCCCGCCGCGTCGACGTCAGCGCGGCCAGCCGGCTCAGACTGGATGACGACGTCGTCCACACCGTGGTGTTCCGACGCCTGCACGACCGGAGGGCAGGAGCGCAGCGACCCGGGGAAAACGACGGAGTTCCCTTCGTGGTGACCACGGTGCACCTGCCCGACGCGATGGCCCGACTGGTCTTCGACTCGCCGGATCTCGCCGACGGCGCCGTCGGCACCAACACCGTCATCGGCGTTCTCGAGCCGCACCTCGACCAGCCCATCGCAGAGGCGGCGCAGTCGATCACCGTGGCCCCGGCCGACGAGGTGGTCGCCGGGGCGCTCGGCTGCGACCCCGGGCATCCGATGCTGCGGGTGGACCGGCTGTACTCCGACGCCGCCGGTACCCCCGTCGAGCTGTCGGTCAGCCATTTCCTGCCCGAGCAGTACACCTATCGGGTCACGTTGCGCCGCTCGAGCTGACCTCGTCGACCAGCCCCCACGCCAGCGCGGTTGCCGGATCGATCGTCCGGCCTGAGAGCACCAAATAGGCTGTGCGCCAACGCCCGATGCGCCGGGTGATGCTCAACGTGCCGCCGGCTCCGGGAATGAGCCCCAACGTCAGTTCGGGAAGACCCAGCACCGCGTCCGGGTGACAGACCACCCACCCGCAGAACGACGCCATCTCCAGTCCGCTGCCCAGCACACGACCGTGGATCTCGGCGCGGCAGGACCGTCCGAGCCGGCGTGTGAGCTCGTCGAGGGCAAGCGCGGGGCTGTGTCGGGTGCGGGCCAGATGCGCGGCGGCCGGATCGGCGAAGGTGCCGAACTCGCCGAGATCCCCACCGCTGCAGAAGGACGGGCCGTTGCCACCGAGGACCACCTCGGTGACCGTGTCGTCCAGCAGTGCGACGCTGAGCGCCTCCAGCAACAGTGCTCGGGCATCGGTGCTGAAGGCGTTGTGCCGCAACGGGCGATTGAACCGGATCCGCAGCGTTGCACCGTCGCGCTCGGCCAGGACCGGATCGGGGATATCGGGAAGTGTGGCCGGACCGCGCTCGGCTAGCCAGCCGGCGAACTCAGGGCCGGCCTGCAGCGTCGAGTAGGCCAGTGATTCGGTGACGATCCCCGGCAGTGCGGGCCCGGTCACGTCGACACATCGCAGCACGTCGTCGCACACCGCGCTGGCGATCGGCCACCGCTGACAGCGCTCGGCCAGTTCGGCCACTGTGCGGTCAACCGACTCCACCGTGACGAACCGGCGATCCTCATGCTCGGTGTCGGTAAGCGCGACCGTCGCGGTGTCAAGCCAGAATTCACCGTCCGGTGTGGACGACTCCCCCACTGCCACCACGACATCCGGCGGATCGGTCACCCCGATCGGGGGCGGGTCGGACAGGTCCACGACCAACATCAGTCGAGCGTTCCGCTATCCGGTCGCTGCGGGCGAATACTTGGAGATCAGCTCCTGCTTGTACAGCTTGCCGGTATCGGTGCGGGGCAGCGTCGTCTCGAACGAGATGGACCGCGGGCACTTGTAGTGCGTCAACCGATCTCGCAGCCACGTCATCAGCTCGGCGGCGAATTCGTCGGTCGCATCGGCTGCGTCGACGAGCTGAACCACACCCTTGACACTTTGGCCCATCTCCTCATCGGGGATGCCGAACACCGCGGCATCCATCACCTTGGGATGGGTGACGAGCATATTCTCGGCTTCCTGCGGATAGATGTTCACCCCACCGGAAATGATCATGTGGTGCCGCCGGTCGGTGAGGTAGAGGTAGCCGTCCTCGTCGACGTATCCGATGTCGCCGACCGATTTCCAACCGCGGCTGTCCCGCGACTTCGCCGTCTTCTCAGGGTCATTGAGGTATTCGAAGTCGAAGCCGCCCTCGAAGTAGATCTCCCCTGCCTGGCCGGGTGGCAGTTCGTTGCCGTCCTCGTCGAGGATGTGCAGACCACCCATCATCGGCTTGCCCACCGATCCCGGGTGTGCCAGCCAGTCCTCGGCGGTGATCAGCGTCGACCCGATCGCCTCGGAGGAGGCGTAGTACTCGTCGACGATCGGTCCCCACCAGTCGATCATCTGCTTCTTGATCTCGACTGGACACGGCGCCGCGGCATGCATGATCCGCTGCAGGCTCGACAAGTCGTACGAATTACGCACATCCTCAGGCAGTTTCAGCATCCGGGTGAACATCACCGGGACGAACTGGCCGTGAGTGACGCCGTAGCGCTGGATCGCGTCGAGGCAGCCTTCCGCGTCGAACTTCTCCAGCACCACGGTGGTGATACCGCCTGCCAGCGTCTGCATCGACCAGACCGACGGCGCGGTGTGGTACAGCGGCGCCGGACTGATGTACACCGCCTGCGGGTTCATCCAGAACGAGACCAGCGCAGCCATGATGCCGGGCACTTCGGCGGGAGGGAGATGGGGCAGTTCGCGTTTGATGCCCTTCGGGCGTCCGGTGGTGCCCGAGGAGTACTGCAGCAGATCGCCCTCGATCTCGTCGTCGATGGGTGTATCCGGCTGGTCCGCAATGCATTCCGGGTAGCTCAGCCAGCCGTCAAGCTCGCTGGAGGCGTTGGTCGCCGACGTTTCGGCTCCGTCGGTGATGATGAGCAGCGGCGGCATGGTCGGCAGTTCGGCGCTGAGCCCGGCGAGTGTCTCGCGCAGCGCGACCGAGCCGATGACGACCTTGGCCGCGCTGTTGTCGATGATGTAGGCGGCCTCCGCCGCCGTCAGGTGGGTGTTGATCGGCACGTAGTACAGCCCACAGCGACGGGCGGCCCACAACACGGTGTGGAAATGCTCGTTGTTCTCGATGAGGACGGCGACGGCGTCGCCCTCGCGCAGTCCAGACTTCCGGAACAGGTGCGCCAGCTGATTCGCCCGCGCTTCCATCTCACCGAAGGTGACAGTCTTTCCGGACGGATACAGGACGACGGCCGGCTTGTCGGGACTGGCCTCGGCATGCTCGCGGATCTGCATGAATGCACTGTACGACAGGGCCAGTTGACGGGTGTCAACTGGCCCTGTCGTAGTGCTCAGCAGTTAGGAGTTGTCGGCCAAGCGCTGCTTGAGCGCCTCGAACTCGTCCTTCACCCCGGTCGGCAGCTTCTCGCCGACGAACTCGAACCACTCTTCGATCAGCGACAACTCGTCGCGCCATTCCTCGACGTTGACCGCCAGCGCCTCGTTGACGTCGTCTGGATCGGCGTCCAGCCCGTCGAGATCGAGATCGGCCGCGCTCGGCACGATGCCGATCGGCGTCGTGGAACCATTGGCCTTGCCCTCGACCCGTTCGATGATCCACTTCATCACGCGGCTGTTCTCGCCGAAGCCCGGCCACAAGAACCGGCCGTCGTCACCGCGGCGGAACCAGTTGACGAAGAAGACCTTCGGCAGCTGGGACTCATCGGAGTTCTTGCCGATGTCGATCCAGTGCTGCATGTAGTCGCCGACGTTGTAGCCCATGAACGGAAGCATCGCCATCGGGTCGCGCCGCACAGTGCCAACCTTGCCCTCGGCCGCGGCGGTCTGCTCACTTCCGAGCGTGGCCCCGATGAACACACCGTGGTGCCAATCGCGCGCCTGCGTCACCAGCGGCACCGTGGTCTTGCGGCGACCGCCGAAGAGGATGGCCGAGATCGGCACGCCCTGCGGGTCGTCCCATTCCGGCGCCAGCGTCGGGCACTGCGACATCGGGGTGCAGTAGCGCGAGTTCGGGTGAGCGGCCTTCTCGTCCGAGTCGGGCGTCCAATCGTTGCCCTTCCAGTCGATCAGGTGCTGCGGGTCGCCCTCGAGACCCTCCCACCAGACACCACCGTCGTCGGTCAGCGCGACGTTGGTGAACACGGTGTTGCCGGCCGCGACCGTCTTCATCGCGTTGGGGTTGGAGCTCCAGTTGGTTCCCGGGGCGACGCCGAAGAAGCCGAACTCCGGGTTGGTGGCATACAGCCGGCCGTCCTTGCCGAAGCGCATCCACGCGATGTCGTCGCCGACGGTCTCGGCTCGCCAGCCCGGGATGGTCGGCTGCAGCATCGCCAGGTTCGTCTTACCGCAGGCCGACGGGAACGCGGCGGCGATGTAGTACGCCTTGTCCTCCGGCGAGATCAGCTTGAGGATCAGCATGTGCTCGGCCAGCCACCCCTCGTCATGCGCCATCGCCGAGGCGATGCGCAGCGAGTAGCACTTCTTGCCGAGCAGCGCGTTACCGCCGTAACCCGATCCGTAGCTCCAGATCTCACGGGTCTCGGGGAAGTGGGTGATGTACTTCGTGTCATTGCACGGCCACGGCACATCGTCCTGGCCCGGCTCGAGCGGCGCGCCCAGTGAATGCAGCGCCTTGACGAAGAATCCGTCCTCGCCGATCTTGTCCAGCGCGGCCTGGCCCATGCGGGTCATCGTCCGCATCGACACGACGACGTATTCGGAGTCGGTGATCTCCACGCCTAGTTTCGGGTCTTCGGCACCGAGGGGACCCATACAGAACGGGACCACATACAGGGTGCGTCCGCGCATGCAGCCGCGGTACAGGTCGGTCATGAGGGCGCGCATCTCGGCGGGCGCCATCCAATTGTTCGTGGGACCGGCGTCGATCTCCCGCTCAGAACAGATGAATGTGCGTGACTCGACCCGCGCCACGTCCGACGGCGCCGACCGGGCCAGATACGAGCTCGGTTCCTCGGAATCGCTCAGCGGGGTGAAGGTGCCGGCGGCCACCAGCTGGTCGCACAGCCGCTGGTACTCCTCCTCGGAGCCGTCGGCAAAGACCACCCGGTCGGGCTGCGTGAGTTCGGCGACCTCCTGGACCCAGGCGAGCAGGCCGTGATGCTTGGTCGGTGCGGTATCCAGACCTGGAATGGTCGCTGAAGTCATCGCTAAATCTCCTGCTAATTCTTTGTGCCGGACGCAGGCCGGATTCCGCATCGAGACACGGTCCTCCCTAAAAAACAGGTTAACGCGGGTGAGATACCCGCGGTTAATCGGGATTATGTCCGATGACTCACAGGAACGATTCAGAAAGCCACAATCGGGCGTTTCATCGCCTGAATTCGTCTCCGAACCGCCGTCAAGGCCCGCAGGATCGCTTCTCCACGCCGATCCCGAACCGCGGCCGCCCGTGTCCGCTGCGCCATGTGTGCACGGATTTCCCGGTCGATGCGAGCGACCGCGTCGTCGAATTCGGCGCTCGCGACGGCATCGCGTTCCGCGGCCGCACGACCCACCGCCGCTTCCGCGGCCAGCACGCAGGTGACCACCCACTCCTCCAGAGCGGCGCGCAGCCCGGCGACGACCTCCCCCGCCCAGCGGTCCAGGACCACCCGGTCGTGCAGCAATACGCGGACGCCGACGAGCCACGCCGTCACGGCCAGCCCGGCCACCACCGCTGCGACAACGCCGGTGGCCGTCCACTGCGGTGCGAGTCCGGCCGACAACCGATTCACCGTCAATGCGACACCGAGGCCGAAGCCTGCACCCAGCAGCATCGTCAGCCGGGTCTCCGCACTGCCCGCCCGTGGCGGCGCCGCACCCACCTCGATCACCGGAGCCGGCTCTGCGGGAGTCTGTATCGCAAGTCCCAGCTGCTCGCCGAGATCGACCAGCTGGTGGCCGACCTCCTCGTTCACCTCGTCGCTAACCTCGGCGACCCGTCGCCGAACCTCGTCGGTGAAGCCGCCGAGCCGACGCCGGGTCATCGCCGCCACATCGTCCTTCAGTTCGATCCGCGCGTCTGCACAGCGGGAGCGGACAAACGAGGAGAGCTGGACTCGGGCCTGCTGAATCCGGCTGCGCAGAGCGATGGTGCGCTCGGCCCTGTCCACCCGGAACCGGTGCAGCACCCGAGCACGGTGCTCACACAGCGCCGCCAGCTTCGCTTCCCGGTCGGCATCCTCAACGTCGCGGTCCAGCCGCTGCGCCGCCGCGAGGAGCCGATTTTCCCACGCGCGCAGGCTATTTCGCTGGTGTAGCGCGCCGTCGGCGAGAGTGGTGGACAGGATTGCAACGAGATCGTCGACGGCGGGCGGGCCCAGGTCCGGGGCAGCGGCGACCCCCACCCACGGGACATCTGCGTAGCGGGGAGCCCACCGGGTCACCAGCGCCCGATCGGCGTCGAGCACCTCGCGCCAGGTGCGATGGACGTCGATTTTGGACACCACCCCGATCAGCGCATCGGTGTCGGCGGCCACGACATCGAGCAACGCACAGTCGGAGTCAGCCAGCGGTGCGGTGGCCGAAACGACGAACACCACCGCGGTGGGGGCCTCGCCGGGGCCGAGTTCGCCCGGTTCGAGCACCCGTTGCCCCGGCAGCCGAGCTCGTAGGGCCGCAACGAGGCTGCTGGTGCCGGCCAGCCACGGGCCGGCGACCAGGACAACGTCGCGGCGGCTGATCGGCGGCGACAACTCAGGATCGAGCTGCGCCAGCAGGCTCTCGACCTGGTCGGTCATGGCCCTGGCTCCAGTGGCTCCGCGATACCGCCCGCCTGTTGCCACAACCGCAGCGATCCACGGGTGATGTCGGCGGCAGCACAGCGATGTAGCCGCGACACCGGGCCGCGGGAGTACCGCTGCCAGGTGATGGCCCGCCGCAGGTGCGTGGAGGCGGCGTCATCGTCGTCGACGGTGAGGCCGGCGGCCCGCATCACCTCGACGGCAGCGGCCATTCTGGCGAAGACCATCTCGTCGGAAGCGGAGCCTTCCCCGCCCGGCACATCGATCAGGCGTTGATACCGCATCGGGGCCGCGGCCGCCTCGATCCCGGCGAGCAGCCCATCGACCGCACTGGCCTGCCACAGCGTGGTCAGCAGGCCGGCCCGGTCGGCGCCGTCGCGCAGCGCCCGCACGCCGTGCGCGATACCGAACAGGTCGAGCCGGGCGAGCAGTCGGCGCCGGACCTGATGTGGTAGCCGGTGGGTTCCGCCGGCGAATCCGTCGGTCGAGCCGAGATCGGCCGGATCGGTGGTCAATATGCGCAACGCGTCGAGGGTCTCCTCGTCGACGACGGTGTCATCGACGGCGGCGAGCGCGGCCAGTCCGGCCAGCGGGTACACCGGGATACCGGTGAGCTCGGTGAGCCGCCGGCAGTGTGCGGCGGCGGCCGCTACGGGTCCCGCCCCACCGAATCCAGCCAGATCGGCCTTGGTCAGGACCGCGACGACCGGCCGAGGCGAGGCGGCTAGCGCCCCGCTGTCCTCCGGCTTCACCGACTCGGCCAGCACATAGACGTCCAGGTCGGCGCGGTCCGAAGAGCAGGAGACCGTCACACCCGCCTCACGCAGAACTCGTGCCACGGTGCGCCGCCCACACCCCTGGCGGCCCGCAACCCACACCCGCACCGGCGTTCGGAGTTCGTCCACCAGCCGTCCCACCACACCGGACATGCTGACACCAGCTGAGCTGTGGCGAAAGCCACTACCAGGCGTAGGCAACTGTTGGGTATCAATCTGTACCACGGTGCGGGTACACCTACGTTCATGAGCGACCATGGACGGATGCATGTGCAGCGCCAGGGTGGCTCAGCCACGCCCGATGCCGGGTTGGCGCATCGCTATCCCCGGGTGACGAGCTTCCGCTCGCGCCGCTCGGCGCTGACCGAGACCCAGCAGGAGGTGTGGGACCGGCTGTGGCCCCGGCTGGGGACCGTGGCCCGCGAAGAAACGGGGCCAGCCCAGCACCTGGACACGGCCGCCTGGTTCGGCCGGCAGGCGCCCGTCGTTTTGGAGATCGGCTGCGGCACCGGCACCTCGACCCTCGGAATGGCCCAGGCGGAGCCCGATATCGACGTGGTGGCCGCCGAGGTCTACCGGCGGGGTCTCGCACAGCTCCTGAGCGCCATCGACCGGGCCGGGGTGTCCAACATCCGGCTGGTCCGCGGCGACGCCGTCGACGTGCTCGAGCACATGTTCTCGTCCGGCGAATTGACCGGGGTGCGGGTGTTCTTTCCCGACCCGTGGCCCAAGTCCCGCCATCACAAGCGCCGACTGCTGCAACCCGCCACGATCGCGCTCATCGCCGACCGATTGCGGCCCGGCGGACTACTCCACGCCGCCACCGACCATGCCGGTTACGCCGAACAGATCGCCGAGGCCGGTGACGCCGAGCCACTCCTGCACCGGGTACAGCCCGATGATCAGTTGCCCATGTCGGTGCAGCGACCGACGACGAAATACGAGACGAAGGCGCGCAACGCAGGCAGCGCGGTGACCGAACTTCTGTGGATGAGACGACGATGAGTGTCATGGAAGACGCCGCAGCGGCCCCGGCCCTGCCCGGCGGCGATGATCCGGGGGCGGGCCCGCCGATCCACCGGGTGCTGCTGGTCTGGGACGCACCCAATCTGGACATGGGGCTTGGTTCGATCCTCGGCGGCCGGCCCACGGCCGCGCACCGGCCGCGGTTCGACGCACTGGGACGCTGGCTGCTGACCCGCACCGCCGAGCTGGCGGCCGGCCACCCGGAGATCTCGGTGGAACCGGAGGCCACCGTGTTCACCAACATCGCCCCTGGCAGCGCAGACGTCGTCCGCCCGTGGGTGGAGGCGCTGCGGAACGTCGGCTTCGCGGTGTTCGCCAAACCGAAGGTGGACGAGGACAGCGACGTCGACAGCGATATGCTCGCCCACATCGAACTTCGCCGCCGCGAAGGCCTGGCCGCGGTGTCGGTCGCCTCGGCCGACGGGCAGGCCTTCCGCAGTCCCCTGGAGGACATCGCCCGTTCCGGCACCCCCGCCTACGTGCTGGGATTTCGTGAACATGCCAGCTGGGCGCTAGCGTCGGATACCTTGGAGTTCGTCGACCTGGAGGACATTCCTGGTGTTTTCCGAGAGCCGCTGCCGCGAATCGGCCTAGATTCGCTACCAGAGCAAGGGGCGTGGCTACAACCATTCCGGCCGCTGTCCTCGCTACTGACATCGCGCGTGTAGGAGAACCCGATGCGCAGGTCGCCACAGATTTAGTTAGGAGCATAGGTGTTCGCCTGGTGGGGTCGAAAGGTGTACCGCTATCGGTACATCGTGATCGCTGTCATGGTCGCGCTGTGCCTCGGCGGGGGAATCTACGGATCCAGCCTCGGCCAGCACGTCACCCAAAGCGGTTTCTACGACGAAGGCAGCCAGTCGGTCGAGGCGTCACTGCTCGGCGATGAGGCCTACGGCCGTGATCGCGCCAGCCACGTGGTGGCGATCCTGACCCCGCCCGACGGCGAGAAGGTCACCGACCCGGCCTGGCAAAAGACGGTAACCGCCGAGCTGGACGCGGTGGTCAAGGACAATCCTGATCAGATTGTCAGTTGGGTCGGCTGGCTGAAAGCCCCCGACAGCACGTCCGAGACTGTGCAGCAGATGAAGACCGCGGATCTGCGGCACACATTTGTCAGCATCCCGATCAAGGGCGATGACGACGACTCCATTCTGAAGAACTATCAGTCCGTCGAGCCCGCACTGAAGAAGCTCAACGACGGTGACATCCAGCTGGCTGGGTTGGAGCCGCTGGCCAGTGAACTCACCGGCACCATCGGCACGGACCAGAAGCGAGCCGAGATCGCGATCGTTCCCCTGGTAGCGGTCGTCCTGTTTTTCGTGTTCGGCGGTGTCATCGCCGCCTCCCTGCCCGCGATCGTGGGTGGTCTCACCATCGCGGGCGCACTGGGAATCCTGCGCTTCACTGCGGAGTTCGGTCCCGTCAATTTCTTCGCCCAACCGGTCGTGACGATGATGGGCTTCGGCATCGCGATCGACTACGGGCTGTTCATCGTCAGCCGGTTCCGCGAGGAGATCGCCGAGGGCTATGACACCGAGGCCGCGGTACGCCGAACGGTGATGACATCCGGCCGGACGGTTGCGTTCTCCGCGGTGATCATCGTGGCCTCGTCCCTGCCGCTGCTGCTGATCCCGCTCGGATTCCTCAAGTCCATCACCTACGCGATCATCGCCTCGGTGCTGCTGGCCGCATTCCTGTCCATCACCGTGCTGCCTGCGACGCTGGGCATCCTCGGGCGCAATGTCGACGCGCTCGGCGTACGCACCCTGTTACGGGTGCCATTCCTGGCGAACTGGACGTTCTCACGACGGATCATCGACTGGTTCGCGGAGAAGACCCAGAAGACCAAGACCCGCGAGGAAGTGGAGCGCGGATTCTGGGGCAGGCTGGTCAACGTCGTGATGAAGCGGCCGATCGCGTTCGCGGTGCCGATTCTGATCGCGATGGTCCTGATGGTCATACCGCTGGGGCAGCTAGCACTGGGCGGCATGAGTGAGAAGTACCTGCCACCGGACAATCCGGTGCGCCAAGCCCAGGAAGAGTTCGACAAGCAGTTTCCCGGCTTCCGCACCGAGCCGATCACGCTGGTGATCCGCGGCGATGATGGCAAACCCGTCACCGAGCAGCAGCTCGCGGATATTCGCGCCAAGGCCGAGACGATATCCGGATTCACCGGTTCCGACGACCCGTCTTCGATGTGGCAGGAACGATCCGCTCAGGACGACGGCTCCAAGGACCCGTCTGTCAGGGTGCTGCAGAACGGCCTGGTCGACAGCGGCAATGCGGCGAAGAAGATCGACGAGCTACGCGCATTGACACCACCACACGGCACCCAGGTATTCGTCGGTGGAACGCTCGCGCTGGCCCAGGACAGCATTCACAGTCTGTTCACCAACCTGCCGCTGATGGTGCTGATCCTGGTGATAACCACCACGATCTTGATGTTCCTGGCATTCGGGTCGATCGTGCTGCCGATCAAGGCGGCGTTGATGAGCGCGCTGACCCTGGGTTCGACCATGGGCATCCTCAGCTGGATGTTCATCGACGGTCATGGGTCGGGCCTGATGAATTACACCCCGCAACCCTTGTTCTCACCGATGATCGGACTGATCATCGCGATCATCTGGGGTCTGTCGACGGACTACGAAGTGTTCCTGGTGTCCCGCATGGTGGAAGCCCGCGAACGAGGCATGTCCACCGCCGAGGCGATCCGAATCGGCACCGCCACCACCGGCCGGCTGATCACCGGCGCCGCGCTGGTCCTGGCCGTGGTGGCCGGTGCGTTCGCGTTCTCCGACCTGGTGATGATGAAGTACCTGGCGTTCGGCCTGCTGATCGCGCTGCTGCTGGATGCCACCGTCGTTCGGATGTTCCTGGTGCCGGCGATCATGAAGCTTCTCGGTGACGACTGCTGGTGGGCGCCGCGGTGGATGAAGCGGCTGCAGAACAAGATCGGGCTTGGCGAGACCCATCTGCCCGACGAACGCAAGCGTCCGATCGTGCGCGAGCCGGCCGACGCGCTGGTCGGTGCGGGCGCCCCCGTTTCGGCCGCCGAGGCCCGCCCCGTGCCCGACCCGACCCATCCCGGCGCCGAGGTCCGGCCGCGGCCACGGGTAGTGGGACGCGCGGAGTACCGCCCGCCGTCGCCGAAGAATGCCCCATCCGCGGCGGGCACCGCCCGGATGCCGGATGCCGGCGAGTCGGTCGGCGGAGCGATCGCCGAGGCGCCCACAACCCGGTTCTCGGTGGCCAAGAACGCGGTCAAGAACGCGGTGAACAACGCCGCGTCGGCGGCCAGGTCCAGTCGTCCGCCGGCCCCACCGGCACCGGAACGGGAAATCGAGTCGTGGCTGGGCGAACTCCGCGGCAAGCAACCACCTTCCCCGCCTGCCCAGCCGTCGGCCGAACCGACCCAGACGATGCCGGCCCCCGAGGACGCCACCACCGCCATTCCCGCCCAGCGTGAGCAGAACGGAACCGACGAGGTCTCACCCGCGGTCAGCGCCGAGGAGACCCGCGCCATTCCGGTGAGCCGGCCCGAGCAGGGTGACTCCGAGGTCGCGACCGAGAAACTGAACTCACGTGGCAAGAAAGAGGGCGAGGAGCGCCGCCGCGGCGGCGGGGTCAGCGCGCAAGATCTGCTGCGCCGCGAGGGCCGCCTCTAGTTTCGACTCGAGCCCGGCGGGGAATATTGGCCTCTCCGTGAATATTTGCTGTGCCAAGCGCTGCCCGATGCGCGGTCGTCTGTTATATATAGGCCGAACCGTTCTTCACATGTAACTTCTAGCAAATTCACAGGGAACCCTTGGGGGGGCCGTGGCGAGTCAGCGCCGCTCAAGTCCACGCGCTCATCGGTCGCGTCAACGCGGACACGATGTGCGTCACAAGAAGCCGAATCGCCTCCAGCGGTACCGGTGGCTGGGCGCTGGCGCGATCGCACTGGGTATCGGCGCAGCCCTGGCCGGCGGATCGGGTGTCGCACACGCCGAGGGCAAGTCAGACGCCGGTTCGGCCGGCCCGTCGGCTCGTTCGTCAGCAACCGGGTCATCGGCAGCGCGACCCGGTGATCGCTCCGTATCGACGAAGCCACGGCGTATAAGCACTCCGAGGGCCTCCCTGGCCGGCTCCGCCAGGAACCCGTCCTCCGCGGGGACAGCCCGAAGTGCTCGGCCTTCGCCGAGGATCCCGACCCCGGCCACCCCGAGTGCCGAGGTGCTCGCGACAGCCCTGGCAGCCGCAACGCGCCGCGAGGCCGGTGATGTCCGCATCGCCGCGCCGGCGGCGACGACGTCGGTGGCGAACGCCATGGCTCCTGCCAACCCGGTATCAGAACTCGAACGAGAGCAGGCCGTTACCGACATCAACATGTCGGTCGGCTGGGTGCCCGGGGTGGGGACGCTCGTCAATGGGTTGAGCCTGGTGGCGGATTTCCTCGACTTCACCATCGCGGCCTTACAAGGCGACTTCGCCGATATGCGCGATGAGATCGGCGATATGACCCTCGACGTCATCGGGATGATTCCGATCGTCGGCGCGCCCTTGGCGGCGACGATCCACCGGGCCGTGGCGCCGGTCGTCACGCCATCGAACCATGCTCCCAACGCGGTCAACGACAGCTTTGCCACCGACGAGAACACCCAGCTGACGGGCAATGTGTTGACCAACGACACTGACGCCGACGGTGACGTCCTGACCGCCGCCGTGGACACTGCGCCCGGCCACGGCGCACTCATTCTCAACCCCGACGGATCATTCACCTACACACCGGCTGAAAACTTCTACGGCGCCGATGGCTTCAGCTACACCGTCACCGATGACGAGGGCGCCACCGCAGTCGGCACTGCCACGATCACCGTCAACTACGTCCCTCCGCCACCCGTCGTCGACCAGCAGCATCCATACTCGGTCGACGGAACCGACCCCGAGACCGGGAAGATCAGCGGGCACTTCAACGTCACCCACGACAAGCCTGTGACCTATCGCCTCGACACCCCACCGGATCCAGCGTTGGGCACATTCGAGCTGAATGAGCAGACCGGGGAATGGACGTTCACCCCGAATCCGCGCACCCGTGTCCTCGCCGGCTACTTCGAACCGAATTTTCCTGCCGCGGTGACGCTTACGTTCGCGGTCACTGCCACCGACGGTACTGCCAGTACCACGCCGATCGTGGTCGCGGAGAACATCGCCGGCTCACCGAGTGCCGCGCTCGCGTTGCCGGCTGGGATGTCGCCGGTGCTGTCCTTTCTTGATCCCGGCACGGGTGACGTCTACATCTTCGGTTACACCGGGGATGCGTACAATCCTGGCACCGAACAAGAGTTCTCGTCCATAACTGCGGTCATCCACAGCGACGGCAGCTACAACATCCGCACCGACGGCGACGGGGCCAAGGGCGTGGCGTACGGGACGTTCGTTGTCGGGGACACCGCCTATCTGATGACGCTTACCGCAGGTTCGGATTCCAGCATCCAGACCCATCTATCACAGGTTGGACCCAACGGGCTGACGCCGGTCGGCGATCCTATTCCGGGCCTTGCCATTATCAACTTTGACGCGCTTGAATTCCTTGCTCCGATCCTCGCCGGCGAAACCGCCTATCTGGTGACCACCGACTATGTATCGGGCTCCCAGACCCACCTGACGGAGATAGCCGCCGACGGCGGCACGCTGACCACGTCTGTTCCCGGCGCAATGCATCGTGATCCGATCGTCGTGGGCGATACGACCTACGTGCTGACGGAGTCGAGCGATGACGAGACCGGTTACGAAACCCACGTCACGGCGCTGGGTCCCGGCGGTCTAACCACGACGTCCGTGCCCGGATATACGTCCCACGATCCGATCGTCATCGGCGATACCATCTATGTGCTGACGACATCAGGCAGGTATGAGACCGGTTACGAAACCCACGTCACGGCGCTAGGTCCCAACGCTGTGACAGATACGATGTCGATTCCCGGGTCGATAGAAAGCGATCCGGTCGTCATCGGCGATACCACCTACGTGCTCATCACCCCGTATTCACGCATTGTGACCCATGTTTTGGCATTGACGCCCGGTGGTGCGACACCCGTGGGGTCCATTGCCGGTGTGCTGAGCGGCGATCCGATCGTGGTTGGCGACACCACGTACCTGCTCTCAAGGACGGGTGAGGACAAAGCAACCTGGCGGACGTGGGTGACGACTTTGACACCGACGCTCGGCGGCGTGACAGTAGTCGGCGACCCTGTTCCCGGATATCTGCCGGGAAATAGCCACCAGTTCGTCGTCGGCGACACCACCTACCTGGTGACGCAAACCTGGGA
Organism: Mycobacterium pinniadriaticum; assembly: GCF_026242045.1. GTDB lineage: Bacteria > Actinomycetota > Actinomycetes > Mycobacteriales > Mycobacteriaceae > Mycobacterium > Mycobacterium pinniadriaticum. The sequence goes on from NZ_JAPJDO010000013.1 coordinate 109,455, forward strand.
TTCCTCCTCTGGCGACCAGACCCACCTTCTGGCCCTCGGACCCGAGGGCTTGACGCCCATCGGCGATGGGATACCCGGCAATAATCCGGTCGTTATCGTCGCCGGCGATAACATCTACCTGGCTACGACGACGAGCACGTATTCCGATTCCGAATTTCACTATCAGACCCATCTGGCGGCGCTGACAGCGGGCGGCCTGTCCCCGGTGCCAGGCTCGTTCCCCGGCTCCGTCAATCACGATCCGATCGTGGTCGGCGATACCACCTACTTGGTAACGACGACGGGCACTTCGGATTCTGGCCTGCACAACCAGCTGATAGAGGTGGGGCCCGACGGCCCGGCACCGGTCGGCGGTCTCATTCCCGGCCGGGTACGCGCAGATGTCATCCTTGTGGGTAATACCACCTATCTGGTGACAGAGACAGGCGATGACGAGTCCGGCTATGAGACCCATCTGATGGCGCTGGGTCCCGACGATGTGGCACCGGTAACCATCGTCATTCCCGGTCGTCGGGACACTTACAACAATCTGGCGTTCCCGCTGATCGTCGTGGACGACACCACTTACTTGGTGACCCAGACCGGCGAGCTCGAAACCGTTCACACCTACTTCACGGCAATCACGCCAGATGGGGTGACAGCACCCAGCGCCGCCATCCCCGGTGAGGCGCGTTGGTCGCCCGACACCTTCGATGCGATCATCGTCGTCGGCGAAACCACCTACGTGTTGACAAATGAGTGGCGCAGCAATGGCGGCGATACGTATTACCCTGGCCAGGCCCATCTCACTGTGCTGACACCCGAGGGCGTCACACCGCTCAATGACGATCTGACGCCAGGCGATCCGTGGCAGATCGTCATTGGCGACACCACGTACCTGATGATGTATTCAGGCGATTCTGAGTCCGGCGGCCAGGTCAACATTACGGCCTTGACACCAGACGGCCCCGTACCGGAGGCCGACTCGTTCGCCGGGGGATCGATTCGAAATATTGGCGATGTGGTCTTCGTCGTCGGCGATACCGCATATCTGACGACGACCGGAGGTGTGTGGGCGATCGCCGTCGACGGGGCCGGCACACAAATCCTCTGATCGCCCAAACCGACAAATCGCCGCGAAAGCTCAAGTGAATCCTGACATTTCGTCAATCCGGGCGTGAGCTACTCCTGATCGCGTTTAGGCGGCACCACATCGGGTGCGGCGTCGATCACGACGCCATCCTGCGCCTCGAGTTCGGCCGCTTCTTCGGCCGGATCCTCGGCCACCAGTACCCGGATCGCGCTGTTGAGGAAGGCCACCAACGGAACCGCCAGCAGCGCGCCGACGATGCCGGCCAGCACGCCGCCGGCCGTGATCGCGAGCACGATCGCCAGCGGGTGGATGGACACCGCGCGGCCCATGACCAGCGGCTGCAGAATGTGGGCCTCCAACTGCTGCACCGCGATGATCAGCCCGAGCGTGATCAGGGCGTAGACCACGCCCTTGGCCAGCAGTGCGACCACCACGGCGAGGAAACCACTGATCACGGCGCCCACCAGTGGGATAAAAGCGCCGAGGAAGACCAGCGAGGCCAGTGGCAGCGCCAGCGGGATCCCCATGATCGCCAGGCCGGTGCCGATACCTACCGCGTCCACCAGCGCCACCAGGAACGTGGCCCGCACATAGCCGATCAACGATCCGAATCCGGCTCGGCCCGCCTCCCGTACCCGCTCGCGGGTGCCCGACGGGACGATCCTGGTGACGAAGTCGTAGATGTTGCGGCCGCCGTGCAACAGGAAGATCAGTGTGAACAGCACCAGAAACGCGCCGGTGATGATCTCGGTCAGCGTGGCGGCGGTGGACAACGCGCCGGTGGTCAACTTCTCCTGGTTGTCCTGCAAGGCCTTGATCGCGGTGTCGCCGGCGTTGTCGATCTGTTCGCGGCTCAGGTGTAGCGGGCCCTCGATGAGCCAGTTGCGAAGGCCGTCGATACTGCGGGTGACCTGTTCCACCAGGCCCGGGAGACCTGAAACGAATTGGCTGACAACAAAAGTCATGATCCCGCCGAATACCCCGAAGCCGCCGAGGAGCACCAGGGCCACCGCACCGCCCCGCGGCGCACCCCGTCGGTCCAGCCAGTCGACGGCGGGCAGCATCAGCGCGGTCACCATGGTGGCCAGCGCCACCGGCACAACGATGACCTGAAGCTTGGCGACCGACCACAGCAACGCCGCGATGAAGCCGCCGATCACCAGCAAACGCCATGCCCAGGCTGCGGCTTTGCGGACGAGGGGATCGACGGATTCGTCGTCCGAAGCGCGGGTCGCCGGCATGCGGCCCAGCGTAACCGGCACGTGCAGATATCCCGCGCCGAACACCATCGATGCCGCCCCGCCCGGTTACCCTGATCTGCGTGTCCTATGACGCGCCGGTCAATACCGCCCGCGAGGAACACGAACCCCCGGCACGCGGGAAGTACTGGTGGGTCCGCTGGGCGGTACTCGTCGTCGCGCTGATCGTGCTGGCCGTGGAGGCCACCCTGGTGTGGGATCAGCTGGCCAAAGCCTGGATGAGCCTGACCTCGGCGAATGCCTGGTGGGTTCTCGCGGCGATCGTCGTCGCACTTGCGTCGATGCACAGCTTCGCCCAGATCCAGCGGACGCTACTGCGATCGGCCGGGGTCATCGTCCACCAGTGGCGTTCCGAAGCGGCGTTCTACGCCGGCAACGCGCTGAGCACCACGATGCCCGGCGGGCCGGTGCTGTCAGCCACCTTCATCTACCGCCAGCAGCGCACCTGGGGCGCATCCCCGGTGGTCGCGTCCTGGCAGTTGGTGATGTCCGGGGCACTGCAGATCGTCGGGCTGGCGCTGCTGGGCCTCGGCGGCGCATTCCTGTTGGGCGCCAAGAACAATCCCTTCTCGTTGCTGTTCACCCTCGGCGGGTTCATCGCCTTGGTCCTGCTCGCTCAGGCCGTGGCCACCCGCCCCGAACTCATCGACGGTATCGGGGTCAGGGTGCTGGGATGGGTCAACTCCGTGCGCGGCAAGCACGCGGACACCGGTTTGCACAAATGGCGGGAGACGCTGCGCCAACTCGAATCGGTCAGCCTTAGCCGCCGCGAACTGGGGGTGGCGTTCGGTTGGTCGTACTTCAACTGGGTCGCCGACGTCGCGTGCCTGGCCTTCGCCGCCTACGCGGCCGGCGGCAAACCCTCGCTGGCCGGCATCACCGTGGCTTACGCCGCCGCCCGAGCGGTCGGATCGATCCCGCTGATGCCCGGTGGCCTGCTGGTGGTGGAGGCCGTCCTGGTTCCCGGCCTGGTGTCGAGCGGGATGGCGCTACCCGACGCCATCTCCGCGATGCTGATCTACCGGCTCGTGAGCTGGATCTTCATCTCGGCGATCGGCTGGGTGGTGTTCTTCTTCATGTTCCGCACCGAGGGAGCGCTCGACCGTGGCGCTGTCGTCGATGAACTGGGCTTAGCCAACGACGATGACGGTGACCAGGCGGTGAACGACCCGGGCGACACCGCATTGCAGGGCCCGGTGCCACCACCGTGCCCGGGCTCGGATGACGAGACCCGCCACTGATTGTGCTTGGATCCGAGCATGGCAGTTCGTACCGACCCCCGGCCCGCGGTTGCGGCGCTCGCCGGGGATGTCCTCTGTGTGCTGGTGTTCTGCGCGCTCGGCCGCCGCAGCCACGCTGAGGGGCTGACGCTCTCCGGAATCGCCGAGACCGCATGGCCGTTTCTGTCCGGCACCGTGATCGGCTGGCTGATCTCCCGTGGCTGGCGGGCACCGACCGCCGTCGCGCCGACCGGTGTCATCGTGTGGCTATCCACCGTCGTCGTCGGAATGTTGCTGCGCAAAGCCAGTTCTCAGGGAGTCGCGGCCAGCTTCATCGTCGTCGCGTCGGTGGTGACCGCACTGCTGCTGGTGGGATGGCGAGGAATCGCCGCGGCGATCCGCAAGCGCAGCCGCTAAGCGACCAGTTCGACGACGATGCGCAACGAACCCGACCGCCGTGCGTGGGGAGATCGTTGAAAATCCCCGGGAAAGATCCTCGATAGCACCCACGCTCGGCGGGCGAAATGGACTATGCCGGCCCGCCCGGAGCGACGGGCACCGGATAGACCGACACCGTCAGGACCGCCCGCAGGCCACCGAGCGGACCGTCAGAGAGCTCGATGGCACCACCATGCAGGGCGGCCTGCTGAGCCACCAGCGCCAACCCGAGCCCCGAGCCCCCGGTCGTGGCGGTACTGCCACGGGCGAAGCGCCCCAACACCTTTCGATGTTCCTCGGCCGGTAGGCCACGGCCGTTGTCGTCGACGGTGATGGCCAGCCACGGCTCGTAGCGATGGGCCCGCAGCACGATGCGGGTGGCCTCCCCGTGGGTGATCGCGTTGCGCACCAGGTTGTCCACCGCCAGTCGCAGCCCGGCCGGCCAGCCCCATACCGTGCCGGCCTCGTCGGCCTCCACGATGATCTCGACGGCACCGGAGCGGACATTCTCCCGAGCCACCCGGTCGAGCAGCTCGGCGACGTCGATCGACTCCCGGTCCTCGGCCCGGGCCAGCTGACCGGAAGCCAGCTGCCCCAGCGCGGTGATGATCGCCTCGACCCGGCGCTGCGCCCGGGACAGGTCACCGACCACCTCGTCGCGCTCCTCAGGCGGTAGGTCGTGGATACGCAACGTGTCCAGATCCGCCCGCATCGCTGTCAGCGGCGTGCGCAGTTCGTGGGCGGCGTTGGCCGCGAAATCCTGGGCCGCCTGCAGCGAATTCGTGGTCGCCAGTTGGGCATCCGCCAGCCGGTTCAGCATTGCCACCATCGCCTCGGAGAGGTCCTCCGCTTCCCTGGCACCGTGCACCGGGGCCAGCTGGTCGCTGCCCTTGCCCAGACGCCGGGTCTGTTCGGTGAGCCGCAACAGCGGCCGGATCGCCGGCCCGGCCAGTATCCAGCCGAGGGCGGCGGCCACCATCACGGCAAGGCACACGATCAACACGTAGAGCGGCATCCGCGCGCGGCTCAACAGGATGCTGTCGGCGCGGATACCGATCGAGACGAGGATGCCGCCCGACTGGTCGACAGACACGGTCCGCACCCGGTAATCGCGACTGTTGACCGTGACCGTCGTCGTCCCCGGCGGCAGCGGCGGGAGTTGGAAGCCACGCTGGAAGACGACCTGGCCGGTGGACCGCGATCGTCCCGTCGTCAGCACACGGCTGGGATCCCGTAGTTGTTCGGGATACATGCTCGCGTCGACGATCGAGTCCAGGCGGCGATCAAGTTGCGCGTCATCGTTGTTCGCCAGCACGATCGACGTCAGCGCCGCCAGCAGGGCGACGACGATGGCGGCGGCCACGGCTGCGGCCAGGGCAACCCGGACGCGCAGAGAAAGGCTACGGCCCGACCACGTCACGGGCGGCTCACGGCTCCGACCGAAGCACGTAGCCGATTCCGCGCACGGTGTGGATCACGCGCGGCACACCCTCGCGTTCCAGCTTTCGGCGTAGATAGCTGATGAACACGTCGGCGACATTGGTGTCGACGTCAAAGTCGTAGCCCCACACCAATTCCAGCAGCCGCTGCCGGGACAGCACCACGCCCGAGTTCTCGGCCAGCACGGCCAGCAGGTCGAACTCACGCTTGGTCAGCTCCACCCGGTCGCCGTTGACGAACACCAGCCGCCGCGCGGTGTCGATCGTGAGCGGTCCGATGGTGACCGCGTCGGAGCCCTCCTGCGAGTTCGCCGCCCGCCGCAGCAGCGCGTGCAGCCGAGCCACCAACTCGCCCAGGTCGAAGGGCTTGGTCAGATAATCGTCGGCACCGGCCTCCAGGCCGGCGATGCGGTCGTTGACGGTATCCCGCGCCGAGAGCACACAGATGGGAATGTCGTTGCCCAGCGCGCGCAGGGCCGTAACCACCGCTACACCGTCGAGCTCGGGCATCTGGACGTCGAGCACCAACGCGTCGTGATTCTCATTCGCCAACAGCCGCAGTGCTTCCTTGCCGGTCGCCGCGACCCGGACGTCGAACCCCGAATGCCGCAAGCCGCGTGCGACCGAAGTCCGGACGTCCGGGTCATCGTCGACCATCAGGACGGTGCGGCCAGCGCCTTCCTGCGCGGGCTGCTGTCCTACCCGCACCGCGGATTAGGAATCAGGAACATCTGGGGCGCTGCCGCAGCGGTTCTTCAGGTCGACCAGCGGCTGGCGGATGCCGGTCAGGTCGGCCTTCACCGAGGGGTTGTAGTCCAGGTACTGCTTCACCTCAGACCGGATGGTGTCGCGCGGCGCACCCTCCAGACCGGTGAAGAAGGCGTTGACATCAGGATGGGTGAACAGGTACGCCGACGTCGCGGCGGACACACCTGCAGCCACCCCGGCAAGGTCGGCGGCGGTGCAGTTCGGCGGCGGGTCGGCGAGCGCCGACGGTGCCGTGCCAACCAGGATTGCGCCGGCGACAGCGCCCGTGCCGATCACTCCGACGACCGCGCGACGGGCCAGACGGGCCTTAACCAACATGCTCGGACTCCTTAAGAGTTGGGAGAAGCCGTGCCAGTAACCGCTACTGACACAAGAAAGCTAAGCAGAATTGCTGCCGACTTTCGCGCCTTGAGCGTAACCAATAGTGGAAATGTTCCTAAGCAGCTGGTCAGGCACCCGGGGTGGTGGTGACGCGCTGATCACCGGCACTGTAGGTCGCCGGCCCCGGCAGCGGTCCACGGCCCAGCGGGATCTGACTGCCGGCGACGTTCTGGGCCGGTGTGGCCCCGGCGAGCGCACCGGGCCCCGTCCCGGGCAGCCCGCCCGCCTGAGCCGATTGCAGCAGACCCAGCAGCTGCGGCAGGCTCACCGGCAGCTTGCACCGGGTGGACACGCCCTGCAGCGGCTGCTGGATGTTCTGCAGGTCCTTGGCGGCGTCGGGATTGGCGTCGAAATAACTCTTCAGTGCCACCAGGGTCTGCGGGCCCGCCTGCTGCTGGGAGATCGTCGTCAACGCCTGGTTGGTCTGTGGGTGGGTGTCCAGATAGTTCCCGGTGTTGGTAGCAACTGTGCCGACCGTCTTGGCGATCTGGCTGGCCGCGCACGGGTCCGGTGCGGCGGTTGCCGATGACGGCGCCAGCAGGAGGGCGGCCGCACCCCCGGCCGCCGTGGCGGCCAGCACAGCGGTCAGGCCGCGGCGCGCGACCGCGATCATCGAGACGGTGGACGCAGACATGGGGGACTCCTCGGGTTCGCTGACAACGAGCCGCACCGCAGCATTGCTACGACCCGGCTAAGTTCCCCGACCCGGTACGTGACCAACGCACATCCTGCCATCGGGGGCGGCGAGGCTCCACTTCGGCGTCGGTAACGAGGACCCGAGCAGCAGGTCTCAATCCAGCTAAGCCGCCGATCGCGACAGGTCAACGCACAGCTATCTGCGGTACGCTCACTGCCACGCAATCCGGGGAGAATGCGGGGAGATCGACATCCAGCAGTTCATGATGCGTCTGTCCAGCAACCTGCGCAGATTCCGCTGGCTGGTTTTCTCGTGCTGGTTGCTGGCATTGGTGCCAGCCGTCTATCTGGCCCTCACCCAGTCCAACCACCTCACCGGTGGCGGATTCGACGTGGCGGGCTCGCAATCGCTGCACGTGCAGTACCACCTGGAGGACCACTTCCCCGAGCAGGGCGCCTCTCCCCTGGCCCTGGTGGCCGCCCCCCGCGCCGATGCCAGCTACGACGACATGAACGCCGCCGTCGCCAAGTTGGAAGAAATCGCCAAACAGACTCCCAGCGTCGTCGTGATGCCGAACCCGGCCCAGCCCGCACCCGCTCCGGACAAGCCCTACGTGGTGTCGCTGCGGCTGGACTTCAACAACACCGGCGCCGTCGACATCGCGCGTCAATTGCGCCAGAAGGTCGGCGTTGAAGGTGATCAGCCTGGCCAGACCCAGGATGGCCGGGTGCGGCTGTATGTCATCGGGCAAGGCGCCCTCGGCGCGGCCGCCCAGACCACCACCAAGCACGACATCGCCGAAGCCGAGCGCTGGAACCTCCCCATCGTCCTGATCGTCCTGCTCGCGGTGTTCGGCTCGCTGGCAGCTGCCGCTGTCCCCCTGCTGCTGGGACTGTGCACGGTGGTGGTGACGATGGGCGTCGTCTATCTGTTGTCCACCGTCACGACCATGTCGGTGTTCGTCACGTCGACGGTGTCGATGTTCGGCATCGCACTGGCCGTCGACTACTCACTGTTCATCCTGATGCGCTTCCGCGAGGAACTGCGCGCCGGCCGCGACCCGCAGCAGGCAGCCGACGCGGCGATGGCCACCTCGGGCCTGGCAGTGCTGTTGTCAGGTCTGACCGTGATCGCCTCGCTGACGGGCATCTACCTGATCAACACACCCGTCCTGCGCTCGATGGCCACCGGCGCGATCCTGGCGGTGGCCATCGCGGTGCTGACCTCAACCACGCTGACCCCTGCCGTGCTGGCCACCTTCGGACGGTCGGTGGCCAAACGTTCGCCGCTGCTGCAGTGGTCCCGGCGCGGGGAAGCCACCCAGTCGCGGTTCTGGACCCGATGGGTCGGCGAGGTCATGCGCCGGCCGTGGCTGTCGGCCCTGGCCGCCACGTTGGTCTTGCTGCTGATGGCCGCGCCGGCATTCTCGATGGTGCTGGGCAACAGCATGCAGCGCCAGTTCAAGTCCGCCCACGAGATCCGCGGCGGGGTGGCCGCGGCGGCCGAGGCACTCGGCCCCGGCGCGCTGGGCCCGGTGCGGGTGCTGGTCACCTTCCCAGACGGCGGGGCATCCGATCCCAAGAACGCCCCCGCGCTCGAGGCGATCAGCAGCGAGCTGGCGAAGGCGCCCGATATCGTCTCGGTTTCGACACCGGTGTTCGCCGACAACAACGACAGCGCCCTGTTCTCGGCAGTGCTGTCGGTGGACCCCGAAGACCTCGCCGCCCGCAATTCCATCGACTGGATGCGCAGTCACCTGCGTGCGCTTCCGGCGGCGTCTGGTGTGCAGATCGACGTCGGTGGCCCCACCGCCTTGATCAAGGATTTCGACGACCGGGTGTCGCAGACTCAGCCGTGGGTGTTCTTGTTCGTCGCGCTGATCGCGTTCGTGATGCTCCTGATCTCGGTGCGATCGGTGTTCTTGGCGTTCAAGGGTGTATTGATGACGGTGTTGTCCGTCGCGGCCGCCTACGGCAGTCTGGTGATGGTCTTCCAGTGGGGCTGGCTGGAAGGGCTCGGCTTCGAGCGCATCACGTCGATCGACAGCACGATTCCGCCGCTGGTGCTGGCGATGACGTTCGGCCTGTCGATGGACTACGAGATCTTCCTGCTCACCCGGATCCGGGAGCGCTACCTGCAGGCCGGTGACACCCGCGATGCGGTCGCCTACGGGGTGTCCACCAGCGCCCGCACCATCACCAGCGCCGCGCTGATCATGATCGCGGTGTTCACCGGGTTCGCGTTCGCCGGTATGCCGTTGGTCGCCGAGCTGGGCGTGGCCTGCGCGGTGGCGATCGCCGTCGACGCCACCGTGGTTCGGCTTGTTCTGGTACCGGCGCTGATGGCGATGTTCGACCAGTGGAACTGGTGGCTACCCTCGTGGCTGGCCCGCATCCTGCCGTCGGTCGACTTCGAGAAACCCCTGCCCAAGGTCGACCTCGGCGACCTCGTCGTCATCCCCGACGACATCTCCGCGCTGGTGCCGCCGGCCGCGGATCTGCGAATGGTCGTCAAGGGCGCGGCCCGGCTGAAGAACCTGGCGCCGGACGCGGTCAGCGTGGCTGACCCGCTGGCGTTCAGCGGATGCCACGAGCTGGCCGGCAAGGTGAAGGGCAGCGACGACGCCACCGCGGACCGGCCCGTCAAGGTCGGCGTCAGCACCACCGCGACCGTGAAACTGATCCGGGGTTACCGCAGCGCCAGGCTGGCTACGGCACGGCCCGTCCACCCGGTCACGATGTGGCGTGGTCGTCTCGCCATCGCACTCGACGCCCTGGAAACCGGGGCCGATACCCGGTACGGAGGCGTCGAGCGGCTGAGCCCGGTGGAGACCACCAACGTCCAGTTGCCGACGGGTGACCGGCTCCAGATCCCGACGTGCGCCGAAACGCTTCGGATGCAGGCCTACTTGATCATCTGTCGCAACAGCCGGGGCGATTTCGCCGAATTCGCGGACCTGATCGGTGTGATGGATACCGGAGCCGCCGCGGTGGTACTCGCAGGGATGGACCGGTATTACTGTTCTGGACAATCTACGCGACAATGGGTGACAACCCAGTTGGTGCGGCGGCTCGCCGATCCCAACCCGTCCGACGTCGACGACGACGACCGATGGGCGGGGCCGGAGGGAGCGGCCGAATGGGAGCGGATCAGGCAGCGTTGCCTTTCGGTGGCGGTGGCGATCCTTGAGGAGGCGAGGTGACGGTGGCTGCGGATCGCGACGCCGTGCCGACGCCGGCCGCGCAGTCTTTCGCCGACCGGCGGCCTGTCGAGTTCTGGCCGACGGCCTCGATACGGGACGCGCTCGAAACCGGGGACATCACCATCTGGCAGAGCATCGTGGTGGCCATCAAACGCGATCCCTACGGCCGCACCGCCAGACAAGTCGAGGAAGTGCTGGAGAACTCGCAACCCTACGGCATCTCCAAAGCACTGTCGGAGGTCTTGATCCGCGCGCGGGGGCACCTGGAGGCCAACGAGCGCGCCGAGGCGGCCCGCCATGTGCGACTCCTTCTCGATCGTTCCGGGCTGGCTATTCAGGAGTTCGCCTCGCGTATCGGCGTGACTCAGGAGGATCTGGCCGGCTACCTCGACGGGACGATCAGCCCGCCGGCCTCGTTGATGATCCGGATGCGCCGGCTCTCTGACCGGTTCGCCAAGATGCGCGCACAGCGCGTGTCCGGTGCCGAATAGCAGCGCGTGCTCTCCACGAATCCTGCTGAGCTCGAACAGATTCTGCGGGACACCCGCACTGTCGCGGTGGTGGGCGCCTCGGACAACCCCGCCCGGCCCAGCAATGACGTATATCGGTATCTGGCCAGGTTCAGTCACTACGAGCTCTACCCGGTGAACCCGAACATCGACGACATCGACGGTACACCGGTCTACCCGTCGCTGGCCGACCTCCCGGTCGTACCGGACATGGTCGACGTGTTCCGCCGGCACGGCGAGCTCGACGCAGTGCTCACCGACACGCTCGCACTGAACCCGCACCCGAAATACCTTTGGCTGCAACAGGGTTTGTGGGACGAGGAGATCGGCAAGCGGGCGCAGGACGCCGGCATGCGCGTGGTGATGGACCGCTGCCTGAAGGTCGACTACGCCCGGCTCATCGGGCGTTGATCGGTGTGATGTCGAGAACCTGCCACCGGCCATCCTGCTTGACCAGCCCCACCCGCAGGGCCAGCACCGCGGTACTCGGCTGCTGACCGGGTTGGCTCTGGGTTCCCCGCATCACCACCGCGACACTGGCCGCAGCGGGCCCCAACGCCTCGAGGCCGGCTGAGATGGTCTGCGCCGAGGCGGAAATGTTCTTCTTGGCCAAATCAGCTGTGGCCTTGCCGAATTCACCCTTGAATGCGCCCGCCCGATCGGGCGCCATGAAAGAGGCGGCCCGGTCAATCGACGACATGGGATCGGCCGGGGTGAAGGTTGCGGTGGCTTGGGCGACATCGGTGGCGATCCGAACCACCTCCGCGGAGTCGCGGGTGAAGTCCTGGTCAGGCAGCGTCCACCGGGTGTAGCCCACGACGACCGCACCCACCAGTGCCGCGGTGGCCAGCGCGACGGCCGCCAGGCGCAGCACCGCGCCGTCGTCGTCCGTGCCCATGGTCACCGAATCCCGCCGGTAGAGAACGAAGTTGACGATGACACCCTCGACGATGAGCAGGCACAGCATCGAGCACACCGACACCCACCACAGCGGCCAGCTCAGCACCACGCCCACCGCGAGCAGTGCGCCGACAGCGGCCAGCGGCGCGGCGATGTCGAATGCCAGCACGCGCGCTGAGTTTCTCATCGCAGCGACTCCAGCCGCGAGATCATCAGCCTGCCGTCCACATCTGAGACGCCGAGGCGCAGGTTCCAATGCACAGTCGCGGGTTTGTCGGCGGCGTTCTCGCTGACCGAGGTGGCGATGACCAGCACGGTGTCGGTGCGTTGCGCCAGTTCCGGCGGCAGGGTTGCCGGGGCCGGCGGGCGCTGGCCCGGTTGCACATCAAGGTCATGGTGAACCGCTTCGAAGGACACTGATTCGATCTGTCCGGTGGTGCGGGCCTTCAGCGTCCGGACCACTTCGCGATAGGGCGTGATGGCGGCCTCGAAGTCGGCGTTGAGCTGCCCGACGGTGCCGTCATGCAGCTTCTGCAGGCTGGCGTCGACGTTGTCGACGTTCATGTTGATCAGCACCCCGGTCCACTCGGCGGCCGCAGCCATCACGCGGGTCTGATAGGCACGTTCGTCGGTCGCGTTGCGGTGTGCCGACCAGATCAACGTGCCCAGCACGATCGCGACCACGGACACCAGCCCGAGGACGGCCGAGGCGACACCGTAGCCGGAGAACACCCGGTTGGGAGCCTCGTCCTGGTCCTGGCCAGACTGCGGTGTCTGCTCGGCCTCGGGCATGTGGCGAGGTTACCGGGTGGCCCTGCGGGCCAGACGTCGGCCTCTGACCTCTGGTAAGGATGGTTGGGTGACGCTTGAAACACTGCGCTCCGGTATCGACCTGTCCCATGTCGAGGCCGAGGTCCGCCCGCAAGACGACCTGTTCGGCCATGTCAACGGACGCTGGCTGACCGAATACGCCATCCCCGGTGACCGGGCCACCGACGGGGCCTTTCGCACCTTGTACGACCGGGCCGAGGAGCAGGTGCGGGAGCTGATCATCGAAGCCTCGAGGTCGGGGAGCGAGCCGAATACCGATGAGCAGCGGATCGGCGACCTGTACGCCAGCTTCCTGGATGAGGCCGCTGTCGAGCGTCGCGGTGTTCAACCGCTGCTCGACGAGCTGGCCCGGATCGACGCCGCGGCCGACCCGGGCGCGCTGGCCACGGTCCTCGGCGCGCTGCAGCGCACCGGCATGGGCGGCGGCGTCGGGCTCTACATCGACACCGACTCCAAGAACTCGTCGCGCTATCTCGTCCACGTCACGCAGTCGGGTCTGGGCCTGCCCGACGAGTCGTACTATCGCGACGAGCAGCACGCCGCCATCCTGGCCGCTTACCCCGCACACATCGGCGCGATGTTCGCCCTCGTCCTGGGCGGCACCGCCGACGAATATGCCGAGCGGGCCGCCCGGATCGTGGCACTGGAGGCCAAGTTGGCCGCCGCGCACTGGGATGTCGTGAAACGCCGCGACGCCGACCTGACGTACAACCTGCGCACGTTCGCCGATCTTCCTGCCGAGGCGCCCGGCTTCGACTGGGCCGGCTGGGTCGGGGCCCTGGGTACCACGCCGGGCTCGGTGGCCGAACTGGTGGTGCGCCAGCCCGATTACCTCATAGCCTTCGCCGAGCTGTGGTCGAGCCACAACTTCGCCGACTGGAAGGACTGGGCACGCTGGCGGCTGATCAACGCCAGGGCCGCCTACCTGACCGACGCAGTGGTCGAAGCGAATTTCGACTTCTATGGCCGCACCCTGTCGGGCACCGAGCAGATCCGCGACCGCTGGAAGCGGGCGGTGTCGCTGGTGGAAAGCCTGATGGGTGACGCGGTCGGGCGGCTGTACGTCGAGCGGCACTTCCCACCGGACGCCAAGGCCCGCATGGACGTTCTCGTCGACAACCTGCGCGAGGCCTACCGGGTCAGCATCAACGACCTGGAGTGGATGACACCGGCCACCCGCGAGCGCGCCCTGGTCAAGCTGGACAAGTTCACCGCGAAGATCGGTTACCCGGCCAAGTGGCGAGACTACTCGACGCTGAATGTCGATCGTAACGATCTGTACGGCAACATTATTCGTGGCGCCGAGGTGTCTCACGACCGGGAGCTGGCCAAGCTCGGCGGGCCGGTCGACCGTGACGAGTGGTTCATGACACCGCAGACGGTGAACGCCTACTACAACCCGGGCATGAACGAGATCGTGTTCCCCGCCGCGATCCTGCAGCCGCCGTTCTTCGACGCCGAGGCCGACGATGCGGCGAACTATGGCGGTATCGGGGCGGTGATCGGCCATGAGATCGGCCACGGATTCGACGACCAGGGCGCCAAGTACGACGGCGACGGCAACCTCGTCGACTGGTGGACCGACGAGGACCGCACCGAATTCGGCGCGCGCACCAAGGCGCTCATCGAGCAGTACGACGCCTTTGTGCCGCGCGGACTCGAGCCGTCGCACCACGTCAACGGCGCGTTCACCGTCGGGGAGAACATCGGCGACCTGGGCGGGCTGTCCATCGCGCTGCTGGCCTACGAACTGTCCCTGGCCGGCAGGCCCGCTCCGGTGCTCGACGGCCTGACCGGCCCGCAGCGTGTCTTCTTCGGGTGGGCTCAGGTATGGCGCACCAAATCCCGCGAGGCCGAGGCCATTCGGCGGCTGGCGACCGACCCGCACTCGCCGCCGGAGTTCCGCTGCAACGGCGTGATCCGCAATATGGACGCCTTCTACGATGCGTTCGAGGTCAGCGTCGACGACGAGCTGTACCTGGAACCCGATCGGCGCGTGCGGATCTGGAACTGACTTCGCCGAGACTGTAGCCATCGAGCAAAAGTTTCGAGTGGCGGTGCCGTTGCTGTGCCTGACCTTTGAAGATTCGCGCCTGGTCAGGCGAGCTGCCACTGCCAGTCGTCAGCACCGTCGGGGTTGTTGTACGTCCCCACCGAGTTCTTCACCACGATCGGGTCACCACTGCCGAAGTTGTCGTAGAACCACTTGGCGTTGGCCGGGCTGAGGTTGATGCACCCGTGACTGACGTTGCGCTTGCCCTGATCGGCCACCGACCACGGCGCGCTGTGCACGAAGGCTCCGCTGTTGTCGATGCGCACCGCCCACTGCACCTTCAACTTGTAACCCTCGGCGGAATTCACCGGCACCCCGTAGGTCGATGAATCCATGATGATGTCCGGGAACTTCTCGAGCACGTAGTAGGTACCGTTCTTGGTTTCGTGCTTGCCGTCGGGCTTGCCCATCGAGACCGGGAAGGTCTTCTCCACCTTGCCGTTTCGGGTGATCGTCATCTGATGGGTCTTGTCGTCCACGGTGGCCACCAGAGAGTCACCGACGCGGAAGTTGGACTTGACGCCGCTGGCGTCGATGTTCACCACGGTCCCCGAGGGCCAGAAGCTGTAAGGCCGCCAGCGCACCTGGGTATCGGTCGTCCAGTAGAACGCGCCGGGAACCGGCGGGACGGAGGAGATGTGAATCGCCGATTCGGCCAGCGGCCGGTTGGCGATCGGGCGGGCGAAGTTGATGATGATCGGCTTGGCCACACCGACCAGCGCACCGTTGACCGGGTTGAACGACGGCGGAGCGAATACCGGATCACCGGTGTAGGGCAGCGGGTTCTGTCCCTTGACCGTGCCGGCCGCGGCGGTGGTCGCCGGCGCAGCGGCCAGCGGATCCGCCGACGGCGGGGCAAACGGATCAGGTGGCGGCGGAAGCGGGGCGATCGCCGGATCGCCCGGCGGAGGGGCGGCCGGGTCGGCAGGCGCAAGGAACGGGTCGGGCGGAGGTGGCGGCACCTCCACCGGTGGCACGTCGACGATCGCGGGATCCACCGGCGATTGCTCCGGATCGGCCAGCGCAGAACCGCTGCCGAGACTGATTCCGGCGGCCACCCCGACAAGGCACAACGTGGCGGCGATCGCCCCCTTCACCCGCAGCGCCATAACCAAAACTCCCTCGATACCGACTCGAACCCAGTGTAGGCACACCCACCCTGGGTACCCTTCCGAAATTGATTCGCCAGCGAATCCGACCGGGGCCGGTGTCACCGCCCTGACCTGTGCAGATAGTCGGGCGGGCGGTGACAGACGTTACTTTTCGCTGGTAGCCGGGTGCATCGCGAACAGGCCCCGGCTGAACACGACGCACACGAGCGCGCCCAGCATCAACACCGCCGAGGCGGTGATCATCGCCGCCACCCCGGCATGCTGATACAACAAACCGCCGCCCAGCGATCCCGCCATGATGCCGACCTGGAAGGTGGCCACATACAGACCAGAGGCCCCGTCAGGATCCTCCGGCGAGTGCCGCATGGCTGCGGCCTGCAACATCGGCGGCATCGCATTGGCCGTCGCTCCCCACAGCACGATCGCCGCCGTGCCGCACAACGCCGCGGCGAACACGTGCCAGTCGGCGAAACCGAGCGTTGCCAACACCGCGAAGGCCAGCGACGAGCCCGCCAGACAACCCACCACGGCGGCCTTCGGGTAACGGTCCCCCGGCCGGGCCAACAAGGCCATCCCGGTCAGGCCGGCAACGCCATACGCGGCAAGCAGCCAGGCCTGATTGGCGCCACGCACACCGACCACATCGCGGATGATCACCACGATGAACGTGTAGGAGATGAAGTGCGCGGTGACTCCGACCAGCGTCAACACGCACATCACCACCAACGGCCGGTTGCGGTGGTGGCCACCCCGGCGCGGCCGCACGCCGGCGACCGCGCCGGTCACCGCCATCACGGGCAGCGCGATCCGCGCGGCCACCAGCACCACCAGCGAGGCGACGGTGATGGCCCCGACCGCCAACCGCCAGCCCCACAATTGGCTCAACGCCGCCGTCAGCGGACTGCCCACCACCAGGGCCAGCCCGGTGCCGACATAGACGGCCATGGTGGCTCGGCCGGCGTGACTGGGTGGCACCAGGCGCGCCCCGATCGGGGCGATCACCGACCACATCAGCCCATGGGTCAGCGCACACAGGATCCGGCCGACCGCCAGCACCTCGAACGTCGGGGCCAGCGCCGAGATCAGCTGCGACACCGACAGGCAGGCCAGCGTCCACAGCAGGGTACGGCGCCGCGGCCAGGTCGCCGTCCAGCGCACCAGCGGCATCGTGGCCACCGCCGCCACCAACGCGTAGCTGGCCAGCAGAGTGCCGACCACAGCCTCGCTGACATGCAGGTCGCGGGAGATGGCCGGCAGCGCCCCGACCGGCATGATCTCCGCGGTGACATAGACGAACGCCGCGGCCGCCAGGACGGCCAGCGCCGTCGCTACCCTCGGTGTCCATGGGCCGGTGCGATTCGGCACTGAGGGCACGCCATCACGGTATCGGCTGCCGCGCACAATCGGCTTGACGTTGCCCGGTGTTGCACGGGCCGACCTTCAGACGGTCAGCGTCAGGAGCGAACCAACCGGGCGATCGCCGCCGACGCCTCGGCCAGCTTCTTGTCGGCCTCCTCGCCGCCCTCGGCGACCGCGTGCGTGACGCAGTGGTTGAGATGCTCTTCGAGCAGACCCAGCGCCACCGACTGCAGCGCGCTGTTGACCGCACTGATCTGGGTGAGGATGTCGATGCAGTACTTGTCCTCGTCGATCATCTTGGCGATACCGCGGACCTGACCCTCGATCCGGCGTAGGCGCTTGGCATAGTTCTCCTTGCGCGCCGAATACCCATGTGCGCCGGTCATTTACCCTCCAAGCATCTGCTTCATCTGATTGATCTCGGCCTCCTGCGCGGTCACCATGCTCTTGGCCATCGCGGTCATGTCGGCGCTCCGCCCGTTGGCGATCTCGGCCTTGGCCATCTCGACGGCCCCTTGGTGATGGCTGATCATCGCTTGAAGCCACAGTGTGTCGAACGCGGGACCCTCGAGCGACTCGAGTTTGGCCATCGTCGCGTCGTCGATCATTCCTTGCATCGCGCCGCCGTGTCCGCCGTGTCCGCCGTGGTCGGGCATGGCGTTGGGGTCGACGTCCCATTGCAGCAGCAGCGCCTTCATCGCGTTGATCTCGGGCTGCTGTTGGGCCGAGATGTTGGACGCCAGGGTGAGCAGCTCCCGATTGGTGGTGCGCGCAGGTGCCAGTGCCGACAACTCCACCGCCTGCTGGTGATGCGGGATCATCATCTGCGCGAACATGATGTCGTCCGCGTTGTGCGCGGCCACCGTCTCGCTGGCGGTGGTCGAAGTGGCGGGCGGAGAGTGGTCCTCGGGCGTGCTGCAGGCGGACCCGGCGGCGATAGCGGCCAGGGCGGTGGCGGCCGCGACGATGCGGCGGCTGGTGGACATCATCAGCACACCGTACCGTAATACCCCTTGGGGGTATTAAAAGTAATTTGGTGACCACCCGCGACGACGGCATACTTGACCGGTGAGCCAAACGCCCGATCTCAAGCCCCGCAGTCGTGACGTCACCGACGGTCTGGAGAAGGCCGCCGCCCGCGGGATGCTCCGCGCGGTAGGCATGGGTGACGAGGACTTCGCCAAACCGCAGATCGGGGTGGCGTCGTCGTGGAACGAGATCACCCCGTGCAACCTCTCGCTGGACCGGCTGGCGAAGGCCGCCAAGGACGGCGTGTACGCCGCCGGCGGTTATCCGATGGAATTCGGCACGATCTCGGTCTCCGACGGCATCTCGATGGGTCACGAGGGCATGCACTTCTCGCTGGTGTCGCGTGAGGTCATCGCCGACAGCGTGGAGACCGTCATGATGGCCGAGCGCCTCGACGGTTCGGTGCTGCTGGCCGGCTGCGACAAATCGCTACCGGGCATGCTGATGGCGGCCGCGCGACTCGATCTCGCCGCGGTCTTCCTCTACGCAGGCTCGATCCTGCCGGGCCGGGCGAAGTTGTCCGACGGCACCGAGATGGACGTCACGATCATCGACGCCTTCGAGGCGGTCGGCGCGTGCGCCCGCGGGCTGATGTCGCGCGATGATGTCGACACCATCGAGCGGGCGATCTGTCCGGGCGAGGGCGCCTGCGGCGGCATGTTCACCGCCAACACCATGGCCAGCGCCGCCGAAGCGCTGGGCATGTCGCTGCCGGGCAGTGCCGCTCCGCCGGCCACCGACCGCCGCCGGGACGGCTACGCCCGGCGTAGTGGCGAAGCCGTCGTGGAGTTGCTGCGCCGGGGCATCACCGCTCGCGACATCCTGACCAAGGAAGCGTTCGAGAACGCGATCGCGGTGGTGATGGCGTTCGGCGGATCCACCAACGCGGTGCTGCACCTGATGGCGATCGCACACGAGGCGGGCGTCACGTTGGACCTGGCGGACTTCACCCGGATCGGCGCCAAGGTGCCGCACCTGGCCGACGTCAAGCCGTTCGGCAAGCACGTCATGTTCGACGTCGACCGCATCGGTGGCGTGCCGGTGATCATGAAGGCGCTCCTGGATGCCGGGCTGTTGCACGGTGACGTCATGACGGTCACCGGACAGACCATGGCGGCCAACCTCGCCCACATCGCGCCCCCGGACCCGGACGGCAAGGTGCTGCGCGCGCTCAGCAATCCGATCCACCCGACCGGCGGCATCACGATCCTGCACGGCTCGTTGGCTCCCGAAGGCGCGGTGGTCAAGTCGGCGGGCTTCGACTCTGACGTGTTCGAAGGCACCGCACGAGTTTTCGACGGTGAGCGCGCCGCGATGGACGCACTCGAGGACGGCACCATCGTGGCCGGCGACGTCGTCGTCATCCGCTACGAGGGTCCCAAGGGGGGTCCCGGTATGCGCGAGATGCTGGCGATCACCGGCGCGATCAAGGGCGCCGGGCTGGGTAAGGATGTCCTGCTGATGACTGACGGCCGATTCTCCGGCGGCACCACCGGCCTGTGCGTGGGTCACATCGCGCCGGAAGCCGTCGACGCCGGGCCCATCGCCTTCCTGCGCGACGGTGACCGGATCCGCCTCGACGTCGGCCAAGGCACCCTCGACGTACTGGTCGACGCCGACGAATTCGAGGCCCGCAGGAAGGGCTTCGCCCCGCCGGCACCCAAGTACACCACCGGCGTGCTGGCCAAGTACCGCAAGCTGGTCGGCTCGGCCGCCAACGGGGCGGTCTGCGGTTAGGTCTTGCACGTTCGTGCGATGACGGTTGCCCAGGCCGGGCTGATAGCAACCTGGCATTACGACGGTGCGTGGGCGGTATACGACCTCGACTCTGCGCAGCCGCTCCTCGATCGCTTGGCGTCTTACCACTCGGTGACCTCTGATCAGACGCTAATCGGATTCTGCTGCACCGGGATCGCAGCGCGTGTCCCAGGAATGACCGAGGAGCCGGGAATTCTCGATGTCGGCATGGGCATGGATCCCGCACTCGTCGGGCAGGGTCACGGCGCTGCATTCGGAGCGACGGTGCTGAGTTACCTGACTCTCCGGCACCCCGGCCAGGCACTGCGCGCCGCCGTCCAGGATTGGAACACTCGAAGTCTTCGATTGACCCGCCGACTTGGGTCCAAAGATGCCGGTGAGATCGTTGTGCACCAGGGCGGCCGGCCCGTCACATATCGAGTGGTGGTCACATGCTCGGCGGCTCCGTCCGGATGATGTGGTGTGCCGGAAACGTGATATCACCACTGATATCGCGTTTCCGACAGACATCGTGGTCGCCGGAGAGCCGTCCGCTCGAACTCGCGGACATTCAGCGGCCAGCGCGGGCTCAGCTGGCGGCCCGCTTCGATCCGCCCACGCCCTTGTGCGCCGAGGCCTTGTGACCCGACTTGTGGCTGCTCGCAGCCGAGCGGGACTTCTTGGCAGGCTTGGCCGAATTGGCGCTGGCGGCCGTCTTCGTTGTCCTGGGGGTGGCGGCGACCGATACCGTCTGTGCGGCAGGCGATTCCTCCGAGTCGGACGCTGTGGTGGGCTGCCCGGTCAGCACGTCTTTGACGCCGGTGAACAGCGCCTTGACCACGTCACCGGGAACCGCAGCCCACTCCTGCGGGGTGAGCGTCGCCTGCGACAGGTACGGAACGTACTGCCCCGATTGGTCATACGTCCGGTTGTAGGTACCGCCCTCGCTCGGTGTCTGGACGTCGGTGTACCCGGTGTTGACCAGGATCTCCAACGCCGGCTGCAGGGCGTCGGCCAGCGGGGTGCCGAGCTTGATCGGAACCCCTAGAGCACCGAAGGCGGCGTTGAGGATTCGCGACGGCAGGCGCAGCGGCTCCAGCAGAGGCAGGTCGTTGGGGACCAGCGTGCTGTAGGTGGTACTGACCGTCCCCAGGGTCGCCAGCGCGATCAGGTTGTTTTCGATCGTGTTGAGGTCGGTGCCCTGCATCTGGACGCCGCCGGCCAGATACGTCGGCAGCACCGTCGCCAGCACCGAGTTGGCCAGTGAGAACGGATTCAACGTTTCCGGAAAATCCGACAGCATGTCGTATCCGAGCGCGGCATTGACGAACGCCGCGCTGAATCTGATACCGGTGCTCGACGCGGAACCGGCGTCCGGGCTGACCGGGTCGATGCCGAACAGATTCAGGATCGGCGCGAAGCGCGCGTAGAGACCCCCGTTGGGCGTTTCCGGGTTGCGCAGCAGCCCGATCGCCAGGTTGGTGGCATTGGTGCCCTGCACACAGGTGATGCCCGATGAGCAGGGCTGGCCGGTGATCGAGCTGACCTTGCCCGCCGCGACCAGCGGGCTGAATCCGGGCAGGGTGTCACCGCCGGCGCTCGACAACAGCGCCTGGTAGGTGGCGATCGCGTTCGGGACGGCCGTTCCCGAGGCGAACAGCAGCGGCCCGGTGGCGTTGCTGGCCAGGACGTTGGGCCGGCTCGCGGTCCCCAGGACGAACGGGCCGAAGGTGGCTGCATTGATCACGTCGTTGAGGTTGGCCGGCTCGGAATTGGTCCAGCCCAGGTTGAGCGTGATCGATCCCACCACCGGCACGTTGGGGATGGTGATGCTGTCGACCCCGAGCGCGGAGACAGCCCACAGCAACGGTCCGGTGGTCGTCGTGTCCAGGGTCAACGCGTTTGCCGCGGGCGCCACCGGTGTCGCCGCGGTACCCATCGCCATGGCCACCGCCGTCGCCGCGGCCGCGCCGACGAGCGCGGCCTTCCTGGTCCCGACCTTCGATCCGCGCCGGATCCTGCTCAACAGTGCCACAGCTACCATTTCCCCGCCCCTTCGGCCGAATTCTCAGGCTGCTCTCAGGAACATAACCCCTCTGTTGCGCGGCGGCGGGGAATTGGCAATGTCCGTGCGCGGCACCCTGGTCGATCAGGAGGCAGCGAACTCGCCATGGATTGCCGGCAGGATCGCGGCCAGGTGGTTCATCTCCTGCGCGCAATGCACCAGCAGGTCCCGCGGCTCCGGGAGCTGATGCGCGGCGATCGGACGGATCACCGAATCCGCGAGCCGGTTGCCGCGGCGCACTCCGATGTACGGCCCGCCCATCCAGAACCGAGACCGCATCTCGGCGCCGCCGGGGGTGGCCCGGACGTGGTGGATGAACCAGCCGATGTCCACCGGCACCTCGCTGGATCCCAGCCGGGCGCAGACCGCGACGTCGGCGCCGAGCGCGGCCACGTCGATGCCCAGGGCGGACGGTTCGAGGAATTGGATGGCCGCCTTGGCGTATGCCGAGCCCAGGTACTCCTCGATGATCGAGGTCCGCCCCACGTAACCGGAGCCCACCTCGCCGTCGCCCCAGTGCGCCGAGGCATGCGCACGCGGATGCCATAGCTTGTACCGCGTCGAGTCGCTGCCGTGCCAGCCGAACCACCAGTCCCACATCGCCGGTGTGACATCGGGCATGTCGGTGCGGATCGCGACGTGGAACCCGCCGCCGCGAAGGGTGCCGTAGCCGTTCTCGGTCTGCTGGTACCCGTCGTCGACAAGGGTTGCCGCAGCATCGAATCCGAGCATGGTCTGATCGGCTTGGGGCCCGTGCTCGAGCGCCACGACGGCATGCCGGGGTAACTCGGCCATCTGCGGGTTGAAGTACTTGCCCCACGCGGTATCGCCGTCGCCGGGGCGGTAGCCCAGATAGGTGTCGGCCATCAGAGTCGGCCCATCCAGCTGTGGAACCGCCCGTCGGGGTCGTAGGCGGCTCGCACCCGGTCGAGTTTGGCCATGGCGTCATCGGTGGCGAACTTCGCCGGCCGGGCGCCCAGATTCTCATCCGCCAGTTGAATTCCGGTGGCCAGCGGCGCCATCGCGGCCATGTTGGAGCGCGGCCAGTCGCCGTACTTGTCGTCGTCGGCGGGATCCATCCAGCCGGCATACAGCGCGAGGTAGATCTCGCTTTCCAGGCTGTAGGCCATGTCCTGGCGCTGCGGCGATGGACCCCAGTTCAGCCACAGGAAGTGCGACGGATGCGGCGGCAAGGTATTCAGGATGCGGTGGATGCCCGGCATCAGTTCGGCGGCCGAGGCGTTGGTCCACATGTTGTCCGCGGAGTATCGGTGGTCGGCGAGGTAGTTGCTCATCACCGCGGTGTACCAATCGGGCAGGCCCATCGGTGCATACGGAAACGCGGCCAGCGCCTTGTCGACGACCGGGCATCGGTCGAGGATGCCGAACGCCTCCTTCGCCTCGGCCTCGGTGTCGGCGAACACCGGTGAGGCCATCACGATGGCGGGCCGGTCGATGCCCGCGTTCGGCACGCTGCTGGTGGCAACGATCTGCAACTCGACCCGGCGGTCGACCTCCGCGGAAATTCCACGCGCCCAGGTGAAGACCTCGTCGGCGAGCTCGATCGGATATGCGTAGAAGCTGCTGCCCAGCACGGCCGGCTTCTTGTAGAGCTTGAGGTGGAACCCGGTGACCACCGCGAAGAAGCCCGGTCCGGCGCCGCGGGCGGCCCAGTACAGGTCGGGGTGGTTGTCGGCGTCGATGTAGATCTTTTCGCCGTCGGCGGTCACCACGTCCAGCCCGATCACGCTCTCGCAGGCCGGACCGACGACCCGGCTGTTCCAGCCGTAGCCGCCCTGCAGCAGATAGCCGCCGATGCACACCCCCTTGCAGTGTCCGGCGGGGAAGAACAATCCCGCCGCGTCGAGCTCGGCGGCCAACACACTGCCGCCCTTGCCGGGCCCGGCCACCGCCGTCATCGCCTCGGCGTCGATGCTGGTCTGATCGACCCGGCTCATGTCGAGCAGCACTGCGCCGTCGCGCAGGTGGCTCGCGGCCCAGCTGTGCCCGCCGGATTTGATGCTGACCTGCTTGTTGTTGGTCTTGGCGTAGCGCACGGCGGCGACGACGTCGTCGCTGTCGACCGCCTGGACGATGACATCCGGATAGCGGTCGGGCACACGCTGGTTCCACACCGTCGCGCGGCGCGCATCCCCATATCCGTCGTCGCCGCGGAAGAAATGCCGGCCCTCAGGAAGTGACCCCACAAAAGCCTCCTCTAATTCGTATTGCGGATCTCAATGGTCCGTAATGCGGCACACTACGCTGGGTGGGTACGCGGAGGGAAGGGACGACGAGATGGCAGATCCGAAAATTTCCGTTGTCGGCGAGGGTCGCGCACCGAGCGCTCGTGACGACGGCATTCAGGTCCTGCGCCGCGCGGCGGCCGCGCTCGACGAAATCGCTACCGCTCCCGGCCGACTACGGCTGGTCGACCTGCACGGCCGGCTGGGTTTGGCCAAGTCGACGACGCGGCGGCTGCTGGTCGGTCTAGTCGAGGTGGGATTCGCCACGGTGGACGACGACGGTCGAATCGTCTTGGGCGAGCGGCTGCTCGGCTTGGCCAACGCCAACGCCGCCCAGATCACCTCGGCGTTCCGGCCGACCCTGGAACGGGTGGCCGAGGCCACCGGCGAGACCGCGGACCTCTCGGTGTACCGCGGCGGTCAGATGTTGTTCATCGATCAGATCGAATCACCGCATCGGCTGCGCGCGGTCTCAGCCATCGGGGGACGCTTCACCCTGTACGACACCGCCAACGGAAAGGCCGCGCTGGCGTTGTTCGACGATGCGGGCGTCGATTCGGCGCTGGCCTGCCTCGACCCGGCCGCGGCCGACCGGGTGCGTGCCGAGATCAGCCAGGTCCGGACCGATCGGGTCGCGTTCGACCGGGATGAACACACCGATGGCATCTCGGCAGCCGGGATCGCGGGGCGGGCCGCCGGCGGCAACATCGTCGCCATCTCGGTGCCCGCACCGACCGACCGTTTCCGTGAACACGCCGACCGCATCGTCACCGCGCTGCGGTCGGCGTTGGACTCGCCGGTCTGGTCAGGCTGACCTTGCCAGCGGGTCGGCCCGCGGAGCACAGTGGCAGACATGAGCCGCACCGCTTTGCGTATCTGTCCGCTGTGCGAGGCCACCTGCGGGCTGGTCCTCACCATCGATGACGACGACCGGGTGGTGTCGGCCCGCGGCGATCGTGACGACGTCTTCAGTCACGGCTTCATCTGTCCCAAGGGCGCCAGCTTCGCCGAACTGGACAACGATCCCGACCGGCTGCAACACCCCCTGGTACGCCGCGACGGCGAACTGGTCGAAGCCACCTGGCCGGAGGCCTTCGCCGCGGCCGCCGAGGGTCTGCAGCGCGTCATCGCCGACACCGGTAGCCCGTCGGTGGCGGTATACCTCGGTAACCCCAACGCGCACACCATCGCCGGAGCGCTCTACGGGCCGGTGGTCATCAAGTCGCTGGGCACCCGCCAGGTGTATTCCGCGAGCACCCTGGATCAGATGCCCAAACACGTGTCCTGCGGCTACCTGTACGGCAATCCGCTGGCCTTCACCATCCCCGACCTCGACCGCACCGACTACCTCGTCGTGATCGGTGGAAATCCGTTGGTGTCCAACGGCTCTCTGGCGACCGCCGCCGATTTCCCGGGCAAACTCAAAGCGCTGCGCCGCCGTGGCGGCAAGCTGGTGGTGATCGACCCCAGCCGCACCCGGACCGCCGAACGGGCCGACCGCCATCTGGCCGTCCGCCCGGGTTCGGATGCCGCGCTGTTGTTCGCCATCGTGCATGTCCTTTTCGACGAGGATCTGGTCGACCTGGGCCGGTTGTCCGACCACGTGTCGGGGCTGGATCGGGTGCGGGCGGCGGCGCTGGACTTCCCGCCGGACGCGGTCGCCCGGTACTGCGGGGTGGACGCCGAGGAAATCCGCACCCTGGCACGCGAAATCGCCGCCGCACCGAGCGCGGCGGTCTACGGCCGCATCGGCACGTCGACCGTCGAGTTCGGCACCATCACCAGCTGGCTGGTGGATGTGGTGAACATCCTGACCGGCAATCTGGACCGAGCCGGCGGGGCCATGTTCGCCAGTTCACCGATCGCCGCGGCCCCCCGCCCGGCCCGACCCGGCCGGGGTTTCGCGACGGGCCGCTGGCGCAGCCGGGTCTCCGGTCACCGCGAGGTGTTGTCCGAGCTGCCCGCGGTCGCGTTGGCCGAGGAGATCGAAACCCCCGGCGAGGGTCAGATCCGCGCCATGATCACCATCGCCGGTAATCCGGTGTTGTCGGCGCCGGACGGCGCCCGCCTGGCCGATGCCCTCGCCAGTGTCGCGTTCATGGTCTCGGTGGACCCCTACCTCAACGAGACCACCCGCCATGCCGATGTGATCCTGCCCCCGCCCCCACCCTCTCGCGCAGCACATTTCGACATCGCCCTCAGCGGCGCGGTAGTGCGCAACAACGCCAGGTTCTCCCCGCCGGTGCTGCCGCTGCCGGACGGGCGGCCAGACGAGTGCGAGATCCTGTCCCGACTGGCTCTGATCGTGCTCGGGATGGGCCCCGACGCCGACCCGAAACTGGTGGACGACCAGGTGATCGGGTCCACACTGGGCAAGGAGGTCGCCGACGAGCACTCGCCAGTCGCCGGCCGCGCGGTCGAAGAGCTGACCGCCATGCTGCCCGACGGCCGGGGCTACGAACGTCGGCTGGACATGATGCTGCGGCTCGGGCCGTTCGGTGACGGCTTCGGCACCAACCCGGACGGCCTGACCCTGCAGCGGGTCAAGGACGCCCCCCATGGGGTGGACCTCGGAGCACTCGTCCCCCGTATTCCCGAGGTTCTCCGAACACCCTCGGGGACTGTCGAATTGGACCCCGACCCGATCCTCGCCGACATCCCGAGACTGCTGGCGTCACTGACCCCGGAACCGGGATTCCTGCTGATCGGCCGCCGCCACCTGCGCTCGAACAACAGCTGGATGCACAACCTGCCGGCGCTGTCCGGCGGAACCAACCGCTGCACGCTGCAGATCCACCCCGACGACGCCGCACGTCTGGGACTCGGCGACGTCGCGGTGGTCACCGGACCCGGAGGCAAACTCGAAGTGCCCGTGGAGATCACCGACGCGATCCGCCCGGGCGTGGTGTCACTGCCACACGGGTGGGGTCACACCGAGCCGGGCACCCGGATGCGGGTCGCGGCGCGAGAGCCGGGGGTGAACGTCAACAACCTCAACGACGGCACCCTGCTGGATCCGTTGTCGGGCACCGCGGTGCTCAACGCGCTGCCGGTCGGGGTCGCGCCGGCCGGCTAGTAGAGCGAACCTCGCATGGTGTCTTCGTTGTAGCGCTCTTCGAGCTGGGCATCGGTCCAGTCCCACCGCAACGACTTGGCCAGCTGGGCCACGCTGGGTAACGCGGTCGGATCCCACGTCTCGGGCTTCCAGGCATCAGACCGCAGGAACGCCTTGGCGCAGTGGAAGAACACCTCCTCGATACCGATCTCCATCGCCAGCAGCGGCCGCTTACCCTGCACGGTCATCGCGTCGAAGTACTCGGCGTCGGCCAGGATGCGCGCTCGTCCGTTGATCCGAAGGGTGTCACCGCGCCCCGGGATCAGAAACAAGGTCCCGACCTGGGGGTTTTGCAGGACGTTGAGGTATCCGTCGACACGCTTGTTCCCGGTGCGATCCGGGATCGCGATGGTCCGGTCGTCGATGACGTGCACGAATCCGGGTGGGTCACCTTTCGGAGAAACGTCCACGCGACCGTGTCCGTCCGTCGTGGCGACGAACCCCAGCGGTGAATGGGCCAACCAATCGCATTGCACGGGCGAGAGCCGGTCCTTCACCTTGTTCGTGACGTAGGTGTCGGGTTCGCCGACGATCGTGCGGAGATCCGCAATGGTCGTCACTTCACGGCGCATCGCTTCATTATCCTCGACGATGGTGCGTTTTCCGAGGGGTTGGTCGGACTCGCCGCAGCCCTCTACGGCTGAGGCTATTCACTGCCGACCCCGTGGTGGACCCGGAACAGGTTGTCGGGATCGATCTTTCGCTTGATGGCCCGGCAACGGCCGGCAATGGCAGCTACCGCACACCCTGCTTGGTGTACACGACGCGAAGCACATAGCCGGCCTCGGGCCCCATCGCCATTGCCGTCAAGTCGCAGAAGGTCGCAACGAAATCGGGTCCGTGGGCCGGGCCGGTGGGAGTCAGATGATGAGCGATCTCGTGAAGCACAACGAGCTCCCGCATGGCCCAGTCGGCTGAATCCCGGTCAGGAACGGCGATGATGCCTGTGCCGTCGCAGTTTTCGTAATGAGCGGCGCCGGCGGCTCTGCGGGGCCGCACCGTCAGCGGACCAGGCGCCGGCCAGCGCGCGGCCACCGCGGGTAGCGCCAGGACTTCATCGACATAACGTTGTACCGACTCCGTCGACCCGAAGCGGCCCTCCGGGGGCAGCGTCAACTGAGCACCGAAGAACTCGATGGCGCGTGAACTGTGTTGGGCAGCACGGTCGAACAGCGTCCGAACGAACTCCTCGGCAGCGTAGACGCGGGAGCGTTGGCTATCGCGCTGCGTCACCTCGGCAGCCGGGTCCGCGACCCCGGCAGCTCGGGGCTGGAACCCAGCCGCGCCTGCCGACCGGCCCGGTCCCCCGCACGCCGGGCGGCCGAAGAATACCCCGCCGAGGCCCGGCTGGCCTGCCAGGTACCGCGTGCCTTGGAATTCTGGCGATAGTGGTCGCGCAGTTCAAGTTCCTTGTTGCGCAGGGCAACCGCGGTCCCGGGGGCCTTCTTGCGATCCCGGGTGGCTTCCTGCCGGGCCTCGTCGCGCGCCCGGGCGAGGCGCTGGGCGACACGAGCGCCGAAAGCCAGCTGGAAGTTGAGCCGCGCTGTGATCGTCGGCGTGGGCCGGTGCGCTCCGGTGGCCAGATACGCGTCGCAGGCCCGCACCATTTGAACGACAAGGCTGGCGTACAGGGCATGACTGGCGTCGATGTCCTCGGTGAACCCGTAGGCGTAGACGAAGGTCGAGTTCGACGCGACATCACACTGCACGTCGTTGGCCGCGGCGATGCCCGCGAACAGCTGCACGTAGGTGCGCAGCCCGCGGGCGCCGGGCTCCCCGATGGTGATGGTCCGCTGGGTCGGCACCTGCGCGGCGGTCCTTGTCGCCGAGTGAGCACGCGCGACGGCCAGATCGATCGAGGTCGTGGTGGCCAGCCGCTGGGCGGCGGCCATGAATGCTTCCGCCTCGTGGACGTTGTCGGTGCCTTCGGCCTGGCGCAGCAGCGCCGCGATCCGCGCCAGCATCTTGTCGTCGGTCACGATTGGCAACCTAGCTCAGGCCGGTGACATCGGTGCACCGGCACGACCGCGACCGCTATTGGCCGACGAACGTATCGAGCGCGGCGGTCAGCTGCGGCGACAACGGGCCGGGCTTGGCGTAATTGCCGACGTTATCCGTCGGGTCGTCGCGCAACACATGGTTGACCCCCTTGAGCGTGACCAATGTCAACGAGGTGTGGGCCAGCGCGTCGGTGAATGGCTTCATATTCGCGCAGTTGGCTTGCCCGTCGGAATCCGAGCACGTCACCAACACCGGTGTGCCGGCGGGGATACGGGCGGCCAGCTCGAGCGGGTCGATGGCGTCGGCTTCGACGACGGCCTTGACGTTGCCGGGGTTGAGGATTGCGCTCAGGCTCTCGGGCAGCTTGGCCGGCACCGTTCCCTTGGTACGAGCCTGCTCGACGGCGGCGTTCCACTCGCCGATCACCTGGTCGGCCTGCTGCTGGGTCTTCTGCCCGCCCTTCACCGCGGCGGCCATGTCGGTTCGGACCCGATCGGTGATGAGGTCGAGGTAGCGGCCCGCCAGCGGCTGCAACAGACCCAGCGAATGAATCCTGGGGGCGTCGGTAGACGTGTCGTCGGCCAGCGCCATCGCGTGGATCGTGCCCTCACCGAGGGCGTAGACCGAAATATGGTCGGAGTCCGTCCGGGGCTGCTCCGCCAGGAACCGCACCGCGGACTTCGCCCCGGCGGTGTAGACCGCGCTCCCCACATCCGCCGGGTGGTCGGCGTACGGGCCGAGACCGGTCTGGCCGGTCCCGACCTTGTCGTAGCGCAGTGAGGCCACCCCGTGATCGGACAGGTACTCGGCGAGCTGACGCATATTGCCGATCGGCCCGGCGACGTTGTTGTCGCCGTTGCGGTCGGTGCGCCCGCTCTCCGAGATCAACAGCGCCGCCGGCTCTCGCTGATCGCCGTGCTGGTGACGGTAGGTGCCGTGCACGGTCAGCCCGTCGGCGACGAACGTCACCTCGTCCTCGACCCAGGCGTTGGACGATTCGCCGTGCGACGAGCAGCCGGCCACGAGCAGCAACGCCATCGCGACCAGGGCGACGCGACGGCGCAACCTCACAGCCGGGCCTCGATCCAGGCGGTGACGTCATCGAGCACGCGGTCGCGCTCGGGCTCGTTGAACACCTCGTGGTAGAGCTCCGGATAGACCTTGAGGTGCACGTCGGCCGAGCCGACACAATCGACGAGCAGTTCACTGCCGCCGGCCGGGACCAACGCGTCCTCGGCGCCGTGCACCACCAGCAGCGGCGCGCTGAGCCGGCGCGCCTTTTGCGGCATGGTCTCGCCGACCGTCACCAGGGCCTTGGCGATACCCGCGGGGATCTTGCCGTGATGCACCAGCGGATCGGCGTGGTAGGCGGCCACCACCTCGGGGTCGCGGGAGATGGCGTTGGCGTCGAGTTCCTCGACCGGCAGGTCCGGCAGCAGCGAGCCGACCGCCTTGCCGAGCAGCAGCTTGCCGCGGGACACCCCGTCCTGGGCGGCGACGGCCGGACCGGAGAGCACCATCAGGTCGAAGTCGCCGGGCTGGTCGACTCCGTAAGCGAAGACGATCCCGCCGCCCATGCTGTGCCCGAGCACGATTCGAGGCAGGCCCGGGTGGTCGGCGGCGGCGATCTTGACGAGGGTGTCGAAATCCCCGGTGTACTCGTCCATGGAC
This sequence comes from Mycobacterium pinniadriaticum, assembly GCF_026242045.1. Classification (GTDB taxonomy): domain Bacteria; phylum Actinomycetota; class Actinomycetes; order Mycobacteriales; family Mycobacteriaceae; genus Mycobacterium; species Mycobacterium pinniadriaticum. The sequence goes on from NZ_JAPJDO010000013.1 coordinate 140,499, forward strand.
TTGACGCGGACTCGCTTACCGCCGGAGCGGCCGTGCCCACGATGGTCGAGGGCGTAGGTGATGAGCCCGGCCTTGCCGAAGCGCTCCGCCACGTGGTCGTAGCGGCGGGCGTGTTCACCGAGGCCGTGGGCGAGCACGACGACGCCACGCGGATCCGTGTCCGGTGTCCACACGTCGTAGACAATGCGGACACCGCCGACCCCGTCGAACGTGTGCTCGGTGCGCGTCGTGACCATCAGGGCAGCGTAGCGGGGCGACGATGCGCGGAACGCGAGGAGGAGCCCCGCAACGGGGCACAGCGAGAGCATGACCCTCGCCGAGACCGGCACCAGGGTCGTGGTCCGGCCCCGATCGACAGCCATGGTGTCGATCTCGACGATCAGGAAAGGCTGTCGGTGCCCGTGCGTAAGCTCGGTCGGTGTGAGCGTGCTCGCACATAGTCTCGATAGCGGACCCGACCCGGATCGGGGCGACTTCCTGGCGCAAGCCGAGCCGTACCGGCGCGAACTGCTCGCGCACTGCTATCGGATGACCGGGTCGTTGCACGACGCCGAGGACCTGGTGCAGGAGACCTTCTTGAGGGCGTGGAAATCCTACGACCGCTTCGAGGGCAAGTCATCGGTGCGCACCTGGTTGCATCGCATCGCCACCAACACCTGCCTGACCGCGCTGGAGGGCAGGCAACGTCGCCCCTTGCCGACGGGGCTGGGCGCACCGAGTTCTCAACCCACCGACGAGCTCATCGAACGCGCGGAGGTGCCGTGGCTGGAGCCATTGCCCGAGACGCTGCACGACGATCCGGCTGATCCCTCGGTGATCGTCGGCTCCCGGGAGTCGGTCCGGTTGGCTTTCGTCGCGGCACTGCAGCATCTTTCGCCGCGGCAGCGAGCGGTTCTGGTGCTGCGCGACGTGCTGCAGTGGCGGGCCGCCGAGGTGGCCGGGGCCATCGGCACCTCGGTCGCCGCGGTCAACAGCCTGCTGCAACGGGCCCGCGCGCAGCTCGATGCCGTCGGGCCGAGCCAGGATGATCAGCTCTCCGCGCCGGAGTCAGCCGAAGCCCGCGAACAACTGGCCCGCTACATCTCGGCGTTCGAGGACTACGACATCGAGCGGCTGGTGGACATGTTCACCGCCGAAGCCGTGTGGGAGATGCCACCGTTCGACGGGTGGTATCGGGGCGGCCCGGCCATCGGGGCCCTCATTCACCACAATTGCCCGGCCGAAGCCGCCGGCGACATGCGGCTGCTGCCGCTGATCGCCAACGGGCAGCCGGCCGCGGCGATGTACATGCGCCTGCCCGACGCCGGTGGCCGGCATGTGCCCTTCCAGCTGCACGTGCTCGACCTCGGCCCGGACGGCATCTCGCACGTGGTGGCCTTCCTCGACACCAGCCTGTTCGCAAAATTCGGCCTGCCCGAGGTGCTTTAGCGCGCACGGATCAGTCGAGCCGGTCGAGCGCCGTGCTGATGACCTCATCGAAGCCGCGGATCTGCGCCGGCGTCATCCCGTCGAACAACACCGCCCTGACCAGCGCGGCATGGTCGGGCGCGGCGGCACTCAGCGCGTCGCTGCCGGCGGCGGTGAGCTCGACGGTCGCGCCCCGCCGGTCGAGCGCGCTGTCGCGCCGTTCGATCAGGTCGCGGGCCCGCATCCGACTGAGCTGGTGGGACAGCCGGCTTTGCTCCCAACCCAGCATCGTGGCCAGTTCGAGCACCCGCGTCGGCCCGTGCTCCGAGAGCGCGACCAACACCTCGTAGTCGGCCAGTGACAACCCACACCGCGCTTGAAGCTGGCGATTCATCGCGGTCTGCAGGTGGCTGACCAGCGCCAGATAGGTGCGCCAGATCCGCTGTTGGTCATCGGTCAGCCAGCGCCCCGCCATGGGGTCAGCATACCGGAATACATGACACGTCATCTATGTTGTCGCTAGGCAGCCCGCCACCTAGGCTGGCAGGGACCCAAAGGGGTGATGACATGGCCGCAACCGTCGACGTCAGACGTGCTGCCGACCGCGCCGCGACGAGGATCGATTGGCTGGACTCCAAGCACTCGTTCTCGTTCGGGCACCACTACGATCCGCTGAACACACACCACGGTCTGCTGTTGGTGAACAACGACGATACCGTCAAGCCCGGCAAGGGTTTTGACACCCATCCACACCGCGACATGGAGATCGTCACCTGGGTACTGCAGGGATCCCTGGTGCACCAGGACTCCACCGGACACTCGGGTGTGATCTATCCCGGCCTGGCCCAACGGATGTCAGCGGGCCGGGGCATCCTCCATTCGGAGAAGAACGACTCCTGGACGCTCACCGGAGACGAAACACACAGCGAAACAGTGCATTTCGTTCAGATGTGGGTAGTGCCGGACGAGTCGGGGATCGATCCGGGCTACCAACAATTGGAGATCGACGACGAGTTGCTGCGCGGCGGCCTGGTGACGATCGCCTCGGGCATGCCCGAACACAGGGACCAGACGGCGATCGCGATCCGCAACCGCTACGCGGCCCTGCACGGTGCGCGGTTGCAGCCCGGTGACACCGTCGAATTGCCGGACGCCCCCTACCTGCACCTGTTCGTCCCACGTGGGCAGGTGCGGCTGGAGGGCGCCGGAGAACTGATCGAGGGCGATGCGGTGCGCTTCACCGCCGCGGGCGGCCAGCGGGTGACCGCCACCAGCCCCGCGGAGATCCTCGTCTGGGAGATGCATGCCGGGCTGGCGGGCTAGCGTCGCCGCGGCGCTGCTGACCGCGGCCTGCGGACACCCCACTCCGCCGGCCCCGCCGGCCAGTGCTCCGACGGGGCTGGCGCCCGTCGTGGTGACCGTCCCCACCGGGCTGGACGCCGCTCCATTCGACACACCTCGCCGAGTTCTGGTGCCACCGGGCTGGACCGCGTCGGTCTGGGCCCGAGTGCCCAAGGCCAGGCTGGCGACCTGGACACCCGATGGCGCGCTGCTGGTCTCGGTACCCGCGACCGGCCAGATCCTCCGGCTGACCTCCGCGCAACCGCATGCGCAGAGCTCGGTGCTGCTCGACGGGCTGGATCAACCCCACGGCCTGGCCTTCGACGACGGAACGCTGTTCGTGGCCGAAAGCGACGAGGTGGCCGCGTTCGACTACGGCGGCGGCCGGGTCGGCGCCCGGCGCGTGGTCGCAGGCGGCCTGCCCGATGCCCGCAGCCCGGAACTCGGCGGGGCGTACGCCCACGCCCTCAAGAGTGTGGCCATCGGCCGGGACGGCGCGGTGTACTTCTCGATCGGCTCCACCGGGAACATCACCGCCGATGACCGCACGGCCGATCCCCCGCGCGCGACGATCATGCGAATACCTCCCAGCGGTGGTCCACCTGCCGTCTTCGCCACCGGTGTACGCAACGGCACCGGCCTGGCGATCGCCCCCGACGGATCGGTGTGGACCGCGGTGAACAACCGCGATCAGATCGCCGATCCGCGACCCGGTCCCTCCTACGGGAAGGTGACCGGCTATGTCAATGACCATCCGCCGGAGTCGGTCGCCCGGCTGACGCAGGGACGCGAATTGGGCTGGCCTTATTGCAATCCCGACATCGATGGTCCACCGGCATTCGTACGTGATGTGCAGACCAATGCTGACGGCAGCCATCTGGACTGTGCCCGCCTGCCGCCGGTGGAGCAGACACTCGGCGCGCATTCGGCGCCACTGGGCTTGAGTTTCATCGACGGTCAGTTGCCCGAACCATTCGTGTCGGGTGCGCTGGTGGGAGTGCACGGATCATGGAACCGTACCCCGCCACGGGCGCCCGAGGTTTCGTTCTTCGGTTGGCACGACGGCACTTTGGGTCCGCAACAGACTCTGGTCGGAGGCTTCCAGGAGGTCGACGGCACGCGCTGGGGACGTCCGGTGGCAGCTGTGGTCGGCCCGGACGGCGCGGTCTACGTCACCGACGATTACGCCGGCGCGGTGTACCGGGTCGCGCCGCCGGGCCGCTGACCCCTAGTGGTGTACTCGGTTGCTCCGTCCGGTGATTCCCAGATAGATCGCGATCAGCACCACCGCGATGACGATGCCGACCAAGAACGGGATGATCGCAAATCCGCCGTTGGAGTTGGAATATCCGACCTGGTAGGTGATCCACGCCCCCAGGAACGAACCCACCGCGCCGAGCAGGACCGTCATGATGACGCCGATGTTCTGCTTGCCGGGCATCACCAGCCGCGCCAGCGCGCCGACGATCAGTCCGACGACTATGGCTCCGATAATCGTTCCGATCATTGCTGCTCCTCGTGTTCCGCCGGGCCCTGGCGGGCACCGTGCCAAGAAGTGATTCCCCGCCCGCAGCGCGGACAACCGTCCTGGAGCCGACAAATTGTCGCCTCGGCCCATCATCGGGGCAGGTCGTGACGCGGCCGGTGCCGAACTGCGGCCCGATTGTGACCAAAGTTGACTGTGTGGTTGCTGAGAATATTGTGGTACGTGCCGTAGTGCACCCGCCGTCACGAAAGGGCAACTGTGCCAACCGTCGCCGCAACGTTGCGCAGCCTCGCTGCGGCCGCCATGGCCGCGGTGAGTTGCCTGACGCTCGCGGCCACCATCGGCATACCGCCTGCCTCGGCTGACGGCCGCGAGCAACTGGCACAGGCCATCGCGACCACGCGAGGCAGCTACCTCGTCTACAACTTCGGCGGAGGCTACCCCGCGCCGATGCGGGGCGCCGACGGCAACTGGTACGAGCGGACCAACGGCGGCCACCTGATGATCATCAAAGCCGCCTCTCAACGGCTCACACCCCGCCTGCTGGTCGACAGCCACACCGGCTACCAGGCCCGCTGTGAACGGACGCCGGGCACCCGTACCCGCGAAGGGCTGGTGCAGGCGTCGGAAACCTACACCCCGTTGCAGGCCTGGCAGGCGCTCGGACAGCCGACCATCGCCATCAACGCCAACTTCTTCGATGTCCGTGGGCAGCAGGCGGGCTCGTGGAAGTCGACCGGGTGCAGCTCGCCACTGGGCGCGTACGTCGACAACACCAGAGGCCAGGGTCGGGCCAACGCCGCCGTGACCGGGACCATCGCCTATGCGGGCAAGCAGGCACTGTCCGGCGGCGACGAGGTATGGACCGCGCTGACGACGATGATTCTTCCCGTCGCGGGCGCACCGTTCCTGGTGACCCCCAAGGCTCCCGACGACTACGACGCGGCGACGCCGGTGATCCAGGGGTTGCTCGACAAGGGCACCCGGTTTGCCGCGGTCAGCGGTCTCAAGCTGCTGGCACCGGGGGACACCGGCCAGATGAACGATCCCGGCCCCAGCGCCGCCCGCACCGCGCTGGCCTACGCCAGGGACAAGGACGAGATGTACATCTTCCAGGGCGGCAGCTATACGCCGGACCAGATCCAGGATCTCTTCCGCGGATTGGGCAGCGACACCGCAATCCTGCTCGACGGCGGCGGCTCCTCGGCGATCGTGCTGCGCCGCGACACCGGCGGTATGTGGGCCGGCGCCGGTGTGCCGAGAGGCTCGTGCGACACGATGCAGGTGTTGTGCGACTCCCATGAGCGCGCCCTGCCCGCCTGGCTTGGATTCAGCTGAGCGCCAATGCCGCCCGCGCGGCGCGCACGGTCGCGGCGGTGTATCCCGACCCGAACAACGCCACATGGGCCAGCAACGGGTACACCTGATGCGGCGGGATGCGCTCGCGCCACCGGGGACGAAGCGGATGCAACACTCTGGTATCCGTCACAGACGACTTCGAGGTGCGGGCAGCCGAACAGCGCGAGCATGGCGGGGTCTGTCTCGCGGTGACCGCCGTGTGCGGCGGGATCGATCAGCACCGCACCGGCTTCGGTCCACATCACGTTCCCACTCCACAGGTCGCCCCCTCCAGCATGGGCGCCAGTCGCTCATCGGCGTAGGGGGTCCCCAGCTCCTCGGTACGCCGTCAACGCCATCGGTAGCGGATGGTGCAGGGGCCGAAGAACCCGGGCCCGAGCCAACCGTCCGGTGGCGCACCGAATCCCGGCGCACCAGCATCGTGGGTGCGTGCGAGCCGGCTCCCGAACGAACGGGCGACGCCGGCACTGGGCGCCGTCGGCTGCAGCCGCTGCAGGGTCAGGCTGCTGTCGTCGTAGTCCACCACCTGTGCACACGGAACACCGCCCGGCGCGCTTGACAACCACGCCAAACCGGCTGCCTCGCAGGCAAAGAAGCCGGCCGGCGCGGCGCTGTTTCGTTTGACGAATTGGGCCATGCCCAACCCTGTCAGGGCTGGCCGAGCACCCGGCGCAATACCACGTCGCGCACGCAAGTGGGCACCTTGGTCATCAAGGCCATCTGCACCGCGGTCGCCACCCCGACCGGATAACGAGCACGGGCGCGGCGCGCGGTGAGCGCCTCATGCACCACCCTGGCGACCTTCGCCGGATCCACGGCCAGGCGCTGCGACATCGGGATCGACTTCCGCAATCCCGCAACGTGTTTGCTGTAGAGAGCACGGTGTCGGGGCGCCATCGCGGCTTCCATGTCGGCGATACTTTGGTCGGCCTCACGCCACAGGTCGGTGTCGGTTTGGGCGGGCTCGACCACACTCACGCCGATGTGCCACGGCCGCAGCTCGACGCGCAGCGCGTCCGCAGCCGCCTCGAGTGCGAACTTCGACGCGCTGTATGCGCCCATCAGGGGGGCCGAGAGCTTCCCGTTGACACTCGAAATGAACACGATCCGCCCCCGGGATTCCCGCAGCAGCGGAAGTACCGCCTGCGTGACGGTGAGTGGGCCGATCACGTTGACGTCGAGTTGGTGTCGAATCTCGTTCGGGGTCAACGCTTCCAGCGGGCCGCTCACGGCGATTCCGGCGTTGTTCACCAACGCGTCGAGCCGAGCCGGCAACGCGTCGGCCAACGCGGCGACCTGGGCGTCGTCGGTGACGTCGAGCAGGACCGCACTGACCCTCGGCAGGGCCGACAACGCCTCGGCATCGGCCGCGCTGCGCACACCGCCGATGACATCCCAGCCCGCGGCGGCCAGATAACTGGCTCTTCATGATTGACGGTGTAGTTGGGGTTTGAATCCGCCGGTTTCCAGTAGTGATCGGGCGATGTAGTTGGTGAGGTTGCGAAAGCCAAGGGCCGACCCGCGGAGGTG